>CAVXZK010000006.1:0-652433 GCA_963766365.1 uncultured beta proteobacterium
ACGCTCACCATGACACACCTGGCAATCGGTCAGAACACCCGTATGTTCCTGAAGCGAGACTACCTGGGCATTGTCCTGTTCCAGGGACGAGGGATATTCAGCGTGGGGGGAACCGTGACAGAAACTGCAGGCGACACCGGCATGACCTTTGGAATCTTTAAAAAGTTTTCCTGATTCCAGTGCATATTCTTGGCCATGACAGCCTGCATCCGCACATCCGGGTTCCTCCAGCCAGGGTTCTCTCCCGTCCCGGATACTGTTGGCCACCTGTCGGACATTACCGTGGCAGGCTGTGCAATCCAAACCGCTGGTTGACATGACGCCACGGTTGAATTCGGTCTGCTGACCGGCATGACATTTATAACAATTGTTTGTCCGCCCTACATGCCTGTCGTGGATCACCTCCGAAAAAGATTCAAGACCGGGATTTCCGGAAGTACCGGCAAGATTGGAGGCATGACAGGATACACACAGGATCGGTTTATTATTCGGATCGAATCCATCCTCCTCCTCGTGCCGGTTCAGCAATTCCTGCTCAGTGCTATGGCACCCGCTGCTTACACAGCTGATCTCATTTGATACTGGAATGACAGGTTCGGACTTTGCAAGCAGATTACCATCCAGATCATAGACCTTGATCAATGCCTGCTGATAGGGATCCGCATTCTGAAGATCATTGTCCTGAAACGGCGTAAGCGGGATGCCGTCAGCGATAAAATAGTTGCTCTCAAGAGACATTTCACCGGTCAGTCCCAGCCCGCTAAGACCAATATTCACTGGAATCTCTTTTCCATATAATTGACCGGCATAGTCCCAGAAATTTGTTTTACCGGCTGAATAGGTATTGCCCGGCATTTCATAGGTCACCTTAACCCCGGAAGTGATGATTTCCGGCAATCCGACCTTTTCCCCAACCCTTATGACCTGTACCTTCAGAACATTATGCGGTGGATGCAGGGCGAAATTCTCAAAATTGCTTTTGAATTCATGCATCCCGGTTTCATGCCATCCGACGACAATATATTTTTGCGCCAGAACCGGCAACACTGAAAGTGAAACAAATATCATAAGCAGCAGATTTTGTGATATTTTTTTCATAAACGCTCCGTATTATTTAACCACTGAAAAGACAATGCATTGACGTTTATATTCAGAAACGATACGCTAAGATAGTATCAGTCAATTGAAAAAGTATTATGAATAATAGGATTATTCCGGAAACTAGGATGTGATAAAAAGCACAATAGATTGGATGGCAGAACACGGAAGGTGGAAACTGAAAGGGAAATTTGTAATTGGTAATTAAATAAAATATTTACAGTCATTTAAGTTGTGTATTAGACAAGAAAAAATCAAATTTATTGCTTAAATTCTTTGTGCCCTTGTGCCTTGAGAAAAAAAGCCCGTCATAACGACAGGCTTTTTTGGCTGCGGGACAGGGATTCGAACCCCGGCTACCTGGGCCAGAACCAGGCGTCCTGCCACTAGACGATCCCGCAAAATTAATGGCTGAATTTATCAATATATGATTTTGAAAGCAAGTGATACCCTTGCCCGAAATCTTATCTCAGTATCACCAGTTTTTCTATAATTTCGCGTTGCTGATTACCATCTTTTAAAATGACCTTGTAAACATAAACACCGTTTGCCAGGATATCCCCATCATCATCCCTGGCATCCCAGGGGTAATGATTGAAACCGGCTTGCGGGCGGCTAAGACCTTCCAGATTACGTATTAGTCTGCCGGTAATGGTATAGACTTTTATGCGCACTTCTGCTCCGGCTGAAAGGCCTTGTGCCTGGAATGTGAAATTGGTTTCACCGACAAAAGGATTGGGATAATTCACCACATCCTGAAGTACAAGACCTGCTCCCTGCGCAATACGAAACTGTATTTCCTGACGTGTCGGATTGTTCAGATTATCCCACGCCTGTATCAGCAGGCTATGTTCACCGGGGCTCAGATTTTCGAGATTATAACTCAGTTTTCCGCCAAGATAACTATCCCTTTCATAGGCAAAAAATGCGGTTATATTGATCGGTTGTCCGCCATCTATCTTGATTTCGATCGTGTGCCCGATTTCACCGGTCAGATTGACGCCGTTTTCGTCCTTAATTTCAGCAATCACGACCGGACTTGCCGGAACGAGATCACCCGAATTAAATTGTTCCTGATCCTTAAAATATATTTCTATTTCCGGGCCGGCATCATCCGATAAATTTTCCGTCGTACCGTTAAATAAAAGTTGATCGCTGAATCCGATGGCATCCTGGCGGGTATTTTCATCCCAGGCAAAAACGGTCAATCGTCCGACTGGTCTGTCGAAATAACGGATAGACTTGGGAACGATAAAATTTCCGGTAAAGAGTCCTCCGTCAACAGTAACTTCGCCTTTGAAAATACGTGGACCGATCTGTGAGTAGTAGTCAGGTCCCCCGGTATTGACCGAGTCATAACGGGCATCATTAACAATAAGCACCGCCCCCCCGCTAAATGCACCGCTTTTCAGCTCCCCCCGGAGTCTCCACAATCTGAGCGTCTATAGAAACTTTGCTCAAGGCTTTGAGCGTATCTGGCTGTATGGGTGCTATCTCGATATGTTGTCGCGGATCGGCCAGATACATGGTCGGATCGGCAAATAGATGATACTTCTGGTCGTTGGCACTATAGCCACCGGCAAGCAGCATGGCCTCACCCAAACGCCTGCTGGGTTCACCACCCGGAAATAACCGTCTGAAGAAATCACGGTTCATCTCATAATTCTCGTTCGAGTATACCAATCGGGAAGAGGAAAGCACACCGATCGCACCGCGATTCTCCACCCAGATTAAAGCCTCCGTAAAACTGGGATCCTCCGGATCATCATATTTTCCGAAATCACAGGTTGCCGCAATCCAGAAGGTAATCTTTCCTTCATTCTGTATACGGTTGAGATCCCTTGACATGTTCAAAACATTTTCGTGGGCCCATTCCTTTGGACTGCCATGCCCAACATAATTGATCAATAAGGTGCCTTCGTTCAACTGATCAATGATCGCCTGATTGGCTTCCGGTTTTACCCTTCCAAATCCGCCGGGGGTTGAATTAAATGCGGATAAATAAATTTTACGTTTTATGAATTTATCAAGTTCTGACATGGTTGCCAGAAGCTCAGCCTGGCGTTGATGGATCCATTCCGAGCTGCTTAAACTGGTGACTTCATCATCACCAACAATGGTCATAACGGTTTGCCACCCGTCACGGTTACGTTCAGTTTCATAACGTTTTAATTTATCGACCATCCTGATGGCATCGATCTCACTCTCCACAGGTAATCTTCCGATGGCAAGATCCGGAACAATAGAACTGAATCCGGTTGAATTAAAATCGACATCGACGAAGAAATTATCGGTTTCCCGGCTGTCAATCTCATAATCGAAACTGATTTCATACGGGGGTACCCAGTTGGTATCGGCCAGAGTAATATTACGATAATCGTAATGTCCGTCCCCGAAAAACAAAACATATGATGGTCTTGGATCCGTCCATTGACCGTATGCATACCGGATAAAATCGCGAATGGCTACAGGATCCTGAACACCGCTGCTAAACCAGAAATATATATCCCTGGTCGTGATGACTTTTCCATTTAGCGGCCGGTCGCCCTGACCCCTCAATTTTACAATCTCATCGGCATAACCTGAAAAAGAAGGATGGGTAATGACAAGTAAATCTGCATGGTTGAGTGGATCCAGTAGATTCGTCTCCGGTGTAAATCGCTGTAATGACGAAATGCTGTTGATTCCGGCGGAGTTATTTGTTAATGCAGCGAGGCGACGGTGACGGTTATCGGAAAGATCTAATTTGACATTCAGACTTCCATTCTGGACGCTTCCCTCGGTTGCAATAAGAGATACATTTTTAGGATCAGAAATATCCATAATCCTCACGTCAGTGGCCGTAAAACCGTTTATCGCATAATTTCCGATCCCACCAAGTGTGTTCGTATAAAAAATCAAGATATTGTTTTTGACGGTTAGCGCCCGGGGATAGAACAATTCAATCCAGTCGAGATACGCATTGCATTCCTGATAGTTACCACGATAATCAATTTTAAAGGTATTGTTTCCCGTAAGCAGGTAATCGCGAGAGATTATAGAAGTTTCAAAGGTTCTGCTGTTGCGGCTTGGCAACCGGTTATTGACAAGAATAGGACTGGAAATACGTTCCGGATTGATAAATACCGTAAAAAAATACTCATATTTCAAAGGATCCAGCCATTTAACTCCGTTGCCTGCTTTGAATTTTACCCTGAACCTGGCCAGAATATTTGCATCTGGCAGAGGATCAATAACGGCGGTTTGGCTATAGCTGCCGTTAAGACCAAAGAACCGGTTACCATACCAATCCGCGCCCGATGCAAGCAGATTGTAACGATCTTCTTCGAGCCTTATCCGTTCTGTAAACCAGGTTTCATTGCTCGTTTGTGCAGTTGGCGGGATGTCCGTGGTTTGCATGCGTTTTCCGGCAATGCCCCCATGGGTCAACCAGTAGACATTTTTCTTATCATACGGCTGTTCAATATAGCTGAAAATCATTGCGATTGGAATCAAAGGACCAGCCACCCGGACCGCTTCCATAGAAGAGGACATAATCATTTTCATCAAAACGTCCATCCTCCTGTCCACTTACCAGGATCGCATTTTCCTGCGGACCAAGATCAGCTATGGGTGTAAGACCGGTTTGGATCTCCAGCGGATTACCCCCATGATTGAAAATCCTGATGGTGCGCGGGTCCAGTGCTGCGAGATCAATACCAGCCTGGATGAGTGTGTTTCGGCTGATTTTATATATACCATCCTGAAGAACCTCCATCCTGAACCATGGTCCGGACGGCACATCAGAAGATTTTCTTAACACACGTGGATTAACCCGCAACCATTGCTTTCCCTGCTCAAAATTGATCACTTTTTCACGGTAAATCTGATCGAGTGCCGACCTTCTTATAGTTCCCGAACCACCGGAACTCCCGTTTCGGAATTGAATTCGCACCATCGCAGACTGAATCATTTCCAGTTGTTGTTGGTTATCATCATAACTAACCGGATAAAATCGCACCCGCACAACGGGTAAATCCCGGAAATATTGGATCTCAGAGAATTCGATCAACGCGGTAGGTCTAAAATTATAGTTCTCTTGATCAATTGTAGCATCGTTGACCGATATACCGAATTTATCCCGGCCCATCGGATTGGCCGGCAACGGTCGGAAACCGGCCATACGCTTATATCTGATCTCTGATACGGATCCCGAAACAATCGCCTCAGGCGGTACCGCGATATAAAACTCCTTAAGGGGGATTTGAGGTTTTCCCGGTTCACCGGTCATTCTACTCTGGCTGAAATAAATATAATGAAATTTCTCAGTTTGGTTGGTTATTTCTTCGATTTTAAGATCACCCAGATTCCATTTCAAAACCAGTTCTGTTTGGGAAGAACTTTCAACGGCCAGATTTGTTTCTGCGGGAAATATAATAGCGGGAAATATAAATCCGAGCACGCTTATAAACGTCATAAATTTGCGGCGTGGCATTATTCCTCTCCTGATAATTTCTGAGTACGTAGCAAATTTTGGCGGTTTACCTCGTGCATATAAAGGGTGACAAAACGACAAAGCGAAACAGTAACAAAGAAACAATAAACCTTCTTGCATGCATTGAGATTTTTGATCCCCTGAGCGATCACTCAGCATTTAAATGCAGGACTTAACCGAATTTTCTGTCTTATCACTTTGTTGCTTTATTACTATGTCGCTTGGTAACGTTCCTGTTTTGTCGGCGATTTATCGAATTCAATTAATAAACCAATAATATTTTTAAATTTAATCTGATTACCGGGATGAGTCAATCGGTAATTCTCGTTATGAAGATATTAACCAACAAGAGCAAAAATATGTTCCGTAAGCTTAAAAAAAACATATTTTGACAAAAAAAAATCGAAGATTTCCCGAATTATTCCGATTAATGAAATAAAGTTTGCCTGAAAAACATACTGGAAGGCATTGAAAGCAAAGCAAAATAACTTGAATAGCAGAATGTCCGTCGTTAAATTAAATAATATTAATTATTTTTGAGGAAGGAATTCCGATTTGTTCAAAGCCCGGTATCATTTTTTATCCCTTCTGTTGGCGCTCCTGATCCTCAGCAATACGGGTATGGCCGTAGAAAAACGCAACGTCGGAATTCTACCCTTTGAGAATCTCAAAAACGATCAAAAATATGAATGGATAAATTTCGGCTTACAATACCTTTTATCCAACAAACTCGCCAATGTTGCTGCGTATTATGTGCCGGACCAATCCGTAATCAAGAAAGCACTTGCAGAATCCGGATACGCTTCCGGAAAAATCAATGGTGAAATGGTATATCATGTTGGCCGGGCTGCGGGTATAAACATCGGAATTACCGGTTCCTACTCCACAAATGGTCAAAACCTTATTATCAATTTCAATATTGTCAATTCATTTAACGGCGCATCAATTTTATCCAAACAATACAGTAAAAGCCTGAATGATATTTTTGACATTGCCGATGATATGGCGCAAAGCATTTTAAATCTCACAGCCGTCAACCTCACACCACAGGAACAGGCTATCTTCAACCGCCGGATCACGTCGTCCCCGAAAGCGTTTGAGTACTTCTGTTTGGGATATGTGGAAAACGAGAAAACCAACAAACAGATGGAAATTATAACCGGACTTTTCAGGCAGGCCATCCGTGAGGACAGCAAGTTCTGGGAAGCCTACTACAATCTGGGGATCGCTTACTTTAACAACCATGATTATGACAATGCCCTTCAGCAATTTGATATTATCATTAAATCACTACCTAATTTTGAAAAACCGTATTTTGGCCGTGCGTTAATCTACATGCGCAAAGGAGATTATAATAACGCGAAGGCGGATTTTATAAAAGTGACCGATTTCAATCCAAATGATTATAAACCCTTTTATTATCTTGGTACCATCAGCGTAAATTTGAAACAATACAAAGAAGCCGATCAATATCTGAGAAAAGCGACCGAACTAAATCCCGACTACCCGGATATCTACGCCGAAATGGGAAATATTTACTTCAATCAAAATTTATTCCGGCAAGCCATTACCCATTATAAGAAAGCAAGTGAACTGGCACCGGAAAACTATGAGGTAAAACAAAAGCTCGGGGAGAGTTATTACCGCGTACAGACCTACTATAGTGCCTATGCAGAATTCAAAAAGATTCTGGAAATTTATCCCAACGAGCCAAGCGCAAATTTTATGCTCGGTATTACGGCCTACAAACAGGCAGTTCTGGGTGAATTGATCGAGGCATTTCTGGAAATGTTTGATCCAAATCTTGCTGAAGAACAACGCCAACGTTCAAAAGCAGGCGCCTCGGTACGTGAGCGTTCCGAAGTGTATCGTGAAATGGTGAAGGCTTTTTCTACCGCCCAGAAATCGAGCAAAGGATTCCTGGAAGCGACTTTTAATCTGGCCCTGACTTACCATGAGATGAATCAGCTTGACAGTGCGAGGATATATTATGAAAAGTCAATTCAGATTCAACCTGATCTGATCCGTGCGCACATCAAGCTGGCCAAACTATATGAGGAAAAAGGTGATCGAGAGAAGTCACTGGCAAAATATAAAGAGGTCGTGGAAATTGATCCTGCTTACTTTGTAGCCCACCCGACACTGGGTGCTTTTCACAATTACATTAACATCATTGATTTGGTACTTGGTGATCTGGATAGCGTCCTAAAAGATAAACCCAACGATCTTGCGGCCAATCTCTCTTTGGCCAAAATTTACTACGCGCAGGGATTTCATGGCAAAGCTGCAAACGTGTTCCGAAAAGTGCTCTCGATTAATCCCAATGAGCCTGAGGCAAAGAAAATGCTTGCACAGTTGGAGCGACGTTAAAACGACTGTTTTTATAAAAGATCCATTATTTCTTTGCTCTCCGGAAATCTTCCCTGACGAAACTTTGAGAATATGATCTTCCCGTCACAGCTCACCTCAAAAGCGCCACCGGAGCTTTTTATCAATTCAACTTCAATATCTGCTTTTGCTTTTTTAATTTCTTCAGCCAGACCGGCTGCACGGGGGTAGTAGTTTCAGACTACGCAGTATTCTATAGTGATTTTCATTTATTCAACTTTCCTTTGTTTCGATGATTCAAAGCGAAAGAGCAACCGAGTGACAAAGCGACAGGGATATAACTTTATTGCTCTCTGACTTTGTTGCTTAGTTTCTTTGTTGCTATGTTGTTTATTTTCACTTCAACAATTTTATCTTTTCAATGACCGCATCGGTCAGTTCATCGGTCGTACTGGAACCACCGAGATCGGGCGTCAGATAACTTTTTTCTGCCAGATAAAGGGTAATTGCCGCCCGGATACGGGCTGCCACTTTTTCTTCGCCGATATGCCTGAGCATCATAACAGCGGACGCAATCGTTGCCAGCGGGTTGGCGATTCCTTTGCCAGCAATATCAGGGGCACTGCCGTGGACCGATTCAAATACGGCGTAATGATCGCCAAAATTCGCTCCCGGGACCAGCCCCAGCCCGCCAACCAGCCCGGCGGTCAAATCAGAAATAATATCCCCATACAGATTGGTCAGAACAAGTACATCAAATTTTTCGGGTCGCATCACCAGTTGCATGGCACAATTGTCAACGATAATCTCGCGATATTCAATATCCGGAAAGTTCTTTGACACCTTGCGAACACAATTCAGGAAAAGGCCATCACTTTTTTTCATGATATTTGCTTTATGAACGGCATGGACCATCCGTCTCTTATTTTGGCTCGCCCATGAAAAGGCAAAATTTGCAATCCGGGTGGAGGCTTTTTCAGTAATTATTTTTAAACCCTGGGTAACTCCGGGAGCAATTTCATTTTCCATCCCACTATAAAGATCTTCCGTATTTTCGCGGAAAATGATCAGATCAATGGGTGAATGATGGAATGATATCCCCAAAGAAGATCGAATTGGTCTCACATTGGCGTAAAGATCAAGTTGCTTACGAAGTTCCACATTGACCGATCGAAACCCTTCACCGATGGGCGTGGTAAGCGGACCTTTTAGCGCAACTCTATTGCGTTTGATCGAAGTAATCGTTTCATCGGGTAACGTTGTTCCATTTTTTTCAATGGACTTTACACCGGCATCAACAACCTCCCAATCTATTATGATACCGGCTGCAGCGAGTACTTTGCGTGCTGCAGATGTCACTTCCGGACCAATACCATCGCCGGGTATGAGTGAAATCGTGTATCTTTTTGCATGAACCATGGTCACCTGCCCTGAACGTGGCGGACAAATAAAAGGCGCACCAGAATTGATGCGCCTTATATACGGATTGTATTGCTACTCAGGCTACGGTAATATCTTTAGCAAGGTAGACGTCCTGGATGAGATTTAACAGGGCTGAACCGTCCTTCATGGGACGTTGAAATGCTTTCCGCCCGGAAATCAATCCCATGCCGCCTGCTCTTTTATTGATGACTGCCGTCATAGCGGCTTCGGCAAAATCATTGTCACCCGAAGCGCCACCCGAGTTGATCAAACCTGCCCGTCCCATATAGTTATTCAAAACCTGATATCTGGTCAAATCGATCGGATGATCCGTAGAAAGTTCGGAATAAACCTTATCGGAAGTTTTTCCATAACTCCCCAGTTTTTTCGCAACCGCTTTATACCCGCCATTATTTTCGGGTAATTTTTGTTTTATAATATCAGCTTCAATCGTAACCCCCAGGTGGTTAGCCTGGCCGGTGAGATCCGCTGATACATGATAATCTTTACCATCAATTTTGAATGAGGAATTACGAAGGTAGCACCACAAAACGGTTACCAGACCAAGTTCGTGGGCGTACTGGAAGGCTTCACTAACTTCGATAATCTGCCGGCTTGATTCTTCCGAACCAAAATAGATCGTTGCACCCACAGCAACCGCACCCATATCGGCGGCCTGTTTGACATCGGCAAACATGATCTGGTCAAAATTATTGGGTGCTGTCAGCAGTTCATTGTGATTAATTTTTACAATAAATGGAATTTTATGTGCATATCTGCGGGCCACCGCACCAAGAACCCCTAAAGTTGATGCACAGGCGTTGCATCCGCCTTCGATTGCCAGTTTTACAATATTTTCAGGATCAAAATAGATCGGATTAGGCGCAAAGGAGGCGCCTCCGGAATGCTCGATACCCTGATCCACCGGAAGAATCGACAAATAACCCGTTCCGGAAAGTCTGCCGCTATTGAATATTGATTGCATATTACGTAATACCGATACCGATCGGTCGGAATCGATCCAGACACGGTCTACAAAGTCTGGTCCGGGGAGATGCAGCATACTTTTATCTACTGTTTTACACTTATGATCAAGTAAATCCTTGGTGGCATTACCAAGATATTTTGTGATTTTATCCATCATGGTATTTTCTCCTTTGAAAAATTCCTCTGGGCTTTTTATTTCTTTAAGAATATATATTTTACGAAAAATGTCAGAACAAATAAATAGATGGTCGGCTAATTCTTTTGTTGATCTTTTTCAACATATACCGGGAGTAATATTCTAAAATTGGTTCCGCGTCCAATTTCGCTGTCAACGGTAATCTGGCCACCATGCTCAAGGATAATCTGGTACACAATCGATAATCCGAGACCCGTACCGTAGGATTTAGTGGTAAAAAACGGATTGTACATATTATTGAGGGTATCGCTATCCATGCCTACACCGGTATCTGATATGATAATTTCATTGTAAACATCCGAGAATAGTTTTGGAATTCGTTGCCGGCGATCGATCATCAACTGTGTTTCCTCGGGCAGACGGGCACGAATTGTTAAGGTACCGCCTTTGGTCATCGCATCAATTGCATTGATCAGGAGATTAAAAAACACCTGTTCTATCTGATGGAAATCGACAAATATTTCCTTCAGATCACGTGAATAAATTTCTTTGACGACAATATTGTTTTCCTTTATCTTACGTCGAAAAAGTGGCAGCACTTCATGCAAAATATCAGGGATTTTACACCTGACCGGATTGGGTCTCTGCGGTTTGGCATAGGAGAAAAATGATTTAAGCAGTTCATCAAGCCGGTTAACCTGCCGGACAATACGCTCGACATATTCTACTCTGCCCTGATCCTCCTGAAGTTCTTCCTGCAGCGTCTGTGCCATTGCTTTGATACCTGCCAAGGGATTCCGGATTTCATGTGCGATACCGGAGGCCAGAACACCCAGCGAAGCCATCCGGTCCATCCGGATAATTTCCGCCTGCAGGCGTTTTGTTTGAGATATTTCCATGAAAGTCATAGTATACCGGGGCAATTTCCCTTTGGAGATATCATAGATCGAATACCCCATGTAAAACGTCCTGTCCTCTTCCCGAACCACCATCATTTCCTGTCTGAGGACCGGAAATTCATTTTTTTCAAGATATTTTTTAATTTCAATTGGTGCCTGTGGTCCGAGAACCTGATTCAGGATAAGCTTTTCCGAAGGCTTTACCCGCAGGGCCAGTTGGGAAAATTTATTCATATAGAGGATCTCAAACCGGCGGTTGAAAATGAGGATACCAAATTTGAGCGCATCGAGCATCTCCTGGAGATCTGGTGATAATTCTCCTGCTTCCATGGCAGGCATATTGCGAAGTAATATCCCCTCCAGATGATAGATCATTTTTTGTACGGTAATCATACTGAGGGCAATATCGTTTTCGTTGAATGTCGGCCTTGAGATCTTGTTGATCAGAGCGAACCCGCCAACGGGTTTCTGGATCACCATCAATGGAATGAACATCAATGATCGGATTCTTTTAACAGTAGATTCTTCTGTTTCCTGAACAAAAGGATCCGTAAGTGTCTGGCTCTCAAAGACAACCGGTTGATTTTTTAGAAAGGCATTGCGAACTTCGCTTCGGCTAAAATCAAAACTAACCAAATTTGTAATTTCGTCAATCGATTTGCCGTAAGATTTCTGCAAGAGCATCTTTTTTTTATCTTCATATTCAAAAAACAAAACCTCTTCTGCGGCAAAAGTCAGCTCCATACGCTGGGTAAACTGAGTTTGTAGTGTGAAAAAATACTCTGCATTAGTTCTGCACTCACCCAGGGAAGGAATCTGGAGGATGGTATCCAGGTGATAGATCAGTTTTTTCTCACTCTCAATGACGTCATCATACAGTATACTTTTCTGTTCCAGCTTCCTCAGGGCAGCCATGTTTCTACAGAGTGTGATCAATTCGAGTTCATCATATGGCTCCATGAGAGAGGCACTGTATTCATCTGCATGAATTTCCCGGCGGTAATTCGAGCTGCTTCTCATGAAGAATAAAAAGGAAAGGTACTGAGGAGGTATCATTCGGCGGATGAAGCTCAAAGATATCTTTAAAGGCGAGATCCGGATTGGTAAAACTGTCTATGATTATCAGGTCAAAAACCTGGGTATTAAAGTTGGAAAAAGGGGCTTCTTCAAAGGAAAGATGAATGAATTCTGCTCCCGTCGGCTGCAACTGAGTATTTAGTTTACTGGCACGTTCTTGATCATTCGAAATACAGGCTATTTTTACAGGTTCAGATTTCATTCCGGTTAAATCGGTCAGGAAAAATCTGAACGAAACGATTCATAATCAAGAATAATAATCTTATTGCCTTCTTTGCGCAAATATCCTTCTTCGGAAAGGGTTTTTAAAACACGCGAGATGGTTTCACGGCTGGTGCCAGCCATATTGGCAAGATCTTGCTGCGGTGGAAGTTTGGGGATTTCCACCTGCCCTTTATGAATTTTACCGGAATCGTCGGCTATCCGTAAAAGCGTACTGGCTACTTTTCCGGTCGCATTTTGCAGAGAAAGACTTTTTATCTGTGAATCACTCCGGCGCAAACGATGGGCCAGCTCTTTCAGCAGATTTATCGCAATTTGCGGGTAATCATGCATCATTTTCAGGAAATCCTCACGGTGGATCACCATGATCGTTGAATCTTCCAGGGTCACGACATTGGCAGAACGTGCCTGACCGTCCAGTATGGACATTTCGCCAAAAAAATCACCCTCACTGAGAATAGAAAGGATAACCTCCCGACCCTCCTCGCTGATTCGGCTGATTTTAACACGTCCTTCCAGGATTACAAACATGGTAGATCCGACTTCTTCTTCGATAAGAATCATATTGTCCTTACGAAACACCTGTCTGACTGCAACTTTTGATATTTCGCCCAGATCATGATCGCTCAGTTCAGAAAAAAGTGGTACATATTTCAGGAGTGATATATCCATGGCACCTCTGTAAGATTATTGGGTTTTTACAATCCGATAAGGAATGTTATATTTTTTCTTTAATTCCTGAGCATAATCTCTCGTCTCATCAGGATCATTTTTTCCGTTTATCCACACACAGAATAAGGGTTTGCCATTAATTTGGCGGTCAACAATTTTGGCTTCCACGTGTTGTCGGTTCAACAGATTAAGCATTTTTTGCGCATTATCCCGATAGCTAAAAGCACCGACCTGAATGGCATATAAAGCCTCCCCTGGTGATGAAGGCGGTACCGGTGTTTTGACCGTTACGGAGCTGATTTTCCCTTGAGGCGGTCGTGATGGCTTCACCTCTGCAATTTCGGCGTACCCTGCCGCTTTTACATAATATCCGCGTGCGTAATAATACTGGGCCAGTTTCACAGCAGTGACATGCCTTAACCAGCCGTCGGCCTGTTGAAATAGATCCTCATAAACCGTGAGTGCCTCTTCCCCGTTTTCATTAAATACAGTCCTGAAAAAGATTACATCCGAAACCTGACCGGCGCTTTCCGGTAGGGTGGCCAGACGTTGCTCCAGCTGCTCCATTTCACGGGCTTCATACAGGGCATATAAGGTGGAAATATCCTGGGCAGTAGATAAACCATGCAAACAGATGGATGTAATACACAGTAATAAATAAAATTTAAGATGTGCTTTGTTCATTCTTCTCACTAAATTTACGCTCAATCAATTCAACAGCCATTTTTGCCGCATCTTTATACTGGCTTTTATCAAAAAGCACTTTTACCATCTGCGTCTGAACCATATCCTGATCGATTTCCTTCTTCTGGGCTTGTTGCAGCAGTTTAAGGGCATCTGCATATTCCCCTTTTTTTCGATAGATATCAGATAACGCAATAATCACATCGATATCGTCTTCATTTTCCTGCAACATATTTTGATACAATTCTTCGATCTTACTGAACTGACCTTTTTCATAATGCGCTCTTTCAAGCCGGTCAAAAGCGAGATAAGCTTTTTCGGGGACTTTCCGACACAAATCGTTCCAGGCATTTATAGCATCATTGGGGCGGTTTTCATTCCAGTATGAATCCCCGAGATGCAGATAGGCCTCGGCACATTTTTTGTCCAGTTTTATGGCATCTTTGTACATAATTCTTGCCGCACGTTCATCTTTTTCGTTAGCGTACACGTGCACCATCAAAGACTTTATACCTGGCCAAATTTTGCTTGCCCTGCGGGGTGCCCGCTAAGTTACTTTCTTCATACAATTCAAAGGCCTTTTGCCAGTCTTTGCGTTCCTCGTAGATTTTCAATAAATATGGAGCCACCCAATCAATCATCGACTTATTTTTACGAAGATCGTCCAGTAAATTCTCAGCTTTATCAAAATACTTTGCCAACCAGTAATCCAGGGCAAGATTCTTACGGATCTCGATCTTCAGTTCTGCGTCAATATTTCCACGCAGCATTAAATCTTTGTGAATCCGGATCGCATTGTTATACAAACCTTCCTGCCGCAGAATAACGCCTATTTTTAAATAGGCGTCCAGATTATCCGAATCATGTCTGACAGCCTCTTTAAATTTCTCGATTGCCCGCCGGTTTTCACCGTCAGCCATATAACGCAGTCCGTCAAGATAAGAAGTATCCTCCCCTGTGCGTACTCTTTTCCGCTCATAGTAGATATACAGGAAACTGAGGGCAACAGTAATAAACAACAGGATAATCAACCAGAATTCAATCGAGAGCGAATTTTCCATTGGTTAAGTCTCCTAAAGATCCGTCGTTGTTATTTCGCTATCGATCTTGGTATCGGCATCCGGAATCTCGTCAATGGACATATTGCGTAATCCATCCAATTCACGAAGTAGTTTCGACTTTTCTTTTCTGAGGGCACGAACTTCTGATTTGGCATTCAAAACATAGGAAGAGAGAATAATTGCCCCGACAATCGTACCGATGAAAAAGGTAATAAAAATGACGACGATAAGATTAACATTTTGGTAAGTTGTTTGAAACAGATGGATCGTAACATATTGTCCCAGATTCATCGCAAAAAACCATAGCACAATCGCACCGATGATGATCCAAACAAATACACCGAGAATGCGCATGATAACTCCATACTTAAATTTCTATTATTTCTTAATATAGCAGAGTAAGACTGAAGTTAAATAAAATGCCTGATAATTACAAGCATTTATACCGGGGTGTCGTTGGCGAGATTTGAATCGAGGGCATCAAATTCCAGGTCGTACCGGTCATCACTAAGAATATTTTTAAGGATTGCATACAAGTTTGGATCCCAGAGACCGGCTTCGGTTTCTTTATCCATGATCTTAAGTGCTTCATCCTTTGAAAGCGCTTGGCGGTATGGGCGTTCGGTTGTTAGCGCATCATAGCAATCAACCACGCCTATGATCCGGGCATGAATCGGAATTTCTTCTCCCTTTAGTCCATCGGGATAGCCGCTGCCATTAAACCTTTCCTGATGGTAACGAATGACCGGCAATACCGGTTGAAGTGTTTTCAAAGGCCGGCATATATTTTCACCGATAACCGGATGGGCTTTTACAATCTCGTATTCCGCCTCGGTGAGCGGTCCGGGTTTGAGTAAAATCGAGTCGTCAATGGCAATTTTACCAATATCATGGAGGACTCCGCCTCGTTTAAGAATCAGTTGATCGGAATCGGACAATTTGAGGGCTTCTCCGATATATTGTGCAAGAATTGACAACCTTTCGCAATGGCCTTCGGTATATTCATCTTTGGCCTCAACAGCGCGCGCCAGGCTAAAGATAACCTGTTCCGCATGCTCCAGTTCGTTGATATAACTGCGCAATTTGAGCAGGTTTTTTACACGTGCCAGTAACTCATATACATTGAATGGTTTGGAGATGAAGTCATCAACACCGGCATCAAGTCCCCTCAAGCGGTCCTGCTGACTGTCAAGGGCGGTAATCATCACGACGGGTACCAGCCGCGTTTTCGGATCATTCTTGATGACTCTGCAGACTTCAAAACCATCCATACCGGGCATGACCACATCCAGCATGATCAAGTCCGGAATGATTGTCTTAATAAATTCAAGTGCCTCATACCCGTCACGGGCAGAGTAAATCGCAAAACTGTCATCCTGACGATTCAATACTTCGGATACCAAACGGATGTTTTCAGCGGAATCATCAACCACAAGAATCGATGATTTATTTAAATTCATTGACCTGGCGGATACAGCCGCTTCAGAATCATTTTCTGCCAACTGGTTCATACTTGCCAAATATCACCCGTAAAAAATAATTCTTTTAGATTTCCTGCACCTTTGCGTTCAATTTCGTCACGAATCTGGCTGCTAAGCAGATCTTCGTAGCGAGGTGTCTCGATATTCCGAAAAACACCAACCGGTGTCGGCAGATTTGGATTGTACGTCATCTTTGCCAGCATACCGGCAATATACGGTGTCGGTTCATTTTCTTTAAATATAGACACCCGTCCGGGTCTGGTATTGTGATCCAAATCAATAATATGCACATCCTTACCATCGGCAGAAATCCCTTTATCTTTACCAAATTTTAACGGCTGGTTATGATTTAAATATAAAATATTTTCATCTTTTGTCGTCTTGTCGGTCAGGTCTGAGAAGGCGCCATCATTGAATATATTACAGTTTTGATATATTTCCACGAATGAGGTCCCTTTATGGGTAGCGGCTCTTCTAAAAATATCAACCATGTGCGCCGGTTCCCGGTCAATTGTCCTGGCTACGAATGTCGCGCCGGCGGTAAGCGCCAACTCTACCGGATTCACCGGTTGGTCAAGCGAACCATGGGGGGTAGATTTTGTTATCTTTCCAAACTCAGAGGTCGGAGAATACTGACCTTTTGTCAGCCCGTAAATTCGATTATTAAACAGGATTACATTGATATCGATATTTCTCCGGAACAGGTGCAGAAAATGGTTGCCACCAATACTCAATGCATCACCATCACCGGTAATCACCCACACCGATAAATCGGGATTAGAGAGTTTAATACCACTGGCTATCGGAATCGCCCTGCCATGTATGCCATGGACACCATAGGTATCAACATAATACGGAAATCGGCTGGAGCAACCGATTCCGGCCACAAATACTATTCGTTCTTTTGGTACACCAATATCAGGTAGTACGCGGCGCATCTGGGTCAGAATGGAGTAATCACCACAGCCGGGGCACCAACGTGGCTCCTGCGACGTCTCAAAATCTTCTTTTGTCAACTTCATTTGTCACCTGTCAGTAAACGGTTGATCTCCTCTTCCAGTTCACCGGTCCGCAATGGCAGACCGCGCACCATATTAAAACCCAGGGCATCAACCAGATATTCTGCCCGGATCAGCTGACGCAGCTGACCCAGATTGATCTCAGGTACCAGTACCTGTTTAAATCTGGTAATAATTTTTCCTAAATCGCCTGGAAGCGGATTTATCCATCGGAGATGATAGTGGCTTACCTTTTTATCCTGCTGCCATAATTTGCGCATAACGGCATGAATGGTCCCATAGGTACTTCCCCACGCAATGACCAGAACATCCCCTTCCGGAGGTCCTTCCAGATCCGGCTTTGGGACAAAATGATCCACATGACGCACTTTTTCCGCTCTCAGGTGTACCATCCGGTGATGATTTTCGGGATCATATGACACATTCCCGGTAATATCCTCTTTCTCGAGACCGCCGATACGATGTTCCAGCCCAGGTGTTCCCGGTATGGCCCACATACGGGAAAGCGTTTCGGGCTTGCGGTAATAGGGTGCAAAAGTAGCGGGATCTCTTGCAAATACGACTTCGATTTCCGGGAGTTTTTCCGGATCGGGAATCAGCCATGGTTCCGCACCATTGGCCAGATAACCGTCGGAAAGTAAAATAACCGGTGTCATAAATCGTATTGCCACCTGAACCGCTTCAAACGCCGCCTGAAAACAATCTGCCGGACTTTTTGCTGCAATTACCGGTAATGGTGCTTCGGCGTGCCGGCCAAAAAGTGCCAGATTCAGATCCGCCTGCTCTGTTTTGGTCGGCAGCCCGGTACTGGGGCCACCCCTTTGAATATCAATCAGTAGCAACGGAAGTTCGGTTATCACCCCTAGACCGAGGGCTTCTGATTTAAGTGCAAGCCCTGGACCACTGGTTGCGGTGACTCCGATAGCACCCGTATATGAAGCGCCAAGTGCTGCTGTGATCCCGGCAATTTCATCTTCTGCCTGAAATGTTTTGACACCGTAATTCTTATACTTCGACATGATATGCAACACTTCACTTGCGGGGGTAATCGGATACCCGGATAGAAATACGTTTAATCCGCTTTTCTCACCCGCCGCGACCAATCCGAGGCAAAGCGCTTCATTTCCGTTGATATTACGGTATGTGCCCTTCTCTATTTCGGCAATCGGAACTTCGTAACTGGAAGTAAACATTTCCGTTGTATTGGCAAAATTATATCCGGCGCGTAAAGCCCGCGTATTTGCTTCTACCAAAGCCTGATCATTTTTAAATTTTTCGTTAATCCAGTTTTCGGTTTTCTCAAGCGGACGGGTATACATCCAATACATCAAACCCAGAGCAAAAAAGTTTTTACACCGGTCCATCGTGTTCTTGGGTAGATTCATATTCTCCAATGCCCGGCGGGTCAGGGTCGTGATCGGAACGATGAAAAGTCTGAAATTTGTCCAGTGAATCGTCCTCAAGTGGATTTGAGTGTATAACCGGCTAATTTTAAATAGCGCTCGGTAAACGCATCTTCGTTAGCGATTATGATCGTATTCATCTTCAAATTACCGATGTTGGCCTGCAAGGCAGCCGGATTCATTACAACCAGTACGTCCGGAGAATCTCCCGGTGTGAAAACCCGATCGCTGCTAAAATGAATTTGAAAACCCGATATGCCATAAAGGGTGCCGGCCGGAGCCCGAATCTCAGCGGGAAAATCGGGTAATGTACTAAGATCGTTACCTACCATGGCTGTTGTCGAGGTAAACTGATTTCCTGTGATCTGTATACCGTCGCCTGAATCCCCGGCAAAGCGGACGATTACATTCGGAATTTGGTGTGTTGTTTTTGGCGGTACCGACATTCTGACTCCTGCAGATGATATTATCAATTATACTTGAATTTGCCTGTTAATATTCCAAGGCAGCGTATGATTTTCTAAAATTGGTTAAAGTATTTCGAAGTTGGACGATTATTGAAATTAAATGGAGGAATACAAAATGTCTTTTTTACAAAAAATATTCAGCAAAAAAAAAGCAGATACCATAAACATGAAAATGGTATCGGTTGATACAGATATCTCCGATTTCAATATGTTCATGGATAGTGGCTCGGATCGACAGGATACAGATTTGAATGAAATGAATGATCACCTCAAGTTTATCAGTGGAGGCGCCAGCGGATTGAAACGCAGGCTTTGAACATAATATTTGTTTTTGCGACGCCTTGATCAACCTCTATTAATTTCTGCGCCCATTGAACTTCCTATTCTCCACCAGCAGATTATCCAAAAAAAATCCCCACTTTCGCGGGGATTAAATTCTTGAAACATTGACTATATGTTGATCTTGTTCAACCGATCACGGAAAATATTTCCTTGAACTGTTCTGATTATCATATTTATATTCGAGATAGGCCAGTTTTGTACCCGGAGGGACTTTGAAGACCAACAGCCCATTGACCATCGGATTGGCATCATTCAACAGCTGATTTTCAAGACTTTTTCCCTTAAGAAAAATATTCATCATATCCTTATCCATCGGGTAGCTCGTGCCATCAAGGCCGACCAGGTGGAAACGGTCCACATCTAGATTTGCCGGAGTTGGGAGATAATTCTTAATTGTAACATCAAAGATCAACTGATTTTCCTGTTGTCGTTTATCTGCGATGGCCAACGAAACCTGATCACGGTAATTAAGCACCGAAATGGTTTTCTGACGAATCTTGGTCAGCAGATCGACCAGATCTTTGTCATTCGGATCAATATCAGACGCTTTCTTAACATAATATTCGGAGATAAAATAATAATCCACATCCCGCATCTTCTGGGCTTTTCGATATGAATCGTACGCCTTGGATTTCATATCCTCAAAATTGTCACGGCGGAATTTTTGCATCAGGGAATCAACGGCTGCATTAGTGGAATCCAATGCCTGTGCTTTGCGCAGATTGGTCAGGGCTTCACTCAGATTGCGGTCTTTTTCCATGTCGTTGGCTGGTACCGCATTCATATAACCTTCTGCCAAGGCTGCAAGAATATTTGAATAGAGCCGGGTAAATTCATCGGAGGGATTATCGGACATAAATTCGACGGCTTTCTTGATATTACCGGCAAAACTCTGGATATTGCGCGTTTTGCCGAAAAGTTCCTGACCACGCAGCATATATGAAAGGGCGATTTTCTCGTCGATGGACTTACTGTTCTTGGGTTGTTCCTTTTTCAATGCCGAATAAAGCCGGATGGCCAGGGTATAATCACCGTTTTGAAAGGCCTGTTCGGCTTCAGCCATTGGGTCGGAACCGCATTGCCAGATCACCACGGCCAGCAGTAAGATAAGGCAACTCTGTAAAATCTTCATAATATCCCTCATATATTTTTAGAAAAATCTATGGATAGATTTAATATTACTATTGACTATGGTCACATTATAATCTGGTTTGGTGCTCAGTCTTTGATATTCGGAAAATATCCCTCTAACTATAATAAAAAACGATAATCTAGATCCTATATTGATATTTATTCACAGATCAGAAGGATTATGTTAATTATATTTTCATAAATTTAAACAATATAAAACATTACTGTAGTATTAGTTAACATTTCTTTAGATTATTTATATTTAGTATATATTTTTTCTTGATTTAAAACATTTTCAAAAATATATTTCAGATCACGAAGAGAGATTTGATTTGGTCTGGTAACTTCATCAGATATTTCTTTGCTGAGGAATTTTTAGCGACCCGAGCTGAAAAAAATGGTTTCCCAAACCACATTATAAATAGTTTTTTTTTGTTTGTTATTTTTTGCATCTGACAATTAACCGAGTTCAAATAAGTATTATTAAAGGGAGGTGATGCGTTTGATTGCCCGTTGATATTTCTTTTGTTTATTTATTTTTATTAATTCAACCAACCATGAATGATTCAAATTGGGGGAATCAGATGAAGAGAAGAGATTTTATGAAGACCGCGGGTTTGACCGGCGCCGCTTTGCTTCTGCCCTGGAAGTTAGACACGCGGAAGCTGTATGCACAAATTGCGGGTGGGACGCTTGATCCAGGTAGTGTCGGCAAATACGAACTTCCGCTAATCAAACCGCCGGCAATGCCCGGAAAATTCAGCAGACGAAAGGCAAAGTATGATATTGCTGTCAGACAATTCCAGCAACAAATTCTGCCCTCGCCTCATCCGGTGACTACAGTCTGGAGTTACGGTTCACGAAAACATCCGCAAACGTTTAATTATCCCGCCTTTACGATTGAGAATACCTGGAATATGCAAACCCAGGTCCAATGGCGGAATGAATTAGTCGATCCCATGGGCAATTTTTTACCGCATATCCTTCCGGTGGACCAGACCCTGCACTGGGCGAATCCGCCGGGTGGATTGGCCGGACGTGACCGGCGTGGATCAGATCCCACACCTTATCTGGGCCCGGTACCGCTCGTCACCCATGTCCACGGAGCACATACGACCGAAGAAAGCGATGGATATGCGGAAGCCTGGTATTTACCGGCAGCAAATAATATTCCCGCGGGTTATGCTTCAACCGGAACATTTTTCGATTATTTCAACACCAAATACGGAAAGGGATGGATGCCGGGTACCGTTTCATTTAAGTATCCCAACGACCAGCCAGCCACAACGCTTTGGTACCATGATCATACACTGGGCATGACAAGACTAAATGTATACGCCGGACCGGCCGGTTTCTGGCTGATCCGCGGCGGACCCAATGATCTTGATCTTGGCTATGTCGCACCGGGGGTTGGTGATGATCCTTTCGGTGAATACACCGAAATCCCGATTGTGATTCAGGATCGTTCTTTTAATGCTGATGGTTCGCTTTTCTATCCGGATAATCGTGCTTTCTTTGAGGGATTGGATCCTGCCCAGCTGCAGATTCCGTTTATTCCGGACATCGCCTGCGATGGCCTGCCAAGTGATGTCTCACCGATCTGGAATCCGGAATTTTTCGGCAATATGATGGTGGTCAACGGCCGCACCTGGCCCTACCTGGAAGTCGAGCAACGCCGTTACCGCTTCCGTTTGCTGAACGGCTGTAACTCCCGTTTTCTGATTTTGAAAACCGATAACGGAATGCCTTTCTATCAGATCGGTGGTGATCAGGGATTTCTACCTGCCACGGTTCAGCTCAATGAGCTGCTCATGGCCCCGGCTGAACGAGCGGATGTGATTATGGATTTCACAAATATTCCTGTCAATACAGAGATTATCCTTCAGAATCTGGGTCCGGACGAACCTTTTGGTGGGGGAGTTCCGGATGATGACTTTGATGCAGCAGATTCTGCCAGCACAGGTCAGGTAATGCAATTCCGTGTCAAAGCAGCCACGAGTACAGATAATTCGATTCTACCGGCAACCCTGCCAGCATATCCCGCCCTGGCAACGCCACTATTACGCGTATAGTGTCACTCAATGAAGAAGAATCGGCAAGCGTCAGGGCAAGCGAAGACGCTGCCGGAAATGTTGTTTTGGATTGTTCAACCGGTGAGGTTTTCGGACCGACTTCAGCCCTCCTGGGCACGTTGAATCCTGATGGTACCGGAAATCCTCTGCTCTGGATGGATCTGATCACGGAAAATCCCGCTCTCGGTACCAGCGAGATATGGGAGATCCACAATTTTACGGCCGATGCACATCCAATTCATGTACATCTGGTCCACTTTGAAGTGGT
Source organism: uncultured beta proteobacterium (assembly GCA_963766365.1). Lineage (GTDB taxonomy): Bacteria > Pseudomonadota > Gammaproteobacteria > Burkholderiales > Burkholderiaceae_F > JALORV01. The sequence continues at coordinate 23,244 of CAVXZK010000006.1, forward strand.
CAATCGGGAGGATGCTGACGGAAATGTCCGTCTCCCCGAAGCCTGGGAGACCGGTCCGAAAGATACAGTGATTTCGTATCCGGGTGAAATTACCCGCATAAAGATGCTGTTCGACTTGCCAGGATTCTACGTATGGCACTGCCATATTGTCGAGCATGAGGATAACGAGATGATGCGGCCGTACCATGTCGGACCAATTCCGCCAAATGCACCGGCACAGAAGCGGAAAGTCGACATTGCAAAAGCCGCTGGCGTCGCGACCACGTTTGAACTCAAACAGAACTATCCCAACCCGTTCAACCCGTCAACCACGATTAATTTCCGGTTGCCGTCTGACGAGCGGGTGGTTCTGAAAGTGTACAACAGCCGCGGCCAGCTGGTCAAATCACTGATCGACCGCAATTATGCTTCCGGTACCCACTCTGTCTCCTGGGATGGCACCAACGATCGCGGCAGATCCGTGGCCAGCGGTGTTTACATCTACCGGATCAAAGCCGGGAAATACACCAAATCGGTCAAAATGAACCTGGTGCGATAATATTCACCATTTGTTCATTTTACCTGTCGCCCATAAAAAGGCTGCCCAAAAGGCGGCCTTTTTCCTTTTAACCTTTTCCCTTAACCTTTTACCTTTTCCGGTCACCTGAGACGTCGTTGAAAAAATAAACATAAAGTCCGTATAGATCTTTCCGATTATATTAGATAACAAAATACACAGGCCGGAAGTGAAATTACACCAGGAAAAATTTGAACTGATCGAATCATTTGAAGACTATATCAACCGTGGTGGAGATATTCTCTCCTTCGCCGATTATTATAATACAACCAATTATACCGAGGACTTAAATCCGGTAAAGGAAGTGATTATCCTGGGTCTGTGCGAAGAATATGCCCGGGTCGGAGAATATGACCGTATTTTTCAGATTCTTAATGCGGTGTTTAGCCTGGAAAAATGGAAGATGGACAATTTTAAACGATTTATGGCCTGTGTCGAGGATTCGGAAATTCTAGGTCCTCTCTATAAGAGCATCTTTAACCTTTACGAAAACTGCAAAAACTATATCAAGTGTTCATAATTTCTGCCACCTTACCCTTCATTTCAATCACCTTTCAAAATTTTTTACTGCAATTTTGATTTCCCCATGCGGATGATTATATTATCTTCATACTTACCTTTTTTTGCACAATAGATATATCGTTCAGCACAAATAGATTAACATAGTCTGATTGAGGAACCTTTGACGGGACGTCTGCTATTCGCGGTGTTTTTAATTCCCGGTCAATTGCATTCATCATGATAAGCGGTTCATTAATCACGGATTCCAAGCGGGAGGAGCATTCGATCTGTCAATTATATTAATTTATGGGAAACCGTATGGGCATGAAGTACCCGTTTGACCTTACAGATCAAGAGAAATCATCCCTTACTCTGCATGATGGTGACCGGGTGGGCGTGATCGGGGGTGGTCCTGCCGGCTCGTTTTATACCTATTTTCTTTTGGAAATGGCGCAGCGAGTAGGTCTCGACCTGAGGGTCGATATCTATGAAAATCAGGATTTTTTTCGACCCGGACCGGGTGGGTGTAATATGTGTGGGGGCATTGTTTCCGAATCGCTTGTCCAGATGCTGGCTACCGAAGGGATCAACCTCCCGCCCGGTATCATTCAACGTGGTATTGATTCCTACCAATTACATACCGATGAAGGGAGTGTCAATATTGCAGCGCCGCTTCAGGAAAAACGGATCGGAGCGGTTCATCGCGGCGCCGGCCCACGTGATGCAACCGAAACCCGCTGGGGCAGCTTTGATGGTTTTCTTCAGATTCTGGCTATCGAAAAAGGGGCTTTTTTGCACAAACACAAGGTCAATGAAATTCTGTGGCAGGATAACAAACCGCAAATCCGCAATGAAAATGGCGGATTACAGACATTTGACCTGCTTGCCGTAGCGGTAGGGGTAAATACCACCGCTCTCGATCTGTTTAAAGAAATGAATATCGGATATGTGCCCCCAAGAATGACCAAAACATTAATTCGTGAATATTTTCTGGGTGAAGAAATAGTCAATCGTTGGCTCGGACATACCATGCATGTCTATCTTCTGGAAATTCCAAATGTTGAGTTTGCCGCTATAATTCCCAAGGGCGACTATGTCACGCTCTGTTTGCTGGGTGAGGATCTGAATAACGACACCCTGCAAATATTTCTGAACAATCCTGAGGTACGTAATGTTTTTCCGCCTGAGATTAATCTGGAGACCGGATCCTGCCGCTGTCTGCCCAGAATGAATATCAGCGGTTCTTCACGCCCGTTTGGCGACCGGATAATCTTTATAGGAGATTGCGGGGTAACACGGTTATACAAGGATGGTATCGGAGCAGCTTATCGGGTGGCCAAATCGGCTGCTTCAACAAGCGTTTTCCAAGGGATAAATGCGGAAAGCTTTGAAAAATATTACTGGCCTGCTTGTAGAAAGATTCTATGGGATAATCGCGTTGGAAAACTTGTCTTTTTGGTTTCAAGCCTGATTCAAAAATTTGCACCCGCACGGCGGGCTGTAACAAAAATGATCATCCGAGAGCAGAAAACAGGCCGGAAACCTATGATGAGCAGCGTTCTATGGGATATGTTTACCGGAAGCGCCAGTTATGTAGAAATCTTCCTACGCACGCTTCACCCGGTATTTGTGTTTAATTTACTGCGATACACGATGTTATCATTATTCAAATCCTCTCGTCCTCAAAAAGAGAAAGGGCCAAAATGGGTTCTGGAGAATTAGGTAGAACGTATCGGGATGGTGATCTGATTATTCAGGAAAACGAACTTGGTAACTGTATGTATGTCATACAGGAGGGTGAAGTCGAGGTTTTTCAGAATAAGAACGGCAAAGAATCCCGTCTGGCAATATTAAAAACCGGTGATTTTTTTGGTGAGATGGCCATCTTTGACAACGTGAAACGATCTGCCAGTGTCCGTGCCCATGGTGAAGTCCGTGTCATCACTGTCGACAAAAAGAACTTTCTCAGGAGGATCCACGAAGATCCTTCGCTTGCTTATCATGTCGTGCAAACCCTTTCCCAACGAATTCGCGAACTGGATAAGGTACACACACGTATAAAGGTGAAGGACCGCCGGAACTGGGATTCCCGCCCTGAATCTTTTAAAACAATTTAAAGACACCTGTAATTCAAGCCTACCGACACCCGGGCAGAGTTCAGGCCGGTTTTTGCGCTGCCTCATGATAGGCCATAAAACATCCTTTCAGCTATAAAATACCGGTGTTTGTATCCAATTTTAAAATAATAAAAAAATCGCTTGACTATTGTTGTATATTGTGTAATATATGCGCCGATTTTACATGTATTTATAAATTGAGAAAAACCTCAAGAGAAAGGTAAATCCGATATGAAAATCTTAATAACAGAGGAGGAAAACGATGAACCTCCGCCCCTGTCCAATGAAGGAGAGTCTTCGTCTTCATCTATTGTAGCACCTGTTACCTCTATTTACCCGCTTACCCATACCAGTAAGCCTATCCCGGTTCAAACCCGTAACAAAATCATTTTCAAAAAATATAGCAAAACCCCCGCTAAACGAATTGCAACTGCAAAATCGCCCTCTGAATTTATTATCAGTCCCGTCGTCTCTGAATTCCGCCGGCGTTTTTATCCGGAATCAACCGAGCAGCAATGGAACGACTGGCGTTGGCAATTGAGGAACCGCATAAAGGATCTGAGCACGCTGGAAAATATTTTACAACTATCTGATTCCGAACGCTCCGCGATTTCAGCCCACTCCGGTCCACTGCCAGGTTCAATCAGCCCCTATTATGCCAGTTTGATTGATCCCCTCGATCCCGATAATGGCTTACGCCGCACCGTGGTCATGGTATCCAGGGAGAACGAGATATCGCCTTCCGAAGCTGATGATCCACTGGATGAAGATATGGATTCGCCGGTTCCGGGGCTGGTTCACCGCTATCCTGACCGGGTCCTTTTCCTGGTCACCGGATTCTGTGCGGTGTACTGCCGATACTGCACCAGATCACGTATGGTCGGTAACCAGGGTGGTGAGTACCGGTTCAGCATGAGCCAATGGGAGGGTGCCATCGAATATATCAAAGCACACCCTGAAATAAGGGATGTACTTTTGTCCGGTGGCGATCCGCTGACCCTGGCAGATGAGAAACTCGAGTGGCTTTTATCGAGACTGCGCCGTATTCCGCATGTGGAATTTATCCGCATCGGCACCAAAGTCCCGGCAGTACTACCTCAGCGGATTACCACCGGACTACTCAATACGCTGCGGCGCTATCACCCTTTGTGGTTAAGCATCCACTTTACCCATCCCGACGAGCTGACTCCAGAAGTTGCGCAGGCCTGCAACAGACTGGCCGATGCCGGTATCCCTTTAGGCAGTCAGACTGTTTTGCTCAAAGGGATAAATGACAATGTTGAAACCATGAAGCGCCTGTATCAGGGTCTCCTTAAAATCAGGGTTAAGCCTTATTACCTCTACCAATGTGATCCTGTTGCCGGTACGTCGCACTTCAGGACCTCCGTTGATAAAGGTCTGGAAATTATCGCCGGTCTCCGAGGTCATACGACCGGGTATGCTGTGCCCACATTTGTGATCGATGCACCGGGCGGTGGCGGAAAAGTACCGCTGTTACCAGACACAATTGCCGGAAGAGACGGTGATGACTTGTTATTGCGCAATTATACCGGTGAGATTTACCGTTATCCGGATCCATTGTCCGAGTGACCGTTATAATGGAAAATCAGGAATGCGGGATGAGGGATGATTCGGTAGGCAGGTGGCGGTAGGCAATTGTGTTTTATTTAGTTTTATTTATTTTAATTTAGGGAACATTGGAACTATCATGTTAATTGGATTGACATATGATCTGCGTCAGGATTATCTGGATCTTGGATTCAGTGAGTTGGAAACCGCCGAGTTTGATCGTCCTGATACGATTGATCATATTGAAAAAACCTTAAATCTATTGGGGTATAAGACCAATCGGATCGGAAACATCTGGAATCTTACGCATCGCCTGGCTACAGGTGACCGATGGGATATGGTATTCAATATCGCAGAAGGATTGTATGGCATCAGCCGGGAAGCACAGGTACCTGCGTTGCTGGAGGCGTATAATATACCCTTTACGTTCTCGGATCCGCTGATATTATCGCTGACACTGCACAAGGGGTTGGCAAAACGTATTTTCAGGGACCTGGAAATCCCAACACCAGACTTTGGTGAAATAGAACGTGAAGAGGATCTTGATCAATTCACGTTACCTTTTCCCCTCTTTGCCAAGCCGATTGCCGAGGGAACCGGAAAGGGTATCGATGCAACATCGCGAATTCAGGATCAATTTGAATTGAAGGAAGTATGCACCAGGTTTCTGAAGACCTTTCAGCAACCGGTACTGCTTGAATCCTATCTTCCCGGCAGAGAATTTACCGTGGGTATTGTCGGTACCGGGGCGAATGCGCACTCGGTAGGCGTTATAGAGGTGATTTTACTCGATACCGCTGAACGGCATGCGTATTCCTATGTAAACAAAGAAAAATGCGAGGAACTCGTCGAATATCGTAAAGTGTCCGATGGCGAAGCACTAAAGGCCGAGGAGACTGCACTTGCGGCCTGGCGTGGTTTGGGCTGTCGTGACGGCGGGCGGGTGGATCTGCGTAGCGACACCAGTCGGTGTTCCTAATGTTATGGAGATTAATCCGCTTGCCGGAATGCATCCCGATCACTCAGATCTGCCGATCATATGTAAGTTATACGGTCTATCCTACAGAAAACTTCTTCAGATGATCATGGATAGCGCCATGAGCAGATATGACCAGGCTCATAAGAAGATTCAGGTTGGACAGCCAAATACAATTATAAAACCCTTGAACGGTCGAGTCAATAACCGGCGGGTTCTAAGATCCGTTCAATCTTTACGAAACGTCATCGGATGGCCATGTCCAAAAAAAATCGTTTGAAAGTTGTTATTCTGCACAACCAGGTCAGCAATGAAAGTACCCAGGACGAACTGGATGTGATCACACAGGTAAATGTTGTTTCACAGGTGTTAGGTGAATTGGATTATGAGCCGGTTGCCTTACCACTCTCACTCAACCTGCATCCGGTTATCGACCGTCTAAAATCACTCAAACCAGAATTTGTTTTTAATCTTGTGGAATCGATCGAGGGAGCCGGCCGGTTCATATATTTTGCGGCTGCCCTGCTTGATCAGATTCAGTTGCCTTACAGCGGATCCGGTACCGATTCATTGTATCTTACAACCAATAAACTTCTATCCAAAGCATGGATGCATTCCTACCGTATTCCAACACCTCCATGGACAACGATTGGGGATTTAGCCCGTGAAGCATTTAAGTTTAAGCCACCTTATATTGTTAAACCGGTTTGGGAAGATGCGTCGGTTGGACTGGATGACACATCCGTATTTTCCGATAAAACAGTTTTTATCCAATCATTAAGGACAGAATAAAAACTTCAGGTGATTTGTTTGCCGAGACCTATATACCTGGTCGGGAATTCAATATTTCCATTCTGGCCGGATAGAAAACACCTCAGATTTTGCCGGTTGCCGAAATTGAATTCGTCGATTATCCTGAGAACAAGCCCAGAATCGTCGACTACCGGGCAAAGTGGGAAGCAGATTCATTCGAATACCAACATACTATACGTCGCTTTGATTTTCCCCGGGAAGATGAGCATCTCCGCTCAGAATTGAATGCGATCACCCTCAAATGCTGGAGAATCTTCAACCTGCATGGATATGCACGGGTTGATTTCCGGGTTGACCAGAACGGAAAACCCTGGGTACTGGAGATCAATGCGAATCCGTGCATCTCTCCGGACAGTGGTTTTGTCGCAGCCGCCGAACAGGCCGGTCTCAATTTTAAAACCGTTATTAAACGGATTATTGAAGATATACCCGGAATGAATCTGACCGGGAAAAGGCGTTAACCATGTTTCGTATCAGACGCGTTTATGATGATCATACCACCCAGAACAAAGAGATCATCTCCCAGGTTCAGGAGATCATCGGAAACCAATTTAACGGTATATCTCCGGAGACCATTGCCAAACTACCGGAGCAGTTGCGCAATCCGGTAAAATACCAATACCGTTCGGTGCTCCTTATTGCCGATGATGGAAAGAACATGGTTAAAGGTTTTGCCTTATTACACCATGCACCGGATCTGCATTTCTGTTTTCTCGATTTTATTTCTGCTGCTACCCATGGCACCGGCCGCGGTATTGGCGGAGCACTTTATGATAATGTTCGTGAATTTGCCCGCGAACAAAGTGTTATAGGCATGTTCTTTGAATGTCTGCCGGATGAACCGGCTTTGTGTAGCAATACAGAGGTATTAAGACAAAATATGGCCCGCTTGCGTTTTTATGAGCGATATGGCGCACGGCCGATCATCAATACGGCTTATGAAACACCGGTAAGTGAAAAAGATACCTGTCCACCCTATCTGGTCTTTGATAATCTCGGCCTGCACAGATTACCGGGAAAAAAGCAGGCCCGTGCAATAATCCGCGCTATTTTGGAACGCAACTATGGTGACTTGTGCCCGCCGGAATATATTCAGAAGGTTGAAAAATCGATTGTTGACGATCCGATCCGCCTGAGTCCGTTCCGGTATCTCAAAACATAAATTGGCAGAAAAAGGGATCTTTCCGCAGCGGAAAAAATTTTACTGGTTGTCAATGACCGTCATGACATTCACCACGTCCGGGAACGTGGATATGTGGAGTCACCAGTACGCATAAAATCAATTTTCAAGGATATTGAATCATCAGGTCTGTTCGAAAAAAGGACACCACAGAGATATGGTGAACAATATATCACAGCGGTTCATGATCCGGAATATGTTACATATCTGCGAAAAGTATGTGACAATGTGCCGCCAAACAAATCGATCTATCCCTATGTTTTTCCGATTCGTAATACAGCCCGCCCACCAATTGATCTTCCGGTTCGAGCGGGATATTATTGTATCGATACATTTACTCCGTTAAATCACAATGCTTATCTGGCAGCAAGACGGGCGGTTGATTGCGCACTAACTGCGCTCAGGCCATATTTACAGGTCGTTGCTGGCTTATGCACTGGTCCGGCCGCCAGGTCACCATGCTGAATACCGGGCTTTTGGCGGATTTTGTTATTTTAATTCGGTGGCAGTAGCAGCCCATTATCTGAGTAAATATTGCCGGGTTGCTGATCCTTGACATTGACTACCACCACGGAAACGGCCAGCAGGATATATTTTATCAACGCAATGATGTACTGACTATTTCGATCCATGGACATCCAAGATTTGCCTATCCTTATTTCACCGGATTTAAGGATGAGAACGGAGATGGTGCCGGTAAAGGTTATAATGTCAATTATCCGTTGCCCGAAAAGATCGATGGTGAGCAATATCGCGAGATACTGATACAGGCCATTCGTCGTGTGGAAAGGCATAGACCAAGATATCTGGTTATTGCCCTGGGCCTGGATACGGCCAAGGGTGATCCGACCGGCACATGGTTTCTGAATGCCAAGGATTTTGAACAAAATGGAAAACTCATCGGAACAATCGCGATTCCAACACTGGTTGTTCAGGAAGGTGGATACCGGGTGCGATCGCTTGGAACCAATGCATATCATTTTTTTAAGGGATTATGGAACGGATTCTATCATAAGGCAGATCCGCATCAAAAAAGGAAATAAATTAATGCATAAATTTGAAATTGAATACCGTGAAAATGTAATACCCGGTGATGCACAAAATGTACGGGATATTGTAAATTCAACCGGATTTTTCTCTCAGGATGAGATAAATATCGCGGTTGAACTGGTAATTGAACGTTTACAAAAGGGGCTGGAAAGCGGGTATTACTTCAGATTTGCAGAGATAGATGGACAAACCATCGGCTACAGTTGTTTCGGTCCTATTCCGGCCACCCGTTACAGCTATGATCTGTACTGGATTGCTGTTCATGATAACTGGCGCGGAAAAGGTATTGGTCGACAAATACTGGAAGCCAGTGAACAGGCGATAAAGAATCTCGGTGGGCAACGTATATATATCGAAACTTCCGGACGTGAACAATACCAACCCACCAGGGCCTTTTATCTGTCATGCAATTATACAGAAGAAGCGCACCTGGAGGATTTTTATGCTCCGGGTGATGCCAAATATTTTTATGTGAAAACACTCGGCAGATAATAATTATTATAGGATACCTTAGCGTTTCGCAGAAAAATATTTGGTTTTTATCGGCTCACACTCTTCATTATGGGGATTGTATCTTAAAATAACGACCCTTTCCTAATCACCATTTACAAACACTTTGCATCAGACAGACGGACAATAAAATATATACCGCTTATGTTCTGCTTTTGGCTCATACTTTTGACAAAACATTGATAATCTATTTATACAAGTATGACAATATGCCGGCAACTTCCCTGTAATTTCATTCGGAAATCTCAATTGAGCTGTTGTTTATATCAGTGGAGTACTTATCATGAAAAAAAATTTAAAATTTCTCCTGATTAATCCAACGGCACCTTGCTGGCGTGTTGAACCGGGTCAAAGACCGGCGAAACGCACCCGGATATTTCGATATTCCATGCTCTCCAGCCTCTATGTTGCCGCAGCATTGCCCGCAAACGTCGAGGTACAGATTATTGATGAAGAAATCGAGCCAATCAATTTTGAAAGCGATGCAGATTTGATCGGAATTTCGTTTATGACCTATAATGCGCCACGCGCATACGAAATCGCCGATAAATTTCGCGAGAGAAAAGTAAACCTGTAATCGTTGGTGGTTATCACCCCACATTTATGCCAGAAGAAGCCATCCAACATGCCGATGCGGTTTGCATTGGAGAGGCTGAAACGAATGTTCCAAAGATGATTGAGGATTTTTACAACGGAGGATTAAAACCTTTTTATAATAATTGTTTGATTGATCTTTGCGCATTACCGATTCCTGACCGCGGTTTACTGAAAGACAGATCGTATGCCATTGTTGATGCCTTACAGGCAACCCGAGGTTGTAATCATCAGTGTCGGTTTTGTTCCATTTCTACGTTCTTTAATCAACAGTTTCGGATGCGACCTGTTGAAAAAGTGGTTGCTGAGATAAAAGAACTCGGAAAATACCTTCTGTTCATGGACGATAATCTTACGCTTGATCCTAATTATGCAAAAGCCTTATTCCGGGCCATGATTCCCTTAAACAAGCGTTGGTTCAGCCAGGCAAGTATCACCATTGCCGATGATCCGGATCTGATGACACTTGCTTATCGTAGCGGGTGTCGCGGTCTGTTCATCGGTTTCGAATCTGTCGGACAAGCCAGCCTTACCAGCTGGCATAAAAACATGAATCGGGTTTCAGATTATGAAGGGGCGATAAAGAATATTCACAATCATGGTATTGCAATTTGCGCAGGTATCGTCTTTGGCAATGACTATGATGAAGCGGATATTTTTGAAAAAACCACTGCTTTTTTGCGGCATAATCATATCGATGCCCTACAGGCAACAATTCTGACCCCTTTTCCAGGTACGCCGCTATTCAAAGAACTTGACCGGGAGGGACGTATCACGGACAAAAATTGGGATCACTACGACTTTAATCATGTGGTGTTCAAACCAAAAAATCTAAGTCCATCCCACTGATAAATGGACATTCAGATGTGCTAAAAAAATTTTATTCCGCCCGGGAAATGACAAGGAAAATTCTGACCGACTAAAATATCTGAATCTGGCAACAATTACCAGGGCATCCATTCCGTTGAACATGAGTTATCGTGTGAGGTTAAAAGCGAATTGTACGTTTTAATGAATACGGGGATCAGGTCCCTTTTTTTCCATTGTCGTGATAAGCGATTTTAAGGTTTGATAATTTTCCATGGAATTGTATTTATCCAGGGTGCTGAAAGGAAAAAATTTTATAACGACAAAAAATCTATTTTGTATCTCTCCGGCTTCTTCGGTGCGAACCACATACCCTTTGAGTTCATTGATATCGACATCACCTGTTTGGAGATCAAAGATCACTTCCTGTTCCGGATGAAAGGCCTTTTGCGCGACAAACCGTGCACTGTTATAAGAAAAATCGATCAGCGCATGTTCGGTTTTTCGACCGCGTTCAGCATGCAAACGTAATCCGCCATCCGGTGTTTTAAATCTTCTTGCACTTCTGCGGTCATTATTATACAAAGCGCACTACCCTAAGTTGAATTTTACCATAATATTACATATGGATCACGAAAAATTCGTGATGGGTATCACGGTTTGATTAGTGATAAATTTTACTAAGATTACCCAGCCGGCTGAGGTTTTTTGGTGTGTTATATTCTCGTCTGGAGCCATAGGGTGCGAACTGCACCCCTACTTTATGCAGTCCTGAGGTTTGATCGGCCTGAATCCATCTTACCTGACCACGCAGGATCAGATTTTTTTGTCCTGGAATGCGAATTTTGACTTTAATTTTGTCTTCCAGTTTTACCGGATAGGATATGGTAAATCCGGCACCACTTTTACTGATATCAAGCAAGGCACCCGGTCCGATATATTGATTGAAGAAAGTGAACCCGGAATCATTTTTATATTTAACCAAACCTGCCGGAATTCTGAGACGTATTTGCGTTCGTTTATCTTCCATATATTTTGATTTTCCTGAAGATATAGAGAAACCAAGACTCTTATAGAATCGGAGTAAAATGTTGATCCTTTAGTGATTTTATGAGATATAAAGGATTGTATAAAATGATTCCATTACAGATAAGAATTATTGATAATCAGAGGGAATATAGGTGAGAATATAAAAAAAAGCGCCGGGTGATCACACGCGACGCTTTGGGGAAGATCAGGACATGTTATTCGGTAACTTTTGTCAAATTTGTTGCCTCCAAACCTTTACGACCCTGTACAACTTCAAACTCGACTTTTTGTCCATCCTCCAGGACACGATAACCGTCGCCTTGGATAGAACTGTAGTGAACAAATACATCTTCGCCATCTTCACGGTTGATAAAGCCGTAACCCTTCTTGGCATCGAACCACTTGACCGTGCCCACTTCGCGTTCTGACATAATACAAACTCTCCAAAATGATTAAAACTTTACAATTAAACCTATGTACCCCGTGCACATACGATTTTAATGTAAATATTATTGTTTATTTTTACAATAAAATAAATATCATTTTTAGAGATCTGCTGTATACCCCAATTGACCTCTGGTGAACATGATTATTGTTTTACTTTGATGACCACAAAAGTGACATCGTCGTCCGGATCAACATCATTCACCCAGGCAGAACCATCGTTTTTGAGATAATTGATGATTTCTTCGGGCTCCCGGTCGGCAATTTCCTCAAATCTGTTACGGACCCGTTTATACCCATACATTTCCTCTGCATCATTTCTTAATTCCGGCAGTCCATCACTCATCAGCATGATCGTATCACCGGGATTTAGCCTTGTTTCCCTGATCTCATAGGGAAACCTATCCATGGTTCCGAGCGGCATTCCTTTGATCAGATGTTCCTCAACGAGTCTGTCCTGCCGGCGAAATATGAAAACCGGCGGCATGCCGGCGGCTGAAATCATCATCTTATCGTTATTTATTTTGAGCATGGTCATACACATTGAGAGCTTATCAAAATTCATGTGTTTAATACAGCGGGTTATCTCCTGAAAAGAATAAAGTATATCCGGATTGGGGGCATAACTGCTGAAAAGGGATTTTGCCGTGGTCACCATCGTTCCCGCCTTCATACCGTGTCCTGTGGCATCACCGATTACCACGGTGAGTGTTCCATCCATGCTGACATGAAAATCGTAATAATCCCCCCCTACTTCTGTAGCGGTTTTCATATAAACGGCGATATCCAGATTCGGTAATTTTGGTAATTCCCGGGGTAGCATCGATAGTTGCAGCATGCGGGCTTCTTCGAGTTCTTTTGTCTTCCGGTCACTTTCTGTTTCTGCCAGCTGTGCGCGTAATTCGGCTTCTTTAATGGCGGCCGAATTACGTTCTCGTAAAATAACACGCCGTCTCTGGATCCGGTCGATACCAAAAACCAGACCGGCAAACAGAACAAAATACCCAATATAGGCCCAGGTGGTAAACCACCAGGGTGGTTCGATGGTAATTTTGATTGATCTGCCTTCGTTGTTCCAAATACCATCGCCACTCGCTCCCTTTACACGAAAAACATATGTTCCGGGATCCAGATTTGTATAAGAAGCATAATTTCTGTCCGTTTTGACCCAGTGATTACTAAATCCTTCAAGCTCGATAGGACATTTTATTTTTTTCCGGACGGGAAAAATGGATGGTAGCAAAGTCGAATGACAGGTCGTTAAGTGAGTAAGGCAGGTTCAATTCTTCCATCGCAAGGATACTTTTTTCCAATTGTACACCCGCTGAATCGGTTTTTAGTGAAATATCCGATATCTTAAGATCATGGATCACAATGTCCGGCCTGGTCGGATTTATTCTACCGGGATAGAACGTATTTATTCCATCGTTTCCACCGATAATCAATTCACCATCCGAATTACGCCAGCAGGCGGGACTGGAACTATAGCCAATCAATCCATCCCGGGTATCAAAATTTACAAAATTCCATTTATCCTGCGGCGCATATTTATTCAGTTTCGAAAGCCCACCCGAAGTACTGATCCAAAGATTCCCTTCCAAATCCTCTATCAGCGCATTGATCACATTGCTTGCCAGTCCATCCGATTGATCAAATTTTTGAAATGTTTCATGCTCAGGATCAAACTGGAGCAGTTTATTTGCCGTTGCCACCCAGACATATCCTTCCCGATCTTCCAGAATGTAAGAAATGTAATTGTTTGCAGCGAACTGATTTCTTGGATCGTAGTTATACTGCTTAAAAGAACCGTCGGACAGATCGTACTGGAAGAAACCGTTTTGCGTCGACCCTATCCACACGACATTATGGTATCGTTTGCTGATTTCGATAAACCGCCCAACCTCCATGGGCATATATCCCAGCTGTGCAATCTTTTGCTCATTCAATACATGTATGGATTCGAACTCAGATGCACTTAACGGAAGGACCTGAATACCCCACCAATCTGAATCCGGCGGTGCTGCAACGTTCCAGTTACCATAGGAATGGCCGACATCAGAGATATAATTCAGCCTGTATTCACCCGCCTTTAATTCCAGACATTCAATTGCGATGCGGTTTTTGAATCCACCGCCATCGTTAAACGTCCGTGAGAGATCATCCATGGTCCAAATTATGCCGCCTGTATTATCACGGATTGCGCCAAAATCAAATATCCCGCGGTTACCCTGGATCATACGCCCTTCCCCGAGGCAAACGATCATAACCTGCTGATCAGATTCCAATGTAAATTTTTCCTCAAGATTTGCCGCTTCGCCCACTTTCATAATTTTTGAAATCGGATTACGTGATTCAAGGATCTGTTTTATGTTTTTTCTGAGCTCCTTATCGAAGGGTTTATTCATGATCGTCGGTAACAGGGAAAATGAATTGGTACGGGCTTGGTAGCGTTCTATGCCATACCTGGATGCCATCCAGACATTATCCATCAGATCAGAGGTCATCATGTTCACGACATATCCCGCAGTTTTCCCTTGGTGAGGTGAGTCGATCGGTAAAACTCGCCCGCTTTTATCTATCGTATTGAGACCTCGATTATTGTAGGCAAACCATATGACATCATCACGATCAGCAATCATACATCTGATATCCACAGCATCACCGTTAGCCGGATCAGAGGGGAGTCTCAGGTCCATTTTTTTTGATCTTTTATTGTTCAGATCAAACTGATACAGACCTTCGTTTCGGGTTCCAATAATAATATTGGATTTATGCTGCATTCCCGCGATGGAAGTAACGATGTTCGACCCGGCACCGGAATGATCCTCTGTAAAAAGTTTATAGAACTTAAAAGGTTCTCTCAGTGGGTCAAACTTTATTAGGCCGGATCCCAGCGTACCGATCCAGATTATACCATACCTGTCTTTGTACATTCTCAGAATGACGTCCCGACCACTGCCATCCCTGATAATATCTCCCAGAATATATTTGCGCACCTCACCGGATTTATAATCCAGACGGAACAGACCCTGCGAGTAGACACCGACCCAGAGATTATTTTCATTATCTTCCACAATTCCCATCACCACATCATAATTGGTCGGATTGGGAGAAGAGCTGAAAATATCAAATTCTTCCGTTGTATAATAGGTAGGTGAGTATTTTATCAGTTTGCTATTGCCGCCAAACCAGATATTTCCGGATTTGTCCTCATAAATTCTGGCAATCTCATTGGGACTGTAATTTGCTTTGATATAATATGGCTGAAACATATTAAGTTTTTCATTGTAAATCTTTATGCCGTTGCTGTAGTCGGTCGTGATAATATTACCATTCTTCAGTTCGATAATCTCGTACATCTCACCCCAGCGGGTAGGTGTATTGGTGGAATCCAGGCCAATATGTTCAAACCGCCCTTTTGTCTTTTCATATTTCTGGACCCCATGATTGGTCGTCGTAAACCAGATATTGCCCTTTGTATCTTTCAGTGCGCCAAAAAAGTCCGAAACATTTCCAATACCCTGTCTGTCGATGGGAAAATTCTTAAACGTATCATTTTTAGGATCATAACGGGCCACGACATTTCCGAAACACGATATCCATAAATACCCTTCATTATCCTCTATCATAGCTGCTACGATATCGCTTGCAATGGATGTGGAATCGGAAGGATCGTTCTTAAAGACCTTTATATCATACCCGTCATACCGGTTTAGTCCGTCCAATGTGGAAATCCACATAAAACCGTATGAATCCTGATAAGGGTAAAACGCTTCATTATTGGACAGACCTTCATTTACCGATATATTTTCGAACAGATAATCTTTTTGGCCAAGTACGGTCCCGGTCATGCCGGTCATCAGAATTATCAGGAAACTGAACGAATATACTTTTGTGCGATATTTCATTTTGCTGTCAACCTGTATGTTTAAATGATAATGATGTGTTCTGCAATCCATATCTGTAGAGACTGATTATCCAGGGCAGAAAAAACTATCTTGGATCCGAACTATTTAATTCAGGTATCATAAGCGGTAAATGCCTGAAAAATAATGGTTACCGGTATCAATGGGGATAAACGATAATTTTGGAAATTAAATTTCTGAGGGTGTTTATAGACTAAGAATTCTGGTCCCGATCAGTTGAATTTAAGGACCATGAGTGTGGTATCATCGATCGGTTGGATGGTAAACTCCTTAACCGATTTCCAAAGCATTTCCAGGAATTGTTCAGCGGTGAGCCGGTGATTCTCCTGTATAAAAGCGGAAAGACGTTTCTCACCGAATTCAAGTTTTTTTTGGTTGCGTGCTTCGATAAGTCCATCCGTATAGAGCAGCAGCATATCCCCGGGATGAAAGGTGACAGAATTTAGCCCGAACTCAGGTTCGGCTATCAGGCCTATAGCCGGCGCCGTGGGTGCCAGCCAGCGTATCTCCTGATTTATCGTATCCCAGAATAACGGCGCATGATGCCCGGCATTACAATAGTGTAACTCTCGATTTTGAAGATCGGCTGCCCCGAGGAACAGGGAAATAAACCGGATCAGTTTTAGATTGTACCGGAACAACCGGTTGAGGTGTTTGGCAAGATTTTCCAGTCGGTCATAATCGGGACCCAGGATCCGCAGTGATGCCTGTAAATTTGACATCAGCATACTGGCGGCCAGTCCTTTACCCATAACATCGCCGATTACAAAACCCTGCTGTCCGTTATTCAGCGTGAAGAAATCATGATAATCCCCCCCGACTACCTGGGCGGATTCATACCGAACAGCAAATTCAATACCCTCTATAGAAGGTAGATAGCCGGGTAAGAGCTGTTTCTGCACTTTTGCGGCCAGTTCAAGATCACGCTCCAGTTCACGTAATTGTTCTTCAGAATAACAATCAAGACAAACATTGGTGGTACAATCCTGTTCCAGTCTTTCTAATTCAACCTCCCCCTGACAGACCACACAGGTTCCATATTTATTCTGTTCGATCTTTTCCAGCAATCCTTTGAATTCGTCCATTACAGCGATAATCTCCGGAACTGATGCATCTTTTAACATGTTTTTTGTCTCTACAGCATCATTTTTCAGCAATTCCTGCAGAACATCGCGATGTTTCGCTATATATTCATGAAACTGATTCAGGGCTTGTTCTTTCATGATTCCATTGCTTATTACATGTTTAAGACAGTTTACGTGTATATCGCATAAGAGTTGCTTGTAAAGTATTCGATCCCATAAAGATATTGTGCTTTATGTATCGATTCAACGGTTCAACGATTAAACAATTCAACAGGTTCTTCAGGGACGCACTTCCTTGTCACTTCCCTTCACATTGCCCGTTGCCAGCTGCCAGTCATAATAGGCATCGAGATAGTCATAAGTGGCCATAAAATAATTCAGTACGGCCGATTCCAGTTGTACCCGGGCCTCTTTGAGTTCCAGCTGGGTTGCCAGACCATTATCGGCACTGGATTCAGCGATCTCAAATGCACGCCGTGCTGATTCCCTTGTTTTGTTTGCCGATAAAATTCGATCGTATGCTTCATTGAGACGAAGCCGGATATTTTTGAGATCCCGGTATATATCATTTTCTGTCTTCCCTACCTGAATCTCCGTTTTACCAAGTTCGACTTTTGCTTTTTGGACCTGCGCACTGGTATATCCACCCGTGAAAATTGGGATCTGAAGATTTACACCGACAAAGTAAGCAGAATTCTGTCGATCGAAATCAAATTTGTCCGAGGAAGAGTTGAAGTTATAGACAAAATGTCCGGTCAGATAGGGATAATACCCGGCTTTTTCGACACTGACTCCGGTTTCGCGCAGGTTCTTTTCCCATAATAAAGCGTTGAAATCGGGTCTTTGCTGGAGAACGGTTTCGAATGGTATTGAGTCGGGAATTGCCGGAAAGGTTTCCAAGCTCACCTTCGAGGATCAGCTCATCTTCTACGGGTATGCCGGCAAAATTCTTCAGCATGATCATGCCCATTTCATAGTTCCTTTTGGCCTGCGTTGTCTCGGGAATCTTATTTTTCCAGTTTACTTCGGCCTGCAATAAATCAAATTCGGAGACCAGCCCGTTTTCAAATTTTTGTTGCACATTCTGATAATTTTCGCCCGCATTCTGTTCGGCTGCTGCTTTTACATCCCAGATTTTTTTCAACATCAGCGCCCGGTAGAATCCTTTTCTGGCAATGGAGATGATCATTTGATAACTATATTGATAAACATATTCGGTCAGCTTATCATATTGTTTTGCCGCTCTTAACGCATCACCCACCTGAAGACTGAAAAGGGTCTGTTGCAGCCTTGCCGTGGCACTAAAGTCATTGTTATAGGATATCTGAAATTTCTGGCTCGTCATCTCTCCGGTTTCCATATCCGGAAAATCGACATAGAGGAACATTCGGGCCAGATTACGGTTATAACTGGCTTCCGCATATATTTTTGGTAAGGCTGTGGAAAGGGCCTCCCGATAGCGGGCATCTGCCATTTCCAGTTCCTTTTTGGCTATTCTGAGATCCATGCTGTTCGCTTCGACCAATGCGATAAACTGATCCAGATTATACGTTGCAGAACCGGCCATGGAAGCCATCAGCATTGCTAAAACAACTATTTTACAACCCATGACTATTTCTCCTCTGCGGTGGGTTCGGATTTGGTTGTCAGATAATAGAGGGCCGGAATCACAACGAGCGCCAATATGGTTGATACGATCAATCCACCGATACTTACGATTCCCATGGGTTGTCTGAATTCCCGACCGGCAGCTCCAATACCCAGGGCCATGGGAAGCATTCCCAATATAATCGCGATGGTTGCCATGATAATCGGCTTCAGTTTTACCGGACCGGCCTCCAACAGCGCCTCACGGACGCTCATGCCACGCCGGCGCAAAATATTCGCGTAATCCAGGAGCAATATCGCATTATTAACTACGATGCCCAGAAGCATCACAATGGCCATCATCGATACCGTATTCATGGTTTTTCCGGTAACAAAAAGCGCCCCGAACACGCCGATCAATGCCAGTGGAACGGTACCCAGAATCAGAAGCGGTTGGGTCAGATTCTCGAGAATTGCCGCCAGCAACATATAGGTCAACAGCAGAGGCTATAAGAAAGGTCCTCAGCATATCTACGATCGTTTCCTGCATCATCTCTGCATCACCACCCCAATCCACCTTGTATCCTGGCGCAAAATCAATTTGCCCAATTTCCGTATTGATCTGGTTGACAACATCACCCAGGGCAACACCAGGTCCCACATAAGCAGAAACCTCAATAGATTTATATTTGTCTTTGTGTAGAATCCGGCTGTAACCTTCCGTGAACTCAAGTTCAGCAAGTTGTGATAACCGATACACGCCGCGGGGCGAAATGACCGCAAGGTTTTTAATTTCTTCCGGGGTATCAACCGAATTATCCTTCAAGGCTATCCGGATATCATACTCATTTCCGGCTTCACGATACCGGGTGGCAATGATCCCTTCAACGGCACCCCTTAAGGTCATCGCCACATCATAAATGCTCAATCCCAGCATGGCGATTTTGGTCCGGTCCGGGATCAGGGTGATTTCGGGTTTTCCCGGCCGGGAACTGCTGTTGAGGTTTATCAGTCCCGGTATATTTTTGATCCGGGACATCAGACTGTTCCTTATATGACTCCAGACGCTGGTCATCCTGACCAAGCAGATAAAACTGGACCGGCGCGTCTCCGCCCCCAATGGATGATAGTGCCGCAACACGTATATTGGCATTGGGGATATCGGAGAGATCCATGATAAATCGGCTGGCCATCTCCTGACTGGAATTCTGGCGCTCTTCTGCCGGCACAAGTTTTATTTTGACCAGGGCAACATTGGTAGACTTTTCAAGCTCGCTGATGGAGCCAAGGGTTACCAGAATATGCTTTACTTCTACATATTTCTGCAGCCGTTGTTCAACGAGTTCGAGCAAACCGGCCGTTTCATTGAGATTATACCCTTGTGGCAATTCAACCTGAATATTCAGGTCCCCTTCATCCAGCGTCGGCATAAACTCGAACCCAACTTTGCCGGCAATAAAAAAACTGAGGATGAAAATAATTATCGATACAAGTACGACCATCAGGCTGCGCAGACGACTGGCGAGAATTTTTTTCAAAATATCACGATACCATTCTTCCCAAGCGTGGAAAATAGCTTCCAGTTTTTCGCCAAGGGGATGCTTTTTCCTATCGACTTCCGGTAACATCATCGATGCCAGCATCGGTGTTACCGTAAAAGAGGCAATGATGGAAAATACGGTGGCATAGGTAACAGTTAAGGCAAATTCCTTAAAAAATTGTCCGACCATACTCGACATCGCGGCGATAGGTAGAAAAACGACGATGTTGGTCAGAGTAGATGCAATGACTGCCACTGCGATTTCAGAGGTTCCTTTATCGGCAGCCTCACTCCGTGTCTCTCCCATTTCCTTATGACGGAAAATATTTTCCAGCACAACAACGGAATTTGTCACCAGGATACCTACGGCTGTGGAGAGTCCCATAAGAGTCATAATATTCAATGAAAAATCCGACACTTGAAGCAGCAGAAAGGTTGAAATAATTGAAAAAGGCATTGCCGTTGCAACAATCAGGGTCGAACGGAGATCATGCAGAAAAAATAAAAGGACCAACCCGGTGAGAATAATGCCCATAATGATATTGCCGAGTGTATCCTGTACGGAACTTTCGATAAAAACGGATCCGTCACGAACCACCGAAAGGCGGCTGCCGGCAGGTAATTCGCGCTCAATCACCGGAATTGCCTTTTTTATTTCCTTGGCCATATCCACAGTGTTGCCGTCGGGACTTTTAATAATACTGAGCAGGATGGCCCGATCTTCCCGGATTTTATCTACATTATTGAAATAGGTGGTTCTTTCCCTGATTTCGGCACCGGTATCCTCAACCTCCGCCAGATCGCCCAATTTCTTGATCCCATGGGCGGTCGGCACTTCCAGATCCCGGATCGTTTCAAGATCTTTATATTCTCCTTTCAGCCGCAGGGCATATTCCTGGCTTCGCTGACTAAAATTTCCGGCTGGCATGTCTATATTATGCGCTGCCAGGATCTGGGCCATGGCCTGTATGGAGATGGCATTCTGAAAGACAACCCGGTTGTCCAGTTCAATCCGGATCTCCCGCTCCTCCCCCCCGAGAATCTCAACTTTCCCCACCCCTTCAACCTGGGAGAACCTGTCCTTCAGCTTTTTGTCGGCAATTTCAAACAAATCCCTTACCGGCAATTCACCGGTAAATACGATGTCCATGACCGGAAATGAACTTATATCGAATTTCTCGATTACGGGTAATTCAGCATCCCGCGGCAGTTCATTGAGTATCGCATTGACTTTATCCTTGACCTCCTGATTGGCGATATCCACGTCTTTGTCCAGTTCAAACCGCATGATGACAAAGGAAACACCTTCCATGGAATAAGACTGAATAAAATCAATCTGACTGATCGTTGAAACGGCATCCTCAATCTTTTTTGATATCTGAATCTCAATTTCTCTTGGGCCGGCACCCGGATATATAATCTGAACCGTAACATACGGAAATTCAACATCGGGCATCAGATTCAGTGTCAGGCCGAAATAGGCCATAGCGCCGAACACTACAAAGGCGATCAGAAACATACTGACCATCACCGGGCGTTTTATCGATAAACTGGAAAGAAACATGATCGGATCCTCATTCAATAATTCTGATTTTCGTATCCGGTTCGAGCAGCATCTGCCCTTCCGTTACAAGTTGTTCACCGGGTGAAAGTCCACTTAGGATCTCAACACGCAACCGGTTTTGCAGCCCGGTTTCAACAAATTTCTTCACCGCCCGGTTTCCTTCGACGGCATATACATAATACCCCTTCTCTTCCCTTGACAGGTCTTTTTTCTCAACAACGATGGCCGAATCGGTCCTGTATATTTCAATAAAAATATCTGCAGTGATCCCAAACTTTTTAATTTTTTGGGGATTATCAAAAACCAGATCTGCTCCAAAGGCCTGCCGGTATTGATCAATTGCCATATCCACCTGCACCACTTCTCCCCGGATATCGATACTCTGCCAGCGCGCATTCGCGGGCAAACCCGCAGACAACAGAGGTACATCTTCTTCGGAGACCCACACACGCGCTTTCAACCTATCCATGCGGGAGATGGTAAATAATTCTGCTTCTTTTTTTACATTATCCGATTCCCGGACATTCACCCTGGTCACAAAACCACTGATCGGCGCTTTGATCATGACCGATTTTTGTGCAGCATCCCAGTTGGCCGCGGCCACGTCCAAAGTTGCTTTCGTATTGTCCAACTGCTGTTTGGCGATACCACCGGTTGTATACATATTGGCAATCCGTTCATAGGCGAGTTTGGCGTTTTCATAGGCCACTTTTGCCTGAAAATACTGCGCATCCGGTGAATTTGTCGGGAAAACCAGCAGGATATCATCTTTATGGACATAATCGCCTACCTCAACATTCACCTTCTCAACTTTTTCACCCACACTGGCGTAGGCAGAGGATTCCTCGATTCCCGTGAGCGCCGCATGATAGACCGACTCTACACTAAATGGCTCCGGCGAAAGACGTTTTATGCGAACCGGCACCCCTTCCTCCCTATAAATTTGCTCCATGCTCCGATTTTCGGTTTGTTCGTTTGAACAGGAAATTAAAATGCTGATCAAAACGAGTTCACCGGTCATCCCGATCCATCTCTTCATAATATCCTCCGGAAAAGAATAATCAAAATATAGAATTCATATATTTTGGTAAAAGTATTAATTGTAATAATTGACCATTTATTAAGCAATATTTTTCACAAATAAATTGCCGTTTTACTGTTATAATTGGAACCTTGTTGAGGAAAGAAGCAAGGGAAAAGGAAAAAGGAAAAAGGAAAAAGGAAAAAGGAAAAAGGAAAAAGGAAAAAGGAAAAAGGAAAAAAGTAGCGGCGTTAATAGATTTATGTCAAGAAGAATATAAGATAAATATAATAATTATATATATTTAATTGGTAATTCTAATTACTAACTACCAATTACCAATTACTAATTCCTATTTACTCATCTCGTCTTTGTGCAAATTCATTGGCAAAAAAATCACCTTCATTCCATTCGGGACGATGGTCCCCCTGCGCCACGTGATAACCGATCAGGAAATTTGCGCGACAGAATTTTACCGCTATTTCGAGATCCATCGGCTGACCGATATCATCCGAAGGTTTGTGATAGAAAGTTTTTAACCAATCCTTGTTCAATTGCAAACCATCCACATCAGGATCGGTGCTGGTGACGCCGCTGAAAAGGAATACCGCGGGAATTCCTTTTTTTACAAATGAATACTGGTCGCTCCGCACAAATAAATTTTCTTCCGGCATCGGATCCGGGGTCAAGGTCATTCCGATTTCCTCCACTGCTTCACGGACGATATCGTGCAGGCTGCTATGTTCCGAGCCAAATGCCACCACATCATTCTGTGGAAAGAGCATCAAAAACATATCCAGATTGACATTGGCGGCAATATTGTATAGCGGGACCGGGGAATTGTTGACAAAATAATCAGAGCCGATTAACCCTTTTTCTTCAGCCGTGACTGCCACAAACATGACCGAACGTTTTGGACGGGGATTGAGTTGAGCATACATGTGTGCCGTTTCGAGCAACGCGGACACCCCGCTGGCATTATCATAGGCTCCGTTATAGATCGAATCGCCATTGACCGGGCGGCCAATACCCACATGATCCAGATGGGCGGTATAAATAACAAATTCATCCTTCAATTCCGGATCGGATCCGGGCAGCCAGGCTGCAACATTATGACATTTATTGTCGGAATGCAAACTGTAAGCGCTGATCATGGCTTTAACGGGTAACTCAACCGATCCATATTTGCCGCTTAGCAGCGTATCAGGATCCAGACCGGCAAAACCCAACAGACTGTCGGTAGCGGCTGAACTCAATACAGCACGCGCTTTAAATGGTCCAACATCATCCCGGGGATTTCCCTGATCATCCAGCCAGGTCGTGGCTTCATATTTGAATTTTGTTGTCCGTTCCCAGGAGAACTGTTTATCCTGCTCTCGTGAACGCAGATAAAGCATCCCGATAGCCCCGTTATCGATGGCCGTTTGTCGCTTTACCGACCAGCTGTTTAAATGCGCACGCGCACTGCCTGAAATATTGTCAGGAATCCCCTGCATTATGGCTACAATTTTACCCCCGGCATTTATACTGGCATAATCATCATGTCCAAACACAGGTGCTGAGATGCCATAACCTGCAAATACGACCTCTGTATCAAGCGAATCGACTGTCGCGTTTGAATTTCCCAGGGTTATAAAATCCTTCTCCAGAACAAAAACGATTTTCTTATCAGTAACGTAAAGAACCAGATTGCCTCTTTGCTGATCCGGTGCATAAATACGAAGGGGCACCTCCTGAAAGTATGAACTATCTCCGATGGCAGGCCGCAGTCCATAGGCCTCAAATTGTGATGCCACATACCTGGCGGCAAGTTCATAACCGCGGCTACCGGTATCACGACCTTCAAGCAGATCATCTGCCAGAAAACGAATATGACTTTTAAAGGCATTTTTGCTGATCACCATCATGGCCTCTTCCACATCGACGTCATCCTGCGCATGTGCAAATATTAACCCAAAAACCAATGATACTAAAATAAAACCCATTTTCATCGTTTTCATATCCTTTGATATAATGTCGTTTCGATGAAATAAAAGAGACAATCCGAAAGATTTATTCCGTACTGGCGGAAAATCAATACTGGAGTGATTATAATGGTGTAAACCACGGAAGCACATGGAGCGTGTTTTAAAATACTTTATGGACAAATACAAAACAGAGGAATCTTAGAATCCATGTATTTCCGTGGTTTATTTCGAATCCCCGCTTAATAACGAATCCCCTTAAAAGAAAAGGCAGATTTATTAGTTTCAGGCAATCAAAGATCAAAACTGTAGCGCAGACTCGCATGCCATACAAAGCGGCTGGAATCCACAGAAAGTTCGCTTTTATGATTCAGAATGAGTGTGGGAACAAATGATAGGCTTAAATGTCCGGTAAGCGGATAGACTGCAACGAGGGTAACCAGCGTGTTTGCCAGACCGGTTATTTCCGTTTGGACAACGCTTTCGCCTGCCCTTCCTTTTTTACTTTTGCCCTTGGGCAGAAATCGATCTTCGATGATCTGCGACATGAAAACGAACTGGACCATCGGCAGGAGAAAAACCGGACCGGCTTCCTGAAAGGTGGAGATATCGGCACTGAAATAGGTGGCGCCATCGCTTCCCAGGAATCTGTCGTAGGATAACCCGAGATCAAATATTTCCAGGTTTATATTTGCGTTTAATGAGATGGAATTGGAAAATCCTGAAAATATATTTACGGTATCACTTGCGTAGATATAATGTCCAAACTCAGCGTAAAAACTCAGGCGAGAGGACAAATCCTTTTCATAACCGATATCTAATGCTATTTGTTGCGCATCCTCAATAGAGTTGGTCGGACGGGTATAGTAGGCATCTGCATAAAGTCCGGAACTATGGCCGACCGATATATTGCCACCCCAGGCCGGACTGTCACCAGCCAGATCTATACCATAGGCGACAAACCGGCTGAGATACTTCATACCCACGGACATTCCAAACGCCGGTCGCTCCTTTTCCTGTGCCCATAAGCCCGGGGGTATCACCAAAATAATCAACGATATAACAAATAGTGGTTTAATCATTACGCTGATTCCCGGCTAAAATAAAGGGGTATTTTAGATCGGTAAAATACCCCTGAAAAACTTTATGATCGGTCGTCGGATTTAATTCTTTTTTTGCTCTTTGGCGTCTTTTTTTACTTCCTTTTTTACATCCTTTTTCACGTCCTTAGCATCCTTTTTGGCGTCCCTGGCCTCTTTATTTGCATTTTTCATTTCTTTTTGCATTTTCTTCTCAGACGTTCTCTCCTGCTGCTGGAGTTCCATTCTTTCCTGCTCAGCCGGTGCACTCTCCATTTCACCCTCACGCTCCCCTACTTTCTCTTCCTCTTGTTTCATTTCCTGATCCGTTTTCTCCATGGCTTTTTCCATCTGTTCGGTCTTCATTTCAACCTGTTCCATTTTATTATCAGCCTGTTTTACCTTTTCCTGTTCAGCCATTTTTTCAGACTGCTCGACCTTTTTCTCCACCTGCTCCTTTTTTTGCTCAACCTGTTTTGTGTCTTGCTCCTGGGCACAAAGCACCAGGGGAACAAAGCAAATTAAAAGAAATAATGTCATTGACTTCATAAAAAACCTCCGATTGTTAAAAGACTGTTTGGTGTATCTTTGTTATCTAAAAAAAATAATATTTGGAGAAGAATAATAAGAGAAATAACGAGCTTAGAATTCTGTTTTATGCAAATCTGTACAGCCAGTTACACCCGTATAATATTTTAACTTAACACTTCGGATGTACAATAGCAATAAATTGGCGCAGTTTACAGAGCTAATTGGATATGATCAGTGATCGTTTTTATTTCAAACACAGGGCGACACAAAAGAGTGGATTTCAATTAATCAGGGATAAAAAAATAGGCTCAAGGTAGATCATTATCTGAAGATCAATTTTCTCGCAATTTTATGCTTAAAACTACCGAATGAGCACCATCTTTTTTACTTCTGAAACATCAGCTGTTATTACCCTATACCAATATATTCCGCTCGGCAAATGCCGGCCATCGAATTCAATCTCATGAAAACCGGCAATCATCTGTCTGCCCGGCATAATGCTGACCAACTGCCCCAACGTATTGTATACTTCAACGGTAACATATCCGGAAGATGGTAAATATAACCTTATGCGTGTAAAGGGATTAAACGGATTGGGATAGTTTTGAAATAACTGTATTGCATGATCCGATCTTATGTCCTTTGGACTCCGGAATCCGATGGCGGTGACCAATTCCGGGGCAGCGATCGGATCGGCCCAGTTTCCCCCGATCAGGATTTTTTCTGTTGTAATCTTTTTACTGAACTTTCCATAACGGATCGTAAAACCAGCCCCGAACGTGGCAACCCTGGCATCAGCCGGGATATCAAAAGATTCGATATGAGACCAGCGGTTATTTGTAAACAGCATGGACCTGGTTATTGCAATTCCCGGATCAAATCCGATATGCGGATGCAATACGATCGATATCTGATCATTATCTATCGTAAACACCGGATTTTCGGTGACTTTCAGATCAAGAAAATTCCGGGCTCCTGTAGCCAGATAATCGGGTAAGACATCCATCTTTATCGATGGCAAATCGATCGCCTGTTTGCCTGTCAATATTACAATCGTTTCCGATTTCAGTATTTCCATGCCCGCATTATAAAACTCAAATGACAACTCCAGATCGGTTATATCTTCCTTACCTTCAATAAACAATGTATCATTGAACCAGTTTCCGGATACTCCTGATGTCCGCAGGACGCTGTCACCCAGTAGTACGCTAAGGGTAGAAACGTCCTCATTAAGAAATATCTCCAGCGGGATCGCAGTCGGATATATTTCGCCGTTAACGGGACTCAGTATTATGGCTTTATTATATATCTCAAAAGCATCCCAGACAGGTCGTGGTGTGCCATATTTATCGGACAGGTCGGAAAATCCGATAAGCCCGAACCACTCCTCGGGTAATGGATCATGGACAAATTCATTTCCACTTTTCCACCATCCATCATGGTATTGAAATACACATCCGCCCTGAAGGCCGGCATCGATCATTTCTCGATACATGAGGAGATCACCGGTAACCTGCTGTTCCAGGGTATTGCCGCCATATCCGTAGCCGGGTTGTGTGCTACCGGGAGAAACGGACAATCCGAATTCGGTAACGATCATGGGCATTTCCGGGGCCCGATGCTGTTTGAGATATTTCAGATATCCGCCATATCCGTGGGATGCAGAAATGGTTACCGGATTGTATATATAGGCATTGTAACCGGCAATATCGAAGATTTCCATATTGATATAGTCGCCAATAATGGTGTTCGAAAACGATACCGGTATGCCTGGATGTGTTTCATGGATCAGGGTAATCATCGATTGCCATAAATCAAATAAAGTCTGAGCACCTTGCTCGTAAATATGTTCCACCAAAGGTTCATTCATAATGATGTAACCAATGATACAACTATATTTTATTGAATATGATAGCACCTCCTGTACATGATTAAGGGCAGCAGCTCTGAAATCCGGATTTCCAAAATTTCCGGAGGGATCAATCCATATTCCGAATAATATCTTCAGGCCGGAGGATTCCACCAGCTGCAGTTCTTCCTCTTTAAGCGCACCCCACGTACGGATGGTATTATACCCGGCTTGTTTGATACGTTCCAGATCCATGTTGATCAGATCAGCGTCGAAGGTATATATCCAGGGTACCTGTCCCGGTCTGGTATGCGTCTCGTAACCAATCCCTTTGACAAAGAACTTCTCGGCATTTATGTAATAGCAGCCATCACGGATCTCAATTTCCTGTGCGGGCAGGTGGGAATAAAATAAAAATAGCAGTATGAGGCAGATCGGTATCAGAGATCTGTGCATATGTATTTAAATCCTTAATATAATAGAAATATAAGATAAGATCCGTTTGAGGCCAAGTTTTGGTGGACTGAATTGCTAAGACACCATCCGCGGTCATTCTGTAAGAATCTTCCTGATTCTGTTACCGGGCTCGGCAACTAGGAAGATCCCTACTGGATGACTTCAGAATGGCCAAGGCATATTTGATCAATATGTAAACGCATGGTCAGGACAATATAATTTATGATTGATTTTTTTGGCGGTTCAGGGATCGCAGTTTGGTATATTTTAAAAAGTTGGCGAAGGCCGATATCCGGCAAATAACATAGCCGTAATAGCCATCCAGGAACCCCAGGAGCAGGATGTATTTTCGTATGAACATCGCTGTCGGATTCAGGATAACATCAATAAGGAGATTGGCATTTTTGCCGTTTTCAAATGCCCTCTGTGCTGAGATCTCTGAATACTTGTTGGCCGTTGTCAGATGCTCGCCAATCGAATTAAAGGCATAATGCAAGAGATCACCCTTCAAATCTGCGATTTTCGCACCCGCCGCCATAACGACCTGTTCGTGAATGGAGCCCTCCCACTGCCCTTTTTTCCGATTCCACACGCGCAGTTTTTTATCGGGATACCAGCCGCAATGTTTGATCCATTTGCCGCAATAATTGGTCCGGCGGTTGACAATGTATCCATCCAGCATTTCCCCTTTTTTCAGGTTGCGGATGGTTCCCGCCAGGTCTTCTGATAGCGCCTCGTCGGCATCAATCGACAGGATGTAGTCATAGGAGGCCTGCTCATTGGCAAAGTTTTTACTCCGTGAAAAATCCTCCCAGGCACGTTTTATAAATTTTACATTATATTTCTGCGATATTTCTTCAGTCTGGTCGCTGGAGAACGCGTCCAGAATGACAATCTCATCAACAATGTCTTTTATAGAATCAAGACATCGTGCGATGTTTTTTTCCTCGTTATACGTGATAATTACCGCGGAAACATTCATGCGACTACACTACCTGCAGGTGGATAAATAAAGATCAAAGATTAAAGATGAAAGATTAATTAAGACTTTCTGCCTTAAAACTTTTGCCTTTTTCAAGATATTTCACTCACTTCATTCAAAATTATATGGAAAAGGAATCGAAATGATTATATTTAAAATTGAATTTAAACCGTCTCCGTTTGATTGTCAAACCGAGTAGTCAAACCTGCGATTAACGATGTGCGTAATATTCATCCTTCTCTTTTTATTATTGCCTATTCCTTTGATTCTCTGTATTTTTTGAATGTAATCCAGAGACGACTTCAGCTCCTGGAGATTATTCATTGGGTGTCATTCCCATGAAAAGACGTACTCTCATCCTGCACATTTTTCTGTTGCTCGATTGTGGCGTATTTGCGCAAGGACCTCAATTAATTTTTGAACAATACGGCTATACTGACCTGGCTGATTGGGTGCGCTGCATGTATCAGGACAGTCGTGGATTTTTATGGATCGGCGTCGTTGACGAGCTGCGCCGCTTCGATGGCTATAATGTCATTTCTTATGAGTCACAACCTGGTGATACGACCTCCCTCTCCGGTAATTATATCCAGTGCATTTTAGAAGATCATAGCGGTGTACTCTGGTTTGGTACATTGTCTGACGGTCTGAACAAATATAACCGGTATACGGATAAATTTTCCCGCTATCAGCATAGTGAAAAAAAACCATACAGCATATCGAATAATCGCATTAACGCTATTTTTGAGGATCATGAACAAAATCTATGGGTTGCGGCCGGTGGCGATTTGAACAGACTTGATCGGAAAACCAACCGCTTCATTTTTTACCAACCGAATGCCGGGATGATCAATTCGATCGATGAAGATGCATCCGGGATGCTATGGATAACAACCTCCGGTGGGCTTTTTCTGTTTGACCGGCATCAGGAACGCTTTATCCCATTCGGAGAATACTTTTCAATTGATGACCCTTTCAAAAATAAAAACACAACGGTTTGCTGTCATGATTCTTCTGATACATTTTGGGTCGGTGCTGATGGGATTTATCAGTTCAATGAGCAATTAAAAAAAATTGACAAATATTCAATCAATACCGGACCTATGAACGTTTCGAACAAAATACAGGCCATTTG
Source organism: uncultured beta proteobacterium (assembly GCA_963766365.1). Taxonomy (GTDB): domain Bacteria; phylum Pseudomonadota; class Gammaproteobacteria; order Burkholderiales; family Burkholderiaceae_F; genus JALORV01. The sequence continues at coordinate 54,109 of CAVXZK010000006.1, forward strand.
TGACGCCGGTTCGTTTCTCTGGATCGGGACGAATGATGGCTTGTATCATTTTGATAAAGAAAAAATGATATTTACCCGCTACGCACATGATCCGGCAAATTATTTGAGCCTTTTTGAAAACAATATTATGGCCATTTTGCATGACCGAAGCGGTTGTTTCTGGTTCAGCGGAGCCTCCAAGGGGATAAATAAACGGAACAGCATACGCGGCTGCGTTAAATTCTATTTACCAAATCCATTCGACAGCGGAAGTATAGAGGACCGCATCGTATCTCTTTTTCTCTCAAAATCAGGAAAAATCTGGATCGGAACTCATGCATATGGTATTCTAAGTTTTGATAAGCTCAAGGAAAAATTTCAAAATTATCAACACGAACCTGGTAATCCCAACAGCCTATGCGATAATGATGTCAGATCTATAATCGAAGATAAAAATGGCCATATCTGGATCGCTACCAATAATGGGCTGAATAGATTTGATCCGGAGAGTAACAGATTCACCTGGTACAGCAATATTACCGGTGATCCAAATTCCCTGAGCAATAACTGTGTTCAATCCCTACTCGAAACTACCGACGGTTCTATTTATATCGGGACGGACAATGGTCTTAACCGTTATAATTCAGGTTCAGAAAAATTTACCCGTTATATGCCGGATCCGGCTGTTCCAACCAGTATCAACAACCAGAATATTCTCACCCTATATGAAGACATTGATCAAATTATCTGGATTGGGACTATGGGCGGAGGACTAAACCGATTAGATCCAAAGACCGGACAATTCGCTCATTATGTGAATGATCCATCCAATCCGTTTTCTATCGGTAGCAACACCGTAGAAGCAGTATACGAATATCCATTTGAAAAACGGCCAACGCTTTGGATCGGTGCCCAGGGCGGCGGTTTATGCCGATTTGACAAACAAACAGAACGGTTTTATACTTACTCAAAAAAAAATGGCTTACCCGCTAACCGGGTGCAGCAAATTATTGCCGACCATACAGGCAATTTCTGGCTGGCCACCATTGCATACATTACCCGATTTAATCCGACAGAAATGACGATTAAAAATTATGAGCTGAGCAGCGAAATGCCAGTAAATCCCCACACCTGTGTGATCGATCGGGATGGTGAAATATTTTTCGGTGGATTTCGCGGCATGGTACGATTTTTTCCGGACAGTCTGACGGACAATGCCTATCTTCCACCGGTTGTGCTCACCGAGTTGAGGGTAAATAATCAACTTGCCCAACTGGATACGGCTATTACGGAAAAAAAAATGATCATTCTTCCATATGATAAAAATAATCTCAGTTTTGAATTTTCCGCTCTCGATTTCAATCGCCCGGAAATGAATCAATACGCCTATAAGATGGAGGGACTCGATAATGATTGGGTGTATACGGATGCCAAGCGACGATATGCTGCCTACACCTACGTCGATCCGGGCGAATATATTTTTCGCGTCAAAGGCTTCGAATAATGATGGGGTTTGGAATGAACAGGGAACCTTCGTCAGCATTATGATTACACCGCCCTGGTGGAAAACAAGCTGGGCTTACACGCTCTATCTCGTGTTGATTTTAGGAGCGATTTTGATTGTTTGGCGCTTTCAGACCAACCGCCTGAAAATAATACATCAGCTGGAAATCGAACATATTCATTCCGAGAAACTACAAGAAATCGATCGCATGAGATCGCGTTTTTTTGCCAATATTTCTCACGAATTTCGAACACCCCTTACCCTCATTCTCGGTCCGGTTGAGCAGATGCTTTCCGGGAATTTTAAGGGCAATCTTCAGAATCAATATCAGCTGATCCTGCGTAACGGGCGCCGTCTGCTCCGATTGATCAATCAATTACTCGATCTATCCAGACTGGAATCGGGGGGGATGACCCTGCAGATTCGCAAAGAAAATATTGCCGAACTTATCGGTCAATATGTTCAATCCTTCGAATCCCTGGCAAGAAGAAAAAATATTCACCTGAGTTTTACGACAGAACAGCCGGATATTTTTTTATATTGTGACCGTGATAAGATAGAAAAGATCCTGAACAATCTGCTGTCTAATGCATTCAAATTTACGCCTGCCGGGGGGCACATAAATATTAACCTTGGAATTTGGTATGGGCCGTTAAATATTAATAAAAAATCCTCCAAATGGGGTTCTTACGACAATATCCTGCGGACAGGATCGTTCAGCCAAAACGCTATAGAAGACATGCCCGGGATAAAATCAAAAGCGTTGCAAATTTCAGTCACTGACACCGGAACCGGCATTCCGTCGGACCGTCTGGACAAAATTTTTGATCGTTTTTATCAGGTGGATGATTCGCAAAAACGCGGTTACGAAGGCACAGGCATCGGCCTTGCCCTGACCAAAGAATTGGTCGAGCTGCACCAGGGAAAGATAAACGTTCAGAGCGAATACGGAAAAGGAAGCGTTTTTACTATCCTACTGCCCATTGAGAGCAGTCACCTTCAGTCTAAGGAGATTGCAGCTGATGACCATGCCATATCAACCGATTCCGAGTTTATCCCTGAGAATAATACGATGCCGGTCACGGACTATCCTCTGTCAATTGATTTGAACCATTCGTCAAACACCAAAGGCAGATTGCCACATATTCTGATTGTCGAAGACAATCCCGATATGCGGGCCTATATGCGCAGTTACCTCGATCAATCCTATCTGGTCAGAGAGGCGGTAAATGGGAAGAAAGGTTGGGAGGAAGCCATTCGCAATATCCCCGATCTGATCATCAGCGATGTGATGATGCCGGAAACGGACGGCCTAGAATTCTGTGCAAAATTAAAAAACGATATGCGTACCAGCCACATCCCGGTCATTCTGCTTACCGCCCGGGTTGAAACAAAAGATAAAATCGAAGGTCTTGAAACCGGTGCCGACGATTATCTGGTGAAACCATTTATTGCCGGAGAACTATTGGTACGCGTTCACAATCTGATCCGGCAAAGACGTGAATTACGCGAACGGTACAGCAATGAGATCAAACCGGATCTACAAAAACTAGCGACAGGTTCGGTTGACGAAAAGTTCTTGCTGCGCATGCACCAAACAATCACCAATAACCTGGCCAATGCAAACTTTAAGCTGGATGATCTTGCCGAAGCCGTTGGTATGAGCCGTATGACCATGCATCGCAAGATCATGGGCATATCCGGTCAATCACCGGGGAACCTGATACGCACCATCCGTTTAAAACGTGCCGCAGAGTTATTACGGAACAAGACCATCAATATTTCCGAAATCGCCTATGCAGTCGGTTTTGAAAGCCCGGCAAATTTTGCCAAAAATTTCCGCCGCCAGTTTGGTACAAGTCCTTCCCGTTACAGTAAACAGATTCAATCCGCCAAACCTGATACAAATTAACTCAATTTTGTTACAGATTGGTTAGCGCCCCCGCTTTCACCACCTTAATTTTTATCAAAACCTGAAAAATTTCCCTGATAAAACCGGGAGGTGGATAATGAAACACATCGTTTCCATTTTGACGATCATTTTTATCATGCCTGTTTTCCTTTTGACCGGTTTCGACAACTCTCCAAAAAATCATCCGGGATTACGCGCAAAGTTAGGTCATGACATCAACGGTTTTAGGACGACTGACCGCACGGCACCAGCTGATCGAAACAACGGTTATACAAGTCATGTTGTCCCAAATAAAACCATGCGTCCCATGACAAATGAAGAATGGCATCTGCTGTCGATGACCAATCCTCCCCCGCCGAGGTATTACCATGCGCAGGTCTATGATACAAAACGCCATATGATCACAATCTTTGGCGGATGGCATTATGATCCTGGAGAAAATAGCTTCACCATGTACGACGACACCTGGCAAGGCGATCTGAATACCAATTCCTGGCAGGAAATTGAGACAGACGTACATCCTTCGGCCAGAGCCTCCCACGCGATACTGGATTCTGTAAATAACAGAATACTTCTATTTGGCGGTGTAGCGTATACTGAAAATAATGTTTATCCTTATAACGATCTTTGGCAATTTGACCTTGATTCGCTGAAGTGGCGTCAACTTTTCCCAACCGGAAATCTGCCGGAAAGCAGTGGTGACGGTTTGATTCTTGATCCGATCGGCAACCGTGTACTCTTTTTTGGCGGAGAATCCATCGATCCGCCTTACTATACACTTAATGAGACCTGGGCACTGGAATTAGATGGTTTACAATGGATAAAACTTGCTACGACCGGAACCCCGCCAACTGGGCGTGTCGGACATGGAACCATCTATGATCCGGCTGCGCACCGGATGATCATTTTCAGCGGAAAATATCAGGATGAAAATATTGGGGACAAATTTAGCGATGATCTTTGGGCATTAGACCTTGAATCTCTCGAGTGGAAGGAAATTACCTGTTTTGCTCCCTTTCCGGAAGCCCGTGCTGCGATGGCTATGATTTATGATCATCCCAATAGTAGAATAATTATGTTTGGTGGTGAGAAAACCGATTATAGTTCACTGAATGACCTCTGGGAATATAATCTGATCTATAATAAATGGAATCTCCTTTCGCCACAAGGATCCGTGCCAAAAGAACGCGCATGGATGACCGGGGATTTTGATAACAGCCGGCATAGAATGCTGGTGTTTGGCGGCACCAATTCATTCGCAGAAATGCTTAATGACACCTATGAGCTTGCCCTTCCGGAACAGACTTCCCATCCGGGAATCATTCTTGTGCCGGAGGATCAGCCCTCCATCCAGGCCGGCATTGATGCGGCTGCAGACGGCGATCTTGTTCTGGTCCGTGACAGCACCTATTATGAGAACATCAATTTCATGGGCAAAGCGATCACCGTCGCCAGTTATTATTACATTGACGGTGATACCAGTCATATCAACAATACGGTTATAGAAGGAAGCCAGCCGGGTAATCCGGACAGCGGCTCGGTCGTTCTCGTTGGTTTCCGGAGAAGATACCACATCGATCATTTGTGGATTTACGATCACTGGTGGCAACGGTACGGAAACATCCTATATCTGGGAAGAAACCGAATATTTCTGCCGGGCCGGTGGCGGCATATTTTTATACAACGCCGGAGCCCTGATCCTGAATAATAAAATTATCGACAATACAGTTTACTCGTCAACAGAGGAGGTTTATGGAGGAGGCGTTGCCGCATTTACGCTCGGAAGCACGGCTTATGTTATTTTGGAGCATAATCAAATTTTACACAATACCATAACGGCAGACCTCGAGACTGCCTGGGGCGGGGGCATTGAAATTTTTTGTGATGCAAAATTATTGAATAATAATATTTCTTTTAACTCTGTGATTTTCAATGGCAATAATAGTTTTGCATCTTCAGGAGGGGTGGATTGTTTATCATTACCGTCTGATCGTCGAATGGTCATCATGGAATACAACAAAATCACCTATAATTCGGTCTTAAGTCATAGCGATGTGAATGGCATCGCCGCTTGCTCTGGTGGTATTGGGATTTCTGGAATTCAGGGTCGCATTACTAATAATGAAGTAAGCCACAATGAAATTTGGGTCAAATCTGATAAAAATGGCTGTGGGGCCGGAATACTCATTTCTGAAACACCGGAGTCTTTCAGAATCGCGGGAAATATTATCAATGAGAATGCAGTCACAAACGGAAAGGGCTGGGGAGGTGGAATAAACATTTCTAATACTGCTTCTTTTGTGAATAATAATATCATTGCAGGAAATTCGGCGACAAATGGAGGCGGGATTCTCACTGCCGATAACTGTTCGGCAACATTCATCAATAACACCATTATAAATAATTTGGCCACATCCGGTGGCGGGATATATCTTGGTCAAAGAAGCTTGACGAATTACTTGATGAATTCTATCATTTGGGGAAACCAGGCAACAACAAATCCGGCAATAGATGTTCAGGATGGTTCTATTGAAGTAGAGTATTCTGATGTGCAAGGAGGCTGGGCAGGAACCGGTAATATCAATGAGGATCCCCAGGTAATGGATAACAAATTTTACCTGAGCGCTACTTCGCCCTGTATTGATAAGGGCCATCCGGATGAGAGTTATAATGATCCTGAAGATCCGAATAATCCCGGTTTCGCTCTGCTACCGGCAAAAGGTACGGTCCGAAATGACATGGGCGCTTTCGGTGGTCATTCCGGTATGACCAGGAAAGTCATACTGGAAGTAAAATATGACTATCGTTATTTCGACCAACCCGAGTTAAATATCGGCTATGTTGATTCCTGTGCCGGATTCTGGCTGAAAAGCTATGATAACATGAAAGGCGGCTTTTTCACCAATGTCACCAGAGACGGGAGTCCCTACGAAATTAACAAAAATACACTGACTCAATCACGAAACGCTTACGGCCTGGTGCGTGCGTTTATGATGACTGGCGATACAACCTATTTAAACTACGCCGATAAAGCACTCAGATTTATGTATCAACATGGATGGGATGCCCAATACGGTGGCTGGTTTGAACAACTTGACGACAATGGTAATCCAACCGATCCCACGGCTGATAAGACTGCCTTTTTCCAGCACTACGCTCTGCTGGGCATTGCCGCATATTATGAGGCTACCCGTGATACCTTTCATCTGCACTGGCTGGAGAAGGGTTTTCAGCATCTTCAGGACACATTCTGGGATGATCGGACGGGTTTTGAAGGGTATTACGACCGGGTAGACTATAATGGATCTGATCCCAGCGGAAAAAGTTTCAATGCCACCGTCGATGCGATCACCACTCACGGACTGGCCCTGTACCAGATGACCGGCGAGGAAAATTACCTGATCCACCTTAGAAAATTAGCCGATCAGATAATCAATCATCTGGTCCTGAGTATGCCCGCTCAGAAGGTTGGTTTTGCCGAAATGTATGACTCGGACTGGCAGCCGGACGAAAGTGATAAAATAACCCTTATGGGCCATGTGTTGAAAACCGCCTGGTGTCTGGCCCGCATTGATCAGATCGATCCTGAGAGTAATTACCTAGAAGATGCTGAAATGGTTTTTAAAAATGTTTTGGACCATGGCTATGATAACCAATATGGCGGTCCCTATGATGCCTATGACCGCACAACCGGTGACATAATGATTTGGACCGACACGACAAAGGCGTGGTGGCAGATGGAACAGGCCATTCTGGGCGGTTTACAATTGTATAATCTAAGCGGTGATAACAGCGATAAAGAAATTGCACGTGAGTCCAGCGGTTTCTTTATGGCCAACTTTGTGGATCGCGAATATGGTGAGATATACGCCAATCGTGACCGTTACGGCCAATCCACCGGAAGCGATAATAAAGGAGATCCGTACAAAGCCGGTTATCATTCGATAGAAACAGGTTATTATACCTATCTGTACGGCATGTTGTTTAATGACGAACATAATCAGTTTGACCTGCACTACAGAATCGCACCGCTGGATTCGAACCGCCGGATTCCACTCATGCCCGTTGCGTTGCGTCCGGATGCCTGGCCGGATTGGGCGGTAAATATGGTTGGGGTATTTAAAGACGGGGAATTATATCAAAATTTCAGTAATGACAGTATGATGCTTGATCTGCCTGCCGGAACCGGAGGCGATTTTACTGTCCGCTTCCAGGTGATATCAGGTATGGAAGACCTGGTCACAGAATTGCCCCGATCCTTTAAATTGGACCAGAACTTCCCCAATCCTTTCAATCCACGGACAGTGATCAGTTGGCAGTTGGCCGTTAGCAGTAAGGTTGATTTAGGTATATATAATAATTTAGGACAAAGGGTGGCGACGTTGGTTTCAGGAAAACAGCCGGCAGGCTCTTATCAAATCGAATGGGATGCGAGTGACTTTAGCAGCGGCATCTATTTTTATCAGCTCAGGACCGATCGTGATTTTGTACAAACAAAAAAACTTATTCTGCTGAAATAGTATGATCTTACCTGAAAATTAATAAAATTGGACAGGATAACAGGATAAACAGGATAAAATTTATTAATTGATTCAATAAATTGAATGAAAATTCTTTAAAAAAAGAAATTAGAACTTTATTTTAAAATTTAATGCTGTATATCTTGTCCCAAAGGGACCCCTTGGGGGTTCTCCTGTCCAAAACATTAAACCTCGATAAGACAATACACGTTATTAATGAGTAAGTGATCCGCTACTATTAATTTGCCAGGTATATTCTCCCAGACACCTCGAATCCTTTTCAAAAGTAATTCAAGTGATCAAATACTTATTTCTCCGTCCGGCAGAAACAGGAGGCTTTGATACGGATATCGGAACGTATCCAGGATTTGTCAAAGCGCGCCTGCATTTATTCCTGGTGTGTACTTTCCCCAATCTTTGATTGTTAATTCCGGCCAAATTAGTTATATTTATCACAAGCATATTTGACAATATTCCGCATATCTATTTAGTCCGTAATTTGAAGAACGATAAGTTTTGAGCTGGAGATTCTAACGCATTAGAGTCTCTTTGAACCAGAAGTTTTACTCAATTTAAACCAAAATTGCACAAAACAATTTCTGACTTTTGAAAAATGGAGGATTCTGCCCATGATCTCAAGAAAAGTATCTATTGATCTGCACCCTTTTATCTGGATATGGTTTTGCTCATTATTATTCATCGAAGCATCCGGTGCACAGAATTTTCAATTTAGCGCTGATTCTGTAATCACAATCGCAAATATGGCTCCTGCCATGGTGTGTGCTGATTTTAACGGGGATCTTGCTCCGGATCTGGCCGTGGCCATTGATTATGCTGCGATCCAAAATCCGGTCGCCATTTTTCTTAATGATGGAAACGGAATAATTGCCACCTCTCCTGACTCGGTTTATGCGAATAGCCAACCGGTAAAAGGAATTGCTGCCGGTGATCTCAATAATGATCAAATACCCGATCTGGCCAGTTCCAGGTACCAGGACTCGACGATTTCAATACTGATCGGGAAAGGGGATGGAACCTTCAGCACCGCCAGTCCCCTCGAAGTTCCATCAAAGCCAGGTCCGCTGGTGATTGCGGATTTTAATCGGGATGAGAACAACGATTTAGCCGTTATTTCCCAATTTGGATTTTTATTTATTTACCCGGGAAACGGCGACGGGACTTTTTTATCTCCCGAAACCTACCTCAGCGGGGGCACGTCGATTGATATTGAAGTGTGCGAACTAAATAATGATGCATATCCCGATCTGCTCATTGGGATCGGAAATACCCAATCCATGTCACTTTTGCTCAACGATGGTTCGGGCAATTTTGATCAACGGACTGTAATCCATACCTATCGTACCCCGTGGTACCCCAATGTGGGACATTTTAATTCCGACACGATACCTGACATCGCTGTCGGCAGCGGGAGTTGGGATTATGACAATATTTTTATTTTTATTGGGGATTCGGTTGGCAAGTTTGCCTGTGTCGATACGGCAAGTCCCTGCCTTAATGTGCGCGATATGGTCGTAGACGATTTTAATGATGATGGAAAAGACGATCTTCTGGTTGGAGATCGCGACGGTATTTATATCCTCCAAATCGATGACCAGGGCAACTTTATGTCTACCGATACGATTGACCGGTTGGATTATTATCAAACTTCGATGACCCAGTCAGCGGACATTGACGGTAACGGTCGGGCCGATCTGATCATCGGAAGAGACGGTCAGGTTTCTATCTATTATAATCAGGAACCTTCTTCTTCGCTAGAGTGGGAAGAGCAAATCGTTCAAGCGTTCGAATTATTACAGAATTATCCCAATCCCTTTAACCCCCGGACAATCATCAGTTGGAAGTTGGCAGTTGGCAGCAAAGTTGATTTAAGTATTTATAATGTACTGGGACAAAAAGTAGCCACCCTAATTTCCGAAAAACAGCCGGCGGGATCTTACAAAGTGGAGTGGGATGCCAGCGGTTTAACCAGCGGCATCTACTTTTATCGACTTACTGCCGGAGACTTATCCTGGACACGTAAAATGATTTATCTGCGATAGTCGCGGGAGACCGGCGAAATAAAAAAATGTTACAGGATAACGGGATAAACGGGATAAGAAAGCAACAACAAACACATTAAAAGTCGCAAATTCCTGATCCTGACTACAGATAAAATATTACAAAGCATAAAATCATCCCAGTGACCAGTGCAGCGTCCTGATTTGGTATTTGGATCTTCTTCAACGGACTCCTTCGTCGCTGTTTGTCTGGAAATTGGGATTCGGCATTTAAGATTTATAGGTATTTTAAAATTTATTCTATGACCCAATTTTCTACTTGCAATTTGAAAACTTAGAATTTATATTTTATACGTTTGAAACATTCCAAACGTATAAAATAATGACCGCTTCAGAAGTCAAACAGGAATTTATTCAGGATTACGGAGAGGCTTACCAGTCGTTTGGCCTTCCCAAGCTGATGGGGCGTATTGTCGGTTTGATGCTGTACCATCGCAAACCCCTGAGTCTTCCGGAAATCACCAGCGAGCTCAATGTCAGTAAAGGGCCGGTGAGTCAGATCACCAAACGACTGCTTGATCATAACCTGATTAAATCCGTCTGGGTTCCCGGCGACCGTAAAAATTATTATCAGATCATTCCCGATATCTTTGGCAGTGCCTTCAATAATATTATAAGATCCCAAAAACGCAATCTGCAACTGGCCAGAAAATACCAGGATATACAAAAAAAATATCCGCAGGCTTCAATTGAATCCTTCAGAACAAGTGTCGATAAAATGGCTGAATTTTATGAATCCATGATCGAGCATTTTAACATCTTTTACAAAGAATGGACCGCTCGCGAAAAACAAAACGAATAAACAGCCAATCATTCAAATGACGAAACAGTTTTTGGTCAATAATACAATAGTGAAAAATAGATGCAAAACTTATAGCCGGAGATCATATGAAGCGCCTTGAAAATAAAGTAGCCGTTATTACCGGCGGAGCTTCCGGTATCGGTGAAGCAACCGCAAGAAAGTTTATCGCCGAAGGGGCCGCTGTTTCTATCTGGGATCTGAATGATCAGCGTGGTCAAAAATTGTCTATCGAATTATCCGCCCAGGGTGCCCGATGTGAATTCAGAAAGGTCAACGTTGTTTCGTTGGCAGATGCAACAGAACAGGCTACCGGGGTTAAAAAAACGTTTGGTAGAATCGATATTCTGATCAACAATGCAGGCATCACACGGGACGCTACCCTGCTAAAAATGTCAGAGGAACAATGGGATCAGGTTATCGACATCAATTTAAAAGGGGTTTTTAATTGTGCCCGGGCCATAGCCCCGGTTATGGCCGAACAGGGGTCCGGTGTGATCATCAATACCAGTTCCGTTGTCGGTATCTATGGAAATTTTGGACAAACCAATTATGTCGCGTCAAAATCGGGCGTCATCGGAATGACCCGGGTGTGGGCACGGGAGCTTGGGCGAAAAGGCATCAGAGTCAATGCGGTTGCACCCGGTTTTATTGCCACGGATATGATGAAAACGGTACCGGAAAAAATCCTTATGGCATTATCAGATAAAACCCCGCTGGGGCGGCTCGGTCAGCCGGACGATATCGCCAACGCCTATGTTTTTCTTGCTATCCGATGACGCGGCATTTATTACCGGTGCGGTAATAAGTGTAGATGGTGGGCTGATCTCCTGATTTCTGCCATCCACAAACGAGATCAAAATGAAACGAAATGCTAAAATTTTTGCTACCGGTTCCTATGCCCCTGAGCAGGTACTAACCAATCAGTATTTTAATGATCTACTGGGTGAAGATGTCGATACCTGGCTGGTTGAGAATCTTACCATCCGGGAACGCCGGTGGTGCAATGAAGATGAAAGTACCGCCGACCTGGCTGTTCGGGCGGCGGAAAACGCCATTTCCAATGCCGGGTTGACCGCAAATGAAATTGATCTGATCATCTTATCAACCGATACACCAGAATATATTTCGCCCAGTACATCCTCTGTTGTGCAGTACCGTCTCGGGGCCAAAAATGCCGGAACGTTTGACATCAATACGGCCTGCGCCGGTTTCGTTACCGCACTCGACACCGCCGCCAAATATATTATCGCCGATCAGCGATACCGGAACGTTCTGGTGATCGGGGCCTATGCCATGTCAAAATATCTTGATTTGCAGGATAAGAAAACCGTAACCCTGTTTGCCGATGGTGCCGGTGCAGTTATTTTACAACAGACCAATGAGGACAGGGGATTTCTGGGTTCCATGCAGGAAACAAAAGGGGAATATCACGACTGGATGGGTATATATGCGGGGGGTACGCATCAACCGGTCGATCAAAAGACACTGCTGAAAAAAGACCATCTGTTAAAATTTATCCGGAAATTTCCCAAAGAGATAAACCCGGAGACCTGGACAAGAATGATAAAACAGGTGCTTCAGCAAACGAATTTAACGGCTGCCGATATCGATATGGCCTTTTTTACCCAGATCAATATCAATAGCATCCGAAAAACCCTTGATAATCTCGATCTGAAAATGGATCAGACCCATACGATCATGGACCGATATGCTTATACCGGTTCTGCCTGTATTCCGATGGCCCTGGCTGAGGCTGTATTACTGGGGAAACTCCATAAGGACGATCTGGTTGTATTTATGGGATCAGGCGGTGGTCTGGCGTTTGCGTGCGCGGCTTTCAGGTGGTAGTATGTAAGCGGAGTGAGATTTTATGGCCGATGTTGCTTCAAATGAATATGTGATTGCCGGCTGGATACTTGTACTGGTTTATGTCACCGTGATCATTTTCTTTGTGGTACGCGGCGCCCTCAGGACCAAAAGTATCGCTGACTATGCCATTGGAACCATGCCCTTTTCCCCAATCGCAGTAGCTCTGGCATTAGCGGCTTCCATGACAAGTGCGGCAACGTTTATTATAAATCCCGGATTTATTGCACTCTACGGCTTGAGTGGGGTGCTTTCCTACGCCATCGTATTACCGATAGCGGCGATGATTTCGCTGGTCATATTGACCAAAGGATTCCGCCGCCACGGAAATACGGTAAAAGCGCTCAGCATGGCCCAGTGGATGGGGACACGATATAAAAGCCCGGGATATGCCCTGTTTTTTGCGTTCCTTTCGCTGCTACTGGTCACTTTCATTGTTTTGATCGTCGTCGGACTCACAAAAGTCCTTTCCAAAACACTAAATCTGAATGAGGTCCCGGTTCTGATCGGAATTGTAGTATTTATCTTCGGATATATGATGTTCGGCGGCGCAAACTCCATGGTCTACACCAACACCATTCAGGCTATATTGATGATCATCGTCGCATTTATTCTGCTGGGATCCGGCTATGAACATTTCAGCCATGGGGTCCATGGCTTTCTGGATAAACTAAAAGTGATAGACCCTAAACTGATCCAGGCGACCAATGAGAACAGTTTTCTTTTCCGTGATTTTTTTGAGATCGTAATCGCCCAGATCATTGTAGGTGTGGCTATCGTCTGCCAGCCACATATCATCACAAAATCCCTGTTACTCAAATCAGACGGGGAGGTAAATCGCTATCTTATTTTTGCCGTGATAACTGAACTGCTGTTTTTCCTTGTGGTCATTACGGGACTGTATGCCCGGCTCTCCTTCCCCGATCTCACAGTCAATGGGATGTCACTCAAAATGGATGGTATTATCTCGGCCTATGTCGTTCAGGAATTCCCGGTCTGGATGGGGCTTCTGGTTATACTTGGGCTTGATTTCTGCAGGTATATCTACGCTTGAGGGCCTTATCCAGGCACTCTCCACGACCGTTACCGCTGATATTATCAAACCGCTGTTCGGCAAACTTTTCCCAAACGATTCAGATGGCAGGCGCCGGCGGGAAATCGCGATCAATAAAATGGTCATTGCCCTGCTGGCCATGGTCACAATATATTTGAGTATCGGGCAGTTACTTGCACCAAAATTAAGTGTTGCAATATTTGCTCAGAACGGGGTTTATGCTTACTTCGCAGCCGCGTTTGTGCCGATTTTATTTGGTATGTTCATCAAGAATATCCCGAAAATCGTTCCGGTTTCAGCGTCACTTACGGCAGTAATTGTTCATTTTATCATGTATTATGGCAAACTGGCGGTCCCTTATACCCTGTCTACCGGTGAGAATCCGGGGGTTGCAGCGGCGATTGCCATTTCAGCATCCCTGCTGTGCGGATTTATTTGGTACTTTGGTCGGTTCAAAAAATGAGGGAAAAAGATGGGTCCGATTGACACAGACTGGATCAAAAAATGGGCCGTCTATACACCCGGGCGCATGGCTTTTCGTGAATATGATCGCGCCGGGAGTGGACTTACAGGGACTTCAATCAGCGTGTCAATGCACTGGCATTTCATCTGCAACATGAATATAAGATCAAAAAGAACGACCGTATTGCGGTCTTTTCGAAGAACCGCGCCGAGTATGTGTTTTTCTTCTTTGCCTGTATGAAACTGGGCGAGGTCCTAGTGCCTCTGAATTTCCGGCTAATACACCGTGAGATTACCGCCCTGGTTAACAGATGCCGAACCTCATCTTTTGTTTTATGAGGAGAATCTTGCCGGATATTGGAGGCGGTCGACATGATCAGACACCCGTTTAAAAGCACTTCCTATCGAGAAGTTGGAACCGTTCCTTTCGGAAAGGCATCGCACTGCATTTGACACCACATACCAACCGCAGTACCTCGGAAGAGGATGTCGTAATGATTCTTTACACATCAGGCACCACCGGTATTCCGAAAGGTGCCATGATCAATCACAGGATGCTGTTCTGGAATTCGGTCAACACCGGTTTACGTCTGGACCTTACATCTCGAGATCACACCCAGAGTTTTGCCCCATTTTTCCATACGGGTGGCTGGAATGTTCTACTTACCCCATTTGTTCATCATGGCGGTTCCCACACACTGCTATCTTCCTTTGACACGTGATCTGATCCTGGAGCTTATGGAAGAGGAGCGGGCACACCCTCTATTTGGGGTTCCTACGATGATGCAGATGATCGCCGGTGCACCCGGGATTGCAGAGGCGGATCTTTCATCGGTGCGTTATGCCATTGTCGGTGGCTCACCGATGCCTGTACCATCGATCGAAGTCTGGCATAAAAAAGGTATTGCGATCCGTCAGGGCTATGGATTAACGGAGGTTGGACCAAATTGTTTTTCGTTGCATCAGGATGACGCCATCAGAAAGATCGGATCGATCGGTTTTCCGAATTTTTATATTGAGGCGCGTGTCAGAAACGACAGCGGCCGGGACTGTAATACCGATGAAGTTGGAGAACTATGGCTGAAAAGCCCGGTCGTAACACCGGGCTACTGGCGCAATACCAACGCCACAAAAGAATCCATTACTGACGGTTGGTTTCGCACCGGCGATCTGGTCAGGAAAGATGATGAAGGATATTTCTATGTTGTTGACCGTAAAAAAAATATGTTCATCAGCGGTGGTGAAAATGTTTATCCGGCAGAAGTGGAAAATTTCTTATATAGCCATCCAGGCGTTAAAGAGGTGGCCGTTATAGGTATACCGGATCAGAAATGGGGCGAGGTCGGCAAGGCTTACATCGTCTTGAAAGAAAATTCTTCTGCGACAAAAGAGAATCTGGCCAATTTTTGTCTTGGACAGATGGCAAAGTACAAAATTCCAAAATATTTTAAATTAGTCGATCATTTGCCCAAAAATGAGGCGGGTAAAATCGACCGGAAGAAACTGGTCGAAGGAGAACAATAATTAGAAAGCAGATTTAAACCATAGATTTGAAGGATAAATCGTTTCAGCTCTGTGGAATATTGTGAACAATTCCATTAACCAAAGGAGGAATAAGATGAAAAAGCTTGTATCAATTCTAATCGTTGTAAGCGGGATGTTGTTGATGGCTTCCTGCTCAGAAGATGATTCATCAACTACACAACCGGTGCCGGTACCGGAATGGGTCGGGACCTGGTTGAGTGCGGGAGATGACGTTGCGCCCCTCTTGGTCGCCCTTTTCCAGTATGATAGTGTTCGTGTGGAGATGACTCAGGATTTGATCGTCCGGACACATTCGCATGTGGCTGGTGGTGCCTGGTCAACGGTTGAAGGGACCTACAAGATCACCACATCCGCAGCCGGTTCAGTCCATACGGCTGAATTTTTTTACGCTCCCTTTGATCAGGCGGGTATAATTCAGATCATAGCCGGTACACCAAAAACGATGAAACTGGAAGTCGTTCAGATCAGACCGGATATTGGTGCCGTTCCGCGTACACCGGATTCCGGATTTGGCAGTGATGTTGCACTGGGAACCCTGAATATTCAGAATTATGTAAAAGAAGATTAATGCTTTTGGGGCTGTACCGGAAATAAAAATGATACAGCCCTCTTTTAACCTTTAACGAAATCTGGGTTAAAGACATGTACAGATCATATATATGTTTATTGATTCTGATTCTTCTATCCTGTGGTTTACTCGCACAATCCGTTTCCGACTTTCCGGAAAAATATGATGAACCGGAAAAAGATGAGCTTCGGTTTATCGGGTATTATCTGATGCGCGCAGAGTTCAGCAATGTTGCGGCAACCAATGAATTTCTAAAAGGACAGGTCGTCGGCCGCTTGTTTGGCGGCAATACGACTTTTACCTCAAACAAGTCTTCCCGATTTGTCGAGCAGCGTTTTATCCCGATTATTGCCTATTCGCCGAGGCTGTTTGACGGATGGGCAACCATGCGTATGAACTTTGAAATTGACTGGACCTGGGGAGATGCCAATTACGGTGCCGGCGGAAATTTTGGCGGCGCCTTTGCCGGCGATTTTGTCAATATGCAGACCCAAAATCTATTCATCGAATTCAGACCGCAAAAAAATCTTTTTATCAACGCCGGTCTCACCCGCCTTTTTGACAATGTGAATGTCCCGGCATATACCTTTACGACTACCCTGCTCAACACCGGTTATCGTCTTGCATTCTGGGGCTCTGATGCAACCGGATTGGCTCTGCATTATCTCTGGACGGATCAGCGTATAAAACTTGGATTTTATCAATTGTATGAAAACAATGTTCAGGAGGACGATGACGTCCAGCTGGGTGAAGTGCACTACGAATACGACCTGGATATATTTAACACCATCGGTTTCTCATTCTGGTATGTAAAAGACCGGGCCAGCGGAGAAGGCGGCGTTTCGGTACTGGGCCAGGGATTGAATTCGGGTTTGAGTAATTATATGGGTGTCTACAATTTCAACTTCGGGAATCAACGGCATAAAGCCGACATATTCTGGCTGGGAAGCCATTTCCACGGCAATCCGCTGTTGAATCAGGGAAGATTCGGATATAACGGGTTTGCGGTAATGAACTTCGGCTCGGCCTGGACAGACTCGCTGGATGTCGATATTATGGGTTTTGCCGGAAATTTACGCCTGGCCTATAAATATGGTAAAAATGCCAATGATTTTATCTCTCTTGACGGTATTTTCAGCACCGGTGATAAAAATAATATCAATGACGGCAAATACACCGGTGTTCTTACCGGCAATAACTGGACAGCACCGGGTGCCGTTTATTTCACGACCGGTCTATACCTTTTAATGCCCCATGGATATGTCGTCAACCGGTTTAATGCAGCCGTCCTGGACATTCAAAATATCGGTTACGGTCTGGGAGCTGCCGTTTTTCAGGGATCCTACGATATCGTTCCAAATAAATTTAAAATCAAGATCGGCGCCGGAACCGGCATTGCACCCGTGGCGCCTGACGATGGCGGTCATTCGATCGGATCTGAAATCAACCTAAACCTGTTGTATCGTCCGAAAGTGTTTATGGATCTGGAGTTGCATGCAGCGTATCTGAAACTGGGAGATTTTTTTGATTCTCCTGTAGTGAACGGGGCCAATACGAGCCGGCCACAAGATCCATGGACATTTTTCGCTACACTTAAATGGATCATGTTCTGAGGAGGGCATATGAAAATACGATATCTTATAATTCCCATGGCATTCGCCTTCTTTATTTTACATGGCTGTTCAACCTCAAGATTTTATACATTGGATACTATGGAATTTGATGAAATAGACTATGGGTTTGCGACCAAAAAAATACAGGTACGCAATATTTCTATCGGACTTATCGATGAGGGTCAGGGAGAGCAGGTGTTGGTTCTTATTCACGGCCTCGGATCAAATGCCAAGAGCTGGATAAAGAATATTCCTGCTCTGGCAAAAAAATATCGGGTAATCGCCTTGGATTTACCGGGATATGGCAAATCAGACAAGGGATATTATCAATACAGCATGGATTTTTATGCGGATGTTGTAAAGGATTTACTGAACGATATATCGGTTAGCCGGGTCACGCTGGTCGGTCATTCGATGGGCGGCCAGATTGCGATGTACACCGCCCTGAAATATCCTGAGAAAGTTGAAAATCTCGTACTGCTTTCACCGGCAGGATTCGAAAGATTTACACCGGGAGAGAGTGCCTGGATGCGCAAGGCAGTATCCACCGAATTTGTTTATGACACTCCGATTAGAAATATTGATATTAACGCCCGTGCGACCTTTTATGAAATGCCGGATTGGGCGGAATTTATCATCACCGATCGGATTCAGATACGCTCGGCAAAAGGCTTTGACCGGTATTGTTATGCCGTCTCAAAAAATGTGGCTGCCATGCTTGATGGGATCGTTTGGGACCGGTTGGATCAGATAAAACATCGCACCCTGATCATTTTTGGCGAAGAGGATGGATTGATCCCAAATCCCTATCTGCACGGTGGCAGAACCCGGGAAATTGCCACCATCGGTGAAAATGAGATCGCGAACAATGAACTGATCATGATACCGGATTGCGGTCACTTTGTACAAGTGGAAAAACCGGACCAAACAAATGAAGCTATTCTGAATTTTATGGCAAAATAACAGAAGATGGCCGGTTTGGAGATTATAAAAACACACGACCCACATAATACCGGGTCGTGTGTTTTTCATGTGCTTCTGAAGACCTGCATTCTATGCTAAAATTTCAAATTACAATTTCAATTCGAATACCAAATTACAAACTTTTATCGGTAATTATAATTTGATGTTTATTATTCATTTGGCATTTATAGCCTGTAATTTGGGATTTAATTACGAACTTATATTTTTTTACTCTTTAAATTCCACCACATCGGCATGGATGTACAGGTCTGCTTTGGTATAGACAAACAAATTGAGGATATCGGCATCATACCGGATATTGACCAAGGCTAATTTTTTCCCGTCCATCGAGCCATATTTCTCTTCATATTTCTTCCAGATATCCCGAACGGCGGTATCATAAAGTGTGGCGGTGCCGTTAATCCGCACAAGTGCCAGGGTATTCGCCATGTTGCCGGTGGAAAAACTGAAACCAAAAAGGTATCCTGCGGAGGAATAGCCTCCCAGATCTCTGGCAACGATTTCCGATTTTGCATTCGAAAGCTCGACGTTGGTCAGATTCATGGCTAGAAAAGAACCACCGGTAGTGCAACCGGTCATAAGAACCGCACCGGCAATTACCAATAAAACCAATATACGTTTAGCGTACATTTTAAATTCTCCTTTGCAATTGATTGAATTTTAAACTTTGGAAGGTATAATAACTCATATTTTTTTAATATCATACGCCTTTTTACAAAAAATGTTGCCGCAAATGTGATCCTGCAGAACAGGTAAGCCCGGGGTATACATTGCAGGGCATATATAGCCTTAATAATTCACCACAGAGGACGCAGAGTGAAATTAACTGATATAAAATAAATAATTATAAGAATCTTTACAACGATCAAAATTAATTATCTTGATGTATTCATAAAAAATTAATGCAAAGCTGTCAACCTGAACTCGTTTCAGGTTCTCTAGACAAAATTCATACGAGATTCCGAAATAAATTCGGAATGACACGAATTGCTTAATATTCAAAATAATAATAGGTTAATAACATTATTTCCAGAATGCATAAATTATGCAGGTTATATAATTTCACTTAATATTCTATAAATATAAAAATTTAATCTATAACTCTCTGGTGTCTGTGGTGTATGAGTATACCGGGTTAGATAATTCTTAGTCCCGGTAAGAGATGCCGCATTCATGTCGTGCACTTCCTTTTCATCGAACGACCGTTTTCATTGAGCCATGCATTGAAGATACTACAAGTTCAAATCCGATAACCGTAAAAAACCGGAGAACTTGCATGCCATCACAAACATATAAAAGAATATATTTCAAATCAATTCAGAGTCGGTTATTATTTCAACCATTCCCGGACCAGAGACAGAGAAAAGCTCTTTAAGGGCATCGTCCAATCTACCGGGCTGCTCAACCCGTCGTCCGTATGCACCACAGTTTCTGGCATATTCGGCAAAATTCGGATTATGGAGTGATGTCTGCCAGACATCAAAATGATCCGCCCGCTGTTCTTTTGTGATCTTACCCAATTCGGAATTATTTAAGAGAATGTGTTTGATCGGCATGTCATATTTGACGGCCGTCGTTAATTCGGCCATATATTGTCCAAAACCGCCGTCACCGGTTATCGCGACAATGGTCCGATCCGGCGCAGCAGCCCAGGCCCCCATTGCCGCCGGATACCCAAAACCAATAGACCCCAGATACCCGGACATCAGGACAGACTGCTGCGAACATTCAAAATATCTCCCAAAAGAATAGGTGTTGTTCCCGACATCAACGGCAATAACGGCATCTTTCGGCATATGTTTTTCCAGAACGGAAAAGATCAAGGCCGAGTTCAAACCTCTGTTTCGGCTATCCCTGGCACGGCTCTCCTTCTCCGATCGCCAGATTTTCCAGCGCGCAGCAATTTCCTTTTTAATTCCTTCATTTTTTGGAGGATCTCGCATCACATCCATCATTTTTTTTAATGTCACACCGATTTCCCCCCACAACGGTATATCGACTTTATGGAATTTACCTAGCATCATGGCATCAAAATCGATTTGAATGATGGGCTTATAGGCGGCTATTCCGGTATGATTGGAAAATGAAGCACCGATCACGATCAGACAATCCGATTCATTCATAAACCAGCTGGCGATCGGTGTGCCGCTTCTCCCCAAAACACCGCAGGCCAATGGGTGGCTATCCGGAATGAGACCTTTGCCTTTAAATGTGGTAATAACCGGTGCGGTTAATTTTTCGGCCAAATTCAGCGCGATATTTTTATAAAAACGTGCACCATGCCCGAGGATTATCACCGGCCTTTTTGCCTCTTTTATCAGCTTTACCGCTGCGGTAAAGGCCTTTTCCGGGGGCGCTATCTCAAATGATGTTAAACGGCCTTCCGGACCTGAGGCTTCTGCCCCTTCCTTCGCAGCGATGGTCTGTACCTCGTTTGGAAAAATAAGATGGGCCACGTCTCGTTTAACAAGCGCATTTTTTAAAGCCAGTGTCATCATCTCGGCGTGTTTGCTTTGCGGTAGAACCGTTTGCTTAAATTCTGCTACCGCTTCAAAAGCAGAATTGAGGTTTATTTCCTGAAAAGCGCCTGGACCTAAAACCTGGGTATCAATTTGTCCCGTTAGTGCCAAGACCGGTGCGCGATCCACTTTTGCATCCCAGAGACCGGTCAACAGATTGGTCGCTCCGGGTCCGGCGATGGCAAAACAGGCGGCTGGTTTTCCAGTTAGTCTTGGCATAGGCGGAAGCTGCAAACGAAGCTGCACCCTCATGCCGTATACCGATGTATTTTAATCTGCCTCTTTCCGTCTGCCTGCGTAAGGCATCGGCCAATCCCAGGTTTGAATGGCCAACCATGCCAAAAACCGTATCCACTCCCCAGTTGATCATTGTTTCAACCATCAGATCGGAAATGGTTTTTTGATGTATCCCGTCCTCTTCAACACCGACATAAATACCGTCATCACGTTTTTCAAGAGGATAGATCCGGACAGTATCTTCAAAACCTACCGGTGGTTTTCCGGTGCAAGGGTGGTAATCGTAGCCGTGCCAGGGGCAGCGCAGCCAGCCATTTTCGATTTGGCCCTCACCCAATGGCCCGCCCTGGTGCGGGCAGCGGTTGTCCAGCGCGCTATACTTACCCTGATAATGGGTCAGCGCTATGGTTTGATGTCCGGCAACAACCGTTTTTACCCGCCCTTCGGGCAGTTTGTCTTTTCGATCTAATACTTTATACCATTTAAGATTTTTTCCCATGCAATTCCCGTTATGATTTTATGTCATTTGTACCGGCATATGAAATGCCGGTAAGTAAATGTATATCGCGATCAAACGTAACGAGGTCCCCGGAATTGAACTTTGTAAAATCATCATAACCACATGCCCGGGCAATTACTTTCATAAGCTCAGTTGTTGCATTGAGAAAACTACTCAGCTGCCGGGCTGAATTTTCGATATGAATTCTTTTTCTGAGACTCTCTTTCTGGGTGGCAATCCCAACCGGACAATTATTGGTGTGACAGGCGCGCATGCCCAGGCAGCCAATGGCCTGTAAGGCAGAATTGGATATCGCAACCGCATCGGCCCCCAACATCAACGCTTTGGCAAAATCTTCCGCAGTGCGCAATCCCCCGGTTATAACCAGGGTAATATTTTTCGCCCCAAGGTCATTTAAGTGCCTTCTGGCCCTTGCTAATGCCGGTATAGTCGGAATATTGATATTGTTCCTCAGAACGGAAGGTGCGGCACCGGTGCCACCGCCCCGTCCATCCAGGATAATATAATCGGCGCCGGCTTCGAGAGCAAAATCAATATCTTTCTCGATGTGGCTTGCTGCTATTTTAAATCCGATCGGGATCCCACCGGTTTCTTTTCTGACGGTATTGGCAAAATCGGCAAAATCATTTGTGGTAATTAAGTCATCAAAAGTCGCCGGGCTGATGGCCGGTTGTCCCTCTTTCAGCCCCCTCACAGCCGCAATTTCGGCGGTTACTTTCGATCCGGGCAAATGACCACCCGTACCGGTTTTCGCCCCCTGCCCTCCCTTAAAATGAAAAGCCTGTGCACATTTGACCTTATCCCAGCTAAATCCGAATTTTGCCGATGCCAGTTCATAAAAATACCGGGAATTAGATTCCTGTTCCTCCGGCAGCATCCCCCCCTCTCCGCTGCAGATGCCGGTACCGCTTAACTCAGCGCCTCTGGCAAGAGCAATTTTTGCTTCACGCGACAAAGCGCCAAAACTCATATCTGAAACAAAAATTGGCATCGATAATATCAAAGGTCTTTTCGCCCCGGGTCCGATAACTGTTTTAGTTACGACCTGATGGTCATCCAACAGAGGTTTTTTCCATAATTGAGCAGGTAAAAACTGAATTTCTTCCCATTTCGGCAGAGTGTTTCGATCCACCCCCATCGCCTCGGTAAATCCATGATGACCAATATTTTTCAAGCCGTTTTGGGCCAGTTCCCTGATGTAGTGTGTGTAAGGTTCGGTATTTTCCGGATGGGTATCATCAAACTGACCCAGGTATTTATCTCTTTTGAATGGCTGGGGATGATTTTGAGCGAAATTCCGGATTTCATCAACATCCACTATTACACTGTCATTCTCGATTATCGCGGAAAACTTGTGCAAAGCTTCCTCGTTATTGTATTCTGATATACCCGTATCAATACGATAATCCCACTTATGAAGCCCACAGATCAGGTTATGACCTTCGATAGAGCCATCAGATAAAAGAGCTCCCCGGTGCAGACATCTCCCATATAAAACAGATATCTCTTCATCATAGCGAATGACAACAAGATCGACATTTTCGATCAAAAAGTGCTGCGGTTGACGGTCCCTGAGATCGTCAATTTTACATAATTCCATTTTATCCATCATAAGCCTGATTTCTGTGAAATATTAATGCTTCTAAAATAATTTTTTGAGATTTACCGGCATCTGTTTTTTTACGAACGAACCAATTGTCAAAAAACAGCCACTTCCAGGTAAGATAATTAAATTTTCCCCATTAATTTTTAAAATGAGTCACAAGAATTTTTATCCCGGAATCGAAAAATGCCTTAGCACATTCTCTTTGTTCTTGCACTGTTTTCAGGGCAACCAGATCAGAAAGTTTCAGCACACCACCCTGCCAGCCCGAAGTGATCCACTGTCCGGATACCAGTAATGGCAGCCGATCGAAATTTGCTACCGGCATTTCAGACCAAAAGCTCAGATAGAAATAGGGTTCATCAACCAGACTGTCTGGAATGGCCCAGCCCAAACCGATTGATTTTGACATACCGCCTTCTTCATTATAAGCAAGTGGGATGAGTGTACCGGTATCAAAATGGTGCGGCCAGACCTTTACCGGCGCCGTCTCAGGAAAATCGTGCACGATCCCGTTCAGGATTATCTGAGCATTGTGCCGGTAAAAAACAGCCTCTTTAAAAAATAAACTATCTTTAACACAAAAAGCGGCCCCTTTTTCCAAATAGTGACCGGGTATTTCATAATGAAGTTCATTTTTCAGATCAGACGTATTTACGCCCAATTCAGAGATTTTGTCTTTAAGTTCCGTAAATATCTTCGGTTTTGTCTTCCCTGCCAAAAAAAATTCAGCCAGGTTATTGCCTTCGCTTCCACGGATATGCAGAATCAGTTCATTCAGTTTTAGTCCGACACGGAGCCCATCGGCAAAAGCATTGCCGACCAAGGATTGCTCATTTATCATATAGTCCATATTGGTATTGCTGTCGTCCGGTTCACGGGGAATCAAATATCGTCCCACCAGAGCGATAAATTGTGCGGCGTGATGCTGCTGATGCAATGCATCGTTTACGTCTGCATCAAAGGGCAGGGTAAGTTTTTTCCAATCTTCTTTGTGTATATTCAATTTTATTGTTCCTATGTATCTTGCTAAACTTTTTGAAGTGCGAATTTAATCCGTCAAAGCACTTTTAAGAGATGATATTTCATTTTTTCGACACATTTTATTCGAATAATTTGATTCGCGTTATTCAAATCATGATTTAAGCGAGAAACCATCCGGGAATTTCAATCTCCGGATGGTTATTTGCCGGCTACCTAGCTAGTTTTAGACTAATTCTAGTTCGAGACAGTGCCGAGAACGGAGCCGTATACAAGATGTCCGATCAGGCTGCTCATTTTCATCAATAGTTTACGCAGTTTGATCAGGGGTATGGCCATTTTTGGTGCGGAATAGCGAACGGGTTTCTTACGGATACATAATTCCAGGTGGTCAACCGCTTTTTCAACACCCATCATCAGCGGTCGGATATCCCCCTTGGCCATTTTGGTGTCGATAAAGCCAAAACGAACATTGGTAACAAACACACCTCTGGGCTTCAAGGCCAGTGCCATGCCTCCAAGATAGTTTGAGAAACCTGCCTTTGAGGCATGATAAGAAGGTGCTTCGGCGGATAAAAGTTCATCGGCCAGACTGGAAATACCTATAAAATGGCCCTGTTTTCTTTTAACCATCTGTGGAATTACCGATGATGCAGTTTTAACCATTCCGGTGAGGTTTACATCTATGATTTTTGCTTCAGCGTGCATATTTAGCGGGTCCAGCAATTCACCAATTCCGGCGAAGTATATGCACAGATCGGGTGACCCATCCGACAGCAATGCACCAATCAGATCCGGGTAACCATCATCACTGACATCTGCAACCTGGTGATAATAGTTTTTATTTGTGACCAATGATTCGCTTCTTGAAATTCCATTTATTACCCATCCTGCTTTAATCAGCCGCTTGGTTGTCGCCAATCCTATTCCGTCGGAATTGCCGACCAGCAGCGCCTTTTTTTTCATAGGAACAACTCCTTTACCTGCAGGTTGTGCCAGTCATCGTGCACACACCGTGTACGTTTTATCTCAAGCGATATATATCTGTTCGGAGCAGAGCCCCCGACAGACGCTCAACAGATCTCAAATCATATCATCTTCGTGTAGTTCTCAACACGATATAGTTTCAAACAGAAATTCAAAACGATCAGCGAAGTAAATAAAAATATTAAGAATCCAGTCAAATAGATTATCTTTGGTGGATCATGCATTAAAGTGGAGGACGGAAAAAACGCATATACAAAAAAACCAAAAGAGCGAAAAATCATGGTAAGCCCGCAACCAACCAATGCCCAATAATTCGCTTTTTTAAGTTCTGAATACTCATCTCTTATGTTACAATATAAAATATAGAAAAAATATAAAATGAAGATTGAACTTAACCATAAAATAATTCTGGACAGAAATGTTGCCGTGTCTAACAAAATTACCTGATACAACCAGGGTGAAAAATTATATATTTTCAGGGTAATTTCTCCGGAGATACGAATTATCTTGGACAGGTGAACCAGCATGAAATAGGTGGGTCCCACCATGGCCAGATAGACCGATATCTTCAACCGAATATTATTATCAGCTATGACTTCTTTGATAAAATATAAGCCAAACAAAATAGCAGACACACCGGGAAACAAAGATAAAATATCAACAATTTTGATAATAGAACGAAATGTGAATAGCTCGGGTAGCAGGAATATGCCGATTTTCAAAACAATGGTATAAATAATGGCAGCCATGATTAAAATAACAGATTTTCTAAAATTCATGGTTCGTTCCAAACTTATTTAATCCCAATTGATATACTATCAATTAAAGTTTACCACGGATTTACATAGATTTTAAATTAAAAGAAACTTCTGAAAAATGTTAAGTTGTGCCAAAATGTCATTCTGAACTTGTTTCAGAATCCTTTAAATAGACCCTGAAATAAATTCAGGGTGACAAATTGTCTTATTACGAATGCATTTTTCAGAAGTCTCATTAATACTTAAAAATGTCTAATCTTCTTGTACATTATTTTATGTATTATTTGTAATGTATTGACTTCGTTTTAAGTTTTGAAGTTAGTTTCAGGTCCCGAAAGAATGTGCCGTTATTAATCAAACTACCCATCGATTCCAGATCAAATTTAGAGTCATTCTATCCAGACACAGGTTGATGTTGGACCTTGATACAACATATAATAATTGCATAAGTAAAAAGTCAAGATCAAAATGATTATTTCTATAATTCCGTGTCAATCTGTGGTTTATCTAATATCGTATTCCACTTCAAAGTATTAGGCGATATTCACACAATCACGAAAGGACCGGATGAACATTGCCAGGAAATGTATTTCAGAAAGACTATTTTCTAATTTTATACGAGGAATAATAGTTAAAAAATACGACGTTCAATGACAATACAAATGTTTGATTCAGGCCATGTGAAATATGATTACAATCATCGTTGCGATCAGAATGGCGACGATCCAGTACCAAGTTGTTGTGATGCGGGAGTCTTTATATCGATTTGAGAGCGCTCCATGAATCGTCGCCAGAAACGGTGGTATGGCTAAGGGAAGATAACCTATCGGTTCGGATAGCACCCGCTTGGATACGAAGGCCATTATTATGATACTTGCGCCGGTAGCCAGTGCAATTTGAATCTGTGGTGATCTGATCAGCTCTTTTAGTTTTTTCATGTGCGACCCTATCGTTTTTTTGATGCACCCGCGGCAAGTTCCAGATCCATAATGGTTTAACCGGGATCCGGCAGACCATCAAAGAATTCTACAATTCCCGTCTCTAGTGAATATTCAGCACCCAAGACAATAAGTCCATTTTTTTGGATCAATTGCTCGAGGATTTGCGATCCATGCCGCAAATGATCAGCGGCAGCGCGGATATTCGCGCGAACGGCATGCCGAATCAGATCGTTGCGGTTTTCCCGGGGTTCGGTCTCAAGCAATGCCTCAACGGCGGGCCGTATACGGTCGACGATGGACCGCAAATTTGGTGAACGGTTTTCCGTCGGTCGGTCGAGTTCATCCAGAGTGGCCAGTACAGCACCACACATGGAATGCCCCAAAACAACAACAAGCCTAGTCCCGAACTGTTCAGCCGCAAACTCGACACTGCCGACCTGCGAAGGCGCGACAATATTGCCGGCCACGCGAATGACAAACAGATCACCCAAACCCTGGTCGAAAATGATCTCCGCGGGTACTCTGGAATCTGAACATCCAAGAATGATGGCGGATGGTGCCTGACCTTCCACCAGCTCGTCGCGGCGTTTCCGGGTGTTCCGTGAGCTACCTTTCAGTGTATTATCTACAAACCGTAAATTTCCTTCTTGAAGACGACTTAATGCTTCCTGAGCAGATATCATTAATATTGCCTTCTCCTTAAGGGTAATGAGTCAGACTTAATATCTGCACTCTCCGGCTTCCGGTATGGTGATAATTTAATTTAAACGATCAATATTTAAATGGGGCTTCTGGAAGAGTACTTTTTATATATATCCTAGTTTAAAGTCAAAAAAAGTAATTATCAAGATGCATTTTCCGGTTCTGAAGAATCAGTTTCGTGAAAATATTTCTTCTTGAACCACAACGCCACGTTTACCAGTAAGATGAGCACCGGCACTTCCACCAGCGGTCCAATGACTGTGGCAAAGGCCGCCGGGGAGTTGATACCGAATACGGCGATAGCGACAGCAATCGCCAGCTCAAAATCGTTGCTTCCGGCCGTAAAGGCCACCGTCGTTGTTTTAGCATAGGATGTACCGATCCGTTTCACCAGGTAAAAAGTCACAAAAAACATCAGGGCAAAATAAATGGTATAAGGAATCGCAACCCGGATTACATCCAGAGGCAGCTCAACAATCCGCTCCCCTTTGAGCGAAAACATTACAAAAATGGTAAACAGCAGAGCAATTGACGTCAACAGGGAAATCCTGGGGATGAATCGTTTAAAATACCATTCGTCGCTTTTGATTTTCCGCAGGATGCTACTGGATAGCAAACCGCCCAGGAAAGGAATTCCCAGGTAAATCAACACGGTAATTGCAATTTCCCCAATGGAGACATCGACAATGGCGCCGCTGAGCCCAAAAAACGGGGGAAGGACGGTAATGAATACATAGGCGTATACGGAATACAGAAATACTTGAAAAATGGCATTAAAGGCCACCAGCCCGGCGGCCAGTTCTGAATCACCTTTTGCGAGATCGTTCCAGACCAGTACCATGGCGATACAGCGTGCCAAACCAACCAGGATGACTCCGACCATCATCTCTGGCTTATCCGGAAGCAAAATGACCGCCAATATAAACATGATCAGGGGACCCACGATCCAATTTTGCACCAAGGAAAGAGTAAGCAAGCGTGGATTATGAAAAATCCCGGGAAGCTGTTCATAACGCACCTTGGCCAGGGGTGGGTACATCATCAGAATCAGACCGATGGCGATGGGAATGTTCGTCGTGCCAACGGTCATGGTGTCCCAAAGGCCGGCTATGGCAGGCATCAGGTATCCTAAGAGCACACCTGCGAACATGGTCAGAAAAATCCACAAGGTCAGGTACCGATCAAAAAACGATAATTTTCTGGAGACCGAATCCATTTTTTCACCCCATCCGAGTTTCGATTATACGAATTTAATTGCTGGCATCAGCAAACCATTGGCTTAAACTTAGCTTGGTAGGGATCTTGCCCGAACTGACCAGTTTTTCATTGATGACCAGGCCGGGTGTAATCAAAAGTCCGTAGTCGGCAAACTTATTGATGTCGGTAATCTTTTCAATCTGCGCTTCAAAGTTTTTCTCGGAAACGACTTCCCGGCAGAGTGCTTCCAACCGATCACAATTGGCGCAGCCGGGCCCAAGCACCTTAATACGTAGCATATAAACGTCTCCTTTAAGTTTAAACGGGTGTTAAAAATATTACCACAGAGGACACTGAGTAATGGTTAATATATATTGACATAAACCCATATATTTCTTATTCCCCTTCTGTGAACTCAGAAGTTCATGAAGATTTTACTTTTTAAATTTGTCAGACTTCTATTTAAATTAACCGTCTTTGTTTAAGCCAAAGTTACTGGTAGTAATGCCTTTTACCCACATTTTATTATCTATTTTAGCAGGCTAATAATTAACATCCGGTTAGGTTTTGATCATAAAATTCACGAAAATCTCGCTTAATTTCATCGCGCACACGTCTGAATACACCCATGATCTGGTCTGATGTACCTGTTGCTTCCGCCGGATCGTCGAAACCAATATGCACCTGCTGCCGTACGTTGCCGCTAAAAACCGGACAGGTCTCTTTCGCATGATTACATACGGTGATGACATAATCAAATGTCTTCGCAAGAAACCGATCAACATTTTTCGGATAATTCCCTTTGATATCGATACCGATTTCTTCCATAACCTGCACCGCCTTCGGATGGACCAAATCCGATGGTTTGGTACCGGCGGAGTAAACTTCCAGATTTGAATCGAATGATTTTAGAAATCCCTCCGCCATCTGGCTGCGACAGGAATTTCCCGTACACAAAATCAATATACGCATAGTTATTCCTTATGTGTATTTCACGAAGAGACACGGAGAAATCACGAAGAATCACAGAGATCATTAATTATATTATGATTTATAATACTTCGAGTTATACAGCTATAATACAAATCGTTTTATTCCATTTTTTAATATTGTCACATTAAAATTAATTAAGAGACCTAATTTTAAATTAGAAAAACGTAAATAAGTCAGAATCTGAGCAGCATGAATTTTAGTAAATGCATCCACAGATTTGAGCTCTATAATAATTTGGTTTTCAACAAGCAGATCAATCCGATAACCACAATCCAAGGTAATTTCTTTGTACACAACAGGTATGGGTTTTTGTCTTTCAAAATTGAGGCCGGCATTCTTAAATTCATAACTGAGACATTCTTCATATGCAGATTCAAGCATTCCAGGGCCTAGGATTTTATGAACCTCAATTGCACATCCTATAATTTCGTTCGTAATTTTTTCGAAGATCATTATCATAAACTTTCGTTTATTTAGTATCAATAGTTTCCGTGTATCTTCGTGCCTCCTTCGTGTCTCTCCGTGACAATATTAATATAAATTTCCATAGATTAGGCCGCTTGCGGTCGACATTATGATCACAAGTGTGACATAGACCGCTGTTTTAGAGGTTCCGATGACACTGCGGATCACCAGCATATTGGGCAGGGATAATGCCGGACCGGCCAGCAGCAGCGCCAGTGCGGGGCCCGTTCCCATACCGCTGTTGATCAACCCCTGCAGGATGGGCACTTCGGTTAACGTGGCAAAGTACATGAATGCGCCGAAAACCGATGCAAATAAATTTGCAAAAAGCGAATTCCCGCCTACCAGTGATGCGACCCATTCTTTTGGGATAATACCACTACCGCCATCGTTAGATCCCAGCAGAAACCCGGCAATCAGAACACCAGCGGCAAGCAGCGGCAGGATCTGTTTGGCAAATCCCCAGCTCTCGGCCATCCATTCTTGCGCTTCACCCCGGCTAATGGATAATATCACGGTTAGCGCAACAATAGCCGTGACAAAAGGTATCAGCGGACTATCAGGTCGGATTAATGCTGAAACACCGACAAGAACCACTGCGCTAAGAACGAACCATCTGTTCAGATGAAGAATATAAACCAGCGAAAACGCAAACAGAACCGCCAGAATGGCCGTTAGCCACCATTTGTATATATAGATTGCATTCCACAAGCTGCCGTTTGAAGCCGGTTTTCCCCAGGTGGCGGCGATGAGAATAAAAACCATGACAAAAAAATGAAATGCCGTCTGCCAGAAGGGACGGACATCTTCTGCCTCAGGCAAAGCCAGATGGTTCTCTGCTTTATTTTTTTCTTCTTTTCGATAGATCACATGCATGATTAAGCCGATAACCACAGCAAATACGACCGCCCCGACGATGCGGGCGATACCCAGTTCCATACCAAGAATGCGTGCGGTAAGGATGATCGCCAGAATATTAATGGCCGGACCCGAGTAAAGAAATGCGATCGCCGGTCCCAACCCGGCTCCGCGTTTATAAATCCCAGCAAACAGTGGCAGAATTGTGCAGGAACAAACCGCCAGAATGGTTCCGGACACTGAGGCCACGCCATAGGACAACCATTTTTGCGCTTGGGCACCGAAGTATTTGAGCACGGCAGCCTGGCTGACAAAAACGGCGATCGTCCCGGCGATAAAAAAAGCCGGGATCAGACATAATATCACGTGCTCCCTTGCGTACCACTTTACAAGAACAATGGCCTCATATATTGCCGCATCAAATCGCACATTACCCAAAGGCATGAAATAGACCAGCAGAAAAAAACCCATTATCAACAGAAAAGGTTTATACTCTTCTTTCCAATTCAAATTTTCAGCCCGATCAAATGATTTAATAAATTCAAAGTATACCCCGGGGGAAAATCATATACCGCAAATTATTTTGCGGTCAATATGTTTTACTTTCTCGTGGTCATTTACGATTATCCGTTCTTCGGGAAGCCATTTTGACATCAGCGACAATAATTTTGTCACATACTCATTGTTGAAGGCAGTATTCAGGCGATAGTTCACCCACTTTCCATCTTTTTCATCAAGGATGAACTCAGCATCACGCAATATAGAAAGGTGTTTTGAAACGGTTGAATTGGCGCGGTTTAATATTTCGCTAATTTCACATACGCAGAGCGGACGGACTTCCAGCATTTTTATTATGCGGATTCGATTGGTATCGGAAAGTGCCTGGAATGCTTCTACCAGTTTTCGCATAGAGACCGGTCATTTCGTTATTTATCGAAATGTATGGATAATCAGAAGTTAATGCAAGACGATTATAAAGCTGGGTCAAATTCTATTTATGCATATTAATCAGAATGAAACAAAGAAAGCGACTATATTGAGCATAAACGATGAAAGTACCTATTTACCATGTATCAATATATCACCAAAACATAGATGCTTTAATCACAGAAATAATTGTGCTTGGAGAAAAAAAAAGCCCGGGTAAAGTACCCGGGCTTCTGTGCTTACTTCAGTAAGGTCATTCGTTTGATCTGGCTGAACTCACCCGCCTGCAGTACATACATGTACACACCTGAGGCGAGGTTCTCGGCGTTGAATTCAACTTCGTAACGACCGGCGTTCTGCATGCCGTTGATCAGATCGGCAACCAGACGGCCGTTTATATCATATATCTTGAGCGATACATTCGCGGCCTGTGGCAATGCAAATTGTATCCTGGTACCCGGATTAAATGGGTTGGGAAAATTCTGCTGCAACTCATAATCCGTGACCAATTGATTTCCACCAAATTGACTTATGCTTGAAATTTGATTAAATCCATTGGCGACCATGATCTCATTCACGATTTCCATTTTATCATCGGTAAATAATTCCGGTAGTTGAACAACATTGCCATCAGGCAACGCCGCAAACAAACCAAATGCAGGGCCATCATTATTGTCAGCCGGGCTCACAAAACCGGAGGCAAAAACAAAGGCTGCGCCACCGCCCAATCCGCTGAGATCGAGCTTTATAAACACCCACCAGACTGGGGGACGGCCGGGGCACATAAACCACCAGCCAGTTTTTACGGGCCCGAACCGAAACATAATCGGTAATATCGCCATACATGGCGTTCTCAATCACAAGACCATACCCGAGTATATTTACGCCCGGTGCATCGGTGGAACCATGCAGGACTTTCAAATCTACTTTATCAGCTTCCAGCGCCTTTTCCCGCGCACCGTCGGTGGCAAACAGGGTAAACGCGATATCTTTGCCGTCCGGATTTGGGGCAAAGCCGTTACCCAAAACACCGTTGGCTACGGCAACATAACTGCCGCCATCGGCCAGGGTTACCGGAAAGGTGGCGATGATATCGCCAGGATCTTTACTGTCTCCCGGGGCGACACCGATAATCAATTCAACCTCCGCCGGTACATCGATAAACGGGGTGGCGGCACGAAAAGCAAAATCATCAAGCAGTTTAGCGCCGTTGACATAAACATCAACCACGGCTGCAGCCGGATCGGCGGCATTGTGGATCACCTGCAGACGGGCCATCGGGTCGGGCATCTGGATCGCCGGCAGTTCAACCACATCACCGGTCGGCAAGGCGGCAAACAAGCCAAAGGCCGGGCCGTTATTGTTAGCAGCCGGCGTCAGAAAACCGGAGGCAAACACCACCGCGGCACCACCACCAAGACCGGAAAGATCGGCATCAAAAGAAGCAACAATGGTTGCATTGTCATTAGCAGGCGTGATATCGAGAATGTAGGCAGCCGGTGAAACACTCAGATAGCCTGCAAAATCACCGTACATGGCATTTCCAACAAGTTTACCCACACCCCGGGCTATAACGTCAACCGCAGGTGCATCGGTGGAACCATGCAGGACTTTCAAATCTACTTTATCAGCCTTCCAGCGCCTTTTCCCGCGCACCGTCGGTGGCAAACAGGGTAAACGCGATATCTTTGCCGTCCGGATTTGGGGCAAAGCCGTTACCCAAAACACCGTTGGCTACGGCAACATAACTGCCGCCATCGGCCAGGGTCACCGGAAAGGTGGCGATGATATCACCGGAATCTTTACTGTCTCCCGGGGCGACACCGATAATCAGTTCAACCTCCGCCGGTACATCGATAAACGGGGTGGCGGCACGAAAAGCAAAATCATCAAGCAGCTTAGCACCGTTGACATAAACATCAACCACGGCTGCAGCCGGATCGGCGGCATTGTGGATCACCTGCAGACGGGCCATCGGGTCGGGCATCTGGATCGCCGGCAGTTCAACCACATCACCGGTCGGCAAGGCGGCAAACAAGCCAAAGGCCGGGCCGTTATTGTTGGCAGCCGGCGTCAGAAAACCGGAGGCAAACACCACCGCGGCACCACCACCAAGACCGGAAAGATCGGCATCAAAAGAAGCAACAATGGTTTTATTGTCATCACCGGGTGTCACATCCAGTCTGAATTTATAAGGAGCAAGCCTTTTATAGCCACTAAAATCGCCATAACTTAGATTGTCGGCAATCAGCCACTTATATCCTTTATGGTGTTCTACCGTCGGCAGTTCCATATCGGCTGTCAGCGTATTGCTGTAATTTTTATCTGATTTGTTGAAACTTATCAAAATATCTACGGTGGGCGCATCGGTGGCACCATGCAGAATATTCAGATTCACTTTATAATCTGATGTTGCCTTTTCCCGCGCACCGTCGGTGGCAAAAAGGGTAAACGCGATATCTTTGCCGTCCGGATTTGGGGCAAAGCCGTTACCCAAAACACCGTTGGCTACGGCAACATAACTGCCGCCATCGGCCAGGGTCACCGGAAAGGTGGCGATGATATCGCCGGAATCTTTACTGTCTCCCGGGGCGACACCGATAATCAGTTCAACCTCCGCCGGTACATCGATAAACGGGGTGGCGGCACGAAAAGCAAAATCATCAAGCAGTTTAGCACCGTTGACATAAACATCAACCACGGCTGCAGCCGGATCGGCGGCATTGTGGATCACCTGCAGACGGGCCATCGGGTCGGGCATCTGGATCGCCGGCAGTTCAACCACATCACCGGTCGGCAAGGCGGCAAACAAGCCAAAGGCCGGGCCGTTATTGTTGGCAGCCGGCGTCAGAAAACCGGAGGCAAACACCACCGCGGCACCACCACCAAGACCGGAAAGATCGGCATCAAAAGAAGCAACAATGGTTTTATTGTCATCACCGGGTGTCACATCCAGTCTGAATTTATAAGGAGCAAGCCTTTTATAGCCACTAAAATCGCCATAACTTAGATTGTCGGCAACCAGCCACTTATATCCTTTATGGTGTTCTACCGTCGGCAGTTCCATATCGGCTGTCAGCGTATTGCTGTAATTTTTATCTGATTTGTTGAAACTTATCAAAATATCTACGGTGGGCGCATCGGTGGCACCATGCAGAATATTCAGATTCACTTTATAATCTGATGTTGCCTTTTCCCGCGCACCGTCGGTGGCAAACAGGGTAAACGCGATATCTTTGCCGTCCGGATTTGGGGCAAAGCCGTTACCCAAAACACCGTTGGCTACGGCAACATAACTGCCGCCATCGGCCAGGGTCACCGGAAAGGTGGCGATGATATCGCCGGAATCTTTACTGTCTCCCGGGGCGACACCGATAATCAATTCAACCTCCGCCGGTACATCGATAAACGGGGTGGCGGCACGAAAAGCAAAATCATCAAGCAGTTTAGCACCGTTGACATAAACATCAACCACGGCTGCAGCCGGATCGGCGGCATTGTGGATCACCTGCAGACGGGCCATCGGGTCGGGCATCTGGATCGCCGGCAGTTCAACCACATCACCGGTCGGCAAGGCGGCAAACAAGCCAAAGGCCGGGCCGTTATTGTTGGCAGCCGGCGTCAGAAAACCGGAGGCAAACACCACCGCGGCACCACCACCAAGACCGGAAAGATCGGCATCAAAAGAAGCAACAATGGTTTTATTGTCATCACCGGGTGTCACATCCAGTCTGAATTTATAAGGAGCAAGCCTTTTATAGCCACTAAAATCGCCATAACTTAGATTGTCGGCAACCAGCCACTTATATCCTTTATGGTGTTCTACCGTCGGCAGTTCCATATCGGCTGTCAGCGTATTGCTGTAATTTTTATCTGATTTGTTGAAACTTATCAAAATATCTACGGTGGGCGCATCGGTGGCACCATGCAGAATATTCAGATTCACTTTATAATCTGATGTTGCCTTTTCCCGCGCACCGTCGGTGGCAAAAAGGGTAAACGCGATATCTTTGCCGTCCGGATTTGGGGCAAAGCCGTTACCCAAAACACCGTTGGCTACGGCAACATAACTGCCGCCATCGGCCAGGGTTACCGGAAAGGTGGCGATGATATCGCCGGAATCTTTACTGTCTCCCGGGGCGACACCGATAATCAATTCAACCTCCGCCGGTACATCGATAAACGGGGTGGCGGCACGAAAAGCAAAATCATCAAGCAGTTTAGCGCCGTTGACATAAACATCAACCACGGCTGCAGCCGGATCGGCGGCATTGTGGATCACCTGCAGACGGGCAAATTTGTCCTGGGCGAATAATCCGCTGGTAACAATAAGTGAGAGAAAAAACGATAAAATAAAGCGCATAATTGACCTCCATATGTTATTGATAAAAAGTGACAGCAGTAAAATTAAGCCTCTCTTTGTGATCACGAAGTATATAATTCAGGAAATTTAATAATTATTCCAATTATTTTATTTATTTCGCTCATAACGCCCATATTATACATAATGTGCTTGTTTATCTCAAATTGCACGTTCATTAGTAATTACATCAAAATCACCTGCTCTACACGTCATAAAATTATAGTCCGTTAATTTTTATCGATAGCGGGAGAGTACATAAATTGTTGATAAAATCATCGACTAGGGTGCCGTTATTGAACTATTGCCATATTGTTGATGTAGTTCTGAATTTTACTGAATTAAAATTATTTCTATGAAATTAATTCATTCATTACATCGTTATTGGAATGAGTCGTTCAAATCAATAAAATATATCTGTTGAAGGTTATATTTTTTTTAATTTTCCGGAGTATTTGTTGCATAAATAATCCTTTTATCTTGCCAAGTCTCTGGTCAATACATACAGTAACGAAAAATAATAAATATGATTAAATCCTTGTTTTCGATTAAGAAAAATTTCTCGGATCGTGGCCTGGGAAAATACTTAAAGCAGGTCCTTCGGGAAAATTAATACCAGGGGATACGTTTATGAAAATCGTCTTAGCGCTTTTATTTTTTATGCTCGGATTTATCCATACCGGATGCAGCCTGAATAAAATGGCAATAAACGCTGTAGCCGATGCACTATCTGATGGAGATGGGAAGGCTTATGCCTCCGACAACGATCCACGGTTTGTGGGAGAAGCACTTCCCTTCGGCCTGAAAACCATGGAGACGGTGCTGGAATCCACACCTGATCATACTGGTTTACTGACCGCCACCGCAGCCGGATTTGTGCAGTATGGACATGCCTTTGTATTATACCCGGCAGAAGACTTAGAGCATATCGATTATGGAGCATGGATTGCCGAAAGAAAAAGGGCAAAGCAGTTTTTTTTACGGGCCCGGGAATACGGTCTTCGGGCGCTGGCGACAAATCATTTTGCTATCGATCTTCAATTACGGGAAAATCCTAACCAGGCTGTACAAGAGATGGAACAAGAAGACATACCAGCGTTGTACTGGACCGGAGCCGCCTGGGCATCAGCGCTTTCAACGGACAAAAGTGATATGGCATTGGTGGCGGACCTGCCGATCATTAAGGCGTTGATGACGCGTGCACTTGAACTTGATGAAAAATGGGATCATGGATGCTCTTCATGAATTTTTTATTGTTTTTGATGCAAGCCGTTCAGAGCACGAAGGGGGTGGATTTGGCAGTGCCGAGAAACACTATAAGCGTGCCATGGAATTAAATGGAGGATCATCAGTCAGCCCAATGGTTTCCCTGGCGGAGGCGGTTTGCATTCCACGGCAGGACCGAGCGCGCTTTGAAAGACTTCTTGATCAGGTATTGCAATTTTCACCGGACGATTTTCCGGACAATCGGCTCAGCAATATACTGGCCCAGCAGAGGGCTGAAAGGTTGTTAAAGTACATCGACTTATATTTTATGTAAAAGACCCTTAAAAGACATTGTCAAAAGGCGTGAAATCGATATCTCGTTTTTTGGGTCAGTTAAAACTGACTCGGACAATATATCATGCGGAACTGTTGATAAATAAAAGTTATATATACTTTTTAGGAGAAAAAATGCTAATTCGTTATCCTTTTAAAAAAATATTAATTTATCTTTTTGCACTGGTTATTCATATTTGCGTTATCTCACCGGGCATTGCCGATGATCAAACGATCATTATAAAAATGGCCACCCTGGCGCCAAACGGATCACCCTGGCACGAGACCCTGCAGGAAATGTCTTCAGAATGGAAAACCGCCAGCAACGGTCTGGTTGATTTGCGGATATATCCCGGCGGCACAGCCGGTGATGAAATCGCCATGGTGCGAAAAATGCGCATCGGACAATTACAGGGTGCGATGATTACAAATAACGGTCTGGCAAACATTTCACCGGCGATTAATGCCTTGGTAATCCCGTTGGCGGCGGATACGTATGAAAAACTGGATCTTATGAGAGAGCGTTTTGGTGAAAAATTGGTTCGCCATTATGAGGAAAAGGGATTTATCATTCTCAACTGGGGTGACGCCGGCTGGGTACGTTTTTTTGTTTCAGACAAAGATCCGTCAATTGCCAGTGTCAGAAAGTCGAAGATGTTTGTATGGGCGGGGGATGACCGGATCGTGGAATTGTGGAAAAACACCGGCTTCAACGCGGTACCGCTCTCGGCTACCGATATGTTGCCTGCACTGCAGACAGGAATGGTCAATGCCTATCCCACCACAGCTATTATGTCGTTAGCCAGCCAATGGTTTGCCTTTACACCCTATATGATTGATCTTCCCTGGGCGCCTTTGGTCGGTGCTACCGTGGTGGATGAGCGAACCTGGAACAGGATTCCCGAAAACCTGAGACCCGTATTGTTGAATATCGCAGCGAAAGCAGGTCTCAAACTTCAGAACCACGTTCGTGAATTGGAGGATACGGCCATCGAGGAGATGAAAAAGCGCGGCTTAATCGTATTGAAACTCAATGAAAAACAGGCGGCAGAATGGCGTAACACCATTATGTCGATCTGGCCAAAATTGCGCGGGGAGATCGTTCCTGCAGAATGGTTTGATGCAGCGGTCGGAGCGATTGAACCAAGGGGTGGAAATGTACCAAAGCAATAAATACAATTTATTTATTAAGTTTGTATCTGCTTTTATACTCTCGCTACTGATAATGATCCCCCTGATTGAGGCGTTCGGAAGACGCTTTATCGGGTTTGGTATTCCGGGCGCATCCGGTTGGGTACAACACCTGACTTTATGGATCGGCTTGGTGGGTGCTGTTTTGGCTACCATAAATGGGAATCATCTTTCAGTTTCCATCACACAATTGATTACTTCCGAACGTACCGCATACCTTTCAAAAAGGATCATTGAGATCGGCAGTATTGCAGTCTTACTCATACTGACCTGGGCAGCCGTGGAATTGGTCTACTATCAGTTTGACAGCCCTGAAGATATCGGTGGATGGTTTCCCGTATGGCTCGCACAGACTGCCATGCCAGTCACTTTTTATTTATGGTTGTAATAAATCTTAAAAGATTCTTCACCGATTTCGCTGAGATAAAAAAAAATATTATATGGTTGATATTGGTCTTGCTGATTTTAGGTGCTTTTTTCTGGTTTAAGTTTGTCATCGGTTTGCTGATCGTTCTTATTATCCTGTCATTCCTGGGTATGCCTATCTATATTGTTCTTGCGGGGATTGCCTTTCTTTTATTCTCAACAGAACAGATTCCTTTCGCTGCCCTGCCTTCAGAAACATATCAAATGGTCACCCAGTCTGTTTTACCCTCTATCCCGTTATTTGCCCTTGCCGGTACTGTACTGGCCGCAGGCGGTGCGCCGCAGCGATTGATGCGTCTAGTAAATGCCTGGATGGCCTGGCTGCCGGGTGGTGTGGCCATATCAGCCATAGTCGGCTGCGCCCTTTTTACAGCAATTACCGGTGCTTCGGGTGTGACCATTCTCGCTCTGGGTGGAATTCTCCTACCGGTGCTAATCGTTGGAAAATATAGCGAAAAATTCAGCACCGGGCTTCTTACCGCTTCCGGGTCTGTAGGCTTACTCTTCCCCCCAGTTTGCCGGTTATTTTATACGGTGTTTACGGACATGTTGCAATTGACCGATTATTTCTCGCAGCACTGTTACCCGGCATCCTGCTGGTGATTCTCATGATCACCACATCTCTGATCTGGGGTAGTCGTTCCAGGGAACCCCAGGCACCGTTTAATTTGAAAGAGGCTTTTAAGGCCACCTATGCGGCCCTGGGAGACCTGTTTTTGCCGGTTATTGTCATCGCAGGTTTTTTCGGGGGCATCCTTACCATCGTGGAAACTGCGGCACTTACCGCATTTTGGGCGATATTATTGGAATCTTTTGTTTATCGGAAAATCAAGTTCAAAAAAGAGTTGCCCGGATCTATGGCAGAATCGACCGGTTTGATCGGTGCATTACTGATTGTGCTTGGTATGGCCCTCGGACTGGTATCCTATCTTGTCGATGCACAAATCCCCCTGAAAGCCGCGGACTGGGTAACAACCATCATAGAATCCAAATGGATTTTTCTGCTGGTGCTGAATGTGATGCTGCTATTGGTGGGAGCATTGATGGATATATTTTCAGCAATTATAATCATTGTACCCCTGCTGGTTCCCGTCGGAGCGGCTTTTGGTATCGACCCGATACATCTCGGTGTGATATTTCTCGCTAATCTGGAATTGGGTTATCTGACACCTCCCATCGGAATGAATTTATTTCTGTCTTCATTACGTTTTCAGAAACCGTTGTATGATATCTGGAAAACCGTTATCCCCTTTTTAATCGTTTTTATCATCTGGGTTCTGATGATTACCTATATTCCAGCGATCAGTGTTGGCGTTTTGGGAGACTAAGACAGAAAATATGTGCTTTGAGGACATGAACAACCTGATGCAGGCCGATTAATGTTTACCCTCGCGATAAAATCAGATCATCCTCCGGGAAGGATCGCCGGAGTCAGTCTAAAATGCGGTTTTTAAGCAAAATGGATCAACCGACTCCCAGAGTGAGGAAGCGATTTACCAGAATTAATGATACAGTCAGAAATATTATTGACCATTGTATCCTGGTTTCAATTTCAGTTTTTGTCTCTCGTGTACCCGTTGATTTTAAGATAACACCAAACGAACTCATAATAACGAATGCACTGGTTGCCGGATAGATTGCACTGAGCATGACTGGTATCGGAAAAGCGAGCATCGTGTCAATAGCACTTCCGATTAATATCGGATAGAACATGATTTGATAAACATATTTCCTTTTCTCGTCTATTTCTTTTTCGGCTGGAATAAAAGCAGAAAAATTTTTCCCCATTTTTAAAATAATAAAAATGAGTATGATCAAACCTGAGACAGCGGTCAGGATCCTTACTGGATAGCCAAGATTCAGGAATTCAGCTACCTTGCCGGTATCGCCGGCGGTCGAGAGCGGCGTCATCATCAGATAACCAAAAAAATTGACAAACCCCAGCAAACTAAGCCAAAGATAGAACAGATCATGCATCTTTTCTTTTTTTCTTCCGGTTACAATAAATCCGAAAATGATACCCTGAAACAGACTTGCAAACGGTCCCGCCAGAGCAGAAATTATTCTTACAAATAGACTTAGTTGCTGGTCGGGTGTTTGTACATAATTATGATACAATACCGGTTTTGCTCCGGCCAGATAGTATACGATAAAATGCCCGGACTCATGCAGGATCGTTGTTATCAGAAAGGCTGAGACAAACGCAAGTGTTGAGTTAATCAGAATATTTTTTTTTGATTTATCCATGATACAAGCGCCATTTTAAAGTCTGACTAATAATTAAGAGCATAGTCCTTTTATTATCAGTTACGTGCTTTTTATAACTCGGTATATTGGCTTGTATCATCCGGCGTTCACCAGGTTTTTTTTGGAACGATTTGTCTGCAGGATCGATTTTAAGTGCCGGTTAAAACCGCTCCACTGTAACAAATATTCCGTCCCCTGACCATGGTTGGATGATTTCCAATTTAAATGTGTTCCGGTTTTATGACGGTTCGCTCCGATAATTGATCGCCCGTATTAATCGTGGTCTCGGGTTCAAATAAAAGGACGTGCACTTCTTTTTCGGCTTTTGGACAATGCTCCACCCCTCTCGGAACAATGATAAACTCGCCCTCATCGATAACCACAGAATGATCTCGAAATTGCATTACAAATGAACCTTGTACGACCAGAAAAAGTTCATCTTCATTGTAGTGGGTATGCCAGGTAAACGCACCCTTAAATTTTACCAATTTAACAAGTTGATTGTTCAATTCACCCACGATCTTTGGATCCCAATGGGTGTTGAAGCGAGAAAATTTTTCGGATAAATTTATTTTATTCATCGATGGCCCTATTCCTTTCTTTCAGAATCTGGCGGACAATGCTGGGCAAAATGAGCCTTTTAACATTTTATGCATGAGCGGTTTGATCAGAATGAATGAGATCTTATACAATTGCGCCAAAGAGGTTTCCGATAGCTGCGGTCAGGCCCATGGCCAACGCGCCCCAAAAAGTGACACGTGCGGCACCGACGGCAATATTTGCACCACCGACCCGTGCAGCTAATCCGCCAAGCAGGGCCAGAAATACCAGCGAACTTCCGGAGACAATGAGAATCATTCCGGATACCGGAACGATGGCAGCCAGCAAGAGGGGCATCGCTGCCCCAACGGTAAATGTACCGGCTGAGGCCAATGCGGCTTGAAGAGGGCGTGCGCTGTGTATTTCCGACAAACCAAGTTCATCGCGCGAATGGGCCCCCAGGGCGTCATGGGCC
The DNA here is from genome assembly GCA_963766365.1 of uncultured beta proteobacterium. GTDB lineage: Bacteria > Pseudomonadota > Gammaproteobacteria > Burkholderiales > Burkholderiaceae_F > JALORV01. The sequence goes on from CAVXZK010000006.1 coordinate 97,462, forward strand.
ATCAATTGTTCGGCTACCTGTTTTGCGAGAACAGCGTCAAGACCCCTTTTCATATAAATCCCTGCTAGTTCTTTGCGTTCGGATGACTCATTCATTTCCAGTTCAATTTGTTCACGTTTGAGATCCGCCCTTTCGGTATCAGCTTGAGAGCTGACTGAGACATATTCACCTGCGGCCATTGACATTGCCCCGGCAACCAGACCGGCGATCCCGGCTATCAGCACATCACTATGTGCTGCCTGAGCAGCGGCAACGCCGACTATAAGGCTTGCCGTAGAGACGATGCCATCATTTGCACCCAGAACCCCAGCGCGTAGCCAACCGATGCGTTCACTAAAATGTCGTTCGGGATGGTGTTTGGTCATTTTTCAAGATTCTCCTTTCCGGCGTGAAGGTCCTGACCTGATTTATGATTGTCTTAAACCCGGGTCAATAATTTGGTATAAACAGCAAGATTGGTTTGCATTCTGCTTTCAATAAAAGGGCTCTGTTAAATCAATTCGGGTATATCCTCCCGTGCAGTGAAGAATGCGCTTTATTTTATGATATCAATATATCATAGACAAATATATTTTAAAAAATAACGCATATCGATCAGGCTGGCAGAAAATTTATAGAAATATATTTCCAGCGTTTATCGGGGTTCATTCGTCAAATCTTGAGCGGGGGGCCTACGACTTCCATATCATGTGCAGTAAAAATTTTTACGATCTCTTCCTGTGTGGGTGGTGAGATCCACTCGCTCGTCGCCTTAAAGAATGCTTCCATTTTGCCTGCCGGCAGATAGGAAACGATCATCCTGCCTCTGTCGGTAAGTTGGATAAAGGCGTGCTGAACCTTTTTTGGTAAAAATATCGTGTCACCTTTATTAATCCGGTATCTATCGGTCCCAACCTGGAACAGATATTCTCCTTCGATGACATAAAACCATTCATCCTGGAATGGGTGTATATGTAAAGGTGGTCCGCCATTTGGGGTTAGTCCGGTTTGCTCAAAAACAGCCAGATTGCCATCGGTATCGGAAGAAGAAATTTTGATATCCAATGTGTTTGAAGTAACACCCTTCATATTGTAGTGTTCACCAGACCGGGTTTCACCGGCACTGACTTTAAAACCTTTGCCTGGTATAAATATATTTAGGGATTGAATTTTTGCCAGTAAATTCATGGGGTAGAGGGTCAGACCTAATAGTAATAACTTTCTTCTTTTCATGAAAACCGCCTTTTTAATTAGCACGATACATTCAGAAACCACGGAATAACACGGATAAATGCAGTGATTTATTCGATTTATTTAAGGTTAAGCTGAAGTATCATAGTATGTTTAATTTATCCGGATATATTAGCCTAACTGCTTTAACTTCAATAATATGTGTTTTCGCACGTTATTCCGCCTGCCCCCGCCAGGGGCGGGCGATGGTGAAGTATTCCGTTAACACGGATGCCATATTGTTTTTCTTGTATATCACAGTGACAGGGCGGTTTCGATATGCAAATGAAAGTTACGCCTGGTCCGAAGTGAATGAATTGAACATCAAGAGTTAAAACATGATTAAAGCAATGGATATTTCACAATTCGGCAGTTTATTTTTTACCACGGACATATTGCCAAGCGGGTAAATTATAGATATTATCAAAAAATAAATAGAGAGTGGTGTTGGTAAATCATGTTTAAAAGCGTAATAAAAATTGAACCAATGGCGCTGAAAAGCGGAGATGGTTCCTATTCTCCAGATATCTTTTTTAACATCCTTACTGCATTTTGATTATCCGGATTTATTTCGAGTGATTTTTTGTAATTTATTATGGCAAGTTCACGATCACCGTTATTCATATATGCTTCAGCGAGACTATCATAACAATTGGCAGATTCCGGATAAAATTCAACATTCAATTTAAAAATCGCCAGGGCTTGTTTGTAATTCTGCTGCCCTAGATAAATATATCCCAGATTATTGAGACGGTTTTCGGATACATAGAAATCCTGAGGATTTTTGTATTGTATTTTGCGATACAGATCGACAGCTTCGACAATTTTGCCATCGGATAGCAACTCCATCGGGATGGTTTCTCCCTGATTCATCTTGTGACCAGAAAGTGGTGCAGCCAGAAATCGGCCAAGTTCATCAGCGAAATGATATACAACTCCAAGGGTTTTTTTATCGCGATCCAAAAGGAATTTAAGGTCTCCTTTTCTGAATTTTGTCACAAATTTTCCGTCTCCGACATAATAGAGTTTTGCGTTGTCAAATCGATTGATCAATAAATAATTTTTTTCATTTTTTACCTCGAAATAATCATCCGATCCAATAGCATAACGTCCGGAATATATCTGAAGCAGCTCATCATCGATCTCCACGGTTTTATAAACATCAGATAAATAACCCTTCCATTCATAAATCCCTGCGATACCATTGAATATCTCCCGAATCAAGCCCGCTCCGTTCTGAGAATTCGTAAATACAACCGCCCCATAGCCATCAGTTAAATGAGCTATATATCCGGCAAAAAATCCTCTGTTATCACCAAGGTGCCCGAAATAATTATTTTCCCTGATAAATACACCGAAACCGTATTGCGCTGAGACATGGGGTGATAACATTTGTTTTGAAAGTTCCTGTGAGATAATTTTATTTGATTGGCCATTATACGATTTCTGCAGTTCAATGATATATTTTGCGTAATCAACTGTAGTTGTCCATAGTCCACCCGCCGCAAGTTCCGTATAAACATATCGCTTGACCTCGAGTGGTAAGCCGTTATTCATATGGCCGGCCGAGGCATAGGTTAATAAATCTGATGGCAACGGTTGTTGAAAAGTGCTGGCATGCATCTCAAGCGGTTGGAATACCTTCTCGTTTGTAATTTCCGGATATGATTTAAGTTCCACATCAATCGTTAGCTGTTGTAACATCGAATATCCGGGATTCGAATACTGATATTCGGTTCCGGGTACTTTATCGACAACCACCGGCTTTGATTGGGCCGGACTTTCGCCATTCAGAACCTGAAGAAGTGTTGGCAGGTTTTCTGGTAAATACGAAAAAGATGGACTATGCATAGCACCACCGCTGTGATTCAACAGAAGCAAGGGTGTGACAGCAGATTTTTTGGTAAATTCATTTTCAGGTAGTTTCCAGGAAATCAGTTGTTCATTGATGTCCTGATTCAAATCGATCTTTCCGGCTTGCACCAAACTTAAAACGGTTAAAGCCGCGACCCCCTTACTAAGCGACCCCGCATTAAACAAGGTTTTATTTGTCACAGGGTTTTGAATCTCTGCGTCCATAGCCCCATATTGTCTGCTCCATTCAATATTGTAATCTTTGATTACGGCAATACTAATACCCGGTACTTTGTAATATTTCATCCTGTCTGCCAAATTCAAAGGTGACTCCCCCTCTATCAGGACAACCGGTAATAATCCATTTTCAAATTTTGTGATCAAGGAATCATGTGGCTGACCATGGCTGACCGTCTGAACCAGAATGATTAAAAATACAAGTATTACAGATATTGACATTTTTTCAGAATTGAAAAACATATGCACTTTCTCCGGTTGTATATGTACGCAGGTAAATTTTACAAAAGATCACCCTTTCCTCATTTCATTTCTGACGCGATCTGCGGTCATGGGTAATTGCAGTATCCGCACGCCAACCGCATCAAAAATGGCATTTGCAATCACGGCACCCATGGTGACAATGGCCGGCTCACCGCCGCCCTGTGCAGGGTCATTTTTGGCATCGATGATAACTGTTTCTATCCGGGGCAGCCAGGAGAAACGGGGTATCGAGTAGGTGTCAAAATTGAGATCATGGATCTGACCGCCGGTGAAATGCAGGTCTCCGGCAAGAGCATATCCCAACCCCATGGTGATGCAACCTTCCATCTGAATTGTGGCACCCTGCGGGTTGATGGCCAGGCCCATATCCTGGGCACAAACCACCCGCTTCACGCTTACCTTTCCGCTATCACTGTCCACCACTACCTCGGCCATGGTGGCGACAGAAGTGCCGGCATCGATTCCACAGGCTACCCCATAACCGCGTCCGCCTTGTGCTTTAGCCGGTTTCCAGTCGAATTTTTCGGCGGCTGCTTCCAGAACGCGCCGCATTTTCAGATCGGTCAGGTTTTGCAGACGGAATTCAACGGGATCTATTCCAGCCTTATCGGCCATGATGTCAATTTGTGATTCTCTGGCAAAAGTATTCGTATTATTGGCAGGTGCACGCCAGGCCCCGGTAGCGAACGGATGCGTTCCTGGGTCGCCACGCCAGCCTGAACCGTGCGCAACTGTATTGGAATTCGGAATGGCATAGAAATGCTGCGAACCACGCTCACCGGCAAAAAACACATGGTAATCCCAAAAACAAATCCGTCCGTTCTTATCGATACCGGATTTTATTTTAACCGCCGCCGCAGGTCGGAATGAATCATAAAAAAATTCTTCCTGACGTGTCCAGGCTACCTGAACAGGTTGGCCGGTAATTTTTGACAGGCGGGCGGCTTCAACCACCTGCAGATTTCTTGATTTTCCGCCGAAACCACCGCCGATGAAAGGTGAAATGACATGAACATTTTCTGCCGGAATTTCCAATGCCTCAGCAACCTCATCCTTCGCCCGGAACGGGGTTTGTGAGGAAGGCCAAACGGTGGCTTTGTCTCCCTCGACATGGACGACGGCCGTATGAGGCTCCATGGGGGCATGGGCTTTATATCCATCCAGATAAGTCTGCTCAAAAACCTTGACAGCAGCTGCCTCTCCTTTATCAAGCGCGCCGTTTGCAGCAACCTTTTCACCTTCCGGCGCCACTTTCAATAAATGATCAAAGATCGTGTCTTGATTCAGATCAGAATCCGGTGTTTCATAATTGGCCTTGATCTTTGAAAGCGCTTCTTCAGCGATATCCGGATAAGCGTGCAAAACGGCTATTAAATCGCCATCTTCCACAATTTGAACACCGTCCATCTTCCTTACTTCTGAAAGATCAACAGATACCCGTATTGCATCGTGTGAAGGCGGTCGCAGTATTCTGGCGTAGACCATCCCGGGAAGTTGAATATCTCCAGCAAACTTGGCCCGACCGGTTACTTTATCCCGGGCGTCCCTGCGGTGCACTGGATGGCCCATTATTTTAAACTGATCCGGTGTTTTAAGCGGTACGTCTCCGGAGGCATGTCGGCTGATTTTTTGACCTTTAGCCAGCTGTGCATAAGTAACTTTATTATTCTTATCAATCCGGTCATAGACGACGCCGCTTTCAACCGATAACTGATCCACCGGCTTCTTCAGAAAGTCGGCAGCCAGTTCCATTAATACCCGACGGCCTTCGGCACCGGCAGCACGCAACGGTGGCCCAAAAAAGCGGGTGGACATGGAACCGAAAGTACCCATATCCCAGGGGCAGAGATCCGTGTCTCCCATAACCATATCGACCGATTCCAGTTCAACATCCAGCTCGTCGGCAAGCATCTGTGCCAGTGAAGTTATCACCCCCTGTCCCATCTCGATCTTTCCCGTATAACAGGCCACCCGGCCATCTTCACCAATCTGCAAAAAAGCATTGAAATCCTTAGGTAACTGAGGCCTGGACGGGCGCTGTGCCCATAATGGCAGATCGAGGGTCATAAAAATAAAGATACCGCCGCCGGCAATTTTTAAAAATTCTCGCCTGCTGACGCTGAAATCCATTAAACGGTCGGTGAAATCGAGATCCAGATCATTATCCTTTTTCATATCAGAATCCTCCCTTTATTCCGGCAGCAGCCCTGATCGCTTCTACGATACGTTTATGTGCACCGCAACGGCAGAGATTTTCTTCCATCCCGTCAATAATTTGTTCCTCCGTCGGATTGGGATTTTTCTTCAACATAGCATAGGCATTCATGATCATGCCAGGCGTGCAATACCCGCATTGCAGTGCATCATTTTCCAAAAACGCTTTCTGCAAGGGGTGTAATTCACCGTTTTTTGCCAATCCTTCAATCGTTAGAACCGATTTGTTTTGTATATCCTTCAGCTTTATCTGGCAGGATCTTACCAGCTTCATTGTCAACCAGAACCGTACAAGCGCCACAGTAGTTTTCGCCGCAGCCATATTTTGTTCCGGTAAGCCCCAGATCTGTGCGTAAAACCCATAACAGCCTACGGTCGCTATCCAGGTCGAGGACCACGTTTTTACCATTTAGCGTAAAATTAATATGCTCTCTCATGTCAGACTCCTCACCGCATATATCCGGTTTAAAATTGATTTTATATTGAACTAAATCATTCTCTGCATCTGCGGCCGCGTTCCATCCTTTTGTTTACAAGCGATCATATCCAGGCAAAAAGATCGAACAGGTAGTTATGAGTTTTAAACAGGCAGATATAACATCTGAGCGGCATTTTACCCGCTCAATGCCCTATGCACCATTACAACAACGAGAATGGCGAAGACGACCAAGCTGATTCCGAGTACCGCGCGTTTCTTTCGATGTGAGAGATAAACCGTTTCATCGAGGTAAATACGATGTGAATCGATATATACAACCACCCCCGCTGATCTGAGGCGCGAGAGCCTCCAGCGAAGGAACAGCTTGAAGGATGGGGGTGTCATAGAAGTCTGTGGGGACATCGCGCCGGCGCGTCGAAATCGTGAAATAAGCCGCTGCTCGATCCCCATAAAGACCGTTGCAAGAATGCCAAGAATCGCACCAGTAATTTGAAGGACTTCAACTAAGCGCATATGACTTCATGTCGGATTGAGCCGTGATCGGGGTCGGGGAAACAAGATCATTATTTGATTTTACTGATTTACGCCCGCTTATTGGTCGAAAGAAACATATTTTATATACCTGTTTTCCCCTCATTGTACAGCCAATCAAATAATTTACCGCCAATATTTTATTTAAAGCTGATTTTTATCCGGATTTGAGGTTAACGTAATCACACGTCTTTACCAAGGACTACATAAAATATACAAAGGGATGGATAAATCTCAAAGCCGAATCTTGGGACATCTTTATATTTTAATTCCGGAATTCTCGAATGGGAACTCGGTCAATAATTAAATTTTATCCCGAAAGGATATAATGCATGGCGCGGCAATTTATAGGCTTTGTGGGCAAAAATATTAACCACGGATTAACAGGGATCATTAGAACTACTTAAATATGCTTTATCCGGTGGTAACAGGTGGAATTGTATTGACAAAAAATTCCGTGTGATTCCGTGGTGAACTATAATTTTTATACAAAGGGTATAATATGGGTAAACCGGGCCAATGCGACCCGGTTAACCCTGTACAAGATTATATGATAAAGATAATATGTATATCTTACATAAATACTACAAATCGTAGTGCCACCCGGCACCAACCAGATCAAATTATTTTACTTGATACGGTAAAATTCTATTCTCCGGTTTTGAGCCCTGCCATCACGGGTGCTATTTGGTGCGATCGGATTTTCCGGACCGAATCCCTTGGTCCTAATCCGATAGGATGGAATACCCTGACTCACCAGATATTGTCTAACTGTATCCGCCCGGCGTTGAGAAATCCGGATATTACCTTCGTCACTGCCTGTGTTATCCGTATAACCGCGAATTTCGACTTCAATATCGGGATATTTCTGCATATCCCCGGCTACTTTATCCAGAATGTTCATAGAGTTTACCGTTAATTCGGAACTTCCGGAAGCGAAATTTACCCCTTCAAGAACGATTGATTGCCCCACATCGACTGCCGGTTTTGTATCCGGACACCCATCTTCATCCTGATATTCATTAAAGGTCTCCGCCTGATGGGCAACGTCGCGAACAAGGCGCTCGCCGCGGTGGTTGCGCTGACCTCTTTCGCCTTCCCGCATGCCACCGGGCTGCACGCTGCCGGTGGCCGCGAACGGATAACCGAATTTAACGACGCACTCGAGCGAGGCGTGATTGCGATCGTCGCACCGCTGCTGCTTCCTGGCGTTCTGCTGGCGGCGCCGTTCTTTCGCTTGTGGCTCGGTGAACAGGGCACGCCCGAAGTGGTCACCGTGTTCCGCATTCTCTGGATTGCGTTCTGCATCCCCGCCGTTTCGATACCGGTCAGCACCATCGTGGCGGCCTACGGCAGAGCCGGCTTGCCGGCGCGGTTTGCGACGCTCACCGCGATCGTGGTCGTCATCGCCATCGCACTCCTCGTACCGCGCTGGGGCGCGAGCGGCGCCGCCGTCGCAATGCTGCTTGGACTCGGAACGTCGCTCGTGTTCCGGGCGGTTGCACGACGCTCCCTGGCACTACGAGCGCCCGCGGGTCGGCTCAGGTTCCTGACCGGAATCGCCGTCGGCCTTGCCGGCCAACTGCTCGTGCTGCTGCTCGGCATGCACTCGTCGACCTGGCTGCAATGGGTCGTCAGCGGGGCGGCAGCGCTGACAGTGTTCTACGCCGTGCGTGCTATCTTCGGCCTGCTTTCGCCGGAGGAAAAGCAGCTGCTCAATCGGCTTACCGCAGGCCGCCCGCGAGCAGACTCTCCCTGAACGATGGCCTTCCTTCCGCAGATCAAGCGTTCGCTCAAGTATGTGTTGCACGCGCCGGCGTCGCCTGTCGCGACGCTGCTTGGCACTTCGTTGCAGCTCGAACTGTCGCGCGAACTCGCCCGCTTGCAATCCGAAGTGCGAGAAGCCATGCCGGAAAGCCCTGCGGGTTTCGGCTACAAGGTCTACTCGCAGGCGGACGAGGACGGCATCATCGCTCACATCTGCGGTCGGCTCGGCATCGAGAACGGCTCGTTTGCCGAAATCGGCTGCGGCGACGGCCGCGAGAACAACTCGCACTGCCTTCTGCTGAAAGGCTGGCGGGGTCTCTGGATCGACGGCGATCCGGCGAACATCGCTGCCATCCGCGCGGCGCTGCCGGTCAGTGATCGATTGCGCGTGATCGAGGCGATGGTGACGCGGGAGAACGTGACGGCGCTCCTGGAAACCGAGGTATCCAGGCTCGGCGCACTGGACCTGCTGTCGGTCGACATCGACGGCAACGATCTGCAGGTCGCCGCGCCGGCGGTCTCGGCATTCGGTCCCCGGATCCTGATTGGCGAGTACAACGCCAAGTTTCCCTATCCGATGCGGGTGTCCGTTAAATACGAGCCGAAGCGCGCCTGGCAGGGCGACGACTATCAGGGTTCGTCATTGGCGGCCTGGGTGGACGCGTTTGCGGCTGACTACGGTCTCGTGTGCTGCAACCTCGCGGGCACCAACGCTTTCTTTGTTCGTCGTGACTGCCTGGGCGCGTTCATCAATTACCCGCCCGAGCAGCTCTATCAGCCCGCTCGCTTTCACCTGACCGCGCTGCAGTCGGGGCATTCGCCCAGCCTGTCGTTCCTGGCTGACGCGCTAGGACGTGGCGACAGCGTGTGATCGGGGGGAACGATGAAACAGGGCGAAATCGACTACATGCAGAACCTGGGCGAGGAAGGGGCGGTTGCCGCTTACGACAAGCCGTTCTCGCACCACACCTGCTCCAAGAACCTGGTCGATCTCGGCATCATCATGGCGCTGCTTCCGCCTGCTCCGGCCCGACTGCTGGATCTTGGCTGCGGCACCGGTTGGACCAGCGCATTCTTCGCGCGACGCGGCTATCACGTGACCGGGCAGGACATCGCGCCAGAAATGATCGAGTATGCCGAGCGCAACCGAGCACGCTACGAAGCAAGAAACCTGGAGTTCATCGTCTCGGATTACGAGTCGATGGCGTTCGAAGTGCCGTTTGACTGCGCCGTTTTCTACGACTCGCTGCACCATGCCGTAGATGAGCGTGCGGCGCTTCAGGGCGTTTATCGTGTGCTGCGCCCGGGAGGCGTGCTCGTCACCCACGAGCCCGGTGCCGGACATTCGCAAAGCCCCGAGTCATTGCGGGCCATGCAGCTCTACGGCGTGACCGAGAGGGACATGCCGCCCTTCCACATCCGCGAAGTGTGCAAGGAAATCGGCTTCTCGAAGTTTGAGTTCCTGATCGATCCGACGCTCGCGGTTATTGCCGCATACGGTCTCAACCTCATTACCACCGAGCGCAATCGCCGGCCCTGGTGGAGACGCCCGATCACTTTGGCTCGTCTGCTGAGCGATAGGAAGCTCGCAAACCGGGGGACTGTGCGTGATCACGAAGTGAGCGGCCCGCCGCTGCGGGTCGGAATCAACGGCGCCGCCCTGCTCTCGCCGCTTGACGGGAATCGGCCAGTACACGAAGAATCTCGCCGAGGCCGCTGGTCGCCATCGGGCGAGGTCGATCTTTCCGCTCTTCTACTCTGTTCGCGTGGAGCCGGGAAATCCGGACCGAACCCATTCGAAACATCACGACCGCTGAAGGAGGTCATCAAGAAGTTCGTGCCGCACCCCTACTGCTGAGCCGGGCGTTGCAGCAGTTCAGGTTCACGCAGGGAGCGCGACCGCCTCGAAGATCCAGCTCTATCACGAGCCAAACTTCCTCTCGCATCGATTCCCGGGTCCGACAGTGATCACCGCGCACGACCTGTCGTGGATCCGCTTTCCGGAGACGCATCCGTCGGAGCGAGTGAAGATCATGAATCGGCTTTTCCCGCGCTCCCTGGCGCGGGCGAACCATGTGATCACGGACGCGGCGTATACACGCAACGAAATCATCGCCGAGTTCGGCGTATCGCCGGACCGGATCACTGCCGTGCCTCTCGGCGCCCGCAAGATCTTCCGTCCCCGCGACGAGGACGAGTGCAGCGAAGTACTGACAGCGCGAGACCTTTCCTACAGGTCGTTCATCCTCTGTGTAGGAACCCTCGAGCCGCGGAAGAACCTGGAACTCGTCATCCGCACCTATGCAGAGTTGCCCAGGGCCTTTCGCGAAGAGCATCCCTTGGTACTCGTCGGGATGAAAGGCTGGTTGACGTCGAACACTCGAGTCAACGATGCAGTCCGCTGGTCGACGCCGGTCAGGTGCGGCCGCTGGGGTTCACCAGCGACTCGGACCTGGCCGCGCTGTATGCCGGCGCGATGGTGCTGGTTTATCCGTCCCTGTATGAAGGCTTTGGGCTTCCGCCGCTGGAAGCAATGGCCTGCGGTACGCCCGTGATCGTGTCGAATCGCGCGACACTGCCGGAAGTTGTAGGCGACGCCGGCGAAATGGTCGAGCCGACAGACGCCGAAGGACTGACCGCGCTTTTGCAGCGACTGGCGGACGACCCGGCGCACTGGCAGCAGCGCGCCGATTTATGCCGCCAGCGAGCCTCCGGGTTCTCGTGGGAGCGCTGCGCGCAGGAAACACTGGCCGTCTACCGAAAGGTCCTTGCCAACTCGTGAAGGTCCTGCACCTCGGCAAGTTCGACGGTGACGTCGGCGGCATTGAACGGTATGTACGCGCTCTGCTGGGTGGGCTGCCGGCGGATATCGAAGCGATCAACCTGGTGGCGAACGATGTGCCGCGCACCGACCGGCATCTCAACTACCGCTACCTGACTGTCCGCGCGGCCAGCCACGGCATCGTCGCGAGCGTCGCGCTTGCACCATCGATGCCACTGCTCGCGCGTCGACTGCATCGTGAGCACCGGTTCGACGTCGTTCATCTGAACTTTCCCGACCCTCTGGGGCAGTTCACTGCGATGACGTTGCCGCGCTCGGTCAAGCGGGTGATCTCCTGGCACAGCGACATCGTCAAGCAGCGGACGGCACTCGCGCTGTATCGACCCTTCCTGGATGCGTTCGTGCGCGATGCCGACGCGATCATCGGTGCGACACCGCAGCACTTCAGTTCGTCGCAGCAGATGGCGCCGGGCAAGCCCGGGCAACTGCGCGAAGTGATTCCGTACGGGTTCGACGCCGGAGCCTTCGGCTGGAACGACGCGGCGCGACGGCGCCGGGCCGAACTCGACGCGCCGCCGCGCACGCGGCCGGTGATCTTCACGGTGGGGCGCCACGTCTACTACAAGGGCTTCGATGTGCTGATCCGTGCATTGCGCAGCGTTGACGCGGATCTCTGGATCGGCGGGCGCGGACCGTTGACGGAGAGCCTGCGCCAGCTAGCGCGCGACACCGCCGTGGCCGAGCGCGTGCGCTTTCTCGGTTTCATCCCCGACGAGGAACTCGTGGCGTACTACGACGCCTGCGACATCTTCTGCATGCCGTCGACCGAGCGGGCCGAGCAGTTCGGCCTGGTCCAGCTGGAAGCGATGCACTGTGGCAAACCAGTGGTAGCGACGCGACTCGGCACCGGCGTCGAGTACGTCACGCTTCACGAGGTCACGGGCCTGCTGGTTCAACCGGGCAGCGTCGACGCACTGGCAGGAGCGCTGAACCGCCTGCTCGGCGACGCGGCCCTGCGTGCACGGCTGGGCGCGGCGGGGCAGCGGCGCGTGACGGAGGCCTTCTCGGTGCAGCAGATGGTCGACAAGACCGTCGCGATCTACCGGCAGCTGGCCCCCGGCCGCTGACCGACGCCGGGCTTCACGGATAATCGCGGCCATGCCGATTGCAATGCCGCTTACCTACCTGGCGCAGGCCGCCGCAGGCGCGTTTTTCGCTGGCCTGCTGATCCTGATGCTGCGCCGACCCGCCGAGCGCTGGGGCCTGGTCGATCACCCCGGCGGACGCAAGCGCCACGCGGTCCGGTGCCACTGACCGGCGGCATTGCGGTCACCGCCGGGCTGCTTCCTCGCGCTGGCGGTGTCGTTCTCCGCGTTCGCGCAGTACAGCGCGTTCTTCGCCGGTGTGCTGCTGCTGGCGCTGGTCGGCCTGATGGACGATCTCGGCGAGGTGTCGGCCGGCACCAAGCTGCTGCTGCAGGTGATCGCGGCCCTGCTGATGACGTCCTGGGGCGAGAACTTCCTCGTCAACCTCGGTGACCTGTTCGGCACCAACCCGATCAACACGCGCCACTGGGCGATCCCGCTGACGGTGCTGGCCACGCTGGCCGTCGTCAACGCGATCAACATGCTGGACGGACTGGACGGCCTGGCGGGCAGTCTGGTGTTCGGCATCCTGCTCGTGCTGGCAGCCTTCGCCTGGACCGTCGGCGATGCCAACGCGGCGAAGATTCTCATCGTTCTGGCCGGGCGCACTCGCGGGGTTCCTGTTCTTCAACCTGCCGTGGCCGCTGCGCGGACGTCATCGCACCTTCATGGGCGACGCCGGCAGCATGGTGCTCGGCTTCGCGGTCGCCTGGTTCGCGGTGGCGCTGACGCAGCGTTCATGGCGAGGTCGGTGCCGCCGCCCGTGATGCTGTGGGTGCTCGGCATCGTGCTGATGGACGTGTTCACGGTCACGGTACGACGGCTCGCGCGACGGCGCAGCCCGATGGCACCGGATCGCGACCACATCCACCACATGCTGCTGCGGCGCGGCTTCGGTCCGTGGCAGACGCTGGGCCTGCTGGTCGGCGCCAACGCCGTGCTGGCTGCAATCGGAACGGTCATGTGGCAGTCCGGCGTCGCCGACCGCTGGATCTTCTGGTCGTACCTGGGGATCTGCGCCGTCTACTTCGCGCTGTTCTTCATGCCGTTCCGGCTCTACCGGCTGCGCGCGCGCGCGGCCGCGGCCGACGAATACGAGCGGGACTGACTCTCAGATCGCGTAGCCGGCCTTGCGCGCGTAGTGCACCGTGGCCGTCAGGAAGCCCTCCTTCGAGCCGCAGTCGAAGCGCTGGCCACGATAGCGGTAGGCATAGGTGCGGCCGTCCGGCACCATCCGCGCGATCGCGTCGGTGAGCTGGATTTCTCCGCCGGTGCCGCGCGGGATCGTCCGCAGGTGGGCGAACACCTCGGGTTCCAGGACGTAGCGGCCGAGCACCGCGAGCGTCGACGGCGCCTGTTCCGGCGCCGGTTTCTCGACGATGTGCAACATGCGCGAAGTACGGTCATCGAGCGGCGTGCTGCTGACGATCCCGTACTTGCCGGTCTCGGTGCGCGGCACGTCCTCGACGGCGAGGACGCTGCCGCCGTCGAGCTTCGCCCGTGCGTCGCACAGTTGACTGATCACCGACACCTCGGCATCGATCAGGTCATCGGCGAGGACCACCACGAAGGGCTCGTCATCGATGACCGGCTCCGCGCACAGCACCGCGTGGCCCAGGCCCAGGGGCTCGGGCTGGCGAATGAAGATGAACGTCTCCGGATCGGGCGAGATGTTGCGCACGATTTCGAGGAGATCATTCTTCCCCTTGGCCGCCAGTTCCGCTTCCAGTTCGGGGGCGCGGTCGAAGTGATCCTCGATCGAGCGCTTGTGCCGCCCGGTGATGAAGATCATCTGCGTGATGCCGGCGGCGGCCGCCTCTTCGACCGCATACTGGATCAGCGGCTTGTCGACGATCGGCAGCATCTCCTTCGGCATCGCCTTGGTGGCGGGAAGAAAGCGGGTGCCGAGTCCGGCGACAGGAAAGACGGCTTTGCGTACAGGCTTCATCAGACCGATGCTAACAAACGGATCCGATACAGCCGCTACGATCGCAGCCATGAGCACCTATGTCATCGGCGACCTGCAGGGCTGCCTCGCGAGTCTCGAAACGCTGCTGGCGCGACTGCCGGATCCGCGCCGGCTGATCTTCGTCGGCGATATCGTCAATCGCGGCCCGCAGTCGCTCGCGACACTGCGCGAGGTGCGGCGGCGGGTCGAAGCCGGCCAGGCCGTGGCCCTGCTCGGCAATCACGACCTGCACCTGCTGGCGGTCGATGCGGGCACCCGTTCCCGGCACGACTCGGACACGTTGCAGGAGATCCTCGATGCACCGGATCGCCGCGAGCTGATCGACTGGCTGCGCTCCCTGCCGCTCGCTCATGTGGAAGGGGGCCACCTCTCTGGTCCATGCCGGGGTGCCTCCGCAGTGGACGGTGGCGCAGACTCTCGAGTGCGGCGAGGAGGTTCACCGTCGCCTCCAGCGTGGCGACTATCGCGAGTTCCTGCAGCGGATGTACGGCAACCAGCCCGATCTGTGGGACGACGCACTGCGCGGCGACGACCGGCTGCGCTTCATCGTCAATGCGCTGACGCGGCTGCGCGTCGTCGATGCCGACGGGAGGATGCACCTGAAGTTCAAGGACAGCGCTGCCCAGGCACCCAAGGGAACGGTGCCCTGGTTCGACCATCCGGAACGAGCAACGCGCGACACGCCGATCGTCTTCGGCCACTGGTCGACCGAGGGGCTGGTGCGCCGCTCGAACGTCATCGGCCTCGATACCGGCTGCGTCTGGGGCGGCAAGCTCAGCGCGCTGCGACTCGACGACGGCGTTCTGTTCCAGGTCGATTGCCCGCAGTCGCAGGCTCCCGGCGGCGACTAGCTCGTGCCGTTATCCGGCGCTTCCGCCCGCTCCGGCACTTCGACCAGCCCGAAGTACTCCGACAGCGCTGCATGCGCCGCGCGCGCCAGGGTGTGCCGGTTCTCGTACGCCGCAGCGTCCAGCGCGGGAAGGAACGCCACCTCGATCTCGAGATCGTCCGCGACCAGCACATTCGCGAGCGATGTAACGAAACCCATATCGCCGACGAACGCGGCGGCGTCGCTGAATTTGCCGCGCTGGGTATAGCGCAGGCCGACCGGCCAGACGGGGCAACCGACCTCGAGCGCCGGCGCCAGCAGGTTCGAATGGAACGGCAGCAGGCGGTCGCCCCGCGTTGTCGTGCCCTCGGGAAATATGCCGATGCTCTCCCCGGCTCGCAGGTGGCCCTGCACCGCCTCGTTGACCGTCGCGACGGCGCGCCGCTTGCCCCGCTCGATGAAGAGCGTGCCGGAGTGCCCCACCATGCCGCCGATGATGGGCCAGCGCACGATCTCCGCCTTCGCCACGAAGCGGCACGGCATCGCGGCGTTGATCGAAAAGATGTCGATCCAGGAGATGTGATTCGAGAGCAGCAGCCGCCCGTTGCTGCCGGGCGTCGATGCCGGTGCTGACGAGTTCGTCGCTGAGCGGCTGGCCGCTGACGCGCAGGCGCACGCCGCACAGGCGCAGCACCCAGCGCGACCACCAGTGATTGATGCGATTGCGGGTGGCCTGAGTCCTGCTCAGCGGAAACGCCACGAACGCGATGAGTATTCCGAGCAGGATGTGCGGCACCAGCAGCACCGCGCGCAGCGGCGCGATCAGGTACCGCACTTCTAGGCCGCCTCGTAGCGGATGTCGCCGCCGACCAGCGTGTAGCGGGCGCGGCCCTGCAGTTCGTATCCCGCGTAGGGGGTGCACTTGCCGGCGCTGCGCAGGTTTTCCGGCGTCACGCGCCAGTGCGCTTCCGGATCGAACACGACGACGTCAGCCTTGGCACCGAGCGCAAGGCGGCCGGTGTCTTCACCGAGGATCTCGGCCGCACGGCTCGTGACCTTGGCCAAGGCGGCCGTCATCGCGATCCCGTTCTCGGACGCCCACTTCAACGTCAGCGGCAGCAGCGTTTCGAGTGCGGTCGCACCGGGCTCCGCTTCGCCGAACGGCAGCAGCTTCTCTTCGACGCTGAGCGGCGCGTGGTCGGAGCAGATCGCATCGATCGTGCCGTCGGCCAGTCCGGCGACGATCGCCTCGCGATCGCGCTGCGAGCGCAAGGGCGGATCGAGCCGGAAGTTCGGATCGAAGTAACCAATGTCGACATCGATCAGGTGCACGTGATGGATGCCGACGTCCGCCGTGACCGGCAGGCCTTCCCGCTTCGCCTGACGGACCAGTTCGACCCCGGCGGCCGACGACAGCCGGCAGATGTGGACCCGTGCGCCGCTGGCCCGCTGCAGTTCGAAGATCGTGTGCAGTGCGACCGTCTCGGCGACCACCGGAATCGACGGCAGCCCGAGGCGGCCCGCGACCGGGCCCGCGGCGGCCACACCGGAACCTGCGAGCGTGTCCTCGACCGGACGCAGCCACAGGGGCAGGTCGAACGTGCGCGCGTAGCGCATCGCCTGCAGCATGACGCTGTTGTCGTGTGGCAGGCTGCGGGTCTGCATGAAGGCGACGCAGCCGGTTTCCGCGAGCGTCTGGATCTCCGCCAGCACCTCGCCCTGCAGTTGCACCGTCAGCGCGCCGAGCGGATAGGTGCGGGCCCCGGCCGACTCCCGCGAGCGCTGCCTCAGCATGCGCACCAGCCCGGGTTCGTCGAGCGGCGGATCGGTATCCGGTGGGCAGACCACACCGGTCACACCGCCGGCCAGCGCCGCGCGCATCTCCACCTTCAGCGCACCCTCCGAGCCGGGTTCGCGCAGCCGTGCGCACAGGTCGACCAGGCCGGGCGCAACCACTGCCCCTCGAACATCGAGCGTCCGATCGGCACGGAACCCGTCCGGCGCCTTGCCGATCCCGGCAATGCGGCCGTTGGCGATGTAGAGCCCGCCCGGCGCCGTCGTGCCCCGACGCCGGGTCGACGATGCGGCCGTTCAATATGGCAATGTTCATGCGTTGGCCGCCTTCACTGCATCCTCGCCGACGATGCGACGATCGACATGACCGCCATCCGCACTGCAATGCCGAAGGTCACCTGCGGCAGGATCACCGCGGCCGTGCCGTCGGCGACGCGCGAGTCGATCTCGACGCCGCGGTTCATCGGCCCCGGATGCATGACGATCGCATCGGGCTTCGCGTTTGCCAGCCGCTCCGGCGTCAGTCCGTAGTGAGCGAAGTACTCCTGCGCGCTCGGCAGCAGCGCGCCACGCATGCGCTCGTTCTGCAGCCGCAGCATGATGATGACGTCGGCCCCGCGGATGCCGTCGTCAAGCTTGGTGCAGACGCGCACGCCCATCTGCTCCAGCCCGGCCGGCAGCAGCGTCAGCGGGCCGACCGCGCGCACTTCGGGAACACCGAGCGTCGTCAGCGCGTGGATGTCCGACCGCGCGACGCGCGAGTGCAGGATGTCGCCGACGATCGCCACCGTCAGGTTGCTGAATTCCTTCTTGTAGTGGCGGATCGTGTACATGTCGAGCAGGCCCTGCGTCGGATGCGCATGGCGCCCGTCGCCGGCGTTGATCACATGGATGTGCGGCGCGCTTGCCGACGCATGTTGGGCGATCAGGTACGGCGCGCCGCTGGTGGCGTGGCGCACGACGAACATGTCGGCCTGCATCGCCGTCAGGTTGTCGATCGTGTCGAGCAGCGACTCGCCCTTGGCGGTGCTGGAACGCATGATGTCGAGGTTGAAGACATCGGCCGACAGGCGCCGCGCCGCGATCTCGAACGTCGTGCGGGTGCGCGTGCTGTTCTCGAAGAACAGGTTGAACACGCTCTTGCCACGCAGCAACGGCACGTTCTTCACTTCGCGCTCGGCGAGGTTGATGAAACTGTCGGCCGTCATCAGCACGCGCTCGAGGATCGGCCGCGGCAGTCCGTCGATCGACAGCAGGTGATGCAGTTCGCCGTGGCGGTTCAACTGGGGGTTACTCGCCACCGCGGTTCTCCATCGTCAGGTGCAGTCTCTGGTCATCGTCGCGGGTCAGCACGACGGTGACGTCGGCCGGAACCTCGAGCGTGGCGCCGACCACGGTGGCGGCGATCGGCAGTTCGCGCCCGCCGCGGTCGACCAGCACCGCGAGATCGATCCGCGCCGGCCGGCCGTAGTCGAAGATCTCGTTCATCGCCGCGCGCACCGTGCGGCCCGTGCTCAGCACGTCGTCCACCAGCAGGATGTGGCTGCCGGCGACATCGAAGCTGATCTGGGACGGTCGCACGTCGGGCTTCAGTCCGCTGCGTGAAAAGTCGTCGCGGTAGAACGAGACATCGAGGATGCCGACCGGCGTGTCGATATGCAGGTCCTGCCGCAATCGTTCCGCCAGCCAGACGCCGCCGGTGTGCACCCCGACCAGCTTCAGCGCGGCACCGGCGAAAGTCTCCCTGGCGCGGGCGGCCAGCGTGCGGTAGAGCACTTCGGCGTCGAGTTCAAGCATCGGAGCCCCCCTGCTCGAGCCATTGCCGCAGGATGACGGCTGCAGCCTCGGCGTCGATATCGTCGGCCGCGGCGGACACCGCCGAGCTGTAGCGCTCGTCGATCCGCGCCACCGGCCGCGCATACCGGCCTTCAAGCTGGCGCGCGAAGCGCTCGCAGCGCGCCGTCATCGCGTGTGGCGTGCCGTCCGGGTGTCGCGGGATGCCGACGACAAAGGCAGACGGCTGCCACTCCTCGACCAGAGCCTGGATCGCGACCCAGCGCGCTTCGTTGGTGGTCGACTCAATGGACTTCAGCGGCCGTGCGGAGCGGGTCAGCGTATTGGCGATGGCCACGCCGGTGCGGCGCTCACCGAAGTCGAAACCCAGCACGATCGCCTCGGTCATCGCGGTAGTGGAAGTGGGACAGGAAACGCTGGAGCGGACAGCATGCAGGCCCGCCTCCAGCGGCCTATGCATGGCCGACCTGGCCCGACAACTGCGTGGGATCGACACCCAACAGTCGCAGTGCAGCGTCGTAGCGCTGCTCGGCAGGCAGATCGAACAGGATCTGCGGATTGGCAGGCGCCGTCAGCCATGCATTGGCCGCGATCTCGCCTTCGAGCTGCCCGGCGCCCCAGCCGGAATATCCGAGCGTCACCAGCATCTTCTCCGGGCCGCTGCCACTGGCGACCGCCTCGAGCACGTCCTTGGACGTCGTCAACGAGATTTCCGGGGTGACAGTCAAGGTGGAGCTGTAGCTGCCCGGCGGCACGTGGAGAACAAAACCGCGCTCGGTCTGCACCGGGCCGCCGAAGAAGACCGGGGTGTCCTTCCAGGGCGCGATCTCGAGCTTGAGGTCGATGCGATCAAACAGGGTCGACAGGCTGAGTTCGGTCGGCCGGTTGATCACCAGCCCGAGTGCGCCTTTGTCGCTGTGGTCGCAGATGTACACCACCGAGCCAGAAAAGTTGGGGTCCGCCATGGCTGGCATGGCGATCAGGAGCTGATGCCTCAGATCCATCGAGTCGCTCGGCATGGACGCAATTGTAAACTGCGCCGCTCCTTTCCCCAGACTTTCCCTCGCCGGCGCACGGCCGGCACCATCCACGATGTACGACGCCGGCCTGGTCTGGTTCCGTCGCGACCTTCGGCTCGATGACCATGCCGCACTGGCCGCGGCGTTGGCCTCCTGCCGGCGCGTCTTCTGCGCCTTCGTGTTCGACCGGGCGATCCTCGATCCCCTGCTGGCGACCGGCCTGCAGGCCGACCGGCGCGTCGAGTTCATCCACCGTTCGGTCACCGAGCTCGATGACGAGCTACGGAAGCGGGGGGGTGCGCTGATCGTCCGCCATGAGGTCGCCGCCACCGCCATCCCGCGGCTGGCCCGGCAGCTTTCTGTCGACGCGGTGTTTGTCGGCGACGACTACGAGCCCTATGCACGCGAGCGGGACGCCGCAGTGGAACGCGCGCTGGTGAGCGAAGGTCAGCGTTTCGTTCGCTGCAAGGACCATGTGGTCTTCGAGAAGTCGGAGGTCCTGACCGGGGACGGCCGGCCGTTCAGCGTCTACACGCCGTACAAGAACGCCTGGCTCAAGCGCCTTGGCGCGGACGATCTCGCCCCGCGGGCGTCCGACCGCGGTCGCGAGCAGCTCGCGGTCGCGAAGGAGGAAGGCCGGATCCCAACGCTTGCTCAGCTTGGATTCGTGGCAACGAATCTCGCGCAGCTGCCGATCACGCCGGGCGCCAGCGGCGGGACGCGCACCTTCGAGGACTTCAAGAAGCACATCGACCGCTATGACGAGACGCGCAACTTCCCGGCGGTGCGCGGGCCGTCGTACCTGTCGGTACACCTGCGCTTCGGGACCGTGTCGATCCGGGAGCTGGCGCGATACGCGCAGAGAACGGCCTCCGCAGGCGCCAGCACCTGGCTCGCCGAACTCATCTGGCGCGACTTCTACCAGATGATCCTGTGGCACCACCCGCATGTCGCCGAACGCGCATTTCGTCCCGAGTACGACGCGATCGCCTGGGAAACTGGTCCCGCGGCCGACACCGCATTTGCTGCCTGGTGCAGCGGGCGCACGGGCTATCCGCTGGTCGACGCGGCCATGGCGCAGATCAACCAGACCGGCTACATGCACAACCGGCTGCGCATGGTGGTCGCCAGCTTCCTGACGAAGGACTCGGGCATCGACTGGCGCCGCGGCGAACGTTACTTCGCCGATCACCTGAACGACTTCGACCTCGCCGCCAACAACGGTGGCTGGCAGTGGGCCGCGTCCACCGGCTGCGACGCGCAACCGTACTTCCGCATCTTCAATCCGGTCACGCAGTCCGAGAAATTCGACCCGGAAGGCGCGTTCATCAAGCGCTATCTACCGCAATTGGCAGGCTTCACGGCGAAGGAGATCCATGCGCCGTGGCTCGGCAGCGCGGCACGCCAGCGCGAAGCGGGGTGCGTCATCGGGACGGACTATCCGGCGCCGATTGTCGATCACGCGGCTGCGCGCAGGAGGACGCTGGAGCGGTACGCAGTCGTGAAGCGTCGATAGCACGCGGCTCACTCATTGCGTGCCGCTGCGCGACCTCCGTTTTCGTCGTGCGACGACCGACGCTCACGGCGCGGGCCGGTGACTTTCTTTGCTTCGCCAAAGAAAGTCACCAAAGAAAGGCGACCGCACGAGGCCGGCCTGCGGCTCCCCTTGCGCTGCAGGGCGTCAGCGGGCCGTGCGCGAAACTCGCTCCCTGCAGTCGCTCAGACACGCGCCCGGCACGGCTCCGCTGCCGCCCCGCACCGCTGCGGCGTCCCCGAGCGGATTGACCGCGTCGCCGTGCAGGCGCCGTGACGCTGGTGCCAAACGCGACGCGGGTGAATGCCTTCGAAGGCGCCGCGCAGCGCAGGGGGCGCGGGAGCCTTTGAGGGCCTGCCTGTCTGAGCGACCGCAGGGAGCGAGTTTGCAGGCCCGCCCGCGACCCCGAGCAGCACAGGGCACCCGAAGGGCGCCTTCGCAGGCGCGCGTTTCTTTGGTTACTTTCTTTGGCAAGACAAAGAAAGTAACGGGCCGCGCGGCCCTGAAGCGCACCTCGGAACTAAGGAAGTGAAGCTCGCGCAGCGGAACAGCCTGCACAACCTGCGTGTGCCACCGCAGCCAGGCCAACCGCTACGCGGTCGCCCTCTCCGCCACGTACTGCCGCACCAGCTTCATCAACTCATCTTCCTGGTACGGCTTGCCGAGGTATTCGTTGACGCCGAGCTCGAAGGCCATGCTGCGGTGTTTCTCGGCGGTGCGCGAGGTGATCATGATGATCGGGACGCCGGCGGTCACCGGCGCACTGCGGACGTTGCGTGTCAGGTCGTAGCCGTCCATGCGCGGCATCTCGATGTCGACCAGCATCACGTCGGGCTTGCTGTCCTGCAGCTGGCGCAACGCGTCGACGCCATCCTTGGCGAGCAGCACGTTGAAGTTGTTGCGCTCGAGCAGGCGCTGGGTCACGCGACGCACGGTCAGCGAATCGTCGACCACCATGACCGTCGGCATCGCCATGCCACCGATCTCGGTGACCGGTGTGGTGCGTGTCGGCGCCGCCTTCACTTCCGCGCGCAGTTCCTCTTCAAAGATCGGCGGAGGCTCCGGCGCCCGCGTGATCAGCTGCACCGGATTGATGATCAGCACGATCTCGCCGTTACCGAGAATCGTGGCGCCGAGAATGCCGGCGAGGCGCGCGACCTGCGCACCGACGTTCTTGACGACGACTTCCTGGTTGCTCGACACGTCGTCGACCGCGATCGCCATGCGGTCGTCGCCGGATTTCAGCAGCACGACCGGGGTCTGCTTCGACAGGTGGCCCGTGGTTTCCTCGCCGACCAGCTGCGACAGCGGCCGCAGAACCACCGGACCGATCGGCGGAATGTCGATCATGCCGCCGGCGAGCGACGGCAGCAGCGCCGCCGGCCGGTAACGCCTGACCTGCTCGACCATGCCGGCCGGGAGCGCATACCGACGCGTTCCGATGCGGGCCAGCACGACCTGCGCTACCGCCAGGGTCATCGGCAGGTACAACGTGAAGCGCGTTCCGCGTCCGGTCTCGCTGGACACCGCGATGCGGCCGCCGAACGAGGCCAGCTCGGCGCGCACGACGTCCATGCCGACGCCGCGTCCCGCCAGTTCGGTTACCTCGGTGGCGGTCGAGAAGCCCGGCAGGAAGATGAGGTCCATCGCCTCGCGATCGCCGAGCGCCTGGTCGACCCCGATCAGCTCGCGCTCGAGCGCGCGCTCGCGAATCCGTTCGAGGTTCAGGCCCGCGCCGTCGTCACTCAGCACGACGACGATTTCATTGGCTTCCTGCTTGACATCGAGCACGAGTTCGCCGACATCCGCCTTGCCTACCGCGCGGCGCTCGGCCGGTCGCTCCAGCCCGTGCACGATGGCGTTGCGGATCAGGTGCTCGAACGGTCCGACCATCTTCTCGAGCACGCCACGGTCGATTTCCGTGGTGCCGCCGCGCACATCGACGTTCACCCGCTTGTCGAGTTCCTTCGCCGTCTGCCGGGCCACGCGGTACAGCCGCTCGGACACGTTCGCGAACGGCACGAGGCGCACGCGCATCAGCTGCTGCTGCAGGTCGCGCGTCAGTCGCGACTGCGAGGTCAGGTCGGTGTCGGCCATTTGCAGGCCCTTCACCATGTTGCTCTGGACCATCGCCACGTCTTCGACGGACTCGGCCAGCATGCGCGTCAGTTCCTGCAGCCGCGTGTAACGATCGAATTCGAGCGGATCGAAATCCGCCGATTCGCGCGACAGCGATGCGCCGCGCGCCTGCACCTGCGCTTCGGCCTGGATCTCGACCTCGCGCAGCTGCGAGCGCAGCCGCGAGATGTTCTCGGTGAGGTCCGTCAGCGATCCCTTGATCGTCGACACCTCGTTTTCCAGCTTGGAACGCGCAATCGAAACTTCACCGGCCTGGTCGACCAGCTTATCGAGCACATCGGCCCGGACGCGAATGAAAGGCGCGGCCTGCTGGGCCGGCGCCGTGGCTGCCATCGTGGCCTCCACCGTCGACGGCAGCGGTACCGCCGGCTTCTCGACGCGCGCCTCGGGCTTGGCTTCGCCGCGCGCGGTGGCGAGATCGATCACCGGCGCAAGAGCAGGCTCAGGCTCCTTGGCCTCCTCTGCCGGGGCCGGAGCGGACGCCTTCGCCGCGTCCGGGTTCTGCAGTTCGTCGTACAGCGCGATCGCCTGGTCGTACTGGCCCTGCAGGTCTTCAATGATGATGCCTGGCACGTCCGACAGCTGCATGGCGGCTTCCATGCGCGTCTCCATGTCGTGCACCAGTTCGCCGAGCCGCATCGCGCCGGCCATGCGTGCGCTGCCCTTCACGGTGTGAAGCCGGCGCATCAGGTCGCGCGCCAGCTCGCGATCGTTGGGGTCGCCTTCGAGCCCGCGCAGCGCGGTCCCGATGGACGGCAGCAGGTCTGCGGCTTCGGCGAGAAACACCTCCAGCAGGTCGGCATCGAGTTCGTCACGGACGCGCGTCGCGGCGGCTTCCGCCTCGGCCTCTGCTTCGGCATCCGTCGCGGTGCCAGTCAGGTCCGCCCGGGTCACGATGTCGGGCTCGGCAGCGGGTTCCGCATCCTCCACCGGCACGACGTCCATTTCTCCGGCGACCGCGAACGCGGTGGCCTCCTGGATCGCATCGGCGTTGGCTTCAGCCGCGGCAGGCTCGGCGACTGGCGTCGACTCCCACGGCTGCACTCCGACATCGTCCATCGACGCGGGCACCGTCGACGGGGTCAGTTCGTCATGCAGCGCGCTGTGCGCACGCACGATGGCCACGATGTCGTGCAGCGCGCCGGCATCGAATGGCGCCTCGTCCGGGTACAGACCAGCAGCAAACTGATGCAGCATGCCGCGCATGTGTTCGATGACACGCTCCAGCGTGTCGAACTGCGGGGCCGTCAGCGCGTAGTGGCGCAGACCGGTGAGCATCGACAGCGTGTGCATCAGGTCGTCGAGCGGATCAGCGATCGCGATCACCGGCAGCAGGCCGACGGTCTTCGAGATACCGGACAGTGAGTGCGCCCGTCGCACCACCTGGGCCGACACCGGCCGGGCTGGCTCGTAACGCCACTCGTTGATGTCGTGCGCCAGCACGCGGACGCACTCGTCGGCCTCATTGAGGAACACCGAGTACAGGCCGTGGCTGATCTCGAGCGGTCCGATCCGGCGCACGTCTTCGTCACCAGCCGCTTCGGCCGCGGGTTCAGTCACGACGGCGCCGAGCTCGACCGGCTCGCTGGCTACGGGGATCTCGAGCGGCAGGGGTTCGGTTTCGGGAGCGGGCTCCTCGGCCTCCAGGGCCGGCGCCGGGGCAAGTTCAGGCGGCGGCTCCAGATCCGGTGCCGTCGGGCTGAGTGCGCCGAGGTCGAAGTCGATCAGGGCAGCGGTCGGCGGCGGGGACTCTTCCGGGGCTTGGGCCGGCAGCGCGACGTTGTGCTGCTCCGGCGCGCTGCCGTCAGGCTTTGGGGGGGCGTCACCCGGCGGCAGCGCCGCAAACTCGAACATGCCGCCTTCGCGCACGCGCTGCGCGGCGAGCACGAGTGGGGTGGGGTCGATGTTGGCGTGCGGATCGCGGTCGATCGTATCGACCCACGCGCGGATCACGCGCTGCGCGCCGTCGGCGAGGTCGATCAGGTCGTCGGTCGCGGGTCGCTCCTGAGCCAGCCACAGGTTGAAGCACTGTTCCACGCCCCACGCGCCTTCGCCGACGTGCTTGAAGCCGACCATGCGGCTCGAGCCCTTCAGCGTATGGAACGCGCGGCGCACGGTGGTCAACGTGGCCTTGTCGTCACGGCGCCCGCGCAGGTCCGCGAGATTGCTGATGATGCTGTCCAGCACCTCGCGCGCCTCTTCGACGAAGATCTCGCGCAGTTCGCTGTCGGCGGCGGCCTGGCTCGACGGCAGCGGTGCCGTCGGCGGTGGTGTTTCGGGCGCCTTCGGCGGCGCGAGCAACTGCTCCAGTTCGCGCGCGTCCTCGGGGATCGGCGCGTCCTTCAGCTGCGTGAGCAGCTGCAATGCTCGCGCGGCCAGTGACTTGAGCTGCTCGTTGTCGAGCAGGTCGGCCTCGTTGGACAGCATCGGCAGCAGCCGATCGAGTTCGTCCATCGCCCGTGCATCACCGGCAACCCGCGTCAGCCGCTCGGCCTGCTGATGCGCGGCTTCCAGCGTCTTGCGTGCGGCGGTCTCGACGTTGTCGGTACGCCGCGGTTCGGCGACGCGCATGTCGATCGTGCGCGGCGCGGCGTGGTATTCCTCATCGGCGGGCGCAAAGACCGCCTCGTCCGCCGGCAGCTGGCCCAGTTCGGCCGAGAACACCCCCGTCGCCGGGTCGTAGTGGAACATCCCGCGCGGCCGCTCGGTGTCCTGGCCCAGGCTTTCGACGAAGAAGCCGACCGCACCGAGGTTCTGTGCGATGCGACCGAACTCCTCGGGCTCCGGCGCCATAACCGCGTCGGCGAATCGACCGATCGACTCCTGAACGTTGCGCAGCGCGGCGACCGGGTCCTCGTAGCCGAGCAGCGACAGCACGCCGCACACCTGGTCGAACATCGCCGTGGTCGCCGGCAGGTCGTCCCGTTCGGCCGGGTTGCGGAAGAACCGGTCGAGCCGTTGCTCGATCTCGCGCAGCGTGGACTGTGTCTCCGCCACCACCGTACCCATCGTGAGTCGGTCCTGCGCGCGACGGGCCAGTTCGGACATCCACGGCCCGGCATCGGGCAGCGGCTGGCCCTGGCGCGCCTTTACCAGGCGGTCGATGACCTGCTGCGCGCGCCCTTCGTATTCATCGTCGGTCTGTGGCAGGTCTTCGACCCCGAGGTCGGCGAACAACAGTGCCGACGCCACTTCAAGTCCAAGGCGCTCGTGCACATCGGCCGGCAGCTTGGCAAAGTCGCGAGTCACCCGGCCGATCGTTTCAAACGTCACACCCAGTGCACGCGCCGAGAGCTTGGCCGATGACGTGCGCGCCAGCGCGATCTCCTGGTCGAACTTGGCTTGTTCGCCGGCACCGGCGACGATCTGGCCCCACAGCTGCTTCGCCTGCGACAACGCTTCCTTCAGCGCGCGCATCGCGTCGGCATCGACGGCGGTCAGCGACGCGCGCTCGAAATCCGCCGGGATCAGCGCGTCCAGTCCGTAGAGCCGCTTGATTTCGCCGATGCGCGCCGGCCCGCCCTGCGCGCGGCCAACGTAGTAAAGCGCGTCGATCATCAGGCGCTCGGCCACCGCGCCGCCGCCTTCGATCATGCGGCGCAGCTGCAGGTTCAACCTCGCGAGAACGCGCTTCAGATCCAGGTCGACCGGGATCACCGACGCGTCGAGTCCTTCGAGCAACCCACGCACCACCCACCAGAAGCTGCGGGCCAGGCCACGCTGGGGCAGGTGTTCCAGGTCGGCGAGCGCCTCCAGCATGCGGGTGCGTGCATCGGGATCGTCGGCATTGCGCAGGAATCCCAGCAGGCCGAGTTCAAAGCGCGAGCGTCGCTCGCGCAGCTGTTCCGGCGAGTAGTGCCGTGATTCGATCTGGTGGAAGGCCGGCCGCCGCGACAGGTCGGGGAAGATCAGGTCCGCGGGATGCACACGATTGGCGCGATTGAGCTGCAGCACATCGCGGTAGTACGGGAACAGCCGGATCGGCTGGTTCGGACGTCCCGACAGCAGCGCCTCGAGGTACGCGACGACCGCGGTGAGCGCGGTTTCCACCGAGCGCACGCCGGCCGGCAGGCATTCCTTGGGTTCGGCCTCGAAGCGGCGCGTCAGTTGTTCGACGGCGTCCGTCACCAGCGCCACGCCACGCAGGTCGAGCAGTTGCAGCGCACCGTTCGCCTGATGGACCTGGTTGCGGGCATTGCGCAGGCTGTCGACGTCCTGCTTGTTGGCGAGGAACGCCTTCATGCCGTTGACCGCTTCGGTCAGCGAGGTGCGGATCTCGTCTATGACCCAGGCGAGCGGCGCGACGTCCGGCGCGGCGCCGACCAGCTGGTTGGGATCGTGTCGTTCGGGCATCTAACTGTTCCTCAGCCGCCGGATGCGGCCCGTACCGCCTGCTGCGCACGCCAAACGCGGAGTGCGAGACCTGCGCGCGACTCTAGCGACGCAGACAGCCCGGACATCGGCTCACGAAGGCGCGTCGACGCGGCCATTTCAGCGCTTCAGCCGACCCGGAATCGCGCGACGGAGGCCTTCAACTCACGTGCCAGCGTGGCCAGCTGGCCAATCGACTGCGCCGCCTGGCGGGTGCCATGCGACGTCTGCTCGGTCACCGCCAAAATGCGTTCAATCGACTGCGCCACGCCACCGGCCGAACTGGCCTGGTCGTTGGTCGTCGAGGCGATGCGTTCGATCAGCTCCGCCAGCTGGCGCGAAACCCGCCCGATGTCGCCGAGCGCGTTGCCCGCCGCATCCGAAAGCTTCGTCCCTTCGACCACGCCCTGCGTGCTCTTCTCCATGGCCGCCACGGCATCCTGCGTGTCGGTCTGAATCGTGCGGACCAGCGCGCCGATCTGCTTCGCGGCCTCGGCGGAACGATCCGCCAGGCGCTGCACTTCCTCCGCCACCACCGAGAACCCGCGCCCCGCCTCACCTGCCGAAGCCGCCTGGATCGCCGCGTTCAGCGCGAGCACGTTCGTCTGTTCCGTGATGTCCGTGATCAGTTCAACGATCTCACCGATCTCCTGCGACGACTCGCCCAGCCGCTTGATGCGCTTCGCCGTCTCCTGGATCTGCTCGCGGATCTCGTTCATGCCGGCGATCTGGTTGAACACCGCGCGCTGGCCGCGTTCCGCGGCATCGAGCGAGGCACGCGCCACCTTCGCCGACTCGCCCGCGCTCTTCGAGACGTCGTTGATCTGCGACGCCATCTTCAGGACCTTGTCGCCGGTGTCCTTGATCTCCTTGGACTGCGCTTCCGACGCGGTCAGCAGCCGCGTCGCGATGTCGCGCGCAGCGGTGGAAGCCGTGTTCACCTGCTCGGCGGTGTTGTTGATCCGGCCCACCAGGCCGCGCAGCTCTTCCACCGTGTAGTTGACCGAGTCGGCGATGGCACCGGTGATGTCTTCCGAAACCGTCGCCTGCACCGTCAGGTTGCCGTCGGCGACCTCCTGCAGCTCGTTCATCAGTCGGAGAATGGCCGCCTGGTTCTGCTCGTTGGTGCGCTTGGCCTCCTGCTCGAGGCGCTCGGCCTGCATCCGCTGGATCTCGGCTTCGGCCGCGCGCTTGCGCGTGTCTTCGAGCAGCACCTTGACGATCGCGAAGGCGCAGAGCAGCAGTCCGATCGCAAACAGGCCCATGATGAACAGGTTGACCTTGCGGGTCGCCTGCTCCTTCGTGTACAGCCCGCCCATCTCGGTCACCTGCTGGCGCAGCAGTTCGGAGTCGCGCAGGATCGCCTGCTCGGCCACCTTCGATTGCACGATCGCCTGCAGGCTGCCGATGGCACCGGCGATCGACGACTGGAAATCACCGTAGACGCGGGCCAGTTCCTGCAGGCGCACGCGCGTTTCGCTGTCCGACGAGGCACCGATGCGCAACGTATCCGAACCCGTCAGCAACGCCTGCGTCAGGTCGCGGAACTGATTGATGTCGCGACCGAGCGTCAGCGCGACCTCGGCATTGGCAACGCTGCCCGCTACCAGCGAGTTCGCGCTCTTGCCCAGACGCTGGGTCAGCGTGACCAGCTGCGCCGCCGTGGCAATTTCACGAGCCGGCGCCCCCGACTGCAGCTTCAGCGCGGTGATCTCCTCCGTCAGCTGCTGCAGACGCGGGCTCGCGTCGTTGATCTTCTTGATCACGTCGCCGAACCCGATCAGCGCCTTCTCGTTGGCGATGATCACCGACGCTGCCGCCTGGCTGCCGTTCCAGCGGTCGATCAGCTTGGACAACTGCGGCTGCAGGTCGGACGACGACGGCGACAGGCCGCGCAGCGCATTGCCGTTGGCCAGGCCATCGAGGTTGGCGGCGATCGCATCGCGGCTCTCGCGCAGTTCGACGAATGCCTCGCGATTGCCTTCGACCGCATTCGGCGCGGCCTTCGCCAGCCGCTGAGTGTGCATCAGCGTGTCACCGACGATCTCGGTCTGCAGCGCGCCGTTGGCCGCCATGCGGTTGTCGAAGAACAGCACGGCAATCAGCACGAAGAAGCAGAAGCCCATCAGGATCAGCAGCACCTGCACCTGGGTGTTGACGGGCTTGTCGCCGAGCAGCGGCAGCTTGAACGCCAGAATCCGGTCGACGAAGGCCATCGTCCGGCCTTCGCTGCCCCGTTCGATCATCACGGTCTTCGGCGCCGGCCGCGCGTCAGCACTGTCGGCACCGCGGCCTTCTGCCGCAGCTCGGCCCTTGCGCGCCTTGCGCCGGCTGAAAAGCGAACCCATTTCGAGTGCCATCCGATCCTCCGCCTGTTCTTCGAACCTGGCTCAGCGCCAGGTCATGCCTGCTGCCCTGCTCGCGACGACTGCGCGCGGCCCCGGCCTGCCGCCGGTGATCCGCCCCGTTTACGCATTGATCGCGGTGAACGCGGGCGCCGTCGCCAGCTCACGCAGGTCCAGTTCCGTCAGTGCCATGCCCTCGAGATCGCGATACCGGCTGCGCTCCCAGCCTATCGGCGATGCAGGCGCATCCAGCGGCTCGAGATCCTTCAGGTTGCGGATGCCGAAGGCCCGCGTGATCAGAATCCCCGCTGCGACGCCGAGCCCTTCGCCGAGCACCAGCAACTGCAGCCCCAGGTCCGCCGACAGCGGTTCCCGACCCATCATCTGCTGCAGATCGACGACACCGACCAGACGGCCGCGGACGTTCGCTAGTCCGCGATACCAGGGTTTGGTCCACGGCACGCGTGCAATTTCGGGCAGCGACACGATCTCCGCCGCGAGGCCCATTTCCACCAGGTAGTTCTCCGTGCCCATGCGGATCGCGAGCCGTGTCGGCTCGTTCGGCAGGTTGGGCGCCTCTTTCAGCCGCTGGGCGAGCTGTGTCGAGAACTCGCGCAGCTTGACCAGCTGGCGTGGATTGACGTCGCGTTGAGTGGCCATGGACCGGTCGATCAGCCGAGCGCCGAGATCTTCTCGAACAGCTCTTCGGGCTTGACCGGCTTCGTGATGTAGTCACGCGCACCCTGGCGCAGGCCCCAGATGCGATCGGTCTGCTGGTTCTTGCTGGTGCACATGATGATCGGGATGTCCTGAGTCACCGGATCCTTGGACAGCGCCCGCGTCAGCTGGAAGCCGTTTTGCCCCGGCATGACGACATCCATGAGGATCAGGTCGGGCATCACCGCCTTGACCTTCATCATCGCCTCTTCGGCGTTCTCCGCCATCGACACCGCATAGCCCTGCTTGGTCAGCAGTTCGTTGAGGAAGAAACGCTCAGTGGGCGAATCGTCGACTATCAGTACTTTCTTGATGGGCATCGGCCCCCCCGCAAAGGCCTGGTGTTCAGTTCATCGAATGCTGACGCACCGCGGTCAGCAGGCTGTCCTTGGTGAACGGCTTCGTCAGGTACTCGCTCGATCCGACCATGCGCCCGCGCGCACGGTCGAACAGCCCGTCCTTGGATGACAGCATCACCACCGGTGTCTTGTGGAATCGCGGACTGCGCTTGATCAGCGCGCAGGTCTGGTATCCGTCCAGCCGCGGCATCAGTATGTCGCAGAAGATGATGTTCGGCTGGTGGTCGTTGATCTTCGACAGCGCTTCGAAGCCATCCTGCGCAAGGATGACCTGGCAGCCCGCCTGGTTGAGAAAGATCTCCGCGCTCCGGCGGATGGTGTTCGAGTCATCGATCACCATCACCTTCTTGCCGCGGATATCCGAAAAGTCCTGCGCCGCCATGTCGTGTCCTCGATCTCAACCGGCCCCTGGACGCCGCCGGTCAGTGCCATGCGGGACTCGCCGTGGCAAAAACACGCGAACGATGTGATCGACCGATCGCCGTGTTTGTAAACGAACTTGTCCGCTTACGCCGCGCTGAAAACCGTGGTTCCGCGGTCAGATTTCGACCATTTCGAAATCTTCCTTCCGCGCCCCGCATTCAGGGCAGGTCCAGTTCGGAGGAATCTCCTCCCACCGCGTTCCTGGGGCGATTCCCGACTCAGGCAGTCCCGCCGCCTCGTCGTAGATCCACCCGCAGATCAGGCACATCCAGGTTTTTGTCCCCACGTTGGTCGTCATCATGGACTAGGAACTTGAACGCCCAATCGGTCGCTCAGCGGCTAAAATCAATCACTTAGCTGAGGATCATAACGTGGGCTCATAGGTCTTTGCTACCGCCTTCGCGCTAGCGCGTTGCGTCCGCGTAGCATCGACATTCTTTCCGCCGTCACCCGCCTCCCCGCGCATGTCCTCCCTCCCTGTTGTGCTCAGCTTCGGCGCCTCCGACGCCACTGGCGCCGCCGACCTGCAGGCGGATCAGCTGGCGATTGCCAGCATGGGGTGCCATCCGGCAAGCGTCATCACTGTGATCGGCATCAGCGCCCGTGACCACGACAACGAGTTGGTCCTGCTCGACGACGAAACGATCGAAGGGCAGGCTCAGCGGATTCTGCAGAACATGGCCGTCGCCGCATTCAAGGTCGGCGCGCTCGCTAGTCCCGATCAGGTGCAGCCGATCGCCGCGATCCTCGCCGACTACGACAGCGTGCCGGTCGTGCTGGACCCGAAATTCGGCTCCTCTCAGGACGACGATGCAGACAGCGAAGTCGCGGCTGCGCTGCGCGAGCTACTCGTGCCGCAGGCGAGCGTCGTCTCGATCAGCCTCACGCTGGCGCGCCGGCTGCTGAGCCTCGCCAATGACGACGAGGAGCGCAGCCACGACCTGCCAGCCTCAGCGTGCGCGCGCGAATTGATCGCCTGGGGGACGGAGTTCGTGTTGCTGACCGACGTCGATCCGGGGTCGCCCCAGGCCACGGCCGCGCTCTATGACGAATCGGGACTGGTCCGCAGCGACGCCTTGCCCCGCCTCGACGCGCCTTCGACACGCCTGCTCGGCGTGTCCGACACGCTCTCGGCGGCGCTGGCCGGGCTGCTGGCGCACGGCCTCGATGTCCCGCAGGCCTGCCATGAGGCTTGCCAGTACACGGCCGCGGCCGTGGTGCACGCCTTCAACGCCGGCATTGGAGTGGCGATTCCCGACCGGCTGTTCTGGGCCGGTGATGACGATGACGACGATGACAGCAGCGGCGACCTCAACTGACCGCGCGGCGTTAGCGCGTCGGGTCCAGGGCGTCTACCTGCTGACACCGGATGTTGCCGTAGCGGACTTCGATGTGATGCTGGTTCGGCTGCGCTCGGCGCTGACGGCAGGCGTTGCGCTCGTGCAGTACCGCAGCAAGATTGCGCCTCCGCAGGAGCGCAGCCGGCAGGCTCGCGCGGTCCAGTCCCTCGCGGGTCAGCACGGGGCGCTGTTCATCGTGAACGACGACGTCCGTCTCGCGCAGGAGCTCGATGCCGACGGCGTGCACCTCGGCCGTGATGACGGCGATGTCGCAGAGGCACGGGCCCGGCTGCCGCACGCACTGATCGGTGTGTCCTGCTATGACGACCTTGTGCGGGCCCGTCGGGTCGTGGAGGCTGGCGCGGACATCGTCGCGTTCGGCTCCGTCTTTGCCTCGACGATCAAGCCAGCCGCGGTGCGCGCGCCGATCGCGCTCCTGCAGCAGGCGCGGCAGGAATTTCCGGCCCAGCGCATCGTGGCGATCGGCGGGATCGGCGAGACCAACATCCGCGCAGTGAGCGCCGCCGGTGCGCACGCCGCTGCCCTCATCAGCGCCGCGTTCGATGCTCCCGATCCGGCCGCGGCGGCTCAGCGACTGCAACACGAGTTCAACCTAGGAACAGCCCTGCATGAACCGCAACCAACAACTGTTTGAGCGCGCCCAGCGATCCATCCCGGGCGGGGTCAACTCGCCGGTCCGCGCGTTCCGCTCGGTCGGCGGCACGCCGCGGTTCATCGAACGCGCCGAAGGTCCCTACTTCTGGGATGCCGACGGCAAGCGCTACATCGACTACATCGGCTCCTGGGGACCGATGATCCTCGGGCACGGCCATCCCGCCGTGGTCAAAGCGGTCCAGGACGCGGCGGCCCGCGGACTGTCCTACGGCGCGCCGACCGAGGCCGAAGTCGTGATGGCCGAGGAACTTCTGAAACTGGTGCCGTCGATGCAGCAGTTGCGGCTCGTGTCGTCAGGCACCGAGGCCGCGATGAGCGCGATCCGACTCGCACGCGGCGCGGCCGGCGGTGGCATGGGCCGGCGCAAGATCATCAAGTTCGAGGGCTGCTACCACGGCCATGCGGACAGCCTGCTCGTGAAGGCGGGCTCGGGACTGCTGACGTTCGGCAACCCGAGCAGCGCCGGCGTGCCCGCCGAGATCACCCAGCACACCCTGGTGCTCGATTACAACGATCCGCAGCAACTGGTCGATGCCTTCAGGCAGCACGGCGACGACATCGCCTGCGTCATCGTCGAGCCGATCGCCGGCAACATGAACCTGGTGCGTGCGACGGCCGAGTTCCTGCGCACGATGCGTGAGCTCACCGCGCGGCACGGTGCGATCCTCGTTTTCGACGAGGTGATGTCGGGTTTCCGGGTCGCCCTGGGGGGCGCCCAGTCGCTGTACGGCATCGATCCCGACATGACGGTGCTCGGCAAGGTCATTGGTGGCGGCATGCCGGTGGCGGCCTTCGGCGGCAAGCGCGAAATCATGAAGCACCTTGCTCCGCTGGGCGGGGTCTATCAGGCCGGCACGCTGTCCGGCAATCCGGTGGCCGTCGCCTGCGGACTGGCCACCTTGAAAGAGATCCAGCGGCCCGGCTTCTACGAGGAACTCTCCAAACAGACCGCGCGTCTGGTGAGCGGGCTGGTACAGGCGGCGCATGCGGCCGCGCCGGGGCTGGCCTTCTCCGCTGACAGCGTCGGCGGCATGTTCGGCATCTATTTCGCTGACGAGCCGCCGGGCACCTACGCGCAGGTGATGGCCACCGACAAGGACCGGTTCAACCGGTTCTTCCACGCGATGCTGGACCGTGGCGTCTATCTGGCGCCCTCGGCCTATGAGGCCGGATTTGTTTCGATAGAGCACAATGACGCCGTTATCGACACTACCGTTGCCGCCGCGCGCGAAGCCTTTGATGCAATCGGCGAAAAGGGATCCCGGTAAGCCGTTTGGCGGGGAACCATTGGGGCGCTCGATGGACGAAAATCACGGCATGCGCACCCTACGACTACTCAGCCCGATCCTGGCCGCGGCCTGGCTCGCCCTCGCTTCGTCTGCCTCCATCGGGCAGTCCCTGCCGCGCTTCGGCGCCCCCGATCCGCATGTCAAGGCGTCACTGATCGCAGCCACCGATGCGGCGGTCCCCGGACAGGCGTTGCAGGTCGGCCTGCGGCTCGTGCACGACAAGGAGTGGCACACCTACTGGCAGGTCCCGGGCGACTCGGGCCTGCCGACCCGCATCGACTGGCAGCTCCCGGCCGGGATGACGGCCGGCCCGATCGAATGGCCGTACCCGCACCGTCTGCCGGCAGGCCCGCTGGTCAACTACGGCTACGACGGCGACACGCTGCTGCTGACCACGCTGCAGGTGCCCGCGAATCTGCAGCCCGGCACTCCGGTGACGATCAACGGCAAGGCGGAGTGGCTGGAGTGCAAGGACGTGTGCATTCCGGGCAGCGCGGACGTCGCATTGACCCTGCCGGTCAAGTCGGCAGCGAATCCCTCGGCCCATGCGGCCCTGTTCACTCAGGCGCGCAAGCTGGTACCGACGGCGCTGCCGGGCCTCGTCGCGCGTGGCACGATCGAGGCGGATCGCATTCGGCTGGCATTTGATCTGCCCGCGGACCGCAAGGCCGAGTCGATCGAATTCTTCCCGCTGGAAGAAGCCCGTATCGAACCGGCGGCCGCGCAGGTACTGAACCGTCGCGATGGCGTTTCGCTTTACCTGACCGCGGCAAAGCCGGTCAAGGCCGATGCGAAGTCGCTTGCCGGTGTCGTCGTGGCCAACGGCGGTCCGGCCAAGCCGGGTGGCTGGGCAGCGGTCGTCGAGGCGCCGCTGGTGGCTGGCGTGGTCAGCGCCCCGGACACCGCCGCAACCGGCGCCACTGCACCGACCATGTCGCTCGTTGCCGCATTGGGCGCCGCGTTCATTGGCGGCCTGATCCTCAACCTGATGCCCTGCGTGTTCCCGGTCCTGTCACTGAAGTTGATCGGGCTGGCGCAACACCGCACGCACAGTGGCCCGATGGCCGCGCACGGCGTCGCCTTCGCGGTCGGCGTGATCCTGTCGTTCGTGCTGCTGGCGGGCCTGCTGATTGCACTCCAGCAGGCGGGCAGCGCGCTCGGCTGGGGCTTCCAGTTGCAGACGCCGTGGGTCGTCGCCTCGCTGACAGTGCTCTTCTTTGTCATTGGCCTCAACCTGCTGGGCGTGTTCGAGTTCACGTTTGGCAGCGGCCTCGGTAACACCAAGGCGGCCGATGCACTCGTCGGCAAGTCCGACTGGCGCGGCAGCTTCGGCACTGGAGTGCTGGCGGTCATCGTGGCCTCGCCCTGCACGGCACCGTTCATGAGCGCCGCGCTCGGCTACGCGATCACGCAGCCGGCGCCTCTTGCGTTGTCGGTGTTCGCGATGCTCGGCGTCGGCATGGCCGCCCCGTACCTTCTGCTGACGCTGTTTCCGGCGCTGCTCGCCAGGCTGCCGCGGCCGGGCCGGTGGATGGAACTCTTCAAGCAGTTCATGGCCTTCCCGATGTTCGCCACCTGCGTCTGGCTACTGTGGGTGCTGGCACAGCAGGTCGATGCCGGCGGTGTTGCGCTGGCACTCGGTGTACTGGTCGCCGTGTCGTTTGCGCTGTGGGCGCTGGGGCTGGCCCAGCGCGGCTCCGCGAGCTTCCGCTGGGCGGCCCTTATCGGGGCGATCGTTGCGGCGATCACGTTCACGCCGATCGCGACCTCCGAGCCGATCGCCGCAGGCTCGAAGATGGCGTCCAGCGCTGACTGGATCGAGTATTCACCGGCAAAGCTGGCCGAACTCCGCGGGCAGGGCAAGGCGGTATTCGTCGACTTCACCGCCGCGTGGTGTGTCACCTGCCAGGTCAACAAGCGCGTCGCGCTGAACACCGACAAGGTGAAGTCGCGCTTCGCCGAGTCCAATGTCGTGCGGATGAAGGCTGACTGGACCAATCGCGACGAGCAGATCACGCGCGCGCTCGCCGAATTCGGTCGCAATGGCGTGCCGCTCTATGTCCTTTACGACGCCAAGGGTCAGCCCACGGTACTGCCCGAACTTCTGACGGAGAACACGGTCCTAGCGGCGCTCGACAAGCTCAAGTAAGGAGTTGTGCATGAAGCGCGCCGCTTCGCTCGTGGTTTCTAGCTATTTCTTCATGTCGGTGGCGCTGGCCGCCGCGACGGCCGGCCAGCCGGCACCTGCATTCAAGGGCACTGACGTCAACGGCAAGCCGGTCGCGCTGTCCGACTTCAAGGGCAAGTACGTTGTCCTCGAGTGGAACAACCCGAACTGCCCGTTCGTGATGAAGCACTACGACAGCGGCAACATGCAGTCGCTGCAGAAGCGCTTCGGCGCCGACAACGTCGCCTGGATCGCCGTCAATTCGACCCGCGACGACCATGGGGACTACATGGCCCCGGCCAGCCTCGCAGCCTGGTTCAAGCAGCAGAACGCGGCACCGACCGCCGTGCTGATGGACAGCAAGGGTGAGATCGGCCGCGCTTATGGCGCGAAGGTGACGCCGCACATGTACGTCATCGATCCGAAGGGCACCGTGATCTACGCCGGCGCCATCGACGACAAGCGCAGCGCCAATCCGGCGGACGTCAAGACCGCCAGCAACTACGTCGTGGCAGCGCTGACCGAGGCCCGTTCGGGCAAGCCGGTAGCGACCGCTGCGTCGAGCGCGTACGGCTGCACGATCAAGTACTGATCAGTTCATTCCACAAAAGACAAACGGCCCGCGATTGCGGGCCGTTTGTCTTTCGGTTGAGCGAGCTCTGCAACCGGACGGATGGATCGGGCGCGAAAGCTAGGCGCGAGGCCGTAGACAGTACGTCGACTGGTACGGCAAGGCCGAGCAACGACGCTATCGCGCCCGAGGCGCCGTCCGAGTTACATGTCCATGCCCATGCCGCCCATCCCACCCATGCCACCGCCACCCGGGGCCGCCGGCTTGTCTTCCACCAGCTCGGCCACCATCGCGTCAGTCGTCAGCATCAGGCTGGCGACGGAAGCGGCGTTCTGCAGCGCGGTGCGGGTCACCTTGGTCGGATCGAGCACGCCCATGTCGACCAGGTCGCCGTACTCGTGCGTGGCGGCGTTGTAGCCGTAGTTGCCCTTGCCGTTGGCAACGGCATTGACGACCACGCTCGGCTCGTCACCGGAGTTGGCAACGATCTGGCGCAGCGGCTCTTCCATCGCGCGCAGCACGATCTTGATGCCGGCGTCCTGGTCGGTGTTGTCGCCCCTCATCTTGCTGATGGCCTGCTTCGCACGGATCAGCGCAACACCACCACCCGCGACGATGCCTTCTTCCACCGCGGCGCGCGTGGCGTGCAGTGCGTCCTCGACGCGAGCCTTGCGCTCCTTCATTTCGACTTCCGTTGCGGCACCGACCTTGATCAGGGCCACACCGCCCGCCAGTTTCGCGACGCGCTCCTGCAGCTTTTCCTTGTCGTAGTCGCTGGTGGCTTCCTCGATCTGCGCACGGATCGCCTTGACACGGGCCTCGATGGTCTTGGTCTCGCCAGCACCGTCGATGATCGTGGTGTCTTCCTTCGCGATCTCGACCCGCTTGGCCTGGCCGAGGTCTGCAAGCGTGGCCTTCTCGAGCGTCATGCCGGTTTCCTCGGCGATGACCGTGCCACCCGTCAGGATGGCGATATCTTCCAGCATGGCCTTGCGACGGTCGCCGAATCCAGGCGCCTTCACAGCGCAGGTCTTCAGGATGCCGCGGATGCTGTTGACGACCAGCGTCGCCAGCGCTTCGCCTTCGACTTCCTCGGCGACGATCAGCAGCGGACGTCCGGCCTTGGCCACCTGCTCGAGGATCGGCAGGAGGTCGCGGATATTGCTGACCTTCTTGTCGTGCAGCAGGACGTAGGGGTTCTCGAGGATCGCGATCTGCTTGTCAGGCTGGTTGATGAAGTACGGCGACAGGTAGCCGCGGTCGAACTGCATGCCCTCGACCACTTCCAGCTCGGTGTTGAGGGACTTGCCGTCCTCGACGGTGATGACGCCTTCCTTGCCGACCTTGTCCATCGCGTCGGCAATGATCTTGCCGATCTCGGCATCCGCATTGGCGGAAATCGACCCGACCTGCGCGATTTCCTTGCTGGTCGTCGTCGGCTTGCTGATCTTCTTCAGCTCTTCGACCGCGGCGATGACCGCCTTGTCGATGCCGCGCTTCAGATCCATCGGGTTCATGCCGGCGGCCACGTACTTCATGCCTTCCGTCACGATCGACTGCGCCAGCACCGTGGCGGTCGTGGTGCCGTCACCGGCGATGTCGGACGTCTTGGAGGCGACTTCCTTGACCATCTGCGCGCCCATGTTCTCGAACTTGTCCTTCAGTTCGATTTCCTTGGCGACCGAGACGCCGTCCTTGGTGACGGTCGGGGCACCGAAGCTGCGCTCGAGCACGACATTGCGGCCCTTGGGGCCCAGCGTGACCTTGACCGCGTTGGCCAGGATGTTCACGCCCTTGACCATGCGATGACGCGCGTCATCGCCGAAAAACACTTGTTTCGAAGCCATAGAACCTCTCTCTGGAAATTGATTGGCCGGACGCGTAGCGGCCGGCGCCACGGAACAACTAGGCGACGACGCCCATCAGGTCTTCTTCGCGCATGACGAGGAGTTCCTCGCCTTCGACCTTGACCGTCTGGCCCGAGTACTTGCCGAACAGCACCTTGTCACCGACCTTGACGTCGAGCGGAACGATCTTGCCGTTGTCGTCGCGCTTGCCCGGCCCGACAGCGATGATCTCGCCCTGGTCGGGCTTCTCGGCAGCGTTGTCGGGAATGACGATGCCGGACGCGGTCTTACGCTCCTGGTCCAGGCGCTTGACGATCACGCGATCGTGCAGAGGACGAATCTTCATAGGGTCTCCTAGCAGTTGATCTCTCGACGGGCGAGAAACGGGAAATTGGGGAGGCGAAACCTCCGGGCCCCGGCGAGCCGTTGTTAGCAGTCGACCGAGACGAGTGCTAATTCTAAGGGCAGCGGCTTCGAGTTTCAAGGCCCGGAGGCCGGAGAATTTTCAAGATCGGCCTGGGCCTCGCCGCGTCTACAGACCCGAACGAGCGTGTGAGCGTTCACTTACTTCACAGCAATCTCATCGCGGCGCGAGGTTGGGGTTCGCTGCCCTCGCCGACGCTCTGTTGCGCTGCGCTGACCTTCCGTCGGGGCCGCGCGGCTGGTCGTCGACGGCCTAATACCTTTGCGTGATGGGACACTGCCCTTCTGTGCCGACAATCCATACGTCGACGACAAGTAGGGCGGGGTTTGGGCATGGACGTCTCGTTACGACTGCCGACGCATTGGCTGGGCGCGACCAGCGCCAAGGGCAGGGGTCCCAAGACCCTGCGCGCCTTCGTCAATACGGTCATGAGCTACACGAAGATGGACGTTCCCACGGTCGAGCTGTACGAGACCGCGGTGACGTTCTCGCCAAAGCACTCCGATCCGCTGTCCGCACACTCAGCGCTGACCCGCACCTTTGGCAAGAAGGCCGGCGTGAGTTTCGTCTTCCGCGCCGACACGGCGACCGAGGGCCGCTACTGGGTCTATTCGGGCGACCCGTGGCTCGAGCCTCCGGCCGAAGCCGTCAGCGCACTGGCGCCCAAGCGCCTGGTGGTCCAGCTGGCGGAAGGACTGCCTTATCGCTTTGCGCTTGAAGCCTGTGTCGGCCGCGAGCGCATGGTCGACGGCGAGAAGGAAGTCG
The DNA here is from genome assembly GCA_963766365.1 of uncultured beta proteobacterium. Taxonomy (GTDB): domain Bacteria; phylum Pseudomonadota; class Gammaproteobacteria; order Burkholderiales; family Burkholderiaceae_F; genus JALORV01. The sequence goes on from CAVXZK010000006.1 coordinate 138,275, forward strand.
AGCCCTTCAAGACGCCGCAAGAGGTCGAGGCGTGGCTGGTCGCGATCGCGCCCAAGTTCGGCTTCAAGCCCGATTTCTTCAACGTCGCGATCAAGCAGCTGCAGTTCCCCTACGGCAACCGCACCATCACGCTGCCCTATGCCTCGATCGAGGGCGTGCTCGAGGTGACGGACGCCGACCTGCTGAAGAAGCCGTTGCTGCGTGGCATCGGCTCCTATCGCCGCGTGGGTCTCGGGCTGCTGCAGTTGTCCAACTAGGTCTGCGCCGCGAAATGCGGCGGATGCAAGAACGGCGCCCAAGGGCGCCGTTTCTCTTCCTGGCCGCTCGAGCACCAGCCTAGGCCATGAATCCGAGATTCGCCTGCGGGAAGTTGGACGCGTTCGGCAATACGTCCGGCAACTGCGTGGCGGTGATTCCGAACCAGGTGGCCAGCGTCGCCGCGTACTGGTTCACGGACGTCGTCGGCAGCAGGTTGCCCCGCCCCACGTCGTTCGGACCGCGCAGCACGGTGTCCGGCCAGGTGCCGTACAGATCGCCACCCTTCACCGCGCCGCCGACGATGAAGTGATGCGCACCCCAGCCGTGGTCGGAGCCTTCGCCGTTGGAGTTCAGCGTGCGCCCGAAGTCCGACGCGGTGAACGCGGTCACGGTGTCGGCCACGCCGAGTGTGACAGTCGCCTGGTAGAACGCGGCCAGCGCGTTCGCCAGTTCGGTCATGCGCCCACCATGCCCAGTGATCAGCCCGGAGTGCTGGTCGAAGCCGCCGATCGAGACATGGAAGACCTGCCGCTTCGCACCGAGCGCCTGGCGCGCCGCGATCATGCGCGCAACGTTGCGCAGCTGATTGCCCAGCCCCGTGGCCGGAAAGGTCGAAAACGGCGCGGCGGTGTTCGGGAAGCCGACCAGCGCCGTATTGAGCGTCTGCGCCGCTTCCGACGAGCGCTTCACGATCGAGTTGTAATCCTTCTCGAGCAGGTTGCCTCGGTCTTCGGTCATCAGGCGCCGTGCTGTGGCCGGCCCGGCGGACGAGCCGAACAGCGCGTTGCCGGAGATGCTGCCGATGGCAAGTCCGCCGTTGTTGCCGATCTGCATCTGCACACTCGTCTGGCCGGACAGGAACACCGCGGTTCCGGACGCCGATACGCAGGTGAAGTTCTGGTACTGGTTCGCCGCGGCGAACAGGTCGCCGGCTCGTCCGCCCCAGCCGACGCGGGCACCTTCACGGCGCCCGTTGTACGTCTGCCAGACCGATTGCTGATCGTTGTGCGAGAACAGGCTGGGCGGTAGCGGCACGCTGCGCGCCCGGTACTGCGCCATCGTCGTCGGCACCACCAGCGTGCCGACGTTCGCGAGCACGGCCGCCTTGCCAGCGTCGTAGATCGTCTTCACGGGTTGCAGTTCCGACCGCAACGCGATCTGCCGGCCCGCCATCGACGGGTTGGTCGGAGTGTTGAGCGGCAGCAGCGCGGTCTGTGGCAGCGTGAGGTTGGTGCGCGATTGCGCGTACAGCTGATAGTTCGCGTTGTCGTACGGAACGACCGTGTTCGAATGGTCGTTGCCGCCGTACATGAAGATGCAGACCAGCGCCTTGTAATCGGTCGGCACGGTCTGGGCGGCGGCCGAGCTGATCGCCGCCAGGTTGACGGCCCACGGGGTGGCGGCGCCGGCCAGCGACAGGCGCGAGGCGGTGCGGAGGAATTCGCGGCGGGAAGCGCTGATCGTCATCGGTCTGCCTCCGCCTACTTCTGCACCAGGAATTCCGGCGACGTCATCGTCAGGAATATCGCGAGATTCGTGCGGTTCTGCCGCGCGTTGTTGGCTGTCATCGGGATCGCGTTCACGGCATCGCGGATCGATGCCACCGTTGCGCTGGACATCGAATTGCCGGTCAGCAGCAGGTTGACGCGCGCCACCAGCGCGTCGCCGTTGTCGGCCATTGCATTTGTCGCCGTGTAGTCCGCGCGGACATCGCTGCCGGTACCGATGCCGTTCTGGATCACGCCCTGGATGAAGTTGGCATAGGAGGCGACCGAAATCTCGTGAGTGATCTGGAATTCCGGCGCGACCAGATCCGCGGCCGCCACGCTGGTGTTCGGCGGCACGAAACCAGGACGGAAGAAGTTGAATACGCTCGGCGCGCGCATCGGCGTCTGTGCCAGCTGGTTGTCGAGCACACCGAGCCGGAAATTGCCGCTCTGCGAGGTGGCGCCGAAGGCCCGCATCCAGGCCGCGAGCCGCAGGTTCGGCTCACGCAGCTTGCCGGCGTTCGGCCCCGCTCCCGGTGTCGTTGCCTCGGGATCGAACAGCACCGCACGCACCGTCGCCTTCAGGTCGCCGCGGACGCCCTTGCCGTTGTCGTTGAACGCGGCCGCCACGCGACCGACGTAGGCGGGACTCGGGTTGCTCGTCACCATGTGCTGGATCAGGCGCTGCGCCAGGAACGGGCCGACGTTGGGGTGGTTGAACAGCGTGTCGAGCGCCGTCTTCAGCGCCTGCGGCCCCGCCGTTCCCGCCGGTATCGTCGCGCCGAGAAACTTCTTTTCGATCGGCGAGTGATACTGCGCATAGAACTGCATCGGTATCACGCGCCGCATCGGATCGGCCGGGTTGCTGCCACCGAAGCGGCCGTTGACCGGATCCGGCGTGCCGGTGTTGCCCCACCCCCACCCGGTGAAGACATGCGCCAGTCCGCGGATGTCATCCATGCCGTAGGTATCCACCGGCTCGCCATTCACCAGCTTCGGAGTGCCGTCGGTGTTGAGTTCCACCAGGCCGATGGAGAACAGTTGCATCACTTCGCGGGCAAAGTTCTCGTCGGGCACGCGTCCGCCGTCACCGCGGTTCGCCAGGGACGTCAGGTACTGACCCATGGCTGGATGCTTGGTCACGGCTTCCAAGAGGTCGCGGTAGTTGCCGAAGGCGTGGGTCGACAGCGTGTCGAGGTAGAACGCCAGCGTGTGCGGCGCGTTCTGCAGGGCGGCATCGGCGGCCGAGGTCACGAGGATCTGCGACAGCGCATAGGTCACACGCTGACGCAGCGGGTCCGGTCCGGTGATCGCCTGGCGCCAGAACGACTGGTACAGCGGATCGATCGTGACTGTGACGCCTTCAGGCGTCGGGATCGGATAGGCCGCCAGCACGAAATCCAGGTGCGACGTGCGTGGCGTCCGGAACTGCTGTTCGATCCAGTCGTTGTAGCCCAGGCGCTTCAGTCGATCCATTTCCGCGGACGTCGCGCCAAACGTCGACTGCCACAGGAAGCGCACGGCTTCCGCATCCGATGGCGTCGCGGCAGGCGCTGCGGTGGGCCCCGAAGGAGCGAAGCCCCCGGGGGGCGGTTCCGGGGTAGTCGCCGGGCCGGTACCCGACGAAGACGGCGTGGCGGGCGCAGCCGGGCTGTCGCCGCCGCCGCCGCATGCGGCCACTAACAGCGCGGCGCACAGCGCAGCCAGTAAGCTTCGAAGCGTGGGTGCAGCCAGGTTCATTACGTGTCCGACAAGGTATGCGCAGGGCGCAGGCAGGACCGCGTGGTGCGGCTCGACCATGGCGCAGGCTAAACAGCGGGTGCATCCCGGTCCATCGGTCGAACGAATTAGCGGTCGTAGCCGACAAGGGAGTCGTAGACGGTGAAGTCGATTGCTGGAGTGATCCTTTTCGGCCTCGTGCTGCACACGACGCTGCCGGCGGCAGCCCAGACCCCAAGACCTTCCTCGGGGCTGCCGGACAGTGTCGCGAGCACGCTCAAGGCGGCCAACGTGCCCACTACTGCGGTCGGCATCAGCGTCATGCCCGTGGCCGCACCGGGACTCAGCCTGACGGTCAACGAAAACGTGCCGATGAACCCGGCGTCGACGATGAAGCTCGTGACGACGCTGGCAGGCCTGGAACTGCTCGGGCCGCAGTTTGCGTGGCGGACCGACGCGCTGGCGACGGCACCTCTTGTGAACGGTGCGTTGGAGGGCGACCTTTTCCTGCGGGGTAGCGGGGACCCGCGCCTCGTTGTCGAACACTTGTGGCTGCTGGTGCAGCGGGTGCGCGGCATCGGCGTCCGCGAGATCCGTGGCGACCTCGTACTGGACCGCGGTGCCTTCGACACGATGACCCATGACCCGGCTGCGTTCGACGGCGAGTCATTGCGCCCCTACAACGCCGGACCGGATGCACTGCTGCTCAACTACAAGAGCGTCAGCTTCCATTTCGTCCCCGACGTCGACGCCAAGCAGGTGCGCGTCTATGCCGTCCCGCAGCTCGCCGGAATGACCATGCCCTCGACGGTGCGCGCGATCGAAGGCGCCTGCAACGACTGGCGCGGGCGGCTCGGCGGTGATTTCAGCGACCCGATGCGGCCGCAGTTCCGCGGCGGTTTCCCGCTCGCCTGCGGCGACCGGGTCTGGCATGTCAGCCTGCTCAACCACACGCAGTATGTCGACGCCGTTTTCCGCACTCTGTGGAACTCGAGCGGCGGGCTCTGGCGCGGCCGCGCGCGCGACGGCGCGACGCCGGCCGATGCGCGTCGGCTGGCACACCACGAATCCGAGTCGCTCGCGGAAGTGATTCGCGACATCAACAAGTTCAGCAACAACGTGATGGCGCGGCAGCTGTTCCTGAGCGTCGGAGGTGAAGTCACGAAGCAGCCGGCCAGCGTCGAGAATGCGCAGCGCGTCATCGGCGACTGGCTGGTGGGCAAGGGACTCGAGCGGCGGGAATTCGTGCTGGAAAACGGCGCGGGTCTGTCGCGCATCGAGCGGCTGACGGCGTCCGGCCTCGCCCGCCTGCTCGTGGGGGCGTTCGCGAGCCCGCTGATGCCGGAATTCGTGTCCTCGATGCCGCTGGTCGGGGTTGATGGCACGATGCGAAAGCGCGTGGGCGCAGCCGGTTCGGCACACATCAAGACGGGCCTTCTGTCCGATACCCGGGCGGTGGCCGGATACGTGCTCGCGGCGAGCGGGCGGCGCTACGCGGTCGTCGCGTTCGTCAACCACCCGAATGCGGGCGCGACGCAGGGAGCGCTCGACGACCTGCTGAACTGGGTGTATGTCAACGGCTAGGGATTCCGCGGGATTCGATCTGCGTCATGCCACGGGCATGATGGCTGTCTAGTCTTTTTATGTAGTGGTCCACCTGAAGGAGAAGCAATGGAACAGGTCACACAAGGGACGAAGGAACGCCTGATGTCGGACGTCAACGCGGTACTCGTCGATGCCGAGGATCTGCTGAAGCAGGCTGCGGCGGCGAGCGGCGAACAGGCTGCCGATCTGCGGCGGCGTGCGCAGTCCGCGATTGCCAGCGCCAAGACGCGGCTGGTCGACATTGAGCACAAGGTCGTGGACAAGACCAGATACGCGGCCAAGGCCACCGACCACTGGGTGCACGATCATCCATGGACGGCGATGGGGATTGCGGCGGGGGTCGGGGTGCTGATCGGTCTGGTCATCAACCGCCGCTAGCATCACTTCGCCCGCGATGACGGTGGCAGGCGGTCGGCCAGTCGGCCTGATTGGATCGGTGCGCGCAACGATTGCGCACGGCGTCACGTTGTTTGCCACGCGCGGCGAACTGGCCGCGCTCGAACTGGCGGACGCCCGTGATCGCGCCATGCGGTGGCTGGGATTGGGCATGGTCGCCGCCGTGCTGCTGCTGGCGGCGTTGATGACGCTGTCGCTGTGGGTGGCTGCGATCTTCTGGGATGGCCCACGTGGATGGGCCCTCGGCCTTCTCGCGCTGGCCTATGGCGTCGCCGGATTCGTGGCGCTCAGTGTCGTTCGACGCGATGTGGCGGCGGCGCCGCCACTGCTCGCCCAGACGCGCGCCGAACTGGAAAAGGACCGCGACGCGCTGCGCGGACGACTGCACGGACACGACGATGGCACGGGCTGACGCCGAGCAGCGCGCGCTGCGACAGCAGCTTCTGCTGGTGCGTGCCGCCGCGGAGCGCAGCGCGCTGGCCGATCAGCTGGACCGGCTCGAGTCTCGATCGAGTCACGGCTTGCCCGGCTTGCTGTTTGGGGGCGCCGACGGCGCGCGTCGCTCCGGCCTGCTTAGGTTCGCCACCTCGACTTATCGCATTGTCCGCGCGCAGCCCTGGCTGGTACCGACCGTCGCCGGTATCGCCCGCTCGCGCGCATTGCGTTGGTTAGTCCTGGCAGGAGCGGTGGCTGCAGCGGCGTGGTGGATCAGGAACAGCGTCACTTCGTTGTCGACTTCAGACGGTGAGGACGGGTCCGAAGCCGTCGCGCCGGACAGTGGTTTCGATTAGCGCGAGCCCGGAGCGCTGTCTCCGGGACCGACACGCTTCCACAGGCGGCTCGATCGCGGGCGCCATCAATCCGAGGACCCGTCAGGAGGACGTCCGCGGCGTGGCGCCGGCGCGGCGCGCCGGCAGCAGCACCGTCGTCAGAGAGAACAGGATCAAGCCGAGCGCCACGTAGTCCTGCCAGTGCGGCTGCTCACCCAGGATCCACATGCCCGAGAAGACACCGAGCACCGGAATCAGCATTACCGACAGCCCGCTCGCGGCGGGCGGCAGCTTGCGGGCCAGCATCGACCATACGACGTGGCAGAACGCCACGGCGAAGAAGATGTTGTAGAAAAGCGGGAACCATTCCGGCACGCTTGGCCAGCGCCATTGATCCAGTTCGAGCGCGATAGAAAACGCCAGCATCACGAGCACGGTCAGCGCCATCATCCAGAACGTCAGCGTGATGATCGGCAGATCGATCAGGTGGCGCCGCATCAGGTGCGTGCCGAACCCCCATGCCGCCGCGGCGATCAGCATCAGGGCGGTGCCGAGCGGTGAACCCGCCAGCGCGGTGAATTCCGACGACAGCAGCAGCAGCGTGCCGAGCAGGGCCGCCGTGACGCCGAGCCAGTGCCGCGGCAGCGGCCGTTCGCCGAAGAACGCCAGCCCGGCGATCACCGCCCACACCGGCATCGTGTAGCCGAGAATCGCGGCGCGTCCGGAGGGAAGCATCTTCACGGCCTGGATCGCCAGCACATGCCAGACGATCATGTTCGGTACGGCGAGCCAGATGACCTCGCGCCAGGCCGCACGCGGCACCGCCAGCGAAATGCCGGACAACCGCGCCCATGCGCCGATGACGATGAGGCCGCCACCGAGACACAGCGTCCGGAAATACAGCGGCGGCAGCTCGGCCACACCGAGCTTCATCACCGGCCAGTTCACGCCCCAGAACACGGTGAGCAGGGCCAGCAGCAGCAGGTCGCGGGGACTGAGGCGTGACATCGGGCGAGGTTCTAGCACAGGCGACACGCCGACGACGCCAGGCAGCCTGCGCGCGCCGCGTAAGATGCGCGCCGGAGAGCAGCGATGACGACATTCCGGGATCGACTGGCCGCGCGCTGGCGCGCCGCTGACAGCCTGCTGTGCGTGGGACTGGATCCGGACCCCGCCCGCTTTCCCGCCCATCTGCGCTCGGGCGCAGACACGATCCTTGATTTCTGCCGCGAGATCGTCGATGCCACGGCCGACCTCGCCTGCGCGTTCAAGCCGCAGATCGCCTACTTCGCCGCCGCCCGTGCTGAAACGCAGCTCGAGCGTCTGATCGATCACATCCACCGGGCGCATCCGCAGGTGCCGGTGATCCTGGATTTCAAGCGCGGTGACATCGGCGCAACTGCCGAGTTGTATGCGCGCGAGGCTTTCGAGCGCTACCAGGCCGATGCCGTGACGCTTTCGCCGTACATGGGCCGTGATTCGATCGAACCATTCCTCGCCCATGCCGATCGCGGCGCGTTCCTGCTGTGCCGGACCAGCAATCCGGGAGGCGACGACCTGCAGATGGTCGACAGCGGCGGCGTGCCGCTTTATCAGCGCGTCGCCCGGCTTGCCGCCGGCCCGTGGAATACCAGCGGGCAGCTGGGCCTGGTGGTCGGTGCGACCTACCCGGCGGAACTCGCGGCGGTGCGCCAGCTCGTCGGCGAACTGCCTCTTCTCGTGCCTGGCATCGGCGCCCAGGGTGGCGACATTGAAGCCAGCGTGAAGGCGGGTCGCACCGCCGACGGCACCGGCATGGTGATCAACTCATCCCGCGCCATCCTGTACGCCGGCAGCGGCAGCGATTTTGCCGACCAGGCGCGCGCAGTGGCCGTCGCCACCCGCGACGCGATCAACCGTCACCGCCAGGGCTGACGCTCACTCGGAAGTTGCGGCGGCTTGGGCGTCGGGCAGGCGGGACGCCAGCACCTTGTCGATGCGGTTCTTGTCCATGTCGACGATTTCGAAGCGCCAGCCCTGCCACTCGACGATGTCGCCGGTCGCCGGCACGCGGCCGAGCAGCAGCATCACCATGCCCGATAGTGTGTTGTAGCGTCCCAGTTCCTCTTCCGGCGCTGCGCCGAAGTCGAGGCGATCCTTGAGTTCCGGAATCGGGATCAGGCCGTCCAGCAGCCACGAGCCGTCGGCGCGCTGCACCGCCCACGCATCCTCGGTCCGCTGGGGCTTGAACTCGCCCGCGATGGCCTCGAACAGATCCTGCGAGGTCACCAGCCCCTGGATCTCGCCATATTCATCCACCACCAGGGCCATGTGGCCGGCACTAGCGCGGAAGTTCTCGAGCAGTTCCATGCCGGTCAGCGACTCCGGCACATAGACCACCGATTCGGCGGCACTCTCGAGATTCAGCACGTCGCCACGAATGGCTTGCTGCAGCAGGCGGCGCGCGCTGGCCACGCCGACGACATCACGCAGGCCACCACGGCAGACCGGGAACCGGGAGTGCTCGACGTCGAGCACGCGCTTCAGGTTTTCCTTCAGGTCATCTTCGAGATCGAGGTAGACGATCTCCGAACGCGGCGTCATCAGTGAGGCGATCTGCCGGTCATCGAGCCGGAACACGTTGCGCACCATCGCGCGCTCCTGCTCGTCGATGACACCGGTTTCCGAGCCCTCCTGGATCAGCGCATGAATCTCCTCTTCGGTCACCGCACTGGCACCGTCGGTACGGGCCCCGAGCAGACGCAGCAGCACATCCGTAGACGCCGACAGCAACCGCACGAAGGGCTTGGCCGCCACCGCCAGCCAGCCGATCGGGCGCGCCACCCGGCGTGCTACGGCCTCGGCGGAGATCTGGCCCAGGCGCTTCGGCACCAGCTCGCCAAACACGATCGAAAAGTAGGTGACGACCACCACGACTAGGGCGGTTGCCCCCAGGCGGGACAGCCCGGGTTCTGCACCCATTTCGATCAGCCACGCGCCCAGCGGCTCGGCGAAGGCCGCCTCGCCCACGATCCCGCTCATGATGCCGATCGACGTGATCCCGACCTGGATCGTCGACAGGAATCGCGTCGGATGATCGTTCAGTGCCAGCGCCGCCACGGCGCCGGCATCGCCCTGCTCGGCCAGTGCCTGAAGGCGTGCGCGGCGCGCGGTCACCAGCGCAATTTCGGACATGGCGAAGACACCGTTGAGCAGTATCAGCGCAAAGAGCAGCAGGACTTCGATAGGCATGGTGTTCCGTTCAAATCAGTTCAGGGTGCAGTCCAAACCGGCGTTCACGGGAGCGGCAGCGGCACATCGGCATGTTTCCAGGCCGCGTGCGCACGCGCCAGCGTGGCGTCCGCGCGTGAAGATTCCCCCGTGCGGCGCTCGACTTCGGCACTGCCGCGCAGGGAGTATGCATTTTCTGGATGCAGCTGCAGGTCGCGCCGGTAAGCATCGAGCGCAGCGCCTGGTGCTCCGGCAGCCAACTGCATGCGGCCGAGCGTCTGCAGCGCCGGCAGCGGCCACACCGGAGGCTCGTCCACCTGCAGGGCCTGCTCCCGCTTCGCCGCCCGGGACGCGTGCCGCACGGCTTGCGCTGGCCGGCCCCGTGCCGACGCGATCTCGGCGCGCAGCAGGTCCTCGGACAACGCCAGTACATCGGCGGTGCGGTTGGTGTTCTTGATCATCCATTTCTGCGCGGCGCTCGTGCGCCGGGCGGCTCGCAATGTCGTGAGCTCGCGCTCGGCTCGCGCCGGGTCCGCCGTGCGGGCATAAGCCGTGCCGCGCGCAAAGGCCGCGATGCCTTTCAGATAGAGATAGGCGCCCTCTCCCGGGACCGGTCGCGCGAGCACCGCATCCCAGCGGGCGAAGCGCACGTCGGTCAGCCACGGCAGGCCCATCAGGTGCTGGCGCGTGCCGGCGTCCACGCGCTCGGACGAGCGAGCCGCCTCCGCCACCGCGTCGGCGGTCGATGTGGCGATGGCGGACTCACCGCTCCACAGCGCCGCAGCCCAGAGGAAGTGCTGGTTATGGACAACATAGCCAGCGATGTACTGGGGATCGGGCTGCGTCAGCGCGGCATAGCGACGGTCGGCATCGACCGCCGCGATGTTGGACAGCACGGCGTCGTGATAGCGCCCGACACGGAGGTAGATGTGCGCGGGCATGTGCACAAGGTGGCCCACGCCGGGAGCGATGGACGCAATTCGGTCAGCCGAACCCAGCGCAGCGTCCGGCGCGCGCGACTCACCGTACAGATGGATGCGGTAGTGGTGGGCCCCCGGGTGCTCAGGGGCCAGCCGGACAGCGCGATCCAGCAGCGAAACGACGCGCGGCGTCCATGGCTGCGGCTTGCCGTCGACGTGCCACCAGTCATAGGAATGCTCGGTCATCAGCGCCTCGGCGGCGAGCACCGCGATGTCGGCGTCATCGGGCCAGCGATCGGCAAGCGCGATCATGGCCTCGGAGTAGCGCTGCGCATCGGCAGCACCGATCGTGTCGCCTTTCGCCGGCAGCCGCGTGGCCAACGCTGTCACCAGCTCGCGCGTCCGCGCATCGTTCGCATGGACACGCGCCTGCACGAGGGCGTCGCGGGCCACCGGAAGTTCGGCGACCGCCATGTCCGCGTTGATGTTCGGTCCGACAGCCCAGGCAATGCCCCATCGACATAGCGCGCACGCCGGATCGCGCAGCGTCGCGGCGCGAAACGAGCGCGCAGCCTCGGGAAAGTTGAAGCCCCAGCCGAACACCATGCCCTGCTCGAAGAAACGCTGGGCCTGCGCATCTGTGGAGACGCGCGGCGCACGATAGGGCCCGGTGCCGTCAAACAGGCGCGCCTCCGCGACCTTCAGCCCACGCGCGTCCGACAGGCAGATTTCACCGGCGGGTGGCGCGCCCAGCGCCAGCGAAGAGCACATAAGGAGAGCGGCCAGCAAGCGGGCCTGCAGCCGGTGGTGCATCAGGCAGCGACGAAGAAACCAAGCGCCTCGTCCACGAACGCGTCGGGCAGTTCTTCGGGGATGAAGTGTCCGCAGGGCAGCGCGCACCCGGTCACCGCCCCGGCCGCCTTTTCGCGCCAGTCAGCCAACGGCGTGAACAGCCGCTGCACGACGCCGCGGTCGCCCCACAAGACGTGCACCGGACACTCGATCCGGCGCATTTCGTCGGCACGGTCATGCTCGAGATCGATGCCGGCGGCAGCGCGATAGTCCTCGCACATTGCGTGAACCGCATCGGGTGTGAAGCAGCGCCGGTACTCGGCCAGCGCGCGTGCATCGAACGCCGCGGTGCCGCTCGAACTCCAGGCGCCGAGTTTGGTCCGCAGGTAGAAGTCAGGGTCAGCGCAGATCAGTCTCTCCGGCAGCGGCGCCGGCTGGATCAGGAAGAACCAGTGGTAATAAAGGCGCGCGAACTCCATCGTCGTGCGTTCGTACATGGTCCGCGTCGGCGAGATGTCGAGCACCATCAGGCGCATGACGTCGCGCGGGTGGTCTAGCGCCAGCCGGTGCGACACTCGCCCGCCGCGATCGTGGCCGCAGACGAAGTAGCGCTCGTGCCCGAGGGCGTGCATCAGTTCGACCATGTCGCGTGCCATCGCGCGCTTGCTGTAGGGCGCGTGATCGGCGTCGCTCGGCGGCTTGCCGGAGTCGCCGTAGCCGCGCAGGTCCGGCATCACGATGCGGAAGCGCTGCGCGAGTCGCGGCGCCACGCGATGCCAGATCGCGTGTGTCTGCGGGAAGCCGTGCAGCAACAGCAGCGGCGTGCCGCGGCCGGCCTGCCTGAAGCAGATGTCGACGCCGTTGACACGGCGTCGCTCCAGTGCGTAGCCCTCGAACAGGTCAGACATCGTGCCGTTCCAATCCCCCTGACGCCGCGCCTGCAGTCGACCTCTGCGTCGGCGCCGCATGGACGCGGACACCGACCGTGGCAGTTCGGGCGGCCTTGTGGAAGCTATCCCAAAAACTCCACCCCGGCCAACCGGGATACTGAGTAGAACGCTAGACGTCCTGCCGCTGCTTCAGCAGACCGATCAGCGACTCCAGCGCGGCAACGATGCTCTGCGTTCGCACGGCATTGCGATCGCCGTCAAAGCGCCGGGTCTCGGTCCTGACCCATGCGGACTGCGCCGGATCGCGCCGGATCGCCCAGGCGAAACACACCGTGCCGACTGGCTTGATTTCGCTGGCGCCGGCTGGCCCGGCGATGCCGGTGACGGCGACGCCCACCTGAGCGTTGCTGTGCGACAGCGCCCCCAGAGCCATCGCCCGCGCGACCGGCTCGCTCACGGCGCCGAAGTCGCGCAGGTAAGCCGGTGCCACCCCGAGCACCTGCATCTTGGCGTCATTCGCATAGGTGACGAAGCCGCGATCAAACCACTGGCTCGAGCCCGGACTCAGCGTGACTGCATAGGCCACGCCGCCGGCGGTGCAGGACTCGGCGGTAGTGAGCATCAGATGCTCGGCACGCAAGGCGCGCCCGAGATCTGCAGAGAGCTGTTCGAGGCGCCTTGAGATATCACCGACAGTCATTGCCGTGCTTTCAGTGCAGGACCCGCGCGAATACCGCGGCCAGCAGGAGCGTGTAAAAGGCGGCCATCAGGTCATCCGCCATCACGCCGACGCCGTTCTTCCAGCGCCGGTCCAGCGCGCGGATCGGTGGCGGCTTCAGGATGTCGAACAGCCGGAAAGTGAGGAATCCCAGCGCCTGGGCCAGCAGCGTCGAGGGCAGCATCAGCAACACGATCCAGATCGCAACAATCTCGTCGATGACGATCGCGCCGTGGTCCGGACGGCCAAGATCCCGGCCGGTCCGCTCCGCGCACAGCGCGCCGACCAGCAGCGTCGCGACGATGACGACCACCCAGGCTGCCGGCGTCAGCCAGTCATCCAGCGCGACGAAGGCACCCCAGCCGGCGAGGGTGCCCCAGGTGCCGGGAGCCGGGCGCAGCAGGCCACTGCCGAAACCGAACGCCACCCCGTGCGCCGGGTGCGCGAGCATGAACGCGAGCGACGGTTCAGGCGCCGCCGCCGGCAGTCGGCTGGCCGCGGTCACCGGATTGTGCGCAGCGGCCGCCGGCGGCGAAGGCTCGTTCATGGGCGGAAATGATCGAACGCGCGGGCCGCGATGTCCACCGCCCGCCCGTCTGCATCGACCACCGTCAGTCCGGTCCCCTCGCGCAAGTAGCCAATCCGGGTGACGGTCACGCCGGCCTCCGCACCGGCTGCCCGGACGGCGTGGACTGCCGACGGCGGCGCTGCAAACAACAGTTCGTAGTCGTCCCCTCCCGAGAACACACAGCGCTGTTGCATTGCGGCATCGCAGCGCTTGAGCGCGGGGGATCGAGGTACCGCGTTCCAGTCGACTGTGGCGGCCAGTCCCGAGGCCTTCAGGAGGTGCCCCAGATCGCCGGCCAACCCGTCCGAGACGTCGATCGCGGCACTGGCCACGCTGCGCAACGCCAGACCCAGCGGCACCCGCGGCTGCGGCCGTTCGAGTCGCGCGATCGCCACACGCGCGTCGGCCTCGGGGAGTGCCTGTTCGCCCAGCCGACAGGCCAGACCCAGCGCACCGTCGCCGAGCATGCCGGACACCCAGAGTTCATCGCCGGCCGACGCGCCCGCGCGCAACAACGCCTGGCCGCGCGGCACCTCACCGAGTGCGGTGATCGTGATCGTGACCCCGGCGAGCGCGCGCGTCGTGTCACCACCGGCCAGGGTGCAGCCATGGGCATCGGCCAGAGCGAACAAGCCGCGCGTGAACGCCGCCAGCCAGGTCTCGTCGGCACGCGGCAGCGCAATCGCCAGGACGAAGCAACGCGGCTGGGCGCCGCAGGCCGCCAGATCCGACAGATTCACCGCCAGCGCCTTGTGGCCGAGCGATTCCGGGTCAACGCCGGCCAGGAAGTGAACACCCTCGACCAGCATGTCGGTGGTGACGGCCCACTGCAACTCGGGTCCGCCATCGATAAGTGCGCAATCGTCACCGATGCCCAGGTCCACGCGCGAGCCTCTCGCGTGGTCACGCGCGAAGTAGCGGTCGATCAGTTCGAATTCGCCGGCCGGCTCAGGCATCGCCGTCTCCCAACCGTTGGCGTGCGGGGCTCAGGCGCGGGCGGTGACTTCGGCCGGACGCAGTTGCGCCGCGACCTTGTCGAGCACGCCATTGACGTACTTGAAGCCCTCGGTGCCGCCAAAGCTCTTCGCGAGCTCGACGGCTTCATTGATGATGACCCGGTATGGAATTTCGGCGCGGTGCCTGAGCTCGTAGGTCGCGAGCAGCAGAATGCCGTGTTCGACCGGCGACAGCGCCTCGACCGCGCGGTCCAGATGCGGCCCGAAGTCGGCACGCAGCGCCGCAGCGCCGTCGATCGCGCCATTCAGCAGCTCGCGGTAGTGCTGCATGTCGGTCCGTGCTTCGAGTTCCGCCAAGCCCTCGGCGCCCCGCGTATCGGCAAGGTGGCCTTCGATCGCCGCAGCATCCTGGCCGCCGACCAGCCACTGGTACAGGCCCTGCACGGCGAGTTCGCGTGCGCGGCGCCGGGCGCTGCGGCTGCCGCCGCGGGCCGCCGAAGGCTCACTCGTCGCTGGCTTCATCGCCATCTTCGTCCAGCGCCAGCGCGAGGTTCGCCATCTCGACGGCGACGCGCGCCGCGTCACGGCCCTTTTCAGCGACGCGGGCGCGCGCCTGCTCGTCGCTTTCGGTCGTGATGATGCCGTTGGCGACCGGAACCCCGTAGGTCAGCGCGATCTGCGCCACGCCCCGGGCCGACTCGTTGGAGACGACCTCGAAGTGATAAGTCTCGCCGCGGATCACGCAGCCCAACGCGATCAACGCGTCGAAATCCTCGGTCGCCGCGAGCCGGGCCAGCACCACCGGGATCTCGAGCGCACCTGGCACGGTCACGTGCGTGATGTCGTCTTCATCGACGCCGAGGGTGATCAGTTCAGTCAGGCAGGCGTCCGCCAGCGCACGTCCGGCCCATTCATTGAAGCGCGCCTGCACGATGCCAATGCGCAACTCGGCACCATCAAAATCCGGCGGGACGAAATCGACGGCCATTTCCTCTCCTAGGCCTCGAGGTAGCCCGTGACCTGCAGTCCGAAGCCCGTCATCGACGGCATCTTGCGTGGCTTGGCGAGCAGTCGCATGCGGCTGACGTTGAGATCGCGCAGGATCTGGGCACCGACGCCGTAGGTGCGCAGATCCGTCTTGGTGGCGCGCTGTCCCACCTGCAGGGCCGCATCGACATTCAGCAGCGCATTGAACTTCGCGAGAACGCGTTCCGTCGTATCCGCGCAGTTCAGCATGACCAGCACCCCGCCCTCACTTGCGGCGATCTTCTGCAGTGCCTTGTGCACCGGCCAGGAATGGACCGACTCGTCGATGTCGATGAGGTCGAGCACCGAAAGCGGTTCATGGACGCGCACCAGCGCTTCCCGGTCCGGAGCGAGTTCGCCGTGCACCAGCGCCAGGTGCGCGGCTCCGCTCGGCTTGTCGCGGTAGGCGATGAGCTCGAAGGTGCCGGCAGAGGTGCGCACTGTGCGGGCGCCGACACGCTCCACCATCGACTCGTTGGACGCGCGGTAGTGGATCAGGTCGGCGATCGTGCCCACCTTCAGTCCATGCGCCGCCGCGAACGGCAACAGGTCCGGCAGGCGCGCCATCGTGCCGTCGTCGTTCATCACTTCGCACAGCACCGCGGCCGGCGTGAGCCCCGCCAGCCGCGCCAGGTCACAGCACGCTTCGGTGTGGCCGGCACGCATCAGCACGCCGCCGGGGGCCGCAACCAGCGGGAACACATGGCCCGGCTGCACGAGGTCGCTGGGCTGCGCGTGCGGGCGTGAGGCGACGCGGATCGTGTGCGCCCGGTCGGCGGCCGAAATGCCGGTGGTCACGCCCTCGGCGGCTTCAATCGCGACGGTGAAGTTGGTCCCGTGCACCGTCTTGTTGTTGCTGGTCATCGGACCCAGTCCGAGCTGCGCCGCGTGCTCGGCCGTGATCGGCATGCAGACCAGTCCCCGGCCATGCTTGGCCAGGAAATTGATCTTCTCCGGCGTGACGAAATCCGCCGCAAAGACCAGGTCGCCCTCGTTCTCGCGGTCCTCGTCGTCCACCAGGACAACGATATGCCCGCGACGGATTTCCTCGATGATCTCCTCGGTCGAGGCCAAGCCGGGTCGGGGCTGGGCGGAGCTGGGAACGGCGGAAAGCATGGGGAAAGGACGCCTGGCGCCGGGCGGCGCATAGAAGACCCGGATTCTAGGCCCTGCGAGGGGTCTCAGCGCTGGCCGAACGTCAGGGATCCGAAGATCGCGCCGGCCTCCCGTGGCAGCGCGCGCCAGTACTGATGCGGGCCGGTCACGGTGCCACCCAGTTCGGCGGCGGCACGCCACGGCCAGCGCGGATCGAACAGCATGCCGCGGGCGAGCGCGACCAGGTCGGCACGGCCCTCAGCGACGATGGCCTCCGCCTGTCGCGGTTCGGTGATCAGGCCAACCGCCATCGTGGCCACCCCGACCTCGTTGCGGATGATCTCGGCGAAGGGAACCTGATAGCCAGGAGCCGGCTTGATCTTCTGCTCCGGCGACACGCCGCCGCTCGACACATCGATCCAGTCGCAGCCGCGCGCCTTGAGTTCGCGTGCCAGCACCAGCGACTGTTGCAGCGTCCAGCTTTCCCGCGGCGGCTCGGCGTCGTCCAGCCAGTCGGTCGCCGAGATGCGCATGCCGACCGGCCGCTCCGCCGGAAACTCGGCGCGGACGGTGTCGAAGATCTCCAGCGGGAAGCGCATGCGGTTCTCGAGCGAGCCGCCGTAGCGATCGGAGCGCCGGTTGGCGACCGGCGACAGGAACTCATGCAGCAGGTAGCCGTGTGCGGCATGTACTTCGATCGCCTCGATGCCGAGGCGCGCAGCGCGCCGCGTGGCGTCGGCAAACGCCTGTCGAAGCCGTGCGAGTTCGTCCTCGTCGAGCGCTCGCGGCGGCGCTTCGCCGGGCGCGTGGGCGACCGCCGACGGCGCCTCCGGGGCCCAGCCGCCTTCGGACGGCGGCAGCAAGCGCCCGCCGTTCCACGGCTCGCGGCTCGAGCCCTTGCGCCCCGCATGGGCGAGCTGGATCGCCACCGGAATCGGCGCAATCGCGCGGATCATCCGAAGCACGCCGGCGAGCGCCTCCTCATTGGCATCGCTGTAGAGCCCGAGGTCGCCCGGCGTGATGCGCCCCGCCGGCGTGACCGCCGTGGCCTCGATGCAGAGCAGTCCGGCACCTGACAGGGCCAGGGAACCTAGGTGCGCCCGGTGCCAGTCGCCGGCGCTCCCATCGTGCGCGGAGTACTGGCACATCGGCGAGACGACGATGCGGTTGGGCAGTTCGAGCGAGCGCAGCGAAAATGGCGAGAAGAGTATGGACATGGGATGGGAAGTACCGGGCGTGGTTCAGCGGTGCAGCAGCACCACCGAAAGGTTCCAAAGCAGGTGCGCCACCATCGGCGGCAGCAGGCTGCCCGTACGGGCGCGTAGCCAAAGATAGAGCATCGCCGCGGGCACCACACCCAGGAGCAGTCCCGGCCGCAAGCCATGCAGCGCGATGAACGCCGCCGTCACGACGAGGCCGCCGATGCCGATCGACGCGCCCCACAGCGTCCAGCGTGGCGGTGCTGCCCGGTCTGCGAGCGCGAGTATCACGCCGCGCATCACCAGTTCCTCCGCCAGCGCCGCCACTACTACGGCAACGACAAGCGCTGCCGGGACCGGCACCGGGTCGGCACCGCGCGCCATGAGGACGAGCCCATGGGCCACCAGCGCGGCCGTCGTGACCGCGACCGCGGGCCCCACACTGCCCGGTCGAGGCGGCACGAGCCCGATCTCATCGCGGCGCAGTCGGCCGAGCGCGAGCAGCGGCTGCACCGCGAGCCACACGGCCCCCGCTGCGATCGCGGGCGAAAACGCGCGCCACGCTCCACCGAGCAGCCACCACGCGCTCGCCAGCGCGACAACGTAGAGGACCAGGAGCGCGATGGCCCCGACGGCGTTGGGACGCTCATCGCGTCCGGCGATGAAGACGAGTGAAGCGCCGATCGCCAGCGCAAGCAGCCAGCCGGCGACGCGATCGTCCATGCAGCGCTATCGGCCCGGCAGCATGCGCTCGACGTACCGCGCGATCAGGTCAACTTCCAGGTTCACGCGCGCACCGGCCTCGAGCTGTCCCAGCGTCGTCACCTCATTCGTGTGCGGAATGACGTTGATCGAAAACTCACAGCCCTCGGCAGTATCTGCCACTCGGTTCACTGTCAGGCTCACGCCGTTCACTGCGATCGATCCCTTGATGGCCAGGAATCGCGCCAGCGCCTCGGGCGCGAGGATGACCAGCTCCCACGATTCGCCGACCGGCGCATAGCGCACGACGGCGCCGATGCCGTCCACGTGCCCGGCGACCAGATGACCGCCGATGGCATCCCCGATCTTCAGCGACGTTTCGATATTGACGTCGCCGGGCGCGTTGAGTCCACAGGTGCGCGCCAGGCTCTCGGCCGAGACGTCGCACCGGAAGCGCGCTCCCTCGACCACCGTCGCGGTCATGCAGGCGCCGTTGAGCGCGATGCTGTCGCCGACCTGCGCCTGGAAGCCGGTCACGCGCGAAGCATCCACGGTGATGCGCACGCCACCATCCGCGGCAAGCGGCTCGACGTGCGTGATGCGCCCGATGCCCTGGATCAGTCCGGTGAACATCGTTCAGACCAGCCGCGCAAGGATGCGCACGTCGTCGCCCACCGAGGTCACCTCACGAAACTGCAGGCGCTGCGCATGCGCGAGATCCGAGAGTTCGGGCAGGTGCACCATGCCCTGGGCTTCGCCGAGCAGCATCGGCGCGAGATAAACCAGCAGTTCATCGACAACACCCGCTTTCACCAATGATCCGTTCAGGCGAAAACCCGCTTCCACGTGCACCTCGTTCACGTGCCGGCGCGCGAGCTCCTGCATCAGTGCAGGCAGGTCGACCTTGCCCTGGGCGTTCGGCAGTTCGGCGATCTCCGCACCCCGTTCTTTCAGGGCCATCTTCCGATCACGGTCGGTCGACGCGGTCACGACCAGCACCTTGCCCCGGCCTTCGAACAGGCGCGCGGCAGGATTCACCTCCAGCCGGCTGTCCACCAGCACGCGCAGGGGCTGGCGCGTCGTCTCGACGAGGCGCACGTCGAGTTGGGGGTTGTCCGCCCGCACGGTGCCGATGCCGGTCAGCACGGCCCCGGCCCGGGCGCGCCAGGCATGGCTGTCGCGGCGCGCCGATTCGGAGGTGATCCACTTCGACACGCCATTTTCCAGCGCGGTCTTGCCATCGAGGCTGGCCGCGATCTTCATGCGTACCCAGGGACGGCCGCGCTGCATGCGCGAGAAGAAACCGACATTGATGTCGGCGGCTTCCTGTTCCAGCAGCCCGCAACGAACATCGATGTCGGCACTGCGCAGCATTTCCAGTCCACCTCCGGCCACGAGCGGGTTCGGATCCTCGACGGCCGCGATGACCCGGCCGACGTGGGCCTCGATCAACGCGGTGGCGCACGGCGGCGTGCGCCCGAAGTGGCTGCAGGGTTCGAGTGACACATAGACAGTGGCGCCGCGCACGTCGTGACCACTACGGCGGGCGTCGAGCAGGGCCTCGACTTCTGCGTGGTTCGAGCCCGGCGCCTGGGTCCAGCCTTCGCCGATGACCCGACCCTCGCGCACAATCACACAGCCGACGCGCGGATTGGGCTCCGCGTCGTAGAGCGCCCGGGTCGCGAGCACGAGCGCACGCGACATAAACTCGTGGTCGGCTTCGTCGTACATCAGGATGCCTGCGCCGGTGGGACCGAACGTCCGACCACCTCGATCTGCAACGGCTGCGCGGTATCGAGGTGGATATCGCGCTGCGGAAAGGCGATCGAGATGCCGGCGTCGGCGAAGCGCTTCTCGAGCATGAAACGCAGATCGCTCGTCACCTGCATGCCGTTGACCTTTGCCAGATCGACCCAGAAGTACAGGGCAAACACCAGCGCGTTGTCGCCGAAGTCCTCAAAGATCACGAATGGCGCCGGATCTTTCAGCACACGCCCATGCTCGTCGGCGGTCGACTTCATGATGTCCGCCACCTGCCGCGTCGGCGATCCGTAGGCCACCCCGACCCTGACGACGCGCCGCATCATCGGCGTTTCGCCCGTCCAGTTCGTCACCTTGTTCTCGAGCAGCAGTGAGTTGGGAACCATTGTCTCGATGCCGTCGAACTGCCGCACCGTTGTGGAACGCACGTCGACCGCAGTCACGACGCCCTGCACGCCGTCAACGTCGACGATGTCGCCAACGCGGACCTTGCGCTCGAACAACACGATGATGCCGCTGATGAAGTTGCGCAGCAGCGTCTGCGTGCCGAAGCCGACACCGATGGCAAGCGCGCCGCCCATGAACGCGAAGACCGTGAGAGGGATGCGCGCCAGGTTCAGCGTGACCACCAGCAGGATGAATCCCGCGAGCAGCATGATCCAGCGCCGCAGCACGCGTGCCTGCGGCTCTTCCATCGCAAAACGCCCAATCATGATGCGCTGCGCACGCGTTGCGAGGAAACCGACGACCTTCATGCCGATCAGGAAGATCAGCAGCGCACCGATACTCTTGCCGACGGTGACGCCGCGCGACAGCGAGACCTGCTTGCCACCGATGTCGACCGTATCCTCGACCGCGAACAGTTCGAAGTTCCAGACGCCGCGCGCGACGTCCTTGACGTCGACCCAGGCGTCGGCAACGCGCTCCGACGCATCCCGCTGCCTGGTGGAGTCCGCGTATTCGCGTTTCCAGCGACTCTGCGCCGTAGCGAGCCGCGACGACAGCGCCTGCAGCTCGCTCACCGCGCTCGCGGCCCCCTGGACGATCCCGAGCGCAGCGAGTTCGTGGCGCCGTCCCGGTGCGTTCTCGTCCAGCGCCTCGACGCGGCGCTGCTGGTTCTGGACCGCGGCATCGGCCAGATTGCCCAGGTCCGCCGCGAACGACTTCAGCGTATCCACGCGGGCAAGCGATGCCTCGAGAGACTTCTCCGCAGCCTGGCGCTCCTCCGCGCTTGGACTGTTCAGCGCCGCAAAGCGCTGACGCCACGCTTCCACCGCAAGAGGCACCAGGCTGCGCAGCGTCGTCAGCGCGCTGTGCTCCGTGCGCAGTGCTTCGAGTGCAGCATTCGCGGCCTCCAGACGAACCTGCAGCTCGGCGTGATGCCGCACGTCGGCCACGGTCTTGGCCGCCGGCAACGCCGCGAGGGCAGTCATCGCCTGGTCGCGTTCGCGCGTCATTCTGCTGCGCAGTGCCACCGATTCTTCAAGACGCTTCTCGAGTGCCGCTTGCTCGCCCTGAAGGCCTCGGATGACCCTGTCCAGCTCCGCCTCGCTGAACCGGTAGTCGGAACCGACGGCCGCCGACTGCTTCTCCAGCAGTCGGCTGCGTGCCTGCGAGGTTGCCTGCAGCTCCGCGCTGAGATCACCCTGTAGCCGAATGAGCTGCAGGTATTCGCTGGTGCGTCGCGTGCGCAGCCGCGCAAGTTCCAGCGGCGCCGTCACTCCGTCGGTGGCCTTTTCGACAGCAAGACGCTCGGCCGCCTGGTTCGACTTGAGCTCGGCCTCCAGCCGCTCGAGTTCCGCCTGCTGCAGGGCTGCCACCGACTGATAGGAGTGCAGGCGGACGTGTTCTGCGTCGCGCTGGTCGAGCAGGCGGTCATACTGCGTCAGCGAGTATGGCCGCGGCTGCTCCATGCCCTTCCAGGCCTGCAGCGCCGTCTCTGCTGCCTCTCGGCCGGCACGCACCGCCTCGATTTCCTGCAGCAGGTCGAGCTGGGCCTGCAGCACCAGCTGGATCCGGCCGAGCAGCCAACCCAGCTCCGTGACCTGGCTCGGAGTCGCTCCGGCCGGCAAGGGATAGTGGCCACTGCGCTCGCGTTCGACGGCCTCCTGCGCAGTGACCAGCGCCGCTTCGATCCGGGTCCGCTGCTCGGCAATCGACGCTGCCCGATCCGGCGCCTGTCGTTCGGCCGTGGTCTTGCCGAGGCCGAGCATTTTCTGCACCGATGGCGCCGCCTGGGACGCCGGCACCGCGGCCGTCAGCAACGCAATCACTGCGATGCCGAAAAGGAAGGTACGGATCCTCACGCGCCCGATTCTACGGAGGTTGGCACGGGCGCCTTCATTGGGCGGGACTCACTTGGCGCCCCACGCACGGACATCAGACAGAAAAAAGGCCGCTGTAGGAGCAGCGGCCCGAGCGCCAGCGGCACGGTGTTGCGCCGTGCCGCCTGAGCGGCGCCCACTTGGATCAGTTGATCGTCAGCTTCTTGGTTGCCAGCGGAGCCCGCTTGGGCAGCGTCAGCGTGAGCACGCCATCTTCGTAGTGTGCGTCAGCGCCGGACTCGGTGACTTCGACCGGCAACTCGAAGGTGCGCGCATACATCGCAGCGAAGCGCTCGGTGTGCAGGACGCGTTCACCTTCCTTTTCTTCCTTCGTGGACTGCGTCTCGGCGCGGATCGAAACGCGCGTGCCTTCGATCGCGACGTCGATGTCCTCCTTCTTCACGCCGGGCATGTCGACCTTCACCTCGAAGGCGTCGCCCTTGTCGACGACGTCCATCAGGGCACGTTCCATCGCCGGCATGTCCGCGTAACGCGGCATCGGAAGCAGGTTGGTACGGTTCCAGAAATCATCCATCCAGTCGCCGAAGAGCGGCGCGAATGGATCGGTACGACGACGTGTAAGGAGATTCGCCATATGACCCCCTTTGGCTAATGCGACCCGCTTCTCCTTGCGAGTCTTCAGTCTCAAGATAGGAACCACGAGCGTCCACTCAAGCCGCCGTCGCAGTGCCGGTTGACCCAGATCAATCGGCCCCGCGCCTGGCATTGCGCGAGCCCGCGTTGGCGCCGACCCCGCATCGCGGGCGGACGCTCTGTCAATCAGCGGACCGTCAGGCGCTTCCCGGCAACGCTGGCGCGCTTGGGCAGCACCAGAGTCAGCACACCGTTCTCGAGGCTCGCGTCGGCGCCGTCTTCGGTCACCTCGACCGGCAACTCGAAGCTGCGCGCATAGCTCGTGATCGAGCGCTCGCTGTGCAGCACGCGCTCGCCGTCCTTGGTTTCGCGCTGCTTGCGACTCTCGGCCAGGATTGCCACCCGGGCGCCTTCAACTGAAACGTTGACGTCTTCCTTGCTGACGCCCGGAAGATCCAGCTTGATCTCGAACTTGTCGCCCTTGTCGACGACGTCCATGCGCGCCCGCGCTACCGTCGAGGACTCGGAAGCGCGCGCCGGGGCCACTCCGGTCCGCTGGAAGAAATCGTTGAATACATCGTCGACCAACGCGCCAAACGGGTCGTTGCGACGCATAGTCACCTGGTTCACTTAACACCTCCGATTGGGCTGATTGCAGGTCGCCGCCTGCGATTGCTCCAAGTTCGGGACGGCGGGCCGCCGTTTCAAGCCCCCCGACGCCAGGCATGCGGCAGCTAGGTGCCGCGGGCCGGTCGCCGCCGCGCCCGCTTGCCGGGCCGGATCTCCTTGACGACCTCGGCGAACTCGTCGACATCCTCGAAGCTGCGGTATACGGAGGCAAAGCGGATATAGGCGACCTTGTCGAGTCGCTTGAGTTCGCGCATCACGAGTTCACCGAGCTTCTCGCTCTTGACCTCGCGCTGGGCCGAGGACAGCAGCTTGTCCTCGATGCGGGCAATCGCCTCGTCGACCGCCTCGCGCGGCACGGGCCGCTTGCGCAACGACAGCTGCATGCTGGCACGCAGCTTGTCGCGGTCGTAGTCGGCACGGCCGCCACCGCGCTTGATGATGGTCGGCATCGCCAGTTCGACCCGCTCGTAGGTCGTGAAACGCTTATCGCAGCTGAGGCACCTGCGGCGGCGGCGAATCGTCGCGCCCTCGTCCGACGCGCGCGAGTCGATGACCTGCGTGTCGGCGTTCTGGCAGAAGGGACACCTCATGAAAGTCTCGCTCGTGTACGCGACCCTGCGGGTCGCACGCGCACTCGCTCGAGATTGATGAGTGGGCCGGGCTTCGGGCGGCCGGGCGCCCGGCCCATGACCAACGGCGACGAGGCGGGTGGAATCATCGCGTTCGTCGTCACTTGTTCAGCGCCGTCAGCTGTCGCTCAGGCGCCGTAGACGGGGAACCGCGCGGTCAGCGTTTCGACCTCGCCGCGCACGCGGGCGACGGTGGCGGGGTCCTTGGGATTGTCGAGAACGTCGGCGATCAGGTTGGCAGTCTGCTCGGCTTCGGCCTCCTTGAAGCCGCGCGTCGTCATGGCCGGGCTGCCGAGGCGGATGCCGCTGGTGACCATCGGCTTTTCCGGATCCTTCGGGATCGCGTTCTTGTTGATCGTGATGTGCGCCTTCCCGAGCACGGCCTCGGCATCCTTGCCGGTGATCTGCTTGGCGCGCAGATCGACCAGCATCAGGTGGCTCTCAGTACGGCCCGACACGATGCGCAGACCGCGCTTGACCAGCGTTTCCGCCAGCACGCGGGCATTGGTGAGAACCTGCTGCTGGTAAGTCTTGAACTCCGGCGCCAGCGCTTCCTTGAACGCGACGGCCTTGGCCGCGATCACGTGCATCAGCGGGCCGCCCTGGATGCCAGGGAACACCGCACTGTTGATCGGTTTCTCCAGTGCCGGCCTCATCAGGATCAGGCCGCCGCGCGGCCCGCGCAGCGTCTTGTGGGTCGTGCTGGTGACGACATCGGCATGCGGGATCGGGCTCGGGTAGACACCGGCCGCGATCAGGCCGGCGTAGTGCGCCATGTCGACCATGAAGTAGGCGCCGACGTCCTTCGCCACCTTCGCGAAACGCGCCCAGTCGAAACGCAGTGAATAGGCCGAGGCGCCGGCGATGATCAGCTTCGGCTTGTGCCGATGCGCGAGATGCTCCATCGCGTCGTAGTCGATCTCCTCTTGCTCGTTCAGCCCGTAGCTCACGACCTTGAACCACTTGCCAGAGATGTTTAGCGCCATGCCGTGGGTCAGGTGCCCGCCCTCGGCGAGCGACAGGCCCATGATCGTGTCGCCGGGATTGAGCAACGCGAGGAACACCGCCGTGTTGGCCTGTGCGCCCGAGTGCGGCTGCACGTTGGCCGCGAGCTCGACCGTCGGGTAGCCGAAGATCTGCTTCAGCCGCTCGAGCGCCAGCGTTTCGGCGATGTCGACGTACTCGCAGCCGCCGTAGTAGCGCTTGCCGGGATAGCCTTCGGCGTACTTGTTGGTGAGCTGGCTGCCCTGCGCAGCCATGACCGCAGGGCTGGTGTAGTTCTCGGAGGCGATCAGCTCGATGTGCTGTTCCTGCCGGACGTCTTCCTGCCGGATGGCAGCCCAGAGTTCGGGGTCGATCGCTTCGACCGTGTATGCGCTTCGCTTGAACATGGTTCCTCGCGTCAGTTTGCAAGTGGTTCGTCACTTGCCATCTGCCCAGGCGAACGGCAGCTACGCGGGTAGCGGTGTGGTCCGCGCTCCCCGGGTGTACTCACCCTTTCGCCAGTCACGCGGAACGGGATGGCGGCGAAATTATGCCAGTGCGTGCAACGACCAGATTCCGGCCGCCAGCGCCAGCAGCGGGAGGCTGAAAGCGCGCAGGACTGGGCCGCGCAGCAGCGGTCCGCCCGCCGTGGCGGCCATGATCGTCTTGAAGACCACATTCGAAGCGACCGCGACACCCACCGCGGTGAGGGCCATCGCCTGTGAAAGCGCGCCGTTGTCGAGCAGGCGCAGCGACGACAAGGTGATCGCGTCGACGTCGGTCGCCCCGGAAACCGCAGCCAGCGCCAGCACGCCGCGCGAGCCCACCATGTCGTTGGCCCAGGCTGCGAGCAACAGGATGAGCGCGTAGATCGCGCCGAACCCCAGTGCAGTCCGCAACTGGGTTGGATTCCTGAACGCCGCTTCGTCGACCGGAGGCGCGTCGGCCGCCGCGCTCCAGTGCCAGGCGACACCCGCCAGCGTCGCCAGCAGCGACGGGATGACCACGACCAGCGCCAGCGGCAGGGAAGCGGGTGCGACCACACCGACCAGAACCAGAACCCTCACCAGTTTGGTCGCATTCGCCAGCAGGATCACCAGCAGCGCCGCGGACATGGGCTGTGTTCCGGCTGCGACGTGGCGGGCGTAGACCAGCGTGGTGGCGGTACTTGACACCACGCCACCCAGCACGCCGGTGAGCACCAGCCCGTGGCGACCCCAGGTCAGTCGCCAGGCAACGTAGCCAGCCAGGCTGACCGCCGCGACCAGCACGACCATGAGCCAGACCTGGAACGGATTGAGTACCCCGTAAGGTCCGAACGAACGATCCGGCAGCAGCGGCAGGATCACCGCGGTCAGCACGGCGAACTGCAGCATCGAGCGGATGTCCTGGCCGGTCAGCTTGTGGCTGAATCCCTCAAGTTCTGCCTTGAAGTAGAGCAGCACCGTCATGCCGACCCCGAGCGCAACGGCCAGAGTGCGATAGCCGTAGTAGTTGGCAGCACCAAGGAAAAACACCGCGATGGCGGCAACCACGGTCGTGGTACCGGCATCGTCGCGCACCGAGTCAGGGTCCTGCAGGTAGGCCGCCACCAATGCGCCGGTCACGCACAGCGCCCCGGCACCGAGGGCCCAGGCGGAACCGGTGGCCTCGGTGAGCAGCGCGCCCAGCGAGCCCAGCACGGCGATCACTGCAAAGGTGCGCACCCCGGCTTTTGCCGACGGCTTGCGCTCGCGCTCGAGCCCGACCAGCAACCCGATGCCTGCGCTCAATGCAAAGGAAACGACCAGCGTCAGCGACGCATTCATGCACTCACTGTAGAGGCCGGGTGGAAAACCGGCTTGGCGCCGGTCAACGCCGGAGCCGCACTCAGGTCAGCGTTTCGTCACGCGCCTGCGCAAGGTGCGTGACATCCGCCCATTCGACGATGTTCATCGTCAGCGGCGGCACCGCGGCGCTCAGGCGGTTGATGCCGGCGTTCAGCATCTGGTGCTCGCGCGGGGCATCCCAGGCGAGGCGGCGGGCGGTGCGATACACGACATCCAGCACACCCCCGTGTGTCACCACCGCCACCGTTCCGCCTCGATGCCGGGCGACGATGTCATGCAGCGATTCGAGCACACGATCGATCAGTTGCTGGCCGCTCTCGCCGCCGTCGATGGCCCACGCCGGCTCACGCTCGCGCCAGCGCCGAAAACCTTCGGGATGCTGGGCTGCGATCTCGTCGAGCGTGAGGCCTTCGAAGACACCGAACGAGCGCTCGCGCAGTCGCGTGTCGGGAATGATCTCCCGGCCGAGCCGTTCGGCCAGCGGTGCGGCCGTCAGCCACGCCCGAGCGAGCTCACTGGAATACACCGCTTCGATGACTTCGCTCGCCAGCCGGTCAGCCAGGCAGGCGGCCTGCCGTATGCCGGTCGGAGACAGCGGGATATCGAGGTGGCCCTGGATCCGGTGTTCGGCGTTCCATGCCGTTTCACCGTGCCGGATGACCAGCAGCGTGGTCGAGGTCACGCCAGTCGCGGGTTGAGCGTGTAGGTGCCCTGGAGCGAGGCCTGCCCCAGCACGTGGCCCTCGATCGCCTTCAGTACATCGGTCGCGGCAAACTTGCCTTCGACCGGAACGCGGTCGATGTCGAGCGCGTACAGCGTGAATTCGTAGTGATGCAGGATCGAGTCGTTCCACGGCGGGCACGGCCCGTCGTAGCCGAAATAGTCGCCGCTCATGTCGTGGTCGGACGCAAACCAGCCGGTGTAGTCGTTGAGGCCCTGGCGCGTGCCATTGATCGCCGCCGGCCCGTTCTTGCCGCGTGGCGTCACTTCCTTCGAGTAGCTGCCCGCTTCGATGGCCCGGGTGGCCGGGGCGATGTCGACGAGTGTCCAGTGATAAAAGGATATTCGCGGCAGCGTGCTGGGAATCTCGCGGTCGTCCTTGAAGAGGTCGTCCGGCTTGCTCGGCACGTCGGGGTCGTGGCAGATCAGCGCGAACGACCTCGTGCCCGCCGGCACGTCACTCCACGCGAAATGCGGATTGCGATTGGCCGACAGCTTGACGTGGTGCGCCGGGTCGATGACGCAAAAAGCATGCTCGGCGGGAACCGGACTGCCGTTCGTGAACGAATCGCTCCAGAGTTTCATGGTGCCTCCTCCTGCCTCGGACGGACCTGCAACCAGAACGTCACCGGCCCGTCGTTGATCAATTCAAGCTGCATGTGCGCGCCGAAGCGACCGGCTGCGACCGCGCCATGAAGCGCCCGCGCCTGCTCGACAAAGTACTCGAACAGTGCGCGCCCGCGCTCAGGGACGGCGGCGGGCGTGAAGCTCGGCCTCGTTCCACTCATCGTGTCCGCAGCGAGCGTGAATTGCGGCACGATCAGCAGTCCGCCGGTGACGTCACGCACGCTTAGGTTCATCTTCCCGTTTGCATCGGCGAACACACGATACCCGAGGAGCTTGCGCAGCAGCGCCGCGGCCTCACCCTCGCCATCCGAGCGTTCCGCGCACACCAGCGCCACGAGCCCGGGTCCGATGGCACCCACATTTACGCCATCGACCGTGACTCGACCTTGCGTCACCCGCTGGATCAGCGCAATCATCGGTGGTCATTTTAATCGGGCACTTACGGCGGTCAGGACCGTCCAATCGCTGATGGATTCGCAACGACGAGGCGAGGAGTTCCGCGACGACCTGCGAGGAACGACGGTGGACCGCGCCTCGGCGCAGCGGGTGCGGCGTCTGCTCCCCCCCGAGCGCCTGGCCGAACTGACCCGGCTGTCGGCCTGGCGTTCGAGCGCAGCGATCGCACAGACGCTGGGCATCGTTGCCGTCACGCTGGCGATCGGCTGGACGCACTTCACGTGGTGGGTCGTCGTGCCTGCGGTCGTGCTGATCGGCATGCAGCAGCACGCGCTGTTTGTGCTGGCGCACGACGCGGCCCATTACCGCCTCTTCGACCACCGGGCGCTGAACGACGCGATAGGGCGCTTCGTCGGGTCGATTGGCGGCGTGTCGATGATGAGCTACCGCGTGATCCACCGGCTGCACCATAACAACCTCTACGGCGACGTGGATCCCGACATCGCGCTGCATGGCGGCTATCCGCGAGGCAAGGCCTACCTCGTGCGCAAGCTGCTGAAAGACCTCACCGGTGCGACCGCCTTCAAGACCTACGCTTATTTCTTCGGCAACCCGGCCATCAACGCCGCCACGCAACAGGCGCAGCGACCGCTCGACGACACGTCCGAGGCCCTGCGCATCGCGGCACGGCGCGACCGCTGGGGCGTGGTCGCGTTTCACATCGGCGCGCCGCTGGTGGCACTGGGCCTGGGCGGCCCTCTGGCGCTCGGCAAGTTTCTGGTCCTATGGACCCTTCCGCTGCTGACGGTGATCCAGCCGATCCTGCGGTTGCGCGCCATCAGTGAACATGGCGCCGTCACCGATCTGACGACACCGCTGACCGCGGCCCGGACCAACCTGGCGGGACCGATCGCCCGACTGGTGCTGTTCCCGCACCACGTGAACTATCACGTCGAACACCACCTGTTTCCGGCCGTGCCGCACTACCGGCTGCCGGAATTGCATCGCGAACTCGAGGCACTCGGAGTACTGAAGGCCGCCGAAGTCCGGCCGTTGAGTGACACCTTCAGGCGCGTCTTCGCAGAGCGCGGCACGCCGGCGAGCGCGCCGAGTTCCGTCAGCTGACGGTCACTCGGGCCCACTTGCGCTTGCCGACCTGCACGACGTAGGTGCCGCCTTTCAGGCGCAGGGCACGATCGGCCACCTTGGTGCCGTCGATCCGCACCCCACCCTGTTCAATGTTCCGCACCGCCTCGCTCGTCGAAGGCACGAGCCCCGCCTGCTTCAGCACGGAGGCGACACCGAGTCCCTCGGCGCCGTCGGCAACGAACGTGAACTCCGGCATTTCGTCCGGCACCGCGCCGGCACTGAAGCGCGCCATGAACTCCTGCTCGGCTTGCTCGGCCGCCCCGGCGGAATGGAAGCGGCTCACGATCTCCCGCGCGAGCAGCGCCTTGATGTCGCGCGGATTGCGGCCCTCCGCCGCCTCGCGCTTCAATGCGGCGAGCTCCTGATTGCCACGCAGCGACAAGAGGTCGTACCAGCGCCACATCAAGTCGTCCGAGATCGACATCACCTTGCCGAACATCTCGAACGGCACCTCGGTGATGCCGATGTAGTTGCTCTTGCTCTTCGACATCTTCTCGACGCCATCGAGGCCTTCGAGCAGGGGCATCGTCAGCACGCACTGCGCTTCCTGGCCGTAATGACGCTGGAGTTCGCGCCCTACCAGGAGGTTGAATTTCTGGTCGGTGCCGCCGAGTTCGATGTCGGCGCGCAATGCCACCGAGTCGTAGCCCTGCATCAGGGGGTACAGCAGCTCATGCATCGCGATCGGCGTGTTCTCGCGGAAGCGCTTGGAAAAGTCGTCGCGCTCCAGCAGTCGCGCCAGCGTGTACTTCGCTGCCAGCCGGATCATCCCGGCCGCGCCAAGCGGCTCCGACCATTCGGAGTTGTAGCGGATCTCGGTGCGCTCGCGGTCGAGCACCAGGGCGGCCTGCTCGAAATAGGTCTTCGCGTTGGCCTCGATTTCCTCGTGCGTCAGCGGCGGCCGCATCGTGTTGCGCCCGGACGGATCCCCGATCATCGCGGTGAAGTCGCCGATCAGAAAGATCACGGTATGGCCGAGGTCCTGCAGCTGTCGCAGCTTGTTCAGCACGACCGTGTGGCCCAGGTGGATGTCGGGCGCGGTTGGATCGAGGCCCAGCTTGCAACGCAATGGCTGACCGGTCGCCTGCGCCCGCGCCAGCTTTTGCGCAAACTCGGACTCGACCAGGAGTTCGTCGCAACCGCGCTTCACCAGCGCGAGCGCGTCCTCGATTTCCCGAGTAATGGGGTAGGTCTTTGTGGCGCCTGGATCCATGGCTTTTAGGGAGGCCTTGGCCCCGGTCAAGGGGGCCTGCCGGGATATACTCCACCCTTCACAAAAAAGCGCACCGGGCGGTGCGCTTTTTCCTGACTGGTGGTCGATGTCGCTCGAGATTCTATCCAAACAGCTCAAAAGCCTCGGTGCCGACGTCCGTCTCGGCGCGCGGCTGACGATGCGTCGCTGGAGACAGCTCGATCGCGGCACCCGCAGTCGCCTCGAACTCACCGCCGTGTTCTCGTTGCTGCCGCTGTCAGCGGCGCTTGCCGCCATCGCAGCGGCGCCGACGGCGCTTGATCTGGACTCGCTGCAGGCTCGCCCGATCGTCGAAGCGATCGCCACCCCATCGATCAGCGAACAACTCCAAGACCTCGGGCTGCACAGCGAAAGCTTCGTCCGCGAAGCACGAGTGCAGCGCGGCGAGCCGATCAGTGCCCTGCTGCGGCGACTGGGAGTCGATGACGCGGCTGCGGAACAGTTCCTCCGGACGGATGCATCAGCGCGCCCGCTTGCGCGCCTGGCGCCGGGCCGGTTCGTTCAGGCGAACATCGATGGTCCCGGCCACCTGACCTGGCTTCGCGCCTACAGTGTGGACGGAGGCTCGACGTCGACCAGCACGCGCGTGACCACGCTGTCGCGCGACTCGGAGGCGCCGTCCGGCTTTGCCATCGCCGAGTCGATGGTGGATCTTGAGCGCCGTGTCGAGCTACGCAGCGGCGAAATCCAGGGCTCGTTCTTCGCGGCGGCGGACGCGGCCGACATCCCCGACTCGATCGCACAGCAGATCATCGACGCGCTCGAAAGCGAGATCGACTTTCACCGCAATCTGCGTCGCGGTGACAGCTTCCGCGCGATCTACGAAGGGCTGTACGCAGGCGGTGAGTACCTGCGTCCGGGCCGTCTGCTGGCGGTCGAGTTCGTCAACCAGGGCAAGGCAGTCGAGGCATTCTGGTTCGACGACGGCAGCAAGCATGGCGGCTACTACGCGTACGGCGGTCGCAGCATGAAGCGCGCGTTCCTGCGTTCTCCGTTGGAATACACGCGAATGAGCTCGGGCTTCAGCAACAGCCGCACGCATCCGGTGTTCGGTTACGACGCCGCGCACCGCGGTACCGACTATTCCGCCCCGGCCGGCACCAAGGTACGCACGGTCGCGGCGGGCACCGTCGAGTTCGCCGGATGGCAGCGCGGCTACGGCAACGTGGTCGAGATCCGGCACGACGAGAAGCACGCCACCCTTTATGCACATCTGCAGGCCTTTGCGCCCGGCATGGTCAAGGGGGCCCGCATCGCGCAGGGCGATCTGATCGGGTTCGTCGGCTCGACCGGCTGGGCCACTGGCCCGCACCTGCACTTCGAGGTCAAGATCCGCGGCGTGCAGGTGAATCCGCTGGTCGCAGAGTTACCGGGTGCCGAGCCGCTGGGCGAGTCGCAACAGGCAGAACTCGTCGTGGCCGCGACGCCATTGCGTCAGCAACTCGCTCTGCTCGAGCGCATCCGGGTCGCAGCCCTCACGCGCTGACGGCCGCATGGCCGCACGCCTCGACGACGCCGCACTTTCCGAGCTCTTCATCGGACTGATGTCCGGCACCAGTCTCGATGGTGTCGACGCCGTCCTCGCCGACTTTTCGGCGCACCCGCCACGGACGCTGGCGCATTCCCACCGGTCTTTCCCGGCGGATCTGCGCAATGAACTGGTCGAACTGTCGAGTCCCGGAGCGAACGAGATCGAGCGCTCGGGAATGGCCGCCGTGACGCTCTCGGAGTTCTATGCCGACGCGGTCGCTGGAGTGCTCACCGATGCCGGCGTCACTGCAGCGCAGGTCAGGGCGATTGGCGCGCACGGGCAGACCGTCCGGCACCGGCCGGACGCCGGCTACACGGTCCAGCTGAACGCTCCGGCGCGGCTGGCCGAAGCCTCGGGCATCGACGTCGTCGCGGACTTCCGCAGCCGCGACATCGCGGCCGGCGGGCAGGGCGCGCCTCTGGTACCGGCGTTCCACGCCACCGTCTTCGCTGCGCCGCAGCCGCGTGCCGTGGTCAACATTGGCGGCATCAGCAATGTGACGTTGCTGCGCAGTGGCGGCCAGGCCCCGATCGGTTTCGACTGCGGGCCCGGCAACGTGCTGCTGGACTTGCACGCCGCGCGGCACCTTGCGCAGCCGTTCGACCGTGGCGGAGCCTACGCACAGACCGGCCGATTGGACCCGGAACTGCTCGCGCGGCTGCTGGACGAGCCGTACCTTGCCGCGGCGCCGCCGAAGAGCACGGGTCGTGAACTCTTTTCCGCGACCTGGCTGGATGGCAGGCTCAGGAGATCGTCCGCCCGACCACCCGATGTCCAGCGCACGCTCACGGAGTTCACCGCACGCGCGATCGGCGACTCGATCAACCGCTGGTGCAATGCCGCCCTCGACGTCGTCGTCTGCGGCGGCGGAGCACGCAACGCCACGTTGATGGCTGCACTCGAAGCTGCCGTTGCTCCGCGACCGGTCTGCCTGTCCGATGCCATGGGGATACCGCATGACCAGGTCGAGGCGCTGGCGTTTGCCTGGCTCGCGCGCTGCTGCCTGCGGCGCGAGCCGGGTGCCGTGCCCGAGGTCACTGGAGCGCGCGGGGCGCGCGTCCTTGGCGCGATCTACCCGCGCTGAGCCCAAAGAAAAAGGGGCGCGAAGGGCGCCCCTTTTCGTCGATGAAACCGGTCTAGGCGGAAAACGATGACCCGCAGCCGCAGGTCGTTGTCGCGTTCGGATTCTTGATCACGAACTGCGCACCCTCGAGGTCTTCTTTGTAGTCAATCTCTGCGCCGACCAGATACTGGTAGCTCATCGAGTCGATCAGGAGCATGACGCCGTTCTTTTCCATCGTGGCGTCATCCTCGTTGACCACCTCGTCGAAGGTGAAGCCGTACTGGAAACCGGAGCAGCCGCCGCCCTGCACGAACACGCGCAGCTTCAGCGACGGGTTGCCCTCTTCGTCGATCAGCGCCTTGACCTTCGACGCTGCTGCGTCGGTAAAGAGCAGCGGGGCGGGCATCTCAACAGCAGCGTTCATTGCGTTTCTCCATGCAGGGACGTCGTGGCCATTATAGGCATCGTGGCACCGGTCGGCGCGCTCATGTCGTTTCGGAGGTGGTGCCTCCGGCGGCCAGTTTCAAGGCCGGCCGGGCGTCCGGCAACTCGTGAATCAGGCGCCCTTCAACCACGGCGCCATGATGGATTTCCAGCGCCCGGTAGTGAATGTCGCCTACAACGTGCGCCTTGGGCTGCAACTCGATTACGTCCGACACGAAGACCGGACCGGTGACCTTGCCCGAGACCACCAGGTGCGCCGCGTGGACTTCGCCGATGACGTGGCCCAGCTCGCTGATGATGACCATCGCGGGCTGGCCATCGGTGCAACGCACGTCCCCTTTCACGGTGCCGTCGATACGCAATCCGCCGGTGTACGACAGCGTTCCTTCGATCGTGGTTCCGGCACCAACCAGGGTGCCGATCGTCTTGGGCGTCGAACGATTGGATCCGAACATCCTGTCTCCCTACATCGAATACGTCTGTTGCGCCCGCGTCTCGCCGCCGGAACTGATCGTCACCTGCACCGAACGCACGACCGCTCCGACGGGTACCGAAAAACTTCCTTCGACCCGCTGATAGTGGCGGAACGAAAGCGGCGCGGGCCCGGCCGCGGGATGAGCTGCGTCGGGCAACTGCAGCACGGTCGACCGCCCTTCCTGCTGCAGGCTCACCTTCAGGACGACCGTTCCCACGAAATCGCGATCGGGTCGCCCGCTCTGCTGGACCAGCAGACGGTAGCGCAGCGTGGCTTCATCCGTCTCCGGCTGCAACTGGAAACTGCGAATCACCACTCCGCGGGCCGCCGCCGGAGCCGGCAGCAGGCTCTCGAAGAACGCAAGGTCGGCCCTGAGCCGGGCGTTGTCCTCCTCGAGCGCCTTCATCTGCACCGCTATGCCTTCACGAGTCGCGCGTTCGACGCGTAACTGGTTTTCGATCTGAACCGCCTCGGCCGCGACGCGGTCCCGATCCGCCGTCAGCCGCTGCAATTGCGACCGTGCCTCTTCGAGTTCCACGAGGATCCTGCCGGTATCCGGCTGAGCGATATCGCGCGCATAGCGATAAACGGCAGCCATGCCCGCCGCCGCGATCAACACGGCAACCAGCAATACTCCGGCGCGTAGCGCCCAAGGCAACTGCGTCCGCACCGCCACACGCGGGGAGTTGACGGAGAGATTGCGCAACCATAACTTCAACTTCATTGGTAGTCAGCCGATGCCTGAGCAACGCGGCAAAGTACGCGCGCGCCAAGAAAAAAGCCGCCCCTGGCTGGGTGCGGCTCTTGTTCTTCTTGGCGCGAAATGTAAAGGAGGCGGGGCCGCCTCGATGCGCCTGACTGAATGTCGGGCATCCCGCGAAACCGGGCCCTCGAAAAGCCGAAACGCGATCGCGTGATGCGCGACCGCGCCCGATCAGCGCTTCGAGAACTGCTTGCGGCGACGCGCTTTGCGGAAGCCGACCTTCTTGCGCTCGACTTCTCGGGCGTCGCGCGTCACGAGGCCCGCGTTCGACAGTGCCGGCTTCAGCGTCGCGTCATAGTCGATCAGCGCACGCGTGATGCCATGGCGCACGGCGCCGGCCTGACCCGACTCGCCACCGCCATTGACGTTGACCATGATGTCGAAGGTCTCGGCGTGATTGGTCAGTTCGAGCGGCTGGCGCACGATCATGCGACCGGTCTCGCGGAAGAAGTACTGCTCGATGGGGCGACCGTTGATGACGATCGCGCCCTTGCCACGCTTCATGAAGACCCGCGCGACCGAGCTCTTGCGGCGGCCGGTTCCGTAGTTGTAGTTGCCGATCATGACGACCTCAGATGTCGAGCGCTTTGGGCTGCTGCGCGCTGTGCGGGTGCTGCTGGTCCG
The DNA here is from genome assembly GCA_963766365.1 of uncultured beta proteobacterium. Classification (GTDB taxonomy): domain Bacteria; phylum Pseudomonadota; class Gammaproteobacteria; order Burkholderiales; family Burkholderiaceae_F; genus JALORV01. The sequence continues at coordinate 174,381 of CAVXZK010000006.1, forward strand.
GATAGACCTTCAGCTTTCTTGATCATGGCGTAGCCGAGCGGGCCCTTCGGGAGCATGCCCTTCACGGCCAGTTGCAGCGCGCGGCCGGGGAAGCGCTCCTGCATCTTGCGGAAGCTCGTCTCGTAGACGCCGCCCGGGTGCCCCGTGTGCCGGTAGTACTTCTTGTCCTCGAACTTCGCGCCGGTGACCTTCAGGCGGGCCGCATTGACGACCACGATGAAGTCGCCGGTATCAACGTGCGGCGTGTACTCGGGCTTGTGCTTGCCACGCAGGCGGAGCGCGATCTGGCTGGCCAGACGGCCGAGCACCTTGTCGTTGGCATCCACGAGCAGCCAGTCACGCTTCACTTCATGCGACTTGGCGGAAAAGGTTTTCATTGAGAATCCATCCTGAACTGAGTCACTGCACCGCCGCCTTGCAAAGAAACTGACACGAACCCGGCGGGGAAATTCTGAATGCTGGACGCTTGCCTGGTCCTCGCTGGAGCACCCGTCTGCACCAGCCGGCCCGTTTCCTGGCCGACGAATCGCGGAAAGCCTTAAATTTTAAGCGTTTTTGTGAGCTCTTCGCAAGCGCACAAAAAATTGGCCCGGAGCGGTGAGCTCCGGGCCGAATCCACCGAAGAGGGTGGAGGAGACAGAGGCGGAGAGATCAGCATCCCTCCATAGAAAAACAGTGTGCCGAGAACATTGCTGCGATGCAAGCAAACTGGCGTCCAATCCGCTCAGCGCCGGAATGCCCGGTTTGTTTTTGTCTATTTGATTCAATTACTTATGATCATCCGTACAAATCTGGAATGATCATTCAAGGCTGTTGCGTTGCACTGAAAACAGGAGGCAAGGGACGATGGATTGCATTGTGCGCTGGACCGGCGATGGCATGAGCTTCACTGCGGAGTCAGGCAGTGGCCATCTGGTGGCCATGGATGGCTCGCCGGACGGCGGCGGCCGGAACCTTGCGCCACGCCCGATGGAAATGGTGCTGATCGGCACCGGCGGCTGCACCGCCTACGACGTCGTGCTTATCCTGAAGCGGGGCCGGCATGACGTCCGCGCCTGCGATGTCGCCGTTCAGGCCGAGCGCGCTGCGACCGACCCAAGGTATTCACGTCGATCACCAGCGCTTCACCGTTCGCGGACACAAACTCGACCGTGCCGCGGTCGAGCGCGCGGTGAGTCTGTCGCACGAAAAGTACTGTTCGGCGACCGCGATGCTCGCCAGGACAGCGATTATCCGACACGAGGTGTGTCGAAGACGTCTGAAGTCTGCCCCGACCGCCGATTTCGTGGACGCGACAACGAAGCTGTTTCAAGGGCAATGGCCGCAGTCGGCATGCGGGAATCACCGCTCTCTGGCATCCGCGCTCGACGGACATCCGAGGGTTCCGACAACTGTGTGCGCGGCACTCAGTCCGAGGAGACGCTTGCTGTCCATCAAGGCGCGCGACGCGGTCAGACGTAGTGCGCGGTCGTCGTCATCACTTTCGCGGCGAAGCGCATTGCCAAGCGCGCGGGCAGCGGCAATGCGGCACCACCTTGCTCGATCGCACTTTCGGCGTGGTGAACCTCATCGTCCTTCATCTGTTCGATGACGGCGCGGGAACGCTGGTCGCCGGCAGGCAGCCTTTCAAGGTGCCCATCCAGATGCTGTTCGACCTGCCGCTCCGTCTCGGCCATGAACCCAAGACTCACGCGGTCGCCGGCACGCGCCGCCACCAGACCGATCGCAAAAGCGCCGCTGTACCAGAGCGGATTCAGCAGGCTGGTACGCCCGCCGAGCGCCTCGATCCGCGACCGCGTCCAGGCGAGATGGTCCGACTCCTCGCTGGCGGCGCGCTCGAACAGGGCCCGCAGCGCCGGATCCCGGGTCGCCAGCGCCTGCGCGTCGTAAAGAGCCTGCGCGCAGACCTCACCGACGTGGTTCACGCGCATCAGCGCTGCCGCTTCGCGGCGCTCCTGGGTCGTGAGTTCGGGCTCCAGCGTCTGCCCTGCTGGCGTCGGTCGATTGGCCGGAGGCGGCGCAGCCAGCGTTCGCAGCGCACGGTCGGCGGCGGCAGTTAGACGATCGAGCAACGACAGGGAGCGACGCATAGGTTGTTGCGCAAATGTAACGCCACAGCACGGACCTTGCCGAACCAGGGGGGGCGCGGCCGAGGCCAGCGCTATTCTCCCACCCATTCGCGGGCGTCCGTGGAGCGGCCTGCGTCGAATCCAGAACCTAGAACAGGCAGGAGACACATCATGCGTAAGACCCTGGTCGCCGTGGCGCTTGCGTGCGCCTTCCCGGCCGTTTATGCGCAGAGCAACGTGACGGTGTATGGCATTCTCGATGCTGGCATCGAAGTGCTCGATGCGGGCAACGAAACCCTACACGCGACTGCAGGGCTCCGGCATGTGGTCCGGCAACCGCTTCGGCATTCGCGGCAGTGAAGTCCTGGGTGGCGGCTACAGCGCGATCTTCACGCTCGAGGGCCGCTTCTCGATCGACAGCGGCTCGGTCACCTACAACGAGTCCGTATTCAACTGCCGGCTCAGCGGTTCGACCGCGGCCCCGGTCTGCCCGGGGGTACAGATCGTCCCGGGCACTGCCATCGCCACGCTGCCGCCCACATCAGCGTCCTACCAGGCGGTGCTCGGCGGCATGAACGCGGTTAACCAGGCCATTTTGCAGGGGAACACGACGGTCAACGGCATTGGCGCCATTTTCGACCGCCAGTCGTTCCTCGGTGTCATCACGCCGTATGGCGCGTTGCTTGCCGGGCGCATGTACACACCGGGCTACGAGATCCTCAACAAGTTCAACGTGATGGGCGACGCCAGCGCGCTGGCGTTCGGGCAAGGCTATTCGATCCCGGCGATCCGCATGAACAACGCGCTGCAGTACCGCGCGGAATTGAAGGGCTTTGCGGCGTCGCTGTTCTACAGCTTCGGCGGCTCCGAGTTGCTGCGCAACGAGCGCAACTCGGCGCCGACGGATGGCGACGACATGTACGGCGCCAGCCTCCAATACAACGCGGCCAACTGGGGTGTCGGCGCCGGATACAACCAGAACAACGTGGTGCCCTACGCAACGCAGGTCGCGGGCACGCCGGAAAGCAAGAACGGCCTCGAGACCATCAATTTCGGTGCGTGGGTCGGCTTCAGCAACTTCAAGATCTACGGGCAGTACATGAAGCGGAAGAACGACAACCCGCTTCTTACGCCGCTCGATATCCAGAACCTCATAGTCTCGACGGGCGGTAACTTGACTGCCATCACGGCCGCGCTTGGAGGAGTTCAGTTCCAGCAGTTCGACGTCGACGGCATGCGTGGCCTGGCCGGCCCGATCGATGCTGAGGCGTACCACCTCGGCGCGTCCTGGCAGTTCTCGCCGGCCAGCACGCTCTACGGCGTCTTCAACTACGCGAAGGACACGGCGCGTTCGGCCTGGGCGACCCAGGATGCGGAGGTCAGTCATTACGGCGTCGCCTACCAGTACGCGTTCTCGCCACGGACCTCGGTCTTCGCTGTCGTCGCCTTCATGAAGAACTCCGACCAGGGCCGACTGTCACCGTCGTCCGCCGGTTACACCTCCGGCTTCGCCACCAGTTTTGGCGCAGATACGGCGGCGTACCAGTTCGGGCTGCGCCACGTCTTCTGATCGTTTCACGATGTGACACAAAATGGGCGCTATGGCGCCCATTTTGTTGTTGCTGTAGAGCAACATGAAGCCACGGTTTCACCACGTTTTTGCTCTCGAAGCTATGCCTTGCGACGCCCCTCTGAAACAATCCTTCCCAGCTTCCTCCGGGGAAGTGATTCATCGGCCCACCGCGCTGTCCAAAGCCGGCGGCCAGCCAAAGAACTTCAAACACTAGCTAGGAGAGCTTGGAATGAAGAAAAGTCTGATCGCACTGGCAGTCCTCGGTGCGCTGTCGGGTGCCGCGTCCGCGCAATCGAGCGTGACGCTGTACGGCATCTTCGACATCGGCGTGCAGTGGGTCGAGCAAGGCGTCGCGACCGGTAACACCGCGTCTCCGTATCGTCAGGAAAGCGGAACCGCAGATCGACGGCGGCTACCAGTCGGGCAGCCGTTTCGGCCTGCGCGGCTCTGAAGCGCTGGGCGGCAACTGGGCTGCCGTATTCACGGTTGAAGGAGGCTGGGACTCCTCGACCGGCCAGCTGCAGCAGGGTGGCCGCGTGTTCGGGCGCCAGTCGTGGGCGGGCCTGCGGCACACCGGCTTCGGTACGTTCGCGCTCGGCCGATTCGCCACGCCGTCGTCGGGCACCGGCTCGTTCGACCTGTGGGGCAGCGTTGATCCGTTCGCGACCGGCTGGGGCATGCAACTCGCTCGGTAACACCTTCATCGCGTCGAACGCACTGCGCGAAGACAACGCTATCCTTTGGGCCTCGCCGAGCTGGGCGGGCTTCAAGTTTGCGGCGATGTACTCGGCCACGGATCGATGGTGCAGAAGCCGTACCTCAACGGCGCCAACAGATCGGTATGACGCTCGCGGGCAACTGGACATGGGGCCCGCTGTTCCTGGCGGCAACCTACGACTGCTCGGCTCCGCCGATGCGGCTCCGCGGTCGTCGTGGGGAGCAACCCGGACCAGAAGATGACTGCAGTTGGGCGGCTACTTTCGACTTTCAAGTTCCTGAAGGTGCACGCGGCCTACGCCGACCAGGACAATGTTCGCGTCACGGTGCTGCTACCCTCGCGGGCGTAGGCAGCCGTCGCGGCGTTGTACCGGCCGGTATCGGCAACTTCAACAATACCGCCTGACATGCTAGGCGTGACGGTGCCGCTGTTCGGCGGCAGCCTCCTGGGCTTCGTACCAGGTATCGGATGCGGACAACATCATCACCGCCGACATATCAGTTCGAGCCGGACTACAACGTCTGGGGTATCGGCTACTCGTACCCGTTCTCGCGCCGGACCAATATGTACATCGGCTATGGACAGCGGGAGTGGGACGGACAATACCGCGTTGACGAGCGGCGCCAGTTGCCGCTTCGCAGCAATTCGACTTCAAGCAGTTCGCTATCGGTATCCGTCACCTGTTCTAAACCGACGGAACGCAGTATCCAAGGCCGCTGCTTGCAGCGGCCTTTTTTTTCGCTCCTACGCCAGCGAATGCGCGAGCTGCGCGGCCACGTCGCGGTCAAGCAGGCCGCTGCGCATCCGGCGTTCGACCAGATCGGCCGTGGTGCGCGCCTGCTCGTGCGCGCGGGCGATGTCGCGGTAGCGTCGCACGGCCGCCGTGTCGTTCGGCGCCGCTGCGGCGGCGTCCTGCGCGGCTTCGATCGCCGGATCGACGTCGAGCCGCAGCGTCGCGGTCGCGGAGGTCGACGCGGGCAGCAGGCCACGCCGCACCGCCTGGTCGAGCGCATCGACGGCCATGCGCCGGTAGGTGGTCCACTTGCCGCCGGTGACCGTGACCAGGTTGCCGTGCTCGATGACGATCGTGTGTTCGCGCGACAAGGTCTTCGTCGCACCCGGTGCGCCCCGGGCCACCAGCGGGCGCAGCCCGGCGAAGGTGTTGGTGATGTCCCCGGGCCGGATCGGATCGCGCAGGTAGCCGCGCGCCGTCTCGACGATGAAGTCGATCTCCTGCGGTGTCGGCTGCGGCTCCTGCACGACTTCGTCGGTCGGCACGTCGGTCGTGCCGACGATCAGCCGCCCCATCCACGGAATCGCGAACAGCACGCGCCCATCCGAGGTCTTCGGAATCATCAACGCGCGCGGCACCGGCAGGAAGCGCGCGTCCACGACGATGTGCGAGCCGCGGCTGAGCGCCAGCAGCGGTCGCGCCGCGGGTTCAGCCAGCGCACGGATACGATCGACCCAGACCCCAGTGGCGTTGTAGACGACGCGCGCGCGCAGCTCGAAGTTCTCGCCGGTCTCGGCGTCGACCGCCCGCACCGCAGTGACGCGGTCGCCTTCGACGCGCAGGCCGTCGCAGCGCACGTAATTGATGACCGTGGCCCCGAGCCGGCATGCGGTGCGCATCAGTGCGATCGCCAGCCGCGCATCGTTGAATTGCCCATCCCAGTACGAGACGCCGCCGTGCAGGCCCTCCGGCCGCACCGTGGGCAGACGCCGGATCGTCTCGGCGCGTGACAGCCAGCGGGTCGGACCGATGCCGCGCGCGCCGGCCAGCGCGTCGTAGAGACCCAACCCGACGCGCATGAACTCACGCTCGAGCGCCCGGTAGCACGGCACGATGAACTCGAGCGGATGCACCAGCTCCGGCGCGTTCGCGATCAGCAACGCGCGCTCGGCGAGCGCCTCGCGCACCAGCTTCACGTTGCCCTGCGCCAGGTAGCGCACGCCGCCGTGGATCAGCTTGGTGCTGCGGCTCGAGGTGCCTGCGGAAAAATCGTGCGCCTCGATCAGCGCGGTGCGCAGGCCACGCTGCGCGGCATCGACCGCGATGCCGAGGCCGGTCGCACCGCCGCCGATGATGACGACATCCCAGGGCCGGTCCTCGCGCAGCGCGGCCAGCAGTGCCGCACGCTCGATGACCGGGGCGCGTACGGCATCCTTCATTCGATCCATAGTCGCGATCTCTCCACCGCGCGTCGCCACTGCGTCAACAGCGACGCGCGCTCATCCTCGCTCATCCGCGGTTCGAAGCGACGTTCGGCGCGCCACAGCTCCGCGAGTTCGTCGGTGGCAGACCAGACACCGGTCGCCAGCCCGGCGAGATAGGCCGCGCCCAGCGCCGTCGTCTCCGTCACTTCGGGGCGCACCACCGGCACGCCCATCACATCCGCCTGAAACTGCATCAGCAGGTCGTTGCGCGCAGCGCCCCCGTCAACGCGCAGTTCGGTGATCGGCCGGTGCGCATCGCGCTGCATCGCGTCCAGCACGTCGGTGGACTGGAAGGCGATCGATTCGAGCGCTGCGCGTGCAAGGTGCGCGCGGCTGGTCCCGCGCGTCACGCCGATCAGCAGCCCGCGCGCGTCCGGATCCCAGTGTGGTGCGCCGAGGCCGACGAAGGCCGGCACCAGGAACACGCCGCCGTTGTCGCTCGCCTGACGGGCCAGTGCTTCGACGTGCTCCGAGCGCTCGAACAGGCCCAGGCCGTCGCGCAGCCACTGCACGACCGCGCCGGCGACGAACACGCTGCCTTCGAGCATGTAGGCGGCGGGCGCGGACGGGCCGGCGCGCCAGCCCGCCGTGGAGAGCAGGCGATTCGCCGACGGCTGCGGCTGCTCGCCGACGTTCATCAGCATGAAGGCGCCAGTGCCGTAGGTGTTCTTTGCCATGCCGGCGGAGAAGCATGCCTGCCCGAACGTTGCGGCCTGCTGGTCGCCGGCGTTGCCGGCGATGGCGATCGGTGCACCGAAGAACTCGGGCCGCGTCTCGCCGACGATCTCGCTCGACGCCGAGAGGCGGGGCAGAACGCTGCGTGGCACGTTGAAGAGCCGCAGCAGTTCGTCGTCCCAGTCGAGCGTGGCCAGATCGAGCAGCAGCGTTCGCGACGCATTGCTGACGTCAGTCACGTGCGCCGCACCGCCGGTGAGATTCCAGATCAGCCAGCTGTCGACGGTGCCGAACGCCAGCTCGCCGCGATCGGCGCGCGCCCGGGCGCCCGGCACGTGGTCGAGCAGCCAGGCAATCTTGGTCGCGGAAAAGTACGGATCCAGCACCAGGCCCGTCTTCCTGGTGACCGCTTCCTCGTGGCCGCGCTCGCGCAGTGACGCGCACAGTCCCGCGGTGCGCCGGTCCTGCCAGACGATCGCATGGGCGATCGGCGCGCCGGTCGAACGGTCCCACAGGACGGTGGTCTCGCGCTGGTTGGTGATGCCGATGCCGGCGATGTCACGCGCCGCGATCCCGCCTTGGCGCAGTGCCGCCTGGGCGCAGGAGAGCTGGGTCGACCAGATCTCTGCGGCGTCGTGCTCGACCCACCCCGGCTGCGGATAGATCTGCCGGAATTCCTGCTGTGCCGAGGTGACGATACGGCCGCTGCGGTCGAAGACGATGGCGCGCGAACTCGTGGTTCCCTGGTCGAGTGCCAGCACGTACTTCATCGGTTGCGCCGTTGCTGTTGTTGTGTCGCTGCTGAGGGCAGCATAGACGAATGACATTGCACGCGGCAGACTTGCCGCACAACCCAGATCAAAGGAGACACCATGTTCGGTCGCCTGCTCGCCGTCACGGCGCTTGCAGTCCTGTCACTCGCGCCGGCCCACGCGCAGACCTGGCCCTCCAAACCGGTGCGGATCATCGTTCCGTTCCCGCCCGGAGGGACCACCGACATCGTGGCGCGCTCCATCGGGGTCGAACTGCAGCGCATGTGGCAGCAGCCGGTGGTCATCGAGAACCGGGCCGGTGCCGGCGGCAACATCGGCGCCGACGCGGTCGCGAAAAGTCCGGGTGATGGCTACACGCTGCTGATGGGCACGGTCGGCACCCATGCGATCAACCAGGCGCTGTACGCGCAGAGCGGCAGCAAGATGCCTTTTGATCCGGTGAAGGACTTCGTACCGATCACGCTGGTGGCAGGCGTGCCGAATGTCATGGTCATCAACCCGAAGCTGCCCGTGAACTCGGTGGCGGAGTTCATCGCCTACGCGAAGGCTCGGCCGGGGCAGCTCAACATGGCGTCGAGCGGCAACGGCACGTCGATCCATCTGACCGGCGAACTGTTCAAGACCGTGACAGGAACCTACATGATCCACTTTCCGTACCGCGGATCGGCGCCGGCGGTGACGGATCTCATTACCGGCAACATGAACGTGATGTTCGACAACCTGCCCTCGGCACTGCCGCACATCAAGAGCGGTCGCCTGAAGGCGCTGGCGGTCACCTCGCGCACGCGTTCGCCGGCACTGCCGGACGTGCCCACCGTCGAGGAAGCGGCCGGACTCAAGGGCTTCGACGCGAGTTCGTGGTTCGGCCTGTTCGCGCCAGCCGGCACACCGCGCACGGTCGTCGACAAGATCCAGGCCGATGTTGCGAAGGCGCTGGCGCAGCCGGCGGTGCGCGAGCGCTTCATCGCGCAGGGCGCGGATCCGGGCGGCAACACGCCGGATCAGTTCGCGGCGTTCATCCGGGCGGAAACCGAGAAGTGGACGCGTGTCGTGAAGTTCTCCAACGCCAAGGTGGACTGAGTCGGCGGCGGTGTCTCCAGCGTCAGTCGCCAGCGAGCCGGCAGCGGCGTACCGGCAGCGACTCGCTGCCGTCATCGTTGCCGAGTTGCGCGACGACGCGGCGATACGCGCGTTCGGTGAAGGCGGGGCGTCGGCGCGTGGGCGGGCCGATCAGTTCTCGGATCTCGATCTCGTAATCGTCGCAGCGCTGTCGCATGCAGACACGATCTTCGGCCGCGTCGAGGCGGCGATCGCCACGATCGCGCGCATTACGCATCAGTGGAACGTGGAGCCACCCGGTTTCGCCGACACGGCGCAGCGCTTCTATTTTCTCGAGGGTGCGCCCCGCTTCTTTGCGGTCGACTGCTCGGTCGTCTCGCCCGCGGGCGTGGTGCCCTTCACGGAACGGGAGCGCCACGGTGAGGCTGTCATCGCGTTCGACCGTGATGATGTGTTGCGACCGCGCCCGGTCGACTCCACCGCATTGGCGCGCCGACGCGCTCATCGCCTGGCGCAGCTGCGGGGCGCTACGCCAGTCTTTTCGATGCTGGTGGCAAAGGAACTGGCGCGGGGCCGCGCCCTCGAAGCGCACGGCTTCTACCAGGTGCTGCTGCGGTCGCTGATCGAGCTGCTGGGGATGCAGCACCGGCCGGACCGCTTCGATTTCGGCTGGCGCTATGTTGAAACCGAGTTGCCAGCCTCGGCGCAGGCGCTGATAGCCCGTCACGCCTTCGTCGCCAACGACGCGGCGCTGGGCGAGCTGGCCAGTTCGCTGGAACGCGAGATCAACGCGCTGCTGGCCGCCGTGTCGGCGTCGCTGGAAGACGCGACCTGACGCCGGTGCCGCCTCACCTGGGCTGTGCGAGGCGATCGACCATCGCGATGATCGCCTTGACCTGGACGCCGGTCTTGACCGCGTAATCCGTGCCCGTGTAGCCCCACCAGTCCCAGCAGCCGTTCGGATTGAAAGGCTGCCACCAGGACACCATCGTCGGCTGGCTCGGCTGCACCTGCGGGTAGAGCACGATGGTGTCATGTGCGGCGGCCCAGCCGTTGTAGCCGGCGTCGCGCACGAAGACCTGCTTGATCTGGGTCGCGCCCTGGCGGCAGCCATGCAGCGCGACATGGACGCGGCAGCGCACGCCCTTCTCGCATTGCGCCGGAACGAAGGCATAGCCGGCACTGGCCATCGAGGACATCGACCACCAGCGCCGCCAGGTCGGGACGAACTCCGCCTGCGTGAACTCGAGCACACGTCCCTGGCTGGCCGAGCCCGCGGGGATGTCCGGATGCAGCGCGCTCAGCATGTCGCCGACGCGATCGACACCACACCGATTGAGGAACGGGACGTCGCTCGTGTTGCACGCGACGCCCTGCGACGGCGTCGGCAAGCCGTGCGCCAGGCCGGGCTCGACCTTGAATTGAGTGCCTGCCTTGTTGTAGTGGGCGAAGAACTCGGAGCTGGAGCGCACCACCGACGGCACCACCTTGGTGTCGACCTCGCCCGCAAGCAGCCACGCGCGCATGCGGCGCAAATTCTCGGTCGAGTCGATGAGTCGAATGCCGGCAAGGCGCTCGGCGTCGCGGATCGAACCGTCGGCGCCTGGGTCACCTTCCATGCAAGGGCGCTCGATGCGTGCCGCATTGATGCCGACGCAGTAATACGGGCCGCCCGCGAACACCCCGACTCCCGCCACGCGCGCGGAGTGAGCCACGGCCACCTGCACCGCCATGTACGCCCCGGACGACAATCCGGAGACGGTGAAACGGTCGCCCTGCGCGCTCAGGGCCGGAAGACGGTCCGCAGCCATCGCGGCTACCATCGGCGCGGCCGCGAACAGCACCCAAGCCCATCTCACCCCTAGCCGCATGACCGCCTCCCGCACGCCGTTGCTCACCGCCCTGCTGATCGCCACGATCATCGCACTGCTCGTCTCCGGCTGGCGCCCGTATGACCGCCTGACGTGGCTGATGGAAGTGCTGCCGGTGCTGATTGCGCTGCCGCTGCTGATCGCGACGCGCGAACGGTACCCACTGACCACGCTGCTGTACCTGCTGATCTTCGTGCACGGGCTGGTGCTGATCCTCGGTGGCGCCTACACCTACGCCCGCGTGCCGGCGGGGCACTGGGTGCAGCAGGCGTTTGACCTGTCACGCAATCCCTACGACAAGCTCGGGCACTTCATGCAGGGCTTCGTGCCGGCCATCATCACGCGGGAAATCCTGCTCCGTGGCGGGTACGTGCACGGGCGCCGGATGACCGCGTTCCTGTGCGTCTGCGTCGCGCTGGCGATCAGCGCGTTCTACGAGCTGATCGAGTGGTGGTCAGCACTCGCGCTGGGACAGGGTGCCGACGAGTTCCTCGGGACTCAGGGCGATCCCTGGGATACGCAGTCGGACATGCTGCTGGCCCTGATCGGCGCGTTCGCTGCACTGCTTGGGCTGTCCGGCCTGCACGACCGGCAGCTAGAGTCGCTGCGATCCGGCACGGCTTCCGACGACCGGCCGCCGCGCTAAGAGTCCTTGGCGCAGCGCGCGCGTCACCACCGCGCCGCGCACTTGAGCGGCGACAAGTCGGCCGGTCACTGGGCGACTAGAAAGGACGTGTGTGCCTTATGCACAGTCCACCTGCGGATTGACTCCTATGAGAAAAGTCCTTGCGATTGCCGCATTGGCTAGCGCCCTTCCGCTCACCGCACTCGCGCAATCGAGCGTCACGCTGTACGGCATCATCGACCTCGGGGTGCAGTGGAACGAGTCCGGTCGTGACATGGGCACCAGTACGGCACCGAACTGGCAGCAGCAAAGCGTGTGGAGCGTCGACAGCGGTTACCAGTCCGGCAGCCGGTTCGGCCTGCGCGGCTCGGAATCGCTCGGCCGCAACTGGAGTGCCGTGTTCACGCTGGAGGGCGGGTTCGATGCCTCGACGGGGACATCGAGCCAGGGCGGGCGCCTGTTCGGCCGCCAGTCCTGGGCCGGACTCCAGCATGCGGCCCTCGGTACGATTGCGCTCGGTCGTATCGCCACGCCCTCGTCCGGAAGCGGCGCGTTCGATCTATGGAGCCCGGTCGACCCGTTCGGTTGCAGCTGGGGCGTCGCCGGGCTGGGCAACACTTTCCTCCCGTGCGCGACGCTGAGGGAGGACAACTCGATCATCTGGGCATCACCGAGCTGGGCAGGCCTGAAACTCGCCGCGCAATATTCGGCGAACGTCGATACCGGCGAGACCGCTCCGCAGGGCACCAACACGTCGGCGATGAACTTCGGCGCCAACTGGGCGTGGGGTCCGCTGTTCCTCGCGGCGACCTATGACGTCATTGCCTACGCCGATTCCGGCTCGGCCGGCCGTCCCGGCGCTGGCAATCCGGACCAGAAAATGCTGCAGTTGGGTGGCACGTTCGACTTCAAGATCTTCAAGGTACATGCGGGCTGGGCGGATCAGAACAACATCAGCACGGCCATGACGCTGGGCGGCGCCGGCAGCGGCCTGCCGTCGGCCATGGTGCCGGTCGGCATCGGCTACTACGACAACAGCGCCTGGATGGCGGGCGTCACCGTGCCGCTGTTCGGCGGCAACCTGCGCGGTTCCTACCAGTACTCGGACGCCAAGAACATCATCAGCGGGCTGGCCCAGTACGAACCGGACTACTCGGTCTGGGGCATCGGTTTCGATTACCCGTTCTCGCGTCGCACCAACCTGTACGTCGGGTACGCGCAGCGCGAGTGGGATGGCCGGGTCACGCAGGCGAGCGGCAGTGCACTGCCGCAGGCCTCGCAGATCTTCGACCGCGCGCAGTTTGCGCTTGGCCTGCGTCACAACTTCTAGGCCAATTCAAGGCACCGAAACAGCGGCCGTTGCTCAAGCGGCCGCCGTCTTCTTGTTGCCGTCTGTCCGAAATTCAGCGCGTGAGAGGGGTAATCCGCCATTCAGTGGATTGCCGCTTCTGCATCAACATCCCACTGTCACATTGCGTGCAGACAATGCGCGCCGGAGGCGATCATGCAGATGCGGATGCGCGAGCGGAACAACGAGGTCGAGATCCAGTTCAGCAGCCTGGGAGGCCGGCAGCAGGCCGTACTGGCAGCGCTGAGCGGCGCCACCGGCCACGGCGAACCGATCGATCGCGCCAAGCTCGAGTCGCTGTCGGTGCGCGCCCGTGCAGACGCGATGCAGGTGCGGGTGCGCGCGAAGTCGGGTGAGTGCCTGGACCTGACGCAGCTCTATCGCGGCCTGCGCCGCGCGCTGTTCGAGGATTTCCGCCGCAACGCGGACACGTCCCTTGCCGGGTACTGCGCGGAGCCAGGCGCCTAGAAGCGCAGCCCGACGCCCAGCGACATCATCGGCTCGAAGCGGGCTTCGTCGGCGGCTCCTGCCGCGTCCAGTGCCCGCGCATCCATTCCGCAGGGTCCAGCTGCTACTCCACCCGGACAACCCCAGGTCGCCAGGCTGCCGCGCTGGTACATCACACCCAGATCCGCCGTCAGATAGAGGCCGCTGCGCGCTGCCGTTCCCAGCCCCCAGCCAACGCCAAGGTAAGGGTTGCCGTGCGCAGGTGAGATGCGCGCATCCAGCGCGACGCTGGCCGACCCGTAGTCGCCCATACCGCGCAGGAGGCGGTCCAGGGCCGGACTGGCGGGCCCAGGGACGTCAGCGCGCATCGATCCGTAGGCGAGGCCACCCGTGACACGAAAGCCGCTGGCCAGCGGATACCAGTCCGCCAGCACCATCGAACTGGCGACCACCCCGTCGCTGGCGAGCAGGCCGGGCCGCCCGCCGACCCAGCCACGGAGTCCGATACTGGGCGTCAACTCGACGGCTCGATCAGCGCCCAGCGGCGGCAGGGACAAACCCGGCCCCTGCACCTGGGCCGCAGCCGTGGCTGCGATCAGCATCCATGCCGCCCCGACGATCTGCCATCTCATGACTGCCTCCGGGTGTTACCACTGCTCCACCCTCAAGCTAGGACAGTTCCGACTGGCTGCATAGTCGAAGATTCACGCAAAAGCGGCCCATATCCGCGGCACTGCTGTAAATGGGGGATGACTCCGCTTTCCTGGGTTCGGAATTCCGGCCCGGGGCGTCGCAAACGCGCGACGGTCATTCCTCGAAGCGGGGCTTGCGCGATGGCGGCGGTCGATCGCCGCGCTCCGGCCGGCGTGGCGGCCCGCTCCGCTCGCGAAACGACGGAGCGCGATCGCGCGGCGGACCGGACGGCCGACCGCCGGCAAACCGGGCCAGTCGCATCACCAGGCGCAGCGCCTCATTCACCGATTCCGAATCGCGGAAGACGCGCGCCACGTCGGGGTCCAGCCGGATCGCGCCGGCTGATGCGACATGCATCCGCTCGCGCGGCGCCTCGCCGCGTGCCGGGCGCTCGGCGCGCTGGTACGGGTTGCCGAGGGTACGGTCCTGCAGCGCCCGGGCGCGTGGCCCCGTGCGCGTGCCGACCGGCGGGCCACGGCGTTCCTTCTTGTCACGCTCCTTCATTGGTGCCTCCTCGTGCAGTGTCGGGGTTCGACTCAGAGTTGCTCCGCGAGCAGCCCCGGTGAAAAAAGAAGGCCGCACGAGGCGGCCTTCGCGTATCGAGTTGCCGGCTCAGACGGCTTTCTTTTCGTCGCGCAGTTCGCGCCGCAGGATCTTGCCCACATTGGTCTTCGGCAGGTCGCTGCGAAACTCGATGTACTTCGGCTTCTTGTAGCCGGTCAGGTGCTCCTTGCAGTGCTCCATCAGTTCCTTCTCGGTGAGCGCGGCATCCTTCTTGACGACGAACAGCTTGACTGCCTCGCCCGAGTTCTCGTCCGGCACGCCGACCGCAGCACACTCCAGCACGCTCGGATGCCCTGCGACCACGCCTTCGACTTCGTTCGGATACACGTTGAAGCCGGAGACCAGGATCATGTCCTTCTTGCGATCGACGATCTTGGTGTAGCCCTCGGCATCCATGACGCCGATGTCGCCGGTCTTGAAGAAGCCGTCGGCCGTCATGACCTTGGCGGTTTCGTCCGGCCGGTTCCAGTAACCCGGCATCACCTGCGGGCCGCGGATCGCGATCTCGCCGACCGAGCCGACCGGCAGCTGTTTTCCGGCGTCGTCGAGGATGGCGATCTCGGTCGACGGCATCGGCAGGCCGATCGAACCGGTGTAGCGGCTGGTGTCGGTCGGGTTGCAGGTCACGGCCGGAGACGTCTCCGACAGGCCGTAGGCTTCGCAGACCGGACAGCCGGTGAGCTTCAGCCATTTCTCGGCGACCGCCTGCTGAACTGCCATGCCGCCGCCGAGCGACACCAGCAGGCTCTTGAAATTGAGCTTGCGGAATTCCTCGTTGTTCAGCAGTCCGTTGAACAGCGTGTTGACCGCGGGGAACACGTGGAAGGCGTGCTTCTGCAGTTCCTTGACGAAGCCGGGGATGTCGCGCGGGTTCGGAATCAGCACGCAGTGGCCGCCGACGCGCGCCGACAGCATCGCGCACGCGGTCAGCGCAAAGATGTGATACAGCGGCAGCGCGGTGATGACGGTCAGCTGCTCGCCGGGCTTCAGCCTGTTCAGCGCCGGCTGGTACCACGCCTCGGACTGCAGCACGTTGGCAACGATGTTCTTGTGCAGCAGTTGCGCGCCCTTGCTGACGCCGGTCGTCCCGCCGGTGTACTGCAGGAACGCGGTGTCCTCCAGCGTCACGCTGACCGGCTTCAGCGTCATGCGCAGGCCATCGGCCAGCGCCTCGTTCCAGCGGATCGCATTGGGGATCGTGAACTCGGGCACCATCTTCTTCACGTTGCGCACGACAAAGTTGACGAGGATGCCCTTGAAGAAGCCGAGCATGTCGCCCATCGCGCAGACCACGACCGTCCGCGTCGGCACCTTGTCATAGACCTGCTGCAGCGTCGTCGCGAAGTTCTCGAGAATGAAGATCGCATCCGCGCCGGAGTCTTTTAGCTGGTGTTCCAGTTCGCGCGGCGTATACAGCGGATTGACGTTGACGACGGTGCAGCCGGCCCGCAGCACGCCGGCCAGCACGACCGGGTACTGAAGCACGTTGGGCATCATGATGGCAACGCGCTTGCCCTTGGTGAAGCCGCGGCTCTGCAGCCATGCGCCGATCGCGGCCGACTGCGTGTCGAGATCGTGGAATGTCAGCGTCTTGCCCATGCAGCTGTACGCGGGCTGGCTGCCGTGCTTCTTGAAGGCCTCTTCCAGCAGCTCCACCAGCGACTTGTACTGGTGGTAATCGATGTCGGCGGGAACGCCCTTGGGGTAGTTCTTCAGCCAGAACCGGTCCATCGTGGTCTCCTTGTTACGCCGGCTGTCACCGGCGCAGTTCCTGAATTCGGGTGCGCCGTGCGTGCGGCACTGAACCGATCGATTTTATCTCCTCGGCCCGGTCCCAGCCTTACTGGCTAACGCGGAGACTGCAGCCGATCGAGGGCCGCGTTGCGCTGCTCGGGCGAAAGGGCCGCTATCTGCTTGACTCCGGCATAGAAGGCGGGCCAGTCGCCCTGGTGCTGGGCCAGCAGCGCACTGAACGCGGGAACGCGGTCGTTGTAGGCCCCCACCGCGGCCAGGTGCGCGTTGGTGAGATCCTGCGCGAAGAAGCGGTCGTAGCCGGCGTAGCCGCCCCAGCCTTGTTTCAGCGCGGCATAGTCCTGCTGCAGGTCGGCAAACAACTGCCGCTTGCGCGCGCGCTTGGCCGCGTCGGTCGCCGTGCTGTCGTAGTTCTGCTGCAGCAGCGCCCGGTACTTCAGGAGGAGTATCAGGAACTGTTCGCGCCGCTGCGCGAACTCCGCATACGCCTGGCGCGACGATTCGCTGCCATGCGCGTCGAGCCAGCGGCGTACGCCTTCGCGCTCGACGGTCGTCGCGAAGGATTCGTTGAAGGTCGTGTCGCCACCGACGAACACCACCTGGTGCGCCAGCTCATGGAACAGCAGACCGGCGAGCTGGCCCTCGGTACCGCCGACAAAGGTATTGAGCAGCGGATCCGCGAACCAGCCGAGCGTCGAATACGCCGGCACGCCGCTGACGTTGACTTCGTAGCCCTCGGCACGAAGCGCATTGGCGGCCGCATCGGCCGCCGCCTTGTCGAAGTAGCCGCGGTAGCCGGCGCAGCCCACCACCGGATAGCACCACTGCTTGAGTTGCAGCGACAGCTCTGGGGTGGCGAAGACGTTCCACACCACGTAGGGCCGCTTCAGGTCGGCGTAGCGGGTATAGCTGCCGTTGTCGGGCAGGCCGAGCTGGGCAGACGCGAACGTGCGCATCTGCTGCGCGCGTTCGAGCCGCTGCTTGAGCGGCTCCGCAGCTTGCGGGTCGGCGATCACATCGGGGATCGGGCGCGCAGCCTCGAGCATCGCGAAGTGCCCCTGGACGGATTGCGCGTAGTACCCCAGGGTTGAACAGCCGCCGGCCAGCCCACCAACAAGCAGCAGCCCGCCGGCGACGGCGATCCACCACCTGCGACCGCGTCGCAACGAATTCATCCAGCCGGAGGCGCCCATGCGGCGCATTCTGCCGAACTCCGCGCCGCGAGGCAGCGACGCTCAGCGCGGCAGCTGGCAGACCACCCGACGCAGCTTGCCGCTGGCCGCATCCCGGATCGGGGCGCTGCGCGACATGCGGATCTGCACGGGCCCGACTTCGCAGGTGTCGAAGTAGTTACGCAACGCGACCCGCACCCGACTGCCGCGACCGCGCTCCAGTGCGCCAAGATGGACTGCGAGCACTCCATCGGAGCGCTGCACCACCTGAAACTCGTGCGCACCGGCGCCCTCCTCGAGCACGGTTTCGAGCGCCAGTGGCACCACCGAGACCTCGCCGCCGCGGAGTCCCGGCAACCGCAGCGTGTCGTCACAGCGCCCCTCGACCGCGACCGAAGGAAAGTGGCTGCCACAGGCGCAGGCGTCCAGGTGCAGCGTCACGGCGTCGCCGAGGTCGTAGCGGATCAGCGGCTGGATGCGGTTGGCGAGATTCGTCAGCAGCACCGAGTGGGAGCGCACCCCCGGGCCGACCAGTCGGCCGGCGCGGTCGACCGGTTCCAGCACGACCCAGTCGGCGTTGATGTGAAGTCTGCGGTGCGGGCACTCCCAGGCGATCGGCAGGAACTCCGAGGCGCCATAGGCACTGCGCACGCGGCAACCGAACGCACGCTGCACACGCAAGCGAGTCGGTTCCGACAGGACCTCGCCACCGGTCCAGATCTCGCGCGGCCGCAGCCGCAGCCGCCCTGCCTCCTGCTCTTCGGCCAGCATCTCGGCGACCGTCGGATAGGTCGCGAGGATCGTCGGGCGATACACGTTCAGCTCCTGAACCAGCGCCGAACAGGGCTGCAGCAGGGCAATGGCGCGCACGGCGTCGGCCATCCATGGCGCCCAGCGACGCATGCGCTCGACCGTGGCGACACCCGCAAAATGACCATCGGTCGCCGCCACCATCGCATAGCGGTCGCCTTCCATCAGCTGGCGCAGGAGGTCGGTAGGTGAGCGCAATCCGCGAAAGCGCTGCGTCTCGAGCGCGTCGTAGACCGCCATCGCGTCCGGATCGTGGACGAAAAGACCGGGCGTGCCGGTCGTGCCCGAACTGGTCCATACGCCGTAGCGCCCGCCCAGCGAATGACCGATGCGGTCGGGGTCGGCGACGAAGTCCTCGATCACCCGCCGCGTCACCCCGGGCTGAGTGACGACCTCGTCAAAACGCTCCATCAGTTGGCGCTTGCTGACGGGCGGCAGGTTTCCCAGAGTCACGCCGGCGGCAGGCAAACGCCGGTACAGGCTGGCGTAGAACGGCGACGCCGCGCGCGCGTAGGAAACCAGCGCCCGGAGACGGCGCTCGGCCGCGTGGGCGATGGCCCGACTGCCCAGATAGGAGCCCTGCCAGACGTCGAAGGCCGCCTCGGCCCAGCGTGCCGGGTCATACGCGGACGCATTGGGCAGATTGAAAAGGGAACGCACTGGATGCATCGCAGGCATGCCGTGCTGGACTGTCACACGTTTCATTGTGGCCGGTCCACGCGACGGCGCCATGACGCAATCGGGTAGCCGCGCCGATGCGCTAACGCGTCTGCTCGACCTCGACCAGGCAGTCGTAGAAGGTCGGCGCGCGACCGATGTCGGTCAGCGCCTGGCTCGTCACCTCGTTGGCATTGCGACCGTCGGCGGCGAGTTTCTTCCACCAGATCGACAATGCGACCACGCAACCGCGGCGCGCGCGGTCGCTGACCCTGGCGCGGAGCCGCAGCGAACCGCGGTCATTGAACACGCGCACGGTGTCCCCGTCGCCGATGGCGCGCGCCGCCGCGTCGTCAGGATGGATCTCGAGTGTCGGCTCGCCGTCGGTCGACCGCAGGCTCGTGACATTGACGAAAGTCGAATTGAGGAAATTGCGCGCCGGCGGTGAGATCAACGCCAGCGGATAGCGTGCCGCCAGCTCGGGGTTCGACGCCGGCCCCTCGTTCGGCGGCAGATAGGCAGGAAGCGGATCGATTCCCAGCCGCGCCAGTGCCTCGGAATAGAACTCGCACTTGCCTGACGGCGTTGGAAATCGTCCCTCGGCAAACGGTGCGTGCGTTTCAGGCAGGTCGAGCCGCTCCCAGCCCGCCTGCTTCAGCCGCGGCCAGTCGAACTTCGCGGTCGGCCCGACCGGCGCAAACGCCTGCGCCGCCAGCTCGTCGTCCGACTCGCGGAAGGCCGGCTCGGTGTATTCCATCTTCGCCGCCAGTCGACGGAAGATCTCGCTGTTCGGCAGTGCCTCGCCAAGCGGCTCGATCGCCGGGTTGTTGGCGAGCAGGTAGAGGTGCCCGTACGACTTGTGCACGTCGACGTGCTCGAGCTGCGTCGTCGCCGGCAGCACGAAGTCGGCATAGTCGGCGGTATCGGTCTGGAACTGCTCGAGCACGACAGTGAACAGGTCCTCGCGCGCGAAGCCCGCCGCCACCTCGCGCGACTGCGGCGCCACCGCGACCGGGTTGCTGTTGTAGACAATCAGCGCATCGATCGGCGGATCGGCACGCCGCAGGTCACGGCCGATCGTCGACATGTTGATCGTGCGCGGCGCACGGCCCGCGAGCAGATCGGGTCGGTACAGGCGCGCCGCGTCGACCGGGTAGTTGCCGCTGGTCGAGAGCAACATCCCACCCGCCGGATCGCGCCAGTGCCCGGCGAGCGCCGGCAGGCAGGCGACGGCGCGCACCGCATTGCCGCCGCCGGCGGCGCGCTGCATGCCGTAATTGAGCCGGATGGCGGCCGGCCGGATCTCCCAGTAGTCGCGCGCAAACTGTTCCACCTCGCCCGCCGTGATGCCGCACGTCGCCGCGACGCGCAGCGGATCGAACTGGCGTGCACGTTCCGCCAGCGCAGGAAACCCGAGGGTGTGGCGCTCGATGTACTCATGGTCGAGCCCGCCTTCGCGGATCAGCACGTGCATCACCCCAAGCGCGAACGCGCCGTCGGTGCCGGGCAGCAGCGCGATGTGCTGGTGGCACTTTTCCGCGGTGAGCGAGCGGTACGGGTCGATCGCGATCAGCTTCGCGCCGCGGCGCTTGGCCTCCTGCGCGCGGCCCCACAGGTGCAGGTTCGAAGCGATCGCGTTCGTGCCCCAGAACACAATCAGCTTCGCATTCTGGAACTGCTCCATATCGGTGCCGTCGCGCGTGCCAAGGGTCGCCACCAGCGCCTCACCGCCGGCGGTCGCGCAGATCGTTCGATCGAGTAAGCTCGCCCCGAGCCTGTGGAAGAAGCGGCTCGCCATCGCTTCGCCCTGCACCATGCCCATCGTGCCGGCGTAGCTGTAGGGGACGATGCGCTGCGGATCGACCGCGGCTATGGTCTTCAGCCGGGCCGCAATCTCGTCGAGTGCCTGGTCCCAGCCGACGCGCTCGAATCGCCCCTCGCCCTTGCGCCCGACGCGCTTCAGCGGATGCAGCAGCCGGTCCGGGTGGTAGGTCCGCTCGAGGTAGCGACTGACCTTGGTGCAGAGCGTGCCGGCCGTCGCCGGATGCGACGGGTCGCCGACAACTTTGACAGCCACGCGCCTGCCGTTGTCCTTTCGGACTGTCACCAGCATCGCGCAGGTATCCGGACAGTCGTGCGGGCACGCGGCGCGCACGACTTCCATGCCGGGATCCGCCTCGGCCACGGTCAGCCCACGGGCGGACGACTGGCAATCAGCCGCCCGAAGAACTGTTCGCAGGCCGCGACCTGTTCGAGCGTGATGAACTCGTTCGGCTTGTGCGCCTGGTCGATCGATCCCGGGCCCAGCACCACCGTCGGGATGCCGGCTCGCTGGAACAGGCTTGCTTCGGTCGCGAAGCTGACGGCGCCGGTGCCGAGCCGCGCGGTCTGGGCCAGTTCCATCGCCCAGCGAACCACCGGCGCATCGGGCTCGATGCCGAACGCTGGCAGATCGAGTCCCATCTCAAAGGCAATGTCCGACTCCGGCGCAACGGCCTGCATCCGTGGCAGCAGCTCCCGGCGCGCGTAGTCGAGGATCGGCTGCGTCATCGAATCATGCGAAGTCGCCGGGATGTTGCGCATCTCGAAGTCGAACACGCAGTCGCGTGGCACCACATTGCTGGCAATGCCGCCGTGGATCACGCCGGTCTGCAACGTCGAATGCGGCACGGTGAAGCGCGCATCGCGCGGCTCGTCACGCGCCTGGCGGTCCGCCAGGTCGCGGATGTAGGCGATGAGCCGCGCCGCGTACTCGATCGCGTTGACGGCGGTCGGCGTCAGCGAAGAATGCGCTTCGCGCCCGCGCACACGGCAGCAGAAATCACGCTTGCCCTTGTGCGCGACGATCGCCTGCATGTCGGTCGGTTCGCCAATGATGCAGCCCGCCGGACGGATGCCGCGTTCGGTGAGATCAGCCACCAGTCCGCGCACGCCGAGAAAGGTCGTTTCCTCGTCGTAAGTGAGTGCCAGATGCACCGGCATCGTCTGCTGCGCCGCCAGGAACCGCGGCGCCCACGCCAGCGCGATCGCGATGAAGCCCTTCATGTCGGCCGTGCCGCGGCCGTGGATGCGGCCCTCGGCGTGGTGGGCGCGGAACGGGTCACTGGCCCAGTCCTGCCCGTCCACCGGCACGGTGTCGGTGTGGCCCCCCAGAACGATGCCGGAGGTGCGCAACGCGTCCGGATCATCGGCCAGCGTGACGAACAGGCTCGCCTTCTTCTGCGCGGCGTCGTACACCAGATGCGGCTGCGTGCCGAGCCGCGCGAGATGATCGCGCGCGAACTCGATCAGCCCCAGGTTGGAGTCGCGGCTGACCGTCGGAAAAGCGATCAGCCGATCGATCATCTCAAGGGCAGCGGGGGACGGCGCAATCGCGTCGGTGGCGAGCGGCTTGTTCACGGTGTGTGCGTCCTGACAGTAGGCGAATCGATTGTAGTGCGGAGCCTCGCGCGCTTCAGTAGCATCCCCTCTCCGACCCGAGGTATCCGATGCAACTGATCGACCGAGTGGTGCAGTTCCGTGCCGAGATCCAGCAGATCCGCCGCGACATCCACGCCCATCCCGAGCTGCGCTTCGAGGAGAACCGCACCAGCGACCTGGTGGCGCGCAAGCTCGCCGACTGGGGCATCGAAGTTCACCGGGGCCTGGGGGGAACCGGCGTCGTCGGCAGCCTCCGACACGGCTCGTCGGGGCGCTCGATCGGCCTGCGCGCCGACATGGACGCCCTGCCGATCCAGGAACTCAACGAGTTCGCGCATCGATCGCAGCACGCGGGCAAGATGCATGCGTGCGGCCATGACGGTCATACCGCGATGCTGCTCGCGGCCGCGCGTTACCTCGCCGAGGCCAGGCCGTTCGATGGCACCGTGCACCTGATCTTCCAGCCGGCCGAGGAAGGCGGCGCGGGTGCGCAGCGCATGATCGACGACGGCCTGTTCGAGCGCTTCGCCTGCGACGCCGTGTTCGGCATGCACAACTGGCCGAACCTGAAGGTGGGTCAGTTCGGTGTGGCGCCAGGCCCGGCGATGGCCTCGAGCAACGAGTTCGAGATCCGCATCACCGGCAAAGGGGCACACGCAGCGATGCCACACCTGGGTATCGACCCGGTGTTCGTCGCGGTGCAGATCGTCAACGGCCTGCAGGCCATCGTCACGCGCGTGAAGAAGCCGATCGACTCCGCTGTGCTGTCGGTAACGATGATCCATGCCGGTGAAGCGACCAACGTCGTGCCCGAGACGGCCCGCATCTCCGGCACCGTGCGCACCTTCGACGACACGGTGACGGCGCAGGTCGAGGAACACATGCGCCGCATCGTGCAGATGACCGCCGCCGCCTACGGCGCGGAGTCGCATGTGGACTTCCACTGGAACTATCCGCCGACGGTCAACCATGCCGCCGAGGCCGAGTTCGCAGCCACCGTCATGGACGACATCGTCGGCCGTGACAACGTCGTGCGCGGGCTCGAACCGACGATGGGCTCGGAGGACTTTGCCTTCATGCTGAAGGTGCGGCCCGGCGCCTATGTGTTCATCGGCAATGGCGATGGCGCGCACCGCGCGACCGGCCACGGACTCGGGCCCTGCATGCTCCATAACCCGAGCTTCGACTTCAATGACGAGCTGATTCCGCTCGGCGCGACCTTCTGGATCCGGCTGGTCGAGAAGTACCTCGGGCGCTGACGCCAGACGACACGATGGCCGGCGGCCGGCGTGCAGCGTGGTCCTGGCTGGCCGCTCTCTGGTTCGCGGCCGTCGCCGGCGACGCCAGCCCCGCACTGACCGAGCGCATCGAGGCCGTGTCGTTGCCGGGGACACTGCAGCGGATCCTGGTGGCGTATGACGATGCCCAGCCCGTGACGCGGGTGCTGATCGTTTTTCCCGGCGGCGGCGGCGAGCTGGGCCTCGCCGATGGTCCTGCCGCCCCGCCCAGGCCTGGCACCGGCTACGTCGAGTCGGTGCGGCGCGAGCTGGCGCGATCCGGCACCGCGGTGGTGCTGGTGGACTCACCCGCCCGGCAGCCACAGATAGCGCTCGCCTATCGCGAGAGCGCGGAGTATCGGGCGCTGTTGATGCAGCTGGTCGAACATCTCCGCGCGCGCTTCGCCGGCGCTCAGCTCTATGCGCTCGGGTTCAGCAACGGCGCCGTCTCGGCACTGGTGGCCGCGCGCGCGCCCGGTGTTGCCGGCGTCATCCTGGTGGGTGGCGTCTTCCTGCGCCATGCCGACCTGGCGGCCTTCGGTGCCGAGGTGCCGCTGCTGGTGATCCACCACGAGGCGGATCGCTGCATCCCGCCGGACTTCGATGAGTCGTTTCGACTCCGCGTGCGTCCGACGATGGTGCGCTCGATCGCTCAGGCGTATGGGTCGGCGCCCTGCGGCCCGCTCAGTGCCCACCAGTTCTTCGGTCAGGAAGGTGTGGTAGCGGACGCGATCCATGGATGGCTGCTGACCGGGCGCGCGGCGTCGCGCATCCGCTGATCCGGCGACACGGCCGATCGAGGATCCGCCGCTTCGCTCGACAACGGATCGGCCGGATCAGGACCGCGCCTGCGACTGCGCCAGCGCGGCTCTCGCATGCCCGGCCGTTCGGCCGAGCAGCACTTCGGCGAAGAGCACGTTTGGAACCCAGCACAGCCAGGCGATGGCCGGGTACGCCAGGCCGAAAGGCACTCCTGCAGCCACGGACGCAGGCAGCCAAAGACGCAGTGTCACCGCCGCGAACGTCAGCGCAAAGTTGCGCACCATCCAGCGTCGATGCGATGCCACCTCGCGTGCGCGGATCGCCAGATAGGCACGCGCTCCGGTGTAAAGCCAGGCGATCGCAAGGCAGCCGAATCCGAGTTGCGACACCCGACCGCCGAACGCGTGAAACGCCATGACGAATCCGGCAGCGCCGCCAACCAGCACGCCCACACCCAGGTAAGTCCGCCCCAGCCACCGATGGAGCCCGGGCCGTGCGGTACGCAAACGAACCGAGAACTGGATCGGCCCGAGCAGCAGGGCAACCGCCGAGGCGAAGATGTGGGTGTAGATGGCAACCCGGTTCGCTTCGAATCCAGCGCGCATGTCCGGATGCACGACAGTTCCCAGTGCGAACAGGCTGTACGCGACGACGGCGTAGGCCACGACACCGAGCGACAGCACCAAAATAGTTCCCAGGCCGAGAGAGCGGATCGCGTCCGACATGCGATTCATGGGTACTCCAGCGCGCTTCGCGTGGGCCACGCGTCTGGCGGCATCGGTGAAGGAAGAGCCTGCACTGCCTCGATACTGGCGCGAGGGACGCCACTTGCGCAAGCGCAGCACGGCACTGGTGGCAGCGCCTGGTGCGATCGACGCTCCGCATCCGGTGGTCCGCTAATCCGTATGCCGGAGGGTATCGCCCGGCCGCGCCGACTACGCTGGACGGACACTGCTCACGCTTTTTCACCTGCGCCTGCCATGACTCTACTGCGATGCCGCGCCCTGCTGGTCGTTCTCGCGACCGCGCTGTCCGGCTGCGCGACGCTGACCGGCGAGGCGACGCAGAAAGTCAGCATCCAGACCGTCGACCAGGAGGGCCGCGTGGTCGACGGCATGAGCTGCCGCGCCAGCAACGCCTCGGCCGACTATGTCGGCGTGACGCCGATGTTCGACACGAAGGTGCGGCGCTCGTCCTCGGCGCTGGTGGTCGAATGCCGGCGTGACGGCCTGCCGCTGACGCGGGGCGTGGTGGTCTCGCGCGGAGTGAACATGCAGCCGGTGCAACTGCTGCTGCCGGGCGGGACCAGCATGATGGCGATCGATCACATCTCGGGCTACATGTATTCGTATCCGCGCTGGATACGGCTGCAGGTCGGCACCGACATGGTGTTCGACCGCCGTGACGAGAAGGACCGCGGCCCGACGCCCGGCCTCATCACGCGCCAGTTCGACGACTTCGTCCGCTTCGCCGCGGGCGTTCCGCAGACGCGCGCCGACTAGCGCGGCTGGAAGGCGCAAGCAGTCCGCGCTCAGCTGCCGCGCGCGACCTGGATCCGGCTCCCGTTCCGCAGACTGTCGCTCGGGTAGACGACGACCCGGTCACCCGGTGCCAAACCCTCTTCGACCCAGGCTTCCTGGGCATTGCGACCGCCGATCCTGAGCGTCTTCACCCTGGCGCGGTCGCCGTCCAGCACGAAGGCAGCCCAATCGGCATCGCGGCGGAACAGCGCCGCCACCGGAACGACCGTGACGTCCGCGCGGGCCACCAGGACGATGCGCACGTCGACACGATAGCCATCGCCAAGTCCCTGCAACGATGCCGGCGTGCCGTCGAAGTCGATGACAACGTTGACGCGCTGCTCTTCGACGCCGAGCGCGGAAACCTTGGTGAAGGCCGCGGGCTCGACACGCCGCACGCGGCCCGGCAGAACCCGGCCGGAGCCGACGTCGATGCGTACCGGCGCGCCGGCGGTGATCTGCGTTGCTTCGGTCGACAGCACGTCGACCACCACCTCCAGGTCCTCGGCATTGGCGACTTCGACCAGGGGTGTGCCGATCGTGACCGCGGCCTCGCTCTCCTGCAGCACGCGCAGCACTCGCCCATCGACCGGCGACGTGATGGACCAGGACGACTCCGGCCGTCGAACTGCCGCGCCTTCCTGTGCGCGCATCAGCGCGGCGCGGGCCTGCGCCAGGTCGTGCGTGGCGCCATCGAGCGCAAAGCGCGACGCCTCGAGCGACTTCGCCTGCACCCGCACCGCCAGTTCCGCCTGATCCAGTGCCGACGGCGACAGGAAGCCTTCGCCCTGCAGCTTCTTCAGCCGCGTCAGGTCGATGCGGGCCTTCTCGAGGGCCGCCGCTTCGCGCGCCACATTGGCGCGGTTCTGGTCAACCGCGGCGCTTGCGGCACCGACGCGCTCGTTCAGCTCACGATGCGAGCGCGCGTCGATCATCGTCGGCGCCGAGGGCCACAACACGGCGACGACGGCGCCGGCCTTGACCGTATCGCCGGCCTTCAGTTGCACGCGCGCCAACCTTCCGGACAGCGGGGCCGACACCACATAGCGGTCACGCACGCGCGTCTTGCCATCGTCCTCGACCACCCTTTCGAACAGGCCGGTGCGCACCTCGGCCGCTTCGACCCTGATCGGCTGCGGCCGAAAGGCCCAGACCAGCAGGCCAGCCAACACCAGTACGGCGAGGCTGATCCCGATCCAGTGTTTGCGTCTCATGCCGGCCCTCGCAGAAATCCTGATTTCATGACGCACCTCTCAGTCGCGCGTCTTCAACACGGCCACCAGGTCGAGCCGATCGACATGGCGCCGCACGATCAGCGCACTGGCCACGCCGGCCGCCAGCACGACGAGCGCGGCGAACGCGTAGGTGCGCGGGGCGATGATCAGCGGGATGCGGAAGGTCTCCGGGTGGATCAGCTCGACGATGAAGGCGGACAGTCCGTAGCCTGCCAGCCAGCCGATCGGCAAGGCCAGCAGGAGCTGCACGCCCAGTTCGCCCAGCAGCAATCCGGACACCTCCGCCCGCGTCATGCCGAGCACCCGCAGGCTCGCCAGTTCCCACGCCCGCTCGGCCAGCGCGATGCGCGCATTGTTGTAGACGACGCCGACCGCGATCGTGCCGGCGAGCACGCTCAGCACGGTCGTGAAGATCAGGATGTTGCGCGCCGAGGTCTCGCGGAAGTTGCGGATGATCGGACCAATCTCGACTGCAAAGGCCACGCGCGGCGTCTCCTTGATCTGCTGCAGGAAGCGTTCGCGCTCGCCGGCATCCAGTTGCAGCCGTGCGCTGGACATCGCATCGCCCTCGCCGAGCAGGCGGTTCAGCGCGTCGCGGTTCATGAAGGCGGGCGTACCCATCAGGTCGGCGACCAGCGCCGCCACCGGCACGTCGCGCGCTGTACGTGCGCCCTGCAGGACCTCGATCCTGACGGAATCACCCGGTCGCACGCCGAGCAGATCAGCGAGCGTCCGGTTGATGACCAGGCCCTCCTCCGGCAGCGGCACGTCGCGCAGGCGCTCGTCGAGCAGCAACCGCAATGTTGCACCGGGCGCGAGGCCGGTCACCGTGGTGCGATAAGAGCGGTGGCCGTGCACCAGCCGCACGGCGGCGCTGCGATCGACCTCGGCGCGCATCACCCCGGGCAGGCGCATCAGGTCGTACACCGCGCTGGTCGACGCCGGTTCGGCCAGCACCAGACTCACGTCCTGGCGTTCGCGCATTCGGAACTCGACCTCGAACAGGTAGTCGATCGCGTCACGCCACCAGGTGCCTGAGATCAGGATCGCGACGGCGCCGGCAATGCCGAGCGTGGTGGCCAGCGCGCGTCCCGGTCGGCGCTCCATGTCGCGCAGGACCATGCGCACTGCCGGTGAATACAGTCGGCCGAGTCCGAGCCGTTCGGCCACGGTCGGACGGAACGTCGGCGGCGAAGGCGGCTGCATGGCCGCCGCCGGCGCCAAGCGCACGACACGCTGCAGTGCCTGCAGCGCACCGGCAACGGCCGCCACCAGAGCGGCCAGCGCGCCGTACACCACCACCCACGGCGGCATCTCGAAGTCGAGGGTCGGAAAGTGGAAGAACTGGGCATAGAGTCCAGTCAACAGGCGGCCCAGCCAGGCACCGGCTGCCAGTCCGAGGACGATGCCGAGCAGCACGATCACCAGCACGAATTGCAGGTAGTGCAATCCGACTCGGCCATTGCCGTAGCCCAGCGCCTTCAGCACCGCGATCTGCCCGCGCTGCGTGCCGATCTGCCGCGTCAGCACGACGTTCAGCAGGAACACCGCGACGCCGAGGAAGACGCTCGGCAGCACCAGCCCGAACACGCGCATCTCGGCGATCTCCTGCGTGATGGCCTTGTGCGACAGCTGCTCGTCGCGACCATAAGCACCCGTCGATCCGTAGGGCTCCAGCAGCCGGTCGAGACGGTCGATCGTCGCGTCTTCGGAGGCCCCGTGAGCGAGACGCAGTGCCACGCGATTGAACGCGCCTTCCATGTTGAATGCTGCCGCCAGGCGCTTGCGGCCTATCCAGAAGATCCCGAAGCTGGCGTCGTCGCCGACCCCTTGCGCTGCCGGGAAGATGTACTCGGGCGACAGTACGATGCCGACCACTTCGAGCCGCTCGCGTTTGCCGTTCAGCAGCGCGAGCAGCGTCGAACCCGGCTTCAGTCCGCGCTTGTCGGCGAAGGTCTGGTTCACCAGCACCTGGTTCGACTCCGGCACATCGATCCAGCGACCCGCCATCAGTGTCAGCCGGTTCATCGCCGGCAGGCCGTGCTCGGGCAGCGCGATCATGCGGCCGACCGTCGGCTCGACGACGCCGGGCAGATCCAGCAGCACGTCGTAGCTCAGCGTCGCCGCGACCTCGGCCACGCCGGAAATCTCCAGCAGGCGCGGCGCAACACTCGACGGCACGCGGCGTGCCGCAGCGAACACCTGTGCAAAGCGCGCGCTCTCGTAGTAGTCGGCCTGCATGCGCTTCAGCGCCTCGTAGGTTGAGAGCGACGCGCTGAAGGCGGCGATGCCACTCGCGACCACCAGCGCGATCGTCACCACCTGGCCGCGCAGGTGCCAGATATCCCGCACCAGCTTGCGGTCGAGCATGCTCACCACTGGATCTCCTCGGGTGAGAGCTTCTGTGCATTGCGCGTGACTTCGGCAATGCGGCCATCGGCCATGCGCAGTACGCGATCGGCGATGCCGGCGATCGCGGCGTTGTGCGTGATCACGGCCGCGGTGGTGCCGAGCTCCTGATTGATGCGCACGATCGCCTGCAGCACCACCTTGCCGGTCGCATAGTCGAGCGCGCCCGTCGGTTCGTCGCACAGCAGGACGTCGGGCCGCTTGGCGATCGCGCGTGCGATCGCGACACGCTGCTGTTCGCCGCCGGACAGCTGCGAAGGAAAGTGATCGAGCCGGTCGCCCAGCCCGACCAGTGCCAGCGCCTCCGCGGGAGTCATCGGCTGCTCGGCCATTTCGGTCACCAGCGCGACGTTCTCGCGCGCCGTCAGGCTCGGGATCAGGTTGTAGAACTGGAACACGAAGCCGACATGCTCGCGCCGGTAGCGCGTCAGTTCGGCCTCGCTCGAGCGCCCGAGGTCATGGTCGCGCCAGCGCGCGGTGCCCGAAGTCGGCGTGTCGAGCCCGCCGAGGATGTTGAGCAGCGTCGACTTGCCGCTGCCGGACGGCCCGAGCAGCACAATGAATTCCGAGGCATAGATGTCGAGGTCGACGCCACGCAGTGCGTGCACTTCGACCTCGCCCATCCGGTAGACCTTGGTGAGGCCGCGCGCTGAAAACACTGCCTCAGTCGCGGGCATGGACTCGCGTCCGGTCGCAGGCGGAACCGTGGACATCTTTCCTCGAACTGCGGTCATCACGCTCTAAAGCCTGCTCTCGCTCGGAGGCGCTGCGCTGACCCGCATCAAGGGCGGCGATGGTTAGTGGCCGATCGCCACGAGCGGGTAACATGACCCTGAAACGGCGCACCCTCCGCGCCGCCACTTCTGCTCCCGATGTCTGCCGATTCCAAGCCCGTGTCCGTTGACACGCGGCGCTCGATCCGTATTCGCGGCGCGCGCCAGAACAACCTTGCCAACCTCGATCTCGACATCCCGACCGGTGAACTGGTCGTGGTGACCGGGGTCTCGGGGTCCGGCAAGAGCTCGCTGGTGTTCGACACCCTCTATGCCGAGGGGCAGCGCCGCTATGTCGAGACCTTCTCGCCGTACGCACGGCAATTCCTCGATCGCATGGATCGCCCGGCGGTCGATCGCATCGAGGGCGTGCCGCCCGCGATCGCGATCGATCAGACCAATCCCGTACGCACCTCGCGCAGCACGGTCGGCACCATGACCGAGCTGAATGATCACCTGAAGCTGCTGTTCGCACGCGCCGCGCAGCTTTACTGCCGCCAGTGCGCCCAGCCGGTGCGACGCGACTCGACCGAGTCGATCATCGCCAGCCTCGCGATCCAAACGGCCCTCGCCGGCGATCCCCGCCTGACGGTCACCTTCCCGGTGCGGGTTCCGAAGAACTTCGGTGAGGATGAGGTCCGCGGGCATCTGGAGGCGCAGGGATACACCAAGGTGCACGCTGAACGCGCACAGGCCGACGCCAAGGTGCTCGATGTGGTCTCGGACCGCTTCCGGTTCGCAGGCACCGAGCGCTCGCGACTGGCCGATGCCGTCGAGCGTGCGCTGCGTCTCGGCGGCGGGCGGGTGGACGTGCATGTGCAGGGCGATGCCGACGGCCTGGCGACGACCTGGCGCTACTCGACCGACCTGCACTGCGCCGACTGCGACATCCATTACGACACGCCGCATCCGTCGACCTTCTCCTTCAACTCGCCGCTCGGCGCCTGCGAAACCTGCCGCGGCTTCGGTCGCGTCATCGGCGTCGACTACGGTCTCGTGATCCCCGACGAGCGCAAGACGCTGCGCGAGGGGGCGATCAAGCCGTTCCAGTCGAAGTCCTTCATCGAAAGCCAGCGCGATCTCGAAAGGTCAGCGGTCAAGGACAACATTCCGCTCGATGTTCCTTTCCGTGAACTCACAGCGCCGCAGCGGAACTGGGTCATCGACGGCGGTGCCGGCTGGAAGAGCTGGAAAAAGAGCTGGCCGGGCACCTGGTACGGCGCGAAGCGCTTCTTCGAGTGGCTCGAGAGCAAGGCCTACAAGATGCACATTCGTGTGCTGCTCTCGCGCTACCGCTCGTACACCCCGTGCCCGGTGTGTGCGGGCAGCCGGTTGCGCCCGGATGCCACGTTGTGGCGAGTCGGTGCACAGGCGGAAGCCCAGACCGCCATGCCGCGCGACGGTCGCTACACGCGGTTCCGTCCGGTGCACGCCGCTTGGCTGCCGCAGCAACTCGACGCGCTGCCCGGGCTGTCGCTGCACGATTTGATGCTCTTGCCGATCGAGCGCGTCAAGGCCTTCTTCGACGCGCTCGCACTGCCGGCGCCGCTCGACCAGGCCTCCGAGATGCTGCTCGACGAGTTGCGCGCCCGGCTGGCGTTCCTCGTCGACGTCGGCCTCGGCTATCTCACGCTCGATCGCCAGAGCCGCACGCTGTCAGGCGGCGAGGTCCAGCGCATCAACCTGACGACGGCGCTTGGCACGTCGCTGGTCAACACGCTGTTCGTGCTGGACGAGCCATCGATTGGACTGCATCCGCGCGACATGCATCGCGTGGTCGAGGTGATGCACCGGTTGCGCGATGCCGGCAATTCGCTGGTGGTCGTCGAGCATGACCCACAGGTGATGCTCGCCGCCGATCGCGTGCTGGACATGGGACCGGGGCCAGGCGAGCGCGGCGGACGCATTGTCTTCAACGGCACACCCGACGAGTTGCGTCACGCCGAGACGCTGACGGGCCGTTACCTGGGTGGGCGTCAGTCGGTCGACGCCTCGCGGCCGCTGCCGGTCGCTGCCAATGCCCCCAGGGTGGTGCTGCAGGGGGCACGCGAGCACAACCTCAAGGCCATCGACATCGAGATTCCGCTGAAGCGGCTCGTCTGCGTCACCGGCGTGTCAGGCAGCGGCAAGTCGACGCTGATCCAGGACGTGCTGTACCCGGCGCTCGCGAAGGCAAAAGGAAAGAGCACCGAGACTCCGGGTGCCTTCGAGCGCCTGCTTGGCGATGACTGGCTCGACGATGTCGCGTTCGTCGACCAGTCGCAGATCGGCAAGACGACGCGCTCCAATCCCGCGAGCTACGTCGGCGCGTTCGACGCGATCCGCACGATCTTCGCGAAGTCGCGCATCGCGAAGGAACGCAACTACACCGCCGGCACGTTCTCGTTCAATTCCGGCGATGGCCGATGCCCGACCTGCGGCGGCAACGGCTTCGAGCACGTCGAGATGCAGTTCCTGTCGGATGTGTACCTGCGCTGCCCGGACTGCGACGGCAAACGCTTCCGGCCCGAGACTCTGGAAGTGTCCGTCGAAAGGGGCACGCGGCGCGCGAGCATTGCCGACGTGCTGGACATGACGGTCAGCGAGGCGATCGCGTTCTTCCGCGAAGATGCCGAGGTGGCGCGCGTGCTGGCGCCGCTGGTCGACGTGGGCCTGGAATACGTGAAGCTCGGCCAGCCGGTGCCGACGCTTTCGGGCGGCGAGGCGCAGAGGCTGAAGCTCGCCGGCTTCCTGGCCGAGGCCGCCAGCGGCAAGCCGCCGACGCGAGGCACGCTGTTCCTGTTCGACGAGCCGACGACCGGCCTGCACTTCGACGACGTCGCCAAGCTGATGCGCGCCTTCCGCAAACTGCTGGCCGCCGGCCACTCGCTGGTGGTGATCGAACACAACCTCGACGTGATCTCCGCGGCCGACTGGCTGATCGATCTCGGTCCGGAGGGCGGTGACGCGGGTGGCGAAGTGGTCGCGGTCGGGTCGCCGGACACCGTCATTGCGGTTGAGCGCTCGCACACCGGCCGCGAACTCGCCGCTTATCGCGCGGCCCTGACGAGCCACGCGCCGCGCGTCAACGAGCCACGCGCTGGCTACGACACCGGCCGCCCGCTGCAAACGCTGATGAGCGAGCGGCGCCGCGCAGCGCGTGACGTCATCGAAGTGCGCAACGCGCGCGAGCACAACCTGAAGTCGATCGATGTCGACATTCCGCGCGACACGTTCACCGTCATCACCGGGGTCTCGGGCTCCGGCAAGTCGACGCTGGCGTTCGACATCCTGTTCAACGAGGGGCAGCGCCGCTATCTCGAGTCGCTGAACGCCTATGCGCGCTCGATCGTGCAGCCCGCAGGCCGGCCCGACGTCGATGCGATCTACGGGATACCGCCGACAGTGGCGATCGAGCAGCGCACCTCGCGCGGTGGCCGCAAGTCGACCGTTGCGACGCTCACCGAGCTCTACCACTTTCTGCGGCTCATCTACGTGAAGCTCGGCGTGCAGCACTGCCCCGACTGCGACGTGCCGGTCACGCCACAGTCCTTCGACGCGATCGTGGCGCAGGTGATGCGGGAGGCCAAGGGACAGCACATTGGCGTGCTGGCGCCGCTGGTCGTCAACCGCAAGGGCGTCTACACCGACCTCGCGAAGTGGGCCGCCGCACGCGGCCACTCGCATCTGCGTGTCGACGGCGTGTTCCTGCCGACGGCGAAGTTCCCGCGCATCGAACGCTTCAAGGAACACACGATCGAGCTGCCGGTGGCCGACCTGGTGGTCTCGGCCAACAACGAGGCACAGCTGCGCGGAGCGTTGGCGACTGCACTCGAGCACGGGCACGGCGTCGCGACGGTCATCGCGCCGCTGCAGGCACTGCAGCAGTCCATCGCCCGCGGCGACTGGGGACCGGCGCTGACGCAGAAGAGCTTTTCGACCAAGCGCGCCTGTCCCTCGTGCGGCCAGAGCTTCCCCGAGCCGGACCCGCGGCTCTTTTCGTACAACAGCAAGCATGGCTGGTGCGAAGGCTGCTTCGGCACCGGCCTCAAGCTCACCGGGTTCGACGCCGAGCAGAGTGGCGAAGAGGTCTGGTGGAACGCGTGGTACGAAGGCGAGGCCGTCGCCTGCGAGTCCTGCCACGGCCAGCGGCTGAACCGCACTGCACTCGCGGTGAAGTTCCGCGAGCGTTCGATTGCCCAGCTGGCGCAGCAGTCGGTCATCGAGGCCGGCGAGTTCTTCCGTGGACTCGCCCTGGCAGGCCGCGAGGCGGAGATTGCGCGCGACGCGCTCGCCGAGATCCGCTCGCGGCTGTCGTTCCTGGAGGAAGTCGGACTCGGCTACCTGGCACTCGACCGGGCTGCACCGACACTGTCCGGCGGCGAAGCACAGCGCATTCGATTGGCGGCGCAGCTGGGATCCAACCTGCAGGGCGTGGCTTACGTGCTCGATGAACCGACGATCGGCCTGCATCCGCGCGACAACCGCATCCTGCTCGACGCCTTGCAGAAGCTCGAGTCCAAGGGCAACACGCTGGTCGTCGTCGAGCACGACGAAGACACGATACGCCGCGCCGCGCACCTGATCGACATCGGTCCGGCGGCCGGCGTGCGCGGTGGCCGCGTCGTGGCGCAAGGGAGCGTCGACGACCTGATGGCGGCGCCGGAGTCGGCCACCGGCGCGTTCCTCAAGGCGCCGCTCGCGCATCCCTTGCATCCGCGCCGGCCGGTGACACGCACGAGCCCGCGTATTGCCGTGCGCGACGCCCGCATGCACAACCTGAGGCGCGTCGACGCCGGCTTTCCGCTCGCACGGCTGACCGTCGTGACCGGCGTCTCGGGCAGCGGCAAGTCCACACTCGCGCGTGAAGTGCTTCTGGAGAACCTGCGGCGCGTCGTCGGGCAGCGCAAGCCGCGTCCCGAGTGGTCGGGCTGTGCCGCGGTCGAAGGCTGGGCGCTGCTGGATCGCGTGCTCGAAGTCGACCAGACACCCATCGGCAAGACTCCGCGCTCGTGCCCGGCGACCTATGTCGGCTTCTGGGATGCGATCCGCAAGCTCTACGCCGACACGCTCGAGGCGCGCACACGCGGCTATGGCGCAAGCCGCTTCTCGTTCAACACGGCCGGTGGCCGCTGCGATTCCTGCGACGGTCAGGGCCTGCGAACGATCGAAATGAGCTTCCTGCCGGACGTGAAGGTGCTGTGCGACGTCTGCAGCGGTGCGCGCTTCAACGAGGAAACTCTCGCGGTCAAGTGGCGCGACCGCTCGATCGGCGACGTGCTGCGCATGGACATCGATGACGCCGCCGAGTTCTTCAGGGCGCACCGGTCGATTGCGCATCCGCTCGCGCTGCTGCAGGACGTTGGCCTCGGCTACCTGACCCTCGGCCAGCCGTCACCAACGCTGTCGGGAGGAGAGGCGCAGCGGATCAAGCTCGTCACCGAGCTCTCGAAAGTGCGCGACGACGTCACACGCCGCGGACAGGTGCCACCGAAGACGCTTTACGTGCTGGATGAGCCGACCGTGGGCCTGCACATGGCGGACGTCGGCAAGCTGATACACGTGCTGCACCGGCTCGTCGACGGCGGCAATACGGTGGTGGTCATCGAACACAATCTCGATGTCATCGCCGAGGCCGACTGGATCATCGACCTCGGTCCCGAGGGCGGCGCTGGCGGCGGGCGGGTGGTGGCGCAATGCCCGCCGGAGCAACTCGTCCCGCTGTCGACGCCAACGGCGCGTGCACTGGCGGAGTTCTTCGGAAGCCGGCCTCCCCCGACCTTGCCGGAACCTACCGAGGCCGCCGCGCCGGTCGCCTGACCCGGCGGTCCGCCACGAGGCGCTCAACGCCGCGCGCCGGGCTGTCTGCGGGCCATGGCCATCGCCAGCGGCGCGAGCAGCAGCACGAGCATGCCGATCCCCAGAAAGCCGCCACGAGATGGATCGAAGTCTTCGGTGATTCGCGACCACGGAAAGGCAAAGACGAATCGCCCGAGGGCCACTTCGGCGGCCAGCATCAGGGCAACCCACAGCGCGCCGATCGCCAGCCATTGACGCCGCGACGCAGCAGCGATCCAGCGCACCGTCACCCCGGTGATCACCAGGACCAGTGCGGAGCCAACGACCACGCCGATCTGCCGCGAGGGCAGATCGCCCACGCGCGGCAGCAGCCACAGCGTGCGCGCCACTCCGTGCGCGAACTCCACCGCCAGGATCAGTGCCCAGACGGACAGCGCGCGTATCCAGACCATGGTTGCCCCTCTCGTTCCAGAAGTGTGCCGGAGGTCCGGCAGAACACGCGCATCGACGCTATTGCCCCGGCTTCGACGGCCAATTCCAGCCGGGCCGCGATACGCGGCTGGCTATGATCCGGCCACTTTGCAGACGTCCCAGATGAACCGACACCTCGCACTGATGCTCGCGCTGACCGTCGCTGCAATGGCTGGCGAAGCCCTCGCGCAACGGCCCCCGGCGCCCGACGAGAGCGTGCTGCAGATACCGCAGACCGCCCCAGGAACCAGCTGGTCGTTCATCGGCTACGGCATCACGACGCCGGGCGACCCGCAGTGGTTCGTCACGAACAGCACGCCGCGCGGCGGCACGATGGGCCAGAGCATCTCGACCACCCCGCCCCACAGCGCCGTCCTGGTGATCGCCAGCGAACTGCTCGACCGGCCGATCGACTCCGACAACGAATTGCTGACCATCGCCAGGGCGAGGCATGCGCGCCTGGCCGAACGCTGGACGCTCAGCAAACATGAGGAAGCACTGGCTCGGCACGCCGGGACGCGGTGCGCTCGCCACGAGATGGCGGGACGCGAGGCGGAAGACAAGTCACCGCGGAAGGACGCCGCGCGCGCCAATGCCGAACGCAGCTTCCTCCATGTCACCGGGCTGTCCTGCGTGCATCCAACCGATGCGCGACTGCTGGTGGAAATCGGCGTGTCGGAGCGCAGCCCCCGCGACGGCATGAGCGCGGCCGTCCGCCGTGATGCCGAGCAGGCGATGACGAGCCTTGCATTCCAGCGCTATTCGGAGCAGGCACTGCAAAAATCGGCAGAACTGGCGCGCGCCGGCAACGTGCAGGGCGCCGAGACGATGCTGAAACCCTATGTCGACGCCGGGGCAGCCTGGGCGCGCTACTTTCTCGCGCAGATCGTCGAACGCGCGGTTCCTGCGCCCAAGGACGCCGGCGTCCGCCTCAAGGCGTTGCTCGAACCCGCCGCCGAGCGCGGCCTGGCCGACGCCCAATGGATGCTTGGCACGATGTATCTGCGCGGTGCGCCCGGCCTCAGCAAGGATCCGTCGCTGGCCGAGGCACTGCTGCGCCGCGCGGCGGAGCGCGGCAATCCCGGGGCCGCGTTCCAGCTGGGCGTGGCCTTGCTGTCGGGGACCGACGGGATTACGCGTGACGAGCGCGACGGGCTCGTCTGGGTCACGCGAGCGGCCGCACGTGGGCAGAAAGAGGCGCAGGAGCTGCTGAAGAGCGCGCGTGACAGCCTGCCGGCCGGCTCCGGCCTGAAACCGCCGCCTCCACGCTGAGGCCCGCAGCGGTTCCGCCCGTCGCCCGGGACCACTGCCCATTCCGCATTCCATGCAGTGCGTCGCACGCCGCCTGCAGGACCGGCGCGGCCCAGGCAGGATCCAGACTGGGAGAAAGACCGATGATGAGACTGCTGATCTTGCTGCTTTCATGCTGTGTGGCCGCTGCGGCGCCGGCACAGTCCCTGGCACCCCTCACCGGAACCGTGATCGTCGGCTCTGCCGGCAGCCGCATTGACGGCTCCGGCCGCCAGGAGGACCAGGTTCGGTCCCTCGGGCCATTTTCTGCAGTGCAGGCCGCCGGGCCGATCGACATCGTCCTCAAGGCGGCCGATCGTGAGCGGGTCACCGTGCAGTTCGATGACAACCTGCTCTCCTTCGTCGAAACGCGGATCGTGGGAGAGGTGGTACCCACGCTCGATATCCGCATTCTTCCAGGCGCTGGATTCAAGAGTTCGCGTCCGCCGAAGGTCATCGTCGAGTTTCTTTCGATCGAGGCGCTGGCATTGCGCGGATCCGGCGACCTTGTGGCGGACACGGTGAAAGGCAAGGTGCTGGCAGTCTCGATCGCGGCCAGCGGCGACGTGAAGATCAACAGGCTGGATGTGGATGTCCTTGGCGTGTCGATTGCGGGCAGCGGCGATTTCGCTGCGACGGGCCGGGCGGCCGAACAGGGGCTCAGCATCGCCGGCTCGGGCGACATCAATGCGGCGGATCTGGTCGGACAGACTGTCAAGGTGCGCATCGCGGGCAGCGGCGACGTGCGCGTGCATGCGGAGCAGATGCTGGACGTGTCGGTCGCCGGCTCTGGCGATGTGATCTATCGCGGCGCCCCGGTAGTGCGCAAGAGCATTGCGGGCTCCGGCGACGTGCGCCGGGCCAAGTAGTCGCGGGCGGTACGCTTGCAGCCGTACCGCCCTGCCTCCCATGCTTACGACAACGCTGGCCAGTGCGTTCGCGCGCACCGCACTGGCCAACGCGGCCACCGAGTACCCGTACAAGCTGGACCAGGTCCTTGGCTCGACCGACGACCTGGCGTCACCGCGCACGCTGCACCCGGCGTTCTGGAGCAGCTACGACTGGCATTCCTGCGTGCACATGCACTGGACCCTCGTACGCCTGCTGCGGCGGCTTCCCGGATCACCCGCTGTCGGAGCCGACGCGGACGCACCTCGGCTCGAGGCTGACGGCTGCGGCCGTGGCGCAGGAGATCGCGACCCTGCGCGGACCGCGGCGGCAGACCTTCGAGCGGCCTTACGGCTGGGGCTGGCTGCTGAAGTTGGCCGCCGAGCTTGAACTGCTGGCTCGCGACCAACCGGAGGCTTCGCCCTGGCGCGACGCGCTGCGACCACTGGCCGCCGAGTTCGCGGAACGCTTCCTCGCGTATCTGCCGAAGGCCGACTTCCCGACCCGCGCCGGAACCCACTCCAACAGCGCGTTTGCGTTGCGGCTGGCGCTCGACTGGTGCGACGCCGTACAGCACCGGGCACTGCGGCGGGCGATCGGCGAACGGGCGAACCGCTGGTTCGGTCACGACCGCCGCTACC
Source organism: uncultured beta proteobacterium (assembly GCA_963766365.1). GTDB lineage: Bacteria > Pseudomonadota > Gammaproteobacteria > Burkholderiales > Burkholderiaceae_F > JALORV01. The sequence continues at coordinate 213,868 of CAVXZK010000006.1, forward strand.
CGGCGAGCTACGAGCCGGGCGGCGAGGACTTCCTGGCCGCCGGCCTGGTCGAGGCCGTCGTGATGCTCGAACGTCGTCGACGGCTGTTCGTTCGCGGACTGGTGGGATCAGTTCCAACCCGCCGAGGACGCGTTGGTCCGCTGGTTGACCCCGGTCACGGTCAGCGACCCGGCGGATGCCCGCATCGTTCATCTGCACGGCCTCAATCTGTCGCGGGCCTGGTGCTGGGCGCGGCTGCATCGCGAGCTGCCGTCCGCGCTGCAGAAGCCCGCGAGGGCAGCGATCACCGCGCACCTAGCGACGTCGCTGCCGGCCGCGACGAGCGGGGACTACGTCGGTACGCACTGGCTGGCATCGTTCGCACTGCTCGCGCTCGACGATTCCTTGACCGGTTGACCTGACGCCACATTGGCGGGGCCGTTGGGGAGCAATATCATGCGGCGGCCCGCGGCGGAGACAGACGATCTGGCCGATGACGGGCCTGCCTTTCAGGAGCTGAACGATGAAGATGTCACTGCTCGCCGGTTCCCTGCTGCTGCTGGTGTCGTGCGCGTCATACGACGAGCCTTACAGCCTGCTGGGCGCGACGAGAACCTCGCGCACCAGCGACACGATCGACATCGGCATCGAGCGCGTCGACGGGGTGTCGCCGATGAGCGAACCGATCAGGCTCAAGCCCGGCAAGCACGAAGTCACGGTCAGCATGGCGGGCAGCAATGCCGTCAGCGTCGTGACGCTCGACCTGGCGCCCTGCGTGCGCTACTGGATCGTCGGCGGTCGTCAGGATGCGATCGGCAAGTTCACCGTGAAGGTGGACCGCACCGATCCGATCCCCGGCTGCAAGGCTCAAGGCAAGTAGCGGGTACCCGCGATTGTGGACGTCCAGCGCAATCGCGGACAGCGTTCCTGCGGTTGATCAGGCGTCAATTCGCTGAGCAGGCCACCCGTGTGTGATGCGGTGGGAGTCATTGCATGCACACCATTGAATCAGGCAGCTGGGACGTCATCGTCATCGGGTCCGGCATTGGCGGCCTCACGGCCGCGGCCGCGCTCGCGAAGGAAGGCAAGCGCGTGCTGGTGCTCGAGCGGCATACGCAGCTGGGCGGATTGACGCAGGCGTTCGAGCGCAACGGCTATCGCTTCAACGTCGGCGTGCACTACATCGGCGGTGCCGGGGAGGCCGACGGCCGCTCCGGCCCGGCAAAAAAGGTCTTCGACGTGTTGACGCCGCACGGCATTCCGATGGCGTCGATGGGGCCGGTGTACGACCGCGTGCACTTTCCCGGCATGACGATCGACTTCGAACACCCGGTCGAGCGGCTCGTGCAGGCGCTGAAGGCCCGGTTCGCGGGCGAGACGGCCGGCATCGACCGCTATTTCGACAGCATGCAGGCGGCGCGCAAGGCGCTGGAAGCTGTGTTCGCTGCGCATTCGATGCCGCAGCTCGTGTCGCGTGGCTTGATGTGGTGGAAGGACGAAGAGATCCAGCGCTGGGTCGGGCGGACGCTGATGGAGGTCATCCGCGAGTGCGTGGCCGATCCGAAGCTGCAGGCGGTCCTCGCCGCGCAGTGGGGCGATCACGGCGGTCGGCCCAGCCAGGCTAGCTTCGCATTGCATGCGGCCGTCATGTCGAGCTACTTCGACGGCGCCTGGTATCCGGTGGGCGGCTCGGCCGTGTTCGCCGAGGCCTTCGCCCAGGCGGTGCGGGCCGGCGGCGGTGACCTGCGCACCGGCGAGACGGTGGCAGCGATCCGCGTGCACGACAGCCGCGTGCAGGGCGTCACGCTCGAGAGCGGCGTATCGATCGATGCACCCTGCGTGATCTCGGATGCCGGCGTACGCAACACGTTGCGGATGCTGCCCTCGGAAGAGGTCGACTACGACTGGGCCCGTGATGTGCTTGAGATCGAACCCTCGGTCGGTTACGTCGGCATGTATCTCGGCCTGGAAGGCGACATTGCCGCCAATGGTGCCTCGACGGCGAACGACTGGATCTACGAAAGCTGGGACGTCGATCAGCTGTGGCGCAACCCGCTGATCGAGCCCGATGCGCCGATGATGTTCGTATCGTTCCCGTCGCTGAAGGACCCGCACCACGATCCCGGACCGCAGCAGCGCCACACCTGCGAGATCGTCACCTTTGTCGACCCGGATGCCTTCACGCCGTGGGAACACGAGGGCATGAAGCGCGGCGACGCGCGCGACCCCGGCTACCTGGAGCTGAAGGAGCGGATCGAGCAGAACCTGTTGTCCCAGTTCGCTCGCCACTTCCCGCGGCTGGCGCCGATGGTGCGGTTCGTCACTTCGTCCACGCCGATCTCGGTGGCAACCTACACCGGCGCCGAGCACGGAGCGATGTACGGACTGGCGACGACGCCCGAACGATTTCTCAGCGACGCACTGCGGCCGCGCACGCCGATCGGGGGCCTGGTCCTCGCCGGGCAGGACGCCTGCTGTCCCGGCGTCACCGGTGCACTGACAGGCGGCCTGATGGCGGCGATCTCGGTCGAGCCGCGCCTGCTCGCACTGCTGCGCTGATCCGGTTCGATTCGGAGTCCCGATGGCACGTCCTCCTCCAGTCTCGACACGCAGCCGCCGTGCGGCGCCAAAGCGCCCGAGCGGCACGCGACCGCGCAAGGCCGTGGCCGGCGACACGGCGCCGACGTTGACCACGCGCGGCATCGAGCAGTTCGCGGTGGGTGAGGCGATCGACTCCGCGCAGGAAGCGAAGCTCGCGGCCGTGCGCGATGTCCTCGAACACATTCCGGCGGGCGATCGAGGCGAGATGCTGGCGTCGCTGGAAGCGATACTGGCCGGAGCCTCGCCCGACGACGCAACGACGCTGCGCGAGGCGCTGCTGGCGCAGCGCGCGGTATCGGCCGGCGTCGTCATGACCCCGGATGACGAGCTTTCAAGCGACTGGCGCGTTGGCGGCTACCCGTACAAGAACCTGCTGTCGCGCAAGAACTATGAAAGGCAGAAGTACCGGCTGCAGGTGGAGCTTCTGAAGCTGCAGGCCTGGGTCAAGGAGACGGGCCAGAAGGTCGTGATTCTGTTCGAAGGTCGCGATGCCGCGGGCAAGGGCGGCACGATCCGCCGCTTCATGGAACACCTGAATCCGCGTGGCGCACGCGTCGTCGCGCTCGAAAAGCCTACCGAAACGGAACGCGGCCAGTGGTACTTCCAGCGGTACGTGCAGCATCTGCCGACCGCCGGGGAGATCGTGCTGTTCGACCGTTCCTGGTACAACCGCGCCGGCGTCGAGCAGGTCATGGGGTTCTGCAAGCCCCACGAGTACGACGAATTCATGCGCCAAACTCCGGTGTTCGAGCGCAATCTCGTCGCCAGCGGCACGCACCTGATCAAGTTCTGGTTCTCCGTCAGCCGCGCCGAGCAACGTCGCCGTTTCAAGGAACGTGAAACGCATCCGCTGAAGCAGTGGAAGCTGTCACCGGTCGACATGGCGTCGCTCGGCAAGTGGGACGACTACACCAAGGCGAAGGAAGCGATGTTCTTCCATACCGATACCGCAGAGGCGCCGTGGACGGTGATCAAGTCCGACTGCAAGAAGCGCGCGCGGCTCAACGCGATGCGTTATGTGCTCTACAAGCTGCCGTACTCGAGCAAGGACACGGAACACATCGGCGCGCTCGATCCGCTGCTGGTCGGGCGAGCGCACGTCGTCTACGAACGCGGCGAAAGAGGGGCGGGCCCCCTGCTCTGATCACGGCGGCGCCCCCCGCGCAGCCCTCAGATCCTTCCTTCCTCGACGGCGTGGCAGGCGACTTCGGTGTCCCCGCCGGCATGCTGCACCAGACGCAGCACTGGCACCTCTTCCCTGCAGCGCACATTGGCGTGCGGGCACCGCGGGTGGAAGGTGCAACCGCCCGGCGGGTTGAGCGGGTTCGGCACTTCGCCCGCGACCGGTGTGCGTGCGCGGCCGGTCATCTCGAGGTCGGGTATGGCGTCGAGCAGCATGCGCGTATACGGGTGGCGCGGCGTCTCGAAGAGCGTGCGGCGCGGCGCCAGTTCAACGACCTTGCCGAGGTACATCACGCCGACCCGGTCAGAGATGTGATGCACGACCGCCAGGTTGTGCGAGATGAACAGATACGTCAGCCCGAGTTCACGCTGCAGATCCTTCATCAGGTTCAGCACCTGCGCCTGCACCGAGACATCGAGCGCCGAGGTCGGCTCGTCGCAGACAAGGAACTCCGGCTTGGTGGCCAGCGCACGAGCGATCGACAGGCGCTGCCGTTGCCCACCGGAAAACTGGTGCGGGTACTTGACCCGGTCCGCGGGCGAGAGCTTCACCTGCTGCAACACTTCGTCGACGCGCGCCGTGATCTGCTCCCGGTCGCGCATCAGCCCGTGCGCGATCAGCGGCTCGGCGACGATGTCGTGAACGCGCCAGCGCGGGTTCAGGCTGGCATACGGATCCTGGAAGATCATCTGCAGCTTCTGCCGCAGTCCGCGGCCTGCCGCGGTGTTCATCTCGCCAAGATCCCGGCCGAAGAACTCGACCCGACCGCGCGTGGGCGTGTAGAGCCCGACGAGCAACCGCGCCACCGTCGACTTGCCGCAGCCCGATTCGCCCACCAGTGACAGCGTCTCGCCGCGCCGGATCGTGAAGCTCACGCCGTCGACCGCGTGCAGGATCTGCCGCCCGCTGCGTTCCAGTACGCGGTTGAGCCACGGCGGAGATACGTCGAAGTACTTCGCGATGCCGTCGGCCTTGACGATGACCTCGTCGGACCTGGCTGACATGCCGGCCTGCTCGACGGGACGGGGAACGGCAGCCATCACGTCACGCGGCGCGCCGCCGCGTGCTGGAATCGTGCAGCCAGCACGCGGCCATCGATGCGCCGGCCGGCATCAGATCGGGGCGCTCAAGCGAGCAGCGGTCGAAGGCCCGGGTGCAGCGCGGATGGAAGGCGCAGCCGGTGGGTATCGCCGTCAGCCGCGGCATCGCGCCGTCGATCTGCGCCAGGCGTTCCTTGTCGGCGACCATGCTGGGAATCGAGCCCATCAGGCCCATCGTGTACGGATGCTGCGGTCGATGGATGACATCGGCGACCGGACCGACCTCGGCGATGCGGCCGGCGTACATGACCGCCACGCGATCCGCGGTTTCCGCAATCACGCCCATGTCATGCGTGACCAGCATGACGGCCGTGCCGTGATCGCGGCACAGTTGCTTCAACAGCGAGATGATCTGTGCCTGGATCGACACGTCGAGCGCTGTCGTCGGCTCGTCGGCGATCACCAGCTTCGGCTGCGCGGCCAGCGCCAGTGCGATGACCACCCGCTGTCGCATGCCGCCCGAAAACTGATGCGGATAGTGATCGATGCGCCGTTCTGCGGCCGGGATGCCGGTCGATTGCAGCAACTCGACCGCGCGCTCGCGCGCCTTCGAGCCCGACATGTTGAGGTGCGTCGTGATCGTCTCGACGATCTGCTGGCCGACGGTATACAGCGGATTGAGCGACGTCAGCGGATCCTGGAAGATCGCGCCGATCTCGCGGCCGCGGATCTTCCGCATGTCGTCATAGGGCAGGTTGTCGATGCGCAGCCCGGCGAGCTTGATCTCGCCGGCCGCAATGCGCCCCGGCGGTTCGAGCAGGCCGATGATCGCCGCTCCGGTCAGTGACTTGCCCGCGCCGGACTCCCCAACCACGCCCAGCACTTCGCCCGGCGCGATCGACAGTGACACATCGTCGACCGCGAGCAGCGTTCCCCGCCGCGTCGGAAACTCGATGCGCAGGTTGCGGACCTCAAGCAGCGGCGCGGCAAGGTTCATGCCGGGATCACTTCGCGGCCGCGGTTGCGGCCTTGGGGCAGCCGGAGATCGGAAGGATCACGTCGACCCTGGGCTCCCAGTCAACGCTGGCGGGCGTGCGGTACGCCGCGATGTAATAGCGCTTGCAAGGCTCGAAATCGAGGGTCATCTCCTTCACGGCGCCGGCCCAGTTGGCACTGAGGCCCTGCACGCGCAGCACGTGCTTGCCGGGCGTGACCGTCGAGGGATTGGTATACGTCGACGCGCCGTCGATGGTGAGGATCCCGGTCGGATGCATGTCCATGTTGACCCGACTGTAGAGATCGCCGGTCACCTCGGACATCGGCGCCTTCCAGGTGCAGGCGGCCACAAGGGCGGCCGTGGAGACCGCCAGTACGATCGAACCCAGTGTCTTCATCTCAACCTCCTTGATGTCAACGGGTCATCGCAGTTTCGGGTTCAGCGCATCGCGCAGCCAGTCGCCCAGCAGGTTGACCGACAGCACAAGCAGGATCAACGCCGCACCCGGGAAAATGGTGATCCACCATTCGCCGGAAAACAGGAACTCGTTACCAATTCGGATCAGAGTACCGAGCGATGGCGTGGTCGGCGGCACGCCGACGCCAAGGAATGACAACGTCGCCTCGGTGATGATGGCCGTGGCAATATGCACCGTGCCCAGCACGAGGACCGGACCAAGCACATTGGGCAGCACGTGCTTCAGCATGATCTTGAATGGCGACACGCCGATCACGCGCGCCGCCTGCACATACTCCTTGTTCTTTTCCACCAGCGTGGAACCCCGCACCGTGCGGGCGTACTGCACCCATCCTGACAGCGCGATGGCAAGGATCAGCACGCCAAAGGCCAGTTCGTTGTGCGAATCGCGCGGCAGGATCGCGCGCGCCACGCCATCGATCAGCAGCGCTACAAGGATCGCCGGGAAGGACAGCATGACGTCGCAGACGCGCATGATGAACGCGTCCAGGCGGCCACCGACGTAGCCGGACAGCAGGCCGAGCGCAACGCCCATCACCACCGACAGCACGACCGAGGCAATGCCAATCAGCAGCGAGATCTGCATCCCGTAGATGACGGCGGAGAAGATGTCGCGCCCCTGGTCATCGGTGCCGAGCCAGAATTTCTCGTTGCCGCCCGCTTCCCACGCGGGAGGCAGGGAGGCATCGAGCAGGTTGATCGTCGCCAGGTCGAACGGGTTGTGCGGTGCCACCCAGTGCGCGAACACCGCGGCGAAGATCAGGATGAACGCGGTAAACGCGGCGCCTACTGCCACCGGCGAATGCCGGAAGCTGTAGACGACGTCGCTGTCCCAGACGCGACCGAGTGCGTTCATGCCTGATCCCTGGTCACGGCGCTACTGCGCCCCGGCCTTCACGTTCACCCACTTCAGCGGCATGTAGTTGTCGGCGAGCTGCACCACGTCGACGTTGCGCTTCATGGCCCACGCCAATGCCTGCTGGTGCAACGGGATGTGACCGACGTCATCCTGGTGGATCTTCATCGCCTCCGCGATCATCACGTTGCGCTTCTTGACATCGGTCTCGGTCGCGATCGCCTTAGTCAGCTCGTCCACCCTGGCGTTGCTGTAGCTGCCGAGGTTGAACTGGCCCTGGCCGCCCGCCCCGGGCGTGGCAATCAGAGCGAACAGCGGGTTGTGCGAGTCGTAGCTTCCGGGCGTCCAGCCCAGCATGTAGAAGCTGGTGTTGCGTGACAGGATCTTCGGGAAGTAGGTGCCCTTGGTCTCCGCCGCCAGGTTCACCTTCACGCCGATGCGTGCCAGCATCGCCGAGACCGCCTTGCAGATTTCCTCGTCGTTGACGTAGCGATCGTTCGGGCAGTTCATGCCAACCTCGAACCCGCTCGGGTATCCCGCGTCGGCGAGCAGCTTCTTCGCCCCGTCCGGGTCGTACGGCAGGCGTTTGTTGAGGTCCGCCGGGAAACCGGTGATGCCGGGCGCGATCATCAATCCGGTCGGCGCCGACGCACCGCGCATCACCGCCTTCTGGATCGCATTGATGTCAATGGCCTGGTAAAAGGCCTGGCGCACGCGCTTGTCCTTGAACGGGTTCTTGCCCTTGACGCTGGAGGACACCAATTCGTTGCGCGACTGGTCCATGCCAAGAAAGATCGTGCGCAGTTCCGGCCCCTGCATCACCTTGAAGTTGGGGTTACCCTGGATGCGCGCGATGTCCTGCACCGGCACCGGCTCCATCATGTCGATTTCGCCGGAGAGCAGTGCCGCCACGCGGGTCGACGCATTGCCGATCGGCGTGAACACGACTTCCTGCACGTTGCCTTCGATCTTGTCCCAGTAGCCCGGATTGCGCTGCAGTGTGGTTCGTATATTCGGGTCACGCGAACGGAGCCGGTACGGCCCGGTGCCGTTGGCGCGGAACGAGGCGGTGTTCTCGGTGCCCTTGCGCTTGTCGACCGGCTCCACCGCGCGGTTTTCCTCGCACCACTTCTTCGACATGATGTACCAGTTGGTGACCACGTCCGGCAGGATCGGGAACGGCTCGTTCGTCACGATGTCGATCGTGAGGTCGTCGACCTTGCGGATCTCCTTGATCGAGCCGACATAGGTCTTTACGTCGGAACCACCGCTCTTGGCGCGGTTGTACGAAAAGATAACGTCGTCCGCCGTGAACGGCGTGCCATCGTGGAACTTGACGTTCTTGCGCAGGTTGAAGCGCCACACGGTCGGGGCGGTCTGCTTCCACTCGGTGGCCAGCGCCGGCACCAGCTCGAGCTTCTTGCCGCGTGCGATCAGCGGCTCGTAGATGTTGCCGGTGAACGAAAGCTGCAGCGACTCGTTCAGCGAGTGCGGGTCCATCGACAACGCGTCGCCCTGGTTGGCGAACCTGAAGGCCTGCGCCTGGGCGACCGCTGCGCCAAACGCCAGCGCACCGATCAATGCCGCTATGGCGACGCGCTTCGAACACCGGTCGACGATCTTCATGGTTGCTCCTTCCAATGCTGCGGGGCGTTGAGCGGCATGCCGCGCTCCGCCAGGGCGGAAAAGAATGCCGCCCCCAGAGGGATAACGGCGTCGTTGAAATCATATCGGGAGTTGTGCAGGAAGCACCCGTCCGCACCGCCGCCCTGCCCGAGACGCACGTAGCAGCCGGGTTTCTCCCGCAGCATGAACGCGAAATCCTCTGCGCCCATCGAGGGTTCGAGGTTGCGTACGACGTGGTCCTCGCCCACCAGTTGCGCCGCCGTATCCGCCGCGAAGCGCGTCTGCTGCGGATGATTGATCGTGGCCGGATAGATGCGCTCGTAGACCACCTTGGCCTCGGCGCCGAGCGCCTTGGCGGTCGATTCAGCCAGCCCGGTCAGGCGCTCCTCAATGAGATCCTGCGCGTCGGCGCTGAACGTACGCACGGTCCCGACCAGCTTCGCTTCCCGCGGAATGACCGAGAAGGCGCCGGGGTTACCGGCCTGGATCGAGCACAGGCTCAGCACGGCGGCCTCCAGCGGCCCGACATTGCGGGCAACGATGGTCTGCGCAGCCGTGATGATGTGCGCCGCGACCACCACCGGATCGATTGTGCGGTGAGGATGCGCCGCATGCCCGCCCTTGCCGCAGACCGTGATCTCGACGCGATCCGCGGCTGCCATCATCGGGCCGGGATTGAGACCGATGTGGCCAGGCTCCAGCGCCGGCCAGTTGTGCATCGCATAGACCTCGTCGACCGGAAAGCGCTCGAACAGGCCCTCGTCGATCATCGCCTTGGCACCGGCAAAGCCCTCCTCGCCGGGCTGGAAGATAAGCACGACCGTGCCGTCGAACCGACGCGTGCCGGCGAGGTACTGCGCAGCCGCCAGCAGAATCGTCGTGTGGCCGTCGTGCCCGCAGCCGTGCATCAGGCCGGAGCGCGTCGAGCGGTGTGCAAACTCGTTTTCCTCGATCATCGGCAGCGCGTCCATGTCGGCGCGCAGGCCGATCGAACGGGCTGAACGGCCGCGGCCGCGGATGATGCCAACAACGCCGGTGCGCGCAATACCCGTGTGCACTTCGTCGACGCCATAACCGCGCAGCCGTTCGGCCACGAGCGCAGAGGTGCGGTGCTCCTCGAATCCGAGTTCAGGATTCGCATGCAGGTCGCGCCGCAGCTCGGTCAGGCCTTCGTGATGCGTCAGGATGGCGGTCAGCGGACCGCGCAATGCTGCTCCGAGGTAGGTTCCCATCGACAGTCGGTCAGTGCGCCGCCGCCGCGCGGTCGATGCGCAGCCGCGGGTCGACCGCAAAGTAAAGCAGGTCGACGATCAGGTTGATCAGCACAAACACCAGCGCGATCAGGCAGAGGTAGGCGGCCATCACCGGGATATCCGCAAACTGCACCGACTGGATGAACAGGAGGCCCATCCCGGGCCACTGAAACACGGTCTCGGTGACGATCGCAAAGGCAATGATCCCGCCCAGCTGCAACCCGGTAATAGTGATCACGGGCACCAGGGTGTTCTTCAGCGCATGGCCGAAGTTCACTGCTCGATCGGTGAGGCCGCGTGCACGGGCGAACTTGATGTAGTCGGTACGCAGGACCTCCAGCATCTCGGAACGCACCAGCCGCATGATCAGCGCCAGCTGGAACAGCGCGAGCGTGATCGACGGCAGGATGAGGTGCCTCCAGCCAGTGGGCGTCAGCAAACCCGATGACCACCAACCGACCTTGACGACATCGCCCCGACCATAGGACGGCAGCCAGCCGAGCTGAACCGCAAACACGAGGATCAGCAGGATGCCGATCAGGAAGGTCGGCAGCGAGATGCCCACCAGCGACCCCGCCAGCAACACCTGCGACAGCCAGGAATTGCGCCGGAGCGCCGTGTAGACCCCCGCCGGGATACCGACCGCGATGGCAATGAACGCCGCAACGAACGCCAACTCCAGCGTCGCCGGCAGCCGCTCCTCGATCAGCGTCGAGACCGCCCGACCCTGCCGCAGGCTGATGCCGAAGTCCCCCTGAATCGCATTGCCGACGAAGGTTCCGAACTGCACGTAGAACGGCTGGTCGAGCCCGAGGTCGTTACGCAGCCGGGCGCGGTCCTCCGGGGTCGCGTCCTGCCCGAGCATCTGCGATACCGGATCGCCGACATACTGGAACAGCAGGAACGCCACCAGGGCGACCGCCAGCATGACGAGAATCGCCTGCAGCAGGCGGCGGATGATGAACGCAAGCATCGTTGGGGAGGAAACGCCCGGTGGCTACGAGCGGGCTGTCATGGCCGTGCAATATAGCGCGGGCGCCTCTCTCAAGGGTCTGCGGGACGGCGGTGCAGCGCAGAAACGACAAGGGCCGGCATCGCCGGCCCTTGCTTGGCAGGTGGAACCCGCCTAAAAACCCGCTGTGTCAGTCGATCCTGACCCACTCTGCTGACAAGCGGTTGTCCGCGCGATGTACGACGGTGACATTCTTGCGCATCGCCCAGGGGATGACCTGGTTGTGCAGCGGGATGTGCATGACCTGCTGGTTGTGCAGCATCAGCGCCTTGGCGATCATCTCGTCGCGCTTCTTGACGTCGACCTCGGACTTCATGCCGTCCACGAGCTTGTCGAACTCGGCGTTGCTGACGCGGCCGAGGTTGAAGTTGCCGTCGCCACCCGAGCCCACGGTGCGCGCCAGCGATTGCAGCGAATAGAGCGCATCGAAGGTCGGCACGCCCCAGCCCAGCAGGTAGGCCGAAGTGTCGAACTTCTGGACCTTCGGGAAGTACGTCGCGCGCGGCATCGCGTTGACATTCACCTTCAGCCCGATACGCGCCCACATCGAGGCCAAGGCCTTGCAGATTTCTTCGTCATTGATGTAACGGTTGTTCGGGCAGTCGATCGTGAACTCGAAGCCGTTCGGGTAGCCGGCGTCGGCCAGCAGCTTCTTTGCTGCATCGACGCTGTACGGAAGGCGCTGGTTGGCTTCCTTGGTCCAGCCATGCACCTGCGGCGCAATGATGGCACCGGTCGGATCGGATGCGCCGCGCATGACGGCGCGCTTGATCGCCTCGATGTCGATCGCCTGGTACAGCGCCTGGCGGACACGCAGGTCCTTGAACGGATTCTTGCCCTTGACGTTCGAGTACTGCAGTTCGTCGCGGTGCTGGTCGAAGCCAAGGAAGATCGTGCGGTTCTCGGCACCCTCCGCCACCTTGATCGCCGGGTTCTGCTTCATCCGCGCGATGTCCTGCGGTGCCGGGTCGAGCACGAAGTCGATCTCCCCGGACAGCAGCGCTGCCGTCCGCGTCGCCTCGGACTTGATCGGCGTGTAGACGACTTCGGTGACATTGCCCTTCTTGTTCGCCTTGTTCCACCAGTTCGGGTTCTCGACGAGGACCGTCTTGATGTCGACTTCGCGCGACTTCAGCATGTACGGTCCGGTGCCGTTCGCGTTGCGCGCCGCAAAGGTTTCCTCCTTCTGAATGTAGTTTTGCGGCTTGGTGACGTTGTGCTTCTCCGACCACGTCTTGCTCATGATGCGCAACTCGGTCAGCTGCCGCAGCAGCACCGGGTTAGGCACAGTCGTGTAGATCAGCAGGGTGTTCGCGTCGATCGCCTTCGCGCCCTGGATACCCGTCGTGTAGACCTTGAAGTTCGAGGTCGGAGCCATCGCGCGCTCGATCGAATAGACCACGTCGTCCGCGGTAAACGGCGTGCCATCGTGGAACTTGACACCCTTGCGCAGATTGAAGCGCCAGATCAGCGTGCTGTCCCGGTTCCAGGTGGCCGCGAGCGCCGGCACCAGTTCGAATTTTTCGTTGTAGGTGAGCAGCGATTCGTAGACATAGCCGGTCGCGGTGTTGTTGAGCCCCTCGTTCTGCGCGTGCGGATCGAAGGTGAGGATGTCGCCCTGGCTGGCCCAACGCAGGGTCTTCGCTTCCACGATCGGACCCGCAGCCGCAAACGCAAGGGCTGCCAGGGCTGTTACGGCAAGACGACGCATTTATTTCTCCTTGTGGCGCGATGTTGCGCGGACAACCGGCGGATCATCACAAAAAGCGGGCGGCAGCGTCAAACCGACCCACCCTCGGTGCAAACCCTCAGGGCGCGGGTTTCAGCTCGATGTCGCCGTAGAACGCCTCGATGCGCTCCCCCGTGTTGTCGGTATCCGTCATGATCCCGACGCCGACGAGACGGCCGGGATCGGCGCCGAAGGCAGCCCGGAAATCCTCGACGTAGTTGCGCTTGAACTGCTTCCACTGCCCGAGTCGCGCCTCCGGCCCGCTGCCCGCCACGATCAGCTTCACCTGCGAGGTGTAGCTGTTGGCCAGCACGGTGCCCACCGGGAACCGGTTTTCCCAGATATACATCAGTGTCGCGTATGGCAGTTGCTGGCCGGTGAGCAAGTGAGCAGTCTCGATCAGGAGCTTCTCCTTGAGCGGCAGGGCACTCCGGTCACCGTCGAAGAACAGCATCAGCCTGACCGGCGAGTCCTCCGCGTAGCGATCCTGGTTGTCGGCGCTGATGATCAGATCCACGACACGCCAGCGCCATTCGACCAGCGGACGCTCGCGCGGATCGAGGTCGAGAAGCTGGCGCAGACCGCTTGCCGCCGCGTCGGCGTGGGCATGCAGGACCACCTGGTCAGTGACGGCGTCACGCACCAGCCGATACTCCGTCGGCGCTTTGGCGCGATTGATGATCCACGGCTGCCAGCCCTGCGGAAACCCGCCCAGATCGCGGTTCGACGAGAAACGGGCCACTGTGGAAGCCGGTGCTTCCGGCGCGGGCGCGCTGGCACAGCCCGCAAGCAGCACGAACAGCAGGGCGACGATCCGCATCGTCGCCAAATCGTAGGTTCGTCCGCGGCAGGCGGCAAGGAAGTACCGGTGACCTGGTCCGGGTTCTCGGTGGATGCCGGCACCGCCCGGCCGCTAGCATTGCCGGCTTCACACCCCAAAGCACTCATGGCTGCACTTCTTGCCCTTGTCATCCTCGCCGCCGTCGGCGCCCTGCTGGTCTGGCTCGTACTCAAGTCGCGCGAGCTTGAGCGGCGACGCGACCTCGAGCGCAAGGTGCTGGCCCGCAAGGAGGGCTGGCACTATGACGGCCAGCGCTCGGGGCGCATCGAATACCGGTTCAACGGCGGTGCCGAGGCCATCGACTGGCAGATGTGGTTCGACAGCGACCGCGGCGACAAGTCGCCGACTCCGCGTGCCTACTGGAGCAGCACGAACCTGCGCACCCGCCAACTCGCGCTGGTCATCCTTGGGCGACGGCGCTTTCAAATAGAAAGTGGCCCGGCCGGGCGATTGATCATCGGCGTCGTCTCCGGCGTCGCTCAGGCAATGACCGGCCAGGACCTTCGGCCGGGCAAATCCGACTTCTACGAGAGCGCTGTCGAAGTCACCGAGGGGCGCGCCGCGTTCCGCGAGGTGTTCGCCATCGCCGTGGCGCCGGACATGCCCACGTCATGGCTGGACGACGAGTTGCAGACGCTGCTTCTCGACTGGCCGTCCGAAGACGGGGCGCAGAAGTTCCGGGCCGCCGACAGCGTCGAGATCACGTTGCAGTCCGACGGGCTGAGGATCGTCGTGCAGCGTATGCCGCAGGACATCGCGTACTGGGTGCACCTCGCCCGACTGGGTCAGTGCCTGGCGCGCCGGCTTGTTGGTACCCGCACCGGATGACCGCCCAACAAAGCCCGAAGCGAACTGCGGTTGTCGCCGGTGCCAGTGGCCTCATCGGTCGCGAACTGCTCACTCGACTCCTGCGTGAACCGGTCTACGAAATCGTCGTTGCCTTGACGCGCCGTCGCTTGAACGCCGGCGACCGGATCGTCGAAGTGCCCGCGCACTTCGACAAGCTCGGGCGTCTTCTCGCCGCAGTCGTGCCTGCCGATGCAACCGTGGACGCCTACTGCTGCCTGGGAACCACGCTCCGAACCGCGGGATCCGAAGCGGCGTTTCGGCAGGTCGACTTTGATTACGTCCTCGCGTTTGGTCGCTGGGCCGCCCAGCACCCGGTTCGGCGCCTGGTCGTCATCACGGCGCTGGGCGCGGACGTAGAAAGCCGTGTCTTCTACAACCGCGTGAAGGGACAGGTCGAAGTTGCCCTGCGCGAACTGACCAGCCTGGCGCTCACGATCGTGCGTCCGAGCCTGCTGGATGGACCGCGCGCCGAGTGGCGCGTCGGCGAGTTCCTCGCGCTCGCCGTGTCACGCCCGCTGCGCGGCCTGTTGCCAGCGCGCGTACGCCCGGTCCGTGCAGAGGACGTTGCCCAGTCGATGATCGACGCCGCGCAACGCGCCGACGCTCCCGCGTTGATCGAATCCGCCGACATGCACGGCTCAGCCGCACGTGCAGACGCACGCTGACAATGAGCCTGAGCCCTCGCGCCAGGCGCGATCCAGGCCCGATCACGGGTGATCCCGGCGCTACGGCGCCGGCTTGAGCACCAGTTCGCGGTAGGCGGTTGCAGTCGGTCGCATCGGCAGCGCCTCCACGTCGCGCCATAGCGGCAGCATCGATGCGTAGAGGTCCGACAGCGGATGTCCCGCCTGTCCGGTCGAGTGCACCCAGGTCGAACTGCCCGCGGGACCGAGGTCATGGATGGTTCGCAGGCTTGCCGCATGGCTCGTACTGAACGGTGCCTCTATTCGATGCGACAGCGCGCCGACGTTGATCGTGTACGTGTCTCCCGGGTACGGCGTCCGCAGGTTGAACAGGCGAGTGAGCAGCGTGACACTGGACAAGGGGCGATGCTCGGCGATCGCCGTGTGTGCCTCGCCCCAGCGCAGGCCTGCCACGTCACGGCCGGACTCCTGGGCCAATTGCTCGACGCTCGCATCGAGCGACTCGGACATCAACGTCAGGCAACTCTCGAAGCGCTGCAGGGTGGTGCGGTCGTCACACCAGTCGCGCGCCGTCGACTTCGTGCTCAGCACATGCAGCAGCGGCCGCGTCGTGTCGGCGGCGGATACGAAGTCAGCAGCGAGATCACCGAAGTCGTCGGCAAATATCCGCCGCGCGAGCTCGCGGCGCCAGGCGTGGAACAGCAGCCCCTCGGGCCGGTCGGCGGCCATCGCACCGTCCCAGGCCGTCAGGCGTTGCAAGGCCTCACGTCCAGCCGTGGTCAACGGCTGTGCCGCTCCCATGATCGCCATCAGTTCGCGCGCCGGGGTTGAGATCACGTCGGCCTGAATCGCCCGAGTCGACGCGACGTCGTGCTTCTCGCGCGCATCGACCAGCTGCCGGATACGCTGCACGCGATAGGAAGCGAACCAGTCGAACGTCAGGTGATGCGGGTAGTCGGGCCCGACGATGCGGTTGTTCGCCGTCGCGATGAACCCGGCCTCGGGATCCATCGTGCGCGGCGCTTCCGCAGGCGGCAGGAAACCGTCCCAGTCATAGCGGGCGTCCCAGCCGGGGGCGGGCGCAATCCCTCGCAGATCGTTGTCGGCCGCGCGCCGCGGTATGCGACCTGTGACCACGAGTCCGATGCGGCCTTCCGTATCAGCGAGCACCATTGACTGTGTGACGACCTGGAAGTCGGCCAGCGCGCGTTCTGCATCAGCCATGTTGCGCGCGCGATTCAGTCCGCGAATGGCGAGCAGCGTCCGATCGGTCGGCTCAAGGGCCGACCAGCGCAGAGCCAGCACATATCGCGGATGAGAGAACGCCTTGTCGATCGCCTCCAGCCCGCTGAGGACCGGTCCATGTCGGGACTCGCGGACTACCAGCGTCTCGTCCGCCTGTCCCTTTACCGCGATGCGCTCGCGATGTTCCCTGAACCGTTGCCAGCCGGCAGGAGTCTCGTATTCGAGACGATCATCGGGATTGAGTCGCTCGAGAAAGAGGTCCTGCTGATCCACGCCGGTATTGGTCATGCCCCAGGCCACGTGCTCATTACGGCCGAGCACGACCCCCGGCAGCCCGGGCAAGGTCGCGCCGATAGCCCTGAACCCCGGCGCCTCGATGGCCGCGAAATACCAGACCGAGGGAGCCGTCAATCCGAGATGCGGGTCATTGGCGAGCAGCGGCTTTCCGCTCACGGTGCGCCGACCGGCCAGCACCCAGTTGTTCGATCCCAGTCCTTCGCCTTCGCCAAAGCCTGCGCTCGGAATCGCCGCCTGGCGGAATTCCGTGGTCCGCCCGCCCGCGCTCTTCAGCGCCCCGAGCAAGCGATACAACTCGACATAGTCGACCGTGGCCGGCGGTGAGTCGCCGGGCAGCGGCGGATAGAGGTCGTCGATCTCGGCACGCGAGAAGCGCTGTGCCAGACGAAGCCGGCGCAGTTCCATGCGCATCGAATGGGACGCGAGATCCCAGGCCATCATCAGTGACCACGCGATCGAGTCAGCCGCGGTCCAAGGCGCCGGCGCCGGCGTGCCAGTCAGCAGGAACTCCGGCGGCAGCGGACCGGTGCGGACCGCGAGGTAGGCATTGACGCCTTGGACGTAAGCGTCCACAAGGTTGCGGTGCTCAGCG
This sequence comes from uncultured beta proteobacterium, assembly GCA_963766365.1. Taxonomy (GTDB): domain Bacteria; phylum Pseudomonadota; class Gammaproteobacteria; order Burkholderiales; family Burkholderiaceae_F; genus JALORV01. The sequence continues at coordinate 231,089 of CAVXZK010000006.1, forward strand.
TCCAGCGATTCATAGGTGCGCTGCGCGGCGCGATGGACACCCAGCGTGCGAAGGAACCGGTCAGTCGGCAGTGCCGAAGGGCCCAGGACCTCGGCCAGCCGCCCTGAGGCCAGCCGCCGGTTGAATTCAATCTGCCAGAGCCGGTCCTGCGCGTGCACGAACCCGAGCGCAAACAGCGCGTCGCGTTCGCTCTTCGCGACGAGGGTCGGTATGCCCTGTTCGTCGCGGCGGACATCGACCGGCGCGCCTAGCCCGACGACTGAAATCGTGCCTTCATGGATAGGCTGGCTGGCCTGCCGATACCAGAGGAACAGAGCCAGCGAGCTGAGAATGCCACCGACAACGATCCCGGCGAGCCAGCGTAGAACGCGCACAGGTACTCCTGCCAATTTCAGCTGGGGGCTGATTGTGCGCGACTTGCGGGCGTCCCTGATCAGAAATGCGAGGTCACCGCCACGTCACCTCGTCCGGAAGCAACGTTCAGGTAGTCAAGCCGTCCGAGTGGCCGCGCGACGCGCGAGCAGCACGGCCGCACTGAAGGACAGGGCGATCACTGTGACAACGAGGCTGCCGAAGGCGAGATCCTTGCCTTCACTCCACGCCTCGACGGTCGGAAGCATCAGCTTGGCCGCACCAAACGCAGCCACCAGCAGGCTCACGCCTGAGACCGCCAGGCTCATGACCCTCGAGGCAATGCAAGCGAGCTGGTCCGCCTTTGCAATTAGCCGCGAAATCCAGAGGCCGTTGATGCCGTCGGTTACCAGCATGCCGAACACGAACAGCAGGCCAAGCACAAGGGCGTGACCGACCCCGCCGAACTGAACCGCCGTGAGCGCGAACAGGGCTGACTGGCTGACCGTGTCGAATGACAATGCAAACAGAGCCCCGACCAACGCCACGGTCAGCGGGTGCCCCGCCTGGTTCAGGCGACCGAGCAAGCGGCCCTTGAGGCCGACCGGTGCCACGACCTGGTCAGGCGCAGTGTTCAGCACCGCATACAAGTTGACGGTGCCGATCAGCGTCAGGAACAGGATCGACGTCCATGCGCCGAAGACCTCAAGCCAGGCCGGAGCATCCCAGCGTTCGCTGGCGACGCCCACGCCAAGCGCGATGGCCAGCACCACCACGCCATGGCCGAGCGAGAACAGCGCGCCGCAGTAACGGCCAAACCACCGCTGCTGCCGCACGTTGTAGCGCGTCAGGCCATCGATCGTCGCGAGATGGTCCGCATCGAACCCGTGCTTCAGCCCTAGCAGGAACACCAGCGCGCACAGCGCGGTCCATTCGGTCGGCAGTTCGTGCATGGCCCTTCCTCCGGCAATGTATGAACTCTAGACCGATTGTTCATATCCGATCCTTGTCGGGGATCAAAGCCCGGCAGGCCCGGCGTCAATGGTTCGGCGTCAGATGGGAATGGACCTGTCGCGAGGGGTGTTCGACTTCGACGGTCACGAGGTTGAGCTGCCCGTGCCGCACGCCGCGCTCCGCTGAAATCGCGTCGGCGAAGCTCCGGACCTCGCGCGATCGGCCCTTGAGCATCACGCTCTCGATGCACTGGTCGTGATCGAGATGCGCGTGCATCGTGGAGATTGTCAGGTCGTGATGATCGTGTTGCAGTGCAGTCAGGCGCTCGGCGAGGTCGCGCTCGTGATGGTTGTAGACGTACGAAAGATTCGCGACACAGTGCGCGTTTTCGTCTGCGCTCTCACGGAACCGGTCGAGGTGGGCCCGCAGGATGTCGCGCACGGCTTCGGAGCGATTGCTGTAGCCGCGCCGCTCGATCAGCGCATCGAATTCGTGCGCCAGCAGATCGTCGAGTGAGATCGTGAACCGTTCCATGCAGCCTCCAGCCAGGATTCGACCAGTATAGGAGGCAGAGTCGGCCGCGCCTTGCGCGTCCCGGGACTCGGGTCCAAAAATGAAAACGCCCCGATGCAGCGAAGCACCGGGGCGTTGGTATGGCGAGCCTGACGATGTCCTACTTTCGCGGGAAATACATCCCACTATCATCGGCGCTGAGTCGTTTCACTGTCCTGTTCGGGATGGGAAGGAGTGGTTCCAACTCGCTATGGTCGCCAGGCAAAAACGTTCGACCTCGCGATTGCGACCGCACTGCGGCCACGTTCGAAAGATCCAAATCGGAAGAAGCAAGGCCACGCAAGGTGGCGGTCGCGATGCTCGAGCCTCGACTCACATTTGAGGAGGCAGCACGGTTATAGGATCAAGCCTCACGGGCAATTAGTATCGGTTAGCTTAAGCGCTTACACGCCTTCCACACCCGACCTATCAACGTCCTGGTCTTGGACGACCCTTCAGGGAGGTCAAGCCTCCGGGAAGACTAATCTTCAGGCGAGTTTCCCGCTTAGATGCTTTCAGCGGTTATCTCTTCCGCACGTAGCTACCCGGCGATGCCACTGGCGTGACAACCGGTACACCAGAGGTGCGTCCACTCCGGTCCTCTCGTACTAGGAGCAGCCCCCGTCAATCTTCCAGCGCCCACGGCAGATAGGGACCAAACTGTCTCACGACGTTTTAAACCCAGCTCACGTACCTCTTTAAATGGCGAACAGCCATACCCTTGGGACCGGCTACAGCCCCAGGATGAGATGAGCCGACATCGAGGTGCCAAACACTGCCGTCGATATGAACTCTTGGGCAGTATCAGCCTGTTATCCCCAGAGTACCTTTTATCCGTTGAGCGATGGCCCTTCCATACAGAACCACCGGATCACTATGTCCTGCTTTCGCATCTGCTCGACTTGTCGGTCTCGCAGTTAAGCACGCTTATGCCATTGCACTATCAGCACGATTTCCGACCGTGCCTAGCGTACCTTCGAACTCCTCCGTTACCCTTTGGGAGGAGACCGCCCCAGTCAAACTGCCTACCATGCACTGTTCCCCGCCCGGATAACGGGCGCAGGTTAGAACCGCAAACAAATCAGGGTGGTATTTCAAGGTTGGCTCCACGAGACCTAGCGGCCCCGCTTCAAAGCCTCCCACCTATCCTACACAGATCGGTTCACAGTCCAATGCAAAGCTACAGTAAAGGTTCATGGGGTCTTTCCGTCTAGCCGCGGGTAGATTGCATCATCACAAACATTTCAACTTCGCTGAGTCTCGGGAGGAGACAGTGTGGCCATCGTTACGCCATTCGTGCAGGTCGGAACTTACCCGACAAGGAATTTCGCTACCTTAGGACCGTTATAGTTACGGCCGCCGTTTACTGGGGCTTCGATCAAGAGCTTGCACTCCATCACTTAACCTTCCAGCACCGGGCAGGCGTCACACCCTATACGTCCACTTTCGTGTTTGCAGAGTGCTGTGTTTTTAATAAACAGTCGCAGCCACCGATTCTCTGAGACCTCTTCACGCTTCGGGTGTTTCTCCCGTCACGCTACAAAGGCACACCTTCTTCCGAAGTTACGGTGTCAATTTGCCGAGTTCCTTCTCCCGAGTTCTCTCAAGCGCCTGAGCATATTCAGCTCGCCCACCAGTGTCGGTTTTCGGTACGGTCGTATCTAACTGAAGCTTAGAGGCTTTTCCTGGAACCACATCCAATCACTTCGCGGCTTACGCCACTCGATCCTTTTCCTCGGTGATACGCCAGCGGATTTGCCTACTGGCCACCTACGATCAGAAACCGGGACATCCAACACCCGGATGATCTTCAACAGTCCGTCCCCCCATCGCATTAGATATCGGTGCAGGAATATTGACCTGCTTCCCATCGACTACGACTTTCGTCCTCGTCTTAGGGGCCGACTCACCCTGCTCCGATGAACGTGGAGCAGGAAACCTTGGGCTTACGGCGAGAGGGCTTTTCACCCTCTTTAACGCTACTCATGTCAGCATTCGCACTTCTGATACCTCCAGCAGCCTTCTCAAGCCACCTTCGCAGGCTTACAGAACGCTCCCCTACCACCTGCACTTGCGTGCAGATCCGCAGCTTCGGTTACCGACTTAGCCCCGTTACATCTTCCGCGCAGGAAGACTCGATCAGTGAGCTATTACGCTTTCTTTAAAGGATGGCTGCTTCTAAGCCAACTTCCTGACTGTCTTAGCCTTCCCACTTCGTTTCCCACTTAGTCGGTATTAGGGACCTTAGCTGGCGGTCTGGGTTGTTTCCCTTTCGTGTCCGGACGTTAGCACCCGGTGCACTGTCTCCCGCGCTGACACTTCCAAGTATTCGGAGTTTGCCATGGTTTGGTAAGGCGCCATGCCCCCCTAGCCATAACAGTGCTCTACCCCCTGGAGTGATACGCGAGGCACTACCTCAATAGTTTTCGGGGAGAACCAGCTATTTCCAGATTTGTTTGGCCTTTCACCCCTATCCACAGCTCATCCGCTACTTTTGCAACAGTAGTCGGTTCGGCCCTCCAGTGAGTGTTACCCCACCTTCAGCCTGGCCATGGATAGATCATCTGGTTTCGGGTCTACACCCTGCGACTGGACGCCCTATTCGGACTCGCTTTCGCTACGCCTTCCCTATACGGTTAAGCTCGCCACAGAATGTAAGTCGCTGACCCATTATGCAAAAGGTACGCAGTCACCCTTGCGGGCTCCTACTGTTTGTATGCATGCGGTTTCAGGATCTATTTCACTCCCCTCCCGGGGTTCTTTTCGCCTTTCCTTCACAGTACTGGTTCACTATCGGTCGATTACGAGTATTTAGCCTTGGAGGATGGTCCCCCCATCTTCAGACAGGATTTCACGTGTCCCGCCCTACTTATCGTGCGCTCAGTTCCACTCCGGATCTTTCGTGTACGGGGCTATCACCCGCTATGGCCGGACTTTCCAGACCGTTCCACTAGAACCGAAGCTAAAACGCACCGGCTGGTCCGATTTCGCTCGCCACTACTTTCGGAATCTCGGTTGATTTCTGTTCCTCTGCCTACTTAGATGTTTCAGTTCAGCAGGTTCGCCTCCACGCGCCTATGAATTCAGCGCGGGATACCCTTGCGGGTGGGTTTCCCCATTCGGACATCTGCGGCTGATAACGCTTGTTAGCCAGCTCACCGCAGCTTTTCGCAGGCTGCCACGTCCTTCATCGCCTGTAATCGCCAAGGCATCCACCACATGCACTTAGTCGCTTGATCCTATAACCCTGCCGCCTTTTGCCAGGCACGGTTAACAAGCGACCGCGTTGCCGTTCGCTCAAATGTTGAGAGCTCGAATGCAATCACAACCCGTTATCAACCCACTCCTGGCTCATCACCAGGCGCAAGGTTGAAACGCTTTGCTTCTTCCGAATTGTTAAAGATCGAAACAGCGATTTGACCAAAGGTCAAACGGAAATCCGCGACACGGACTTTCGTTTGACGTTTGCCCAGAAAGTGGTGGAGGTGAACGGGATCGAACCGATGACCTCCTGCTTGCAAAGCAGGCGCTCTCCCAACTGAGCTACACCCCCGGCACATCACCGGCACCGAGTGTGGTGGGTCTGGTTGGATTCGAACCAACGACCCCCGCCTTATCAAGACGGTGCTCTAACCAACTGAGCTACAGACCCTTCCGAAAGCTCTCGTCAGGGCCCGGCGCTGCGCGACGCCATCACAAACCCACTGCTGCGCCACCCTGCGCCACTCGCTGCTGCAAGAAACCAACCGATAAGTGTGGACGCCTGACTACTGGCGCGTACTCTAGAAAGGAGGTGATCCAGCCGCACCTTCCGGTACGGCTACCTTGTTACGACTTCACCCCAGTCATGAATCTCACCGTGGTCGCCGCCCTCCTTGCGGTTAGGCAAACGGCTTCTGGTGAAACCCACTCCCATGGTGTGACGGGCGGTGTGTACAAGACCCGGGAACGTATTCACCGCGACATGCTGATCCGCGATTACTAGCGATTCCGACTTCATGGAGTCGAGTTGCAGACTCCAATCCGGACTACGACTGGTTTTGTGGGATTGGCTCCCCCTTGCGGGTTGGCAGCCCTCTGTACCAGCCATTGTATGACGTGTGAAGCCCTACCCATAAGGGCCATGAGGACTTGACGTCATCCCCACCTTCCTCCGGTTTGTCACCGGCAGTCCCATTAGAGTGCCCTTTCGTAGCAACTAATGGCAAGGGTTGCGCTCGTTGCGGGACTTAACCCAACATCTCACGACACGAGCTGACGACAGCCATGCAGCACCTGTGTCCACTTTCCCTTTCGGGCACCTAATGCATCTCTGCTTCGTTAGTGGCATGTCAAGGGTAGGTAAGGTTTTTCGCGTTGCATCGAATTAATCCACATCATCCACCGCTTGTGCGGGTCCCCGTCAATTCCTTTGAGTTTTAATCTTGCGACCGTACTCCCCAGGCGGTCTACTTCACGCGTTAGCTGCGTTACCGAAGGAGTTACCCTCCGACAACTAGTAGACATCGTTTAGGGCGTGGACTACCAGGGTATCTAATCCTGTTTGCTCCCCACGCTTTCGTACATGAGCGTCAGTCTCATCCCAGGGGGCTGCCTTCGCCATCGGTGTTCTTCCACATCTCTACGCATTTCACTGCTACACGTGGAATTCCACCCCCCTCTGACAGACTCTAGCCATGCAGTCACAAATGCAGTTCCCAGGTTAGGCCCGGGGATTTCACACCTGTCTTGCAAAGCCGCCTGCGTACGCTTTACGCCCAGTAATTCCGATTAACGCTTGCACCCTACGTATTACCGCGGCTGCTGGCACGTAGTTAGCCGGTGCTTATTCTGCAGGTACCGTCATTAACGACTCGTATTAGGAATCGCCGTTTCGTTCCTGCCAAAAGCGGTTTACAACCCGAAGGCCTTCTTCCCGCACGCGGCATGGCTGGATCAGGCTTGCGCCCATTGTCCAAAATTCCCCACTGCTGCCTCCCGTAGGAGTCTGGGCCGTGTCTCAGTCCCAGTGTGGCTGGTCGTCCTCTCAGACCAGCTACTGATCGTCGCCTTGGTGGGCTCTTACCCCGCCAACTAGCTAATCAGACATCGGCCGCTCCAATAGCGCGAGGCCTTACGGTCCCCCGCTTTCACCCTTAGGTCGTATGCGGTATTAGCCAATCTTTCGACTGGTTATCCCCCACTACTGGGCACGTTCCGATGCGTTACTCACCCGTTCGCCACTCGCCACCAGGGTTGCCCCCGTGCTGCCGTTCGACTTGCATGTGTAAGGCATGCCGCCAGCGTTCAATCTGAGCCAGGATCAAACTCTTCAGTTCGATTCTGTTTGCGCAACCGTGCTAGGCACGATTGATTACTCACTCGCTGGAATCGAGGTATGTGATGTTTCCATCAACTTCCCTCTTTCCATTGCGCGAGCACTTGATGCTTTGAGTTCAGCCGGCGCAGTTGGTTGATGTCGTGGCGTGAGACCTCGACGACCTTCCGTGCCGGTTGCGCCTTTCACCAAGCGCCCACACTTATCGGCTGTTTCGTTGTTAAAGAGCGTGCTGTCGGGTCACTTTTCGTCGGCAAACTTGTTGCGACGCAACCGCAGCAGCGAAGAAGCGGAATTATGGCGGTACGGAAAAATCATGTCAAGTTGAGGGACCGGGCTGATTACTGTGCCGGTAGCGGCCAGGCCCGTCGAACCAGCAAATCCGCTGCGCCCGACCCCACCCCGTTACGCCGCTCGCGCCGCCAAGCCGCTGTTTTGTAAGGATCGCGGGGCCCGAGATCTCGAAGTCCAGTCCCTCGCGCGTCAACGCAAGTTGCGCACCGACGCGGCAACTAGGCGGAGGGCTCTAGGCGGCGAGGACATCGACGCCCGCGCGCCGGGATCAGCTGTGCCTGAACTGCGCCGGGCGCTTCTCGACGAACGCTGCCATTCCCTCCTTCTGGTCGCTCGTCGCGAACAGTGAGTGGAAGAGGCGCCGCTCGAACAGCATGCCCTCGTTGAGCGGGGACTCGTAGGCGCGGTTGATTGCTTCCTTGGCCATCATCACGGCGGGCAGCGATTGAGCAGCAATGGCAGTCGCGGCCGCGAGGGCCTCTTCCAGGAGCTTGTCTGCTGCGACGACGCGCGAGACGAGGCCGGCGCGCTCGGCCTCTGTGGCATCCATCATCCGCGCCGAAAGCACCAGGTCCATCGCTTTGGCCTTTCCCACCGCCCGCGGCAGCCGCTGTGTGCCGCCCGCTCCCGGAATGATGCCGAGCTTGATCTCGGGCTGGCCGAACTTCGCGCTGTCCGCCGCAATGATGATGTCGCACATCATCGCGAGTTCGCAGCCGCCCCCCAGGGCATAGCCACCCACGGCCGCAATGACCGGCTTGCGGATGCGGCGCAACGTCTCCCAGTTGCGGGAGATGTACTCCGACTTGAAGACGTCCATGTACGACCACTCCTTCATCGCACCGATGTCCGCACCGGCCGCGAACGCCTTTTCGCTTCCGGTGATAACCATCGCACCGATGCCATCGTCACCGTCGAATGCGAGCAAGGCGGTGCCCAGCTCGTCCATCAGCTGGTCGTTGAGCGCATTGAGCGCCTTGGGCCGATTGAGAGTCAGCAGACCGACGCGGCCGCGCGTCTCCACGAGAATGTTCTGGTAGCTCATGTGGTGCCCTCCTCACTGGATGATTCCAGTTTAACGGGGGCGCACCGCGCGATTAGGACACGGGCCGCTCGCGGGCGAGGTAATCGAGGATCGTGTCGCCGGACACCGCGCGGGAGTAAAAGAATCCCTGCGCGAACTCGCAGCCGATCTCGCGCATGTAATCGACCTGGTCTTGCGACTCCACGCCTTCGGCGACAACCTTGAGCCGGAAGTGCCGCGCCACCGCCAGCATCGCGTGGACGATGGCTCGACTATCCGCGTCGGCGGGAATGCCTTCGATGAAAGAGTGATCGATCTTCAGCGCGTTGATCGGCATGCGCTTCAGGTAACCCAACATCGAGTAGCCGGTTCCGAAGTCATCGAGCACCAGCCCGACGCCCAGCGACGCGAGTTCGGCCAGCACGTCGTTGTTGATCTCGCTTTCCTTGACCAGCGTGCGCTCGGTGATTTCCAGCACGATGAGGCGCGGCTCGATGTTGTGCTTGACCAGCGCGCTGCGCACCAGGATCGGCAACGCGGTCGATCCCATCTCGCGACCGGCGACATTCACCGCCACCGGCACGTCAAAGTCGGGACGCACCAGCCGCCACCGGTTGATCTGGCTGCACACCTCGTTCAGCACCCAGCGCGTGATGCGCTCCGACAGCCCGCTGACCTCGGCGACGCCGATGAAGCGGTCTGGAGTCAGGATGCCGTGAACCGGATGGTTCCAGCGAATCAGCGCCTCGAGCCCGACGACGCGGCCGCTCGCCATCTCGATCTGCGGTTGATACTCGCAGATGAATTGCGGACTCTCGCTCTGCACCGCCTTCACGAGTTCGATGCCGAGCTGAACCTCGCGCGCCGCCCGCTCGTAGCGGATCGGATTGAAGAAGCTGAACTGGTTGCGGCCATCGCGCTTTGCCTGGTACATCGCGGCGTCGGCGTTCTTCAGAATCGTGCTCATGTCGCGACCGTGCTCGGGGAACAACGCAACGCCAATTGACGCCGAGACCTGCGTGTCGATGTTGGGGACGAGATCGGTGCGGTGCAACGCCTGGGCGATGCGAGCCGCCAGCAGTGCGACCTCCTGCCGATGGATGAATTCGCTGATCAGCACGACGAACTCGTCGCCGCCGAGACGCGCCACCGTGCCTTCCTCGCCGACCGTCTCGCGCAGCACGTCAGCTGCGGACTTGATCAGCGCGTCGCCGACGATGTGGCCAAGCGTGTCATTGACATCCTTGAACCGGTCGAGATCGATCAGCATCGCCGCCATGCGGCGCTTGCGGTTCGACGCCGTCATGATCATGTCGCGCATCGTCTCGCGAAGCAGATTGCGGTTCGGCAACCCGGTCAGTGCGTCGTACCACGCCAGGTGCTCGATGCGGGACTCCGCCTCCTGGCGCTGCGCGGCCTCCATGGACAGCGCCAGCATCAGTGCCGTGGTATTGGCGAAGCCGACGTCGTCCTCGTCCCAGTAGCGGGTCTCGCGGTGCTGCAGGCAGAGGACCCCGGCGATCGTTCCTTCGACCAACACGGGTACATCTAGCAGTGCGCGGACACTGGACCAGTCCGCATCGCCGGCGAACATCGTCGTCAGTCGGGAGGTGCGGGTGTCGTTGACGACGACCGGCTGACGGTTCATCAGCTGTGAAAAATAGGCGGAAAACCGTGTGGCCGGAAGTTCGCGACCGACCCAGTCACGCATGAAGCGGTCCGCTGGCCGATCGAAAAGGGCTTCGCAGCGGAGCACGTCAGGATCACGGGTCAGTCGCCAGAAGCTCGCCGCGCTCACGTCGAGCACTTCGGCCGTCGAGCGCAGCACCGTCGCCAGCGTCTGCGTGAAGTCCGATTTCTGCTGGATCGCTAACTCGAGAAGACGCTCGCGGAAGCGAAGCCTGCGGGCCTGCGCACGCTCGGCAGGCCCGAGGTCTCGCGCGGTCAGCACCAGGCCGCGAACACTCGGGTCGTCGAGGCGGTTCGCCAGTACGCAAGACAGGCCGCGGCCGTTGCCAGCCAGCGCGGCACGGGTGCGCAGGTGCAGCGACGTCGGCTGGCGGTCGCCGGCCGGCTCTCGCAGCAGGCGGTCGACGGCGCGCCTGAACTCGATCCGGGAGGGCTGATCGAGGATGAACTCGAAGGGCGAACCCATGACGTCGCCCTCGTGTTCGCCGGTGATCGGCTCGAGCGCCGCGTTCGCATAGATCACGCGCCGATCAGCGTTCAATACGATCGTCAGTTCACTCTGGTGCTCTGCCAGGGCCCGGGCGCGCGCTTCGGCCGCCCGGACCCGGCGGCGCGCGGCCCGTTCGGCAGTCGTATCGACGATCGATATCGACGCGAAGTCATCCTGGTCGAATCGAAACAACCGCACGACGAAGCGGGCATTCAGGCGCGTGCCGCTGCGCAGCGGCAGCCGTGCCTCGAACTCGTAGCGGCCTTCGGCCGTGACCTGCGACCAGAGGCGCTGCCAGCGGCGAGCGAAGGCGCGGTGGCTCAGATAGCCGAGCAGTTCGGCGACACTCCGGCCGACCACCGACTCGCCACCGATGAGCGCCGTTGCCTCGGCGTTGACCGCAAGGATCTGGCCACTGTGGTTGACCGCGAGGAGCGGCACGCCGGCCGTGTCGAAGCTCGCCTGCTTGAGCGAGCGCTCGACGGCAGACTGCCGTAGGGGAATGACCGTAGAGCTCAGCGTGACCTCGTGCGACTCAGGCGCCCCGCCGGCGCCGCCGCGGAGCCTACCCAGACGACCGATTTTGCCACGCGACGGCGCTCCGGAGCCGGGTCGATTGCACGAATTGTGCGGGTGCGGCAGCGTCGTTTCGGTCCCGCCGACGGCTCAGCGGACGCGTCCCGACGGACCCAGGTGCCCGGCGACCAGCTGCGCAGTCTCGGCGCCTCGGCTGATGCAGTCGCTGATCGACACACCGCCGCGATAGTTGGCGCAGAAGAAGAGTCCTGCATATTGCTGCTCGGCCCGCTCCAGCTCGCCGATGCGTTCGCGATGCCCAAAGGTGTACTGAGGAATCGCCTGCGGCCAACGGGTGACCTCGGTTATCAACGGCCGCCCACCTGCGCCGACGAGATGCACGAGTTCATCGTGAACCGTTTCCAGCAGTTCGCTTTCAGAAGCAGCCGCCTGCGCCGGGTTGCGTCGGCCTCCGAGGAAGGACGTGAAGACGACCGTGCCGTCCCCGGCGCGATGCTCGAACATCGTGCTCGAGAACAGCGTACCGAGCAGGCGGGGTCGCTCGACCGCGGGCGAGAGAAAGCCAAAACCGTCCAGGGGGTGAGCAACGTCGACGCGGCGATAGGCACTGACGACGATCGCGATCGGGGCATAGGCAATCCCGGCCAGTGCGTCCGCGGCCCGCGGTGCGAACGCGCGTACCAGTGGTGCAGCGGCGTAGGCAGGCAGGGCCAGCACGAGCGCCCGGGACGATCGAACCGAATCGTCGGAGCCGGCCACGACGATCCACGATCCGTCTGCCCGACATGCCAGGCCACGGGCTGCGGTGCTGCACTCAACCGCCGGCAGGCCGGCCGCCAGCGCATCCGTGAGCGCCTGCATGCCGTCGCGGAACGAGAAGCTGGTTGCCGCGATCTTCGGGGTCGCGCCCTCCTTCCGGCGTTGGCGCGCCGCCTGCAAGGCGCCGATGAACAGGCTGCCATAGCGCTGTTCCAGCTCGTGCAACCGCGGGAATGCCGCAGGCAGGGACAGCTGTTCCGGATCGCCCGCATAGATCCCGGACACGAAGGGCTCGACGGCGTAGTCCAGGAACTCATGACCCACGCGGCGACGGACGAACTGCGCAATCGACTCCTCGACCTGGCCCGGAGCGCGCCAGACGAACGGCTCGCCGAAGAGTCGGATCTTGGCCGTCGCCGAGAAGAGCGGTGTCGTGACGAACGAACCGGCCGACGTGGGCAGTGCCGTGAGCCGTCCGCCGTTCACGATGTAGCGCCGCGCCGCCGCCTTGCTGGCATTGATACGCTCGGCACGGATACCCAGTTCGTCCAGCAGTGCGTTGATAGACGGCGACGTATCCATCGCGCTGTTCGGGCCGCGTTCGAACAGCACGCCGCCCCGGCGCCCCGAGCCGATGACCCCGCCGGGACGCGGGGCCGCTTCGAGCACCTTGACCGAGTAGCCGGCACGGTGCAGCCGGTGGGCCGTGACCAGGCCGGACAGGCCGGCCCCGACAACAAGGACATCCACGGACATGCAACGATCCTCTCAAGCGCAACGCGCAAGGATTCCACCGCTGCGCGCCGCACCGCTTGTGCCATGGCAAGACTCGTTGGCGGCGGGACGTCGCGGTATCGCCCGCTTGCGCCATCGCAATCTCTGCCGCCGACGCTGGAGGGCGATAATCGACCGAAAATCCGGAGCACGAATGTCGGTCGTCATCGAGCAGCGCATCGCCACCCTCCTCGGCAACCTGGGGCTGGTGCCGTTCTTTGTGCTGGCGCTGCTGGCCTGGCCGTGGAGCGGACCGGTCGCAGTGCGGGTCGAGTTGGCACTGGCGGGTTACGCCGCGGTGATCCTGTCCTTTCTCGGCGCGGTGCATTGGGGGCTGGCGCTGGCGAGCCCGGACCTCAACAAGGCCCAGAGCTGGAATGCCTTCGGCTGGGGAGTGATCCCGTCGCTACTTGGTTGGCTCGCGGTGCTGATGCTGATGCTCGGTGTGCCATCGGCGGTGGTTTTCGCGTTCCTGATCGGGGACCTGCTTCTGGTCCGCGTCATGGACGGCGCTCTGATGCGTCTTTATGCGAATCCTCCGGCCAACTGGTATCTCGCGCTTCGTACGCGACTGACGATCGCCGCGTCACTGTGCCTGCTCGTTGCGGTACTCGCCGCGCTGGCGCGTTGAGCAGCGGCGTCCGACTGCGCTTCTGACTATGATCGACCGTTCTCCTTGAGGTATTGCCGCCCATGACACAAGCCATCCTGCTTTCCCGGGACAACGAGGTCTTCAAGGCCGAGGTCCGTGACATTTCCGACGCCGAACTCGAGGCCGCCACTCCGGGCGATGACGTCGTGATCGACGTCGAATACTCGACCATCAACTACAAGGACGGCCTGGCGCTGACCAACACGTCTCCGGTCGTGCGCAAGTGGCCGATGGTGGCGGGGATCGATGCTGCGGGTCGCGTCTCCGGCAGCACGCACGCGAAATGGAAGAAGGGTGATGTGGTTGTCCTCAACGGCTGGGGACTGGGCGAGACACACTGGGGCGGGCTGGCGCAACGCGTGCGCGCCAAAGGCGACTGGCTGGTGCGCATCCCGGCACCTCTGACGACGCGAGACGCGATGGCCATCGGCACGGCCGGCTACACGGCCGCGCTGTCGGTCCTCGCGCTGCAGGACCACGGCGTCATCCCGGGCAAGGGGGAAATCCTGGTGACCGGCGCCTCGGGCGGTGTCGGCTCGGTGGCGGTGGCCGTGCTCGCCTCGCTCGGCTATGCGGTCGTCGGCTCGACCGGCAAAGCCGCCGAAGCGGACTATCTGAAGGGGCTCGGCGCGCGGGAGGTCATCGACCGCGCGACGTTGGCTGCGCCCGGAAAACCCTTGCAGAAGGACCGCTGGGCGGGCGCCGTCGATTCTGTAGGCAGCACGACGCTCGCCAACGTCTGCGCGCAGATGCGCGCGGGCGGCACCGTCGCGGCGTGCGGATTGGCGGGAGGAATGGACTTTCCTTCGACGGTTGCGCCGTTCATTCTTCGTGGCGTCACGCTCGCAGGGATCGACAGCGTGATGGCGCCACTGGCGCGTCGGGAGGCCGCGTGGCAGTTGCTCGCCGAACACCTGCGCCCGGAGCAACTGGGCCAGATGACGCGCGAGGTTCCGCTGGCCGGCGCGTTCGACGTGGCCCGCGATATCCTCGCAGGCCACGTGCGCGGTCGGGTCGTCGTCGACGTCAATCGGTGATATCGCAAGGCCAACCGCGCCCCTCGTTTCCTTCCGGAGTCGTCATCCAACCACGCAGGCTTGCGCATTGCTGGCGCCGCCACGACTCCGCGGCTGACGGCCGCGGGGACTTTCGGCAGAATGGCCGACCTTTCGTCCCTCTCTCGCAGGAGCTTTCATGACGTCTCACCTTGTCGTCCGACCCTTGGCACTGGGTGCCGCTTGCCTGCTGACCGCAGCTCTGGTCGGCGATTCGGCCGCTCGCGACCGCAAGGAGTGCGAGCGTGATTACAAGCCGCAGGTCGGGCAATCGGGCAAGGACGTTGTCTGGGTGCCGACGCCGGACGAGTTGGTGCAACGGATGCTGCGCATGGCGAAGGTGACGCCGCAGGACCTGGTCTATGACCTGGGTGCAGGCGATGGAAAGATTGCGATTGCGGCCGGCAAGCTCGGCGCGAACTCGGTCGGCATCGAATACAACCCCGACATGGCCAAACTCGCGAGCTGCCTGGTGACCGCAGAGGGCGTTCCGAGCAAGACGAAAATCATCCAGGGCGACATCTTCAAGGAGGATTTCAGCAAGGCCACGGTCATCACGATGTACCTGTTACCGGAGCTGAACCTCTGTGTGCGCCACCGCATCCTTGCAATGAAGCCCGGCACGCGCGTCACCTCGCACCAGTTCACGATGGGTGACTGGGAAGCGGATGAAACCAACGAGATCGAGTACCGGACCGCCTATCTGTGGATCGTCCCGGCGCGCGTCGACGGTACCTGGGTCCTGCGGGAGGACACTGGCAGCACCACCATCAACCTGACGCAGAACTTCCAGAAAATCAGTGGTGACGTGGTCAGCGATGCAGGTCGCCAGCCCCTGGTCGGCGCCACGCTGCGCGGTGACCAGCTGCGCTTCGCGTTCAACGACGCCAAGGGCTTGACCCGGACCTTCAACGGCACGGTCCGCGGCACCGAGCTGGCGGGGACGATGAAGACCGGAAGCGCCGAGACCAAGGTGACGGGCGCAGCGCAGGGGGCGCTACGCGCCGCGAGCTGGGCCGAGATGCTGCCGCAATGCGGCCGCTTCTACGGCAAGTAAGTCCGGTCTGACGGTTGTCGATCCGGAGCCCCGCCTTGGCGGGGCTCTTCACATGGAAGGCACGCGATGAGTGACGTGAACAGCCCGGTGGCCGCACCGCCGATGGGAGCCCCGAAACGGGTGCTGTCGGTGCTTGACGGCGTGATGATCATCGTCGGGATCATCATCGGCGGCGGCATCTTCACGTTCCCTCCGCTCGTCGCCGGCATGACCGGCTCGGTGCCGTGGATGTTCGGTGCCTGGCTCTTTGGCGCGGCGCTCGCGCTGGTGGGTGCGCTGTGCTACGCGGAGCTCGCGACGACATTCCCGAATGCCGGCGGGGACTATCACTTCCTGACGCGCGCCTACGGCAAGAACGTGTCGTTCTTCTTCGCCTGGGCGCGCGTGCTGGTCATTACCACCGGGTCGATCGCGCTGCTCGCCTTCGTCTTTGGCGACTACATGAGCCGTGTATGGGCGCTCGGCTCACTGTCATCGACCATCTACGCCGTTCTCGTCGTCGTCGCACTGACCGCAGTGAACGTCGCCGGCCTGAAGGAATCTTCCCGTACCCAGAACCTGCTGTCCACGCTGCTGATGCTCGGGATGCTGATGGTGGTGGTGGCCGGCTTTGTCGCCCCCGCGACTGATGTCGCTCCTACGCCGGCGGCGGCGGATGCCGTTCCGGCGCTGTTCGGCACCGCGCTGCTCTTTGTACTCTTCACGTTCGGCGGCTGGAACGAGGCGGCCTACATCTCGGCTGAGGTCAAGGGGGGAAACCGCTCGATCGTCAAGGTACTGGTTGTCGCGCTGATCGTCGTTACCTTGATCTACGTGCTGTTCGTCGCTGCCTTGCTGGCCGGCCTTGGCTTCGACGGGCTGAAATCGAGCCAGGCAGTGGCAGCTGACGTCGCGAAGAAGGCGTTCGGCGCCTTCGGCGAGAAGACGATCGGGGCGATCGTCGCGCTGGCTGCACTCACTTCGATCAACGCAACGATGATCGTCGCGGCGCGGACCAATTATTCGCTCGGCAACGACTGGCCGGTGTTTGCCTTCATGGGCCGCTGGAACAGCGAGCGCGACGCGCCGGTGGTCGCCTATCTCGTGACGGGCGCGATCAGCCTGGCGCTGGTCGTGCTCGCCGCGGTCAACAAGAGCGGCGTGAAGTTCATGGTGGATTTCACGGCGCCCGTGTTCTGGTTCTTCTTCCTGCTCACCGGCATCGCGCTGTTCGTGCTGCGCTTCCGGCAGCCCCACGTCGCTCGCCCGTTCAAGGTGCCGGCCTACCCAGTACTGCCGATCGTCTTCGTCGGGACCTGCGCCTTCCTGCTGTACCGCAGCCTCGTGTACACACTCGAGAACCGCGCCGTGCAGGCGGCGCTGTACGTGATGTCGGCAGGCGTGGTGGTGTGGATCATCGCGCGTCTGCGCCGGCGCTGACGATGACCGATGCGGGTGCACGCATCGTCGGCGTGTTGCTCGCGGCCGGCCGCGGTGCGCGCTTCGATCCCCACGGCCGACGACTCAAGCTGCTCGAGCCCGCAACGCGCGGCCCGCATCGGGGCGAGCCGCTCGCCGTGGCGGCGGCGCGCACGCTCCGGAGCGCGGTGGATGGTGTGCTTGCCGTCGTAGTTCCCGCTGCGGACGCCCGTCACGAGCGACTTCGACGCTTGCTTGCAGCTGAGGGCTGCACGACGGTTGAAAACGCGCGAACCAACGAGGGCCAGGGCACGTCGATCGCCTGCGGTGTTGCGGCGACCGGGCCCGTGGCAGGATGGATCATTGCTCTGGCCGACATGCCGGCCATCGCGCCGGCCACCGTCCTTGCGGTGGCAGAGTGCCTGCGCCGTGGCGCAGCCACGGTTGCGCCGGCCTATCACGGGCAACGCGGGCACCCGGTCGGCTTCGCAGCGGCCCTGCATCAGGAGCTGCTAGCCCTTGGCGGAGACACCGGCGCCCGCGAGGTCCTCGTGCGGCACCCACCGCGGCTCATCGAGGTCGATGATCCTGGGGTACTGTATGACGTCGACGTGAGTGGGGATCTGGAATGAACCGGCTGTGGCAGGACTGGTGGAAGCTGGCGCTGAGCGCCAGCGAGATCGCGCTGAACGCCCCGCAGGTCGTCCAGCAGAGGACGAAACGCCTGCTGAAGGCGCCCGGGCTTGCCAGTGCGCGCAATCGCCGCGAGGCGGTGCGCATGGTGTCCGAGAAGTGGGACGCGGGCGTCGCCGGGCAGATGGCCGTGTGGCAGACCGGCCTGCAGCTGCAGCAAGCGCTGATAAACGATTTCTGGTCCGTCGCACTGGGTCAGCGGTCGGCGCGTCGCACTGCCAGGCGTGCAGGTCAGCGTAGCGCCCAGACCTCGCTGCTGACGGCGCGGCGCTCGCTCGCGCCGGTGCGCCGGCGCGTGCGGGCCAATGCGATCCGACTCGGCTTCAAGGCCTAGGCCTGTCGCACTCCGCGCCCTCAACACCCATCCATGGCCCTCCTCCAACTGGTCCGACAGATCGCGCTTGCCGACTGGCTGGCGCTGCTCTGGTTCATTGCCGCCTGGTGGGGATATGCGGTGTTTGCACGACGCCGGGCTGCCGCAAGCGGATCACTGCTGGCCACGACGAACAGCTATCGGCGCCTGTGGATGATGCAGGCCACATTGCGTGAGAACCGCGTGATCGACGGGGTCGTCGTGCAGAACCTTTCAACGAGTCCCTCGTTCTTCGCCTCGACGACGATCCTCATCATCGGCGGCCTGCTCGCGGTGCTCGGAGCGACGGAACAAGCCGCCAAGATCGTCGAGGAGCTGCCGTTCACTTCGCGCACGACCGCGCTCGTGTTCGACCTGAAGGTATTCGTGCTGACGGCGGTGTTCGTCTATGCCTTCTTTCGCTTCACATGGTCGATGCGCCAGTACACCTTCGGCGCACTGCTGATCGCTTCGGCGCCGGACGCGAAGGAATTCGCCAGTGGAGCGGCATCACGTGGGGAATTCGCTGACCGCGCCGGCCGCGTGGTCGGTCTCGCCGCCGAGACCTTCAACGACGGACTGCGGGCCTACTACATGGCCTTCGCCGTCATCGTCTGGTTCTTCTCGGCGATTGCCTTTGCGATCGGCACCGCCGGCATCGTCTACCTGCTGTATCAGCGCGAATTCCAGTCCGAAGTGCTGAGCGTGCTGCGGCATTGAGCCGGCGTCCAGCCGCGCCCCCTCAACCCGCGCGCCGTCACTGCCTGCCATGTCCGTCCATTACGCGATCCGCCCCGCGCATCCAGCTGCGCACCTGTTCCATGTCGTGTGCCGCCTCGAACGACCCGAGCCCCAGGGGCAGCTCTTCATGTTGCCGGCCTGGATCCCCGGCAGCTACATGGTCCGCGAATTCGCGCGGCACATCGTCCGCATCAGCGCCGTGGCGGGCGGCCGCAAGATCGCGCTGACGAAACTCGACAAACACACCTGGCGCGCCGCGCCGGTCAAGGGACCGCTCGAGGTGGCCTGCGAGGTCTACGCCTGGGACCTGTCGGTGCGGGCCGCGCATCTTGATGAGACTCACGGCTTCTTCAATGGCACCAGCGTGTTCCTGCTGCCGATCGGCCACGAGCATTCCCCCTGCAGCATCGACATCCTGCCGCCCGCCGGTGAACGCTTTGCCGGCTGGAAGGTCGTGACGGGCCTGAGTCCGGGGCGCTCGACGCGCCGCCAAGGCTTTGGCACGTATCACGCCGACAACTACGACGAATTGATCGACTGCCCGGTCGAGATGGGCGAGTTCGAAATTGGTCGATTCGACGTGCTCGGTGTGCCGCACGAGATCGCTGTCACGGGGCGTGTTCCACGGCTCGACATGAAGCGCCTGAGCGCGGACCTGGCGACTGTGTGCGAGCAGCAGATCCGGCTGTTCGAACCGCGCTCAAAGAAAGCGCCATTTGCGCGCTACACGTTTATGACGCTGGCAGTCGCCGATGGCTACGGCGGTCTCGAACACCGCAACTCGACGGCGCTGATCTGCAAGCGTGACGACCTGCCCTTTACCGGCATGAAGGACTCGACCGAGGGCTATCGCAATTTCCTCGGCCTGGCGAGCCATGAGTACTTCCACAGCTGGAACGTCAAGCGCATCCGGCCGGCGGCCTTCGTGCCCTACGACCTGACTCAGGAGAACTACACGCGCCTGCTGTGGGCGTTCGAGGGCTTCACCTCGTACTACGACGACCTGATGCTGGTGCGTGGCGGGCTGCTGAGCCCGGCGCAGTATCTGGAAGGCGTGGCGAAGACGCTGACGACGGTGATGCAACGCTCGAGCCGGCTCAAGCAGAGCGTGTCCGACAGTTCATTCGATGCTTGGATCAAGTACTACCGGCAGGACGAGAACGCGCCCAACAGCGTCGTCAGCTACTACCAGAAGGGCGCCCTGATCGGACTCGCTCTCGACCTCGCAGTCCGCGCACAGACACGCGGCCGGCGGTCTCTCGACGACGTGATGCGATTGCTGTGGAAACGCTACAAGGCCCAGGGCGCCGATTACATCGGCGTGGGCGAAGACCAACTGGCGAGTGCCGCCGACGAAGCGACCGGGCTTGCACTGGGCCCGCTGATCGAGGAGTGGACACAAGGCACGCGCGACCCGGACTTTGCGCGCCTGCTGCAACCGTTCGGCATCGAGTTCACTGTGCAGCCGGCACTGGACTCGCCAGCGTTCGCGATGCTCGGTGTGAGCACCGTCGCGGGCGGATCGGAATGCCGGTTGTCGCATGTCTTCGACGCCACGCCGGCGCAGTCGGCCGGCCTGTCGGCCCACGATGTGCTGATCGCGCTCGATGGGTTGCGCGTGACCGCCGCCAACCTGGACAAGCTGCTGGCGCGCTACGCGCCTGGCGAAATCATCGAAGCAACGGCGTTCCGGCGCGACGAACTGATGCGGTTTAGCGTGCGACTGGCAGAGAAGCCGCCGACGCGCTGGACTCTGAACATTGATCCGAAGTCCGCGCCCGCCGCGACGCGACTACGTACCCAGTGGCTCGGTCAGCGCTGAGTGATCCCGGGACCCGACCAGTCGATCGTGCCGCGGCCGCTCGCGGCAAGGAATTCGTTGGTCATTGAAAAGTGGCGGCAACCGAGG
Source organism: uncultured beta proteobacterium (assembly GCA_963766365.1). GTDB lineage: Bacteria > Pseudomonadota > Gammaproteobacteria > Burkholderiales > Burkholderiaceae_F > JALORV01. The sequence goes on from CAVXZK010000006.1 coordinate 251,687, forward strand.
AACGGCCGCGGTGGCCGCCGCGCAGACAACGGTGACGGATGATTCGCGAGCAGCACGGCATGCTCGCGGCGGTAAGACCCGATTCGCGCCGCCTTTGCCTGCGCGTGCGCGCCCCACAACAGGAACACTTTGGGCGATGGATCGGCCGCGAGCGCATCGACCACGTCGTCGGTAAGGTGCTCCCAACCGCGACCCGCATGGCTGCCCGGCCGGCCCTCCTCGACGGTCAGCACCGCGTTCAGCAGCAGCACACCCTGCCGCGCCCAGTGTTCGAGGTTGCCGGTCGCAGACGCGGCGCACCCGATGTCGCTGCGCAACTCCAGGAACACATTGCGCAGGCTGGGTGGCGGACGGACGGCGTTCGGCACCGAAAAGGCCAGCCCATGCGCCTGCCCGGGTCCGTGATACGGGTCCTGCCCGAGGATCACGACGCGCACCGATTCCGGCGGGGTCAGCTTCAATGCGCGCAGCGGATCGGGCGGATAGACCCGCGCGCCGGCCGCCACTCGTTGCTCGAGAAACCGCTGCAGTGCGGTGCCTGGAACGCTCGCGAAAAAACTGTCGACCAGCACGCGCCAGCCTGGCGCCAGCGCCGAGGTGTCGATCACGCGAACAGCCGCGCCAGTTCCTGGCCGGGATCCGGCGCACGCATGAAGGCTTCCCCAACGAGGAAAGCGTTGACGCCGGCCGCCCGCATCCGCGCCACATCGGCGGGCGACAGGATCCCGCTTTCCGTGACCACGATGCGCTCCGGACCGATGCGCGGCAGCAGGTCGAGCGTGACTTCGAGTCGCGTCTCGAACGTGCGCAGGTTGCGATTGTTGACGCCGATCAGCGGCGTCTTCAGTTCCAGCGCCAGTTCGAGTTCGGCGGCATCGTGGACTTCGACCAGCACGGCCATGCCGAGGTCGTGCGCTGCCGCTTCGAGTGCATGCAGACACGAGCGATCCAGCGCCGCGACGATCAGCAGGATCGCGTCCGCCCCCCAGCTGCGCGCCTCGACGACCTGGTAGTCGTCGATGATGAAGTCCTTGCGCAGCACCGGCAGGCCGCTCGCCGCGCGCGCCTGCTGCAGGTACTCCGGCGCGCCCTGGAAGTACTGCACATCGGTGAGTACGCTCAGGCACGCCGCACCATGCCGCGCGTAACTGCGAGCGATTGCGGCGGGATCGAATTCAGCCCTTAGAACCCCCTTGGATGGGCTCGCCTTTTTGACTTCGGCGATCACGGCCGATCGTCCGGTGGCGAGGCGAATGCGCAAGGCCGCGGCGAAGTCGCGCGGGGGCGGCACAGACCGTGCGACTTTGAACAGGTCGCCCAGCGGAGTGCGTTCACGCGCGCTCAGAACTTCATCGCGCTTGGTCGCGAGGATGCGTCGCAGGATGTCCATATTGCAGTTCAAGGGGGCATTGCGCGAACGTGGGCAGAAATCTCGTTGGCCCGCACAATGATGGCATCGCCACCCACCTAATTGCTGCCCACCGCGGATCTTTCGCTAACGCTTACTGCCGGGCAGCCCGCTTCCGGCGCCTTGCCCGGAACCAAACGATAGGCTCGGATGCGGGCAAGGTCAGTCCCGCTGATGCAATGCAGCGAGACCCTTGCTGATGCCGCCCGGCGTCCGGCCGGATCAACCAGGTCGGCAAGCAGGACGCCTGGGGAGAACAGCCCGTTTCAGTCGTCGAAATTCCTTACAGACTCGAAAACCAGGGCCTCGAAACCCGCGGCTGGGATGAGTTAGATCAGCCACTTAGGCGAGTTGGCATCACATATGCTTCAGTGGGACTAGAAACCATTACTTGAATCTCTCTTAGCGGGGGCGTCCATGCAAAAAACACCGTTAGCTGCAGTTCTCGCCGCGGGCCTTTTGGCTTCTATGGGCGCGCAGGCTGCGCTCATCACGCCTGAGTCCGTCACGGCCACGATCAACGTTGGCGAGACGATCAAGATCAACAAAACCATTACGCTTGACACGAGTGGGGCCAGCAAGGTCGACATCTTCTTCCTCGCCGACAACACGGGCAGCATGGGCGGCGTGCTTACAAACGTGAAGTCGGTCGCCGCTAGCCTGCTGGCGAGCCTGAACGGGGTCTACGCGGACGCGGCCTTTGGCGTCGGCCGCTATCTCGGCGATCCGATTGAATCCGGAGAAACGCCGACTACGGCTTACCAATTGCAGCAGGCGATCACGACCAGCACCGCGCTGACACAGACCGCCATCAACGGCTGGTTCGCCAGCGGTGGCGGTGATGGACCTGAGGCCAATTTCTATGCCCTTCATCAGGTCGCAACCGAGGGCGCGCTGACGCCTGGCACGAACCGAAAAGGCCCGGTGCAATCCGGTGACGTGACGGGATGGCGGTCAGGTACACAGCCGGTGGTGCTCTGGTGGGGAGACGTCTCGTCGCATAACGAGACCATTACCGAAGCACAGACGATAGCCGCGTTGCAGGCAGCCGGGGTCATCGTCATCGGTCTTAATTCAACCGTGAACAATGCCGGGATCGACGGCACGTATACGGGAATCAATGTTGGCGGCCCGGGAATCAATGTCACCGACGCTAACCAGGCCGAAGACATCGCCACCGCGACCAGCGGTGCTCTGATCAACAGCTTTTCGAGTGTCCCGGTTGGCAACATCGTGACCACGATCGTCGACGCCATCGGTGACGTGGTATCCACGCTTGACCTGATCTTCGCTACGACAGCCTCGTTCCCCGGCCTCGGCGTGTCGTTTGCCTGCACCGACCCGCTCGGCTGTACTGATGTCCCGGGTGGCGCAAGCCGGACCTTTGAAGTGACCATCACGGGTCTGGCGCCCGGAACCTACGACTTTGGCGTGTTCGCCCGGGGTGTTGGCGCCATCGAACGCGACGTGATCACGGTCATCGGAGAAACCCCGGTTCCCGAGCCTGGCTCGTTGGCGCTTCTTGGCCTGGGACTCGCGGCGCTGGGCTTTGCAGCCCGCAGGCGCACTGCCAGGTAATTCCAGGAACACGCAATCAAGAACTGAGGGGGGCCTAACGGCCCCCTTCTGCGTTTGGGCGCGGGAAACAAACGGTTCGACCCGCTGAGGTTTCGCGCCGGTCATCACACGATGCGTCTTTCTGCCTGTCTACAAAGGTCGGGCGAACATCATTTCCCGCACGTGGAAGCCGACCGACTCGTAGAGTCGACGGGCGGATCGGTTCGGCGCGGCCATTTCCAGCCGCGCCTGCGTCGCTCCGCGGCCGCGACCCCAGTCCAGCGCCAGCCGCGTCAGGCGGCGTGCCAACCCGAGGCGACGCGCCGACGGATCGATGAACAGCGAGTGCAGATAGATGCGACGACGCACGCGGGCCATCCGATGCCGCGAGACGATCAGGTCGACACCGATTGCGCCCAGCAGCTCATTTCGGCAAACCGCGACGAAGAGTCGCTTGCGCGGGCTGGCGATGGCACGCCTCCAGTACTGACGCGCCACACGCGCATCGTGCCTCGGTGAAGCGATGTCTGGAATCAGGCGATGCTCCGCGACCGAGGCAGCGGCCCCAGCGCCCGCGACATGAGGCACATCGCGCCGTATCGCCGCGCGCAGCACGATCCGTCGCGCCCGGGCCTGTACCACGCGGCACAGCGGACCGCGGACGGGCACAGCGCTCAAGCGGTCATCCTCTGTGTCGTCGCGACGAATTCGTCGAGCTTGCGTCGCGCGGCGCCACTGGCGATCGCCGAACGTGCCTGCGCGATGCCTTCGCCGATCGAGTCGGCAACATTCGCGGCATAAAGGGCGACCCCGGCGTTGAATATGACGATCTCGCGCGGCGTCCCCGCGACATCGTCGATCGCTTCCAGCAGCATCGCACGTGACTCGGCGGGACTGCGGACCTTGAGTGCGCGGTTGGACACCATCGCCAGACCGAAGTCCTCCGGATGGATCTCATACTCGCGCACTTCGCCGTCCTTCAGTTCGCCGACCAGTGTCGCGGCGCCGAGCGACACCTCGTCCATGCCGTCCTTGCCATGCACAACGAGAACATGGTTCGACCCCAGTTGCTGCAGCACGCGCACCTGGATGCCGACCAGGTCCGGATGAAACACGCCCATGACCTGGTTCGGCGCGCCGGCAGGGTTGGTGAGCGGCCCCAGGATGTTGAAGATCGTGCGCACGCCGAGTTCCTTGCGTACCGGCGCCGCGTGCTTCATCGCGGCATGATGGCTCGGCGCGAACATGAAGCCGATGCCGGTCTCGGCAATGCATGCCGCCACCGCAGCGGGGTTCAGCGTGATATTCGCGCCCAATGCCTCCAGCACATCGGCGCTTCCCGAACCGGACGAGACTCCGCGCCCCCCATGCTTGGCCACGCGCGCGCCGGCCGCAGCAGCGACGAACATCGCGGCCGTGGAAATGTTGAAGGTGTGCGCCGCATCGCCACCCGTACCGCAGAGATCGACCAGGTTGGAGCGGTCGGTCGGCTCCACCTTGGTCGAGAACTCACGCATGATCTGCGCCGCGGCCGCGATCTCGCCGATGGTCTCTTTCTTGACCCGCAGGCCCATCGTCAGCGCCGCGATCTGCACAGGGGTCAGTTCGCCGCTCATCAGCCGCCGCCACAGCGACAGCATTTCATCCTGGAAGATCTCGCGGTGCTCGATGCACCGGACCAGAGCTTCGCTCGGCGTTATGGACATGTGCTCTCCTCGCGCAACGGCACTCGCTACCGCGCGCCCTCCAGAAAGTTGCGCAGCATCGTGTGGCCGTGCTCGGTGGCGATCGATTCCGGATGGAACTGCACGCCCTCGACCAGCAGCGTCTTGTGGCGCAGTCCCATAATCTCGCCGTCCGGGGTCCAGGCGGTCATTTCCAGGCAGTCGGGCAGAGAGGACCGCTCGACAGCCAGCGAGTGATAGCGCGTGGCTTCGAAAGGGCTCGGCAGCCCGGCAAAGACACCGACCCCCGTGTGCGCGATAGGTGAAGTCTTGCCGTGCATCAGCGTCTGGGCGCGCACAACCTTGCCGCCGAAGGCCTGACCGAGCGCCTGATGACCCAGGCACACGCCGAGAATCGGCACGCGCCCCGCAAAACGCTCGAACACGCCCAGCGACACGCCGGCCTCATTGGGCGAGCAGGGTCCAGGCGAAACGCAGATCAGGTCCGGCTTCAGCTGCTCGATCTGGTCCAGCGTGATCTCATCGTTGCGGAACACGCGCACATCCTCACCGAGCTCGCCGAAGTACTGCACCAGGTTGTAAGTAAACGAGTCGTAGTTGTCGATCATCAGCAGCATGACCGCCTCACTCGGAATCAAAACCGTCTTCGACCTGCTCGGCGGCGCGCAGCACCGCGCGCGCCTTGACCTCGGTCTCTTTCCACTCGCTCTCCGGTATCGAGTCCGCGACGATGCCGGCGGCCGCCTGGGCGTAAAGCACGTTGCCCTTGATGATGCCGGTGCGGATCGCGATGGCGAGATCCATATCTCCGGCGAAGGAGAGATAACCCGCCGCTCCGCCGTAAATGCCGCGCTTGACGGGCTCGAGCTCGTCGATGATCTCCATCGCCCGGACCTTGGGCGCGCCCGACAGCGTGCCGGCCGGGAAAGTCGCGCGCAGCACATCGAGGTTGGTCATGCCGGGCTTCAGCACGCCCTCGACGTGACTCACGAGGTGCTGCACATGCGAATACTTCTCGATGACGTACTGCTCGGTCACCTGGACGCTGCCGATTTCGACAATGCGGCCGATATCGTTGCGCGCAAGGTCGATCAGCATCAGGTGCTCGGCGCGCTCCTTCGGGTCGGCGGCCAGTTCGGCCGCGAGGATTGCATCCTGCTCCGGTGTGTTGCCACGCGGCCGCGTTCCGGCGATCGGACGGATTGCCACCATGTGCTTGCCCTCCCGGTCCTCGCTGCGCACCAGGATCTCCGGCGACGCGCCCACGACGTGGAAATCACCAAAGTTGTAGAAGTACATGTAGGGCGACGGATTCAGCGTGCGCAGTGCGCGATACAGGGACAGCGGCGCGTCAGCGTAGGGTTTGCGGATTCTCTGGCCGATCTGCACCTGCATGACGTCGCCGGCGGCGATGTATTCCTTGGCGCGCGCAACGGCGCCAAGGTAATCGGCCTTGGCAAACTCGCGGTATTCCTCGCGGCGCACGCTGGCCCGTGCATGCGGTGGTTCGATCGGCCGTGCCAGCCGGGTCTTGAGTTCGCGCAGTCTCTGGCGCCCCCGGGCGTAAGCCTCGGGCTGGCGCGGGTCCGTGTAGACGATGAGGTAGATGCGCCCGGCGAGGTTGTCGATGACCGCGATCTCCTCGGCCAGCAGCAGCAGGATGTCGGGGACACCGAGATCATCGGGTTTGGTCCGCGCCAGTTTCTTCTCTATGACGCGTACGGTGTCGTAGCCAAAGTAGCCCGCCAGCCCGCCGGCAAATCGCGGCAGTCCGGGACGCAGCGCGACCTTGAACTGGTCAAAGTAGTGGCCAATGACTGCGAGTGGGTCGCCCTTGATCGATTCCTTGACCTGCCCGTCCTCGAGCATTTCGGTGACGCTGCCGTCGTCGCGGATGAAGGAGCGCAACGCGCGCCGCGCCGCCAGTCCGATGAACGAATAACGACCGAATCGCTCCCCGCCCACGACCGATTCGAGCAGGAAGGTGTTTGGCTCGTTGGCCAGCTTGAGATAGAGCGAGAGCGGCGTTTCGAGGTCGGCAAAACTCTCGGCAATCAGCGGGATGCGGTTGTAGCCCTGCGCCGCGAGGGCCTTGAATTCGAGTTCAGTCACATGTCACCTGCACGGGGCGCGCGGATCGGATCCACGCCTGGAAGTACACCAACGGAGTGCCGCAGGATCGCGGCGGTCTGCGCCTAGGGGCGCCAGGACCAGACTCCCTGGGCGTGCCAGAACCGGCACCAGGCCTTGCGCCATGCCCCGAGGGAAAGTGAATCGTGTTGGTTGCAGTGAGTCATTGAACCGTGTCTTGCACACCGTGCGGCGTGATCAACCGAGCCGCGTCGGCAAGCGTTTCGACTATAGCATCGGCGGGCAGCGAGGCCACCGGCTGGCCCTCGTTGTAGCCGCCCTCGACCAGGATCGCGCGGCAGCCCGCTGCCCGGGCGGAGAGCAGATCATTTTCGGAGTCACCGATCATGATGGCGTCGGCGACTGCGACATTCAGTCGGGCGCAGGCAGCGAGGACCGGAGCCGCATGCGGTTTCTTTTCCGCAGTGTCATCCCCGGAGATGACCGCGTCGAAGAGACCCAGCAGTTCAACGCGTTCGAGCAGGTCGATCGTGAACTCGCGCGGCTTGTTGGTGACACAAGCGAGCTTCAGCCCGCCCGCCTGGAACGCGACCAGCGCGGCAGGTACCCCGGGAAAGACCAGGGCCGCGTGGCCGTTGAGGCGGCGGTAATGCCGGTAGAACGCTTCCTTGCCGCGCGCAAACAGCGCGGCTTCAGCACGGCCGTCGAGTCCCCCGGCCAAGGCACGGTGCACGAGGATGTCGGCGCCCTTGCCGATGTAGGCGGCCACCGTGGACACCGACAGCGCCGCCCGCCCTAATTCTTCGAGCATCGCATTGACGGCGGCGGCAAGATCCGGAACGGTATCGAGCAGCGTGCCGTCGAGATCGATCAGCACCGCGCGGGCCGGCCACACGGTGGTCATGGCGCCCGCGCGACGGCTGCCAGTTCCTCACGCAGGCGCGACAGGATCCCGCGATAGCCGCCGTCGGCGTCGCGCGCGCCGAACACGGCACTGCCGGCAACGAACGTATCGGCGCCAGCTTCGGCGATCATGCGGATGTTGTCCGCCTTGACCCCGCCGTCGACCTCCACGTGGATCGTGCGGCCGGTCTCGCTGTGGTGCGCATCCACGCGCGTCCGCACCGCGCGCAACTTGTTCAGCGTCTCCGGGATGAACTTCTGGCCGCCGAAGCCCGGATTCACTGACATCAGCAGCACGACGTCGATCTTGTCCATCACGTGGTCCATCCAGCCCAGCGGTGTCGCCGGATTGAACACCAGGCCAGCCTTGCAGCCTGAATCGCGGATCAGTGCCAACGTGCGGTCGACGTGGTCCGAGGCTTCGGGATGGAACGTGATCACGTCCGCGCCCGCCTTGGCGAAGTCTGGGATGATGCGATCGACCGGCTTCACCATCAGGTGCACGTCGATCGGGACTTCGATGTGCGGGCGGATCGCTTCGCAAACCAATGGGCCGATCGTGAGATTCGGCACGTAGTGGTTGTCCATCACATCGAAGTGGATCCAGTCGGCGCCGGCGGCGACCACGGCGCGGACTTCCTCGCCCAGTCGTGCAAAATCGGCCGATAGGATGCTGGGAGCGATACGGTAGCTGGAGTTCATCGATGCCCCGTCGGGTCGGTAGCTGGAAACTTAGCGGCTCGCGACTATTCTAAGGGCCGTTCCGATCACGATCGGCCTTCCAACCGACCCTCAGGCGTGTGCCGGGATCCCATGGCCATCTACGAGTTTTCCGTCAGTGTTCGACCGCAGTACCTCGAAGCGCATTCGAGCCCGGATGAACAGCACTTCGTGTTTGCTTACACGGTGACGATCCGCAACACCGGGGAGCACACTGCGAAGCTGATCTCGCGTCACTGGATCATCACCGACGGCAACAACCAGGTCGAGGAAGTGCGCGGCGATGGGGTGGTCGGCGAGCAGCCGGTGCTCAAGCCGGGCGATTCGTTCGAGTACACGAGCGGCTGCCCCCTGCCGACGCCGGTGGGCTCGATGCGCGGTTCTTATCATTGCGTGGCCGATGACGGCACCACGTTCGAGGCAACGATTCCGGAGTTCGTGCTGTCGATGCCGCGGGCCCTGCACTGAACTGATCAGCGCCCCGGGGGCCGCCTGCGCCGCGGCTTGTGGAACATCGTCCACCAGACAATGAAGAGCAGCGCCCCGAGAGCGAGCGCCGCTTCAAGCAGAATCAGCCACATGAAAGACCTCAGGTTGTCGGCGAATTCTAGAGGCCGGCTCGCACTGGCCTGCGGCGCGGTCCTGCTGGCGGCGGGCTGCGTGGTGCGACCGCCACCACCGCCGCCACCGCCCGTTCCGCCACCCCCACCGCCCCCGGTGGCCGTCCCCGCGGAGACTCGGGCGATCTACGAGCCAATCGTCTTCGAGATGCTGCCCGCCATGCGCACGGAGGACTGGTCCGCCGCCTGGCCCGCGTTCCTGCAGACGTGCCGCGCGCTCGGCAAACGCGACGCGTGGCGCGAGGCCTGCGCCCAAGCCGAACGCGTCGACCCGGCCAGCGGCCGCAGCGTGCAGACGTTCTTCGCCTCGCGCTTCGATGCCTACCGCGTGCTGACGCGACGCGTCGGGGGGGCTAACGAACTCGACACCCGCGACATCGGCCTGATGACCGGTTACTACGAGCCGCTGCTGCGCGGCAGCCGATCACGCAGCGACCGCTATGGCACGCCGATCTACCGCGTGCCGCCGGACCTGCTGGTCATCGATCTTGCGTCGGTCCATCCCGAACTCGCGAACCTGCGACTGCGCGGCAAGCTGCAGGGCCGTCGGGTCGTGCCGTACCCGAGCCGTGGCGACATCACGGCCGGCGACACGCTGGCCGGCAGCGAAATCGTCTGGGTCGACGATCCGGTCGAGGCTTTCTTCCTCCAAGTGCAAGGCTCCGGGCGAGTGCAGTTCGATGACGGCAGCATGGTGCGTCTCGGTTACGGCGACCAGAACGGCCATCCCTACCGCTCGATCGGCCGCTGGCTCGTCGACCGCGGTGAGCTGACGCTCGACCAGGCGTCCATGCAGGGCATCAAGACGTGGATTGCGCGTAATCCGGCGCGCGCCAAGGAACTGCTTGACCAGAATCCGAGCTACGTGTTCTTCCGCGAACTGCCGCTCGGAGATCCGGCAGCGGGCCCCATCGGAGCGCTCGGCGTGCCGCTTACCCCGGGCTACTCGGTTGCCGCGGATGCGCGCTTCATCCCGCTCGGTGCGCCGGTGCTGCTGGTGTCGACCGATCCACGCAACGGCACAACGCTGCAGCGTCCCATGATGGCGCAGGACACCGGCGGGGCGATCCGCGGGCCGCTGCGCTTCGATTTCTTCTGGGGCTTTGGCAACGAGGCCGGCCAGACGGCCGGACGCCAGAAATACGACGTCAGCGCGTGGCTTCTGGTGCCCAAGGGCAGTACGCCGGAGTCATTGCTCCGGCGGTAATCAAGGCAGCCCTACTTCTTCGCTGCAGAAGCGAGGCGCTGTTCGATTGCGTCGACCGGCATTGCCCCCGCGCCGCGGGACCCGTCGGCGAAGACGATCGTCGGCGTGCCATTGATGCCGAAGTCACGGCCCATCGTCACGTTCTGCTCGAGTGGCGTCTTGCAGTCGGCCGTGGCTGCGGCAGGAGCCTTACCCTGCACCATATAGTCATCCCAGGCCGCCGCGCGATTCTTCGAGCACCAGATTGCCTTGGACTTGTCCTGCGAGTCCTGCGACAGGATCGGCATCAGGAACGTGTAGATCGTGACGTTGTTGAGCCCCTGCATGTTCTGCCACAGGCGCTTGCAGTACGGGCAATTCGGGTCCTCGAACGTGACCAGGACACGCGAGCCATTGCCGCGCACGGTCTTGATGGCCTGGTCGAAGGGTAGGGTCTTGAAATCGACCTTGAGCGCGGTATCCAGCCGTTTCTGCGTCAGGTCTTCGCGGGTCTTCGCATCGAACATGCGGCCCATGATGACGAAGGTCACGGCGGGATCGGTGTAGTACAGCTCCCCGCGCACCAGGACTTCGAAGAGGCCCGCAGGACCCTTGAACACCTGGTCCGGCTTCATTCCGGAACGCTCGGCAAAGCGCGCCGCGATCTGGGCTTCGGGGCTGCCGCTGGCCGGCGCACCCTTGCCCGCATCGCCCTTGGTCTGGGCGAAAGCCATCGGGCCTGCGATCAGGCAGGCGACTGCAAGGATCGGCGCGGCAAGGCGTCCTAACCAGCGATTCATCGTGTTCTCCAAAAAAACGGCCGCGAAGTGTAGCGGCGGCCCGTTGACATGCCGGTCAGACCATCAACCGCCGGTCGAGTTCAACCGAGCGCCTGGCGTATCAGCAGGTTTTTCAGCGGAGAAACCCGGTCCACAGCGGCCATGCCGGTGTTGCGCACGAAGCGCGCGAGCGGATCGTCCACGCCGAACAGCCTCACCAGGCCGTCGGTGGCAGCCCGCATCATCGCAATCGGCTCGGCCCGACTGCGTTCGTATCGTCGCAAGAGCACCGGATCGCCGATGTCCCGAAAAGGCTCCCGCGCGCGCACCAGTTCCAGCAATGCGGCGACGTCCTGCAGGCCGAGGTTCAGGCCCTGGCCCGCCAGCGGATGCACGACGTGCGCCGCATCGCCCACCAGCGCGACACGGTTCCCGATCAGGCCGTCGACGACGATGAGGCGCAGCGGGAAGGTCTGAGCCACCCCCGCCGTCGTCAGTTCACCCAGTGCGGCGCCGGTGCGCTCTGTCACTCGCAGCGCCAGTTCGGCCGCGCCGAGCTTGGCCAACTGCTGCGCCAGCGCGGTGGGCGCCGACCACACGAGGGAGACATACTCGCCGGGCAGCGGCAGCAACGCGACGATGCCCTCGTCGGTGAACCATTGCCACGCAGTGTTCAGATGCGGCGTTGTACAGGCGAAATTGCAGACGATTGCCGACTGCTGGTAGTCGGTGACCGTAACGCCGCGGCCTGCCGCCGCGCGCACGGCCGACTGCGCTCCATCGGCGCCGATCACCAGTCGTGTCGAATACTCTGCCGCATCGTTCAGTCGAACGATCGCCGCCTCGTCGTTCGCGGCGAGTCCGTCGAATGCGCTTTCCAGGCGCACGATGCCAGGCTGGAAGTCGCAGGCCGCATCGAGAACGCGCAGCAGATCCGACTCCTCGACGATCGTTGCGAGGCGATCGACCGCGGCCGTGTATGCATCGAACGTCAGTTCATCGCCGCGGTCACCGAAGACTCGCATGCGTTCGATCGGGCACACGCGCAGGGGATCGATGCGCTTCCACACCGCCATCCGTTCGAGCAACTCGACCGCGGCTGGCGCCACCGCGTAAATGCGGGCGTCGAACGGCGTGGCGGGCGCGGGCTGGTGCACGCGGGCACGCGGACCGATCAGTGCAACGCGAAGTCCCTGTTGCGACAGGCCGAGCGCGCACGCCAGTCCGGCAACGCCGGCGCCGACAACGGCAACGTCATGCTCGTGAGGAGGTGTGGTACTCAAGTGGCCGACGCTCTGTGGAGATCCAAACGAAGTATAGGTTCGCCGAACCGATGAGACTCCCATGGTCACGGGCGCCGCAAGCGGACCTGAGAGAGATCTCGGAGTTGACGGGCTACGCGGCCCCGGGCGTATTCACGCGGGCGGTTCGGCGCTGGAGCGGAACGACGCCGGCGGCGTGGTGGGCGGCGCGCGGCTGAGGGCCGCTGCGCGTACGAGATTGAGGCTGCCCCTGGCGGCAGCGGACCGCTGACCTGATCGGCCAGTTCGCAACGGCTTGCGGCAAGGCAGGGCTCTGGACCGGGCGGGTGCGTATCGTGACGACCGTGCAACGCCTCTGCTCTGAAGGAGTCTTGATGACAAACCGCACGAACCCGCAAAGGGCCGCAGCAGCGGCGGCCCTCGTCCTTGCGACCACGGTTTCCGCACAGACGGGAGGCGTTGGTGCTCCCGCAGCCTCGCCCGAAAGGGCAGTCTCGGCGCCGGCGGCCACGCCGCGTATCGGGCTCGCCTTGTCCGGCGGTGGCGCGCGCGGCATCGCCCATGTCGGCGTGCTCAAGGTGCTCGAAGAGATGCGGATTCCGATCAGTTGCGTCACTGGCACCAGCATGGGCGCGATCGTCGGTGGGGCCTACGCCGCCGGTCGCACGGCGGAGGACATGGAGAAGCGGGTCCTCGCCGCCGACTGGCCCACCATCTTCCGCGACTCACCGCCGCGCAAGGAAATTGCGGTTCGACGCAAGATGGACGACTACTTGACGCTGTTCAAGCCCGAGTTCGGAGTGAAGGACGGCCTCGCCCTGCCGAAGGGCATCATCGCGGGCGTGTCGATCGAGACCTTCTTCCGCGACCTTTCAACCCCGGCATTCGGCGTGAGCGACTTCAACAAGTTGCCGATCCCATTCCGGGCGATGGCGACCGACATCGAAACCGGCGAATCCGTGGTGCTGGACGAAGGTAGCCTGTCGCAGGCGATGCGCGCCAGCATGTCGGTGCCGGGTGCGATCGCGCCGGTGGAGATTGACGGCAAACTGCTGGTCGACGGCGGCATCGCCAACAATCTGCCGATCGATGAGGCACGCAAGCTGTGCGGTGAAGTCATCATCGCGGTCAACATCTCCACTCCTCCGCTGAAGCGCGACGAGATCACCTCCGCGCTCAGCGTGACTGCGCAGCTGATCAACTTCCTCGGCAAGCAGACGGTCGACCAGCAGTTGCGCAGCCTCGGCCCCAACGATGTGCTGATCTCGCCCGAACTCGGCGACATCACCGCCGGCAGCTTCGACCGCTCCAAGGACGCCATCAAGATCGGGGAAGACGCGACGCGAGCCCTGGCCGACAAGCTGAAGCGCTACAGCGTCTCACCGGAACAGTACGCCGCACTGCGCAGCCGTCAGGTGACGGAGTCCAAGGCACTCGGCACCGTTGACGAAATCCGCATCGAAGGACTGAAACGCACCAACCCGGCTGTCGCACAGACGCTGGTCGAAAGCAAACCGGGCGAGCCGCTGACCGAGGAAAAGCTGGGTGCCGACCTGCGCCGCATCTACGGAACGCGTGACTTCGAGAGCATCAGCTATCGCATCGTCGGCGGCGAGACCGGTCCGCGCGCACTCGTCATCGAGCCGGTCGAGAAATCCTGGGGGCCCGACTACCTGCGCTTCGGCCTCGGTCTGCAAGCCGATTTCGCGGGCGAATCGCAGTTCAACGCGCTGGTGCAGTACCGCAAGTCCTGGCTCAATCAGCTCGGCGCGGAATGGATCACTCATCTGCAGATCGGCCAGGACACGCATCTGGCGACGGAGTTCGTTCAGCCGCTGAACCAGGCCGGAAAGTGGTTCGTTGCACCGAGCGCCTACATCGGGCAACAGACGCGCAACGTCTTCGTCGGCGAAGACAACGTCGCCGACTACCTCACTAGCGTCACGCAGGGCGGCCTGGCTGGCGGCGCGGTCCTCGGAACCTGGGGATTGTTGCGCGCCGGCTACACGATGTCGCGCGTGTATGCCCGCGTCGACACCGGCTCGCCGCTACTGCCATCCGTACGCGAAACGACGGCAGGGTTGCGCGCGGCGCTGTTCATCGATCAGACCGACAATGCGTTCTTCTCGCGGGCGGGATACGGACTGACGGGAACCGGCTACTTTGCGATGGAATCGCTGGGATCTGAAGTGAGCTACAGCCGCGTCGAGGCCAGTGGACGCGCCATCAAGAGCTGGGGCGCGCACACGCTCAACGCTTCAGCCAGAGGCGGCTCGTCGCTCGGCTCCGACACGCCGTTCTACGAGTCGTTCACGCTCGGCGGCCCGCTTCAGCTTTCCGCCTACCGGATCAACGAATTCTCCGGGCGCCGGTATGCCTTCGGCCGCCTCATGTACTACAACCGCACGCTGCCGTTGCCGGACCTGCTGGGCTCCGGTGTTTACGTCGGTGCCTCCGGCGAAGTCGGCCGCGTCAGCGATCGAGTCAACGACCTGCCTACGCCGGGCACGGTATGGTCGAGCTCGGTCTTCCTCGGCGCGGACACCGCACTTGGGCCGGCCTACTTCGGTGTAGGCGTTGGCAGCGGCCGCTGGAGCCTTTACCTGTTGCTTGGGGCACCGTAGCGCCGAGTCGCGGAAGATAAGCCAGTCGTTGACGCGCACGAGTCGCCGCTTTTCGGGGAGGGTGGCGCCATATCTATTGGGTATGGCCGACTTGAGACGGTCAGCAGACTTCGCCGCTACCACCATAGAGAGTGGCGCAGCTGGCCACTACGCTCGCCGAAATTTGGTGGCCAAGGACGGAATTGAACCGCCGACACAAGGATTTTCAATCCTCTGCTCTACCAACTGAGCTACTTGGCCTGGGTACTGCAGGACGGCCGGTGCAGCCGTCGCGAAGGGCGAGAAGTATAGCCGAGCTCCGCGACCGGAATCGCCTACCTGCCTCCGAAGTTCGCCGGCCGGTTCAACCGTTCACTTCACCGGCCAGATGTTCGCGGCCTTGAGCTGATTGGGATCGCCGAGGCCATCGGGCACCAGGAAGTTGACCTGCACCTTGTCGCCCGGGTTGAGCTGGGACAGCGGGTAGATCCCTTCGCCGACGTAGACGTTTACGGTCTTGCCATCGGGTCTGCGCATCTGGACGATGCGGCTGTACGAATCGACCGCGACCACCTGCAAGATCGGGTCGGCCGGTGCCTCGTTGACACCGCCGCCCTGATTGCGATTGCGCACGCCGTCTCCGCCACGCACCTGCGCCAGCGCTTGCACTCCGAAGACCAGCACGCCCGCGACCGCGAGCGCCCTCCAGATCGAACGTTTCATTGGCTGCTCCTTGTCTGCCCGCTGCGCGTCGCACCCCGCGCAACGATGTTAAAGGTTCGACGACGGCCCTGAGTGCGGCCAGCCGGCCGCGGGTCGGCCCGCCCGCCGAAACGGCGCCCCGGCTAAGCTAGCGGCCTCGTTGCCTGTGGAGGTCCAAATGCATCCCGGAATCATGCGCGCCATCGCCGCCCTGTTGTGCTTGGGTCTCCATGCGGCCGCCGCACCGGCGGCTGACCTGACCATCGGTCTGTCGACGCCGGTCACCTCGCTCGATCCGCACTTCCACAACCTGACCCCCAACAACAGCCTGGGCCGGCATGTGTTTGAAACGCTGGTGAAGCAGGACGAGAACCAGCGGCTCGAGCCCGGACTCGCCGAATCGTGGAAGGCGCTGAATGACCTCGAATGGGAAATCAAGCTGCGCAAGGGCGTGAAGTTCCATAACGGCCAGGAGTTCACGGCAGACGATGTCATCGCGACATTCAAGCGGGTGCCGAACGTGCCCAACAGTCCGGCCTCGTTCGCCTTCTTTGTCCGTCCGATCGTCGATATCAAGGCGGTGGACAAGCACACGCTGCGGCTGAAGACCGACAAGCCGCATCCGCTGCTGCCCAATGACATGGGCGCGATCATGATCCTGCCGAAGAGCGTCGCGGAGACGGCCAAGACCGAGGACTTCAACTCGGGCAAGGCGATGATCGGGACCGGACAGTACCGGCTGATCGAGTATGCGGCCGGCGACCGTGTCGTGCTCAAGCGCTACGACGCGTACTGGGGCACGAAGCCTGTCTGGGACAACGTCCGCTTCAAGATGATCCCGAGCGCGCCGGCGCGGGTTGCGGCACTGCTTGCAGGTGACGTGCAGATGATCGAGGGCGTACCGACCGCCGATATCGCGAAGCTGTCGAAGGACGGGCGCGTTGCACTGTCGTCGGCGGTGTCGAACCGGGTCATCTACCTGCACATGGACTCCGGCCGCGAAAAGAGTTCGCCCTTCGTGACGACGACCGACGGCAAGCCGATGGAAGCCAATCCATTGCGCGACCCGAAGGTGCGCAAGGCCATCAGCAAGATGATCGACCGTGATGCAATCGTCTCGCGCATCATGGAAGGTCAGGCCGTTGCCGCCGGCCAGCTGCTGGCTGACCAGTTCTTCGGCACGAGCAAGACCCTGAAGCCCGAGAAGTACGACCCCGAGGGCGCGAAGAAGCTGCTGGCCGAGGCGGGCTATCCGAACGGCTTCGGTCTCACGCTGCACGCGCCGAACAATCGC
This sequence comes from uncultured beta proteobacterium, assembly GCA_963766365.1. GTDB lineage: Bacteria > Pseudomonadota > Gammaproteobacteria > Burkholderiales > Burkholderiaceae_F > JALORV01. The sequence continues at coordinate 268,497 of CAVXZK010000006.1, forward strand.
TATATCAACGACGCGGCGATCGCGCAGGCCGTGGCGCAGTACCTGTCGCGCAACGGCATCCTGACCAAGGTCGAGACGATGCCGTCCAACGTCTTCTTCTCGCGCGGCTCGAAGCTCGAGTTCTCGTTCCTGCTCGCGGGCTGGGGCGCGGAGACCGGCGAGACCTCGTCGCCGCTGCGCGCACTGCTCGCCACCTTCGACCAGAAGCAGGGCCTGGGCACCGCCAACCGCGGCCGCTTCTCTGACTCCGGTGTCGATGCGCTGATCACGCAGGCGACGACGACGATCGACGATACCAAGCGCGGCATCATGCTCGGCCGCGCTTCGGAGAAGGCCGTGGGCGAACTGACGGGCCTTGTGCCACTGCACTACGAGGTCAGCACCTGGGGCACCAAGAAGGGGCTTTCGTACAAGGCGCGCGCCGATCAGTACACCTTCGCCTACGACGTCCGCCAGACAAAGTGACTAGCTGCGACTTCCGCAGCAAGTACGCCGAAGCCGCTCGTGCCGTTGTAATCGCGGCCGTCGCCCGGCCGCCCGAAGGCGGCCGCGCTGACTTTTTCGTGCCGAGTGCACGTGCGACCCGAAGGGTCGCGTACACGAGACGCGCGCCGTGACCGTTTTTGTCCTGCGCCGGCTGGCGCAGACGCTGCTGGTGCTGCTGATCACCTCGGTGCTGGTGTTCGGCGGTCTGTTCATGATCGGCGACCCGGTCGAGATCCTGGTCAATCCGTCGGCCGACCAGATCGAGAAGGAACGCGCCACCAAGGCGCTCGGGCTCGACAAGCCGCTGCACGAGCAGTACGTCGGCTTCCTGCGCGGCGCGCTGTCCGGCAATCTCGGCAACTCCTTTGTATACGCACGCCCGGCGCTCGAGGTGATCTTCGAGCGCATGCCGGCGACGCTCGAACTCGCGTTCCTGGCCATGGTGATTGCGGTCGTGCTCGGCATTCCGCTGGGTCTGTATGCCGGGCTCCGGCCCCACAGCCCGCTCGCCAAGACGATCATGGCCGGGTCGATCCTCGGCTTCTCGCTGCCGACCTTCTGGGTGGGACTGATCCTCATCCTCGTGTTCGCCGTCACGCTGGGCTGGTTGCCCTCCACCGGTCGCGGACCGACGACCAACGTCTTGGGCCTGCAGCTGTCGATCTTCAACTGGGAGGGCCTGAGGTACGCGTTGCTGCCGGCGATCAACCTGGCCCTCTTCAAGCTGTCGCTGATCATCCGGCTGACGCGCGCCCAGGTGCGCGAGCAGAGCCTGCTCGACTACATCAAGTTCGCCCGGGCCAAGGGGCTCAGCAACACGCGCGTCATCGGCGTGCACCTGCTGAAGAACATCCTGATTCCGCTGGTGACGGTGGTGGGGCTCGAGCTGGGGTCGGTGATCGCATTCGCGGTGGTGACGGAGACGATCTTCGCCTGGCCAGGGATGGGAAAACTCGTCATCGATTCGATCTTCCAGCTGGACCGGCCGGTCGTGGTCGCCTACCTGCTGGTCGTCGTCTTCATGTTCATCCTGATCAACCTCGTGGTCGACATCCTCTACTCGGTGCTCGATCCGCGCGTCCGCCTGTCGGAGGTGAGGGGGTGAGCACCGTCGTCGTTCCGGCACCGCTGGTTGAGACGCCGTGGCGGCGTTTCCGCAGGCAGTTCGCCGAAAGCCGGCTGGCGCTGATCGGACTTGTATTGCTGGTCGTCATCGTGGCGATCGCGTTGCTGGCGCCGTGGATCGCGCCGCAGAATCCCTATGACCTGGCGAAGCTCGACCTGCTTGACGCGCGCCTGCCACCGGGCGCCACCGCTGCAGACGGCATGACCTACTGGCTCGGCACCGACGGCCAGGGGCGCGACATGCTCTCGGCGATCATCTACGGGCTGCGTGTGTCGCTGTACGTGGGCATCGCCAGCGGAGTAATTGCGCTGACACTGGGCGCAGTCAGCGGCGTGCTGGCCGCCTACCTGGGCGGGCGCTTCGAGCAGATCGTCATGCGCATCGTCGACATCCAGCTCGGCTTCCCGGCGATCCTCGTCGCGCTGATCCTGCTGGCGGTCCTCGGCAAGGGCGTGGACAAGATCATCATTGCGCTGGTCACCGTGCAGTGGGCCTACTACGCACGTACGGCGCGCTCTGCTGCGCTGGTGGAACGCCACAAGGAGTACATCGAGGCTGCGCGCGCACTCGGGCTCGGCGCCTGGCGCATCGTCCTTAAGCACCTGCTGCCGAATTCGCTGCCGCCGTTGATCGTGGTCGGAACGGTGCAGGTCGCGCATGCCATTGCGCTCGAGGCCACACTGTCGTTCCTCGGTCTCGGTCTGCCGCCGACGGAGCCGTCGCTGGGCCTGCTGATCGCCAACGGCTACGAAGTTCTGATGTCGGGCAAGTACTGGATCAGCGTGTATCCCGGGGTCGCGCTGCTGCTGACGATCCTCGCGATCAACCTGGTCGGCGACCAGTTGCGCGATGTATTGAATCCGAGGCTCTCGCGATGAGCCGGGCCGGGCCGTTACTGAAGGTAGCGGGTCTGCGCACCGAATTCGCAACGCGCGATGGCGTGCTGCCTGCCGTTGCCGATGTCTCGTTCGATGTCGCGCGCGGCGAAGTGCTTGGCCTGGTGGGCGAATCGGGATCCGGCAAGTCGGTGACCGGGTTTTCGATCCTCGGGCTGATCGACCCGCCGGGCCGGATCGCTGCCGGCAGCATGCAGTTCGACGGCATCGAGCTCGTCGGCGCGGCGCCCGAGTCCCTGCGCCGCCTGCGCGGCAAACGGATCGCAATGATCTTCCAGGACCCGATGATGACGCTGAATCCGGTCCTGTCGATCGACACCCAGATGGTCGAGACGGTGCTGGCGCACGACGACACAACGCGCGAGGCGGCACGAGCGCGCGCCATCGAAGCGCTCGGCCGTGTCGGCATCGCTTCGGCACCTGAGCGGCTCGCTCAGTACCCGCACCAGTTCTCTGGCGGCATGCGCCAGCGGGTCGCCATCGCGATCGCGCTGCTGCACAAGCCCGATCTGATCATCGCCGATGAGCCGACTACCGCACTCGACGTCACGGTGCAGGGCCAGATCCTCTACGAGATGCAGAAGCTGGTGCGGGAATCGGGCACGGCGCTGATCTGGATCACGCACGATCTCGCGGTCGTCGCCGGACTCGCCGACCGCATTGCAGTCATGTACGCCGGGCGCATCGTCGAGATGGGCGACGCCGCCGACGTGCTGGACGCACCGCGTCATCCGTACACGCGGGGGCTGCTGGATTCAGTGCCCGCAGCGACCCAGCCCGGTGCGCGCCTGCGGCAGATCCGCGGGTCCACGCCGTCGCTGCTGCGGCTCGGCCCGGGCTGCGCGTTTCGTGAGCGGTGTGACCGAGCCGACGCAGAGTGCGCGACGCTGCCGGGACTCGAAGCGACCGACGGGCGGTTGGTCCGCTGCGTGCATCCGCTGGAGTTCGCGTGAGCGCGTTGCTGAGGATCGAGGCGGTCAGCAAGCGCTTCAGCAAGAAGCTGGACGCGATCGAGAAGCTGGCGCGCGCGCTCGGGGCGGCAGTCAGCGAGCACACCGTGCACGCCGTGGACCGTGTCAGTCTTGATGTCGGCGCACGGGAAGTGGTCGGGCTCGTCGGCGAATCGGGGTGCGGCAAATCGACTCTCGGACGACTGGCCTGCGGCCTGCACGCGCCCAGCGAGGGGACCGTGCGCTACCGCGGTGAGCCGCTGACTACCGATCCGGGTGTGAGGCGTCCGATCCAGATGATCTTCCAGGACCCGTTCGCGTCGCTGAATCCGCGCATGCGGGTGACGGACATCGTCGGCGAGGCACCGCGCGTGCACGGCATCGTCGCCCGCGCGGATGTCAGTGATTACGTCGCCGAGCTGCTGCAGCGGGTCGGGCTCGACCCGTCCTTTGCGCGCCGTTATCCGCATCAGTTTTCCGGTGGGCAGCGCGCGCGCATCGGCATCGCGCGGGCCCTCGCGGTCAAGCCCGAGTTCCTGGTCTGCGACGAAGCCGTCGCGGCGCTCGACGTATCGATCCAGGCGCAGGTGCTGAACCTGTTCATGGATCTGCGCGACACCTACGACCTGACGTATCTTTTCATCAGCCACGACCTGGGCGTGGTGCGGCACCTGTCGAACCGGGTCGTTGTCATGTACCTCGGCCGCATCGTGGAAATGGCGCCGACCGAGGAACTTTTTGCCCACCCGAACCATCCGTACACCCAGGCCCTGCTGTTCGAGGTGCCGCGGCTGGATCGCCGGCGCCGCACCTTCGTGCCGATCAAGGGTGAGATCCCGTCGCCACTCGCGCCGCCCGGCGGATGTCACTTTCATCCGCGCTGCCCGCACGCGATGCCGCGGTGCTCATCGGAGGCGCCGGCCCTGCGCGAGGTCGGCCCGGGTCGGTGGTCGGCGTGCCACCTGAACGAGCACTGATGCACCACAACGCTTGTCCGCCATGTCGATGACCACTGAGGCACTGACACTGCACGGACCGGCCCGACCCCCGGTCGCGCTGGTCCTCGACTCGCCGCACTCGGGGTTCGACTTCCCTGCGGATTTCGATGCGGTGGTCTCCAAGTTCGACCTGCGCGACGGCGAAGACTGCTTCGTCGATGAACTGTATCTGCCAGCTGTCGAGAGCGGCGTGCCGTTGCTTGCGGCGCGCTACCCGCGCACCTATCTGGACCCAAATCGCCATCACGGCGACATCGATCTGCACCTGATCGAGGGAGGAAGCTGGCCACACGATTACGTGCCCAGCGGCAAGGCCGCCATCGGCAAGGCGCTCATCTGGCGCACGCTGGACGACGGCCGGGCTATCTACTCGCGCAAGTTGCGCGTCGACGAGGTCAAGGCCCGCATCGACCGCTTCCATGCCCCGTACCACCGCACCTTGACCCAGTTGCTGAACGCCGCACACGCCGAGCACGGCGTGGTCTACCACCTCAACTGTCATTCGATGAACTCGGTCGCGGGCAGGATGGGCGAAGGCGGCGAAGGCACGACGCGCGCCGACTTCGTGCTCGGTGATCGCGACGGCACAACCTGCGATCCGGCGTTCACCGAGTTCGTGCGCGCCACCCTGGTCGCGATGGGCTACGTGGTCAGGCTCAACGACCCCTACAAGGGGGTTGAACTGGTGCGCGCCTACTCCGATCCGGGTCGTGGCCGCCACAGCCTGCAGGTCGAGATCAACAAGCGGCTCTACATGGACGAGGCCGCGCGCGCCCGGCATGCCGGATTCGCACCACTGCAACGAAACCTGCAGCGGATGCTCGAGGCAATCCGCGACTACATCGACAAGGAAGTGCGCCGTGGCTGAACATCATCCGATCGAGGTCCGGCCGCCGGACATCGAACCGTACCGCGCAAGCTCGAGCGGGGTCGAGTTCGTGCACCGCTTCGACTCAGGCCGACCCGGGCCCACGGTGATGCTGCAGGCGCTGACGCACGGCAACGAGTTCTGCGGCGCGCACGCACTGATCGAGGTGCTGGACAGCCGCCTGCTCCCGCAGGCAGGGAAGCTGATCGTCGCCTTTGCCAACGTCGCAGCCTTTGCCCGCTTTGACTTCGACGATCCGGATGCGTCGCGCTACATCGACGAGGACTACAACCGCGTCTGGGCCGACGACGTGCTCTATGGGCCGCGCGATTCAGCGGAACTGCGCCGGGCACGCGAGTTGCGGCCGTTCGTCGATGCGGCGGACTTCCTTCTCGACCTGCACTCGATGCACGAACCCGGCCGCCCGATCATGGTCTGCGGCATGCTCGACAAGCATCTCGAACTCGCACGCAAGGTCGGCCTGCCGGCGGATCTTCTGATCGACACGGGGCATCCGGCCGGATTGCGGATGCGCGACCGTGGCGGCTTCAACGATCCGGCCAGCCCCAGGCAGTCGCTGCTGATCGAATGCGGCCAGCACTGGGAAAAGCGCGCCGTCGACGTCGCCCGCGACACCACGCTGCGCTTCCTCGCCGCCACCGGCAGCATGCCCTATGAGAGCATCGCGCCGCGCCTGACCGTGCCGCTGCCCAGCGCCCAGCGCGTCGTTCGCGTCACCGAGCCGGTGGTGGCCCGGTCAATGGCCTTCGAGTTCCTGGTGCCGATCGAAGGCCTCGGCATCGTGCCCAAGGCGGGCACCCCGATCGCGCGCGACGGTGACACCGTGTGGTCAGCGCCGTACGATGACACCGTGCTGGTCATGCCCTCGATGCGCCATCTGAAGCCCGGCAACACCCAGGTGCGGCTCGGCCGCTACGACCGATGATGACGATCCTCTGCAAGTGCGTCCTCCGCGGCGGCCTCGCGCTGGCTGCGTATGTGCTGCTGCTCGGTACCGCGTTCGCCCAACAGAGCCTGACGCCGATCCGTGTCTCGGAGCACGTCTGGTATTTCCAGGGCGACCCCAGCATGGCCTCGACCGCCAACCGCGCCTTCAACTCGAATGCGGCTTTTGTCGTCACCCGCGATGGGGTCGTCGTGTTCGACGCCCTCGGCACGCCTGAACTCGGTGCCGCCATCAAGCAGGCCATCGCGACCGTCACGAAGCAGCCAGTTCGCGTTGTCATCATCAGTCACTTCCACGCTGACCACTTCTACGGCCTGCAGGCCTTGACAGGCCCCGATGTCGAGATCTGGGCCAGTGCCAGAGGACGTGCATCACTCGCCGCGCCCCAGGCGCAGGAACGACTGGAGCAGCGGCGGCGCGATCTCTGGCCGTATGTCGACGACAGGACCCGACTGGTGGCACCGACCCGCTGGGTCGACTTTGCTGACGACAAGGGGTTCACGTTCGAGCGCGGAGGCATGCGCTTTCGCCTGATCGATGTCGGCGGCGCGCATTCGCCCGAAGACATCATGCTGTGGGTCGAGAGTGACCGCGTGCTGCTGGCCGGCGACCTTTACTTCAGCGGCCGCATCCCGTTTGTCGGCACCGCCGACACACGTTCCTGGCTCGCCACGCTTGACATGATTGCGCCGCTCAAGCCCGCGGTCGTCATTCCGGGCCACGGCGCTGCGTCGCGCGACCCCGCACCCGACATAGCGCTGACCCGCGACTACCTGCAGTACCTGCGCAAGACGATGGGCCAGGCCGCACGCGACCTGGTGCCGTTCGACGAGGCCTACGCGGCCGTCGACTGGTCGCGATTCGAGAAAATCCCTGCCTTCGCCGCGGCCAATCGGATCAATGCCTACGGCGCCTACCTGGGGATGGAGCAGGAAGCGCTCGTACCGGCTGGCAGTCGCTGACAGCGTCCGATCAGCCGGGAACGCCGGCGACGGGCGAGCCCGCGCAGCGGCGCTTGCGCTAACCTTCGACGTCCCCTTCGCAAACATCCCGGACACGTTGGAGTCGACATGCTGAAATCCTGTGCCACTGCACTGTTCCTTGCCGCGTCCGCACTGCTTCTGGGCTGCGCGACGCCGACCACACTCGATGCCCAATGGGTCAATCCGGAGTACGCCGGCAAGCGCCCTTTGCGCAACGTCATGGTCATGGGCGCCATCCGGGACTCCTCCAGCCGACGCATCTACGAGGACCGGATGGTCGCGGCGCTGACTGCACTCGGTGTGCGGGCCGTGCCTTCCTACACGGTGCTGCCCGACGATGGCCCGGTCACCGAAGAACGGCTGCGTCGCGCGGTCGCTGAGGCCGGCGTTACGCACGCGATGGTTACGCGCATCATCAACGTGACGACTCAGGTCAATGTCTCGCCAGGCATGGTGATGGGGCCGGCGTGGGGGCCAGGCTGGGGCTGGGGTGGCGGCTGGGGGCCGGGCTGGGGCGGCATGGCGGGCTACTACAACACGATGTGGGCGACCACGATTCCACCGCAGGTCACGACAACCCAGAACGTACATGCCGACACTCGCGTCTTCGACGCCAAGAGCGCCGCCGTGCTCTGGTCGGCTGCGACCACCACGGCTACGGGGTACGACAACGTGCAAAGGCTGATTGATCAGTTCGTGCAGCTGATCGTCACGACACTGACCAAGGACGGCATCGTCTAAACGAAGCCGCAGCGCGCAACGGGCCGGCATGCCGGCCCGTTCTGTTTCTACACCCGCCCGCCGGCGCCGGAGAGTTCGGCCAGCGTGTCGGCGACCTGTACACAGTCGTGAATGTGCCGTTCGCCCAGGTACTTCAGGGCCGCGAAGCTGAGCGACGCCGCCACCACTTGCCCCGCGAACGGCACCGCCTTTGCCGCCTGCTTGGCGGTCAAGCGGACGCCCACGGTCTTCAGTAGCTTGATGACGAGTTCGCGGGTCACCACGCGGCCGACCAATGCGCTGCCGACCACCATCACCGCCTTGTACGCGAAGGCCTTGCGCCTCGGCGCCAGCCGTTCGATCTGCTCGGGTGTCAGGCCGAACGCTGCATTGATGTCTTCGATCATCATCATCAGGACACTGACGTCCACCGCGACATCGATGCCGGGGACAGGCACTACCGAGGCTCCCGCGGAGATCAGCGCACGACGGGTCGCCAGCTTGCGGCAGGCGCGAGCAATGGCGTCGATGTCCCGTCGCGTCGAAGGAACGACGACCAACTCACGAGACGTGCCGGCACTCCTCACCATTGCACGATGGTACGCGGCCACGATGCGCTGGCCGACGCGCTCGCGCCAGCGCAGATGTTGCAGCTCTGCCTGCATCAGGCCGAAACGCTGGAGATGGCCTGTCCGGCCGAGTTGCTGGAAATGCAGAAGGCACAGCACTGGCTGGGGAAGCGATGGGCCCCGACCGGACGGCCCCTCTCCCGGCGTTTGTGCACTGCAAACTGAGTCTGCCGGCAGGGGCGTTAGTCCTCGTGGCGGTGTCGGATCGACCCAGATCAAGGCTTGCGGGAAACGCTGACGCCTATAATCCGGCGGTCCTAGTTATCCACAGGCGCGCCTGCTGGCAGCCATGAAGCTTCTGACCCTCGGCCTGAACCACACAACCGCGCCGCTCGCCGTGCGCGAGCGGGTGGCATTCGTCCCCGAGGAGGTGTGCATGACGATCGGGCGGCTGCGCGAGAAACTGTCGGAGCCCGCCGGCGGAAGGATCTCCGAGGCGGCCATCGTTTCGACCTGCAACCGGACCGAGCTTTATTGCGCCGCGGATGAGCCTGACCGTGCGCAGCTCGCGTTGCAGGAGTTCGTCGCCGCGGAGAAACAACTGAGCCTGGACGAACTGCAGCGCCACACCTACGTGCTGCCGCAGGCAAGCGCGGTGCGCCATGCCTTCCGCGTCGCCAGCGGGCTGGATTCGATGGTGCTGGGGGAGCCGCAGATCCTCGGCCAGATGAAGCAGGCGGAAAAGCTGGCTCGCAGCGCCGGTGGCCTCGGCCTGATGCTGAACCACCTTTTCCAGCGCACCTTCGCGGTGGCAAAGGAAGTGCGGACGACGACCGAGATCGGCACGCAGTCGGTGTCGATGGCGGCCGCGGCGGTGCGGGTGGCGCAGCGCATCTTCGGCAATCTGACCGGCGAACACATCCTGTTCGTCGGCGCCGGCGAGATGGTCGAACTCACCGCTACGCATTTCGCCGCTCAGCACCCGAAGTCCATCACGGTGGCCAACCGTACGCTGGAGCGGGCGCAGGCCCTGGCCCACCGGTTCCATGCCAATGCCGTCAAGCTCTCCGAGCTGCCGGACACGATCGCGCGCTACGACATCGTCGTCTCGTGTACGGCCAGTTCGTTGCCGATCATCGGCCTCGGCATGATCGAGCGCGCCATCAAATCGCGCCGCCGCAAGCCGATGTTCATCGTCGACCTCGCGGTCCCGCGCGATGTCGAGCCCGAGGTGTCGCGCCTCGACGACGTCTACGTGCACACGGTCGATGACCTCGGCCGTATCGTGCAAACGGGCAGCGAAAGCCGCCAGGCCGCCGTGGCCCAGGCCGAGGCCATCATCGAGTCGCGCGTCCGCGATTTCGAGGAGTGGATCAAGGTGCGGCGCGCGGTGCCGGTGATCCAGGACCTGCGCACGCGGGCCGACGCGCTGCGCCGCCGCGAGCTCGAGCGGGCGCTCAAGCAACTGGCACGCGGCGAAGCCCCCGAGAGCGTCGTCGAACACCTGTCACAGGCGCTGACCAACAAGTTCCTGCACGACCCGATGAGCACGCTGCGCGAGGCTGGCGACGACGCCGAGCAAGCCCGCCTGCAGGTGCTGCTCGCGCGCTTCTACTCCCACTCCGACGATTAGCTCGCGCCCGCGGGCGCGGCGGTCCACCCGGCCGTCGGACCGCGGGCGACCTTCTCCGGTAAGGCCGGCCACGTGCACCTGCACGCGCGCTCGTCGAAGCATCAACTACCCTTCCTTATTCCTGCGATGCCATGAAATCATCCATGCAGACCAAGCTCCACCAGCTCGCCCGCCGTCTCGAGGAGATCGATGCCGCGCTGTCGAGCGAGGACGCGGCGCGCGACATGAACCGTCTGCGCTCGCTCGGCCAGGAACGCGCCGAGATCGAGCCGGTCGTGAGCCGCTTTCACGAGTACAACCGCGCCCATGCGGACCTGCTTGGCGCGCAGGAGATGCTGTCGGATCCGGACATGAAAGCGCTGGCAGAGGAGGAGACCCACGCCGCACGCGCCCGCATGGAGGCGATCGAGAGCGACCTGCAGCGGCTGCTGCTGCCGAAGGACCCGAACGACGATCGCAACATCTTTCTCGAAGTGCGTGCCGGCACCGGCGGCGACGAGTCAGGACTGTTTGCCGGAGACCTGCTGCGCATGTACATGCGCTTTGCCGAGCGCCACCGCTGGACCACCGAGATGATTTCCGAGAGCCCGTCCGACCTTGGCGGCTACAAGGAGGCGATCGTGCGCATCGTCGGGGCGGGTGCCTACTCCAAACTCAAGTTCGAATCCGGCGGGCACCGGGTGCAGCGCGTGCCGGAGACGGAAGCGCAGGGCCGTATCCACACGTCGGCGTGCACCGTCGCCGTGCTGCCGGAAGCGGACGAAATCAACGAGATCAAGATCGATCCGACCGAGATCCGTATCGACGTGTATCGCGCGTCGGGCGCCGGCGGGCAGCACGTCAACAAGACCGAAAGCGCGGTGCGCATCACGCACCTGCCGACCGGCATCGTGGTCGAGTGCCAGGACGATCGCTCGCAGCACAAGAACCGCGAGCGCGCGATGAAGATCCTGGCGGCGCGCATCATGGACCAGCGCACACGCGAGCAGCAGGCCAAGGAAGCCTCCACGCGCAAGAGCCTCATCGGCTCCGGCGACCGCTCCGAGCGCATCCGTACCTACAACTTCCCGCAGGGTCGCGTCACCGACCACCGCATCAACATGACGCTCTACAAGATCGACCAGATCATGGACGGCGACCTCGACGAACTCACCGAACGGCTCGCGGCCGAACACCAGGCAGAGCAGCTCGCAGCACTGGGCGAAACCGCCTGAATGCGCCCTTGATCAGCGCTAGCCAACTGTTGGCAGCGAGCGCACTCCCGCAGATCGAGGCGCGGGCGCTGCTGGCGCACGTCCTCGGGATCACTCGCGAACGGCTGATCGCCCACCCTGAAATCTGCGTTGCGCGGGATGCGGCCAAGCGCTTCGAGGCGCTCGCCCAGCGCCGGCACAGCGGCGAACCATTGGCCTACTTAGAGGGCGAGCAGGAGTTCTACGGCCGTCGATTCATCGTCAGCCCTGCCGTTCTGATTCCACGGCCGGACACGGAGACCCTGATCGACGTCGCCCTCGCCTGCCTGCGTGAAATGCGCCAGCCTCGCGTGCTCGAACTGGGCGCCGGCTCGGGCTGCATCGCCATCACGCTGAAGCTCGAGTGCCCGGGGGCGACGATCACGGCTACTGACGTGTCGGCCGATGCCCTGGCGGTGGCCGAGGCCAACGCGCGAGCGCTGGGCGCTGCGATCGAGTTCCGGGCCGGTCACTGGTTCGAGGCCGTCGGCACGCCGGTGCGCTACGACCTCATCGTCAGCAATCCGCCCTATGTGGCGGCCGGCGACCCGCACCTGAGTGCCCTGACCCATGAGCCATCGATTGCGCTAACCGATGGTGCCGACGGCTTGCAATGCCTGGCACAGATCATCGACGTCGCGACGAACCATCTGAACGACGCGGGCTGGGTCGTGCTCGAGCATGGCTACGATCAGGCCGCAGCCGTTGCAAACCTGGTGAAGGCGGCCGGGCTGCGGGACGTGGAATCGGTCCGCGATACTGCGGGCCATGCGCGCGTTACCCGGGCGCGGCGGTGAAAGTGGCGGGGTGCCGAGGGCACCCCGCCTTGAATTGGTGCGCCGAATTTCGGACGTGACGGCCACTCGGGTGGCAGGGATCTCCGGGTCACGGCGCAGGCGCATTGCAGTCTTTCTGCGGTGCGCGCGGTAACCGGAAAACCGGGGAACGCGCCCGGGTTTTCGGGGTCATCACGAATTCAAGTTGCACCGCGAGAACGGCGCGAGTGCGGGACCGACCGGTTTGACTGCGGCCGTGCTCGCTTTCTACACTGACCCTCCCTCCCGGAACATTGCCATGGACGCCAAGGAATTCATCCACAAGACGGTCACCGAACACCCGGTGGTCCTTTTCATGAAGGGAACGGCGCAGTTCCCGCAGTGCGGCTTTTCGGGCCGCGCCATCCAGGTGCTGAAGCAGGCCGGCGCGCAGAACCTCGTCACGGTGAACGTGCTCGAGGACGAGGACGTGCGCCAGGGCGTGAAGGAATATGCCAACTGGCCGACGATTCCGCAGCTCTACGTCAAGGGCCAGTTCGTCGGTGGCTCGGACATCATCATGGAGATGTTCCAGTCCGGCGAGTTGCAGACATTGCTCCAGGACGTCAAGCCGGCCTGATCATGACCGTCCGGCGCCTGATCGTCGCGATCACCGGCGCCAGTGGGGCCGCTTACGGCGTGCAGTTGCTGCGCCGCCTGCGCGAAGAGCACGATGTCGAAAGCCACCTGCTGCTGTCCGCGGCCGGGGTGCTCAATGCCTATCAGGAACTCGACCTGAAGCGCGGCGATGTCGAGGCCCTCGCGCATGTCGTGCACAGCGTCAACGACATCGGCGCGACGATAGCGAGCGGCTCGTTCGCGACGCTCGGCATGGTCGTCGCCCCGTGTTCGATGAAGACCCTCGCCGCGATCGCGCACGGCTTTTCCGACAACCTGATCTCGCGCGCCGCCGATGTCTGCCTCAAGGAGCGACGCCGACTGGTGCTGCTGCCGCGGGAGGCGCCGTTGAATCTCGCGCACATCCGCAACATGGAAGCGGTGACGCTGATGGGCGGTGTCATCTTCCCGCCCGTGCCAGCGTTCTACCACCGACCGGCATCGATCGAAGAAATGGTCGACCACACGGTCGCCCGTGTGCTTGACCTCTTCGGCATTGGAGTGGAGTCAGCGCCGCGCTGGGGCGGGACGATCGGCGCGGCGCGCGCGTAGCACGGGCGGCGAACGGCTTCCAGCCGGTGCGCCGTCTCACCCGCCGTGGGGGTTCATGCTGTCGGTGTAGGCCGGTTCGTCAGTGCGCTGGAAGCGAGGTGCAGTCGACGAACCCGCCGCCGAGCCCGTATCAGTGACCGTCGCGCCCGCAGGTACGCTCGAAGCCAGATTCGCAAGGCTGGCTGCCGCATAGTCGAAGCGCTCGGACCTGCTCGCGCCAGGCTTAACGAGGAACGCCACCGAGCCGATGGCAAGCGCGATCACCACGGCGGTGATGACACGGGTCTTGCTAAGTGAGGCATGCTCTTCCGATGGGGCAGCGCCGGAATCAATTGTGTCGTCATGCATGGTGGGCTCCTCAGGGCGACCGCGTCAATTTCGACGCAGGACCATACTGAGCCACCGGGCCCCGGGGCGCCATTCAACAGAAGTCGAAGTCCCGTCGCACAGATGGCCTATGCCGATGGACGTAGGCCTGAGCACGATCCGTCGCGGCCAGGCTGCAGGGATGCACGTCGTGCGGAGGGTGATTGCGTGGCAACGCATCGTCACCGCGCTTGCAGACAAGCGACCCGCTGTGTCGGTGCCGGCAGAGGGACTCGAACCCCCGACCTTCGGTTTACAAAACCGCTGCTCTACCAGCTGAGCTATGCCGGCCTATGAAGGCGCGCGAGTGCGCGGCTACTTGATGCGCGTGAGTTTCGGCCGTTCGCCGCGCGGCGCCGGCGGGGTGTCATCGGGTGGATTGTTGCTCGCCTGATCGCCGTTCGAGGATTCGGTCGCAAGGTCAGTGGAGGTCGCAGCGCCCCGAACCGGCACCAGCGCCATGGGCGGACGCGCGCCTGCGGGCGCGGGACCAGCGGGTTCGACGCCGGCAGGCGCCGCGCCGCGCGCGACTTCGAAGGCCATGCCCTGCCCATTTTCGCGGGCGTACACGGCGATCACCTTCTCGATGGGAACAAAGACCTCGCGCGCGACACCACCAAAGCGCGCCTGGAACTCGATCGCATCGTTTCCCAGTTGCAGACGGTTGGTCGCGAGCGGCGAGATATTCAGGACGATTTCGCCGTTCTTGACGAATTCGCGCGGCACCCGGACCGTGTCATCGGCCAGAACCGCGATGTACGGCGTATAGCCGGAGTCCGTGCACCACTGGTGGATCGCACGGATCAGATACGGCTTGGTCGACAGTTCCGACATGAATGACGGGGCCGGCAATCTACCGGCGCATCACCTTTTCCGACGGCGTCAGGGCTTCAATGTACGCCGGCCGCGAGAAGATGCGTTCCGCGTATTTCATCAGCGGAGCAGCCGTTTTCGGCAGATCAATGCCGTAGTGATCAAGGCGCCACAGCAGCGGTGCCAGTGCCACGTCGAGCATCGAGAAATCCTCGCCCAGCATGTACTTGTTCTTGAGCATGATCGGGGCCAGCTGTGTCAGGCGATCCCGAATCGTCGACCTTGCCTTCTCGATCAGCTTCTGGTTGGTGCTGTTTTCGAGAGCCTGCACGTGGACGAACAGTTCCCGCTCGAAGTTGAACAGGAACAGCCGCGTCCGCGCCCGCATCACCGGATCCGCCGGCATCAGCTGCGGATGCGGGAACCGCTCATCGATGTACTCGTTGATGATGTTCGACTCGTACAGCACCAGGTCGCGCTCTACCAGGATCGGCACCTGCCCGTAGGGGTTCATCACGTTGATGTCCTCGGGCTTGTTGAACAGATCCACGTCGCGGATCTCGAAGTCCATGCCCTTCTCGAACAGCACGAAGCGGCAGCGCTGCGAAAACGGGCAGGTGGTTCCGGAGTAGAGCACCATCATCTTTGTTATCCCTTGTGCGACGGGGCGGTCGCGTCTTCGTCGATGCGGCGCGGAGCGCCGCCCTGTCCTGCGGGCGCCGGGACGCCCCAAGCCCGCAGGTCAAAACAAACCGCACGGCGCGCACGTGCGACCTGCGGGGTCGCGTGCATGCCGTGCGCCATTACTTGATGTTCTTCCAGTACACCGAGTTCAGGTGCCAGGCGACCACCGCGAACAGCGTCAGGAACACCAGCACCCAGACGCCGATGCGCTGGCGCGTCGACTTCGACGGATCGGTGATGAATGCAAGAAAGGCAACGACATCGGCGGCGTCTGCGTCGAACTGGCGCGACTGCTGCGGATCAACCGGCCTGAACGTGTAGGCGAAGCTTTCGTTCGCCGGGCCCTTCAACTCGGCTTCCGTCTTGGTGGCGTTACCGTCGACGTCATACACCGTCGTGGTCTGCACGAAACCCGCATGCCCGGTCTTCGGATCGACGTGTCTGTGCGTCGACACCAGGGTGGCCTCGCGCGGACCCTGGCGATCCCAGAAGATGTGGGGCATGCCGATGTTCGGATAGGCGATGTTGTTCCAGCCGGTTGGGGTGCTGTTGTCACGGTAGTAGCCGCGCAGCAGCGTATAGATGTAGTCGGTACCCTTGAAGTCGAACGACGTCCGGGCGCGGGTAATGACCGAGAGGTCCGGCGGAGTCTTGCCGAACCAAACCTTGGCCTCGGCAGGCGACATCGCGATGCGCAGAGGGTCACCGACCTTCTGGTTGCCGAAGATCAGGAATTCCCTGATCTGCCGTTCGTCGAGGCCAATCTGCTCAAGACGGTTCCAGCGCACCAGGTTGGCGCTGTGGCAGCCCATGCAGTAGTTAACGAACAGCCGTGCGCCGTTCTGCAGCGAACCGAAGTTCGTGGCGCGGTCGCTCGGCCAGCGCTCGATCGGGATCGCGGCCCCGGCGGCAATTGCGCCCCCAGCCGCGCACAGCAGCCCCAGCGCAACAAGCAGGCGGGTGATGGTCTTCTTCATTCTTTCCCCGGCGCTCTCAGTGCGGTTTGAAGGTCACGCGATCCGGAACCGGCTTGAACGATCCCATCCGGCTCCACCACGGCATCAGCGCAAAGAACGCGAAATAGATGACCGTGCCGATCATCGAGATGTACTGCCCGGCCTGCGACGGTGGTTGCGTGCCGAAGTAGCCGAGCACCACGAAGGCGACGACCCAGGCGATCAGCAGCCAGAAGTGCCACGTCGGCCGGTAGCGCATTGACTTGGCAGGCGACTGGTCAAGCCACGGCAGCCCGAGGAAGATCATCACCGAGGCTCCCATCAGCACGACACCCCAGAACTTCGCGTCGAGCGTGAAGTAGCCAAGCAGCAGAACCAGCGTGCCGACGGCGATCGCGCCCCGCACGATCGGGTTGCGCACCGTAAGCAGCATCAGTGCGGACAGCGCGATGGTGCCGACTGCGAGCACGACCATGAACTGCTCGGTCGTCGCGCGCAGGATCGAATAGAACGGCGTGAAGTACCAGACCGGCGCGATGTGCGACGGCGTCGCCAGCGAGTCCGCCGGGATGAAATTGTTCCACTCGAGGAAGTAGCCGCCCATCTCCGGCGCAAAGAACACGACGAAGAAGAAGATCATCAGGAAGATCGCGAGCCAGAAGATGTCGTGCACCGTGTAGTAGGGGTGGAACGGGATGCCGTCCACCGGCCTGCCGTTCGCGTCGAGCTTCTTCTTGATTTCGACGCCGTCCGGGTTGTTGGAGCCGACATCGTGCAGCGCGAGGATGTGCGCGGCCACCAGGCCGATCAGAACCAGCGGGATGGCAATCACATGGAACGCGAAGAAGCGGTTCAGCGTGGCATCCCCGATCACGTAGTCACCCCGGATGAAGATCGCCAGGTCAGGCCCGATCAGCGGGATCGCGCCGAACAGGTTGACGATCACCTGCGCGCCCCAGTAGCTCATCTGGCCCCAGGGAAGCAGGTAGCCGAAGAAGGCTTCGCCCATCAGGCACAGGAAGATCAGGCAACCGAAGATCCAGACCAGTTCACGCGGTGCGCGGTAGCTGCCGTACATCAGGCCGCGGAACATGTGCAGGTAGACGACGATGAAGAAGAACGAGGCACCGGTGGAGTGCATGTAGCGGATGAACCATCCACCGGGCACGTCGCGCATGATGTATTCGACGGACGCGAAAGCAAGGGCCGCATCCGGCTTGTAGTTCATCACCAGGAAGATGCCGGTGATGATCTGGATCGCCAGGACCGTGATCGCCAGGCCGCCGAAGATGTACCAGATGTTGAAGTTCTTCGGTGCGTAGTACTCGGACAGGTGCTTGCGGTATTCCGCCATCACCGTCGGCATGCGCTGGTCGAACCAGCCGGCTACCCCGGCGTAGGGAGTCTTGTATTCAGCCATCGACGGATTCCCTGAAATCAGGCGTTGGAGTCGTCACCGATCAGGACGAGGGTGTCCGACAGGTACTTGTGCGGCGGGACCGGGAGGTTGTCCGGCGCGGGCTTGTTCTTGAATACGCGCCCGGCCAGGTCGAACGTTGAGCCGTGGCACGGGCACAGGAACCCCTGGTCGGCGCCGAGCTGCGAATTCTGGTTCGGGCCGAACGGACCGGCCGGCGAACAGCCGAGGTGCGTGCAGATGCCGACCGCGATGAGGTACTCGGGCTTGCGCGAGCGGAACTCGTTCTGAGCGTACTCCGGCGTCGGATACTGCGTGCGTTGTGACTTGGGATCGGCAACTTCGCCATCGACCTTCTTGATCGACTGCAGCATCTCGGGCGTGCGGCGCAGTACCCAGACCGGAACGCCGCGCCACTCCACAGTCTTCATTTCGCCAGGCGCCATTCCTCCCACGTCGAATTCGACCGGAGCACCCGCGGCCTTCGCGCGCTCCGACGGAGCGAAGGACGCAACGAACGGAACCGCCATCGCGACGGCCCCGGCACCGCCGACAGCGGCGGCAACAGCAATGGCGTTGCGGCGCTCTTTGTCGACTCCCGCAGGCAGTTCGCCGGCGGAAACTGAAGTCGGTGTGGACATAAAAACCCCGAATGGATGAAGGCCGGACTCGCCGCGGCTGCGCGCTGGCCGGATGTCGGCCCACTGCAAAACAACGCCCCCGCACGGCAGCCCGCGATTCTACTGCAAGTGGCAAGGGTGACCGCCACCGCTTGTGGACGCCTTGGGCGGGTACCGGCCACTACAATGCGCGCGACCCTGATTCGCCGGCGCTCGGTTGCGCCGTCGCGGGCAGGTGGTGCCCACGACGGCGGCGGGCATGGCCCGGTCGTACGATGCCCGATCACCCGCCGATCGGACGCGTTCTGTCGGGGCTCCTCTCACAGTCGACACTGGGCGGCACGGGGGTATTCATGGGCATGTTGAAGGAGTTTCGCGAGTTTGCGGTCAAGGGCAACGTCATTGACCTGGCGGTCGGCATCATCATCGGCGCGGCGTTCGGCAGGATCGTCGATTCGTTGGTCAAGGACGTGGTGATGCCGATCGTCAATGCCCTGTTCGGCGGAGCTGTCGATTTCTCCAACAAATACTGGGTGCTGTCAGGCAACGTGCCCGCCGGCGCCCCGCTCGAGGCGGCGCAGAAGTCCGGGGTCGTGTTTGCGTGGGGCAACTTCGTCACCGTGCTGCTCAACTTCATCCTGCTGGCCTTTGTCATCTTCTGGATGGTGAAGGCGGTGAACCGGGTCAAGGCGCATGCCGACGCTGCGCCGCCACCGACGCCGGAAGACGTCACGTTGCTCCGCGAAATCCGCGACGAACTGAAGCGCCGTTAGGGCGCTGCGCCGCGCTGCTGGCCGCGCGGCGCAGAGGGTCTGCAATAATCGACGTCCTGCCGGCTGACCGCAGCGCGATCAGCCGGCATCGCTATTGCTCCGACCTGTTTCGGAAACAGTCATGCTTCGCCGAATCTGGCTGATCTTTGCGCAAGCAACGACGATTGGCCTCGCCCTCCTCTTTGTGGTCTCCACGCTGCGGCCGGAGTGGCTGGCTCGCGCGCCGACCACACCGGCGCCCGCTCTGCCGGTACCCACGGTGAAGCAGGCAACTCCCGCTGCAGTGCCGTCACCCGGCGCCGCGGCGGGCAGCTACGCCGGCGCGGTGGCGGTCGCCGCCGCGGCGGTGGTCAACGTCTACACGACGAAGGAAGTGCAGCGGCGCGGCGTCCCCGCCGATCCACTGTATCGCTACTTCTTTGGCGACTCGCGCGGCGCGCCCGATCGCGTGGCGAGCCTGGGATCG
The DNA here is from genome assembly GCA_963766365.1 of uncultured beta proteobacterium. Lineage (GTDB taxonomy): Bacteria > Pseudomonadota > Gammaproteobacteria > Burkholderiales > Burkholderiaceae_F > JALORV01. The sequence goes on from CAVXZK010000006.1 coordinate 288,005, forward strand.
GGAGTCATCGCGACGGCGGACGGCTACATTCTGACCAACAATCACGTCGTACAGGCGGCCGACGAAATTGCCGTGGCGCTGGCCGACGGCCGCCAGTTCGATGCGCGCCTGGTGGGCGCCGATCCGGAGAGCGACCTTGCGGTGCTGAAGGTCGAAGCCACCGGCCTGCCGATCATCACCTTCGGCAGCGACGACGCGCTCAAGGTCGGTGACATCGTGCTGGCCATTGGCAACCCGTTCGACGTCGGCCAGACGGTGACGATGGGTATCGTTTCCGCGCTGGGCCGCTCCAACCTGGGCATCAACGTCTTCGAGAATTTCATCCAGACCGACGCAGCGATCAACCAGGGCAATTCCGGTGGCGCGCTGGTCGATTCAACCGGTCATCTGGTCGGCATCAACACGGCGATCTTCTCGCGTACCGGCGGCTCGATCGGCATCGGGTTCGCCATCCCCGCAACGCTGGTGCGGCAGGTGATGAACGACCTCATCAAGACCGGCAAGGTGACGCGCGGCTACTTTGGCGTCGAGCCCGAGGACATCACGGCGGAAGCGGCCGACCTACTGAAGCTCTCGCGGGCTGATGGCGTCGTGCTGAAAGGCGTGCAGCGCGCGAGCCCGGCCGGGCGTGCGGGCCTTGAGCCTGGCGACGTCATCGTGACGATCAACGGCCAGAAGGTCACCAGCAGCCGCAGCATGCTGAATCAGATTGCCCAGCTGCCTCCCGGATCGAACGCCAGCGTGCGCGTGCTGCGCTCGGGCAAGGAACTGGAACTGCCGGTCACGGTGGGCGAACGGCCGACCTTCCGCCGGCCGCAGTAAGCCGCGTGCCTAGCGCGGCTTGTCGAGCTTTTCCCGCATCTCCCGTGCCTTGAGCGCGGCGACGGCATCACCACCGCCGGCGGCGATGCCGTACCAGTAGAAGGCACGCATCGTGTCCGCAGCCACCCCGTTGCCGTGCTCGTAGAGGCTGCCGGTGATGTAGGCGGCTCCTTGATCGCCCTGCTCTGCCGCCCGCTCGTACCAGCGCGCGGCCTCGGCCAGGTCAACCGGAGCGCCGCGTCCGAGGAAATACTGTGTCGCCACGGCCACCTGCGCATCCCGGTAGCCCTGTTCGGCCGCCTTGCGAAACCACACGGTGGCCTCCGGCAGCGAGCGCTGGACCAGTTCGCCGCGCTCGAACAACAGTCCGAGCGCGTACTGCGCCCGTGCAAATCCTCCATCCGCTGACCTCCGGAGCCATTGCACCCCACCGGCGGGGTCCGGCTGTCCGCCTTCGCCCTCCAGCAGCATCACCGCGAGGTTGAACTGAGCGACGCGATGCTTGCGCTCGGCGCCCTTGCGAAACAGCTGTTGGGCGCGGACCAGATCGCTGGCCTGGTAGGCGGCATAGCCTTCCGCGAGCTCGGCATCGCCGTCCGGCACGACCTGCAGCCGTGCGCCGTGCGCGGCCGTGACCAGCAGGGCGAACACCAGCAACAGCAGCAGCCGAAGCGGCCGGGCAATCACGTGTGCGGCCCGACGCGTGCGTGCATCACGGCGCTTCCGGTGCGGCCGCCTCGTCGGCGTCCTTGGGCTTGGCCAGGAAGCGAGCGAGGAAGATCCCCAACTCATAGAGCACGCACAGCGGGATGGCGAGCAACAGTTGCGACAGCACATCCGGAGGCGTGAAGATCGCGGCGACGATGAATGCACCGACGATGACGTAGGGGCGCGCCTGCTTCAGCTTCTCGATGCTGGCAATGCGGAACCGCGCCAGCAGCACGACGATGATCGGCACCTCGAAGGTCAGGCCGAACGCCAGGAACATGCCCATCACGAAGCTGAAATAGGCCTCGATGTCGGGCGAGACATTCACCGAGATCGGGGCAAACCCGGCGATGAACTTGAAGACGAACCCGAACACGATGAAGTAGCAGTACGCCATGCCGAGCGCAAACATGAAGACGCTCGACGCGATCAGCGGCGCGGCCAGCTTTCTTTCATGCTTGTAAAGCCCGGGGGCGACGAAGGCCCACGCCTGCCACAGGACGTAAGGCAGCGCGATCAGCAGCGCGCAGAACAGCGTCACCTTCAGCGGCACCATGAACGGCGTGATGACCCCGGTCGCGAGCAACTTGGACCCGGCTGGCAGCGCCGCCATCATCGGCTGCGACAACAGGTCGAAGATGTCCTTCATGAACGGGGTGAGCGCCAGGAACACGATGACGACCGCGAGCGCAGCTCGCACCAGCCGCTGGCGCAGCTCGACGAGGTGAGTCAGGAAACTCTGTTCCTGGCCGGGATCGGAGGCCTCGGTAGTCAATTTGTCGCCTTGACGGGTTAGCGCCGGATGCGTGGCCGATTCATCCGGGCACGCGGTGCGTACTTGCGACGTGAACGTCCTGCCGCCTCCGGCATGGCGAGCTGCCTCTTCAGCTTGTCGAGTTCATCGGACAACTCGTCAATGCTGGGCCCGGGCTTGTAGCGGCGCGCGAACCGCGTATTCATCCAGCCGTCCGCTTCTCCCCACTGGTCGGTCAGCTTGTCCGAACCCAGGGTCGACAGGTCGACGCTGCCGGTCGGGTTCGCCGCGGAATTCAGGCTCGACTCGATGCCCTTGACCTCGCCCTGAACGGCCGTTTCGAATTCGTGTGCGATGCCGCGTGCCTGCTCCTGGAGCTTCTTGAGCTCGGCGACCTCGATCTCGCGGTTGATGTCCGCCTTGACCTGGCTGACGTAGCGCTGTGCCTTGCCCGCCCATTCGCCGACGGTGCGTGCCACCTTGGGCAGGCGCTCGGGTCCGAGCACCACCAGGGCCACGGCACTGATCAAAGCCAATTCGCCGAAACTGAAATCGAACATCCGCGGCCGTCAGGTCGGAAGGTGAAACGCAGGTGCGCCCCGGCCACCGCGGGCGCTCGAGACATGCAGGCCGATCAGGACTTCTCTTTGGCCTGGACGTCGATAGTCTGGCCGGCAACCTTCTTGGCGTCCTCCACGTTCCGGGCCGCCTCCTCGGTGCCTTCCTTCATGCCTTCCTTGAAGCCCTTGATCGCGCCGCCGAGATCCTTGCCCATGTTCTTCAGCTTGCTGGTGCCGAAGACCAGGATGATGACGAGCAGGACGATCAACCAATGCCAGATCGAAAACGAACCCATTGCCGACTCCTACAGACGCTTCCACGGGCGCGGTCCGCCCAGGATGTGGATGTGCAAGTGAAAGACCTCTTGCCCGCCGTCCGGGCCGTTGTTGATCACGACGCGAAAGCCGTTGTCGCAGCCTTGTTCTTTCGCGAGCCGCGGCGCAAGGATCATGAGTTTACCCAACAGCGCCGCGTGCTCCGGACCGGTCGTGAGCAGCGAGTCCACGTGCAGCTTCGGAACCACCAGAAGATGCACCGGCGCGGCCGGGTTGATGTCGTGAAAAGCAAGGACTTCGTCATCCTCGTAAGCCTTGCGGCTGGGCACTTCTCCCCGCGCGATGCGGCAGAACAGGCACTTCTCGGTCATCAACTATCCTTTGACGTCGTCGCGGACGTCGCGTTCCCATGCCTTGTGCCGGGCCCCTGGGGGGCCATTCATGACTTGCCCCGCTCGCGCGCATGCGCGTTCCTTGCCGCCTTTTGGCTCCGGCCACACGCTGCAACGCGCTTGACGTCCGCGTCGCGGACGCCAGCCTGCACCGAAAAGCCGCCGCCCCTGTTGTCCATCAGTCGCTCCGCTCGCGGCGCTGCGCCTTTCGCACGGCTTTTTCCTCGATACCGGAAGTACCGGCCCGACGCGCGAGTTCGTCCAGCACCTGCTCTGGCCGCAACCCGTAGTGCGCCAGCATGATCAGGCAATGAAACCAGAGATCCGCGGTCTCCGCGATGATCCGCTCGGGTGACCGGTCCTTGGCCGCCATCACGGCTTCGGTCGCCTCTTCGCCGATCTTCTTCAGAATCGCATCGTCGCCGCGGGCGAGAAGCCGGGCGACGTAGGACGTCTCCGGGTCGCCGCCGCGACGTGATTCGATGACGGCGGCGAGCCGGCTCAAGATGGCGTCGTTCATTTGCGGTAGATGAGCTCGGGGTCCTGCAGGACCGGATCCACAGTCTCCCAACGGTCGTCCACGAGGCGCCGGAAAAAACAGCTGGCTCGCCCGGTGTGGCAGGCAATTCCGCCCGCCTGCTCGACAGCGTACAGCACGACGTCGCCGTCGCAGTCGAGCCGGATTTCCGCCACCTGTTGCGTGTGGCCCGACTCCTCGCCCTTGCGCCACAGCCGGCCGCGGGAGCGCGACCAGTACACGGCCTTCCGTGTATGAGCCGTCTCCGTCAGCGCCTCGTGATTGGCCCAGGCGACCATCAGCACGCGCCCGCTGGCGGCATCCTGGGCGATGACGGGCACCAGCCCGTCGGCATCGAAGCGGACGTCCGCGAGCCAGGTCATGTCAGCCGCATCAGCACACCCTGTGACGCCAGGTACTCCTTGGCGGCGCGCACGGTGAACTCTCCGTAGTGAAAGATCGACGCTGCGAGCACCGCATCGGCGCCGCCGACCGTGACTCCGTCGGTCAGGTGCTGCAGCGTGCCGACACCTCCCGAGGCGATCACCGGGACCGGCACGGCGTCGACGACCGCACGCGTCAGTTCTAGGTCGAAACCCTGGCGCGTCCCGTCGCGGTCCATGCTGGTCAGCAGGATCTCACCGGCGCCGAGCCGGCTCACCTCGCGCGCCCACTCGACGGCATCGATGCCCGTCGGCGTGCGCCCGCCGTGGGTGTAGACCTCCCAACCCGCCGAGTCGTCGACATTGCGGCGGCGGCGCGCATCGATGGCAACGACGATGCACTGCGAGCCGTAACGCGCCGTGGCGGCGGCCACGAGTTGCGGATCCTGGACCGCCGCCGTGTTGATCGAAACCTTGTCGGCTCCGGCGTTCAGCAGTCGCCGCACGTCTTCGACGCGCCGCACGCCACCACCGACCGTCAGCGGAATGAACACCTGTTCCGCGACCGCTTCGATCACATGCAGGATGATGTCGCGCTGGTCCGACGACGCGGTGATGTCGAGGAATGTCAGTTCGTCCGCGCCTTCGCCGTCGTAGCGGCGGGCGATTTCGACCGGATCGCCGGCGTCGCGCAACTCGACGAAGTTGACGCCCTTGACGACGCGGCCGCCGGTGACATCCAGGCAGGGAATGATGCGCTTGGCAAGCATGGTCTCGCTCCGCACCGGAGCATAGCGGGCTGCAGCGGCGTGCCGTCAGGTCGCGAGTGCGTCGGCGCGCTCCTGGGCGCGCTTGAAGTCGAGCGTGCCTTCGTAAAGAGAGCGGCCGAGGATGGCGCCGGTCACGCCGTCGACCTCGACAGCACACAACGCCTCGATGTCGTCCATGCTCGCAACGCCCCCACTGGCAATGACGGGGATCTTGACGTGCCGCGCCAGCTCGACCGTCGCCTCGATGTTCACGCCAGTCAGCATGCCGTCCCGGCCGATGTCCGTGTAAAGGATCGCCTCGACACCGTAGTCCTCGAATTTCTTCCCTAGGTCGTTGACGTCGTGGCCGGTGAGCTTGCTCCAGCCGTCCGTCGCGACTTTGCCAGCCCTGGCGTCGAGCGCGACGATCACGTGGCCGGCAAAGGCACTGCACGCATCGTGCAGGAATCCAGGGTTCTTGACCGCCGCCGTGCCGATTACAACGAAGCTGACGCCGTCGTCGATATAGCGCTCGATCGTGTCGAGGTCGCGGATGCCGCCGCCCAGCTGGATCGGCAGGTCGTCACCGACCGCATTGACGATCCTCTTGATCACACCCTCATTGACGGGTCGCCCCGAGCGCGCCGCGTTGAGATCGACGATGTGCAGCCGCCGGGCGCCCTGTTCCAGCCAGTGACGCGCCATGGCGACCGGGTCTTCGGAGAACACGGTCACATTGTTGTTCATGTCGCCTTGGCGCAGGCGCACGCAATGACCGTCCTTCAGGTCAATGGCAGGGATGAGCAGCATTGGGCGAGGCCCCGGTGGGTGGGCGGTGTGCAGCGAAGACGGAGGGGGGTTCGGTACGGTTCGGGCGAGGCGCGCAGGCGCCGAGTCACGGCGCCCAGCGGCAGAAGTTCTCGTAGATTCGCAAACCGGCGGCGGCGCTCTTTTCCGGATGAAACTGGGTCGCAAAAATATTATCCCGCGCCACCGCGCAGGTAAAGCGACCGCCGTAGTCGGACGCGCCGGCAATCAGCCGTTCGTCGCGCGGAACCACGTAGTAGCTGTGGACGAAATAGAACCAGCTGTCGTCCGGGACACCTTCCCAGAGCGGATGTGCCTGTGTCTGGTGCACGCGATTCCAGCCCATGTGCGGCACCTTCAGGCGCGCGCCAGGGCCCAATCTCATCGCCTCGTCGCGAAACCGCACGACTGCGCCGGGAAACAGCCCAAGCCCGGGAGTCGAGCCCTCCTCGCTGTGGTCGAAAAGCATCTGTTCGCCAATGCACACGGCCAGCAGGGGCTTGGCCGCCGCCGCCTCGCGAACGGCCTGTTCCATGCCCGATTCACGCAGATAGCGCATGCAGTCCGGCATGGCGCCCTGTCCCGGGAACACAACCCGATCAGCCGCACGGACGACCGCGGGGTCGGAAGTGACCTGCACCACAGTGTCTGCGGCCACGTGCTCGATCGCCTTCGCCACCGAACGCAGATTGCCCATTCCGTAGTCAATGACGGCGATCATTCGCTTTGCGTGTACGCGACACTTCGCGTCGCACGTGCACGCAAAGCGCTAGATTGAGCGGGCGCGCTCCGGAGCGGCCGCGCGCGCGCCCTGACACAAATGCGAGCTTGACGCATTGTTCCCTCGCGCTAGAGCGTGCCTTTGGTCGAGGGGATAGCTCCGGCAGCGCGCGGGTCCGGCTCTACGGCCATGCGCAGCGCGCGGGCGAAGGCCTTGAAGACGGTCTCGCACTGGTGGTGGGCATTGTCACCGCGCAGATTGTCGATATGCAATGTGACCTGCGCGTGGTTGGCAAAGCCCTGGAAGAACTCGTGCGTCAGGTCGACGTCGAACTCGCCGATCATCGCGCGCTTGAACGGCACGTGCCATTCCAGCCCCGGACGGCCCGAAAGATCGATGACGACCCGCGACAGCGCTTCGTCGAGCGGCACATAGGCATGCCCGTAGCGGCGCACACCGGCCTTGTCGCCAATCGCCTGGGCGAACGCCTGTCCCAGCGTGATCCCGATGTCCTCGATCGTGTGATGTCCGTCGATGTGCAGGTCGCCGCGGGCATCGATGACAAGGTCGAGCATGCCGTGCCGGGCAATCTGGTCGAGCATGTGATCGAAGAAGCCGACGCCCGAGGACACCGTGCAACGGCCGCTGCCGTCGAGGTCGACCTCGACGCGAATCTGCGTTTCCTTGGTGTTCCGCTCGACCGTCGCACGGCGCGGAGAGATTCGGGCAGTCATCGTGACCCTTCCATGATGGCGCGCAGCGCCTGCATCAAAGCATCATTCTCGCCGGTCGTGCCTATGGTGGTACGCAGGCAGCCTTCCAGCAATGGATGCACTTTCGCCACGTTCTTGATCAGGATGCCGCGTTCCTTCAGTGCGCTGAAGGCGCGATCGGGATCGGGAACGCGGAACAGCAGGAAGTTCGCCGCCGACGGGAAGACCGTGACGCCACGCATCGCGCTCAGTGCGGCGGCCACGCGCGACCGTTCGGCCCGCAGCATGACAGCCTGCGACTCGAGCGCCGGCAGGTGTTCCAGCATGAAGTCCGCGGCCGCCAGGGTCAGCACGTTGACGTTGTACGGGGGCCGCAGCTTGTCGAACTCGCTGATCCACTCCGGATCGCCGGCCAGGTAGCCGAGCCGAATGCCCGCCAGGCCCAGCTTTGACAACGTGCGCAGCACGACCAGGTTGGGCCAGCTGCGCAGTTGCGGCATCCAGGTGTCCTGCGCGAAGGGCAGGTACGCCTCGTCGATGACAACCAGCCCCGACGTGGCACGCAGGATGGCCTCGACGCCGCTGCGGTCAAACAGGTTGCCGGTTGGATTGTTCGGGTAGGCGATGAAAATGACAGCCGGCTGGTGCTCCGCGATGGCCGACAGCACCGCGTTCGTATCGAGCGTGAAGTCGGCCCGCAGCGGGACGCCGACGAAGCGGCTCCCGTCGAACCGCGTCGACATCTCGTACATCGAGAAGCTCGGCCACGGCGACAGTACGGTGCTGCCCGGTCGGGCGCAGGCCTGGATCACGAGGTGGATCAGCTCGTCGGAGCCGTTGCCCAGCATCAGCCGGGCCCCCAGGGGCAGCCCCATCGCCTTGCCGAGCCGCTCTTTGAACCCGCGCGGATCGGACAGCGGATAGCGGTTCAGCGCTTGCTTGCCCAGGCGTTCCCCGAGTTCGCGCTGCAGGGCTTCGGGCAAGGTGAACGGGTTCTCCATCGCGTCGAGCTTGATGAAACCGACGGCGCTGGGCACGGCGTAGGCCTCGATCGCCCGCACGTCGTCGCGGATCACCGCAAGGTTGGGACGCTTGCCGATGCGCGCGTTCACTCGAGCCTCCCCGCGGGATCCAGGCGCAACTCGGCGGACATGGCGTGCGCGGTCAGCTGCTCGCCCCGTGCCAGGACCGAGGCGATCGGTCCGAGGCGCTGCGCCCCTGCGGCGGACACGTTGATGAGGTTGGAGCGCTTCACGAAATCGTAGACGCCCAGTGGCGAGGAAAAGCGGGCGGTTCGCACGGTCGGCAACACGTGGTTCGGGCCGGCGCAGTAGTCCCCCAGGGACTCGGAGGAATAGTGCCCGACGAAAATGGCCCCGGCGTGGCGGATCTTCGGCAACAGCGCTTGCGGATCGGACGTGACGATCTCCATGTGCTCGGGCGCGACGCGGTTGCAGAGTGCCACCGCTTCGTCGAGGTCGCGCGTCAGCACCAGTGCGCCGCGGTTCCCGAACGATGCCGCGATGATGTCGCGGCGCGGCTGGTCCGGCAGCAGGCGCTCGATCGATGCGGCCACCGCGGCGATCAGACCCTCGTCCGGCGTCAGCAGCAGCGCCTGCGCGAGTTCATCGTGCTCCGCTTGCGAGAACAGATCCATCGCGATCCAGTCGGGCTCGGCGTCGCCGTCGGCGATGACGAGGATCTCGGTCGGTCCGGCGATCATGTCGATGCCCACCGTGCCGAAAACGCGGCGCTTCGCCGCGGCGACATAGGCATTGCCGGGGCCGACGATCTTGTCGACCGCGCGGATCGTCGCGGTCCCGTAGGCAAGTGCCGCGATGGCCTGCGCGCCACCGACGGCGAAGGCGCGCGACACGCCGCCCAGGTGCGCCGCTGCAAGCACCAGCGCATTGCGCTCGCCGCCGGGCGTCGGCACCACCATTGTCAGCCGCTCGACACCTGCGACGTGCGCCGGGATCGAGTTCATCAGCACCGACGATGGGTAGGCCGCCTTGCCGCCGGGAACGTAGAGGCCAACGCTGTCGAGCGGACCGATGCGCTGTCCGGTGACGGTGCCGTCTGCTTCCGAGCTCGTCCAGTCGCCCTGCATCAGTCGCCGATGCTGCTCGCGATGGAAATCGCGGATGCGGCCAGCGGCGGCCCGCAATGCGTCGCGCTGATCGGCCGGCAGACTCTCAAAGGCCTCGCTCATCTCGGCCTGCGAGATTTCGAGATCGGCGACGCTCGCAACCGCCGTGCGATCGAACCGATTGGTGTATTCCAGCACCGCGGAATCGCCGCGTGCACGCACGTCATCGACAATCGCTTCAGCCGCGCGCTCGATGCCCTTGTCAATCGCGCTGCCGACGGCGACCAGCCTGCCGAACTCCGCTTCGAAGCCGGCATCGCGCGTGCTGAGGCGACGCAACTTCATGGACGGGCCGCCGCCTCGATGCGCTCGATCAGCGGTGCCAGCTCGGCGCGGCGCGTCTTCAGCGCCGACTGGTTCACGATCAGGCGCGACGATATGGCCGCGACCTCCTCGACTTCCACCAGATTGTTGGCGCGCAGCGTGCCGCCGGACGAGACGAGGTCGACGATCGCATCCGCCAGACCGGCCAGCGGCGCCAGCTCCATCGAGCCATAGAGCTTGATGAGATCGACATGCACGCCCTTCGCCGCGAAGTGCTCCCGCGCGGTCTGCACGTACTTCGTCGCCACGCGCAGCCGCGCGCCCCGGCGCACGGCCGTGGCGTAGTCGAATCCGGCCGGAACGGCCACGCACAATCGGCAGCGCGCGATGCCGAGATCGATCGGCTGGTAGAGCCCGCGATCGCCCCACTGTGCACTGTGCTCTAGCAGCACGTCCTTGCCGGCGACACCGAGCTCGGCCGCACCGTATTGCACGTAGGTCGGCACGTCGGAAGCGCGCACGACCACGACTCGCACCTGCGGATCCTGAGTACCGATGATCAGCTTGCGCGACGTTTCCGGATCCTCGAGCGGCGCCATACCGGCCGCGGCCAGCAATGGTTGCGACTCGTCGAAGATCCGTCCCTTGGAAAGCGCCAGCGTGATCATCGGTTCCCGGCAGGCCCCCGGCTACTTCACGCGTTCGATGCGGGCACCCACCCGACCGAGCTTCGCTTCCATCGCCTCGTAGCCGCGATCCAGATGGTATATGCGATCGATGACCGTCTCGCCCTGGGCCACCAGGCCGGCGACGACGAGGCTGGCCGATGCCCGCAGGTCGGTGGCCATCACGGGGGCCCCGGTCAGCTGGCCGACACCCTGCACCACCGCGGTGTTGCCCTCGATCGCGATGTGAGCGCCGAGCCGCTGCAACTCCAGCACGTGCATGAAACGGTTCTCGAAGATCGTCTCGGTAACGCGTCCGACGCCCTCGGCGATGCAGTCGAGCGCCATGAACTGTGCCTGCATATCCGTTGGAAACGCCGGGTAGGGCGCGGTGCGCAGGCTGACCGCGCGCGGCCGGCCGGTCATGCGCACGCGGATACTATCGGCCGTGCAATCGAGCGTGGCGCCCGCTTCGCGCAGCTTGTCGAGCACCGCATCGAGTGTCGACGGGGCCGCTCCTCGCAGCAGCACGTCTCCGCCGGTGGCCGAGACCGCGCAGAGAAACGTCCCGGTCTCGATGCGATCGGGCATGACCCGATGCTGCGCGCCGTGCAGGCGCTCGACGCCGTGCACGACGAGGCGGTCAGTGCCGACGCCGTCGATGCGCGCACCCATCGCGATCAGCGCGTGCGCCAGGTCGGTGACCTCGGGTTCGCGCGCGGCGTTCTCGATGACGGTTTCGCCCGACGCGAGGGTCGCCGCCATCATCAGGTTCTCGGTGCCGGTCACGGTCACCATGTCGGTCACGATCCGCGTGCCCTTGAGTCGTGTTGCCTCGGCGATCAGATACCCACCTTCGATGTGGATCTGCGCGCCCATCAGCTCGAGCCCCTTGATGTGCTGGTCCACCGGTCGCGCGCCGATCGCGCAACCGCCGGGCAGGCTGACTCGTGCGTGCCCGAAACGCGCGACCAGCGGACCCAGAACGAGGATCGCCGCGCGCATCGTCTTCACCAATTCGTACGGCGCCTCAGGATGGGCGACGGTCGACGCATTCAGACGGACCGCCGCGCCATCGCGCTCGGCCACGACCCCCATCTGTCGCAGCAGCTTGAGCGCGGTCGCGACGTCCTGCAGCTGCGGAACGTTGTCGACCACCAGGTCGTCCGCCGTCAGCAATGACGCGCAGAGGATCGGCAGCGCCGCATTCTTCGCGCCCGAGATCGGAATCTCGCCCCGCAGCGGCACGCCGCCGCTGATCTTCAGCTTGTCCATGTCCGGGCCCTGGTGGAGTGGCGGTCTGCGAAAAACCACGGGGCGCGTGACGCGCTCCGCCCGGGGCGAACTTCGATGCACGGGTTCAACTTGAGTCTCGAGCACGGTCTGTCTCCTGCGGTAACGCCCGCCGGATGCGGACGGAAACACAGACTGACAGGCGGGCTTGAAGACCGGGCGAACGACCTGTGAAGAGCCAATGAAGCGCGCCGCGCCGGATTCATCGCGATCCGGCCTCGTATTCGGCCGGCGTCAGGGTACGCATCGACAGCGCGTGCACTTCTGCGTGCATTCGTTCACCCAGTGCCCCATAGACCAGCTGGTGGCGGGCGACCCGTGTCCTGCCTTCGAACGCCGGGCTGACGATCAGTGCGCTGAAGTGGCGACCGTCGCCCTCGACCTCGAGCACGCTGCACTCGAGCCCGGCGGCGATATAGCGTCGGACATCCTCGGGAGTCGGGTCCATCAGGGCCTCGTTCATTGTCTGAGCTTGTAGCCGCGGGCGAGCAGGCTCAGCGCAATCGCCGTGGTCACCGCGAGCGCGGCTGCCACGATCGCCAGGCTGAGCCAGGGCGAGACGTCCGACTGCGCGAAGAAACCGTAGCGGAAGCCATCGATGACGTAGAAAAACGGATTCAGGTGCGACACCGCCTGCCAGAACGCTGGCAACCCCTGAACCGAGTAGAACACGCCGGACAGGAAGGTCGCCGGCATGACGACGAAATTCTGAAACGCCGCGAGCTGGTCGAACTTGTCGGCCCAGATGCCGGCGACGACGCCGAGCGCTCCGAGCATGGCGCTGCCCGCCAGCGCAAACACGAGAATCCACAGCGGCGCCTTGAACGCCGGAGGCCCGAACCACACCGCGACGACGAACACGCCGAGCCCGACCACGAGGCCGCGCACGATCGACGCCAGTACATACGCCCCGAAAAGCTGCCAGTGCGAGAACGGCGGCAGCAGCACGAATACGAGACTGCCCATGATCTTCGACTGGATCAGGCTGGAAGACGAGTTGGCAAACGCGTTCTGCAGCATCGACATCATCACGAGGCCGGGAATCAGAAAAGCAACATAACTGACGCCGGGGAAGACCTCGACATGATCCGCGAGCACCTGGCCAAAGACGAGCAGGTAGAGGACGGCCGTCAGCACCGGCGCCGCAATCGTCTGGAAACCGACCTTCCAGAACCGCAGCGTCTCCTTGGTCAGGAGCGTGCGGAACGCGACTCCGGGCGAGGAGTGGGCAAGCGTCGGCGACGCACTCATGCGGCCACTCCCGCCGGCAGTCGTGCCGCCGGCCGGTCCGCCATCAACTGCAGGAAGACATCCTCGAGATCGGCGCGGCCGACCTCTAGGTCTTCGACGGTGCATCCCGCCGCCGCGCACTCAGCCAGCACACGCGCCACCTCATCGGAGTGCGCCAGCCGCAGCGTCAGCAGGCCGTCGCGTTCCTCGATCCGGTGCGCCAGCACCGACGGCGGCGGCGTTCCCCTGGGACGCATCGTCAGTTGCAGGCCTGCCACCCGGGCGAGCAAGGCGCGCGTCGTGTCGAGGGCGACGATGCGCCCTGCCTTGAGCATCGCGATACGCCCGCACAGGGCCTGGGCCTCCTCGAGATAGTGCGTCGTCAGCACGATCGTGTGGCCCTCGCGGTTGAGCCGACGGATGAAGCTCCACAGCGTCTGCCGCAGTTCCACGTCGACCCCCGCGGTCGGCTCGTCAAGCACGATGACCGGCGGCTTGTGGACCAGGGCCTGGGCCACCATCAACCGGCGCTTCATACCGCCGGACAGCGCACGCGTGTTGGTGTTCGCCTTGTTGGTGAGCCCGAGGTTCTCCAGCACTTCATCGATCCACGCGCCGTTGTGGCGCAGGCCGAAGTAGCCCGACTGGAACGTCAGCGTCTCCCGCACGGTGAAGAACGGATCGAACGCGAGTTCCTGCGGCACGACACCCACCGACAGCCGCGCCGAGCGGAAATCGGTGACCACATCGTGCCCCATGATCGCGACCTGTCCACTGCTCGCGCGCACGAGCCCGGCGATGATCGAGATCAGCGTCGTCTTGCCGGCGCCGTTGGGCCCGAGCAACCCGAAGAACTCGCCAGGCTCGATCGTGAGGTCGACATGATCCAGCGCCACGAGCGAGCCGTAGCGCTTGGAAACGGAATTGACCTGGATGGCGGCAGTCACGGGCAGGCGTCGACGTGCCCGGCGGCCTCGACGTGGAAGCCGTGAATTATAGGAGCAGCGCCCCTAACGACCGGGAGCGAAGGCGGGCAGCAGTTCCTCGACGCCGTAAACGGTCGCCAGGCTCACCAGGCCGGCCGGGGCGCCCGACACCTTCAGTGCCAGGCCCCGCGCCTTGGCCACGCGCTGCCATTCGAGCACGACCGCGACCGCCGACGAGTCGCACCGCGCGACTCCCGAGAGGTCGAACTCGGACTCTCCGCGCTCGATCGCAGCGCGGCCGAGTTCAGCCACCTGTGCCGCGTTGTGCATGCCGATATCGGCGGTGTCGATGCGCATCGGAGTTCAGGCTTTCTTCGCTTCGGCCAGCTGGCGGTTGCGATCGGTCAGCGACTTGATCAGACCATCGACACCGCCGGTACTGACTTCGCCGGCAAACTGGGTCTTGTAATTCTCGACCAGCCAGACGCCAAGCACGTTGACGTCATAGATCTTCCAGCCCGCGTCCTGCTTCTCCAGCCGATAGTCGAGCTGGATCTTGTCGCCACGCGACGGAACGACGTTGGTGCGGACCAGCACGTCCATGTCGCCCGGCTGCGCACGGAACGGCCCCATTTCCACCTTGTGGTCCTTTACCTGCGACAGCGCGCCGCTGTAGGTGCGCACCAGCAACGTGCGGAACTCGCGCGTCAGCACCTCGCGTTGCTCCGGCGTCGCGCTGCGCCAGCCGCGGCCGACGGCCAGCCGCGTCATCTTCTGGAAGTCGACGTACGGCAGGATCTTTTCGTCGACCAGCTTCTGCACACGCGATACATCGCCGTTTGCGATCGCCTTGTCGGCGCGGATCGTGTCCAGCACTTCCGCGGTCAGGTCACGCACCAACGCATCCGGAGCCGCCGTAGAAGCCTGTGCGACGACGGGGCCTGCCAGCGCCAGCGCCACCGGCGCCACGAAGAAGCGAAGAATCTTCAGGAATTTCTGCATGGGGCTGTCACTCACTGGCAAGGGAGGTCTGGGACTGACCACAAAGGCGGTCGTGGGTTCGCTCGGCCCACCTATTTTGCCGCGTCGCCGGGCTTCGCATCGACCGGCTTGTCCGCGCCGTCGCCGGGTTCGCCGGGAGGTTTCGTCTGCGCAGGCCCCGACGAAGTGCTGCGTCCGGGCGCCGGAGCCTTTGCATCGTCCCCGTCATCCTCGTCGTCCGGATCGATCACCCGGGGCGGGTTGCCGTCATAGACCAGGCTGCGGCGGCGCTGCAGGAAGCCATCGCGGATGAAGCTGTAGCGGTCGAGCGCGGCCTCGCGCACCAGCCGATCGGCCGGCAGCAGCTCGGCACGCTCGTTGACGACCCGCAGGCCGAGCACGGTGTACTCGATGCCGGGATAGTCGATGTAGAAGTTCAGATCCAGGAACGGTTCGACACCGTAAATGCCGATGGCATCGCGCACGCTGCTCGGGCCGAAGATCGGCATCACGAGGTACGGTCCGGGCTCGAAGCCCCACACGCCCAGCGTCTGGCCGAAGTCCTCGCGATGCGCTTCCATTCCCCAGCCCGTGGCCACGTCAAAGCATCCAACGATGCCCACCGTGGTGTTGACCGCGAACCGGCCGACGTCTGACAGCGCCTCGACGGGTTTGCTCTGGAAGAAGTTGTTGATCGCCGTCGACGGTCCGCGCAAGTTGGAGAAGGCGTTCGACAGGCAAGTGCGTACGCCTTCCGGCAGCTTGACGTACAACTCCGCCAGCGGCTTCGTGATCGCTTCATCGAAGCCATCATTGAAGGCGAACATGTTGCGGTTGTACTTTTCCCACGGGTCACGTGGGTCCTGCCCGGCGTTCGGCGGCAGCGTGGCGCAGCCGGACGCCAGCACGAGCACCGCAAACGCGATGCAGCCACGCAGAGTCAGGCGTGCAACACTCAACGGTTCGCTCCGTCAGTCACGGTCCGGCGCTCTACTTCTTGTCGCCGCCCTCGGCGGCCTTGTTGTAGAGAAACTGACCTATCAGGTTTTCGAGCACGACAGCCGACTGCGTCATCTTGATCTGGTCGCCACCCGCAAGGTTCTTGTCGTCCCCGCCCGGCTCGAGTCCGATGTACTGGTCGCCGAGCAGTCCGGACGTCAGGATCTTGGCTGAAGTGTCCGCCGGGAACTGCACCCGGCTGTCGAGTTCGATGGTCACCAGCCCCTGGAAGCTCTGCGGATCCAGCGCGATCGCCGTGACCCGGCCGACGGTGACGCCGGCGCTCTTCACCGGAGCCCGGACCTTGAGCCCGCCGATGTTGTCGAATTTGGCCGTGAGCGCGTAGGTGGGCCCGGTACTGAAGCTCGCGAGGTTCGCGGCCTTCAGAGCGAGGAAGACCACCGCGATCATGCCCAGCAGCACGAATACGCCGACCAGTGTTTCCGTTGCCTTGCGTCCCATCGAACGACTCCCAATTGGCTGCTAGCCCGGCGTGCTGAACATCAGCGCCGTCAACACGAAATCCAGCCCCAGCACTGCCAGCGACGAAATGACCACCGTGCGGGTCGTTGCCTGCGCCACCCCTTCCGGGGTCGCCTCGGCTTCATAGCCCTGGTACAGCGCAACGAAGGTGCAGGCGACGCCAAAGACAACGCTCTTGATGATGCCGTTGCCGACGTCGTCCCAGACATCGACACCGCTCTGCATCTGCGACCAGAACGCGCCCGGATCGATGCCGATCATCAGCACGCCGACTACATAGCCGCCGAGTATGCCGACGGCGGAGAAAATCGCCGCCAGCAGCGGCATCGAGATGATGCCGGCGACGAAGCGCGGCGCCAGCACGCGCGACTTGGGGTCGACCGCCATCATCTCCATCGCGGCCAGCTGCTCGCCGGCCTTCATCAGGCCTATCTCGGCGGTCAGCGAGGTTCCGGCACGCCCAGCAAACAGCAGGCCGGTGACGACCGGACCGAGTTCGCGGACCAGTGACAGCGCCACCAGCAGGCCGAGCGATTCAGCCGCACCGTAGCGCGACAGCGTGTAATAGCCCTGCAGTGCGAGCACGAATCCGACCGCGAGGCCGGAGGCGGCGATGATGACCAGC
This sequence comes from uncultured beta proteobacterium, assembly GCA_963766365.1. Lineage (GTDB taxonomy): Bacteria > Pseudomonadota > Gammaproteobacteria > Burkholderiales > Burkholderiaceae_F > JALORV01. The sequence continues at coordinate 305,022 of CAVXZK010000006.1, forward strand.
GAGTAGTTGCCGATCGCATGCACCTGGGCAATCACCAGGAAGAAACGCTTCAGCGCGGACGGAACATTCTTCAGCAGTTCGACGAAGAAGAACGCGCTGTGGCCCAGGCCACGCATCACCTCCAGAGCGCGCCGCCCCAGAGTCGGCAGGAACTCGGCCGCTGTCATGAGGGCATGCCCAGGTCGTCGGCATAGTCACGCGCCGGATAGTGGAAGCGCACCGGCCCGTCGGGTTCGCCGCGGATGAACTGGAGGACTTCCGGATCGTCGGACGCCTGCACCTCGGCTGGCGTGCCATGGCCGACGATGCGCCCCCCGGAAATGACATAGGCGTAGTCGCTGATCAGGAAGCACTCGTGCACATCGTGCGAAACGACCAGCGACGTGGCGCCTGTCGCGTCATTGAGCCGCCGGATCAGGTTCGCGGCCACACCGAGCGAAATCGGGTCGAGCCCGGCAAACGGCTCGTCGTACATGATCAGGTCAGGGTCCAGCGCAATGGCACGAGCCAGCGCCACACGGCGCGCCATGCCGCCCGAAAGGTCCGCCGGTTTCAGATAGGCAGCGCCACGCAGGCCGACCGCGTTCAGCTTCATCAGCACGAGGTCACGAATCATCGTTTCCGGCAACTGCGTGTGCTCGCGCAGCGGGAACGCGACGTTGTCGAACACCGTCAGGTCCGTGAACAGCGCACCGAACTGGAACAGCATCCCCAGGCGGCGCCGCAGGGCATACAGCGATTCGCGATCGCGCGGATTGACCGGCGCTCCATCGAACGTGATGTCGCCGCGCTGTGGTGTCAGCACGCCACCGATCAGCCGCAGCAACGTGGTCTTGCCGCAGCCCGACCCGCCCATGATCGCGATGACCTTGCCGCGCGGAAACGTCATCGTGACGTCGGACAGGATGACACGCTGGTCATAGCCGAACGTCACATGGTCGATCGCGACGAGCGCGTCGTTGTTCATCGTCGGTTCTGGGAAGGGTCCGGGCCGCCCGTGGGCCGCCACTGCCGCCGGGCCATCAAACGGCGGCGGATTGTCTCACGCCGGGTCCGCCCGCGATCGTACGCGCGGACCCGTATTCGGACTAACGCAGCGGCGACACCGCGCCATTGGACACCGATACCTTGTCGCCGGGCCGGAAGGTCGGGCGGCTGTAGACACGCACCATTCGATCGATGCCATCGTCAAAGCGGACGCGGACATCCCAGACCGTCTTCACCTCCGCCTGGCTGCCCACCGCGCTGCCCGCCATACCACCGGCCACGCTGCCCGCGGCTGTCGCCACCGTCTGGCCCACTCCGCCACCAATGTTGCTGCCGAGCCAGCCGCCGAGCACTGCGCCGCCGATGGCGCCGACGACAGCGCCGGTCTGGCTGGCTTCGGTGGACTCGGCAATCGACTGCACGACACCGGTGCCGGATACGCCGGCGCCCGGCGTACTGGCGCAGGCTGCCAGCAGCAGCGTCATCAGGAAGGCAACCCAGCGCATGTACCTCATTGCTCGCTCACTCCGGAGTGGTATTCAGGTAGTACATCGCCGACAGCAGCGGGCCCGGCTTGCCGAGCGGCGCCAGCCAGCGATCGAAGATCTCCTTGATCGCGCCCGAACGATAGGTCTGCGAGATCGCGCGATTCACCGCCAGCCGGAAAGCGGGGTCGCGGCGCATCATCAGGCCGTAGGGCTCGACCGAGAAATCGTCCTGGATCAGCGTGTACTTGACGTCGCTGCGGGCGCGAATCACCTGTCCCGCGAGCACGATGCGATCGGCGGCGTAGCCGTCGATGCGTCTTTCATTGAGCGCCGCCAGCGCCTCGATGTCGTCCTTGACGCTGACGACGCGCGCATCGATCAGCCGGTCCTTCAACGCTGCCTTCAGGGCAGTCTCGGTCGTCGTACCCGGCTTCACGCCTACGGTCTTGCCGGCCAGATCCGACAGTCGCCCGAGCTTCGACTCCGCAAGTGTCAGCACCGCACCGCCGTCGATGAAGATCATGTTGGAAAAGTCGACGCGCTCCTGCCGCCCAAGCGTGATCGTCGTGACGCCACATTCCAAATCGACCGCCCCGCTGGTCACCTGGTCAAAGCGGTTGGCCGCGGTCACCGGCACCCACTTGATCGCAATCGGCCCGGCGTTCAGGGCACGTTCCACGCCGGTGTGGACCCGCTTGCACAGGTCGACCGAGTACCCGGTCGGCTGGCCGTCAGCCCCGGTGAAGGAAAACGGCGGTGAGTCCGCGCGGTACCCCAGTGTGAGGGATTTGGCGTCACGGATCTTCTTCAGCGTGCCGGCCTCCTGCGCCTGCACGGAAAACGCCACCAGCAGGGCGCACAGTGCGCCCAGTGTCTTTAACACGTTCAACATCACCCTATTCCTGTTCGAGTTGTTGTTGCCCGCCCGTCGGAGCCTCGCAGGCGCAGGCGCGAAGCCTACCAGCGAACGCGCGAGGTTCAGGGCGCTGCACGCCGTCGCTCGCGCTGGACCAGACCGAGCGCGCGCAGTTCCGAGTCGTCGTCACCGATCAGGTCGAACGCCTCGAGCACCAGCGCCGGAATGGCGCGCGCCCTTCCGGAATCGAGATCTACGAAAGTCCACTGTGTTTCGCCGCGCGCCAGCAGCTTGCGGTCGCGGAGGACCGCGTAGCGTCTGAGGCAGTCGCGCTCGCTCCAACGCGTGATCCAGGTGTAGACGTCGAGCGACTGGTCCGCCAGGGCCGGTCGCAGGTATTCGATGAAGTGTGTGGACGCCACCCAGGCGGTGCGGTCGGCAAAGTAGCGTTCCATGGGCCATCCCTGGGCCGCTGAGTGTTCGACCGCGATCTCTTCCATCCAGCGCAGGTACTCGCGGTTGTTGACGTGGCCGACGGCGTCGATCGACGTAGAAGTAACGACCAGCGGCTTGTGAAAGATGCGTGGCACGCCGGCGAGCTTAACGTCTCACGCTGACCAGCGCGGCGACCCGCACCGGTCGACTCCTCATCCGGCGAAGGCGCAGACACCACCACGCCTTCGACGCCTGAATCCATCGCGCTTACTTGCGAAACTGCAGCGTATACAGATAATCGGTCAACGCCAACACGCGAACTCGGACGAACTGTTCTGAGTCGTAGGCGTGGCCGCGATAGTAATCAGCCGCCTTCCCGGTGTAGGTCGTGCCCCAGATCGGCATGTTCCTGGGACCATGACCTTTCAGTGCCGTGCGCCCGTCGATGATCTCGACCATGCGGTCCGTCGGGAACACACCGTTGTTGCGCTGCTGGATCGTCGTCAGGTCGGGGATCGGCAACTTCAGGTACTGCGCGAAGTAGCCGTCACCCTTGCCGCTGGCGCCATGGCAGGCGACACAGTTCGACTCGAACTCCTGCTTGCCCATTTCGCTGCGGGCCTCTGCCCAGGCCGTGCCTGCGAACGCGAAACCCACCGCGACGCTGGCCAATAACGTTGCAATCGTGGAACGCCTCATCTTGAACCTCCGCTGACAACCACTGTGAGCGCCGCAATGCCTTTGCAACAACCCCACGCTTTCAGGCTAGTCGTGACTTATCCGTCTGAGTTGATGTCTCTCAAGAGCCGCCCCGCCCGCCGCGGCGCCTCCAGATTGCGCGCCGCGACTCGCGTCCAGGGACGCCTGCCGGGATCGGCAGTTCGCCCGTCTCAACCGGCCACCGGCCGGCGGTCAAGGGGGCGACGCAGCCCTGGGCCGATCAGGCCCAGTGCTGCCAGCAGCAGCAACACCGGGTCAAACGGCGCGCCGGCGCGCGCCACCGAACATCCGCCCCCGCCTCCTGCGTTCGCCGCCGGAACCGGCGCCGATGCGGCCGGCGGCGTCGTTGCGGGCGGTGTAGTAGGCGGTGTCGTCGGCGGCGTCGTGGGCGGCGGCGTCACCACCGGAGGAAGCGACGACAGCGGTGTCGTTACGGTCAACGAGATGGCCAGCGAGTTGTCGACCGCGTCGGCATCCGGCTCTTCGCTGGTCACAGCCGTATTGATGAGGTAGCTGCGCTCGACGGTGCCGGTCACCGTCAGCTGGAGCACCTGATTCTGGCCTGCAGCAAGACGGGACAGCGTACAGCTGAACGTGCTCCCGCTGATCGCACATGCACTCGGATCGCCCATGCCGACCGGTTTCAGGCCGTCGGGCAGGGTCGCGGTTATCAGCACTTTGCTGGCCTCCCCCGTGCCGCGATTCAGCACTGCAAGCGGAACGGTGATGTTGGTGTAGGCCGGGAACGACGCGTTGGATGCGGAGAGCTTGAGGTCCGGCAACTGCATCAGGCTCGCGCTCGCGAACACCGCATCCTTGGTGTTGGCATCGCCGATCGTCTGTTCGCTCATCCACAGCACCATCGTCGATGTGCCGTCCGGCGTCGGACGCAGCTGGGCCTCGGACTGACCCGCCGCCATCACCGAAACCGGAACGAACGGCTCGAAGTTCGCGCCCTGGTCGGTCGAGCGCGACACATAGACCCGCCCCGCCTTGCCGACGAGCTCGTTGCTCTCCGTCGCGTACGACGCGATGAGCACATTGGGATCCTGCAGGTCACCCGGATCCGGCGAACCCGTCAAGGGGTTCACGATGGTTCCCGGTGTCGGCACCATTCGAGGCTCGACCACCGTGAACGCAGGAGACTCCACCCGCGACAGGTTAAGCGGAGGACTCCAGCTCCCGGCGTCGCCGCTCCGGGTCGAACGCGTGAAAGTGAGGTTGTAGTTCGCGGTCGGCACCGCCGTCTTCTCCGGATTCGCGGCGTCCATGTTGGGCGTCAGGTCGTAGGCGAGTCCGATGAAACTGCCGCGCACCACGGCGCGATGGGCATTGGCATTGCCCCCAAACCGCGCCACGTCTGTCATGTTCTGCGGCGTGTCGGCCAAAATGTCGCTAGCCAGGAGCCCGGTCGACCCCGGCCGCGCAACGGCGTCAACCAGTCCGCGGCGAACGATGATGTCGGATGGCGCCGCCGGTGTGACGAACGGCGTTTCGCGCCACAGCACCGCAGCGCGCAGGGGCGAGGTTCCCGCCATGGCCGCGCCTTGCAGGAAGAAGCGCACGCGACGCGAGTTCTTCGTGACGTCGCTGATGATCGTTCCCGGCGAATTCACATCGTGTGTCGTATACGGGAACGAGTGGTAAACGATGCACTTGCCTGTACTGCCCCCTGGGCACGCCGTCTCTTCATACGCGAGCACCGCTGTCGTTCCGCTGAGCTGCAGGTTCGGGCGCGAGGCACCGGGCTGGCCGGTCCCCAGCGCGTTGTTGTCGCTGAGTTGGACAATGTTGGCCCGCAGCGTCATCCCATTGGGGTTTGGTGCGTGCGTGTACCAGATGTTGGTTCCGCCGGAGACGTGAGACCCCATGCCACCATCGCCGCGCCCTTCGCCTTCGCCGGGACGCAGGCCCGCGGGATCTTCCTGCCAGGCCATCGCGAACGCGGTACCCGTCGAACTTCCGGATATCAGTTCATTGATCGCATCACGTTCACCATTGGTGAGCTGATGCACGTCCCACATGTCCAGGGCCGGGTCGGTGGTCGTTGCCACCCAGACACAGTGATAGGGCCGGTCGGGCGTGCCGTCCTCGTCAAAGTCACCGGCGCCCTGGTCCGGGTTGAGGTAGCCGCCGGCATTGTTGGAAGCCGCGGGGTTCTGCGGACAGTAGGCACTGTTCCACGTGATCACGACCGCCGGGCCGGTTGTTAACGGCGGCGCGAAGATCATCGGCTTCTCGTTGTCGGCCAAGAAGCTCAGCCCGCCCTTGGTGGTGATGGTCTGGCCGCCAGTGGGCGCGTTCGCCGCGTCTCTTGAGAGCAGCATCGGCAGGGACCACGTCGCTCCCTCGTCGAACGAGTAGCGCGCAAACACGTCCTGCTGGCCTACCGGCCCATCCACGTAGGTGAACAACCAGGCTTTCCTGAAGGTGCTGCCATGCAGATACGCCAGGCGTACGACCTTAGCCTTCTCGGTCGGTGTCAACGTGCGACTCACATTGACTTCAGCGCCAAACCGCAAGGCTGTCGCGGCATAGACTGCGACGACGACTGCGCACAATGAAATCGCAAACCCAATTCTGACTCTGCTGGTCATGATGACCCCTCAATGCCTTGTTCTGTGCACAGGCGCTTCATTGCCGTCTTCGCGCCCGCATGAAACGATCGCGTCATGTCAGCTGACTCCGAACGGCGTAACCTGGTCAGCGCCCTGCGCGACGCGTTCGGCGTAGCACGGCCGTCGACGGGCTGGTGGGCCTGGCTGCGCGACCCGCACTTCCTGGTCGCACTTCTGGCTGCGTTGCCGGTGTGGTTCGGGATCGGCCTGATGGCTCGCGACTACATGCAGGTGGCGTTCACCACCTCCGCCCTTCTTTCTTTCGTCGTCGTGCAGCCCTTCGTCGAGGAGCTCGCGTTCCGCGGAGCGCTCCAGGGGTTTTTGCTCCAGCGCGGCGCGGCGCGGCCCGTCGGTCCGATCTCGTTTGCCAATCTGGCTACGACCGCCGCCTTCGTGGCATTGCACTTCACCGCGCAACCTTCCGTCTGGGCACTCGCCGTTGTCGTGCCCTCGCTGGTGTTCGGTCATCTGCGTGAACGCTTCGCCAGCGTGATGCCGGCAATCGCCCTGCATTCGATCTACAACACCGGCTTTGCCGCGACTGCTTGGTATGTGCTGCGCTGAGCCTGCCCTAAATAACGCAGCCCCGCCCAGCTTCCGCCGGCCGGGGCCTGAAAGGTAGCGGCTCTCGGGGGCCCAGGGCACAACCGGGAGGAGGAGGAATCCGGTTGTGCTGCCAGTGCCCATCGTCACCGCCTGTGACAATCCTCAATTCACCGTGATCTCGACCCACGTGCTGAGGCCGTCCGTCGACAGCATCGCGCCAGCGTCGGACTTGTTCACCATCTTGATGTGGTTCGGGACATCCACCGTACCTACCTTGGCCGTCGGATCGAGACTGAATGTGATCCGGTACTTGCCGGTCTTCTCGCCAGTCACCTGGGTCATGAAGAAGTTCTTGCCATAGACGATCAGACCGCCCTGGTTCAGTTCGGCGGCGTAGGCCGTGTCGTTGGTCCTTCCGCCACCCTCGACGGTCGTGCCGAATCCCTCGTAGACCGCCTTGTTATAGAGCACCGCCGAGACGCTCCCGTCCGCCGCGAGCTTCTCGACCTTCAGGCGTGCGTTGATCGCGAAGACGTTCCGGGTCGCCGAGGCATAGGTCGACTTGTCCGTACCCTGCAGCTCAGTGATGCCCGATCCCGCCAGCAGCGCCATCTTGTAGGCTGTCATCGAGTCGATGACGCCGGGGATCGTCGCGTCCTGCTTCAGGATCGTTTCGATGCGGACCATCGATTGCTCTGTATAGGACTTGCTCAGCAGCGCATCGCCCCAGTCGACGATCACTTCCATCGTCGGGCTGGTATTGACACGCCACTCGGCCTGCCAGGTACTCGCCGTGGCCTGCGGGTAGTAAGTGATGCCACCTATCGACACTGCCGTGCTGGCGTCGAAGAAGGGGAACGTCGTCAGCGTCTCGGTCGACAGCGGCCGCAGTCCCGTGTTGAAGTCGAACGTGGGCAGCGTGGCGAACGGGCCGACACCCGGCCACGTTCCGCTGATCTTCAGTCCGCTCAGGCCGTAGCCGTCGGCGAAGATGGTCGGGAAGGACAGGTTGTTGCCGAAGCCCTCTTCGTGTCCTCCGCCTCCACCGCCGCCACCGCCCGCCCTGCCGGACTGCACTGCAGCCTCGCCGGAAGGCGCGCTCTCGACATCCGGAAACTCTTGCACGAACGCCGTGACCACGTAGTAGTAGTAGGTGGCCGTTGTGAGGTTCGTCGTGTCGAGGAATGGAGCGGTCACGTTGGCGAACTTGGTGACCCTGGTGGGATCGTTCAGGTATGTCGCCACGCCAGGCTGCAGCCCTCTGTAGAGGTTGTAGCCGACCGCCGAAGGGTAGGTGACATCAAACCACTGCACGGTGATCGCAAGCGCATCCTTTGCCGCGATGGCACTTACGGTTGCTGGCGCAGGCGGTTTGGGCGGCAGCGGCCGCGCTGATTTCTCGGCTGACGGCGCACTCTCGACTCCCATCACAATGGCTGTGACCACGTAGTAGTACGTGTCGCCGTTAACCAGCCCGGTGTGCGTATAGCTCGTGGCAGTGATGAGCGGACTGTCGATCTTCGAAACACCGCTCCCTCCCGGCACCACACCGGCAGTCTTCGACCAGTACACGTTGTAGGACGACGCCGACTGCACCGGCGACCATGAGAGCTGGACCTTCGTGTCACCACTCGTGGCTGCCAGGTTCATCGGCGCCCCGAATGAGGCCGGCATCGGCGTCGCAGAGACTTCCGTTGACGCCACGCTCTCACCACCCGAATTGACGGCGGTAATGAGGTAGTAGTACCTGTCACCGTTCGTCAACCCCACGTGTATGTAGCTGAGCACCGTCAGACCGTCGATCTTGGTGACCCCGGCACCGCCCGGGACCACGGGCGATGCTTTCGCCCAGTACACGTTGTAGGAGGCCGCGTCCGATACCGCGGTCCAGGACAGCGTGACGGCCGTGTCGCCTGACGTCGCGTTCACCGTGGCCGGCGCTGCCGGAACTGGAACAGGCGGAACTGGCGTGGCGCCGATCACTGACGACAATTCGCTTTCGCCAGCGCTGTTACGCGCCGTCACGGCGTAGTACAGAAGCTTGCCGTTGGTCAGACCCGTGTGTTTGTACGGTGAAACAACCCCATTGATCACGTTCGCGCCCTGCTTCGTCAGCGGCGCGACGTCTGACCAGTAAAGGTTGTACGAGGTCGCGCCGGCCACCGCCGACCACTGCACGGTGTTCACCGTGTCGCCCGGTACGACCGACGGCGTCGTCGGGCTTGCCGGGATCGTCACTACCGGCGTTATTGGAGTCGGCGTGGTGACGGTGTCATCCGACCCGCATCCCGCCATGACGCCGCATACCACTGCAGCTGTGATTACCCTGATCCAACTTTTCATATTGACTCCCCTGACTCGCTTGGAACTTTCCCGGCCGCCGGAATGCAATCAAGCCGCCGCACCGTGTCGTTCTCCCTCTAGCGAAGCATCGATACTGAATCGTTCACCGGCCTGAACCGCCACCGCCGCCGGAACCGCCACCGCCTCCACCGGCTCCACCACCGCCAGCACCACCGCCACCGGCACCACCGCCGCCGGCACCACCGCCGCCGGCACCACCACCACCGGCACCGGCACCGCCAGCGCCAGCGCCGCTACCCGCGCCGGGTCCGGCGCCGGGTCCCGCCCCGGGCCCTGGTCCCGCCTGGCTCTGAGACTGCGTCTGAGAACGCGACTGCTCGCGCGACTGCTGTTGCGTCTGCTGCTGGGTTTGTTGACGCGCAGGTGGTTGCGTCGGCTGCTGTACCTGCTGACGCGTTTGCTGCTGCGTCTGCTGCTGAGTCTGCTGTTGCGTTTGCTGCTGGGTCTGCTGACGGGCCGGTTGCTGTGTCTGCTGCTGCGCCTGCTCACGCGTCTGCTGCTGGGTTTGTTGCTGTGTCTGCTGTTGTGTCTGCTGCCGGCTCTGTTGCTGCGCCGGCTGTTGCGTCTGTTGCTGGGCCTGCTCGCGCGTCTGCTGCTGGGTCTGCTGCTGCGTCTGCTGCCGCGCCTGGTCCCGCGCCTGATCCGTGGTCTGTGCCAGCCCCGCACTCGTTGTCATTGCGACGGCGGCCGCGAGGATCGTCATTCCGTAGGTGCTGCGATTCATCCTTACCTCCAAGCTCCGGTCGCCGGAGCACCGCACTTCAATGAACTGGGCCACAGTGTTTGCATCGCTTGCAGCCTCCCTATTTCCCACCCCTGACGTCCACGGCTGGGACGGCCCACTGGACCGATCCGCCGCCGGATTTCGGCCCTGACAAGGTGACCCCACGTTCCTTGGCACGCGCCTGCATGCGTGCCCGATGCTCACTGCGGACCCGGGAAAGCTCCTGGTCAGACGTCGCCGCGCGCAGGCGGTCGCGATACTCGCCACGCTCGCGCTCGGTCATCAGCTGGTAGCCGTAGATATCGCCGTCGTGCTCACGACTGGAGGCCCCGGGGCGGACCTCCTGTTCCTGCCGCGCCGCCGATTGCGTCGACGCAACGGAACATTCATGTGTCTGAGCCACAGCAACGGCACCAAGCGACAGCAGACTGAGAGTCATTCCCACCACGCCAATCCTTGATCTCGACGTCATCACCGCAAGCCTCCGGTGCGATGATCAAAACGAACTCACATGTAAAGACCCTAGGGCACCTGTCTGAAGCGAACCTGAAGAAACCGAAGATCCCTCAATGCGGCTATTGCTCGTTGAAGACGACGTCACTCTCGGCGACGCAGTACGCGCTTACCTCCGATCGCAGGGTCATGTCGTCGATTGGTTGACCGACATCAAAGGCGCGCGGGCGGCGGCGGCCGGAAAGTTCGACGCGATCCTGCTCGATTGGCGCCTGCCGGACGGTTCCGGCGTCGAATGGCTTCGTGAACTGCGTGCCGGTGACGAGCACCGCCAGACTCCCGTGCTGATGCTCACGGCGCGGGACGCGCTGATGGATCGCGTCGAAGGGCTGGATGCCGGCGCCGACGATTACCTGGTGAAGCCGTTTCAGTTGGCCGAGCTCGCCGCCAGGATCCGGGCGACGTCGAGACGCGTGGCCGGCCAGACGAGTTCGACGCTTGACCACGGACGGATCAGCCTCGATCCCACCGCGCGCAGCGCCTCGGTCGAGGGCTCGCTCGTCGACCTGACGGCCACGGAATACGCATTGCTCGAAGCGCTGATGCGACGCGCCGGACGGATCGTCTCGCGGCCGATGCTTGAAGAGCTGATCTATGGCTTCGAAGGTGACGTCGCGAGCAACACGGTCGAAGTCCACATCGCCAGCCTGCGACGCAAGCTGGGCCGCGACGTCATCGATACCGTCCGCGGCATGGGCTATCGGCTCAAGGCCTGACGACGATGCAGCAAGGCGTTGGTCGCCCAATACCGTCGATCCGCACACGTTTGCTGTGGCGCACGCTGGCCACCGTTCTGATCGGTGCCGCTATCGGCGCAGTGGCTGCTGGCATCGCGGTCAGCGTCGTTGTTCGCGATGTGATGGAGTCGGCGCTTGAAGAGACGGCCCAGGCGCTGGTCGTGATTGCCGAACATCAGAGCGATGTCGCCGCCCTCGCGCAGGGCCGAGCGCTGCCGGCCGCCGCTCATGACGAAGCAATCAACTGGCAGTTACGTCACCCGAGTGGACGGTTGATCGCCCGGTCGCACAGCGCACCGGAAACGCCGTGGCCAGCCGTGCCGCTGGTAGAAGGGCACACGAAGACGGCGGAGGTCGCCGTCTATTCCATCGCGGGCCGTGACCTGTGGTTGCAGGTGGCACAACCGCTTGCCGAGTTTCAGCGCGCGCAGATGACCGCGGCCTTTGCCGCTGGAGGCACCGTTTTCGCGCTGGGCGCGATTGCCGCAGCCATCCTTGGTTGGATGATTCGACGGGAGCTCCGACCGATTGGCGAATTCGCACGAGCGATCGAGGCCATCGGCCCCGAAACGACCGCACTGACCGAGCCAACACTGCTCCGCCGCGAACTGGTTCCGTCGTACCGCGCCCTGGGTGAATTGGTTCAACGGCTACAGGAAAAGTTGCGCAGCGAGCGCACCTTTGCCGCGCACGCAGCGCACTCGTTGCGTACCCCTTTGGCCGGACTGACGGCGCAGCTCGAAGTGGCGTCTGTCACACCGCCCGCTGAATTGCCCGCACGACTTTCCATGGCGACTGCGTCGGCGCAACGACTCGCCGGCGTCGTCGACGCCCTGCTGACCATGTCCCGGGCGAGCGACCGGATCCAATGCAGCCACTTTGATGCGGCCGAACTAACGTCGGTTGCAACCGGTCGCAACATCGAGGCTGACGCCACACAGCTACTTACGGCAGGAATCCTCTATGGCGACTTCGACCTGCTGGCCGTTGCGGTGGCCAACCTCGTCGACAACGCAGAACGTCACGGCGCGCATCGCGCCTGGATTCGGGCGACGCAGACGGACGGCCGTCAGTGCCTCGAGATTGCAGACGATGGCCCGGGGGTGTCGGCCGGGCAGCTGGCCCGGCTGCAGGCCGCATTGGAAAGACTCGAAGTGCGGGCCGCTATCGATCCGGAACTCGGCCTGGGGCTTACTCTGGCTGCCTCCGTCGCGCGCGCCCACAAGGGTTGCCTGACCGTTGAATCTGCAAGGTCCGATCGGCAGGGCTTTTGCGCGCGCCTTGACTGGCCCAACCAGCCACCGAACGGCGTCTGACCAAGAGAACACCGCCTGCCGTGCTCAGAAGCGTAGATAAGACAGCGCGTGAGCACTGATGGGCGTCACCTCGGGAGAGTCGAACTTCCCATCAGGAACTCGTCTATCGCGTGGGCGCATTGACGACCTTCGCCCAACGCACGCGTCAGCGTGCGTTCCAATGCTGCCCACGCGATCGCGACGCGAACGTTGGGCGATCCGCGAATTTCACCGCGGAAGGGTGGAATACCCCATCAGGAATTCGTCTACCGCCCGGGCGCACTGACGCCCTTCGCGGATCGCCCACACCACCAGGCTCTGGCCGCGACGCATGTCCCCCGCGGCGAAAATCTTCGCCACGTTGGTCGCATACGGACGCGGGCCGCCCTTGGCTTCCTCAGTCGCAGCACGGGCATTGCCGCGCGGGTCCCTGTCAACACCGAAGGATTCGAGCACCGAGGCGACCGGGGCGACGAAACCCATCGCAAAGAGCACGAGGTCGGCAGGAATCTCGAACTCCGAACCGGGCACCTCGATCATCTTCTGCGCGCCGGTAACCGGATCCTTCTGCCACTCGACCCGGGCGGCGACGAGCGCACGCACGTTGCCCCTGCCGTCGCCCTCGAAGCGCTTGGTCGTCACCGACCAGTCGCGCTCGACACCTTCTTCGTGCGAACTCGACGTCCGCAGCTTGACCGGCCAGTACGGCCAGGTGAGTTCCTTGTTTTCCTTCGTCGGCGGCTGCGGCAGCAGCTCGAACTGCGTCACCGACTTCGCACCGTGCCGGTTGGAGGTACCGACACAGTCCGAACCGGTGTCACCGCCGCCGATGACGACGACGTGCTTGCCCGTCGCCATGATCTGGTCCTTCACCTTGTCACCGGCGACGACCTTGTTCTGCTGCGGCAAGAATTCCATCGCGAAGTGCACGCCCTTCAGTTCGCGGCCGGGCACCGGCAGGTCGCGCGATTGCTCGGCACCGCCGGACAGGACGACCGCATCGAACTCCTTCAGCAGTCGCTCGGGAGCGACTGTCTGGCTCGCCCAATTAGTGACGCCGCCATTGAGCTTCGACTTGCTGACGAGGACGCCCGTGCGAAACGTCACGCCCTCCGCTTCCATCTGCGCCACCCGGCGGTCGATGTGTGACTTCTCCATCTTGAAGTCCGGAATGCCATAGCGCAGCAGGCCGCCGACCCGATCGTTCTTCTCGAACACGGTGACGTCATGACCGGCGCGTGCCAGTTGCTGCGCGGCAGCCAGTCCCGCGGGGCCGCTTCCAACAACAGCGACCTTCTTGCCGCTCTTCGCCTTCGGCGGCTGCGGCACCACCCAGCCTTCTTCCCAGCCCTTGTCGATGATCTTGTGCTCGATCGACTTGATGCCGACGGGCGCATCATCGATATTCAGCGTGCAGGCCGCCTCGCACGGCGCCGGACACACGCGGCCAGTGAACTCGGGAAAGTTGTTGGTGCCGTGCAGGACGTCGAGCGCAGCCTTCCAGTCCTGGCGGTACACCAGGTCGTTGAAGTCGGGAATGATGTTGTTGACCGGGCAGCTGTTGTTGCAGAACGGGATGCCGCAGTCCATGCAGCGCGCACCCTGCACCGACGCCTGCTCGTCGGTCAGGTGAACGACGAACTCGCGCCAGTGCTGCTTGCGTGACTGTGGCGCCTCGGCGGCCTCCTCGAGCCGCTGATACTCCATGAATCCCGTGATCTTCCCCATGATCTGCTCTCGCTGTTCTTTCTTCTAGGCGGCCAGCCGTTCGGGCGATGCCGGCTGGCGGGTCGCGTTCAGTTCCTTCAGGGCGCGCCGGTATTCGTTCGGGAACACCTTGACGAAGCGCGTGCGCATGCCGGACCAGTTGTCGAGCAGCATCCGTGCGCGCAGGCTGCCGGTGTAGCGGAACTGGCTCTCGATCAGGCCGCGCAGGATGAACTCGTCGGTCTCGCCCAGATGCCAGATCGACTCATCGATCTTTTCCTGCTGCTCGGCCGACGGCAGCACCGGCTCGAGCTCGCACATGGACTGGTTGCACTTCGCCGCAAAATCCCCGTGTTCATCGAACACATAGGCAATGCCGCCCGACATGCCGGCGGCGAAATTGCGGCCGGTCGCACCCAAGACAACGACCGTACCCTTGGTCATGTATTCGCAGCCATGGTCTCCGGTGCCTTCGACGACCGCACTCGCGCCGGAGTTGCGCACCGCAAAACGTTCGCCGGCCACGCCGTTGAAATACGCCTCACCGGCGATCGCGCCGTAAAGGACGGTATTGCCGACAATGATGTTCTCTGTGCCCGCACCACGGAAGTCATTCGGGCAACGCACAATGACGCGTCCGCCGGACAGGCCCTTGCCGGTGTAGTCGTTGGCGTCGCCGACGAGGTCGAGCGTGACGCCGTGCGCAAGAAAAGCGCCGAAGCTCTGGCCCGCGGTGCCGTTGAGCTGGATGTGGATCGTGTCATCGGGCAGGCCGGCGTGGCCGTACTTGCGCGCGACCAGCGACGACAGCATCGTGCCAACGGTGCGGTTGATGTTGCGGATCGGCGTGATGAAGCTGACACGCTCACCCCGCTCGAGCGCTGGCTTGCATTGCTCGATCAGCTTGTGATCCAGCGCCTTCGCCAGTCCGTGGTCCTGGACGTCGACGACGCGCTGCGCGACGTCTGCCGGCATCGGCGGCTGGTAGAAGATGCGGCTGAAGTCGAGCCCACGCGCCTTCCAGTGGTCGATGCCTTTCTTCATTTCGAGCAGGTCGGCGCGGCCGATCAGTTCGTCGAACGAACGCATGCCGAGCTGCGCCATGATCTCGCGCACCTCCTCGGCAACGAAGAAGAAGTAGTTGACGACGTGCTCGGGCTGGCCCTTGAACTTGGCCCGGAGCTTCGGATCCTGAGTCGCAACGCCGACCGGGCAGGTGTTCAGATGGCACTTGCGCATCATGATGCAGCCCTCGACCACCAGCGGCGCGGTGGCGAAGCCGAACTCGTCGGCACCGAGGAGCGCGCCGATCACCACGTCGCGACCGGTCTTCATCTGGCCGTCGACCTGCACCGCGATGCGGCCACGCAGGCGATTGAGCACCAGCGTCTGCTGCGTCTCGGCGAGGCCCAGTTCCCACGGCGTACCGGCGTGCTTGATCGAGCTCACCGGCGACGCGCCCGTGCCGCCATCGTGACCGGCAATGGTGACGTGGTCGGACTTGGCCTTGGCCACCCCGGCCGCCACCGTGCCGACGCCGACTTCGGAGACCAGCTTGACGCTGATCGACGCCTGCGGGTTGGCGTTCTTCAGGTCGTGGATCAGTTGGGCAAGATCTTCGATTGAATAGATGTCGTGGTGGGGCGGAGGCGAGATCAGGCCGACGCCGGGCACCGAGAACCGCAGCTTGGCGATGTACTCGCTGACCTTGTGGCCCGGCAGCTGGCCGCCCTCGCCCGGCTTCGCGCCCTGCGCCATCTTGATCTGGATCTGATCGGCACTCACCAGGTATTCCGTTGTCACGCCGAAGCGCCCCGAAGCGACCTGCTTGATCTTCGAACGCAGCGAGTCGCCTTCTCGCAGCGGGATGTCGACCTCGACGCGTTCGTGCCCGAGCACCGAGGCGAGGGTTTCGCCGGCCTGGATCGGAATGCCCTTCAGCTCCTGCTGGTAGCGGACCGGGTCCTCGCCACCTTCGCCAGTGTTGCTCTTGCCGCCGATACGGTTCATCGCGATCGCCAGCGTCGTGTGGGCCTCGGTGGAGATCGAGCCCAGCGACATCGCGCCGGTGGCAAAGCGCCTGACGATCTCCTTGGCCGGCTCGACCTCGTCGATTGGAATCGCCTTCTTCGGGTCGACCCTGAATTCGAACAGGCCGCGCAGCGTCATGTGACGTCGGCTCTGGTCGTTGATCAGCTGGGCATACTCCTTGTACGTCTGGTAGTTGTTGGCTCGCGTCGAGTGCTGCAGCTTGGCGATGGCGTCCGGCGTCCACATGTGTTCCTCGCCACGCACGCGCCACTGATACTCGCCGCCCGCGTCGAGCATGCCGGCCAGCACCGGGTCGGTGGAAAACGCCGCCTGGTGCGTTCGAACGCGCTCTTCCATCACCTCGAACAGTCCGATGCCACCGATGTTGCTGGCGGTACCACGGAAGTAGCGGTCGACCAGTTCCCGGTTAAGTCCGATCGCTTCGAAGATCTGCGCACCGCAGTACGACATGTACGTGCTGATGCCCATTTTCGACATGACCTTGTTCAGGCCCTTGCCGATCGCCTTGATGTAGTTCTTGACTGCCTTGACGGACTCCGTCCCGTGCAGCCTTTCGAGCGTCTCGAGCGCGAGGTACGGATGCACGGCCTCGGCTCCATAGCCGGCCAGCAGCGCGAAGTGGTGCACCTCGCGCGCGGAGCCCGTCTCGACCACCAGTCCGGTCGAGGTGCGCAGGCCTTCGGCGATCAGGTGCTGGTGCACGGCGCTCGTCGCGAGCAGCGCCGGGATCGCGACATGTTCGGCGTCCACCGCGCGATCGGTGACGATGAGGATGTTGTAGCCGGCGCGCACCGCATCAACCGCCTGCGCGCACAGCGACGCCAGTCGCGCCTCCACCCCTGCCTTGCCCCACGCCAGCGGATAGCAGATGTCGAGCTCGAACGAACGGAACTTGTTCGACGAGTAGTTCTCGACCGAGCGGATCTTCGCCATGTCCTTGTAGTCGAGCACCGGCTGGCTCACCTCGAGGCGCATCGGCGGATTGATGTTGTTGATGTCGAGCAGGTTCGGCTTCGGTCCGATGAAGCTCACCAGCGACATCACGAGCTGCTCGCGGATCGGATCGATCGGCGGATTCGTGACCTGGGCAAACAGCTGCTTGAAGTAGCTGTAGAGCGGCTTGGACTTGTTCGAGAGCACCGGCAAGGCCGCGTCGTTACCCATCGAGCCGATCGCTTCTTCGCCCTGCAGCGCCATCGGCTCCATCAGCAGCTTGACGTCCTCCTGCGTGTAGCCGAAGGCCTGCTGGCGGTCGAGCAGCGCCACGTCGAGCCGGGCGGCCGAGTCAGGCCTTTCGCCGGCGCCAACCGGCAGGTCGTCGAGCTTGATGCGGATGCGCTTGATCCACTCCTTGTACGGCTTGCTCGCAGCGAGCTGCTGCTTGAGCTCGGCATCGTCGATGATGCGGCCCTGCTCGGTGTCGATCAGGAACATCTTGCCGGGCTGCAGGCGCCACTTCTTGGTGATGCGGCTCTCGGGGATCGGCAGCACGCCGACTTCCGAGGCCATCACCACCATGTCGTCGTCGGTGATGATGTAGCGTGCAGGGCGCAGGCCGTTGCGATCGAGCGTCGCACCGATGCGCATGCCGTCGGTGAAGGCGATCGCCGCCGGGCCATCCCAGGGTTCCATCATCGCTGCGTGGTACTCGTAGAACGCGCGACGACTGGCATCCATCAGCGTGTGCTGCTCCCACGCTTCGGGGATCATCATCATCACCGCGTGCGCCAGCGGGTAGCCGCTCATGACCAGCAGTTCGAGCGCATTGTCGAAGCACGCGGTATCCGACTGCCCTTCGTAGATCAGCGGGAACAGCTTCCCGAGATCCTCGCGCAGCACCGGTGAGGACATCACGCCTTCGCGCGCGCGGATCCAGTTGAAGTTGCCCTTGACCGTGTTGATCTCCCCGTTGTGTGCGATCAACCGGTACGGATGCGCGAGTTCCCACGACGGGAAGGTATTGGTCGAGAAGCGCTGGTGTACCAGCGCGATTGCGGAAACGACGCGCGGGTCGCGCAGGTCAGCGTAGTACTGCCCGACCTGGTCGGCCAGCAGCAGGCCCTTGTAGACCACGGTGCGCCCCGACATCGACGGCACGAAGTACTCCTTGCCGTGCTTCAGCTTGAGCGCCTGAATCTTGTGGCTCGCCGTCTTGCGGATCACATAGAGCTTGCGTTCGAGCGCATCCGGCACCATGACATCGGCGCCGCGCCCGATGAAGATCTGACGGATCACCGGCTCGCGCTCGCGCACCAGCGGCGACATCGGCATGTCGCGGTCCACCGGCACATCCCGCCAGCCCAGCACGACCTGCCCTTCCGCGCGGACCGTGCGCTCCAGTTCCTGTTCGCACGCGAGCCGAGAGGCGTGTTCGCGCGGCAGGAAGATCATGCCGACTCCGTACTCCCCGGGAGGCGGGAGGGTCAGGCCCTGCTGCGCCATCTCGTCCCGATAGAACGCATCCGGGATCTGGATCAGGATGCCGGCACCGTCGCCGCACAACGGGTCCGCACCCACGGCCCCACGGTGATCGAGGTTATGCAGGATCAGCAGCGCCTGTTGCACCAGGGCATGACTCGGCCGCCCCTTGATGTTCGCCACGAAGCCGACTCCGCAGGCGTCGTGCTCATGGGCCGGCGAATACAGCCCCTGGCGGGCCTGTTCGATCTCGAAGTCGGTGACGTGGCGGCTCATATGGAAGTCCTGGCAAGACCGGCACGCGTCCGGATTGGACGCGGCGCAGCCGGCACTTTACTGCGGCGTCACCGCACTGCACAACCTCGAAAATTGGGGTCTGTCCCCGATTAAAATCGATCAGACTGGCCAGGAGCGTTAAATCGGGGACATAACAACTGCGTGATCAAGCGAGCTACGCCGGCTTGGCGTCGTGTTGTTGCATGGCCTTACGGCGACGCTCATGGGCCTGGCCCAGCACCCAAGCGACCAGCAACCAGCCGACCGCGATGGGCACGCCGACCCAAGCCATGCCCGACAAACTTAGGCCGGCCGCCTTGAGTGCGGCGGTGAACCAGCTGGCCCCCGCGTCACCGCCTCGGTGGATGACGGTGTCGATGACGTTCTTGGCCTGGTACTTGTCGTCATGGTCGACGACGGTGAAAAGCGTCTCTCGCGTCGGCTTGGAAATGGCGAACTCCCCCGCCCGACGCAGTACACCGACGACCACCAGGACAGGCAGCAACGTCCATAGCCCCAGGGCGAAGAAACCAATGACGGACAGGGCAGGAAGCGCCACCAGCATCGCCGTCGCTCCGATGCGGCTCAGCAGCCGTCCTGTCACGAAGAATTGCAGTAGCAGCGTCAGCGCGTTGACCGCGAGATCGACACTCGCGAAGAGCCGCGTGCGCTCGGCGGAGTCGCTGATCGCGCTGCCCACCAGACTGACCTGCAGGAAGTACAGCAGCGTGCCCAGCACCGTGTAGCTCAACACAAACACCGCGATGCCGAGCAGGTACGGCGAGCCCGCCACGCGGATCACGCCGACCCACAGGCTGGCCTTCGGTTTCCCCTCGTCGGTCCGTGTGAGCACGCCGCGCTTGCCGGAGAGCTTCAGCAACGCCCCGATGCAGACGAGCGCCAGTGCGAGCGTGCCAGCGGAGGCGAGCAGCAGCCCACTCAGTCCGGTCGATTGCAACAGCAGCCCCGCAGCGCCGGGACCGGCGATCGCCCCTAGGCTGCCGCCGGCGGAAATGACGCCGAACAGCCGTCGCGCCGCCTCGGTCGACCAGATGTCCGCCATGAAGCTCCAGAACACCGAGATCACGAACAGGTTGAAGACGCTGACGAAGACGAAGAAGAAGGGCGCCACCTCAACCTGTGGAGCCCCGCCGCGCAGAGCCGCCCAGAAAAGCAACAGCACCGCGATGACGACCCCGTAGACCAGCGGCAGAAGGCGCTGCACGGCGAGCCGCGACGCCACCCACCCGAAGGCGGGGATCAGCGCCACCATCGTGACGAAGGTCCCGCTGAAAAGGTGCTGCATGCGTTCGACGCCGTACTGCACCGCCATTTCGTCGCGCAAGGGCCGCACCATGTAGTAGGCGGCCAGCAGGCAGAAAAAGTAGAGGAACGACCACACCAGCAGCGCCAGCTCGCCGCGCCGCACCTGCGCGACGCGTTCGATCAAGCGCGCAAGCCAACCCCCGGGCGCCGGCTCAGCATCGCTCGCCACGCTCATGGCGGCAGGGGAACCGCACGCCTCGGCCGCCCGGCGCGCGCCCGCTGCGGCCGTCGGGGACAGAGATGCTCGATCTGTCGCACGAATTCGGCCGAGCCGAGCACCCATCCTCCGGACAGGGCGCGCTCGAACTGCTCCGAGCAACCGGAACCGGGCCCCGCCCCCAGCCAGGCGCGATACGCGGCCTGGCGTTCGAACGGCGTGTTTCCAAGCGCCCAGTACAGCGGATGGACGTGCACACCCGCGTCGGCGACCAGGCCCACATGATGACGGCAGCTCGACCAGCGATAGTCCTCGGGCGACTGCGCGAGCCCGGCGAGTACCGGTTGCCACTCCACGAAACGAAGTGCTTCCAGCAGTTGCGTGTCCGCCTCGAGCAGGGCTGCGCGATAGCGCCCTGCGAAGAGCCCGCCACGCTCCCCGCGCCGGTCATTGATCCAGCGGACGTAATGCCGACCAATCGCCTGCATCGTGCGGCCGACCCCGTCCGCCTCACCAGGCGTGGCCAGCAACCACAGGGCCCGCGGGAGCAGTGCGTAGCCGTGCAAGGCAACGCCCGCCTCAGCCGCCGCGCTCAGCAGCGTTTCAAGCAGGCGCCCGGCATCGGCATCGTCGGCGAACAGTGCGCGCGATCCGGATCGCTGCACGACAAGATGCGGGAAGCCGCCGACCGCGAGCCTGGCGAGACGAGCCATGCGACCCGCCTGCGTCAGTCGGCCTCGCCCACTGCGTACAGGCGGCGATGCTCACGGATCGCATAGCGATCGGTCATGCCTGCCACGTAGTCGGCAATCGCACGCGGTTTGTCCTGAGCGGCGCGCAGCTGGTGATCCGACGGCAACAGGCGCGGCTCGTCGATGAAGGCCGCAAACAGCTCACGCACGATCCGGCGCGCCCTCGCTGTCATGCGCATCACCTGGTAGTGCCGGTACAGGTTGTCGTACAGGAATCGCTTCAGCACATCTGCCTCGGCCCGTAACGCCGGCGAGAATGCAATCAGCGGGCCGGCCTGGCGCACCTCGTCGATGGTCGACGGTGTGGCCGCCGCAATCCGCCGCATGCTTTCCTCGGTCAGGTCGACGACCAGCGTGTTGATCATGCGGCGCACTGTTTCGTGAATCATGCGACGTTCGGCGATTTCCGGAAACTGCTGCCGCACCAGTTCGGCGTGGCGGGCGAAGAGGGGCACGGTCTCGAGCTGCGCGACCTCGAGCAGGCGTGAGCGCAGGCCGTCGTCGATGTCGTGGTTGTTGTAGGCGATTTCGTCGGCGAGGTTGGCGATCTGTGCTTCCAGGCTCGGCTGGCGTTTCAGCAGGAAGCGCTCGCCGAGCTCGCCGAGCCGGCGGGCGTTGTCGAGCGAGCAGTGCTTGAGGATGCCTTCGCGCGTCTCGAACGTCAGGTTCAGGCCGTTGAACGCGCCGTAGCGTTCCTCCAGCTCCTCGACCACGCGCAACGACTGCAGGTTGTGCTCGAAACCGCCGTGATCGCGCATGCACTCGGCCAGCGCGTCCTGGCCGGCATGACCGAACGGCGTGTGGCCGAGATCATGGGCCAGTGCCACCGCCTCCACCAGATCCTCGTTGAGCCGCAGGTTGCGCGCGATCGCGCGTCCGATCTGCGCCACCTCCAGTGAATGCGTCAACCGAGTGCGGAACAGGTCGCCCTCGTGGTTGACGAAGACCTGCGTCTTGTACTCGAGGCGACGGAACGCCGTCGAATGAACGATGCGGTCCCGATCGCGCTGGAAGTCGGTGCGCCCCCGCACCGGAGGCTCGGCATGGCGGCGTCCTCGTGAATGGGCGGGATCGGCCGCATAAGGCGCGAGCTCCATCACGCTCACACGTAGCCCCCGGCAGCCAGCGTGTCCCGCAGTGCGCGGTCAGGAACCGTTCGCTGCACCGCCTTACCGATGCGTTCGAGCAGGATGAAGCGGATCTCGCCCGCCTCGGCCTTCTTGTCGCCACGCATCGAGCGGATCGCGACCTCCGCGGAGAGTCCGCCGATGTGCACCGGCAGTCCGGCAGCCTGCACAGCAGCACGGATGGGATCGAGGCTCTCGCGCGCGAGTAGCCCGACACGGTGCGACAGGTCCGCCGCCAGCACCATGCCGCAGCCGACGGCCTCGCCATGCAGCCAGCGCTCGTAGCCGGTCAGTGCCTCGATCGCGTGGCCGAAGGTGTGCCCGAAGTTCAGCAGCGCACGCTCGCCGGACTCGCGCTCATCGCGTTCGACGATGCCCGCCTTGATCTGGCAGGAACGCGCGATCGCCCGCGTCAGCGCGCCGGCATCGCGCGAACGGAGTGCCGGCAGCTCGCGCGTAGTCGCTTCGAAGTAGTCGCTGTCGGCAAGCAGTCCGTGCTTGAGCACTTCCGCCAGCCCGGCGGAAAGCTCGCGATCAGGCAGCGTACGCAGCGTCGACGTGTCGCTGATCACGAGCTGCGGCTGGTGAAACGCGCCGATCAGGTTCTTGCCCTGCGGATGATTGATGCCGGTCTTGCCGCCGACGGAGGAGTCGACCTGGGCCAGCAGCGTCGTCGGCACCTGCACAAACCGGATGCCTCGCATGTAGATCGCGGCGGCGAAACCCGCCACGTCCCCCACGACGCCGCCGCCCAGGGCAACGATCAGGCTCTTGCGGTCCACGCCGCTGTCCACCAGCGCATCGAGGACTGTGGACACCGACGACCAGTGCTTGTGAGTTTCGCCATCGGGCAACGTTATCGTCGCGACGCTCGCGATGGCCTGCAGCGCCCTGCGCAACGAGTCCGCATACAGCGCGCCGACCGCGGCACCCGTGACGATCGCGATCCGGGTCGGGGCCAGCGGCGCAATGAATTCGGCGGCGCTCTCGAGCAGATCGGCGCCGATCACGATGTCGTATTGCCGGCCCGGCAGGCCGACGGTCACGCGTTGCATCGGGCGATTGTACGAGTCGCTATGTGCCCTCCGGGCCCGTGGCGGCCTGAACCAGCGCACGCACTTCGGGGTGCGCGAGCAGCCGCTGTACCAGCTTCTTGGGGTTCGACGCCGCCGACTGCACGGCGACGTGGGCGACCTCTTCGTACAACGGCTCGCGCTCCGCCAGCAACTGCTCGATGCGCTCGCGCGGGTTTTCGGTGCGCAGCAGCGGGCGTGACTTGTCGCGGCGGGTGCGCCGATGGACCTCGTCGGCGCTGGTCCGCAGATAGACCACCAGGCCCCGCTCCCGCAGCCGCTGCCGCGTCTGCGGATCGAGCACGGCGCCGCCGCCGGTCGCCAGCACGATATTCGGCCTCGCACTCAGTTCGTCGACCAGCGCGGCTTCCCGTCGGCGGAATCCGGCCTCGCCCTCGATCTCGAAGATTGTCGGGATCGGCACACCACTGCGCGCTTCCAGTTCCCGATCGGCGTCGACAAACCCGAACCCGATCGTGTCCGCCAGCAGGCGGCCGATGGTCGACTTGCCGGCGCCCATCATGCCGACGAGGAAAATCGAACGAACCGTTGCCATTCCGGCAGCGTAACGCAGGCGCTTGAATGAAAAAGGGCCGCGCAGGGCGGCCCTTTGTGGCGGAGCTCGCGCGCTAGCGCAGAGAGGCCGCGTTGATGCGCTCGGAGACGATGCGCGGCGTGATGAAGATCAGCAGCTCGGTGCGGTCGTCCTGTTTGCTGGTGGTCTTGAAGAGATAGCCCACTACCGGCAGGTCGCCGAGGAACGGAACCTTCGTCACCGACGTGCGCGTGTTCTGCTCGTAGATGCCGCCGAGCACGACGGTGCCGCCGTTTTCGACCAGCACCTGCGTCTGCACGTTCTTCGTGTCGATGGCCGGTCCCGCTGTCGTCGGCTGCCCCGGTGTGTCCTTGTTCACCTTGACATCCATGAAGATCGCACCTTCCGGCGTGATCTGCGGCGTCACCTCGAGCTTCAGCACGGCCTTGCGGAACGCGACCGACGTGGCACCAGAGGAAGTAGCCTGCTGGTACGGAATTTCCGTGCCCTGCTCAATCGTCGCCTTGACCTTGTCGGCGGTCACGACGCGCGGACTGGAGATGACCTTGCCCTGTCCATCGGACTCGAGCGCGGTGAGTTCGAGGTTGAGCAGGCGCGTCAGGCTGCTGTTGAACAGCGTCAGGTTCAGGGCGCCTGGGTTGAAACCGTTCAGACCGATCGCCGGCAGGTTGACGTTGTTGGAATCGATGACGCGCACCGGCGGCGTGCCCGGCAGCGTCGGCACGGCGTTCTGCGCGCCAAGTGACGCTTCGTTGGTGACCCGCCCGTAGCCGAACTTCACACCGAGACTGCGCGCGAACTTATCGTCGGCTTCGACGATGCGCGCCTCGATCAGCACCTGCGGCACCGCGATGTCGATTCGCTGCAGCAGGCGCCGGACTTCCTCGAGTTTCGACGCGGTGTCCTGCACGAAGAGCTGGTTGGTGCGCGGGTCCACCGCGACCGTGCCGCGCTTCGACAGTAGGCGCTGCTGGCCGTCCACCAGCAGGCGCCGCACTTCGTCTGCCTTCTGGTAGTTGACGATGAAGGCCTCGTTACGCAGCGGCTCCAGGTCCTGAATCTGGTTGCGCGACTCGAGCTCCAGCTTCTCCTTGGTCGCGATCTCGTCACGCGGCGCCACCAGCAGGACATTGCCGTTCTTGCGCATGTCCAGACCCTTGGTCTGCAGGATGATGTCGAGCGCCTGGTCCCAGGGCACGTCCTTCAGCCGCAGCGTAATCGTGCCGCCGACCGAATCGCTGGTGATGATGTTCAGGTTCGTGAAATCGGCGATCACCTGCAGCAGCGAACGCACATCGACGTTCTGGAAGTTCAGCGAGAGGCGCTCTCCCTGGTACCCCTGGCGGGTGCCCTGGAACAGGCGGTTCGGATCTTCCTTCACCGGACGCACCTCGAGGACAAAGCGTGTGTCGCTCTGGTAGGCGTTGTGCTCCCATAGGCCGCGCGGCTCGACCACCAGTCGTGCGCTGTTGCCTTGCTGGCTCGCGGTCACGTTGTTCACCGGCGTGGCAAAGTCGGACACGTCGAGCCGGCGCTTCAGCGAATCCGGCAGCGTCGTGTTGAGGAAGTCGACGACGACCGTGTTGCCCTGCTGGCGGATGTCGACATTGGTATTCGGATCCGACATGTCGATGACGACACGACCTTCGCCCTCGGCGCCGCGCCGGAAATCCACACCCCGCAGTGAGCGGGCGCCCGTCGCGGCCGGTTGCGCCGCCGCAGTCGTCGTCGGTGTCGCCGGAGTGGTCGCCGCAGCGGCGGCCGGTGCAGCCGTCGGCCGGAACGTCGTCGTATCCGTCGCTCCGCCCAGCGCCACCAGGATGCGCTTGCCATCGATGCTGACCGCATGGGTCAGCGGCCGCTTCAGATTCAGCACAACGCGCGAGCGGCCCGACGCCTGGACAATATTGACCGAGCGAAGATCGCCCTGGTTGAGTTCGACCTGGTTGCGGCCAACGGCATTGACTGCGCCCGGAAGGTCGAGCGCGACCCGCGCCGGGTTGGCCACCGAGAAGCTCGCCGGCGTGCCCTGCACCGGATTCTTCATGTCGATCATCAGCACGACGCCGGTCGCAGTCTGCGAAGCATCAATGCGTTCGATCGCGTTGCTGGCATCGGCCGCTGGAGTTTGCGCCGCAGCCATCGCGGCGAAAGCGGTCAGGCCGGCCACTGCCAGATTCGACAGCGCCTTGACAAGACCCTTGATCGACTTGCTCATCGCTTGCTCCCTTGCCGCGCGGCGGCTTCCTGCAGCTCCAGCTTTGCGGGCCGTTCGACCCACTCGCCGGCGGCGTCCTGGACGATTTCCTTCAGATCCACTTCTGTTTCGCCAATCTTGGTGACCAGCCCGAAGTTCTGGCCCATGTAGTTGCCGGCCTTGACCATGAAGGTCTGGCCCGCGGCATCGATCAGGGCCACGTTGTTGCCCTGCTGGCGCAACGTTCCAACCATCTTGAGCTGGTCCAGCGGGAACCCTTCAAGGGCCTCGCGGCGGCGATCCAGATCGGGCTTGATCGCGCTCGTACTGGCGCGCGCCTGAGCCTGCCGAGCCACGGCAAGGACCATCTTCTGCGCGTCGAACGGATCAATCAGCGCCTTGCCCTCATAGGCATACGGCGCAAACTGCTTGGGCTCGGGCACGGGCTGCGTGGTGGGCCGCATCGACTTGCGCGTCTCGTCCATCCAGGCACGCAGCTCGGTCTCTTCGCCACCGCCGCAGGCTGTCAGCCCGAGGGCGGTCAGCGCGAGCGCTAGCAGTCGCATTGGTCGGTTCAACGGTCTCATTTCGCCGGGCCCTTCGTCGGCTGTTTCGCCTTGCGCTGGCTGGCAAGCTCTTCAGCATCAAGATACCGGTACGTCTTGGCTGTCGCGTCCAGCGTCAATGAGCCCGCCTTGCCCGCAGCGAGGTTCAGGTTATTGAGCGTCACGATCCGCGGCAGATTGGCGATGTCGCTCGCGAATGCTCCCAGGTCGTGATACTTGCCGGTCAATTTGATTGCGATCGGCAACTCCGCGTAGTACTCCTTGACGTTGGTCTGGCCCGGTCGGAACAGCTCGAAGTCGAGGCCGCGGCCGACGCCCGCCTGGTTGATGTCCGACAGTAGTGCGTCCATTTCCGACTTGCTCGGCAGCTGCTTCTCGAGCGTCAGCACGTACTGGCTGACCTGCTCGCGCTGCTTGCGAAGTTCATCGAGGTTGATCGCCTGCTGCAGCTTGCTCTTGTAGTCCTCTTTGAGCTTGGCTTCGTCGCTCTGCAGCTGTTCCAGTTGCTCCTTCTGACCGCTCCAGAGGCCGAACCAGCCGCCGACGCCGCAAGCGATGAGGACGATCAGCCAAAGCGTGATCCGCGGCGCCATGCGCCAGGTGCCGACGTTCTCGAGCGTCAGCCCCTTGAATTGCGAGAGTAGGTCTCGACTAGCCATCAGTGCCTCTTCATCGCGCTATTTCTTAGCCGCCGTCGGCGCCGCCGCTGACGCCGGCACGCCACTGGCTGCACTTGCTGCCGGACGCCCCTGCACCTGCTGCTGCTGCATTTGACTACGCTCCGGCGTCGGCTTCAGCCTGAAATTCAGCGAAAAGTCGAACACCCGGCGGTTGATACCGGCCGGGTTGCCACCCGCCACCTTGATCTCGATGAGTTCAGGGCGCTCCAGCACGCGCGAGTTGTTCTGCAGGTTGCGCAGGAACTCGGAGACCCGTTCGTTCGAAGCCGCCCAGCCGGTCACATTGACCCGTCGGTCGTCCTGCTTGATCGTCTTCAGATAGATGCCCTCGGGAACCTGCTTGACGACTTCGTCGAGCAGATACACCGGCAGATTGCGGTCCGCCTGCAGGTCCTCGACCGCGCGCTGCCGCGCACGCAGGCCGTCGATCTCCGCCCGCAAGGTCGCGATCTCCTTGATCTGCGTATCGAGCTTGGCGTTCTCGTTGCGGATGAATTCGTTGCGTGCTTCCTGGTTCGCGATGTAACCCTGCAACACCGTCCAGACCGCTCCGATCATCACGACACCGGCAACCAGGGACAGTGCCGTCAGTGCCCAGAAGAGCTTCTTCTGCCGCTCGCGCTTGGCAGCGCGATGCGGCAATAGATTGACGCGAGGCGCGGTCATTGAGGAACCTCCGCGCTACGCGCTGCGGTGCGAGCTTGCATGGGGCGGCCCAGCGCTGCGCTCATTTATCGAACCTCCGCATCGCCAGGCCACAGGGCGTCAGCAGTGCCGGAGCATCCAGCCGAAGCTGCTTTTCGCGGATATTCGGCGACACTTCCATGCCTTTAAAAGGTGAAATGACCGATGTCGGGACCTGGGCCCGTTCCATCAGCGCATCGGGCAGTCCGGAAAGCACGGCGGAGCCGCCTGCCAGCATGATCTGATCGACCCGGCTGTACGGAGTCGACGTGAAGAAGAACTGCAAGGCGCGGGTGATCTCGGTCGCGGCCGTGTCGATGAACGGCTTGAGCACGGTGGTCTCGTAATCCGCGGGCAGATCGCCGCTGCGCTTCTTCAGTTCCGCTTCCTCTGTCGGGATGCCATAGGCGCGCGAAATGTCACCGGTGAGC
Organism: uncultured beta proteobacterium; assembly: GCA_963766365.1. Lineage (GTDB taxonomy): Bacteria > Pseudomonadota > Gammaproteobacteria > Burkholderiales > Burkholderiaceae_F > JALORV01. Next base: position 333,307 of record CAVXZK010000006.1, read on the forward strand.
TGCTGGCCGCCGAACGGCTGCTCCCGCTCGTAGATCGCTTCACCGTCATGCATGACGGTGACGCTGGTGGTGTTGGCGCCGATATAGAACACCGCGATCACCAGCCCCTCGCCCGCGCTGGGCAGTTGCTCGATCAGGCGCTCGATGGCCGCACGCGATGAGTACGACTCGACGTCGATGACGATCGGCTTCAGTCCGGCCGCCTGCGCGACGGCGATGCGGTCCTCGACCTTCTCCTTGCGCGAGGCCGCGATCAGCACTTCGACGTCGTCGGGGGCATTCGGGATCGGTCCGAGTACCTGGAAGTCCAGGCTGACTTCATCCAGCGCAAAGGGGATGTACTGGTTCGCCTCGCTCTCCACCTGCATCTCGAGCTCTTCCTCGCGCAGGTTGCCGGGCAAGGCGATGCGCTTGGTGATGACGGCCGAGGCCGGCAGCGCCATCGAGACGTTGCGGATCTTGCCGCCGGCGCGTCGCCAGGCGCGCTTCACCGCCTCGGCGACCACGTCGATCTTGTCGACGTTGCCGTCCACGACGGCGCCGCGCGGCAGGGGTTCGATGGCGTAGCGTTCCAGCCGCATCATCCCCTTGCCGGCTTCCGACAGTTCGACGATCTTGACACTGGACGAGCCGATATCCAGCCCGATTAGCGGCGGTGTCTTGGCTGCAAAGGGCAGTTCGAAAGCCAAAGCGGTACTCCCTGCGACGGAATCAGCTCGGTGTCACTCGGATTCAGATTTCCGCGGATGCTGTGAAAGGGGACACCCGCCCTCCCGGCCGCCAGAACACCCGGCTTGACGCCGGTTTTTCCTTAATTTTCGCGTGTTTACCGCGTTTTCGTTGGATGGCACTTGAGATCCTAACAACATACACAAGTCAACTACAAGCCCCGCGTTCAGCCTAACCGTGACCCTTTTGAGGGATTAACAACGAACCGTTGCTGACGAGGTGCGTCAAACACCACGGTTCGCCGGAATTCACCAAAGGTCCCGGCCGGCGATTGCACGGCTCCTATAATTCCCGACTCTTCGTGCAGCGAAGCGCAAATAAGCGGTCACTCGCACGCCCAGTTCCCTCCAGCGACGGTCCACGTGTCCGAGGACAAGCCCGGCATCGATAGCGAAGTTCCGCCTGCCCCACCTAAGCGGCCCTGGTATGTCAGGACACTGCTGTGGATGACCGGGCTCGCCGGCGCCGCGGCGGTCGCCGTTGCGCTGCTGCTCACGTTCGCCTTTGCCGTCGTGTATGCGAACCTGCCGCCAATCGATGCGCTGACCGACTACCGTCCCAAGATCCCGCTGCGGGTGTGGACCGCCGACGGCCTGCTGATGGGTGAGTTCGGCGAAGAGCGCCGCGATTACGTCGCGGTCGCCGACATGCCGGAACTGATGAAGAAGGCGATCCTCGCTGCCGAGGACGACCGCTTCTACGAGCATCGTGGCGTCGATTACGCCGGCCTTGCACGCGCCGCGCTGTCCAACTTCGTCTCCGGACGGCGGGGCCAGGGCGGCAGCACGATCACGATGCAGGTCGCTCGCAATTTCTTCCTCAGTTCGGAACGCAGCTACATCCGCAAGATCTACGAGATTGCGCTGGCAATCAAGATCGAGTCCTCGCTGTCCAAGGACCGGATCTTCGAGGTCTATGCGAACCAGATCTTCCTTGGCCAGCGCGCATACGGTTTCGCCGCGGCGTCGCAGGTGTATTTCGGAAAGAAGCTCAACGAGCTGACGGTTGCCGAGATGGCAACCCTTGCCGGCCTGCCAGTAGCGCCCAGCGCCTTCAACCCGTTCGTCAATCCGAAGCGGGCCAAGAGCCGCCAGCAGTATGTCCTGACGCGCATGCTCGATCTCGGCTATATCGACCGGCCGACCTACGAGACCGCGCTGGAGCAGGAACTGAAGCCGCGACAGGCTCACGGGCTGGCCGCCGAACCCGGTCGCGTCCGGCTGCATGCCGAGTTCGCCGCCGAACTTGCCCGCCAGCTGGTGTTCGAGGTGTTCCGCGACGAGACCTATACGCGCGGCCTGAACGTCGTGACGACGATCCGGCGTGCAGACCAGGAGGTCGCCTACATCGCGCTGCGCAAGGCAGTGATGGATTACGACCGCAAGTACGGATACCGCGGGCCCGAGGCCTTCATCGACATTGCCGGCGACCCGCCCATGCGCGACCAGCGCATCGAGGATGCACTGGTCGAGGCGATCGACAGCCCTAATCTGATCCCGTCAGTTGTGCTGGAAGCTTCGCCGCAACTGGTACGGCTTGCGCTCCAGGGCGGGCAGACGATGGAGATCAAGGCCGATGGCCTCAAGTTTGTTGCACCGTCGCTGTCGCCGAAGGCCCAGCCCAATCGGCGCATCGTGCCCGGTGCCGTCGTCCGCGTTGCCCGAAACGACAAGTCTGTGTGGGAGATCGTCCAGCTGCCGCAGGTCGAAGCCGCGTTCGTCGCCGCCAGTTCGCGCGACGGCGCGATCCGTGCACTGGTCGGCGGCTTCGACTTCAACCTCAACAAGTTCAATCACGTCACTCAGGCCTGGCGACAGCCCGGATCGAGTTTCAAACCATTCATCTACTCCGCGTCGCTCGAGAAGGGCTTTACACCGAGCACGCTGGTGAACGACGCGCCCCTGTCGATCGATCCGGACATGACCGGCGGCCAGGTATGGGAGCCGAAGAACTACGACGGCAAGTTCGAGGGGCCGATGCGGCTGCGCCAGGGCCTGGCCAGATCGAAGAACCTGGTGTCGATCCGCATCCTGCAGGCCATCGGACCGCGCTACGCCCAGGACTGGGTAACGCGCTTCGGGTTCGAGCCGGACAAACACCCGGCCTACCTGACGATGGCGCTCGGCGCCGGCTCGGTCACGCCGTGGGTGCTACTGAATGGCTACGCAGTGTTCGCCAACGGCGGCTATGGCCTGCAACTGCACCTGATAGGCAAAGTCACCGATGCCAACGGCAAGACGCTGATGCAGGCGCAGCCGGTCGCGGCGGGCGCGGACGCCGTGCGCGTCCTGAACGAGCGCAATGCGTTCGTCATGGACAGTCTGCTGAAGGAAGTGGCGCGCAGCGGTACCGCCGCCCGTGCCTCCGCAGCGCTCAAGCGCACGGACATCGGCGGCAAGACCGGCACCACCAACGACTCGCACGACGCCTGGTTTGCCGGCTATGGCGGCGACCTCGTCGCCGTCGCGTGGATGGGTTTCGACCAGCCGCGGCCGCTGGGCGAGCGCGAGACCGGTGGCGGTCTCGCTCTGCCGATCTGGATCAGCTACATGTCACGCGCGCTCGGCGGCGTGCCCGAGGTCGTGCGCAGCGCACCCAACGGAGTCGTGCAACTGGGCGGCGAGTACTACTACGTCGAGCACCAGCCGGGTCAGGGGGTAGCCAGCCTGGGCATGGAGGACGCGTTGCCGCTTGAAGAGCAGATCAAGCGCGAGGCCGTGCGCGAGCAGATCTTCTGAGCACTCGCGGCATCGCGCCGCGCTGACTGCAGCTAGGCGGGCGTTCGACCGCCGAAGACGATCGGCGTACCTCCGAGGGCCGACAGGATCCGAGACAGGGAGGCAAAGAATTCGCTGCCATCCCGGGTGTCATGCCAGCCGCCATCGACCCAGGAGTAATGATGTGCTCCGCTGCGCGCAGCCAGCCAGAGTTGCTGCATCGGCGCCTGGCTGTTGACGACGACGCGCGAGCCATCTTCAAGCTCGAGCGTGAGGACGTTGCCGGAGCGGGAAAGTTCGATGTCGACGTCGGCGGCATCGATCGCGGTTTCGACCTGTTGCAGCGCCACCTCGGCGCGCTCGAGAAATTCAGATTCGGTCATGCTAGATTCGTTCGCACTATGACTGGGCCTCGATTGCACATTCTAGGCATCGCGGTCGCGCTCGGCCTCGCCGGTTGCGGCCAGAAGGGCCCACTGTACCTGCCGCCACCCGTCGCAGCGCCGCAATCGCGCCCGCCGTCGGACACACCGGCCGAACGACCGTCCAGTCGCGCCCTCGACGGAGTGCCCTCGACCAGCGAAACGCGATGACGACGGCGCTTTCCGCCGCGGTCGGGTTCGACACTCGCGAAGGACAGCTGTTTTGCGAAGAGGTGCCGGTTGCCGACCTCGCCGCACGCTTCGGCACGCCGCTTTACGTCTATTCACGCGCCGCCATTACCACCGGGTACGCGTCGTATGCCGACGCACTCGCCGGCCGCCGTTCGCTGGTCTGTTACGCGATGAAGGCGAACTCGAACCTGGCGGTGCTCAATGTGCTGGCCCGACTCGGCGCCGGCTTCGACATCGTGTCGGCCGGGGAACTGGCGCGGGTGCTTGCCGCTGGCGGCGACCCCGGCAAGGTCGTGTTCTCCGGCGTGGGGAAGACTGATGCCGAGATCGCACGGGCGCTCGAAGCCGGCATCCTCTGTTTCAATATCGAGTCGGCCGGTGAACTCGAACGCATCGACCGCGTCGCGCGCCAGCTCGGCCGCATCGCACGCATCTCGATCCGCGTCAATCCGGACGTCGATGCCCGCACGCACCCTTACATCTCGACTGGTCTGAAAGACAACAAGTTCGGCGTTAGCGCCAAAGAGACGCTGCTGCTGTACCGGCGCGCCGCGGAAAAGAACGGCCTCGAAGTCGCAGGGATCGACTGCCACATCGGCTCGCAGATCACTGAATTGGATCCGTACCTGGATGCCGCCGATCGCGTGCTCGATCTGGTCGGCGCGATTGAAGACGCCGGCATCCGCCTGCACCACATCGATTTCGGCGGCGGCCTGGGCATCCGTTACCAGTCTGAAGCCCCACCTGTCAGCGGAACGCTGGTGACCGCACTGCTGCACAAGCTGGACACCCGCGGTCTTGGAGATCGCACCGTGATGTTCGAGCCCGGGCGATCGATCGTCGGCAATGCCGGCATCCTGGTGACTCGCGTGGAGTACCTGAAGCACGGCGCAACGCGCAACTTCGCGGTGGTCGATGCGGCGATGAATGACCTGCTGCGTCCCACGCTCTACGACGCCTGGATGGGCGTCGTGCCGGTGGTCCCGGGTGCGGCCACTGCGCAGACTTACGACATCGTGGGGCCCATCTGTGAATCCGGCGACTGGCTCGCCCGTGATCGCCAACTCGCAATTTCGCCGGGTGACTTGCTCGCGATCACCAGCGCCGGCGCTTACTGCATGGCGATGAGTTCGAACTACAACACCCGGCCACGGGCGGCCGAAGTCATGGTCGACGGCAATCGGGCTTATTGCGTGCGTCGACGCGAGACGGTGACCGAACTCCTTGCCGGCGAATCGACACTGCCCTGAAGGCTCCGGTTTGGCGAGAAGGCCTGCCTGCGGGTCCGTGACGACACGGCATTCAGCACGCGGACGCCCAGCAGCACTGCCAGCACGGCCGCGTAGATCATCGGCTCCGACAGGTCGTTCTTCGCGAGCTTGTGGAACCAGTAGTGCAGCACGCCCAGCACGCCGATCAGGTACACCGAGCGGTGCAGGCGCTGCCAGTTGCGACCCCCCAGTCTTCGCACCATCGCCTGGGTCGAGGTCAGGGCCAGCGGCACCATCAGCGCAAAGGCGACGAAACCGAACGTCAGGTAGGGCCGTTTCAGGATGTCAGCAAGGATCGATGTCCAGTCGAACCAGTGGTCGAACCAGACAAACGCGACGACATGCAGGGTCGCGTAGAAGAAGGAGTAGAGGCCCAGCATGCGGCGCAACCGTACGAGCCAGGTCCATCCGGTGAGCCGGCGCGCCGGAGTCACCGCAAGCGTCACCAGCAGCAGCACCAGCGTCCAGGTGCCGAGCCATCTCAGGATCTCCTCGACGGGATTCGCTCCCAGATCACCGGCGACGCCGCGCTGGATCAGCAGGGCCAGCGGCACGGCAGCCAGCGTGAAGACCACTGCTCGCACCGCCGCCAGCGCCCGCGGCGTGAGCACTGACGGAACAACACTGAAGGCGCGACCCGGACCGGCCATCAGTAGAGCTTCATCAGGTCCATCCCGGCGTACAGAGACGCGACCTGGTCCGCATAGCCGTTGAACATCAGAGTCGGCCGTCGCCGACTGAAAATCTCTTCGCCCAGGCGCCGCTCGCTCTTCTGGCTCCAGCGCGGGTGGTCGCGCCCGGGGTTCACGTTCGAATAGAAGCCGTATTCCGACGGATTGGACTTCTGCCAGGCCGTGGCCGGCGGCCTGTCGGTGAAACGGATCCGTACGATCGACTTCGCGCTCTTGAAGCCGTACTTCCAGGGCACGACCAGTCGCAGCGGCGCACCGTTTTGCGCGGGAAGGACGCGACCATACATGCCGAAGGCGAGCAGCGTCAAAGGATGCAGGGCCTCGTCCAGCCGCAGACCCTCTGTGTAGGGCCAGTCGATGACCGAAGAGTCGAGTCCGGGCATCTGCTTCGGGTCAGCGAGCGTCGTGAATTCCACGAACTTGGCGTTACCGGTCGGCTCGACCCGCCGGACCAGTTCGGCCAATGGATAACCGACCCACGGCACGACCGCCGACCAGGCCTCGACGCAGCGCAGCCGGTACACCCGTTCTTCCATCGGCGCGAGCTTCAGCAGCTCTTCAACGTCGAAGGTGCGCGGCGACTTCACTTCGCCGTCCACGCGGACCGTCCAGGGCCGCATCTTCAGGCGCAGCGGCGCATAGCGCGGCGGATCGTCCTTTTCCGTGCCGAACTCGAAGAAGTTGCAGTAGCTCGTCACCAGTGTGGCCGGCGTCGGCTTTTCCATCGTCGAGAAACTGCCGGGACGGGACGGCAACGGCGCGCCGTCCGTGGCCTGCGCCCGCAAACCCGCCGGAACTGAACTAAATGCGATGCCGCCGGCCGCGGCCTGAAGCAAGGCGCGGCGGCGCCGGAACACGCCTTCCGGCGTGACCTCGGAGGGCACAATTCCAGACGGCCGACGTATCAGCATTGAATTTGCTCCGGGTTGAAACACTCATTGCGTCCCTGCACGACGGCCAAGCGGACTCCGCCGATTGCCGTTTGACACTTGCCCGCACCCACAGGTTCGGCCGCTAGACTGGACCGCTCCGCAGGCAGCCCGGGAACGCCATGCACATCGAACACGAGGTCAAGCTCGACTTCAAGGACGTCCTGATCCGGCCCAAGCGCTCGACGCTGACATCGCGCTCCGACGTGGATATCACGCGGGACTTCATCTTCAGGCACGCCGGAGTGAAGTATCACGGCATCCCGATCATCGCATCGAACATGGACACGACGGGAACGTTCGAGATGGCGCGGGCGCTGGACACATTCCATTTGTCGACGGCGCTGCACAAGCATTACAGCATCGAGGACAGCGTCGCGTTCTTTCGCTCACTCGAGCGCAAGTCGGCCGCGTTCTACTCGATGGGCATCACCAAGGCTGACGAGCAGAAGTTCAAGAGAGTGATGGACGCGGGCGGGGATGCGGTCGAGTACGTGTGCATCGACGTGGCCAACGGTTACCACGAAAATTTTGTCACCTTTGTCACGCGCATCCGCACGGCGCATCCCCGGCTCGTCATCATGGCCGGCAATGTTGTGACCGGGGAGATGACGGAAGAACTCATCCTTTCGGGCGCGGACATCGTCAAGGTCGGCATCGGCCCCGGATCGGTGTGCACGACACGCAAGATGACCGGCGTCGGCTATCCGCAGTTGTCGGCCGTCATCGAGTGCGCGGACGCCGCCCACGGCCTGTCGGGCCTCATCTGTGCAGACGGCGGTTGCTCCACGCCCGGCGATGTCGCCAAGGCGTTCGGCGGCGGCGCCGATTTCGTGATGCTTGGCGGCATGTTTGCCGGTCACGACGAGTCGGGCGGCGAGCGCATCGAACGCGATGGCAAGAGCTACCAGCGGTTCTACGGCATGAGCAGCAAGGCTGCCATGCATCGTTACTCGGGTGGGGTTGCAGGTTACCGGGCCGCCGAGGGCAAGGAAGTGCTGGTGCCTTATCGCGGTCCGGTGGCCGAAACCGCCCAGGAGATCCTCGGTGGCGTGCGCTCGGCGTGTACCTATGTCGGCGCGCGCCGGCTCAAGGAATTGTCGAAACGCACGACGTTCGTACGGGTGACGCAGCAGGTCAACGAGGTCTTTGGCACGTCCTGACGACGCGCCGCGCCGCCCTCGGGCCTACTTGCGCAGGCCCTGGATGAAGTCGGCCACCGCGCGCATCTCGGCGTCGGACATGCGCGCCGCAATCTGCTGCATCGGTACGTTGTTGCGACGCTGACCCTCACGGAATGCCCTCAGCGTCGCTTCGGTGTACTCGGCGTGCTGACCGGCAAGGCGCGGATACTGGTTCGGTATCCCGGCGCCCGTCGGGTTATGGCAGCCGGAACAGGCCGGCAAGTTCTTTTCCGGAAGACCGGCACGCCAGATGCGCTGGCCCAGTTCGAGCGTGTCCTTGTTGCGCGCAGTGCCGGACTTGGCCACCTGGCTGGCAAACCAGGCTGAAAGGTCGCGACGATCCTGATCCGACAAGCCCGCCGCAATGCCGTTCATGATGGCGTTCTCGCGCGCCGGTTTCTGCTCGCCCGAGCGCACCGTGTAGTCCACCAATTGCTTGTACAGGTAGTGGGCATGCTGCTGGGCCAGCCTGGGATTGGCGCCAATTGTCGAGTTGCCGTCGTCGGTGTGGCACGCGGCGCACACCTGCGAGGCGATCTGCTGGCCGCGGGCCGCGTTGGCCTTGGTCGCCGCCTTTTCCTGGGCCATGGCCGGTACGGTCACCGCCCCGGCGAGCACCGCAAGCACGGTCGCGCAACCACGCCGCATCGACATTTTCATTGCATGCCTTTGATGGTTGAAACACCTCGGCCAGATCGACCGCCCCTGCGAACTCCTGCACCGCCGAGGCCACCGATGGAACATCGGGCCGCTTCGCAAAGCCGCGTATTCTACCGAAGTCCAGCCACTCGACCGTTGCTCCCCTTGGCGCTGTTCCAATCCGCCCGTTTCGTCACATCGGTCGCCGAACTGCACGCGATCGCCCCGCCCGGGCTGCCTGAAATCGCCTTTGCCGGACGCTCCAACGCCGGCAAATCGACGGTCATCAACGTCCTTACACAGCAGAAGCGGCTGGCTTTCGCGAGCAAGACGCCGGGCCGCACGCAACTGCTGAATTTCTTCGCTTTGAGCGAGAAGGACGAGCACGGCGAGCGGGTCGACCGCGGCTTCCTGGTTGATCTTCCAGGCTACGGCTACGCCAAGGCCGATGCCGGCCAACGAGCGACCTGGGATGAACTCGTCGGCGGCTACGTGCGCGAACGCCAGTCACTGATCGGCATCGTCCTCGTCATGGATGCGCGCCGACCGTTCATGCCCGGAGACGATGCATTGCTGCGGTTCGTCGACCGCCGCGGCTGCCTGTTGCACTTCCTGCTCAACAAGTCGGACCAACTGGGCACCAGCGAGAAGCGGGCTGCCCTGGCGACGGCACGGAAGAGCGCCGCGGCGATCGGACCACGGGCCAGCGCGCAGCTGTTCTCCGGACTCAAGCGCGAGGGGATCGAAGAGCTGACGGAAACTTTGACGCGCTGGCTCTTCGCCTGACTCGAGGGCGACCCGTATCATGCGTGCCAAAAAAGAGCCCCGAAGCGAAGTCCGGGGCCGCAATGCCTCAGTGACTGAAGGCACCCGCTCAGGGAGATTAACGCGGGAGACGACGGAACAACCATCATCTCCGTCAGACGATAGCGAACACCGTTCACAACTTCGAGTTGGGAATTCCCCTCATGCAGATCCTCGGCCAGTTTCCCGCCGTGCGCATGCGCCGCATGCGTCGCGACGATTTTTCCCGCCGCCTGATGCGCGAGAACGTGCTGACAGTGGACGACCTCATCTACCCGGTCTTCGTTCTGGAGGGCACCCGCCGGCGCGAGGCCGTGGCCTCGATGCCAGGAGTCGAGCGCCTGTCGGTCGATGCGCTGCTGCCCGTGGCCGAGGAATGCGTGAAGCTCGGCATCCCGGTGATGGCGCTGTTTCCCGTCATAGATCCGGCGCTGAAGACGGCGGAGGGCGCCGAGGCGACGAACGAGAACGGGCTGGTGCCGCGAACGGTCCGGGCACTGAAAAAGCGCTTTCCCGAACTGGGAGTCATGACTGACGTGGCGCTGGATCCGTTCACGACGCATGGCCAGGATGGCCTGATCAACGATGACGGCTACGTGCTGAATGACGAGACGATCGCGGTGCTGGTGCAGCAGGCATGCGTACAGGCACAGGCCGGCGTCGATATCGTGGCGCCGAGCGACATGATGGACGGCCGCATTGGCGCGATCCGCCAAGCGCTCGAAGCGGGCGGCCATATTCACACCCGCATCATGGCGTACTCGGCCAAGTACGCGAGCGCGTTCTATGGCCCGTTCCGCGACGCGGTCGGGTCTGCGCCGAACCTCGGTCGATCGAACAAGATGGTGTATCAAATGGATCCGGCCAACACCGACGAGGCGCTGTGGGAAGTCGGTCTCGACCTCGCCGAAGGCGCCGACATGGTGATGGTGAAGCCCGGCATGCCGTATCTCGACATCGTGCGTCGGGTGAAGGACGCCTACCGCGCGCCGACATTCGTCTACCAGGTGAGCGGCGAGTACGCGATGCTGAAGGCGGCCGCCGACAATGGCTGGCTGGACGAGAAGAAGGTCGTGCTGGAATCCCTGCTCGGCTTCAAGCGGGCCGGGGCCGACGGCGTGCTGACCTACTTCGCGCTCCAGGTCGCGCGCTGGCTGCACGATCACCGCTGAAGAACGACCGGCCGTGAAGTGGATTGAAATCGGCGCACAACGGGCCATTGAACTGGCCTCGGAGCCCGCTGACCATCCAGTCGACGGCTTTCTCTGGCTTGACGTGCTGCACGACGAAGCGATCGCCGATCCGGAGAGCCTGCGCGATGCCGTTCATCGCCTGTCGGGGGTCCGTCTGCACGACCTGCACCTGCAGGACGCGGCGAACCTGCAGCATCCCTCCTACTTCGACAGCACCAGCGACTACGACATGCTGGTATTCCGCAAGCTGGCGATCGGCGAGTTCCTGCCACTGGAGGAAAAGGGCGGCACGGCCGACCAGCGTCGAATGCTGCAGGAAATCGTCACACGGCCGATCACCTTCTTCCTGCTGGACCGACTGCTGGTCACGGTACGGCAGGGGACCAGCAAGACGATCGAGCAGGTGCGCCAACGTCTGCTCGATCCGCGCATTCGCGCTGAATCGGTATCGGGCGACAGATCACGGCTGCCCAAGTCGCCCGGTGAGCTGATGCTGCGCATGCTCAATGGCATGGTGGACCGCTATCTCGAACTGCGCGAACCCCTCTCGGCTCGCCTGGATCGCTGGCAGCGTGACCTGCTCGACCCGCGTCGGCCGTACACCAATTGGTCGGCATTGCTAGAAGCGCGCATCGAGCTGCGCAAGCTGGAGAATCTGTGCGAGGGGCAGTACGACGCGCTGACCGAACTGCGCGACTCCTACCTCGAGGAAACGCCGGATGCGAGCGTCAACGATGCCTACCTGGTGCGCCTGAATGACGTGCTGGAGCACATCCAGCGCGTGCTGCACCACGCCCGGCGGCTGGAGTCGTCAGCCGAGTCGGCTGTACAGCTGCACTTCTCGGCCAACGCGCATCAGACCAACCAGACCATGCGCAAGCTGACTTCGATCGCGGCGATCTTCGCGCCGCTGACGCTGATCACCGGTATCTTCGGGATGAACTTCACATTCATGCCGTTGCTGCGCGAGGCGCACGGCTTCTGGTGGACCCTCACGGTCATGGCGACGATCGTCGTCGTCATGCTGCTCTTCTTCTGGGCACGCCGCATCATCGATCGACCGCGTCCGCCGCGGCCACCGCGCTGGCTGCGCTGATTCAGCGAATCAGGCCGCAGCCGGTATAAAACGCGCCGTTGACGGCGGCAACGACCCGTCGGCCGAACGCCGCTTCCGACATCGTGTCGCTGCACAAGCCGTCGCTGAACTCGACCCGTATCCGCCCGGCGCCGGCGCTCGCCTCGAATACCGCGGTCGACCCACCCGCCATCCACGCCGCTGCCGGCCACGTCAGCACCGCGTCCATCGTGCGCAAAGTCGCCGACTTGCCGTCGAGCACGAAACCCCACGAGGGCTCGTTGCCCGCCGCCCACGCGCGAGCGCCGTCGGGAATATTGGCCGGACGCTCGGCACAGGAAGCGACCCAGCCCAGCGCGCGATGCAACTGCGTGGCCGTGAGTCGACCCTCCTCCACATAGCCGGTGATCTCCGCGTAGATGCCCCGCAGAGGCTCAGCCGACTGCTGCCAGCGCTGCTGAATCGCGGCAGTCAGAACACGGCCCGGTGTGGCATCGATGACCGGGAGGCCGCGGGCGTTCAAGGCAGACACCTTGCCGTGTCCCACACAGGTGCGGAACAGCCACTTGTTCGACTCATAGCGCGCAAAGCCCTGCATAGAAGCGCCGGCCGGTGAGTCGGCGGCGAGGACTGTGCCAAGCCAGAGCGCTGACATCAGCGCAGCAAGCGCCGCCTTCATCCATCAGCCTCCCCTGGGTCTGCGTTGGTTGCTAGCCGCGTGAGTTCGCGCCGGTCGCGTTTTGAGGGTCGGCCCTTGATAGCGATGGCCGGCTCGGGCGCCAGTCGGCGGGCTTCGGCGCGTCGCAGGCGGCGCTCGCGGCTCGCGTCGGTCTCCTCATACAGCCGCTGGGCGACCGCCGCCGGGCCACGGGCTTCCGAGAGTTCGCGAATCGAGGCCTCGATGCGCTCGTCGCCGCGCTGAATCACGACCAATTCGCCCACCTTGAGAATCCGTGCCGGCTTCACCCGTTGCCCGCCAATCACGACGTGCCCGCGCTCGACCGCTTCGGCCGCCAGCGAACGCGTCTTGAAGAAACGCGCGGCCCACAACCACTTATCGATGCGGACCACGCCGTGCCTTTCCTTGGCGGCCACGTGGGGGTCAGGCATCCCGAGCGACGCGAACGGTCAACGGCTCAAGCCATGAGCGGCGGCTGCGTCTCGTCCGCCACCCACCGCAGGTACGAGGCCAGACCGGCCGACACCGGCATGGCGATGATCTCAGGAACCTCGTACGGGTGCAGCGCCCGGATGGCCTGTTCGATTTCCGCGTAGCGCTCGCGCGTGGTCTTGATCAGCAGCGGCACCTCAGTCGCGCGCTCAACGGCACCCTGCCATCGGTACACCGATTCCACCGGCGCGAGCCGGTTCACGCAGGCCGCGAGGCGCTGTTCGACGATCGTACGGGCAATGCGGTCCGCCACCTCGACGTCCGGGCAGTTCGTCAGGACGACCAGCACGTTGTCGATCATTTGAGCAGGCGGCGACGAGTCAGTGCCAGCGCGATCGCGAAGCACGCCGCACCCCAGATCCCCAGCAGCACCACGTCGCGGAGCAGATGTTCGGGCCAGCGGCCGAGCGCAAGCGGCCGCACCACGCTGACCGCCGCGGTCATCGGCAGCCATTCCGCCACGGCGCGCAGCCAGCCGGGCAACTGCGACAGAGGGAAGTACACCCCCGAGAGGAATACCAGCGGCATGACGACGACCGTGAAGTAGTTCGACAGCAGATCGTAGCTGCGCGCCACGGCATTGACGATCAGTGCCATCGCGGCAAACACCAGCGCGATGAAGAACGCAGCCGGCAGCACCAGCAGCGACAACGGCTCGCGGGCGATGCCGAGCAGCCAGATCATCAGCAGGATGCAGACCGCCGTGAAGGTTGCCTTGCTCGCGGCCCACACCAGTTCGCCGAGCAGCACATCGTCCACCGCCAGTGGCGTGTGCAGGATCGCATCCCAGGTCTTCTGGATTTGCATGCGAGAGAACGCACCCCACAGCGACTCGAACTTCGCCGAGTACATGACGCTCATCGCGATCGACCCGCTGGCGAGGAACTGCAGGTACGAAACGCCATCGATCTCCGGCAGCAGGCTGCCGAGTCCATAACCGAAGGCGGCAATGGTCAGCAGCGGCTCGACCACGTTGGTCAGCAGGCGTTCGACGAAGAGCTTGCGCCAGACCAGGAAGTTGCGCCGCCACACCGGTACGAAGCGCCACGACAGACGCGGCAGCGACCACGCCGAGTATGGAGCCGATGGCGACGCAGCGCTGGCACTCATGATTCGTCGCGCATTTCGCGGCCCGTAAGCTTCAGGAACAGGTCCTCTAGGTTGGCGGGCCGGTGAAGATAGCGCAGGCCCGGCTGCAATTCGAGCGCCTGCAGTGCCCGGCTGGAGTCAGTTGCATAGCAGAACACGGTCTCGCCGGTCACCTCGAGGCGCGACACCAGCGATCGGCCCACGCGCTGTGCCCAGTCTCGCGCACCGTCCCCGTAGACCTCCAGCACCTGCGGCTCGATGTGCGCTCCGATCAGTTCCCGCGGTTCACCCTGCGCGATCATGCGGCCGTGATCGATGACGGCCAGCCGATGGGCCAGGCGCTCGGCCTCGTCCATGAAGTGCGTCGTCAGCAGGATCGTCTTGCCGCGCGCCAGCAGCGCCTTCAGCCGTTCCCAGATCAAATGACGCGCCTGCGGGTCCAGGCCGGTGGTCGGCTCGTCCATGAAGATCAGATCGGGATCGTTGACCAGGGATCGCGCCAGCGTCAGGCGCCGTTTCATGCCACCGGAAAGCTCGCTGATCCGTGCATCCTTCTTGTGGCCGAGGCTCGCGAATTCGAGCAACCGCGGCAGCCGATCACGCATCTCGACGTCGCCCAGTCCGTAGTAACGGCCGTAGACAACAAGATTCTCGGTGACGGTGAAATCAGGATCAAGATTGTCGATCTGGGGCACCACGCCGACGCGGATGCGCGCACGCCGCGCCTCGCGTGGCACGGGCTCGCCCACCAGGTGGATCGTGCCACCGTCGGGTTGCGTCAGACCAAGGCAGCAGCGCAGCGTCGTCGTCTTGCCGGCACCGTTGGGACCCAGCAGCGCATAGCACTCGCCCCGCCGTATCGAGAACGACAGCCCGTCGACCACCGGCGCGCCGCCGTAGACCTTGCGCAGCTCGCGCACGGCCAGCACTTCATCGACGAGCACGGCGGGCGCAACGGCCGTATCCATGGGACCCATAGAAGCAAAAAGGCCTGCCGCAGGGCAGGCCTTTGCAGTCTATCCCAGCCGTTGTCAGCTGGCGTCGGTCGACTCTTCCTTCGCGACCGGTTGCGGGCGATCGACCAGTTCCATGAAAGCCATCGGCGCGTTGTCGCCCACGCGAAAGCCCATCTTCAGGATCCGGGTGTAGCCGCCGTTGCGCGTCTTGTAGCGCGGCCCGATCTCGCTGAAGAGTTTGACCACCATCTCGCGATCGCGCAGGCGATTGAACGCGAGGCGCTTGTTGGCCACCGTGGGTTCACGCCCCAGAGTGATCAACGGCTCGACGACTCGCCGCAGCTCCTTGGCCTTCGGCACCGTGGTCTTGATGGCTTCGTGGCGCAGCAGCGAGTTGGTCATGTTGCGCAACATCGCCAGCCGATGGCTGCTGGTGCGGTTGAGTTTCCGCAGTCCGTGTCCGTGACGCATCGTTCTTCCTTTCAGTCTTTGACCGCCCGCAGCTCGGGCGGTTGTTGTTCCGACTCTTCGATCCCTCGCGGGCGGGTCGGTTGGTCTTTCTTGGGCAGGGTGGACCCCGCTCCCGTCTCTCCTCCAGCTACTTGCCGAACGAAAGTGCAGCCAATCTTGTCTTCGGCTAGCTCGCTGGGCGAACCTCAACGTCGCTCTGCGAAGCTAGCCTGCGACGGAACTGGCCGCCTTCCGTCCTTCCTACTTGTCGAGACCGGCTGGTGGCCAGTTC
Source organism: uncultured beta proteobacterium (assembly GCA_963766365.1). Taxonomy (GTDB): domain Bacteria; phylum Pseudomonadota; class Gammaproteobacteria; order Burkholderiales; family Burkholderiaceae_F; genus JALORV01. Next base: position 349,112 of record CAVXZK010000006.1, read on the forward strand.
TCGAGCTTCATGCCGAGTGTCAGGCCGCGTGCGGCCAGCACTTCCTTGATTTCGTTCAGCGACTTGCGGCCCAGGTTCGGCGTCTTCAGCAGCTCGTTCTCGGTCCGCTGGATCAGGTCGCCGATGTAATAGATGTTCTCGGCCTTGAGGCAGTTGGCCGAACGCACCGTCAGTTCCAGGTCGTCGACCGGACGCAGCAAGATCGGATCGACCTGCGGCGAACGCGACGCCGCCGCGGCTGACGTCTCCGTCATGCCCTCGAGCGCACCGAACACCTGCAACTGGTCCATCAGGATGCGGGCCGACTGGCGCACGGCTTCCTCGGGCGTCATCGCGCCGTTGGTTTCGATCGTCATCACCAGCTTGTCGAGGTCCGTGCGCTGCTCGACGCGCGCGGCTTCCACGGCGTACGACACACGCTTGACCGGCGAGAACGACGCGTCCATCACGATGCGGCCGATCGTCTTCGAATGGTCGTCACGGAATGCGCGGACATTGCCCGGGACATAGCCGCGACCCTTTTCCACCTTGACCTGGAGCTCGAGGCGACCGCCACCGGACAGGTGCGCGATCACGTGGTCCGGATTGACGATCTCGACGTCGTGCGGCAGCTCGATGTCGCTCGCGGTCACGATGCCCTCGCCTTCCTTGCGCAGCGTCAGCGTGACTTCATCGCGGTTGTGCAGCTTGAACACGATGCCCTTCATGTTCAGCAGGACGTCGACGACGTCCTCGCGCACACCATCGACCGTCGAATATTCGTGGACGACGCCGGTGATCTGTGCTTCTGTCGGCGCGTAGCCGACCATCGACGACAGCAGGATGCGGCGCAGTGCGTTGCCGAGCGTGTGGCCGTAGCCGCGCTCGAATGGTTCCATCGTGACGATGGCGGAGTTCGGCCCGATCGCTTCGACTTCGATCGCGCGCGGCTTCAGGAGTGCAGTACCTGTCATTTGAGACGATCCCTTCAATACCCTCGGCTCGTTACACCGATAAGGCTGATGGTCGGGGCTTTAAGAAGTGGGAAACGGCCGCCCCGAAGAAACCGAGTCGCCGGACCGCGCAGCGGGCCGGCGCCCCCGAACATTTATCGCGAGTACAACTCGACGACCAGCGATTCGTTGACGTCCTGCGCCACTTCGCCGCGGTCCGGCAGCTGCTTGAACTTGCCTTCCAGCTTCTTGGGGTCGACTTCCACCCAGGAGGGGAAGCCCGACTGCTCGGCCAGAGTCAGAGCTTCCTGGATACGGCCCTGCTTCTTGGCTTTCTCGCGCACGGTGATCACATCCCCGGCCTTGACCAGCATCGACGGAATACCCGCGGTCTCGCCATTCAGCGCGATCGCCCGGTGTCCCACCAGCTGTCGTGCCTCGGCACGCGTGGCACCGAAACCCATGCGGTAGACGACATTGTCCAGGCGCGATTCGAGCAGCATGATCAGGTGCTCGCCCGTATTGCCCTTGCGGCGCGAGGCTTCTTGGTAGTAGCGGCGGAACTGGCGCTCGAGCACGCCGTACATGCGCTTGACCTTCTGCTTCTCACGCAGCTGCGTGCCGTAGTCCGACTGGCGCGCTCCCGAAGTGCGGCCGTGCTGACCCGGCTTCGAATCCGCCTTCGCCTTCGAATCGAAGGCGCGGCGCGAACTCTTGAGAAACAGATCGGTGCCCTCGCGGCGCGAGAGCTTGAGTTTGGGTCCTGTGTAACGTGCCACGTTGCTTTCCCTTTCATCCTGCGGCGAGCCGCATTAAGTCCCCGCTCGAAGCGGGGACGCCAAGGCAGTTACCTGCCTTTGTAATGAAAAACTCGTCTGGCCCCGCCAGCGAATTTTTCTCACCATTCACGCGAAAGTAGGTTTGTACTTTCGCGTGTTCAAACTCGGCGGCGCTTTGGAGGCCGCACGCCGTTGTGCGGAACCGGCGTGATGTCCTGGATCGACGTGACGCGGATGCCGATGGCGTTCAGTGCACGCACCGACGACTCGCGGCCCGGGCCCGGGCCGGTGATGCGTACTTCGAGGTTCTTGATGCCGTGTTCCTGGGCAGCCCGGCCGGCGTTCTCGGCCGCCACCTGCGCCGCGAACGGCGTGGACTTACGCGAGCCCTTGAAGCCCTGGCCGCCGGAGCTGGCCCACGACAGCGCGTTGCCCTGGCGGTCGGTGATCGTGATGATCGTGTTGTTGAACGACGCGTGCACGTGCGCGATGCCGTCCGAGACGACCTTCTTGACCTTCTTGCGCGCGCGCTGCTGGGCAGCGACCTGCTGGGCTGACGGATTCTTCGCCATGAATTAGGTTCCTTTCTTCAGCGACACGCCGGCCTTGCGCGGACCCTTGCGCGTGCGCGCGTTGGTACGCGTGCGCTGGCCGCGCACCGGCAGGCCTCGGCGATGACGGACACCTCGATAGGTGCCGAGGTCGATCAAGCGCTTGATCGACAGCTGGATCTCGCGGCGCAGGTCACCTTCGACCGTCGAACGCGCGATCTCCTCGCGGATGCGCTCCAGCTCGGCGTCGTTCAGTTCCTTCACCTTCTTGGTGTAGGGAACCGCGGCGGCGTCGAGGATCGCGCGCGCCTTGGCGCGGCCGATGCCATAGATCGCGGTCAGGCCGATCTCGGCGTGCTGATGTGGCGGAACGTTGATACCTGAAATTCGAGCCATTTTCTTCTCCGCTTAGCCCTGGCGCTGCTTGTGACGCGGATCCGTGCAGATCACGCGCACGACCCGCTTGCGCCGGATGATCTTGCACTTGCGGCACATCTTCTTGACGGAAGCCATCACTTTCATCTTGTTCTCCAACCGCGCTACTTGGCGCGGAACACTATGCGGGCCCGTGAAAGGTCGTAAGGCGTCAGTTCCACGGTGACCTTGTCGCCCGGCAGGATGCGGATGTAGTGCATCCGCATCTTTCCGGAGATATGCCCCAGCACCACATGCCCGTTCTCGAGCTTCACCCGGAACGTGGCGTTCGGGAGATTCTCGAGAATCTCCCCTTGCATCTGGATCGCGTCGTCCTTGGCCATCGCGTTCCCGGCCCCTAGCGCGGCAGCTGCCCGCCGAAGCCCTTGAAATTGGTCTTCTTCAGCAGCGACTCGTACTGATGCGTCATCAGGTAGGCCTGCACCTGCGCCATGAAGTCCATCGTGACCACGACCACGATCAGCAGCGACGTGCCGCCAAAGTAGAACGGCACCGAGAAGCGTGCGTTCAGGAACTCGGGCACCAGGCAGACGAACGTGATGTAAATGGCGCCCGCGAGCGTCAGCCGCATCAGGATCTTGTCGATGTAGCGCGCGGTCTGTTCCCCCGGCCGGATACCCGGCACGAAGGCTCCGCTCTTCTTCAGGTTATCAGCCGTCTCCTTGCTGTTGAAGACCAGCGCCGTATAGAAGAAGCAGAAGAACACGATCAGCGCCGCGTACAGGAACATGTAGAGCGGCTGCCCGGGCGACAGCGCCGCCGCGAGGTCGCGGATCCAGCGCGTGGCGTCGCCGGTCGTGAACCAGCTCGCCAGCGTCGCCGGGAACAGGATCAGCGACGACGCAAAGATCGGCGGAATCACCCCGGACATGTTGAGCTTGAGTGGCAGGAACGAGCTCTGGCCGCCGTAGATCTTGTTGCCGACCTGCCGCTTCGCGTAGTTCACCGTGATCTTGCGCTGGCCGCGCTCGACGAACACCACGAACGCGGTGACGACCACGATCAGCGCGATGATGAAGATCGCGGCGAGCGGGCTGATGCCGCCGGTGCGAACCAGCTCGAACAGGCCACCAATGGCCGTCGGGAGGCCCGCCACGATGCCGGCGAAGATCAGGATCGAAATCCCGTTGCCGAGTCCGCGCTCGGTGATCTGTTCGCCCAGCCACATCAGGAACATCGTGCCAGTGACGAGCGACACCACGCAGATGAAACGGAACATCACGCCTGGATCGAGCACCAGTCCCTGCTGTGACTCCAGTGCGACGGAAATGCCGATCGCCTGGAAGATCGCCAGACCCAGCGTGCCGTAGCGCGTGTATTGCGTGATCTTGCGGCGGCCCGATTCGCCCTCCTTGCGCAAGGCTTCGAGCGAGGGCAGAACGTAGGTCAGCATCTGCATGATGATCGACGCCGAGATGTACGGCATGATCCCCAGCGCAAACACCGAGAAGCGAGACAGCGCGCCGCCCGAGAACATGTTGAACAGCCCGAGGATGCCGCCCTGCTGCGAATTGAAGAGCTGGCGCAACTGGTCCGGGTCAATGCCGGGCACCGGGATGTGCGTACCGATCCGGTAGACGAGCAGCGCCAGCAGCAGGAAGAACAGGCGACGCTTGAGGTCGCCGTACTTTCCGGTGCTGCCGATCGTCGTCGATGCGCTGGTTGCCACGCGGGAATGTCCTGTTTACGTCAGCTGAAGCCGATCACTGCTTTTTCGACGGCGATTTTCCGGCCGGCTTTTCGGCCGGCTTGTTAACCGCCGCCTTGATCGCGGCTGCCTTGTCCGCGATTGCTTTCTTTGCCGCTGCCTTCTTCGCCGTGTCCGGAGTCACGGCCTGTTCTGCCACCGAGCCGCCGGCCGCTTCAATCACGGCCTTTGCGCCCTTGGTGACGCCGATACCACGCACAGTGACCTTGCGCGAGAGTTCACCGGTCTTCACGACGCGTGCGTCCAGCGCCAGCGACGAGACGATGCCCGCCTGCTTCAGGACCGCGAGATCAATCTCGTCGACGCCCAGGCGCTGCAGATCGGCGAGGCGCACGACCTCGACATAGCGACGTGCCAATGACGTGAAGCCACGCTTCGGCAGACGCCGGTACAGCGGCATCTGGCCACCTTCGAAGCCGACCTTGTGGAAGCCACCAGCGCGGGACTTCTGGCCCTTGTGGCCACGACCCGCGGTCTTGCCCCAGCCGGAGCCGATGCCACGACCGACACGATGGCGGGCGCTCTTGCTACCGGCGGCAGGCTTCAGATTGTTGAGGCGCATCATGAACCCCCGTGCTTACTCGCCGACCCGAACCAGGTAGGCAACCTTGTTGATCATGCCGCGCACCGCGGGCGTGTCTTCCAGTTCACGGGTCTGGTTCATCTTCTTGAGCCCCAGCCCAAGGACCGTCGCCTGATGCGACACCTTGGCGGAAATGGGGCTCTTGACCAGCGTGACCTTGAGCGTCTTCTTCATCGTCTGTCTCCGGCTCAGCCGAACATTTCCTCGACCGTCTTGCCACGCTTGGCGGCGATTTCAGCCGGCGTGCGCAGCTTGCTCAGCGCGTCGAGCGTGGCACGCACCAGGTTGTACGGATTGGTCGAACCGTGCGACTTGGCGACGATGTTGCGGATTCCCATGACGTCGAAGACCGCGCGCATCGGGCCGCCGGCAATGACGCCGGTACCTTCCGCCGCCGGCGACAGCATCACCCGTGACGCGCCGTGCTTGCCTTCGACAAAGTGGTGCACCGTTCCGTTCTTCAGCGGCATCTTGGCCATGCTGCGGCGCGCCTTCTCCATGGCCTTCTGCACCGATACCGGCACCTCGCGGGCCTTGCCCTTGCCCATGCCGATGCGGCCGTCGCCATCGCCCACCACGGTCAGCGCCGCAAAACCCAGAATGCGACCGCCCTTCACCACCTTGGTGACGCGGTTGATCGCAATCATCTTTTCCTTGATGCCGTCGTCGCGGTCCTCGGAGACGACGCCCTTCGGTTGCACTCGTGCCATGTGCTGCCCCTTAGAACTTCAGACCGGCTTCGCGCGCGGCATCCGCCAGCGCCTTGACCCGGCCATGGAATCGATACCCGGCGCGGTCGAAAGCCACGCTCTCGATGCCAGCCGCCTTCGCCTTCTGCGCGATGCGCATACCGACGATTTTGGCGGCGCTGACATTGCCGCCGCGGCCCTTGGCCGACGCGAGCTGCGTGCGCACCTCGGGCTCGACCGTCGACGCCGAAACAATCACCCTGCCGCCATCGGCGGAGATGACGCTCGCGTAGATATGCACGTTGGTGCGATTGACCGTCAGGCGTTCGGTCTTCTGCAGCGCGATGCGGGCACGGGAGGCGCGCGCGCGACGCAGACGGGTTTCCTTTTTCTCGATCATGGTTGACCTCTCGCCGCCTACTTCTTCTTGGTCTCTTTGATGACCACGGTTTCATCGGCATAGCGCACGCCCTTGCCCTTGTAGGGCTCCGGCGGCTTGTAGCCGCGAACTTCCGCTGCCACCTGACCGACCTTCTGCTTGTCCGAGCCCTTGATCAGGATCTCGGTCTGGGTCGGTGTCTCGCACTTCACCCCTGCGGGCATCTGGTGGACGATCGGATGCGAGAACCCCAGGGACAGGTTGAGCTTGTCACCCTGGGCCTGCGCGCGATAGCCGACTCCCACCAGCGACAGTTTCTTCTCGAAACCCTTGGACACGCCGTGGACCATGCCCGCGACCAGCGCGCGCATCGTTCCGCTCATCGCGTTTGCTTCGCGCGACTCGTCGGCGGCGGCGAACGACACCTGGCCGTCCGCCATTTCGATCTTCACCCGGCTCGACAACGGCTGCTGCAAAGTGCCGAGCGGGCCCTTGACGGTGATGTGGCTGGGGCTGATCTGTACATCGACGCCCTTGGCCACCGTCACCGGAATTCGTGCAACTCGAGACATGTTCTGTTCCTCCGCCCGTTACGCCACGTAGCAGAGCACTTCGCCGCCCACACCCTGACTGCGCGCCTTGCGGTCGGTCATCACCCCGCGCGAGGTCGAGACGATCGCCACGCCCAGGCCGTTCATCACGGCCGGAATGTCGTCGCGCCCCTTGTAGACGCGCAGCCCCGGGCGCGAAACGCGCTCGAGGCTCTCGATGACGGGACGACCGGCGTAGTACTTCAGGCCGATGCGCAGTTCCGGCTTGCCGTCATTGGCATGCACCTGGAAGCCCTCGATGTAGCCCTCGTCCTTAAGGACCTGGGCGATCGCGACCTTGACCTTCGACGATGGCATCGCGACTTCCGGCTTCTCCACCCGCTGTGCATTGCGGATGCGGGTCAGCATGTCGGCGATGGGATCACTCATGCTCATGTGCGTCTCCTCGCTTACCAGCTGGCCTTGGTCAGGCCCGGAATGTCACCGCGCATTGCGGCTTCGCGGATCTTTGCTCGCGCCAAGCCAAACTTGCGGAACGTGCCACGCGGACGCCCGGTCAGTGCGCAGCGGTTACGCAGCCGCACCGGGCTGGAATTGCGCGGCATCGCCTGCAGCCGCTTCATCGCCTCCATGCGCTCGTCCATGGAACGCGTCTGGTCGTCGATGATGCTCTTCAGCTCGGCGCGTTTGGCAGCGTGCTTTTTCACTGCGGCTTCGCGCTTCGCTTCGCGGTTTACCAATGCGAGTTTCGCCATGTACCCCTCGCCTACTAATTGCGGAACGGGAACCGGAAGGCAGCCAGAAGCGCCTTGGCTTCGTCGTCCGTCTTCGCAGTCGTCGTGATGCTGATGTTCAGGCCCCGGAGCTTGTCGATCTTGTCGTACTCGATCTCGGGGAAGATGATCTGTTCCTTCAAGCCGATGTTGTAGTTGCCGCGGCCATCGAAGGCGCGGCCCGACACGCCGCGGAAGTCGCGCACGCGCGGCAGAGCAACCGTCACCAGGCGGTCGAGGAACTCGTACATGCGCTCGCCGCGCAGCGTCACCATCGTGCCGATTGCCAGACCCTCGCGGATCTTGAAGTTCGCAATCGCCTTGCGTGCCTTGGTCACGACCGGCTTCTGACCGGCGATCTTGGTGAGATCGCCCACGGCCATGTCGATGTTCTTCTTGTCGTTGACCGCTTCGCCTACGCCCATGTTGAGCGTGATCTTCGAGATGCGCGGTACCTGCATCACGGTCTTGTAGCCGAACTTGCCCATCAGTTCGGGAACGATTTTCTCGCGGTACTGGGCCTGCAAACGAGCCATGTCCGGTTCCCCTTACTGCTTGGCGCCGACAACGACGCCGCTGCTCTTGAAGACACGCACCTTCTTGCCGTCGACGACCTTGATGCCGACGCGGTCACCCTTGCTGGTGGCCGGGTTGAACAGCATCACGTTGGACTGGTCGATGGGCATCGTCTTGTCGGTGATGCCCCCCGCCACGCCTTTCATCGGGTTCGGCCGGACGTGCTTCTTCACCACATTGACGCCCTCGACGACCAGGTGCGAGGTGTCGACACGGCGCAGCACGACGCCGCGCTTGCCCTTGTCCTTGCCTGCGATGACAACGATTTCGTCGCCCTTGCGGATACGTTCCATGTCCGCGCTCCCCTTACAGTACTTCCGGCGCCAGCGACACGATCTTCATGAAGCGCTCGGTACGCAGCTCGCGCGTGACCGGCCCGAAGATGCGGGTGCCGATGGGCTCCAGCTTGGCGTTGAGTAGGACCGCCGCGTTGTTGTCAAATTTGATGGCCGAGCCATCGCCCCGACGCAGGCCCTTGGCGGTGCGAACCACAACGGCGCTGTAGACCTCGCCCTTTTTCACACGACCGCGCGGCGCGCACTCTTTGATCGTCACCTTGATGACGTCGCCGATGTTCGCGTAACGGCGCTTCGAGCCACCCAACACCTTGATACACATCACCGAACGTGCGCCGGTGTTGTCGGCGACGTCGAGCATCGTCTGCATCTGAATCATGGCTATCGCATCCCAACTTGAACCGCCGGCCGCTTGCGCGACACGATGGCCAGTCTTGGGCCCGTCCGGGTTGAGGAACCTGCGGCTCGTTCGCCCTGTACCCCGCCCGTCGGCGGGGGGACGAAGCGCACCTGCACGCTCCGGAAAACTGCTCTGACTACGCTTGCCCAGCACTCGCCGCGAACGGAGCCGAACCCCGAAAACGGCAAGCCAAAAAGTATATCCGATCTTGCGGCAACGCCGCAAGCACTAGATCGCCTGTGCCGCCTCGACCACGCGCGTGACCTTCCAGCTCTTGGTCCGGGAGATCGGACGACCCTCGGAGATCTCGACGATATCGCCTTCATTCAGCGCGTCGGTCTCGTCGTGCGCGTGATACTTGTTCGACTTGACCACGTACTTGCCGTAGACCGGGTGCTTGACCCGGCGCTCGACCAGGACCGTCACCGTCTTGTCCATCTTGTTGCTGACGACCTTGCCGACGAGGGTTCGGGTCAGCTTCTTCTTTTCTGCGTTCATTTGGCGGCTGCTTTCTGCGCCAGCACGGTGCGCACCCGCGCGATGTCGCGCCGGGTCTGACGGATCTGGCTGGTGTTCTGCAACTGCTGCGTGGCTTTCTGCATGCGCAACGAAAAGTGCGCCTTCTGCAGCTCCTGCAGCTCCTTGGTCAGCGCGTCAGCGTCCTTCGCGCGCAATTCCTTGACGTTCATCGTCAGTCTCCTCAGGCGCCGAGCTGACGCACGACAAACGTCGTCTTCAGCGGCAGCTTGGCGGCCGCCAGCGCAAAAGCCTCACGGGCCAGCGTTTCGGTGACCCCATCCAGTTCGTAGACGACATTGCCCGGCCGCACTTCGGCCACCCAGTACTCCGGGTTGCCCTTGCCGTTGCCCATGCGGACCTCTGCGGGCTTCTGCGAGATCGGCTTGTCGGGAAAGACGCGGATCCACACGCGGCCACCGCGCTTGATATGGCGGCTGATGGCGCGACGGGCTGCTTCGATCTGGCGCGCCGTCAGGCGGCCGCGCTCGGTGACCTTCAAGCCGTATTCGCCGAAGGACACGTTGGCGCCACGCAGCGCCAGCCCGCGGTTGCGGCCCTTTTGTTCCTTGCGATACTTGCGACGTGCAGGTTGCAGCATGACTTACTCTCCGTCTTTCGAGCCGCCTTCGGCCGGCGACTTGGCCGCGACCTTGCGCACGCGCTTGACGACCGGCTTGGCCGCATCGTCCTTGGGCTTTTCGGCCGGCGCAGCAGCCTCGGCAGGCGCCGCCGCTTCGGCGGGCTTGCGCGTGCTGCGCTTGGCCGGCGCCTTGCTCGCCGGGCGGCTGTCCGGGCGACCTTCGCCACGACGCGGACGACGCTCTTCGCGGTCCGGCGCAGGCGTGGCATCGGCTGCAGCCGGCGCCTCGTTGCGGCCCAGCGTGTCGCCCTTGTAGACCCAGCACTTAACGCCGATCACGCCATACGTGGTCTTGGCTTCGGAGAAGCCGTAGTCGATGTCGGCGCGCAGCGTGTGCAGCGGCACGCGACCTTCGCGGTACCACTCGGTGCGCGCGATCTCGATGCCGTTCAGGCGACCGGCGCTCATGATCTTGATGCCCTGCGCGCCGAGCCGCATTGCGTTCTGCATCGCGCGCTTCATCGCGCGGCGGAACATGATGCGCTTCTCGAGCTGCTGGGTGATCGAATCGGCGATCAATTGCGCATCGAGTTCCGGCTTGCGGATTTCCTCGATATTGACATGTACCGGCACGCCCAGCATCTTCTGCAGCGTCGTCTTCAGCGTCTCGATGTCCTCACCCTTCTTGCCGATGACGACACCCGGGCGCGCCGAGTAGATGGTGATCCGGGCATTCTTCGCGGGGCGCTCGATGACGATGCGACCGACCGAGGCGCTGCGCAGCTTCTTGCGCAGGAAGTCGCGGACTTCGAGGTCCTCTTTCAGCATCCGCGGCAAACGCCGGCCCGGTGGCGAACCAGCGCGAACTCCAGTTACGCGAGACAGGGAGACGAAAGCCGGTCGGATGGATCTTTTGACCCATGGATCACCTATTTCTTCTTGGGTTTGGCATCACCGACCGTCACGAAAATGTGACAGGTCTGCTTGCCAATGCGTCGCCGCGGCCCTTGGCACGGGCGGCGAAACGGCGCAGCGTTGCCGCCTTTTCGACCTGGATGCCGGTGACACGCAGCTCGTCGATGTCGGCGCCGTCGTTGTGCTCGGCGTTGGCGATCGCCGACTCGAGCGCTTTCTTGATGATCCCGGCCGCCTTCTTCTGCGTGAAGCCGAGGATATTGAGCGCCTTGTCGACCGGCTTGCCGCGAATCAGGTCGGCGACCAGCCGGCCCTTCTGGGCCGAAAGTCGCACGCCGCGTACGATGCAGTCGTTTCCATCGTCATCACCTTACTTCTTGGCCACGACGGCCTTCTTGTCCGTCGCGTGGCCCTTGAAGGTCCGGGTCAGCGCAAACTCGCCAAGCTTGTGGCCGACCATGTTTTCGATGATATAGACCGGCATGTGCTGCTTGCCGTTGTGCACGGCGATCGTCAGGCCGATGAACTCCGGCAGAATCGTCGAACGGCGCGACCAGGTCTTGATCGGGCGCTTGTCGCGGGTCGCCTGCGCCGTTTCGACCTTCTTCAGCAGATGCCCGTCAACAAACGGGCCCTTTTTAAGAGAACGAGCCATGTCTTACCCCTTACCTTGCGTTACGGCGCTGCACGATCATCGTGTCGGTGCGCTTGTTGTTGCGAGTGCGGTAGCCCTTGGCCGGCTGACCCCATGGACTGACCGGATCGCGCCTTCGTACCGGTGCGGCCTTCGCCGCCACCGTGCGGGTGGTCGACCGGGTTCATCGCCACGCCGCGGACTGTCGGGCGCACGCCACGCCAGCGCATCGCACCGGCCTTGCCGATCTGGCGCAGGTTGTTCTCTTCGTTGCCGACCTCGCCGATCGTGGCGCGGCAATCGATGTGTACGCGGCGGATCTCGCCCGAGCGCAGTCGCAGCTGCGCGTAGGTGCCTTCACGGGCAAGCAGCTGCACTGACGTGCCGGCGGCGCGCGCCAGCTGGGCGCCCTTGCCCGGCAGCATCTCGACGCAGTGCACGGTGGTGCCCACCGGAATGTTCCGCAGCGGCAGCGTGTTGCCGACACGGATCGGCGCCTCGTTTCCGCTCATCAGTTGCGCGCCGACCGTCACGCCCTTGGGCGCAATGATGTAGCGACGCTCGCCGTCGGCATACACCAGCAACGCAATGTGCGCCGAACGGTTGGGGTCGTACTCCAGTCGCTCGACCTTGGCCGGCACACCGTCCTTGGCGCGCTTGAAGTCGATCATCCGGTAGTGCTGCTTGTGACCACCGCCCATATGGCGCGTGGTAATGCGTCCGCTGTTGTTGCGTCCGGACGAGCGCGTCTTTTTCTCGAGCAGTCCCGCGAACGGCTTGCCTTTGTGCAGCTTGTCGTTGACGACCTTGACCAGCCCGCGCCGGCCGGCAGACGTCGGTTTGACCTTGACGAGTGCCATTACTTCACCTCTTGCGCGAAGTTGATCTCCTGACCCTCTTTCAGGCTCACGTACGCCTTACGCACGTTGCCGCGCTTGCCGGTGAATCGGCCAAAGCGCTTGCTCTTGCCCTTCTGATTCAGGATGGAAACCTTGTCGACCTGCACCTTGAACAGCAGCTCGACAGCGGCCTTGACTTCCTGCTTGGTGGCGTCCTGCATCACGCGGAACGCGACCTGGTCGTTTTTCTCGCCGATCATCGTGCTCTTCTCGGAGACGATCGGCGCCAGCAGTACGCTGTACAGACGGTCCTGACGGGTAGAGATCATCCCCACATCTCCTCAAGCTTGGCGATCGCCGGCTTCGTCACGATCACCTTCTTGTAGTGGATCAGCGACAGCGGGTCCGCATAGCGCGGCTCGACGATCAGCACGTTCTTCAGGTTGCGCGAGGCGAGATACAGGTTCTCGTCCACCGCATCCGTGATGATCAGGACCGACTCCAGCCCCATCGCCCTCAGCTTCTCCGCGAGTTGCTTGGTCTTGGGCGAATCGACCGCCAGGCCGTCGACGACCGCGATGCGGTCATCGCGCACCAGTTGCGACAGGATCGACGTCATCCCCGCGCGGTACATCTTCTTGTTGACCTTCTGCGTGAAGTTCTCATCGGGAGAATTCGGGAAGGCACGGCCACCGCCACGCCAGATCGGGCTCGAGGTCATGCCGGCACGTGCGCGCCCGGTGCCCTTCTGGCGCCAGGGCTTCTTGGTCGAGTGCTTGACCGTCGTGCGGTCCTTCTGTGCGCGCGTGCCCTGGCGTGCGTTGGCCTGGTAGGCCACCACGATCTGGTGCACCAGCGCCTCATTGAATTCACGGCCGAACAGCGTCTCCGGCGCAGTCGTCGTGCCGGCAGCCTGGCCCTGGGCGTTCAAAAGCTTGAGTTCCATTGCGCCCTCTCCTTAGGCCTTGGCCGCGGCTTTGGCCTTGGCGGCCGGGCGCACGATCACATTGCCACCGGCCGCTCCGGGTACCGCACCCCGAACAAGCAGCAGTCCGCGCTCGGCATCGACGCGCGCGACGACCAGATTCTGCGTGGTCCGCTGCTCGTCACCCAGGTGGCCCGCCATGCGCTTGCCCGGAAACACGCGGCCCGGGTCCTGCCGGTTACCGATAGAGCCCGGAGCATTGGTGGAGACCGAGTTGCCATGGGTGGCGCGATTGGACGAGAAGTGGTGGCGCTTGATCGCACCGGCAAAGCCTTTGCCGATCGTCACGCCGGTGACGTCAACCTTCTGGCCAACGGCGAAAAGGTCCAGGCCGATTGCCGTGCCGACCTTCAGTTCACCCGCCTTGTCGGCATCGACCCGGAATTCGCGCAGTACCGAGCCAGCCTCGACGCCGGACTTGGCGTAATGGCCAGCCAGGGGCTTTGCAACACGGGAGGACTTGCGGGTGCCGTAGGCCACCTGGACCGCGGAGTAGCCGTCGGTCTCGGGCGTCTTGACTTGGCTGACGCGGTTGTTCGACACGTCGAGCACCGTGACGGGGACGGACTCGCCGTCATCCGTGAAGATGCGCGTCATGCCGACTTTCCGGCCCAATAGGCCGAGCGTCGAGCGAGCTTCGCTCATTCTTATCTCCATCCCCGGCTTCGATTGGCCAGGACCAAAATTTGTCGCTGCTGTCGGTCGCTGCTATGCGACCTGCGCTTTGCAGACTCTGCGGCCGGACTTTGCCGAGCCAAAGAGCCCAAGATTCTAACGGAAACGACCAGCCGGGAGCAAGTCGGGCTTACTGAACCTTGATCTCGACGTCCACTCCGGCCGGCAAGTCGAGCTTCATCAGCGCGTCGACGGTCTTGTCGGTTGGGTCGATGATGTCCATCAACCGCTGGTGGGTGCGCATCTCGAGCTGGTCGCGCGACGTCTTGTTGACGTGGGGCGAGCGCAGGATGTCGAAACGCTGGATGCGGGTCGGCAGCGGCACGGGACCGCGCACCACAGCGCCGGTGCGCTTGGCGGTGTCCACGATCTCGAGCGCCGACTGGTCGATCAGCTTGTAATCGAACGCCTTCAGGCGGATACGGATACGTTGGCTTTGCATGTGAAATCCTTTTCAAAGAGCGAGAGGCCGGCCCCGGAAGGCCGGCCCGAAGTTCAAAGCACGCGTCCCGACTACTCGACGATCTTTGCCACGACGCCGGCGCCGACGGTGCGGCCGCCTTCGCGGATGGCAAAGCGCAGTCCTTCTTCCATCGCGATCGGCGCGATCAGCGCGACATCCATCTGGATGTTGTCGCCCGGCATCACCATCTCGGTGCCGGCCGGCAGCTGGATCGAGCCGGTCACGTCGGTCGTGCGGAAGTAAAACTGCGGCCGATAGCCATTGAAGAACGGGGTGTGACGGCCGCCCTCTTCCTTGGACAGCACATACACCTCGGCCTTGAACTTGGTGTGCGGCGTGATCGAGCCGGGCTTGGCCAGCACCTGGCCCCGCTCGACTTCCTCGCGCTTGGTACCGCGCAAGAGCACCCCGACGTTGTCACCGGCCTGGCCCTGGTCCAGCAGCTTCCTGAACATCTCCACGCCAGTGCAGGTGGTCTTCAGCGTCGGCTTGATGCCGATGATCTCGATTTCATCGCCGACCTTGACGATGCCGCGCTCGATCCGCCCGGTCACCACGGTGCCACGACCGGAGATCGAGAACACGTCCTCGACCGGCATCAGGAAGGCCCCATCAATCGCCCGCTCAGGCGTCGGGATGTAGCTGTCGAGGGCGTCGGCGAGCTTCATGATCGACTCTTCGCCGAGCTCGCCCTTATCGCCTTCGAGCGCCATCTTGGCGCTGCCCTTGACGATCGGAATGTCATCGCCCGGAAACTCGTACTTGCTCAAGAGCTCGCGCACTTCGAGCTCGACCAGCTCGAGCAGCTCGGCGTCGTCGACCATGTCGACCTTGTTCATGTAGACGATGATGTACGGCACACCGACCTGGCGCGCCAGCAGGATGTGCTCGCGGGTCTGCGGCATCGGGCCGTCGGCAGCACTGACCACCAGGATCGCGCCGTCCATCTGGGCGGCACCGGTGATCATGTTCTTCACATAGTCGGCATGGCCCGGGCAGTCCACGTGCGCGTAGTGCCGGGTCTTGGTCTCGTACTCGACGTGCGCCGTGTTGATGGTGATGCCACGGGCCTTCTCCTCCGGCGCCGCATCAATCTGGTCGTACGCCTTGGCCTCGCCACCAAACTTCTTCGACAACACCAGCGTGATCGCCGCCGTCAGCGTCGTCTTGCCATGATCCACGTGACCAATCGTCCCCACATTCACATGCGGCTTCGTACGCTCAAATTTGCCCTTAGCCATCTTATGTTCCTCAAAGAACGGTTGTTGATGTGTTCCTGATTACTTCGTCTTGGCGGAGATCACCGCCTCGGCAACGGTCTTCGGCGCCTCGGCGTAGTGCTTGAACTCCATTGTGTAGGTCGCGCGGCCCTGCGTCAGCGAACGCAGCGTCGTCGAGTAGCCGAACATCTCGGCCAGCGGCACCTCAGCGCGGATCGCCTTGCCCCCACCCGGAATATCGTCCATGCCCTGAATCACGCCGCGGCGCGACGACAGGTCGCCCATGACGTCACCCATCTTTTCCTCGGGTGTCTCGACCTCGACGGCCATGATCGGCTCAAGCAGCGCCGGCGATGCCGCGCGCATGCCGTCCTTGAAACCCATCGACGCCGCCATCTTGAACGCGTTTTCGTTCGAATCGACCTCGTGGTACGAGCCGAAGTGCAGCGTGACCTTGACGTCGACCACCGGATAGCCGGCAAGCACGCCGGCCTTCAGCGTTTCGTTGACGCCCTTTTCGACCGCCGGGATGTACTCGCGCGGCACGACACCGCCCTTGATCGCATCGACGAAGGCGAATCCGGTGCCCGGCACCTGCGGTTCGAGCTTGAGCACGACGTGGCCATACTGACCGCGACCACCCGACTGCTTGATGAACTTGCCTTCGGCGTTTTCCACGGTCTTGCGGATCGTCTCGCGGTAGGCCACCTGAGGCTTGCCGACCGACGCATCGACGCCGAATTCGCGCTTCATGCGATCGACCAGAATCTCCAGGTGCAACTCGCCCATGCCGGAGATGATGGTCTGGCCAGACTCTTCGTCGGTGTGGACGCGAAACGACGGGTCTTCCTGCGCCAGGCGATTGAGCGCAATGCCCATCTTCTCCTGGTCGGCCTTGGTCTTCGGCTCGACCGCCTGCGAGATCACCGGCTCCGGGAAGATCATCCGCTCGAGGGTGATGACCTTGTCCGGATCGCATAGCGTGTCACCGGTGGTCACGTCCTTCATGCCGACTGCGGCCGCGATGTCGCCGGCGCACACTTCCTTGATCTCGTCGCGCTGGTTGGCGTGCATCTGCAGCAGGCGCCCGACGCGCTCCTTGCGGCTCTTGATCGAATTGATGACCGTGTCGCCGGACTTCAGCACGCCGGAATACACGCGCAGGAAGGTCAGCTGACCGACGTACGGATCGGTCATGATCTTGAACGCCAGCGCGGCGAAAGGTGCCTCGTCTTTGGCCGGACGCTCTTCGGACACGCCACGATCGTTCTCGCCCATGACTGCCGGGCGATCGATCGGGCTTGGCAGGTACTCGACGACCGCATCGAGCATTGCCTGCACGCCCTTGTTCTTGAAGGCGGAGCCGCACAGCATCGGCGTGATTTCGTGCGCGATCGTGCGATGGCGCAGGCCCTGCTTGATCTCGGCTTCCGTCAGCGCGATGCCTTCGAGGTACTTGTTCATCAGTTCCTCGTTGGCCTCGGCCGCCGCCTCGACCATCTTTTCTCGCCACTCCTTGGCCGTGTCGGCGAGCTCGGCCGGGATCTCGGCGTACTCGAACTTCATCCCCTTGGACGCCTCGTCCCAGAAGATCGCCTTCATCTTGACGAGGTCCACCACGCCCTTGAAGTTGTCCTCGGCGCCGATCGGAATCTGGATCGCCACCGGGTTGGCCTTCAGGCGCAGCCGCATCTGGTCATAGACCTTGAAGAAATTCGCGCCGGTGCGGTCCATCTTGTTGACGAAGGCGAGCCGCGGAACACCGTACTTGTTGGCCTGGCGCCAGACGGTCTCTGACTGCGGCTGCACCCCGCCAACCGCGCAGTACACCATGCAGGCGCCGTCCAGCACCCGCATCGAGCGCTCGACCTCGATCGTGAAGTCGACGTGGCCCGGCGTGTCGATGATGTTGATGCGGTACTCGGGGAACGACAGATCCATTCCCTTCCAGAATGTTGTGGTCGCGGCCGACGTGATCGTGATGCCGCGCTCCTGCTCCTGCTCCATCCAGTCCATCGTCGCGGCGCCTTCGTGCACCTCGCCGAGCTTGTGGTTGACACCGGTGTAGAACAGGATGCGTTCGGTCGTGGTCGTCTTACCGGCGTCGATGTGCGCCGAGATGCCGATATTCCGATACCGCTCGATGGGGGTCTTGCGTGCCATAAGGCTCACCTAGTAAACCTCGCCGCGGACCGACCTGAAGTCGATCCGCACAGAAAATTCGTTAGAAGCGGAAATGCGCGAACGCCTTGTTCGCCTCTGCCATGCGGTGGACTTCCTCGCGCTTCTTCATCGCGCCGCCACGTCCCTCGGCGGCTTCGAGGAGTTCCCCCGCCAGACGCTGCGGCATGGATTTCTCGCTGCGCTTCTTCGCTGCCTCACGCAGCCAGCGCATCGCGAGCGCCATGCGGCGAACCGGACGGACTTCGACCGGAACCTGGTAGTTCGCGCCGCCGACGCGGCGGCTCTTCACCTCGACCATCGGCTTCACATTGGACAGGGCGGCCGAAAACACTTCCAGCGCATTCTTTCCCGCCTTGGTCTCGATCTGCGTCAGCGCGCCATAGACAATGCGCTCGGCGACGGCCTTCTTGCCGTCCAGCATGATCACGTTGACGAACTTGGTGATATCCGGGGAACCGAATTTCGGATCCGGCAGGATTTCTCGCTTCGGTACTTCACGACGACGGGGCATTTCTCACCTCTTGCTGTCTTCAGTCGTTGGCGGGATCGACGGCGGTCTAGCCCGCGGAATGCAGCCCCATGGTGACGGGCCGCGACTTACTCGGCTGGCGCGCCCGCGGCTTTCCGCGAGGCGCGTCAACACCGGGAAAACTAGGCGGCCTTCGGCCGCTTGGCGCCGTACTTCGAACGCGACTGCTTGCGGTCCTTGACGCCTTGGGTATCCAGTGAACCGCGGACGATGTGATAGCGCACGCCCGGCAGGTCCTTCACGCGGCCGCCACGGATCAGCACGACCGAGTGCTCCTGCAGGTTGTGGCCCTCACCGCCGATGTACGAGATCACCTCGTAGCCGTTCACAAGACGCACTTTCGCGACCTTGCGCAGCGCGGAATTGGGCTTTTTCGGCGTGGTCGTGTAGACGCGCGTGCACACACCGCGCTTCTGCGGGCTGTTCTTCAGCGCCGGGCTCTTGCTCTTGATGAGGGTCGTTTCGCGCGGCTTGCGCACGAGCTGATTGATAGTTGGCATACGCGTCCGTGTTCAAAAACCAAAGGGCGCGCCGCGAAAACGCGACACGCGAAAATTATTGCTGCTGACCGGGACCGCAGTTCTTGCTGCTTGTTTCGGCGGCGCGTGGCGCGCCTCGGACTCGACCCAATCGCGGAACCCCGACCCGGGAAACCGGAGGGATCCGTGGCCGACACGTTCCGAAAAACGGACCGCGCGATCATCGAAAGGGCGGGGCAAAGAGCGCAACGCCCAGGCGGGCGCCGAAAAGCTCGCCATTATCGCTAGCCGGGGGTCGCGGTGTCAAGGCGAGCCACTGGGGCTTCGCACGTGTTGCCCCAAAAAAGACGGCCCGCCGAATCGGGCCGTTTGAGAGTCACAAGTGCGCTTACTCCGTGACTTCGGTCGACTCGTCCGCGCCGGTTTCGGTCTCGCCTTCGGCCGCCGCCATCGCTTCCATGGCTGCGAGCTGCTGCTGCTCGAGCGCGTCGGCCGCTTCCTTTTCCTTGCGGGCGCGATGGAACGCCAAGCCGGTGCCCGCCGGAATCAGCCGGCCAACGATGACGTTCTCCTTCAGGCCGCGAAGGTCGTCCTTCTTGCCCATGATCGCGGCCTCGGTGAGGACGCGAGTGGTCTCCTGGAAGGACGCTGCGGAGATGAACGAATCCGTAGACAGGGACGCCTTGGTAATGCCGAGCAGGATGTTTTCGTACAGGGCCGGCCGCTTTTCGGCGGCGATGGCCGTGTCGTTCTCATCGAGCAGCTCAGAGCGCTCGACCTGCTCGCCCGTGATGAACGGAGCGTCACCCGGATCGGTCACCTGAACCCGGCGCAGCATCTGGCGGACGATCACTTCGATGTGCTTGTCGTTGATCTTCACACCCTGCAGACGGTAGACGTCCTGCACCTCGTCGACGATGTAGCGGGCCAGCGCCTCGACGCCGAGCAGGCGCAGGATGTCGTGCGGATCCGCCGGACCGTCTACGATCGACTCGCCGCGGTTGACGACCTGGCCGTCATGGACCAGCAGGTGCTTGTCCTTGGTGATCAGGAACTCGTGCTCCTTGCCGTCGAGATCGGTGATGATCAGGCGCTGCTTGCCTTTGGTCTCCTTGCCGAACGTCACGGTCCCGGTGACCTCCGCCAGCATGCCTGCGTCCTTCGGCGAGCGCGCTTCGAAAAGCTCGGCCACGCGCGGCAGACCACCTGTGATGTCGCGGGTCTTCTGCGACTCGGTCGGAATCCGCGCCAGCACCTCGCCGACGCCCACCTGCTGCGCGTCGCGCACCACGATCAGCGCGCCGATCGGGAAGCTGATCGTCACCGAGTGCTCGGTGCCGGGAATCTTCACTTCCTCGCCGGCCTCGTTCATCAGCTTGACCTGAGGACGCACACCCTTGCTCGACGCGGTGCGGCGCTTGGCGTCGATCACGACCAGCGTCGAGAGGCCGGTGACCTCGTCGATCTGCTTCGCAACCGTCGCGCCTTCCTCGACGTGCTCGAACTTCACCGTCCCTGCGTACTCGGTGATGATCGGACGCGTCAGCGGGTCCCAGCTGGCGAGCTGTGTGCCGGCCTTGACCTGCCTGCCGTCCGCCGCCAGCAGCGTGGCGCCATACGGCACCTTGTGGCGCTCGCGTTCGCGACCGTTGTCGTCGACGATCGTGACTTCGCCGGATCGGCCGATCGCGACCTGCTCGCCCTTGGCGTTGGTGACATAGCGCATCGTCGCCGTGAAGCGCACCGTGCCGTTGCTCTTCGCCTCGACGCCCGAGGCCACCGCCGCGCGCGACGCCGCTCCGCCGATGTGGAACGTCCGCATCGTCAGCTGCGTGCCCGGCTCGCCGATCGACTGCGCGGCGATGACGCCGACCGCCTCGCCCGAGTTCACCAGCACGCCACGGCCCAGATCGCGGCCGTAGCACTTGGCGCACAGGCCGTAGCGTGTCTCGCAGGTCAGCGGCGTACGCACACGCACCTCGTCGATGCCGAGCGCCTCGATCCTTTCGACTGCGTCCTCGTCCAGCAGCGCGGCCTGCGCATACAGCACGTCCTGCGTGTCCGGATGGATCACGTCGACCGCGGCCACGCGGCCCAGGATCCGGTCGCGCAGCGGTTCGATGACCTCCCCGCCTTCGACCAGCGCGCGCATCGCGACGCCATTGGTTGTGCCGCAATCATCCTCGGTCACCACCAGGTCCTGCGTGACGTCGACCAGTCGACGCGTCAGGTAACCGGAGTTCGCCGTCTTCAGCGCCGTGTCGGCGAGGCCCTTGCGGGCGCCGTGCGTCGAGATGAAGTACTGCAGGACGTTCAGGCCCTCGCGGAAGTTTGCCGTGATCGGCGTCTCGATAATCGAGCCGTCCGGCTTGGCCATCAAGCCGCGCATCCCGGCGAGCTGGCGGATCTGCGCCACCGAACCGCGCGCGCCCGAGTCGGCCATCATGAAGATCGAGTTGAAGGACTCCTGCTTGACTTCCTTGCCGTGACGATCCGTGGTCTGCTCGGTCGCGAGTTGCTCCATCATCACCTTGCCGACATGGTCGCCGGCGCGACCCCAGATGTCCACGACCTTGTTGTAGCGCTCGCCCTGCGTGACGAGGCCCGAGGTGTACTGCGCCTCGATCTCCTTCACTTCCTTCTCGGCGCTGCGGATGATCTCCTGCTTCTGCTCAGGCACGACCATGTCGTCGATCGCGATCGAAAGGCCCGCACGGGTCGCGAGCGCGAAGCCCGACTGCATCAGCTTGTCGGCAAAGATCACCGTCTCGCGCAGCCCGCACTTGCGGAAAGCTGTGTTGATGAGCTTGCTGATCTCCTTCTTCTTGAGCGGCCGGTTCAGCACCGAGAACGGCAACCCGGCAGGCAGGATCTCGGACATGAACGCCCGCCCGACCGTGGTCTCGTAACGCGTGATCTTCGGCGTCTTCTCGCCGGTTTCCGGATTGACCTCGACCTCGCGGATGCGCACGGTGATGCGTGTCTGCAGTTCGACCTGCTTGTTCTCGTAGGCGCGATGCACCTCGGCGAGGTCCGTGTAGAACGAGCCTTCTCCCTTGCCGTTGACCTTCTCGCGCGTGGCAAAGTAGAGCCCCAGCACGATGTCCTGGCTCGGAACGATCGACGGATCGCCGTTGCTGGGGAAGAGCACGTTGTTCGACGCGAGCATCAGCGAACGCGCTTCGAGCTGCGCCTCGAGCGACAGCGGGACGTGCACGGCCATCTGGTCGCCGTCGAAGTCGGCGTTGAACGCCGCGCAGACCAGCGGATGCAGCTGGATCGCCTTGCCCTCGATCAGCACCGGCTCGAAAGCCTGGATGCCGAGGCGGTGCAGCGTCGGAGCGCGGTTCAGCATCACCGGGTGCTGGCGGATCACCTCCTCGAGGATGTCCCACACCACCGGCTCCTGCGACTCGACCATTTTCTTGGCCGCCTTGATCGTGGTGGCCAGGCCCATCAGTTCGAGCTTGTTGAAGATGAACGGCTTGAAAAGCTCGAGCGCCATCAGCTTCGGCAGTCCGCACTGGTGCAGCTTCAGTTGCGGGCCAACGACGATGACCGAACGGCCGGAGTAGTCGACGCGCTTGCCGAGCAGGTTCTGGCGGAAGCGGCCGCCCTTGCCCTTGATCATGTCGGCGAGTGACTTCAGCGGGCGCTTGTTGGCACCCGTCATCGCCTTGCCGCGACGGCCGTTGTCGAGCAGCGAGTCGACCGCCTCCTGCAGCATCCGCTTCTCGTTGCGAACAATGATTTCCGGCGCCTTCAACTCGAGCAGGCGCTTCAGGCGGTTGTTGCGGTTGATGACGCGGCGGTACAGATCATTGAGGTCCGACGTGGCGAAGCGTCCGCCGTCGAGCGGCACCAGCGGGCGCAACTCCGGCGGCAGCACCGGCAGGACTTCGAGGATCATCCACTCGGGCTTGATGCCGGAGCGCTGGAAGCCCTCCAGCACCTTCAGGCGCTTGGCGAACTTCTTGATCTTCGCCTCGGAACCGGTCTCGGCCAGGTCCTTGCGCAGGGTCTCGATCTCGCTGTTGACGTTGATGCCACGCAGCAGCTCGCGGATAGCTTCCGCACCCATCAGCGCGCGGAAGTCATCGCCGTATTCCTCGGTCTTGGCGATGAAGTCGTCCTCGGTCATCAGCTGCCCCTTCTTCAGGGGCGTGAAGCCGGGGTCGACCACGCAATAGGCTTCGAAATACAGCACGCGCTCGATGTCGCGCAGCGTCATGTCGAGCACCATGCCCATACGGGACGGCAGGCTCTTCAGGAACCAGATGTGCGCGGTCGGGCTGGCGAGCTCGATGTGGCCCATGCGTTCGCGCCGCACCTTTGCCAGCGTCACCTCGACGCCGCACTTCTCGCAGATCACGCCACGGTGCTTCAGGCGCTTGTACTTGCCGCACAGGCACTCGTAGTCCTTGATCGGGCCGAAGATCTTGGCGCAGAACAGGCCATCGCGCTCGGGCTTGAACGTGCGGTAGTTGATCGTCTCGGGCTTCTTGACCTCGCCGAAGGACCACGAACGGATCTTGTCCGGAGAGGCGATGCCGATCTTGATGGCATCGAACTGCTCTTGCTGCTGTACCTGCTTGAATAGATCGAGTAGCGCTTTCATGCGTGCCTCTCAATGTCCGGTTAGTTGCGCTCGAGGTCGATGTCGATGCCCAACGACCGGATTTCCTTGACCAGCACGTTGAACGACTCCGGCATGCCAGCGTCGATCACGTGGTCGCCCTTGACGATGTTTTCGTAGACCTTGGTGCGTCCCTGCACGTCGTCGCTCTTGACGGTGAGCATCTCCTGCAGCACGTATGCCGCGCCATAGGCCTCCAACGCCCACACTTCCATCTCACCGAAGCGCTGTCCGCCGAACTGCGCCTTGCCGCCCAGCGGCTGCTGGGTGACCAGGGAGTACGGTCCCGTCGAGCGCGCATGCATCTTGTCGTCGACCAGGTGGTGCAGCTTCAGCATGTGCATGTAGCCGACGGTCACGGTGCGCTCGAACGCGTCGCCGGTGCGCCCGTCGAAGAGTCGGGTTTGCGTCTTCGTGCCGGTCAGCTGCAGGCGCTTGGCCACCTCTTCCGGATACGCGAGGTCCAGCATCGCGTGGATTTCCTTCTCGGACGCGCCGTCAAATACCGGCGTGGCAAACGGAACCCCATCGCTCAGATGCTCGGCGAGCTGCAACACCTCGTCTTCGGTGAGGTGCTCCAGGTCCTCGGGCTTGCCGGAGCGGTTGTAGATCTCCTTCAGCAACTGACGCAGCTGGGCCGCCTTGGCGGTCTTCAGCATGTCGCCGATGCGCTGACCCAGGCCCTTCGCCGCCCACCCAAGGTGAGTCTCGAGGATCTGGCCGACGTTCATCCGCGACGGCACGCCGAGCGGATTCAGCACGATGTCCACCGGAGTGCCATCGGCCATGTACGGCATGTCTTCCACCGGAACGATGCGCGACACCACGCCCTTGTTGCCGTGACGGCCGGCCATCTTGTCGCCCGGCTGCAGGCGGCGCTTGACGGCCAGGTACACCTTGACCATCTTGAGCACGCCTGGCGGCAGTTCGTCACCCTGCGTCAGCTTCTTCTTCTTGTCCTCGAAGGCCTGGTCGAACTGCTTGCGCTTCAGCTCGATCGAATCCTTAAGCGACTCGAGCTGGGCGGCGGCTTCGTCATCGGCCAGGCGGATCTCGAACCAGTGGTACTTCTCGAGCGACTCGAGGTAGTCCTTGGTGATCACCGTGCCCTTGGCGATCTTGCGCGGGCCGCCGATCGCTTCCTTCTTCAGCAGCAGCTTCTCGATGCGCTGGAAGGCATCGCCTTCGACGATGCGCAGTTGGTCGTTCAGGTCCTGGCGGTACCTCTTCAACGCGTCATCGATGATCTGCTGGGCGCGCTTGTCGCGCACGATGCCTTCGCGCGTGAACACCTGCACATCGATCACCGTTCCGCTCATGCCCGAGGGCACGCGCAGCGAGGTGTCCTTCACGTCACTCGCCTTCTCGCCGAAGATCGCGCGCAAGAGCTTCTCTTCCGGCGTCAGCTGGGTCTCGCCCTTCGGCGTGACCTTGCCGACCAGCACGTCGCCGGCGTTGACTTCGGCGCCGATGTAGACGATGCCGGAGTCGTCAAGCCGCGCCAGCTGGTTCTCGGAGAGGTTGCTGATGTCCCGCGTGATCTCTTCGGGGCCAAGCTTCGTATCACGGGCGACGACGTTCAGTTCCTCGATGTGGATCGAGGTGTAGCGGTCGTCGGCGACGACGCGCTCGGAGATGAGGATCGAGTCCTCGAAGTTGTAGCCGTTCCACGGCATGAACGCGACCAGCATGTTCTGGCCGAGCGCCAGCTCGCCGAGGTCGGTCGACGCGCCATCGGCGATCACGTCGCCCTTGGCAATGACGTCGCCCTTCTTGACGATCGGCGTCTGGTTGATGTTGGTGTTCTGGTTGGAGCGCGTGTACTTGGTCAGGTTGTAGATGTCGACACCGACCTCGCCCGCGACGTTCTCGCTTTCGTGCACGCGTACGACGATGCGGTTGGCGTCAACGTAGTCCACCAGCCCGCCGCGCAGGGCCTGCACCGTCGTGCCCGAGTCGACCGCGACCGTACGCTCGACACCGGTACCGACGAACGGCTTCTCCGGACGCAGGCAAGGCACCGCCTGGCGCTGCATGTTCGAACCCATCAGCGCGCGGTTGGCGTCGTCGTGTTCGAGGAACGGGATCAGCGATGCCGCGACCGACACGATCTGCGACGGCGCGATATCCATGTATTGAACACGCTCCGGCGACATCAGCACGAACTCGCTGAGCTCACGGCAGCTGACCAGTTCGTCCATGAACTTGCCGGTCTTGTCGAGCGGGGCATTGGCCTGGGCGATGACGTACTTGCCTTCCTCGATCGCCGACAGGTACGAGATCTCGGTCGTGACGTGGCCCTTTTCGACCTTGCGGTACGGGGTCTCGAGGAAGCCGTACTCGTTCAGGCGTGCGTACAGCGCCATCGAATTGATCAGGCCGATGTTCGGACCTTCAGGCGTCTCGATCGGGCACACGCGGCCGTAGTGGGTCGGGTGCACGTCGCGCACCTCGAAGCCGGCGCGCTCGCGCGTCAGTCCGCCCGGTCCCAGAGCCGAGACGCGACGCTTGTGCGTGATCTCCGACAGCGGATTGGTCTGGTCCATGAACTGCGACAGCTGCGAGCTGCCGAAGAACTCGCGGATCGACGCGCTGATCGGCTTGCTGTTGATCAGGTCGTGCGGCATCAGGTTTTCGGTCTCGGCCTGGCCGAGGCGTTCCTTGACCGCACGTTCAACGCGCACGAGGCCCGCGCGGAACTGGTTCTCGGCCAGTTCGCCGACGCAGCGCACACGGCGATTGCCGAGGTGGTCGATGTCGTCGATCTCGCCGCGGCCATTGCGCAACTCGACGAGGAGCTTCATCGTGTCGATGATGTCCTCGTTGGTCAGCGTCATCGGGCCGGTGATCTCCGGACGACCGAAGCGCGAGTTGACCTTCATGCGGCCGACCCGTGACAGGTCGTAGGTCTCGTCGTCGAAGAACAGGCGCCGGAACAGGGTCTCGACGGCGTCTTCGGTCGGCGGCTCGCCGGGGCGCATCATGCGGTAGATGGCGATGCGCGCCGCCAGCTGGTCGCCGGTCTCGTCGATGCGCAGCGTATTCGAGATGAACGGGCCCTGGTCCAGGTCGTTCGTGTAGATCGTGCGGATCTCCTGCACGTTGGCGGCACGCAGCTTCTTCAGAAGATCTTCGGTCAGCTCGTCGTTCGCTGCAGCAACGATCTCGCCCGTTTCCGGATCGACGACGTTGTTGGACAGCACGCGGCCAAGCAGGTAGTCCTCGGTCACGGCAATGCGCTTCATGCCCGCCGCTTCCATGTCGCGGATGTGCTTGGCGTTGATGCGCTTGTCCTTCGCGACGACGACCTTGCCGGTCTTGTCGGTGATGTCGAAACGCGCGATTTCGCCCCGCAGCCGCTCGGGGACGAGTTCCATGAAGCCGCCCTCCGCGCCCAGCTGGAACGTGTCGAAGCGGAAGAAGTGCGCCAGAACCTGCTCATTGGAGAGGCCGATCGCCTTCAACAGGATCGTCGCCGGCATCTTGCGACGACGGTCCACACGGAAATACAGGATGTCCTTCGGGTCGAACTCGAAGTCGAGCCACGAGCCGCGGTAGGGGATCACGCGTGCCGAGAACAGCAGCTTGCCCGAGGAGTGCGTCTTGCCGCGGTCGTGCTCGAAGAACACGCCGGGCGAACGGTGCAGCTGGCTGACGATCACGCGCTCGGTGCCATTGATGACGAATGAACCGGTGGTCGTCATGAGCGGTATCTCGCCCATGTACACCTCCTGCTCCTTCACTTCCTTGACGGTCGGCTTGCTGGCTTCGCGGTCCATGATGACCAGGCGCACCTTGGCGCGCAGCGGCGACGCGTAGGTCAGTCCGCGCTGCTGGCACTCCTTGACATCGAACGCGGGTTCGCCCAGGTTGAAGCTGACGAACTCGAGCCGCGCCATGCCATTGTGGCTGGAGATCGGGAAGATCGACGAGAACGCGGCCTGCAGGCCCTCGTTCTTGCGCTTCATCCCGGGCGTATCCGCCTGCAGGAACTGGGTGTACGACTCGAGCTGGGTCGCGAGCAGGAAAGGCACCGACAACACGCTGGGCCGCTTGGCAAAGCTCTTGCGGATGCGCTTCTTTTCAGTGAACGAGTACGGCATGGACACTCCGTTCGACGCGGGAGAGATGAAAACTGCGGCCCGAATGCGGCGCGGATGCAGGGACGACAAACGCCACCGCGGGCACAGCAGAGGCTGTCGCCCGGGCGGCGTAGGGGAATCCTGCGCGTCCGCTCATTCAGGGGAAGACTTTGATCTGAGGCCGTCGGCTTCAGATCGAAGGCCTCCCGGCCCTCTCGGTTCAGGCAGCCGGCGCAGCGCGCTGCGCCGGCTTTCCGGAACGATTACTTCACCTCGACCTTGGCGCCGGCTTCTTCCAGCTTCTTCTTGGCGGCTTCGGCGTCAGCCTTGTTCACGCCTTCCTTCACGGGCTTGGGCGCACCGTCGACCAGGTCCTTCGCTTCCTTCAGACCCAGGCCGGTCAGCTCGCGCACGGCCTTGATGACATTGACCTTGTTCGCGCCAACCTCGGCGAGGATGACGTTGAACTCGGTCTGCTCTTCCGCGGCCGGTGCGGCAGCGCCGGCAGCCGGAGCAGCCACGGCGACGGCAGCAGCAGCGGCCGAGACGCCGAACTTCTCTTCCATCAGCTTGATCAGTTCGCTGATCTCGAGCACCGACTTGGCGGCGATTGCGTCGAGGATTTCTTGGTTGGAAAGTGCCATTTGCTTGACTCCTGTACGTTGTTTCAGTTCCAGAGATTTAGGATGCGGATCAGGCAGCCGCCTTTTCCTTGGCGTCGCGGACTGCAGCGAGCGTACGAACCAGGCGCGACGGCACTTCGTTCAGTGTGCGAACGAACTGCGCGATCGGTGCCTGCATCGTTGCCATCAGCTTGGCCAGGAGTTCCTCGCGGCTCGGCATCGTTGCCAGCGCCTTGACACCCTTTTCGTCCATGACGTAGTTGGGCATCGCGCCAGCCTTGACGACGAGCTTGTCGTTGTCCTTGGCAAAGCCGGAGATCACCTTGGCCGCCGCCACCGGATCTGCGGAAAAACCGTAGACGAGCGGTCCGACCAGCTTGTCGGACAGCCCGGCGAACGGAGTTCCGTTCATGGCGCGGCGTGCCAGCGTGTTCTTCAGCACGCGCAGTTGGACACCCTGGCCGCGCGCTTGCTTGCGCAGCTTGGTGGCCGAATCCACATCCAGACCACGGTACTCCGCGATCACGATCGACTGTGCAGTCGCCACGAGGGCGCTGACTTCCTCGACCTTGGCCGCCTTCTCTTGCTTGTTGAGACCCACGGTACTGGCTCCACTCAAAATGTGCTTCGCATTCGTGCTTGCGCACTGGCTAGGCACCGGTTGCACCACCCGGCGTCCGAAGCGACATCTCGAGCGCTGAACAACGCACTGTCCATGTCTTCCTCGGGGCCGTCTGCGCTGGACTCCTGCTGCCGACCTGTCATCGCCGAGCGTTTCGATGCGAGACAGAGCAGTCGGTGATTAAGGAGAAGTCCCTCGAGTGCCTTCGTTGCACGCTCGCGCCGTCGGGATCGTTCTCGTCCAGCGGTCTTTGACAGCAGCGCGCCCGTATCGATGTTTCGACGCGGCGCGCAGCCCAAAGTCCCTGTTGACCCGGTCGCGGCCGGGTCGAAATCCTTAACTATCTAGCCGTTCAGCGACGCCGCATCGACGCGCACGCCGATGCCCATCGTCGAGGAGACCGAAATCTTGCGCAGGTAAATGCCCTTGCTCGACGCCGGCTTGACCCTGTTCAACGCATCGACCAGCGCCGACAGGTTCGTCTGCAACCGATCGACTTCAAACGACGCGCGGCCGATCGTCGCGTGGACGATGCCTGCCTTGTCGGCGCGGAACTGCACCTGACCCGCCTTGGCGTTCTTCACCGCCTGCACAACATCCGGTGTCACCGTGCCGACCTTCGGGTTCGGCATCAGGCCGCGCGGCCCCAGGATCTGACCCAGCTGGCCGACGACGCGCATCGCATCCGGTGATGCAATGACGACGTCGAAGTCCATGAATCCTTCCTTGACCTTCGCGGCAAGATCTTCGAAACCGACGACGTCGGCACCCGCCGCCGTGGCTTCCTCGGCCTTGGCGCCTTGAGCGAAAACCGCCACGCGCTTGGTCTTGCCGCTGCCAGCCGGCAGAACGACGGAGCCGCGCACCGATTGGTCGGATTTCTTCGCGTCAATGCCGAGCACCACCGCTACGTCGACCGATTCGTCGAACTTGGCAGTGGCGCACGACTTCACCAGCGTCAGCGCGTCGCCGACGGGATAGTGCTTCTGCGGGTCGACCCTGCTGTGGATCGCCTTGGAGCGCTTGGATTCCTTCGACATTTACAGGCCCTCCACGGTGATGCCCATCGAACGGGCGCTGCCGGCGATCGTGCGCACTGCGGCATCGATGTCGGCGGCGGTCAGGTCAGGCATCTTGGCCTTGGCAATGTCCTCCGCCTGAGCGCGCGTGATCTTGCCTACCTTGTCGGTATGCGGTTTGGGCGAACCCTTGTCGACCTTCGCAGCCTTCTTGATCAGCACCGTCGCGGGCGGCGTCTTCATCACGAAGGTGAAGCTCTTGTCCGCGTAGGCCGTGATCACCACCGGAATCGGCAGGCCCGGTTCAACGCCCTGTGTCTGGGCATTGAAGGCCTTGCAGAACTCCATGATGTTCAGGCCGCGCTGACCGAGCGCGGGACCGATCGGGGGCGAAGGATTCGCTTTCCCCGCCGGCACTTGCAACTTGATAAAGCCGACGATCTTCTTTGCCATGGTGGCTCCTGTGGGTTCAAGCGCCGCACGACTCTACGCACGGCTCCCCGGTTGCTGCGGCTCGCGCCGCGTTACTAAACTAAACCTTCTCGACTTGCCCGAACTCGAGCTCGACCGGCGTCGAACGACCGAAGATGGTCACTGACACACGCAGGCGGCTCTTCTCGTAGTTCACTTCCTCGACATTGCCGTTGAAGTCCGTGAACGGACCGTCCTTCACGCGCACCATCTCGCCCACCTCGAACAGCGTCTTCGGACGCGGCTTCTCGGCACCTTCCTGCATCCGCATCAGGATCTCGTCGACTTCCTTCTGCGGCAGCGGCGACGGGCGGTTCGCGGTTCCACCGAGGAACCCCGTCACCTTGGGCGTGCTCTTCACCAGGTGCCAGGCCTCGTCGGTCATGTCCATCTCGACGAGCACGTAACCCGAATACATGCGGCGCTCGGTGATCGACTTCTTGCCGCCCTTGACCTCGACGACTTCTTCGACCGGCACCAGGATCTGCCCGAATTGCGACTGCAGCCCGGCGCGGTTGATGCGCTCCTGCAGAGTGCGCGCGACGCTTTTCTCCATGCCCGAATAGGCGTGGACCACGTACCAGCGCTTGGTTCCGGAGCTCGTTACTGTTTCAGTCATCCTTGGTACCTCTTCAGCGCCAGCTCAACAGCAGGTCGTACAGGAACCACTCGAGGCTCTTGTCGACGACGAACAGGAAGATCGCCATCAGAACGACGAAGCCGAAGACGATGCCCGTGGTGCTGACCGTTTCCTTGCGCGTCGGCCAGACGACCCGTTTCGTCTCCTGGTAGGACTCGCGCGCATAGGCCAGAAATCGCTTGCCCGGCTCGGACAGCCAGGCGATCGCAACGCCCACTGCCAGGCCGCCGATCAGCGCACCGACGCGCACGAGCGTCGGCTGTTCCGACAGGAAGGTAAAGGCAAGCACCCCCGCAGCAGCGGCAAGCGCCGCCACCGCGACGATGGCGAAGTCGGTCTTGCTGGCTACCGTCTCGACGTTTTGCGTCGTCATCTGCTGTTATCTCATCTGCCCCGCGTTTTGGCGGGGTCACTCTGATTGGCAGGGGCAGAGGGAATCGAACCCCCAACCTTCGGTTTTGGAGACCGACGCTCTGCCAGTTGAGCTATACCCCTACCGAAACTGGCCGGCGCCGCCTTGCGGCCGCGCCGCGATCTCTCTCCCTTACTCGACGATCTTTGCCACGACGCCGGCGCCGACGGTGCGGCCGCCTTCGCGGATGGCAAAGCGCAGTCCTTCTTCCATCGCGATCGGCGCGATCAGCGCGACATCCATCTGGATGTTGTCGCCCGGCATCACCATCTCGGTGCCGGCCGGCAGCTGGATCGAGCCGGTCACGTCGGTCGTGCGGAAGTAAAACTGCGGCCGATAGCCATTGAAGAACGGGGTGTGACGGCCGCCCTCTTCCTTGGACAGCACATACACCTCGGCCTTGAACTTGGTGTGCGGCGTGATCGAGCCGGGCTTGGCCAGCACCTGGCCCCGCTCGACTTCCTCGCGCTTGGTACCGCGCAAGAGCACCCCGACGTTGTCACCGGCCTGGCCCTGGTCCAGCAGCTTCCTGAACATCTCCACGCCAGTGCAGGTGGTCTTCAGCGTCGGCTTGATGCCGATGATCTCGATTTCATCGCCGACCTTGACGATGCCGCGCTCGATCCGCCCGGTCACCACGGTGCCACGACCGGAGATCGAGAACACGTCCTCGACCGGCATCAGGAAGGCCCCATCAATCGCCCGCTCAGGCGTCGGGATGTAGCTGTCGAGGGCGTCGGCGAGCTTCATGATCGACTCTTCGCCGAGCTCGCCCTTATCGCCTTCGAGCGCCATCTTGGCGCTGCCCTTGACGATCGGAATGTCATCGCCCGGAAACTCGTACTTGCTCAAGAGCTCGCGCACTTCGAGCTCGACCAGCTCGAGCAGCTCGGCGTCGTCGACCATGTCGACCTTGTTCATGTAGACGATGATGTACGGCACACCGACCTGGCGCGCCAGCAGGATGTGCTCGCGGGTCTGCGGCATCGGGCCGTCGGCAGCACTGACCACCAGGATCGCGCCGTCCATCTGGGCGGCACCGGTGATCATGTTCTTCACATAGTCGGCATGCCCCGGGCAGTCCACATGCGCGTAGTGCCGGGCCTTGGTCTCGTACTCGACGTGCGCCGTGTTGATGGTGATGCCACGGGCCTTCTCCTCCGGCGCCGCATCAATCTGGTCGTACGCCTTGGCCTCGCCACCAAACTTCTTCGACAACACCAGCGTGATCGCCGCCGTCAGCGTCGTCTTGCCATGATCCACGTGACCAATCGTCCCCACATTCACATGCGGCTTCGTACGCTCAAATTTGCCTTTTGCCATCGCAGACTCCTGACTGCCCGATTCTTGATTGCGCCCGATCGTTTCGACCGCGGCGGTCTACCCTGATGCCTTCATTCTGGTGCCCATGACGCGGATCGAACGCGTGACCTCTCCCTTACCAAGGGAGTGCTCTACCACTGAGCCACATGGGCCTCGCGTCGTCAGCAGAACTCAACGCCGCGCTTGCTGAACTTGACCTATGCGTTGTTCCTCTTGGTAACTGGAGCGGGTGAAGGGAATCGAACCCTCGTCGTAAGCTTGGAAGGCTTCTGCTCTACCATTGAGCTACACCCGCACGATGAACTCCTGATTTCAAAGGCTGCATTGCAGCGGGTGTTCCGTTTTCCGCATCCCGACGTCGCTCGGAAATGATGGTGGAGGAGGCTGGATTCGAACCAGCGTAGGCGTAAGCCAACAGATTTACAGTCTGCCCCCTTTAACCACTCGGGCACCCCTCCGCGGCGAACCGCAAATTATGGTTGTGCAACAAGGGCTTGTCAAACTGACCCCTCTTGCGTGCAGCGCGTCAAGGCTCTATGCACGCTTCAACTCCTCATCCAGTCTCTGACACTCGTTCGCCAGGCCCCGACAGGGAATCCGGAAACATAAAGTTAGCGCCCACTTACTGCTTGATTCCGCGGCATTAGAGCGCTCCCCTAGTTGACTCTCGAGCGCAGACCCGGATATTGACGCAATGCACAAAAAGTCGTCTTCTAGCCGTGGCCTCGCATCGAAGCGCCGCTCCGGACCTCCCCCACATGAGGGCCCGCTGGTGGCGCAATTAGGCCCCGGACACCGGGCACTGATCGCCGCGCATCTGCTGGCCCTTGCTCCCGGAGACCGCCGACTGCGGTTTGGCCACGCGATCAGCGATGAATCGATAAAGGATTACGTACGCCGGATCCGTTTTGTCCGTGATGCTGCGTTCGGGGCGTTCGACGACGCGGGTCAATTGATCGGGTTCGGTCACCTGGCGTTTGGCACGGAAGGCGCCGAATTCGCGTTGTCTGTGTGTCTCGCGGGACGGCGCCAGGGCATCGGCCGGGCACTGCTCGAACGCGCAAGCGCTCATGCACGCAACCGCGGCTACGACGTGCTCGTGATGCTGTACCTGCCGGAGAACAACGCGCTTGCCTCGCTGGCGCGCCGTGCAGGGATGCAGATCGTGTCCGACCCCGCGGAGTGCCGCGCTTACGTCGGGCTCAAGCCACCGACCGCCCACTCAGTGGTTTTCGAGGCGTGGCGCGAGGCTGTCTGTGCGCTTGACCTGGGCTTCCGGCTCAGCGCTCGCGAGGCGGCTACATCTGCTTGAACAGATGAGTGTAGTTGCGGCTCACCTCGAGTTTGTCGGTTCGCCCCTTCACCTGAACCAGTTGCCGGCCGCGGAAATCACGTGTCACGCCTGAGATCGCGTCGACATTGACGATTGTCGATCGATGGATCTGCCAGAACTTCGCCGGATCCAGCTCCTCCACCAGTTCCTTGATTGGCTTGCGGATCAGCGCTTCCAGTGTCTCGGTCTGCACGCGCGTGTACTTCTCGTCAGACGTGAAGAACAACACGTCGGCGACCGGGATCATCTTCAGCTGCTGACCAACGCTGGCCTGAATCCACTGCAACCTCTCGGGGCCGGCTTTGGTCGGCGACCGCCCGGCGCCACCGTCGAGGCGCTCCGTCAGCCGGGTCAGCAGGTCGCGCAGGTCGCTTGGAGGCTGGCCGAGACGCTTTTTAAGTCGCGCGACGGTAAGTTCGAGGCGCTCGCGTTCGGCCGGCTTCAGCACATAGTCCACGGCACCCTGCTCGAATGCCTCGACCGCGTACTCGTTGTAGGCCGTGATGAACACCACGTGACAGGCATCACCGATCGCCCGCGCGGCCTCGATGCCGGTCATCCCGGGCATCTGGATATCCAGGAATGCGAGATCCGGCGCCAGGTCGCGGACAGCAGCGACCGCCTCCTCGCCGTTCTTCGCTTCGGCAACGATCTCGAGGTCCGACCAGACCTCCGCCAGCCGCGAGCGAAGCTGCTCGCGCATCAGTCTTTCGTCGTCCGCGATGATCGCCGTTGGCATGCGGCGATTATGCGTCAGGCAGGCTGCGCCACGGGCTGTGCCGGCAAGTCCGCCTCGAAGGCGTACGGCACGTCGATAGTGACAATCGTGCCGGTCGGATCGTTGGCATCGACCGAGAGCCGCGCCCGCCCGCCGTAGAGCGCAGACAGGCGCTCGCGCACGTTAGCCAGCCCGACGCCGGTGCCCGGACGTGAAGCGGCAGCGAAGCCGAGCCCGGTATCCGCCACCGTGACCCGCAGACGGCCGTTGACGATGTCAGCGGAGATCGTGATCGCACCACCCTCCGGCTTCGGCTCCAGCCCATGCTTGATCGAGTTCTCGACCAGCGACTGCAGCATCATCGGCGGGAACTGCGCCGTCATCAGGCCTTGCGGCACCGTCACCGCGTACTGCAGCCGGTCTTCCATCCGGAATCGCAGGATTTCCAGGTAAGCCCGGCACAGCTGCACTTCCTTGCCCAGCGTTGTCGATCCTTCACGCATCTGCGGCAGCGCGGCACGCAGATACTGGATCAGGTTCTTCTGCATCTTCGAGGCCGTCGCCGGATCGGTTTCGATCAGGTAATCCACTGAAGCCAGCGTATTGAACAGGAAGTGTGGCTCGACCTGGGCCTGCATCATCTTCAGTTGCGCCTCGACCAGCTGGCGCTTGAGTCCCTCTTCCGCAGCTGTTGCCGTCGCCACCTGCGCCCGTCGCTCTGCCCGCTTCTTGCCGCCCAAGACTACCTTGACGATGATGCCGGTGAGGATCAGCAGCACTGCGAAGCTCATCAGCCAGTCGCCGCTGCGCTCGTGATAGCTGCGGACTTCCCGCGCCACGCTGCGATTCACCTGGTCCGACACGATCGTCTCGATTTCACGCCGAGCACTTTCAAGGGCCTGCTCGACCTTCTCGGGATGGCCGGCAACGTCCGGGGGAATCACGACCGAGCCGTCGCGATCGATGACAACGGCAGGTGGCTCGTTCTCAGTGCGCGCCGGTCCCTTGCCGGCCTCCTCGACACGGATCCCGTCGGTATCGATGATGACCTGCACCGGTTTTCCATCGCGCTGCGACTGGATCCGGACGCCGCTTTCGTCAATGCTGACGGAGCTCTGCCCCTTGCCAGCCTCCGGTGGCTTGGGGGGCGTCGGGCCGGACGGCGTCGGTGGCCGCGGCGGTGCGACTACCCCTGGCCGCTCGATGCGGATGCCGTCAGCGCCGACCTTGATGTCCACTTGCACGTTATCGGCCGGAGCTCGGTCGACGATTACGACGGGCGACTCGTCGTAAATAATGTTGGATGCGATGCCTGCAAAGATGAGCAGCAAGATGGCGACCAGGGCAAACTTGCCCCAGCCCACCACGGCCAGCCAGTCGCCGATGTGATTCAGCACACGCCGGACCGGCGGCAGGATGCGCGACTGGACGAACGCCCAGCTGCGCGCAGCTCCACTCGCCACGTCGGGTGCCGCGGTTCGGGCGCCGGCCGCGGTGGCCGCGCCTACACGCCGCAGCGCGCCGTTCGGGTCCGCGGATTCCTTGGGTTCCTGATCGTCAACCATGGACGAATTATCCTGGCGAGGCGGCGACCCGCGAGGAGTCTGCCGGGACACCCTGCGAGACGATCGCGGAAAAGTCCCCCACGAACGGCTTTAACGGTGTCGATGTAGTGGTCTTGCTCATGGCGGCACCTTAGTCGGGGGGTACCACCAGGGCCACTAGGCTGCGACAGGCTGCATGATGCAAGGCCCAGACTGCATCTTCCGGGGGCCCAGCGCCCCGCACGCGGCCCAGCAAAGTCAGATTCGGTCGCCCGCTCTTCAACGGCGCAGGCTGCGGGCACTCGGACGCCGCCCGCGTGCCCGATCATCGACTCCCCGATCAGGACGCGCCAGTGAAACGCAACACGAGTGAGAGGCCCAGCAGCACCCAGCCGGCGCGGCCGGCCACGTCGGACCACGGGTGCTCGGCCTTCAACTGCGCCGCCTGCTTCATCAACTCTTCCTGACGTCGCTTGGCGCGGTCGGGCGTGCCGTCGTCCTCCGCGCTGGCGCGAATGACCGCGCGGACGAACGGAAACTGCGCGATCAGTGACACCATCAGCACTGACGCGCCCAGATCCCCGAGACCGTGCGCCAGGCGACCGGCGTCGAACTGCAGAAGCGCGAGTGCGGCCAGCGTGGCGCTCAGCACGAAGAACGTGTTGCGCCAGATGCGCTCACCTGGCGTGACGGCCAGGGGCTGCGGAACCTTGCGTTGCGTATCCATATGTTTATTAGATGGCACCCGCGATCGCCGGTTCAAGCGGGGTGAACCCGCGTCAACGGCAAGGCGGTAGTGTCCTTGATGCGTTCCAGGGCAAAGCTGGATTTCACGTCGACTACCCCCGGCTGGCGCAGTAGCTGGTCCATGACGAAGCGCGAAAAGTGAGGCAGGTCCTCGACCTGAACCCGCAGCAAGTAATCCATCTCGCCGGTCATCGCGTAACAGGCAAGAACCTCGG
The DNA here is from genome assembly GCA_963766365.1 of uncultured beta proteobacterium. Classification (GTDB taxonomy): domain Bacteria; phylum Pseudomonadota; class Gammaproteobacteria; order Burkholderiales; family Burkholderiaceae_F; genus JALORV01. The sequence continues at coordinate 386,171 of CAVXZK010000006.1, forward strand.
GCCAGCCTTGCACCCGCGCTCGAAAGTCATCCATCGGCATCTTGCCGCGTTTCTCGAGCTTGACACTGACATAGGCCAGCAATCCGAGCCCCAGCTGCTCCGGATCGAGCAGCGCGACGTAACCACGAATGACGCCATGCGCCTCGAGCCGCTTGATTCGGCGCAGACACGGCGACGGCGACAGGGCAACGCGCTCGGCAATCTCCTGGTTGGACAGTCGGCCTTCCTGCTGCAGGACGTCGAGGATGCGCACGTCTGTGCGATCTAGTTCGATGCTGGGCATTTTCTGCTTCTGAAGTAGGATATTTTGAGCATGATATTGCGGCAAAAGCGGAAACGCGAACCCTTTTTGCAATCACCTGCTCAGCCTTGTGCACGATACTTTGCGGCCTTCGCTGACTCGATTGCGCCAGGAGGCCGCCATGCAGTTCACGCCATGGGAAAACCCGATGGGAACCGACGGCTTCGAGTTCATCGAGTACGCGGCCCCCGACCCCGCAGCCCTCGGCGCGCTATTCGAGAGCCTGGGTTTCGCCGCGATCGCCCGGCATCGCCACAAGTCCGTAACGCTTTACCGGCAGGGTGATATCAACTTCATCATCAACGCCGAGCCGGACTCCTTTGCGCAGCGCTTTGCACGGCTGCACGGTCCTTCAATCTGCGCGATTGCGTTCCGGGTGCGGGACGCGGCTGCCGCCTATCGCCGGGCACTGGAACTGGGCGCCTGGGGATTCGACTCCAAGTCGGGGCCGATGGAACTGAATATCCCGGCGATCAAGGGCATCGGCGACAGCCTGCTGTACTTCGTCGATCGATGGCGTGGTAAGAACGGCGCCGCCCCCGGTGTGATCGGCGATATCTCAATTTACGACGTTGACTTCGAGCCCATCGACGGCGCGACGGCACGCCCGCAAGGCTTCGGCCTGACGATGATCGACCACCTGACGCACAACGTGCACCGCGGTCGCATGAAGGAGTGGGCCGAGTTCTACGAGCGGCTGTTCAACTTCCGCGAGGTTCGCTACTTCGACATCGAAGGCAAGCTCACCGGACTGAAATCGAAGGCGATGACGAGCCCGTGCGGAAAGATCCGCATCCCGATCAACGAGAGCTCCGACGACAAGAGCCAGATCGCCGAATACCTCGACCTGTACCACGGCGAAGGCATCCAGCACGTGGCATTGGGCACAGGTGACATTTATTCGACGGTGCAGACAATGCAGGCCAATGGCGTCGTCTTCCAGGACACGCTCGAAACCTATTACGACCTGGTCGACAAGCGCCTGCCGGACCACGGCGAGCGCCTGGCCGACCTTAAGCAACTGCGGATCCTGATCGATGGCGCGACCCACCAGGGCGCGCCCAACGAACTGTTGCTGCAGATCTTCACGCAGCCGGTCATCGGTCCGATCTTCTTCGAGCTGATCCAGCGCAAGGGCGACGAGGGCTTCGGCGAGGGAAATTTCCGCGCTCTCTTCGAATCGATCGAGCTGGACCAGATCCGCCGCGGCGTGCTGAGCGACGCGGGAACCGCCGCCTGACAGTGGCCGTCACCCCCGCCACTTACGGCAGCAGCATGCGGCCACCGCGGGGCGACTACGCCGCCGCCCGCGCGGACTACACGTGCGAACAGGATTGGAGCCGCTATAGCGCGGAGGAGCACGCGCTCTACGCAAGGCTGTACTCGCGTCAGGCGCGGCAGGTCCCGGGGCAGGCGTGCGAGGAGTTCGTTCACGCACTGAGGCAACTGGGCAGCGAGCGCGAGATCCCACGGTTCGAGGCGATCAGCGCGACGCTGCGACGCGCGACCGGATGGGAGATCGTTGCCGTGCCGGGGTTGATCCCGGAACGGGCATTTTTCGCTTTGCTGGCGAGCCGGCGCTTTCCGGTGACCGTCTGGATGCGACGGCCCGAGGAGTTCGACTACATCGTCGAGCCGGACGTCTTTCACGACCTGTTCGGGCACGTGCCCCTGCTGTTCAACCCGGTGTTCGCGGACTACATGCAGGCATTCGGCACGGGCGGCCTGAAAGCGCACGACCTCTCCGCACTCGAATATCTGGCGCGGCTCTACTGGTACACGGTGGAGTTCGGCTTGATCACCACGCCGCGTGGACTGCGTGCTTACGGCGCCGGCATCCTGTCGTCGGTCGGTGAAACCGCGTATGCGCTGACCTCGATGAAGCCGCAGCGCCTGCCGTTCGATCTCGAGCGCGTGCTGAGGACACCGTACAGGATCGACGACTTCCAGCAAACCTACTTCGTCATCGAATCGTTCGCACAGCTATTCGATGCGACCGCGCTGGACTTCACCCCTATTTATCAACGCGTCTCCGCGCTGCCGACTTTGGCCGTCCAGGATCGCCTCCCGGGTGAGCGCGTCGTCGCGCCCAACCCGGCGATCGCGCCTGGCTGAACCGGGCGAGGCACCGCCGCGGTTCACGGCTTGACCGGCTCAACCGGGGCGTTCGGGGTCGGGCGCGGCTGCGCCTTGCGCCACGCATGCATCTCGTCACGCGTCAGCACGCCGTCCTTGTTCGCGTCCATCGTGTCGAAGTTCTGGGTCAGTCGTGGAGCCGTCTTGGCCTCGTCGCGCGAGATCGATCCGTCATTGTTCACGTCGAGCCTGCTGTGATGCCCGTGATGACGGTGGTGGCCAGAACGCCGCGCGGCGCGCAGCTCCTCGAAGGACAACTGGCCATCCTGGTTGGCATCGATGCGGTCAAACGACTCGGCCAGGCGCGGATGGTTGGACGCTTCGTCACGCGAGACGAAGCCATCGGCGTTCGTGTCGAGGGCGCTCGCACCGGGGCGAGCCGGCGATTGGACATCGGTGGGTGTGGCGAAAGCGATGGAGCAGGCAACAGACAGCGCCGTTGCCAGGAGGATGCGGGTCATGAGGTTCTCCGTTGAAGATGTTGTCATTCAACGGGGCACCGCTGCAGCGGTCGACACCTCTTACCTTTGTTTACAGCTGAAACGGCTTGCCACGCGCTGCTACTGCGACTGCGGCGGAGATCCGGGCGGATTCTGTGGCATGCCTGGCGGTGGCATGGCCGGCGGCGGAGCCGTCGGCCGGGGAACCGTCGCCCCGCCTGCCGCACTGGGCGCCGTCAACGTATTGCCCTCGCGCGTGAAGGTCTGCGTCGGAGCCCCGCCGCTGACCGCAACCGCCGGCCCCGGCGGCAATCGCACTTCCTGCCGCCCGCCGGGGCTGTCGAGAACGATGACGTCGGAACCGATCGACGCGAGGCGCGTGCCCGGGACGACCTCCTGACCCACGAGGTACACCCGCGGCGGTTTGCCGTCGACCGCCAGTACGGCACTGGAGTCCTTGCCGGCGGCAAACGCACCGAGCGCCTGGATGTTGGCCGCGACGACCGCCTGCGCCACCTCGACCTTGCCGAACATGCGAGAAGCCGCCGCGGCATCCGGATCGCGCAACGGCGGCGGTGGCAGCGGCGGCGGCGCAGCGGTCGGCGCGGGCGTGAAGATCCGCACCGCCCAGTAGGCGCCGATGGCCACCACACCCGCGAAAAACAACAGGTGCATGGCGGCGGCGGCAAACTTTTTCAGCATCTCTTGTCCAAAGTGAGTCGATGATCGCGCAGTTGCATCGGTGTTCGATCATCCTCACGCATTAGCGGCCGCACCGGATCCCGCCTTAGGGGGGTAAGGTGTCAGAGTGGCATTGATAATATCCGCCGCAGTCCCCGTTGTCCGCGCCCAAAACACAAGAACTTCAAGGCCTTCGGCGCGCAACTTCAAGCTTTCCTTAGCCTAGGGCAATGGTCATATGAGTACGATGAAGGCACTCCGTTCCCCGCGTATTCGCGGCTTCACGCTGATCGAGATCATGGTCGTGATCACGATCCTCGGGATCCTGGCAGCGCTGATCGTTCCGCGCGTTGTCGGCCGTACAGATGACGCCCGCATCGCTGCCGCCAAACAGGACATCGCTTCGGTCATGCAGGCACTGAAGCTTTACCGGCTCGACAACGGGCGCTATCCGACGACCGAGCAGGGCCTCCAGTCTCTGATTTCGAAACCGGCGGCGGAACCCGTGCCGATGAACTGGAAGCAGGGCGGGTATCTCGAGCGGAGCAATGTGCCAAAGGATCCGTGGGGCCACCCCTACCAGTATCTGAACCCCGGCTTGCGCGGCGAGATCGACGTTTTCAGCTTCGGCGCCGATGGCCAGGCCGGCGGTCAGAACACCGACGCCGACATCGGCTCCTGGTCGCTATAGCCCGCGGCGGGCAACCGCCATCGGTGACGCGGACCGCGCCGAACACCCGAGCCCGATGATGATCCGACCTGCCGGTTGCGCGGATCGACGGCGGAGCGTGCGCGGCTTCACGCTGCTCGAGATGCTGGTCGTCATCGTGCTCGCCGGCATCCTCGTTTCGATCGTCACGATCAGCGTGACGCCCGATCCGCGGCAGAAACTCACGCGCGAGGCCGAGCGTATCGGACACCTGATGTCGCTGGCGGCCGACGAAGCGCGCATTCGCCAGTTGCCGATCGTCTGGGAAGCGGACCTGCGCGGCTATCGTTTCGTCGCCGAAGTCAGCGGCGAGAGGAAGCTGCTGACCGGAGATGACCTGCTGCGCGAGCGCAACTGGGAGACGCCTCTGACCCGGCTTTCGGTGCAGGACGGCGCCGGGCCGCAGCCGGCGCAGGTGCTGCTGGGGCCGGGCGCACCGCCGGTGCGTATGGCGATCGCGCGGGAGTGGGTGCAGCCGCGCTGGCAACTTGAACTCACCAACGAGGACGCGACCGTCCGCCTGGAGTTCGACGAGTCTGGTCGGGCGACGGTGATGCAATGAAGCGCCTCGGACACGGATTTACGCTGCTTGAGGTGCTGGTCGCACTGGTGATCATCGGCGTGGCGCTGGCCGCCGCCATGCGCGGAGCAATGGCACTCACCTCCACGGCCGAGTACACGCGCGAGAAGATGCTGGCGGTGATGACCGCGGAGAACCGCCTGCTCGAACTGCGGCTGGCGCGCGAGCGGCTCGAACAGGGTGAGAACACCCTGCCCTGTGAACAGGGAGGCGTGACGTTCCAGTGCGTGCTGGCGGTCAAGCCGACGCCCAACCCGTTTTTCCGACGGGTCGAGGTGCGGGTCTTCAGAGCGGAAAACGACGGCTCGCTGCGCGTGATGGCAGAGCTGATGACCGTGTTGCCGACGAACCAATGAGCGCAGCGCAGAGCCGTCTCAAGCAAGCTTGCGCCGCAGGGCGGAGCCCGGAGGCTCGTACCTGCGCGCGCGGATTCACCCTGCTCGAACTGCTGGTCGCGATCACCGTGCTGTCGATCGTTTCCGTGATCGCGTGGCGCGGGCTCGATTCGCTGGTGATGACGCGCGAACGGCTCGAACCCGAGGCCGACGACGTGCGAGCGCTGCTGACGGCGTTCGGTCAGATGGAGCGAGACCTGGCCCAGGTCACCAATCCGAAATTCCTCGGCCTGAACGCTGCGCCGATCAACGTGTCGATTGCCGATGGCGCCATCGTGCTGCAGCTGGCCCGCATTGCGCCACCGGCGCCCGACCGGCCGACCGAAGTCCAGACCGTTTACTACCGCGTCGTCGATGGCACGCTGATGCGCCAGGCCACGGCCGCGCTGCCCGGCTTCGAACCCATCGCCACCGAGCGACTGGAGTCGGCCCGGCTGCTCGACAGGGTGCGCCTGATGCAGGTCCGTACCTGGTCGCCTGGCGCCGGGTGGATCGATCCCAACGTACCGCAGGACACCAGCGGTGGCGCGGCCGCCGCGCAAGGGGTCGTGCCGGGCATCGAAGTGACGATCGAGCGCGACAACGGCCGTACCTTTCGCCGCGTGCTGCTGGTGGGCGCATGAGGTCGGCCGACCGCTTCGGTCCAGCGCGGCGCAAGCAGCGCGGCGCCGCCGTGCTGCTTGCGCTTTTCGTGGCCACGCTGTCGACGCTGATCGTCAGCGCGCTGTTCTACCGGCAGTTCGTCCTGCTGCGGACCATCGAAAACCAGCAGCTGATGACGCAGAGCCGGCTGCTGCTGCGCGGCGCGCTCGACTGGGGGCGCGCCATCTTGCGCGAGGATGCCAACCGCTCCAGCTACGACGGGCTGTCCGAGCCGTGGGCCCAACCGCTGATGGAAACGCGGCTCGACCAGCTGGGCGAGACCTCGGCCCTGGCATCGATGGCGTCGATTGCCGGCTCGATGGAGGACGCGCAGTCACGCTTCAATCTGCGCAACCTGGTCGAGAACGGTCAGGTGATGGAATTGGAAGTCGACGCATTGCGCCGCCTGTGTACCCTGCTGCAGGTCCCCGCCCAGACCGCCGATCTGATCGCACTGCGAATGCAGGAAGCATTGCCGGCCACGATGCCCGACCAGGACGGGCGCATGCCCGACAATGCGCTGACGGGCGACAAGAGGCGGCCGATTCCGCTGATGCTCCCGCATGACCTGATTTCGATCGCCGGTATATCGGCAGAGGCGGCCGAGCGCCTCGGGCCGTATATCGTCATCCTCGATGAACGTACGCCGATCAACGCCAATACCGCCCGCCCGGAAGTCATCGCGGCGCGGGTGCCTGACATGTCACTATCCGACGCGCGCGCGCTGGTCGCGGAACGCGAGCGCATCTCATACTTCAACAACATCGGCGAGGTCCGTACCCGCCTGGGCCCCAAGTCAAACGGCGTACAAGACACCGATCTCGCCACCGCTTCGCGCTTTTTCTTCGTTCGCGGCGAGGTCAAACTTGACCGCGCGGTGACGCGCATGGAGGCGCTGGTTCGTCGAGGGGTGCCCGGGCAGGGTGTCCAGCCGGTGGTCGTGCTGTGGATCCGCGAGATCTGATCAAGCGATGAAGGAAAAATCTCTCCAACGAGTCCTGGTCTTCGTGCCGCCGCGCCGGTCGTTCGGCGCGAAGGGCCACATGTCGACCGGGACCGTCGTCAGCTATGTGGCGCCGGGCAGCGGTGCTACCGCCGCCGAGACGCCGCTCGCGCTGCTGCCCAAGGCCAACAGCATCGACCTCGTGTTCGATCCGGCGGATGTCTTCATCACCGCCATTGAGCCGCCCAAGCTGTCCGAGGGCAAGCTGCGCCTGGCGCTGCCGAACATGCTGGAAGACCGGCTCCTCGCCGACCCGACGGACTGCCATTTCGCATTCAACATCCCTCGCGGGGGCACCGGCACGACGACGATCGCGGCGATGCCGCGGATGCCGGTGGCTGTCATCGATCGCGGCGTGCTGACTCACGCACTGGACGCCTGTGCCGAGGCCGGGTACCGGGTAAGAGCCGCCTACTCCGAGATCTACACGGTGCCGGCACCGGCGGCCGGCGTACTCTCGGTGCGCGTGGACCGGGGCCGCGGTGTGGCCCGTTCTGCAACTCATGACGGGTTTGCGTTCGATCTCGAAGGCGACGACGTGCCGGCGGCGCTGGCGCTGGCCATACGCCAACTGGGCGTGCGCCGCATCCAGGCCTATGGACGCGAGACCACAAAGCTGAGCGCAATGGCCTCGACGCTCAATGTCCAGGTCGACGTTGCTCCGTCGGAAGTCGATCTGGGCAGCATCAACGGGGCCGTGAACCTGTTGCAGGGCAGCTTCGCGCAAGCGGGCATGCTCGGCAGCCTGATGCCGCTGGCTGGCCGAGCCGCGGGGCTGCGCGGTGCGTCGCTCAAGGTCCCGCTGATCTGGAGCGCGATCGGCGCCACGGTCGCGATCGCGGGCATGAACGCCTACTGGCTGAAGCTGGAATCCGAGTCGAAGGCACTCAAGCAGCAGATGGAGAACGCCTTCCGGACGAATTTCCCCGAGTCGACGGCGATCGTCGACCCGGTGTTGCAGACCAAGCGGCAACTCAACGACCTGCGTGCCCGTGCCGGACTGCCGTCGGCGAATGACTTCTCGGTCCTGAACGCGCGGACCGCGCTGTTGCTGACCGCGGCGCCGCTGGGTAGCGTGACCGCGATCGACTACCGGGACGGCGCACTCAAGGTGAAGTTCAAGGGCGGCATCGCCGATAACCCGGCGTTCCAGAACACGCTGCGCGCCGCCGGCGTGCAGCAGGGGCTCGCGGTGCGCTTCGAAGCCGACGGTTCGGCGCGCATCACGGCGGCGGGGTCGTGATGGACGGGCTCAAGCAATTCTGGACTGAGCGCGCTCCGCGCGAGCGCATGATCCTCGGCATCGGCGGCACCTTGCTGGTGATCGTCGTGTGCTACCTCATGCTGATCGAACCGGCATGGACAGGCATCGGCCGCCTCGAACGTTCGTTGCCACAGCAACGCGCACAGGCTGCGGAACTCGACGCATTGCTGGGCGAAGTCAAGGGACTGAAGTCGCAGCCGCAGGTGGCGACCGTATCACCGAGCGAAGTCAAGGGCGCGATCGAGGCGTCGCTCGCGCGCGCAGGACTCAAGACCTCGCGCATCGTGCCGCTGTCCGATGGCGACATGCAGCTCACGTTTGCCAACGTCCCGTATGGCACCTGGGCGGCCTGGCTGGCCGGCATCGAGCGGGAACTGGGCGCACGCGCGACCTCGGTCGTCGTCACCGGCAAGGACGGCACGCCGGGCAACGTTGACGCGGAACTGGCCTTGCGTCTGGCACGGAAATGACACGCCACGATGCGCGCCGCCCTCTATCTGCTCGCAGCCCTCGTCGTGCTGATCATCACGGTGGCGGTAATTGCGCCGGCGCAATGGGTCGCGGGCATCGTGAGTTCAGCAACCCAGGGCCGGCTCGAACTGGCGGAGACGCGGGGCACCGTGTGGAACGGCTCGGCGGTGGTGGTGCTGGCCTCCGGATCGGACCCGGGAGCAGCCCGCGCCAGCTTGCCCGAGCGATTGGCCTGGCAGTTGAGCCCTTGGTCGCTGCTTGGTGGCCAGGTCGATCTGACGCTGTCGCACCCGTCGGCACTGGCGCTGCCACTGGTCATCCGTGCCCCGTTTTTCGGAGGCTCGGCAACACTGGGTGCGACCACCGTGCGTCTGCCTGCCTCGCTGCTGGTCGGCCTGGGCGCCCCGTGGAACACGGTACGGCCCGGCGGCATCCTGATGCTGAGCTGGGATCGACTGCAAGTCGAGCCCGGCCGCCTTGCGGGCAACCTGTCGGCGGAATGGCAGCAGGCATCGAGCGCGCTGACGCCCGTGTCGCCGATGGGCCATTACCGCCTGAAGACCAATGGCATGTGGCCGGGAACTCAGCTGGAATTACTAACCATTTCAGGTCCCCTCGAGCTGAAGGGCAGTGGCACAATCCCGGAGGGTGGGCGCTTACGCTTTACCGGTCGCGCTCAGGCTCTGGCTGGCACCGATCCCGGTGTGAAAGCACAACTGACGGGCCTCATTTCGCTGCTCGGGCGGCGCGATGGCGATGGGGCTCTCCTGAACTTCGGCGGTGGCTGACATGACGAGCGGGCGCACAACTCGGAGCGCGGGGGGACAGTCACTGTCCCGGCTGGTGGCGCTCGCCTGCGCCGTCACGATTGGCCTGACGCCCGTCTCACCCACCGCCTTCGCACAGTCCAAGGCCACGGCGAAGGGCAAGTCCGCCGATGCGCCGGCGAACGACAGCGTGATGCTGAACTTCGTCAACGCCGAGATCGACTCCGTGGTCCGTGCGATCGGCCAGTACACCGGACGCACCTTCGTCATCGATCCGCGGGTCAAAGGCACGTTATCGCTCGTGACCGAGCGACCGGTGACCAAGCAACAGGCCTTCGAGCAGTTGCTGTCGGCGCTGCGACTGCAGGGCTTCACCATCGTGCAGACCGGAAACGTGATGCGCGTGGTCCCCGAAGCCGACGCCAAGCTGCAAGGCGGCACCGTCGTTGCGCCCCGCAGCCAGAATCCCGGAGGTGACCAGCTCGTCACCCAGGTATTCCGCCTGCAGTACGAGTCGGCGACCGCGATGGTGCCGATCCTGCGGCCGCTGATCGCGCCGAACAACACGATCTCGGCTTATCCGCAGAACAACACGCTGGTCATCACCGACTACGCCGAGAACCTGCGCCGCATCCAGCGCATCATCGAGTCGATCGACACGCCAGCGACCTCGGACGTCGAGATGATCCAGGTGAATTTCGGCCTGGCGATGGAGATCGCCACGGTCGTCAACCGCATGCTCGACGAGGGTGCCCGGGCCGCAGGACAGGCGATTGACGCCGGACAACGCATTTCCGTACTCGCCGAGCCGCGCACCAACACCCTGATCGTCCGGGCGCCGAGCCAGGCGCGTCTGACACTCGTCAAGGGCCTGATCGCGCAACTCGACCGGCCCGCGTCCACGCCGGGCAACATCAACGTCGTCTACCTGCGCAACGCCGAGGCCACGCGCCTCGCGCCCCTGCTGCGGGCGATCATCAGTTCCGACCCGTCGTATACGCCGCAGGCCACGAGCAGCGGCGGCCTGTCGCCGCAGAGCACGACGACCGGACAGCCCGGCATGACGCAGGGCGCCGGCCTCAGCACCGGAACGGCGACCACGACACTGGGCAGTGGCGGTGGGGGCGCTGGCGGCGGCGCCGGTGGCCCGCTCGCGGGACTGATCCAAGCCGATGCGGCGACCAACTCGCTGATCATCACCGCGCCGGAGCCGCTCTTCCGGAATATCCGCGCGATCATCGACAAGCTCGACGTGCGCCGTGCCCAGGTCGTCATCGAGTCGCTGATCGTCGAGATGACCGCCGACAAGGCAGCCGAGTTCGGCGTCCAGTGGCAAGCGCTCGGCGCGGTCAACAACAGTGACGTCGGCGTGATCGGCAGCCAGAATTTCGGCGGCGGCGGCACCAACATCCTCGGTGTGCAGGGCAACCTGACCACGGTCGGCCAGGGCCTGAATCTCGGCGTCATCAACGGCAAGATCAACATCCCGGGCGTGGGTGAAGTCATCAATCTCGCCTTCCTCGCACGGGCGCTGGAAACGACCGCCGACGCCAACATCCTGTCGACGCCCACGATCCAGACGCTCGACAACGAAGAAGCGAAGTTCCTGGTCGGGCAGAACATCCCGCTGATCACCGGCTCGTACGCCGCTGCCGGCGGCAACACGGCAGTGGGTGTCAATCCGTTCCAGACGTTCGAACGCAAGGACATCGGCCTGCAGTTGCGCGTCAAGCCGCAGATCTCCGAAGGCGGCGTCGTGCGCCTGGCGATCTACCAGGAACTGTCGTCGATCCAGAACACGTTGACGGCCGCCCAGGGCGGGATCATCACCAACAAGCGCAGCTTCGAGTCGACCGTGCTGGTCGAGGACGGCAACATTGTCGTGCTCGGCGGCCTGATCGAGGACCGCAGCGACAACAGCCGCAGTTCGCTGCCGATCCTCGGGCGCATCCCGGGGCTTGGCTATCTCTTCAGCTACGAGAACCGCGGACGCAAGAAGACCAACCTCTTCGTGTTCCTGCGCCCTTACGTGGTGCGCGAGGAGGGCAAGTCGTCGGAACTCGCGCTGGACCGGTACAGCTACATCCGCGGCCAGGTGGCTACGACCACGAAGCCCGACAACGTGATCTTCCGCGGCTTCGAAGGCCGGCAGCTGCCGGAAACGCCGCCCGTGACGCGAGCGATGCAGCCGCGGACGCCGGTGCCTGCACCCGACGCGCCGGTCGATCCCGCGGGACTCGGCGCGCGCCAGGAGCCGCGGTCCGGCCCGCCTGCGCCGATCATCGAGACGCCGCCGGCCTCGGTCACGCCACCGACTTCGCCAGCGCCGCAGCCGGTACCGCTGCCGGCACCGTTGCCTGAGTCTCGCAGCGCACCGTCGTCGCTCGCGCCGCCGCCGGCGCCGTCGTCCGCAGCGGTCGCTACGGTGCCGCCCGCGACGACCGCGATGCACACCGAACCGAGCACCGCCGCCTCAGCGCCGCCACCACAGCCGGTGGCCACGCCCGCCACGGTCGCAGCACCCACCACGGCAGCCCAGGTGCAGGCTCCCGCGCCGCTCGTCGAGCCTGCCCCGGCGGCCGTCGAGCCGGTTCGAACGCAACCCCCGGCCACTGCTGAAGTGGTCGTGCCGACGCCTGCGGCGGCCGCGGAGCCAGCGAGCATCGCGCCTGCGGTCAGTTCCACGACTCCGGCAACGACGCAAACCTCCGAGGCTTCGCCCACACCCGCGCCATCGACGGCAGCAGCAACGCCGGCCGCCGTGGCGCCGTCGACGGGTGCCTATGCCGCCTCGTCCGGTGCACCGGCCCCGATCACGAGCAATCTGGTGCAAGTGGCCGCGGTCTCGCAGATCAGCCGCGGGCGCGAACTGCAGCAGCAGTTGCGCGTGGCCGGATTCGATGCCTACTGGGAAAGTGTCAGGACCAAGACGGGCGAAGTAGTCCGCGTGCGCGTCGCCGTCGACACCGCGACGCAAAGCATGGCCGACACGATCGCGCGACTGAAGGCGATGGGATTCGACCCCGTCATCGTCGCCCCCTGACCGTCCCACGGACGCTGCCATGACGCTGGCCAGCCGTTTCGTCCCGTACTCGTACGCTCGTGACAACGCGATCCTGCTGGTGCCGAAGAGCGAGCGCGATGCCGAGGTCTGGATCTCGGACGCGACGCCGCTCGCCGCGCTGAACGAGGTCATGCGCGTATTCCCCGGGACGGTCAAGCCGATCGTCGTGGAACCGACGAAGCTCACCGAAGCGATCTCGCAGACCTACGGCGACCAGAGCGGTTCGGCGCAGCAGATCGTCGGCGATATCGAGGGTGAATTCGACATCACGCGGATGATGCAGGAGGTCCCGGACGTCGAGGACCTTCTCGAGACCGAGGACGACGCACCGATCATCCGCATGATCAACGCGCTGCTGACGCAGGCGGCGCGGGACGGCGCGAGTGACATCCACATCGAGCCGTTCGAGAGCTACTCGCTGGTGCGCTTCCGTGTCGACGGCACGCTGCGCGACGTGGTCCGACCCAAGCGCGCGCTGCATGCGGCGCTGGTGTCGCGCATCAAGATCATGGCCGCGCTCGATATCGCCGAAAAGCGCCTGCCGCAGGACGGCCGCATCACGCTGCGCGTCGGCGGCCGGCCGGTGGACGTGCGGGTATCGACGCTGCCGACCGGGCACGGCGAGCGGGCGGTGCTGCGCTTGCTGGAGAAGGACCTGTCGAAGCTCGAGCTCACGAACCTCGGCATGTCGCAGGGTGCGCTCGACCGCTTCGATACCCTGATCCACCAGCCGCACGGAATCATCCTCGTCACCGGACCCACGGGCTCCGGCAAGTCCACGACGCTGTACGCGGCAATCCGTCGCCTGGACAAGAACACGACCAACATCATGACGGTCGAGGACCCGATCGAATACGACATCGAGGGCATCGGCCAGACCCAGGTCAACCCGAAGATCGAGATGACCTTCGCAAAGGCGCTGCGTGCGATCCTGCGCCAGGACCCTGACGTCGTGATGATCGGCGAGATCCGCGATCTCGAGACCGCGCAGATCGCGGTGCAGGCCTCGCTTACGGGTCACCTGGTACTGGCGACACTGCATACGAACGATGCCGCCAGCGCGGTCGCGCGATTGATCGACATGGGGATCGAGCCGTTCCTGCTGTCATCGTCGCTGCTCGGCGTCATGGGCCAAAGGCTGGTACGCAAGCTCTGCCCCAAGTGCCGGGTGCAGGACAGCCCGACCAGCCCGTGGCGCGCGGTCGGCTGCGACAACTGCGGCAATACCGGCTACGTCGGCCGCACCGGCATCTATGAACTGCTGACCGTCGACGACGAGATGCGGATGCTGATCCACCAGGGCGCCAACGACACCGATATCCGCAGGACCGCCGAGCGCGGCGGCATGGTGAACATGCGGGCCGATGCCCAGCGCTGGGTCGTCACCGGCGTCACCTCCCAAGAAGAAGCTCTCCGGGTAACGCGAGAGTGACCGCACTGCGCGCTGTGGCGTTCAACGTGATGGCGCCCCCTTGCCTTTGCGCTCACGTCGGGCGCGCGGCCGCTCCGAAGCCCGACGTGCAAACTGAGCCGCGACGAGTGCACGTGCGACCCGCAGGGTCGCGTACACGAGGAGCGAATTAGTGGCAGCGTTCAGATTTGCGGCGGCGGACACGTCCGGCAAGGAGCAGAGCGGGGTACTCGAGGCGGACAGCGCCCGTGTGGCGCGACAGCTGCTGCGCGGCCGCGGGCTGATTCCGCTGACGGTCGAACCGGTGTTCGACGAGGTCACGAGCGGCACCGGGGTATCGGTGCGTCTCGGTCGCCGGCTGGGACAAACCGAGCTCGCAGTCATCACACGCCAGCTGGCTTCGCTGATGGGTGCTCAGTTGCCGGTCGCCGATGCGCTGACCGTGATGGTCGAGCAGAGCGAGAAGCAGCAGGTGCGGGAAATCATGGCGTCGATCCGCACCGACGTGCTCTCGGGTACGTCGCTGTCGAAGGCTCTCGCGCGCCATCCGCGCCAGTTTCCCGAGATCTACCGCGCGCTGATCGCGGCCGGCGAGGAATCCGGAAAACTGGGTTCCGTGCTTGGCAGCCTGGCGGACTACATCGAGGAGCGCGCGCGCCTGCAGCAGAAGATCACGCTGGCGTTCGTCTATCCGGCCATCGTCACGCTGGTTGCGCTGGCGGTGGTCATCGGCCTGCTGACCTACGTCGTGCCGCAGGTGGTGCAGGTGTTTGCGAACACCAAGCAGAAGCTGCCGTTTCTGACGGTGGCGCTGATCGCACTGTCGGACTTCGTGCGCAACTACGGCTGGATCGTGGTCGCGGCGCTGGGGGTGGCGGCGTTCCTGTGGAAGCGCGCGCTGCGCGTGCCGGCCGTGAGACTGCGCTGGCACCAGCGCATCCTGACGATGCCGATCTTCGGCGTGCTGTCGCGCTCGATCAACACCGCACGCTTCTCCTCGACACTGGCGATCCTGGTCGGCTCCGGCGTACCGATGCTGCGCTCGCTGCAGGCCGCCGGCGAGACCGTGACAAACCTGGCGATGCGCGGCCGCGTGATGGACGCCGTGCAGCGGGTGCGCGAGGGATTTTCACTTGCGAAGGCGCTGCGGGCGGATGCGGACGAGGAAAAGAAGCCTGGCCACGTCAAGCTGTTCCCGCCGGTGCTGATCCACCTGATCGCCTCGGGCGAAGCCACCGGCAAGCTGCCCGACATGCTCAGCCGCGCGGCCGATATTCACTCGCGCGAAGCCGAGCGGCGCGCGCTCTTCTTTACCTCCCTGCTCGAGCCGATCCTGATCCTGACGATGGGTGTCGTCGTCATGCTGATCGTCATGGCCGTGCTGCTGCCGATCATCGAGATCAACACGCTGGTGAAATAGCGACAGCGGATTCCCGGCTCAGGCCCGGCGTCTGCCTGAGTGGAGCTTCAGCGCCCCACCGGCCGCATCAGCGTGCTCTTGCCGAACAGGCTTTCGATCAGGTCCACCGTTAGCCGCGCCGTCTTGTTCTGCACGTCGAAGGCCGGGTTGAGTTCCATGACATCGAGCGAACCCAGCCGGGCGCTGTCGGCGATCATCTCCATGCACAGTTGCGCCTCACGGTACGTCGGCCCGCCCGACACGGTGGTCCCGACGCCCGGCGCGATCTCCGGATCGAGGAAGTCGACGTCGAAGCTGACGTGCAGGTGGGTCCCGGAATCCATCGTCGCCAGTGCCAGCTCCATCGCGTGGCGCATGCCGAGTTCGTCGATGAAGCGCATGTCGAACACTTCGAGCCCCGCTTCATGCACGAAGCGCTTCTCGCCGGCGTCGACGCTGCGGATACCGATCTGGCGGATCCAGCGCGGTTCGACCGCGCGCGGCACGCCGCTCATCTCGACCAGTTCACGTGGTCCGTGACCACACAGGCACGCGACCGGCATGCCATGAACGTTGCCGCTCGGCGTCAGCTCGTTAGTGTTGAAATCGGCATGCGCGTCGAGCCACAGCACGCGCAGCCGCTTGCCGCGCTCGCGGCAGTGCCGGGCAACCGCGCTGATGCTGCCGATCGCCAGGCAGTGATCTCCACCCAGCAGGATCGGCAAGCGGCCGGCCCCGAGTTCCGCGCTGAGCGCGTCGTGGACGAGCCGGTTCCATGCGACGACTTCTTCGAGGTGCCGGTAGCCGTCGACGGCAGGCAGCCACGGATTCGGCGGCCCACTGAGATTGCCCTGGTCGATCACCTCCAGGCCGTGCTTCTCCAGCATCGGGCCGATTTCGGCGACCCTCAGTGCCTCCGGGCCCATGCTGGCGCCACGCGTGCTCGCACCGACGTCGGTCGGTGCGCCGATCAGCGAGACGACTTGGGCAATGGTGGAGGCCGACATCGGGCGCGAGCGTAAACGACTTGCCAGGGCGCAGCCAGCCGCGCGCTCCGCTCTGGCCTGGCGGCGGGGTTGCGATAATCGGCCGATGATCCGAACGACCATCGAGCAACTGCCTGCATCGCGCATCCGTGAAGTCGCCAACGCGGGACTGGTCCGCGGCGACGTCCTGAAGTTCTGGTTCGGAGAAGGCGACCAGGTGACACCCGCCTTCATCCGCGACGCGGCCAAAGCCGCACTCGACGCCGGCGAAACCTTCTACAACCACAACCTCGGCATCATCGAGCTGCGCGAGATGCTTGCAGGCTACTGCTCGCGTCTGCACCGATCGGCCACGCCGATCACGTCAGAACGCATCGCCGTCACCAGCGCCGGTGTGCATGCGCTGTCGCTGGTGGATCAGGCGCTGATCGATCCCGGCGACCGCGTCGTCATCGTCACACCGGTGTGGCCGAACCTGACTTCGATGCCGCGCATCATGAGCGCCGAGGTGGTGCGAGTCGCGCTCGAATGCCGCGACGGTGCCTGGTCGCTCGACATCCAGCGCCTGCTCGCTGCAATCACGCCGGATACGCGGCTCGTGCTCGTCAATTCACCGAACAACCCGACCGGCTGGACGATGCCGCAGCACGATTGGGATGCGTTGCTGGCGCACTGCCGCCGGCACGGCGTCTGGCTGGTCAGCGACGATGCCTACGAGCGGCTGGTGTTCGAGCCGTCGCTGACAATCGACGGCCACGCCCCGGGCGTGCTGGCCCGCATCGAGGACGAGGATCGAGTCATCAGTGCCAACACGTTCTCGAAGAGCTGGACAATGACGGGCTGGCGACTCGGCTGGCTGATCGCGCCCAAGGCCTTCATCGCGCAGATCGGCAAGGTGATCGAGTTCAACACGTCGTGCGCGCCTACTTTCGTGCAGCAGGCCGGCCTCGTCGCGGTACGCGACGGCGAGGCGCTGGTGAACCAGACCGTGGCGCGACTGCGCTCATCGCGCGATCTGCTGGTACGCGGACTGGCTGAACTGCCCGGCGTCGAAGTGGCCGCTCCCCCTGGCGCGATGTACCTGTTCTTCCGCGTCGCGGGCCGCAGCGACGACAGCCTAGCGTTCGCCAAGCGACTGGTGAGCGAATCCGGCCTGGGCATTGCGCCCGGAGTGGCCTTCGGGCCCGAAGGCGAGGGCTACGTGCGCTGGTGTTTTGCGGCTTCCGATACGCTGCTGCAGCAAGGCGTGGAGCGCCTGCGGCAGTTCCTGCAGCGTGGCTAGCTAGCCGGGCATACGCTGCACGCCGCGCTGCAGGCCGGCGGCGGCGAAGCCCAGGCTGGCGTAAAGCTTCTCCGGCATCTCGCCGGCCGCCGCGGCGATGATCAGCCGGTCAGCCCGCAACTGCTCGCGCGCATGGCGGGCCGCGGCGGCGACGAGGGCGCGGCACAGTCCGCGACGCCGATAGGCAGCATCGGTCATGACGGACTGGTAGCGCGCCAGTCGCTCACCGTGTTCCGGTTCCGCCTCCACGTACACACCCAGCGCGGAGACCAATCGCGGTCCGGCTACAGGGTCGTCGATGAACGCTCCGAACCAGCTGCCCTGCCCGGCACGAGCCAGGGCCCGCCAACGCTCGACGCGTCGCCTCGCGAATGGCCGGTACTCGCCTTCCTCGAATTCTGCGCCGCGCGTCGCGACGCTCAGTTCGACGAGCGCCGACCAGTCGCGCTCGGCGGCGGCGCCGTGCAGCGCGAACGGCCGCAGCTGCGCGTCGAGGGTCGGCGGCGGCGCGCTCGGCACGTCCGTGGCCTGCATCACAGTGACGTTGTCCTGCCGGTAGCCGTCGGCAAGGAATCCGGCGATATCGCCGACAGCATCTTCCATCCAGCCGAAAGCGCGGTGTGCCGATTGCGGCTGGTCCGCGGCGATCAAACGCTCGAACAAGGCCGGCCAGCGCTGCGCATCACCGGTCTGGGGCGCATGCTCGAACAGCAGGTAGTTGCCCCAGTAGTAGGTCGGATTAGACGGCGTACGGATCACGCGGCAGCCGTGCTCCGCGCGGCAGTCAATCACCTCGCCGTCAGCGCGGTGAAAGATGAGCTCGGTGCGGAACCCCAGCGTTGCCGCCGTTGCCACGCTTGCGGCCCGGTTCGCGCGCCGTCAGGCCGACGTCGACGTCTCTGCCAGCCCGCGCTTCGACAGCATCGGCTCCACCTTCGGGTCGCGCCCGCGAAACGCGCGGAAAGCGGCTGCGGGTTCCAGCGTGTTGCCGGCGGAGTAGACGTAGCGCTGCAGGCGCTCGGCAACGGCCGGATCGAACGGATTGCCGGCCTCGAGGAAGGCGTTGTAGCCGTCTGCGTCGAGCACTTCGGCCCACATGTAGACGTAATAGCCGGCGGCATAGCCCGAGCTCGCGAACAGGTGCAGGAAGTGCGGCAGGCGGTGGCGCATGACGATCTCGCGCGGCATGCCGAGGCGCTTGAGTTCCTCGCGCTCGAACTCGGTGATGTCGATGTCCTCGGCCACCGAGGCATGCAGCGCCATGTCGACCAGCGCGCAGGCGGTGTATTCGACGGTCTCGAAGCCCTGGTTGAAGCGGCGCGCCTGCTCCAGCCGCGCAATCAGCTCGTCGGGCATCGGCGCGCCGGTCTCGACATGACGCGCATGCCGCCGCAACACGTCGGGCTCGAGCAGCCAGTTCTCGAAGATCTGCGACGGCAGCTCGACAAAGTCGCGCAGCACTTGCGTGCCCGACAGGCTTTCGAAGGTCACCTGCGACAGCAGTCCGTGCAGCCCATGTCCGAATTCGTGGAAGAGCGTCAGTGCATCGTCCAGCGAGAGCAGGGGCGACTCGCCCGGCGCGCCCTTCGCGAAGTTGTTGTTGTTGACAATGATCGGCAGTACGTCGCCGGCAATGCGTGACTGCAGACGATAGGAACTCATCCATGCGCCGCCGCGTTTGGTCGGGCGCGCAAAGTTGTCGTGCAGGAACACGCCGATGGCGCGGTCGTCGCGGCCGCGCACTTCATAGACCTTCACGTCGGGGTGGTAGGCCGCGATTTCGGGTCGAAGGATGAACGTGAGCCCGAACAGACGCTGGGCGCAGTCGAATGCCGCGTCCACGACGCGCTCGAGAGCAAAGTATGGCTTGACGGCCGCGTCGTCTACCGCGTAGCGCACCTGTCGCACTTTCTCGGCGTAGTAGCGCCAGTCCCATGGCTCGATCGTCGTTGCCTCGCCACGCGACGCCGCGAGCGCGGCCAGGGCGTCGCGCTCTTGCGCCGCGCGTTTCTTGGCCGGCGTCCACACCTGTTCCAGCAGTCGCGCGACCGCCGCCGGGGTTCCAGCCATCCGGTCTACCAGCGCATAGTCCGCGTAGGTTCCGTAACCCATCAGCGACGCTTGTTCCCTTCGCAATGCGAGGATCTCGCGGGCGATCGGACGGTTGTCATGCTCGCCAGCGTGTTCGCCACGCGACATCCAGGCCGTGAACGCCTGTTCACGAAGATCGCGCCGATCCGAGAAGGTCAGGAAAGGCACCACCAGCGAGCGGCTCAGTGTGATCGCCCACGCGTCCGGTCGGCCGCGCTGCTGCGCCGCCTGGCGGGCCGAGACGCGCACGAACGGCGGCAATCCGGCGAGCTCCCGCTCGTCGGCCAGCCACAGGGCCCAGTTCGATTCGTCGTGCAGCACGTTCTGCGAGAACGCCGTCTGCAGTTCCGCCAGGCGCTGGACGATCGCACCGAAGCGCTGCTTGTGCGCGGCGGACAGGCGGGCGCCCGCGAGCACGAAGTCCAGATGCACGCGCTCGAGCAGCCGTCGCGCTTCGGGCGCAAGGCCGAGCGCTTCGCGCCGCTCGTGCAGCTCATCCACGCGACCAAACAGCTTGTCGTTCAGGTAGATGGCGCTGTGGTGCGCCGCCAGCCGCGGCGCCAGCGTGCGCTCGACGGCCTGCAGCTCGGGCGACGTTTCCGAGCTGCAGAGGTTGTGAAACAGGTGACCGATGCGGGCAAGCAGCCGTCCGCTCGCGTCGAACGCGGCGATCGTGTTGTCGAACGATGACACCTGCGACTGCGTCGCGATTCGCTCGATCTCGGCGTTGTGCTGGGCCAGCGCCACATCGAACGCCGGTACGAAATGCCCGGCGCGGACTTCAGCGAACGGCGGCAGTCCGTACGGTGATTTCCACTCGACGAGCAGGGGGTTGTCTGAGGTCATCGGGACACCTTCGAAGAGCCCGCAACGATACCGAATGCCCCGCGCTCCCGCGATGCGGTGCAACCCCGTGATTTCGGCATCTCGCACATCGACTTGAGGTCCGGGCGACCGCGGCCATGCCCGGCGGACAGACGGACCACTGTGCCGTTACGCGGCGTTTCCGTTTGTAAAGGTGCTTGGGGACGACCCGGCGTCGCGTTCAGATGCGCGCGGTCGGACAACAACAAAGGAGACGGTGATGTTCCCCATCAGACGCGCCGCGCACGCCGCACTGTTCACCAGTGCCGTAGCACTCGGCTTGACGGCCTGCGGCGGCGGCTCATCTCCGGTCAGTCCATCACCGGTTTCCCCGAGTGCCCCGATTCCTGCTCCACCACCGCCCGCCGCGCCCACTGTGGACGAAGCGGCGCGTTTCCTGAGTCAGGCCACCTTCGGCCCGACCGAAAGCGACATCGCCCGTGTGCAGGCGCTCGGTTTCGGCGGCTGGGTCGACGAGCAGATCGCGCTGCCCCGGACCTCCCACCTGCCCTATGTGCAGGCCAACTACAACCTGCTGCTGTTCGGCGGCAACTTCGCCTTCATGCAGGACTCGTTCTGGCAACAGGCGATCCCCGCGCAGGACCAGCTGCGACAGCGCGTGAAGTACGCGCTGTCACAGATCGTCGTCGTCTCTGCCGAGAGCGGCACGATTGCCATCGCGAGCGACGGCCTGGCGAACTACTACGACCAGCTCGGCGAGCACGCGTTCGGCAACTACCGCACGCTGCTCGAAGCGGTAGCCACCAGCCCGATGATGGGCATCTATCTCTCGCACCTGCGCAACCAAAAGGCCGATCCGCTCACAGGGCGCGTGCCGGACGAGAATTTTGCGCGTGAAGTGATGCAGCTGTTTTCCATCGGCCTCACCGAGATCAATCTCGACGGCTCGCCGAAGCTCGTCAACGGCCAACAGGTCGAGACCTACACGAACGCCGACATCACCGGCCTGGCGCGCGTGTTCACCGGCTGGAGCTGGGCGGCACAGGACACGTCCAACGCCAGCTTCAACGGCGGCGGTACCGCTTACGCCGATCGCATCCTGCGGCCGATGCAGCCGTATGCGCAGTTCCACGAGACCGAAGGCAAGTCCTTCCTCAATGTGACGATCCCGCCCGGTACGACGGCACAGGACAGCTTGAGGATCGCGCTGGACACCTTGTTCAACCACCCGAACCTGTGTCCGTTCATCGGCAAGCAGCTGATCCAGCGGCTCGTCACCAGCAATCCCTCCCCGGCGTACGTCGGCCGGGTCTCGTCCGCGTGCATCAACAACGGGGCCGGCGTACGCGGCGACATGAAGGCGATCGTGCGCTCAATCCTGCTCGATGACGAAGCGCGCAGCGCCGCTGGCCTCTCCAATCCACAGTTCGGCAAGCTGCGCGAGCCGGTGCTTCGACTGTCGCAGTGGGCGCGCTGCTTCGGTGCGACATCCGCGTCGGGCAACTGGTTGATCCGCAATCTTGACAGCCCAGCGACCTCCCTCGGCCAGCAGCCGCTGCGCGCGCCATCAGTCTTCAACTATTTCCGTCCGGGCTACGTGCCGGCGAATACCGCGATCGCCAGCGCCGGACTGGTGGCTCCGGAGTTCCAGATCACCGGCGAGACCTCGGTCGCGGGATACACGAACTTCATGCAGGGCGTGATCTCGGCCGGCGTCGGCATCAACCGCGATGTTCGAGCCGCCTACACCACCGAACTGGCCGTGGCCGACGACGCCGACGCGCTGATCGACCGCGTCAGCCGCTGCCTGATGGCCGGAGCGATGGGCGCGCAGCAGCGCCAGGAGATCCGCGACGCCGTCAATGCGATCGAGGCGACCGCCCCCAACGGCGCCGCCAACCGCGTCTACACCGCGGTGCTGCTGATGATGGCTTCGCCCGAATACCTGGTGCAGAAATAGTCTGGAGGACACGATGATGAAACGTCTCAATGCGTCTCGCCGCACCTTCCTGCGCCAGGTATCTGTGCTCAGCCTGGCCGGCACCGCGGCTCCCTTCGCGCTGAATCTCGCCTCCATTGGTGCGGCATCGGCCTCGACCGCCGCCGACTACAAGGCGCTGGTGTGCGTCTTTCTCTACGGCGCCAACGACGCCCATAACACGGTCGTCCCGTACGACGCGGCCGGGTACTCGAACTATGCCGGTGTGCGCGGTGCACTCGCGTGGCCACAGGCCGAACTGATACCGCTGGTTCCGACCACGCCGCTGCCGGGCAACCGGCAAGTGGCGTTGCCTGCCGCACTTGCCCCGCTCGCGGCACTGTTCGATGCAGGACAGTGCGCGGTCGTCGCGAATGTCGGCCCGTTGGTGGTGCCGACCGATCGGACGAGTTTCAGCAGCAAATCAGTACCGCTGCCGCCGAAACTCTTCTCGCACAACGACCAGCAGTCGGTGTGGCAGGCGTCGGTGCCGGAAGGCGCGAAGTTCGGCTGGGGCGGACGCATCGGCGACCTGCTCGCGAGCCAGAACACGAATCAGCTCTTCACCTGCAACTCGCTGACCGGCAATGCGGTGTTCCTGAGCGGCCAGGTCGTGCAGCCGTTCCAGATCGATCCGGCGCAGGGATCGATTCCTTTCAACGCGATGACGGCCGGCTCGCTGTACAGCTCGACCGCCGGCGCATCGGCCCTGCGCGCCACGCTGACCCGCACTCGCACGCACCTGATGGAAGGCGACCTGCGCGACATCAACCAGCGCTCGATCGACTCCAACACCGCGCTCGCCGCGGCGCTGGCCGTGGCCCCGGCACTGACGACACCGTTTCCCGCGGGCAGCACGCTGGCTGCGCAGCTGGCGATGGTGGCGAAGATCATCAGCGTCAGCGCGGAACTCGGCGCGAAGCGCCAGGTGTTCATGGTGTCGCTCGGCGGCTTCGACACGCACTCGGGGCAGGACACGACGCATCCGGCACTGCTCGGCCAGCTGGCCGGCGCCATCGACGCCTTCCAGAAGGCACTGGTCGAGCTCAACGCAGCGCAGAAGGTGACTCTGTTCACGGCGTCGGACTTCGGCCGGACGCTGACGGTGAACGGCGACGGCACCGACCACGGCTGGGGTGGACATCACTTCGTCGTGGGCGGGGCCGTCAAGGGCAAGCAGGTCGTTGGCAGCTATCCCGACTTGACTCTGAACGGACCCACCGACGCCGGGAACGGCCGCCTGATCCCGACGACGGCGGTCGAGCAGTACGCTGCGACGCTGGCGGGGTGGATGGGCGTGAGCCCGACCGACATTCCCCTGATCCTGCCGAATATCGTGAACTTCCCCACGCGCGACCTTGGCTTCGTGAGCTGACCTGGCGCACTCGCGGGACGGCCGGCGTTATGCTGCGCGTCGATCTGCCTGACGGAGGCCCCGATGAGCACGCCCGCGTCGTTGAACACCCCGAACGAATCGCTCGTCACGACGACACACATTGTTTACGCGCTGCACACCCTCGGTCTCGTGATCGGTGCGTTCGGTACTGCAACGGTGATCGGAACCTTTCTCTTTGGCTGGCCGTCGATCATCGCGGTGATCATCAATTACGTGAAGCGCAGCGAGGTGCGCGGCACCTGGCTCGAATCGCACTTCTCGTGGCAGATCCGCACCTTCTGGTGGGCACTGCTTTGGGCCGTGATCATCGGCATCATCGGCGCCGTCTTCGCGATCGTGCTGGTCGGCTTCGCCATATGGATCATCGGCTTTTTCCTGCTGGGCATCTGGGCGATCTATCGCATCGCGCGCGGCTGGCTGCGCTTGAAGGACCGGCAGCCGATGCCGGCCCCTTGACCCTGTCAATCGTACGGCGATCGCCAGTCGCGGCGCCGCAGGATTGAGTCTCCTGAAGCGCGGTGTTACGCTCGCCGCCACTCTGAAAACCCGCTTCCGCGGACACACGCCGAGCGCGCCCACAAGGCGCTTTCCGGCCGCACGGCACAGGGACACCCCGCCCGACTGCCGCGCCCCCAAGAACACGATTTTTGGCAGGAGTTCTGATGAACGCGCCCCTCCCTGAAGCCGTCCGCCGTGCACTGGCGGAGGTCACGCTCGACGACAAGTGGACACTGGACCGCGGCCGCGCCTACATGAGCGGCACGCAGGCCCTGATACGTCTCACGATGCTGCAACGGCAGCGCGACCTGCTCACCGGGCTGAACACCGCCGGATTCATCAGCGGCTACCGCGGTTCGCCACTCGGCGGCGTCGACCAGACCGCCTGGAAGGCGAAGAAACACCTCGAGCGCCACCACGTGAAGTTCCAACCGGGACTGAACGAAGACCTCGCTGCCACCAGTGTCTGGGGCACGCAGCAAGTCAACATGTTCGAAGGCCCGAAGTACGACGGGGTATTCGCCATGTGGTACGGCAAAGGCCCGGGAGTGGATCGTTGCGGCGACGTGTTCAAGCACGCCAATGCGGCGGGCACCAGCCGGCACGGCGGCGTGCTGGCGTTGGCCGGCGACGACCACGGGGCCAAGTCATCGACGTTGCCGCATCAGTCGGACCACATCTTCAAGGCCTGCATGATGCCGGTGCTGTTTCCGGCCACCGTGCAGGAGTACCTCGACATGGGCCTGCACGGCTTCGCGATGAGCCGCTACGCCGGCGTCTGGGTCGGCATGAAGACAGTGACCGAGGTCGTCGAGGCCTCGGCCTCGGTCATTGTCGACCCTGAGCGCGTGGACATCGTGCTGCCCTCGGACTTCGCGATGCCCGCGGGGGGGCTCAACATCCGCTGGCCCGACGGCGCACTCGAAATGGAAGCGCGCCTGCTCGACTACAAGTTGTACGCCGCGCTGGCGTACTGCCGTGCAAACAGGCTCAACTACACCGCGATCGACTCGCCGCACGCGCGCTTCGGCATCGTCGCCAGCGGTAAGGCCTATCTGGATACTCGCCAGGCGCTCTCGGACCTCGGGCTCGACGAGCAGACCTGCAAGGACATCGGCATCCGCCTCTTCAAGTGCGGCATGGTCTGGCCGCTCGAGGCGCAGACGATCGGTGCCTTCGCCGAAGGGCTCGAAGAGATCCTGGTCGTCGAGGAAAAGCGCCAGATGCTCGAGTACCAGGTGAAGGAGGAACTCTTCAACTGGGTCGGCAAGGGCAAGCGCATCCCGCGCGTCATCGGCAAGTTCGACGAGAAGGACGGCGGCGAGTGGGCGATTCCGCAGGGCAACTGGATCCTGCCCGCGCACTACGAGTTTTCGCCCGCCATTGTCGCCAAGGCGATCGTGGCGCGCATCGGCAAGCTCGATCTGCCCGCCGACATCCGCGCCCGCATGCAGTCGCGCCTGGCGATCATCGAAGCCAAGGAGAAGGCGCTTGCCAAGCCGCGCGTCGTCCCCGAACGCAAGCCCTGGTTCTGCTCAGGCTGCCCGCACAACACCTCGACTAACCTACCGGAAGGCTCGCGCGCGGTGGCCGGCATCGGCTGCCACTACATGGTCGTGTGGATGGACCGCAACACATCCACCTATACGCAGATGGGCGGCGAGGGTGTGCCCTGGATCGGCCAGGCGCCCTTTACCAACGAGAAGCACATCTTCGCCAACCTGGGCGATGGCACGTATTTTCACTCGGGGTCGCTGGCGGTGCGGGCCGCGGTGGCGGCGAACGTGCCGGTCACCTACAAGATCCTCTTCAACGATGCGGTGGCAATGACCGGCGGACAACCGACCGACGGCCAGATCACCGCGCCGCAGATCACGCAGCAGATGCACGCCGAGGGCGTGAAGAAGATCGTCATCGTCACCGATGAGCCGTCGAAGTACGACGCCACCAGTGAACTCGACCACAGCGCGGTCAATGCGCATGGCGCCACCGGCGACGCGTGGAAGCTGGCGCCGGGCGTCACCGTGCATCACCGCGACGAACTCGATCGCATCCAGCGCGAACTGCGCGAGTACCCGGGCGTGTCGGTGCTGATCTACGACCAGACCTGCGCCTCCGAAAAGCGCCGCCGCCGCAAGAAGAACACGCCGGAGAAGACCGTGTTCCCGGATCCCGCGCGCCGCGTCGTCATCAACGACCTCGTCTGCGAGGGTTGCGGCGACTGCAGCGTCAAATCCAATTGCCTGTCGGTCGAGCCGCTCGAAACCGAGTTCGGGCGCAAGCGCACGATCAACCAGTCGAGCTGCAACAAGGACTACTCCTGTCTGAATGGCTTCTGTCCAAGCTTCGTCACGGTCGAAGGCGGCAAGCCGAAAAAGGGCAAGGCGTCGGTCAGCGCTACCCTGCCCGACCTGCCGACACCGGAGTTACCGGCACTGCGGTCGCGCGGCACCTACGGCGTGGTCATCACGGGTGTCGGCGGCACCGGTGTCGTCACGATCGGCCAGCTGCTCGGCATGGCGGCGCACGTGGAGGGCCGCGGGGTCTCCGTGCTCGACATGGCCGGACTGGCACAAAAGGGCGGCGCGGTGTTTTCGCACGTGCAGATCGCCCCGACGCCAGCCGATCTCTTCGCGACGCGGATCGCGATGGGCGAGGCGGATGTGCTGCTCGGCTGCGACCTGATCGTCACGACCAGCAACGAGGCGTTGTCGAAGATCCAGCTCGGCAAGACCAAGGCCGTCGTCAACACTTCCGAGTCGCCGACGGCGGATTTCGTTCGCAACCCAGATTGGCAGTTCGGCGGCGGCAATCTTGCGCAGCAGGTGCGCGATGCTGTCGGCTCCGATGCAGACTGTACCTTCGTCGATGCCAACGCACTTGCGACGGCGCTGATGGGCGACGCCATTTACACCAACCCGTTCATGCTGGGCTACGCATGGCAGAAGGGCTGGATCCCGCTGGCGCACGAGACGCTGCTGCGCGCGATCGAACTGAATGGCGTGGCCGTCGATTCCAACAAGAAGGCGTTCGAGTGGGGCCGGTTTGCGGCACATGACGTCGAGGCCGTGCGTCGCATCGCGATCCCGGACGCGGCGAGGAATGTCGTCGAACTGAAGCGCTTCGCTTCGTCACTCGAGGACATCGTCGCGCGACGCGTCGAGTTCCTCACCGGCTACCAGAATGCTTCCTACGCGAAGCGCTTTGCGGACCTCGTGGAGCGGGTGCGCCGTGTCGAGTCGGACCGGCTGCAGTCAACCAAGGTCGCCGAGGCGGTCGCCCGCAACTATTTCAAGCTGCTTGCGTACAAGGACGAGTACGAGGTTGCCCGGCTGCACTCCGACCCGGCCTTCCGCGCACGCATCGCCAGCCAGTTCGAAGGCGACTACAAACTCAACTTCCACCTGGCACCGCCGCTGCTGGCGCGCCCGGACCCGGTGACTGGCCGCATCAGGAAGATGACGTTCGGTCCATGGGCGTTGACGCTGTTCTCACTCCTGGCACGCCTGAAGCCGTTGCGCGGAACGGCCCTCGACATCTTCGGCTACCTTCCCGAGCGGCGCACCGAGCGGGCGCTGATCACCGAGTACGAGTCGCTGGTCGACGAAGTGCTGTCGCGGCTGAGCGCGGACAACCACGCGGTCGCGATGCAGCTGGCCGGCCTTCCGGAGGAGATCCGCGGCTACGGCCACATCAAGGAACGCAACCTGGCGACCGTGCGCGACAAGTGGTCCGCCCTCCTGTCCCGGCTGCGAGGGCAGACAAGTGCACAGGTGATCCGCATGCCGCAGAAGGCGGCTTGACCTTGAACCCAGGTCAAACATCGGGACGTTCCTTCCCGTAATTGCGTCGAATCGAATCCTGCGTCAAATCCCCGCGCCATTGCCGTGGCGCGCGCCGAAGCACATGGTTATCGTTGCCTCGCATTGGGAGGCTTATGCGAGACAACGATCTGCCCTCGGCCTGTTCTGCCGGTGGGTCCAACGACCCGGCACGCCTGGCCGAGCGGCTTGCGGTACTGGCACGAGAAGCGCGTCTGCTCGAGTTCGCACTCGACGGCAACTCCGATAGCGCACGGCAGCTTGCCAGTGACCTCGAGGCAGCGCTCGAGAATGCGATGGATGCCGACTCGGCCGAAGAGTTGGCGCAGGCGTCGAGTGCGCTGGAGGCGACGCTCGGCGAAATCCTTGGTCGGGGCATGCAGTTCTCGGCCGAGATGACCGAGATGGAAGTTGACGGTGTGCTCGGACGTACGCGCATGCCGGTACTGACGGCGGTGCTGACTACCGGTTAGCGCCAACGTCAGCGCCTTCCCAGCGCGCTGGTCACAGCAGGCTTTTCTGACGTATTCAATTTCGCGTCGGGCCAGCGCGTCGGCGTAGCGAGGACTTTCACTTCGCCCCTGACAGCGCCGAGTTGTCCACGGCGCCCGCAAGGGGCGCGGCTGCCTGCGAATGAACGTCCCGCCTGCATCACCGAGCGCAACACCATTAGAGATCGCTCTATTCCCGGCCGCCCAGTTGCGGACGCGGGAGTGACGACGCAGCGCTTCGGTAGCAGCAATTGCACCGGCCGTACTTAAACCTCTGCCGGTCAGGGAGGTTCACATGAATTCATCCCGTCGATTGTTTGTCGTCGACGCCGCAGCAAGCGCCGTTACTCTGGTGCTCGGTGCCTGCGGTGGAGGCGGCGATGACAGCCCTCCGCCACCGCCTGCACCGGCACCCGTGCCGGCCCCGCCGCCACCAGCAGGTGCGCTCGCATGCGGCGCCACCGCCATATCCGCAAACCACGGCCACGCCCTGGTGCTTGCTCCGGGAGACGTCGATTCGACCGTCGACAAGGTCTACGGCATCGCCGGTGCGGCAGATCACAACCATCTGGTGACGCTGACTGCAGCTCAACTCGCGCAACTGAAGACCCGAACAGCGGTCACCGTCGTCTCGTCGGTGGGCGGCGACGGCCACACGCATGCGGTGACTGTCAACTGCGCGTAGGAACTGGCACCGCCCACCCGCCAGGGGACGCGACTTCCGAACGACGAGAGGGGCGGTTCGCCGGACTTACAACGCCGCCGGCAGCGCGACGTTCAGCTTGCTGGCCCACGGCACCAGGGCGGGAACAATGTCCTCGTGCAGCGCCACACCGCGCTCGAGTTGCTCGTGCCTGAGCGCAAGGCCACGCTGGCCGGGAAGACGCACCGCGCTCGTGCCCGGTCGCGGAGCGCTCGCGCGACAGGCCGCGACCAGCCAGTCCGCCTGGCGCAGGAACGCTGCAGTGCCGCCGAACGCGGCGGGGTCGTAGGCCTGCACCAGCACTGTCGCACCCCACCCTTCCTTCGGGTCGGCGCGGCCGAAGCCCGCCAGTGCGCCAGTCAGCATCTCGACGATCAATGCGAGCGCGTAGCCCTTGTGA
The DNA here is from genome assembly GCA_963766365.1 of uncultured beta proteobacterium. Classification (GTDB taxonomy): domain Bacteria; phylum Pseudomonadota; class Gammaproteobacteria; order Burkholderiales; family Burkholderiaceae_F; genus JALORV01. The sequence continues at coordinate 415,905 of CAVXZK010000006.1, forward strand.
CCGGCATCGACACCGCCGGTAGGCAGGATCGTCCCCTTGGGCTTGGTGAACAGCACGGCCGGGTCATCGGTCGCCCGGCCTGCGGCGTCCAGCAGCCAGGGGTGCGCGAGCTTGCGGCCGTGCTTGTGAAGGCGCGCCGTCAAGCCGTTGGTCGTGAGCGATGCGGAAAGATCAACCAACACCGGATCGCTGCTGGTCGGTACTCCAAACGCCAGCGGGTCCGGCGTGAACAGCGGCTTGAGTCCTCCATGCGGCGCGACGCTGGCTGAATTCGGATCGGAGCAACTCACGAGCAGCACGAAACCCTGCTCGGTCGCGCGGGTCAGGTACGCCGCGAGGCAGGCGATGTGATGGCTGCGGCGGATGACAATCGTCCCGGTTCCACAGTGCCGCGCGCGAGCGATCGCGTCGTCGACCGCGCGTAACGTCAGCCACGGGCCGGGTAGGCGCTCGCCGTCCCACAGCGCCGCGGCGGCACGCTCATTGAGGACGCTGTGGCTGCCCGCCTTGCGCATCGACCCCGCGTCGAGTTCGGCGAGGTACGGCGCCAGCAGCGCCAGGCCGTGCGTGTCATGCCCCAGCAGGTCGCCTTCGACCAGCACTGCGGCGACATCGCGCGCCATGTCCGTATCCATGCCGGCCGCTGCAAGCAGGGCCGCCGCGGTCGACCGCAGGGCTTCGGCCGAGTAGCGAGCAGTCATCAGTACACCGCGCGGCCACCGGACAGATCGAACACCGCCCCGGTCGAAAACGAACACTCCTCGGTGGCTAGCCACGTCACCAGCGCCGCGATCTCGTCGACTTCGCCGAAGCGGCCCATAGGGATCTTCGACAGCATGAAGTCGATATGGGTCTGCGTCATCTGCGCGAACATGCCGGTCTTCACCGCGGCGGGTGTCACGCAGTTGACGCGGACTCCGGTCTTCGCCAGTTCCTTGCCGAGCGACTTGGTCAGCGCAATGACGCCCGCCTTCGACGCGCTGTAAGCCGAGGCATTCGGATTGCCTTCCTTGCCCGCAATCGAAGCGATGTTCACGATGCGACCGTAGCCGTTCGCCGTCATGTGCGGGATGACGACGCGGTTGCACAGAAAAAGACCCGTCAGGTTGATGTCGATGACGTCCTTCCACGCCGCCAGCGGGTACTGCTCGACGGTGGTGTTCGGTCCGGTGATGCCAGCGCTGCAGACCAGCACGTCGACACACTTCAGCGCAGCAGCCGACGCGGCGAACGCCGCCGCGACTGCGTCTTCACGCGTGACGTCGACCGTCGTCACGTGGGTACCGGCGCCCACCGCCTGCGCTGCCGTGCTCAGTGCCGCAGCGTCACGGTCCCACAGGCTGACACGCGCGCCGGACGCGACGAGCCGCTGCGCAATCGCCAGTCCGATCCCCGCGGCACCACCGGTGACAACGGCGGCGCGCCCCTGCATGTCGAGTTGATTCATGTCCCGCCTCTCCCGGCGCCTGGTGCGCCGCCGCACGACTATATCGCCTTCGCCGGAAATTGGTCAGACCACTTGACCGCTTTTCGTTGACCCCCGCAGAGCGGGTGGATACACTCGCCCGCACTTTTCGCTGGTCTCCCCCATGCCCCGCAAGCTCCGCCGCAGCCAGAGCTGGTTCGGTCGCCTCGACCGCGACGGCTTCATCTACCGCTCATGGACGAAGAACCGCGGCATCCCGCACGACCAGTTCGACGGTCGTCCGGTGATCGGCATCTGCAACACGTGGTCCGAGCTCACGCCGTGCAATACGCACTTCCGCGTACTCGCCGACCAGGTGCGCCAGGGAGTGCTGGAGGCCGGCGGCTTTCCGCTCGAGTTTCCGGTGATGTCGCTCGGCGAGACCCTGATGCGGCCGACGACCATGCTGTTCCGCAATCTCGTCAGCATGGACGTCGAGGAGTCGATCCGCGCCAATCCGCTCGACGGCGCAGTTCTGCTGATGGGCTGCGACAAGACCACGCCGGCGCTGCTGATGGGCGCGGCGAGCGTCGATCTGCCAACGATCGGTGTCTCGGGCGGGCCGATGCTGTCGGGCAAGTTCCGCGGCGGCGAACTCGGCTCCGGCACCGGCGTCTGGCAGATGAGCGAGGCGGTGCGCGCCGGCACGATGTCGCAGGCCGATTTCTTCGAGGCCGAGAGTTGCATGCACCGCTCGCACGGCCACTGCATGACGATGGGCACGGCCTCGACGATGGCCTGCATGGTGGAGTCGCTCGGCATGGGACTGCCCGGCAATGCGGCGATCCCGGCGGTCGATGGCCGCCGCAATGTGCTCGCGCGTATGGCCGGGCGACGCATCGTGCAGATGGTCGAAGAAGACCTCGTGATGTCGAAGGTCCTGACGCGCGCCGCCTTCGAGAACGCCATTCGCGCCAACGCCGCAATCGGCGGCTCGACCAACGCGGTGATCCACCTGCTTGCGCTCGCGGGGCGCTGCGGCGTGACGCTGGCGCTCGAGGACTGGGACCGCTTCGGCCACGACCTGCCGTGCCTGGTCGACCTGCAGCCGTCGGGGCAGTACCTGATGGAAGACTTCTTCTACGCTGGTGGCCTGCCCGCGGTGCTGCGCGAACTCGGCGACGTGCTCAACCGTGACGCGCTGACCGTCAACGGCCGTACGATGTGGGACAACGTGAAGGACGCACCGCGCTACGACCTCGAGGGAAGAGGTGGACCGAGGCAGCGGGTGATCCGGCCGCTTGCCGACCCGTTCAAGGCAAAGGCTGGCATCGCCGTGCTGCGCGGCAACCTCGCGCCCGACGGCGCGGTCATCAAGCCCTCGGCCGCCACGCCGGCGCTGATGAAGCACCGTGGCCGTGCGGTCGTGTTCGAGGACAGTGCCGACATGCACGCCAAGGTCGAGGACGAGTCGCTCGACGTAAAGCCCGACGACATCCTCGTGCTGAAGAACTGCGGCCCGAAGGGTTATCCGGGCATGGCCGAAGTCGGCAACATGCCGATCCCCGCCAAGCTGGTGAAGCAGGGCGTCACTGACATGGTGCGCATCTCGGACGCGCGCATGAGCGGCACGGCCTACGGCACCGTCGTGCTGCATGCCGCCCCGGAAGCCGCGGCTGGCGGCACACTCGCGCTGGTGAAGAGCGGCGACACGATCGAACTCGACGTCGAGCGGCGCCGTCTGCACCTCGAGGTGAGCGACGAGGAACTCGCGCGCCGGCGCTCCGCGTGGTCGCCGCCGGCAGCGCCGGTGCCGCGCGGCTACACCAGGCTCTACTTCGACCACGTTCAGCAGGCCGACAAAGGCGCCGACCTCGACTTCCTGGTCGGCTCCAGTGGCTCTGCCGTGGGCAAAGACAATCACTGAGCCCAACGTGACCAAAGCGCTCATCACGGATTTCGATTTCCCGGACACCGCGCTCGAGCGCGGTCTGTTCGCCGAAGCGGGCATCGAAGTCGCCGATGCGCAGTGCCGTACCGAGGAGCAGCTGATCGAAGCGGCGCGCGGCTGTGACGCGCTGCTGCTGCAGTACGCACCGGTCACCGAGCGCGTGCTCGCCGCGCTGCCGCGCCTCGGCATCGTCAGCCGCTATGGCGCCGGATTCGACACCGTCGACACGGCTGCGTGTGCACGCCATGGTGTCTGGGTTGCCAACTCGCCCGATTACGGTGTCGGCGAAGTGGCGACGCACGCGCTGTCGATGGCGCTCGCCCTGGTACGTCATCTCGCGATCTACGACCGCGACGTGAAGTCCGGACGGTGGAGCTACCTGTCGCCGGGCACGATCCGCCGCGCGAGCGACCTGACCGCGGGCATTCTTGGACTCGGCCGCATCGGCAAGCGCTTTGCGCACCTGGCGCGCAACTGCTTCGCCCGCGTCATCGCGTGCGATCCCTACATCATCGACGGTGACTTTCCGGCGTACGTGGAACGCGTCGATCTCGAGGCGCTGTTCGAGCAGAGCGATATCGTCTCGCTCCATGTGCCGCTCAACGACGAGACGCGCGGAATGGTTGGTACCCAACTGCTCGGCCGCATGCGCAAAGGCAGCATGCTGGTCAATACCGCACGCGGCGCCGTGGTCGACATCGACGCCGTACTGACGCGGCTCGGCGACGAGACGCTGGATGGCGTGGCGCTGGACGTGCTGCCGGTCGAGCCGCTGGCGCCGACCCATCCGCTGGCGCGACACCCGCGCGTGCTGCTGACCCCGCACTCGGCCTTCTATTCGACCGCCGCGGAAGTCGAGCTGCGGCGCAAGGCAGCATTGAACATCGTGCAATGGGCGACGACAGGACGTCCCAGGTATCCTGTGATTCAAGGGACGAAGAGCCCGGCTGGCTGACGCGCGACGGTGCTCGGCACCGCGCAGAGGAGACAAGTCTTCATGGCGCAAGTCGCGATTCGCGGCGTTGCCAAGCGCTTCGGTGGGACCGCCGTGATCCACGGCGTCGACATCGACATCGCCGACGGCGAGTTTGCGGTCCTGGTCGGCCCATCGGGCTGCGGCAAGACCACGCTGCTGCGCATGATCGCCGGACTCGAGGAAATCAGCGAAGGCGAGATCCTGATCGGCGATCGTGTCGTGAACCGCGTGCCCCCGAAAGAACGCGACATCGCGATGGTCTTTCAGAACTACGCGCTCTATCCGCACATGACGGTGCGCGACAACATGTCGTTCAGCCTGCGGCTTGCCAGTGCCTCGAAGGACGAGATCGACCGCCGCGTCGCGCGCGCGGCCGACATCCTCGGACTTGGCAAGCTGCTCGACCGTTATCCGCGGCAACTGTCGGGCGGACAGCGCCAGCGGGTTGCGATGGGGCGCGCCATCGTGCGCGACCCGCAGGTGTTCCTGTTCGACGAGCCGCTGTCCAACCTCGACGCCAAGCTGCGCGTGCAGATGCGCACCGAGATCAAGGAACTGCACCAGCGGCTGAAGACGACGTCGGTGTACGTCACGCACGACCAGATCGAGGCGATGACGATGGCCGACAAGATCGTCGTCATGAAAGACGGCGTCGTCGAACAGACCGGCGGTCCGCTCGACCTCTACGACCAGCCGGCAAACACATTCGTGGCCGGCTTCATCGGCTCGCCCGCCATGAACCTGCTGCCTGGAACGGTAGGGCGCCAAGGCGGCGCGCTCGAGGCGGTCTTCGTCGATGGAAGCAGGCTGGCCCTGGCCCACAACGCCGCAACGCAAGAGGGACAGGCCATCCTTTACGGCATCCGACCCGAGCACTTTGCGGTAGGCAGTTCCGGCGGTCTTGCGGTTGAAGTCGTTGTCGTCGAACCCACTGGTGCAGACACCCAGATCTACTGCCGCTTTGTCGACCGGGAAGTGACCGCGACGATCCGTGATCGAACGAACGTGCGTGCTGGCGACCGCATCAGCCTGATCCCCGATGCGGGGCGAGCACATCTTTTCGACGCAGCGAGCGGCAAACGCCTCGCGGCGTGATTCCACCCGGCTTGACGCTGAGAGCCAACCACAAGGAGACGTGCATGAAGAATCTGAAACGGCGGGACTTTCTGAAGACGTCAGCAGGCGTGGCGGCAGCCGCAGCCGGGCCGCTCATCTGGGTGAAGGATGCGCAGGCGCAGTGGAGCAACACGCCGGAGAAGGGCGCCAAGCTGCGCGTGCTGCGCTGGAAACGCTTCGTGCAGGGTGACGAAGACCAGTACCTGGCCAACGTTAAGAAATTCAGCGAGAAATACGGTGTCGAGGTGCGCGTCGACGCTGAAGGCTGGGAAGACGTGCGCCCGAAGGCAGCGGTGGCGGCCAATACGGGCGCGGGGCCCGACATCATCCTGTCGACTAACGACGATGCCAATTTGTATCCGGAAAAGCTGCTCGACGTCACCGACGTCTGCACCTACCTCGGCAAGAAGTACGGCGGCTTTTACCCCGTCTGCGATCCCTATCTGCGACCCAACGGCAAGAACTGGATCGGCGTGCCTCTCGGCGTCGCCGGCGTCTGCATGGTCTATCGCGAGAGCCACATGAAGGCCGCCGGCTTCAGCACCTTCCCGCGTGACACCGACGGCTTCCTGAAGCTGTGCAAGGCGCTGAAGGAAAAGGGCACGCCGCCGGGATTCGCGCTGGGCAATGCGACCGGTGACGGCAACACGTTCTGCCAGTGGCTGGTGTGGGCTTTCGGCGGCAAGCTGGTCGATGCCAACAACAAGGTCGTGATCGACAGCCCCGAGACGATCCGTGCGCTCGAGTACGCAAAGGAGCTGTATCCGACCTTTGTTCCCGGCACGCTGGCGTGGCTCGATCCGAACAACAACAAGGCCTTCCTCGACGAGCAGATCTCACTGACCAACAACGGCATCTCGATCTATTACGCGGCCAAGACCTCGAAAGACCCGAAGGTCGGCGCGCTGGCGGCCGACATCAATCACTCGAACATGCCGATCGGCCCGGCGGGCAAGCCGACCGAGTTCCAGCTCTTCTTCAACCAGATGATCTTCAAGTACACGAAGTACCCGAAGGCGGCCAAGGAGTTCCTGCGCTTCATGATGGAAGAGGAGCAGATGAACCCGTGGGTGCAGGGCGCGATCGGCTATGTCACTCCGGCGTTGACCGCGTACGAGAAGAATCCGATCTGGACCGTCGATCCGAAGCACACGCCGTACCGTGATTCGATGAAGAACATGCTACCGAGCGGCCGTGAGGGGAAGATGGGATACGCGTCGGCCGGCGCGCTGGCCGACTTCATCATCTGCAACATGGTGGCCGAGGCGGCATCGGGATCGAAGACGCCGAAGGAAGCGGCGGAACGCGCGCAGAAGCGGGCCGAGCGGTATTACAAGGTCTAGTCGCGCCCGACGTGCAAGGCGGCGCCGAACCGGAGCACCGCCTTGCATTTCCCAGCGTCGCACACCTGAAACCCGACCACCGTGAACCGCGCACGCGACAAGGCAGACGCTCATGCGGGCGGCGTTCTCGATCGTTTGCTTGAAAGCCGCAACTTTCTCGGGCTGCTGTTCATGCTGCCGGCGGCGGCCGTGCTGCTGCTCTTCCTGACGTATCCGCTCGGCCTCGGAACGTGGCTCGGATTCACCGACACCAAGATCGGACGCGGCGGCGAGTGGATCGGGCTGGAAAACTACGAGTTCCTATGGGGTGACGCAGTCACTCGCCTGTCGGTCTTCAACACGATCTTCTACACGGTCGTCGCGAGCGTCATCAAGTTCGGGCTCGGCCTCTGGCTCGCGCTGCTGCTGAACAAGCACCTGCCGTTCAAGGCGTTCATCCGCGCGATCGTGCTTCTGCCGTTTATCGTGCCGACGGCGCTGTCGGCGATCGCCTTCTGGTGGATCTACGACTCCCAGTTTTCGATCATCAGCTGGGTGCTCACGCGCTGGGGCCTGATCGACGAGTACATTAACTTCCTGGGTGATCCGTGGCTGGCGCGCCTGTCGGTGATCGCCGCCAATATCTGGCGCGGCGTGCCGTTCGTGGCGATCTGCCTGCTAGCGGGTTTGCAGACGATCTCGCCGTCATACTACGAGGCCGCGAGCCTCGATGGCGCCACCGACTGGCAGCAATTCCGCTTCGTGACCCTGCCGTTGCTGACGCCGATCATCGCGGTCGTCATGACATTTTCGGTGCTGTTCACGTTCACTGATTTCCAGTTGATCTACGTGCTGACGCGCGGCGGACCGCTGAATGCCACTCACCTGATGGCCACCCTCAGTTTCCAGCGCGCGATCCCGGGGGGGGCGCTGGGCGAGGGAGCGGCGCTCGCCACGGCCATGGTGCCGTTCCTGATGGCGGCGATCCTGTTCAGCTACTTCGGACTGCAGCGCCGCGCGTGGCAGCAGGGCGGGCAGGACAGATGAGCGCGCACGGCCGCTCCGAAGCGTTCATTCCGCAGCGCGCAGCGAGACGGGCTACTCAATGAGCGACACCGAGCGTTCCGAGACGCCGACCTCCCCCGCCACGACCGATTCGCAGGGAATGAAGTACCTCGAGTCCACGCCGCGGCGGCTGGTGACCGTGTACCTGCCGCTGGCCGTGTTCCTGTTCGTGCTGCTGTTTCCGTTCTACTGGATGACGATCACCGCGTTCAAACCGAACGAGGAACTGCTGTCGCGTGAAGGCAACCCGTTCTGGGTGATCAATCCCACGCTGGCGCACATCAAAAAGCTGCTGTTCGACACCGCCTATCCGGACTGGCTGTGGAACACGATCCTCGTGTCGGTCGTCTCGACGCTGCTGTCGCTGTTCTGCAGCGTGCTGGCAGCCTACGCGATCGAGCGGCTCAGGTTCCGCGGCTCGCGCTATGTCGGCATGAGCATCTTCCTGGCCTACCTGGTGCCTCCGTCGATACTCTTCATCCCGCTGGCGGCGATCATCTTCAAGTTCCAGCTCTTCGACACGCGGCTCGCGCTGATCCTGACCTACCCGACGTTCCTGATCCCGTTCTGCACCTGGCTGCTGATGGGCTACTTCCGCTCGATTCCGTTCGAGCTCGAGGAGTGCGCGCTGATCGACGGCGCGAGCCGGCTGCAGATCCTGGTGAAGATCATCCTGCCGCTGGCGGTGCCCGGGCTGATCTCGGCCGGCATCTTCGCGTTCACGCTGTCGTGGAACGAGTTCATCTACGCGCTCACCTTCGTCTCGTCGTCCGAGGTGAAGACCGTGCCGGTGGGTGTCATCACCGAGCTGGTTGAAGGCGACGTCTACCACTGGGGCGCACTGATGGCGGGCGCGCTGTTCGGCTCGCTGCCAGTGGCGATCCTCTACTCGTTCTTCGTCGAGCACTACGTCTCGGGCATGACCGGAGCCGTGAAGGAATAGCGCACTAAGGCATCAGCTGCCCGCCGTTGACTTCGAGGATCTGCCCGGTGACGTAGCCGCTCAGCGCATTCGACGCCAGATACAGATACGCACCGGTGCATTCCTCCGCGCTGCCGAGCCGGCCCATCGGTATGGCAGCGCGAAACGCCTCGAGCTGTGCCTCGCTGGTATGACGCGCCTGCAGCGGCGTGATGATGACGCCTGGCGCAACGCCGTTGACGCGGATGTTGTCCTTCGCCAGTTCCTTGGCGAGGCCGCGTGTGAACGTGCTGACGAAGGCCTTGGAACTCGCGTACAGCACGGAGCCGGGTCCACCGCCGTTACGCGCGGCGATCGAGGTCGTGTTGATGATGGCACCGCTGCCCTGCGCGCGAAACTGCGCAATCGCCGCGCGGCTGGCCGTCACGACCGAGCGCACATTGAGGTCGACGACCGCGTCGAACAGTTCTTCGGTGGAGTCGGCGATGGGGCAGCGCTGCACGAGGTCGCCGACATTGTTGATCAGCACGTCGAGCCGGCCATAGCGGTCGACTGTCGACTTCACCAGTGCGACGAGTTGCTCGGGCCGGGTGGCGTCGGCGCGCAGCGCGTGTGCGTGACCGCCGCCGGCCTCAATGGCGGCGACGACCGCGTGCGCCGCCGCTTCGCTCGCGTGATAGTGGACAACCACCGTGCTGCCTTCGGCGCCGAAGGCCTGCGCGACGGCAGCGCCGATGCCGGTGCTGGCGCCGGTGATCAGCACCACCTTGTCCTTCAGGTCGGGAATCATCGAGTCCTCAGTTGACGGGAGTAACGAGCGGCCGGCCGGCGACATGCGCGGCGATGTTGTCGAGCACGAGCTGCCCCATCGCCGCGCGGGTTTCGCGCGTGGCGCTCGCCTGATGCGGCTGCAGCACGACATGGTCGAGAGCGAACAGTGCCTCCGGCACACGCGGTTCGTCGGCGAAGACGTCGAGCGCGGCGCCGCCGAGGCGCCGTGTGACCAGCAGCTCGACCAGCGCGCCCTCGTCGACGACCGAGCCGCGCGCGATGTTGACGAATATGCCGGGGCCGAGCGCCTCCAGCACCGCACGGCTGATCAGCCCACGCGTGGCGGCTCCGCCGGGGCAGGCGGCGACCAGCACGTCGACGCTGCGCGCCAGCGCCAGCAGATCGGACTCATAGCGCCACGGCAGGTCTTTCGGGCGCGGGCCGTTCCAGGCGATCGACACATCGAAGGCCGAAGCGCGCTTCGCGATCGCCTGACCGATGCGACCCATGCCGACGATGCCGAGCCGCTTGCCGCTCATCTGGGTCTGCAGCGGCATGTTGGCGCGCAGCCACAGTCCCGCACGCACATAGCGGTCGGCCGTCGCGATGCCGCGCAGCGCTGCCAGCATCAGGCCGATCGCCAGATCGGCGACATCGTCGGTCAGCACGTCCGGCGTGTTGGTGACCGCCACGCCGCGCTCGCGTGCCGCCGCGAGGTCGATCGCGTCGACGCCCACGCCGAAGCACGCGATCAGCCGCAGCTTCGGCAACTGCTCGATCAGCGCACGCGACGCTCCGGCCCCGCCGGTGGTGACGATGACTTCGACACGCGGCACCACGTCCCGCACGAACGCGTCGCGGTCCGGCGCCTGCCACAGCCGGTGAACCGTGTAGTCGGCCTCCAACCGTGCCTGGCTCGGACCGTAGATCGCAGCAACCTGCAGGATGTCCGTCATGCGTGCTCCGGCAACGCGATGCCGAGCCGCGCCGACCAGTCGGAAAACTCGGTCCACAGTCCCGGCTCGATCGGGATGCCTTCGCGCGCGCGCACGGCCTCCCGCCGCTCTTCCGGTTCGCCCGGATACATCACGTCGCCCGGCTGACGCCGCAGCGTCGCGACCAGGTCGCGCACCGTGACTGCCAGCGTCGGCCCGCCGGCGAATCGCATCGGATCAAGCGCCATCACGAGCGAGCCCAGATGCCGCCGCGCCGTGAGATCGGTGAACATCGGGGCGATGCGGTCGGCATACGGCATGCCATTTAGCGGCCCGCACAGCAGTTCGATCATCAGCGCCAGGGCGTAGCCCTTGTGACCGTACTCGCCGCCGCCCAGCGGCAGCAGCGCGGCCGCGGCCTGTGCATCGCGCGTCACGCCGCCGTCGGCGTCGATCGCCACGCCGTCCGGCAACGAGAGCCCTTCACGGCGCGCGTTCATCACGCGGTTCCAGGGGATCGAACTGGTCGCCATGTCGAGGCAGATCGGCGGCCCGTCGGCGTTCGGAAACGCGATCGACAGCGGGTTGGTGCCGAGCAGCTTATGGCGGCCACCGGCCGGCGCGACGATCGAGTCGGCGTGCGTGAATGCGAGCCCGATCAGTCCCCTGGCCGCAGCCTGGCGCGTGTAGAGGCCGATCGCGCCGCAGTGTGTCGACTCGCCGATGCCGACGATGCCAACTCCCTGGCTTTGCGCGAGCTCGATCGCGTGCGCCATCGCTGCGGTGCAGACGACGATACCGAGGCCGTGACCGCCGTCCGTCTGCGCGGTGCACGGGCCGCTGGCCGTAATTCGCACTGCCGGCACAGGCGCGATCGAGCCGGCTTCAATGCGCGCGAGGTAGTGCCCGAGGCGCGCGATGCCGTGGGAGTCGATGCCCCAGAGGCTGGTCTGGACCAGTGCGCCCGCAACCGTCTGCGCGTCGACGGCAGCGACGCCGACGCGCACCAGGCAGTCAGCGGCCCATTGGGTCAGCGCCGCGGCTGCAACGCGCCGCCGCTTTGCGCCAGCTGTGTCGGCTGCCACGCCGGTTCACGCGTGCGCGCGAACGTTCTGTCGCTGCTCGCCGAGTCCGGCGATGCCGAGCGTGACGACGTCGCCGGCCTTCAGATACTGCGGCGGCTTGCGGCCCATGCCGACGCCTGGCGGCGTGCCGGTCGTGATGATGTCGCCCGGCAGCAGCGTCATGAACTGGCTGACGTAGCTCACCAGATGGGCGACGCCGAAGACCATCGTGCGCGTGTTGCCGCGCTGCATCGGCTGGCCGTTGACGTCGAGCCACATGTCGAGGTTCTGCGGATCGGGCACATCGTCGCGCGTGACGAGGTAAGGTCCGATCGGACCGAAGGTGTCGCAACCCTTGCCACGGTCCCATTGGCTGCCGCGCTCGAGCTGGAAGTTGCGCTCCGACACATCGTTGATGACGCAGTAGCCCGCAACGTGATCGAGCGCCTTGTCCTTGGCGACGTACAGCGCGGTCGTCCCGATGACGACGCCGAGTTCGACCTCCCAGTCGGTTTTGGTCGAGTTGCGCGGGATGACGATGTCGTCGCTGGGCCCGTTGATGCAGGTGGTCGCCTTCGAGAAGAGGATCGGCTCGCTCGGCACGGGCACGCCCGACTCGGCCGCGTGGTCCGCGTAGTTCAGGCCGATCGCAATGAACTTGCTGATGCCCAGATACGGCACGCCCAGCCGCGGCTTGCCAGCCACCAATGGCAGCGACTCCGGGTTGATCTTCGCCAGCTTCGCCAGCCCCTTTTCCGACAGGTGCTCGCTCGTCACGTGCGCGACCACGCCCGACAGGTCGCGCAGTCGCCCCTGCCGGTCCAGCACCCCCGGCTTCTCAAACCCCGCCGGTCCAAAGCGCAACAGTTTCATGAGACCCGCCTTTTCATTGCCTTTGTGATGAAAAAAATCGTCTGGCTCCGCCAGCGATTTTTTCTAACTATTCCGCGCGAAAGTAGGCTTGCACTTTCGCGCGCCTACAGAGACATTCCCCCGTCGACGAAGATCGCCTGTCCCGTCATGAACGACGACTCGTCGGAGACGAGATAGACGAACGTCTCGGCGATCTCCTCGGCCGTTGCCAGCCGGCCCATCGGCTGGCGCGCGATGAAGTCCTTGCGCGCCTGCACCGGATCGGCGAAGGCCTGGATGCGATCCCCCAGCGAGGGCGTGTCGACCGTGCCGGGACAGACACAGTTCACGCGTATGCCCTGCTTGACGTGATCGACCGCCAGCGCGCGCGTGAAGCCGGCCACCGCGGCCTTGCTCGCCGCGTAGGCGAGCCGGTTGGGCGCCGCCTTGTGGGCGCCCAGGACCGAGGCCATGTTCAGGATCACGCCACCGCCGGCGCCGATCATCTTCGGCAGCATCGCCTTCGTCAGCACGAACATGCTGCGGACATTCAGGTCAAAACTGAAGTCCCAGTCGGCAACGCCGCAGTCGAGGATCGTGCCCTGGTGCACATAGCCGGCGCAGTTGAAGAGGATGTCGACGGGAGCTATGCCCTCGACAAAAGCCTGCACCGCAGCATCGTCGAGCACGTCGAGCTGACTGGTCGAGACGCCGGCCGGCAGGCCGGCCAGAAACTCCGGCTTCAAGTCCGTGGCGATGACGCGCGCGCCTTCACGGGCGAAGGCCAAGACCGCCGCACGCCCCATGCCCTGGCCGGCGGCTGTCACCAGCGCCGACTTGCCCTGCAAACGCCCGGTCATCGCCATCCTCCGCTGAACTGTGCTGCGGCTTGACACCCCGGGGTGTGCGTGTGAAGCTAGCCGCGCAAATTGGTCTGACCACTTGACCAGTGCGCGGCAGTGTAAGCGGCACAGCTCTGCACTGTCCAGCCTGCCGCCAACGATTCCATCCGCACGGGAGCACGATCCCTCACCATGCCGATCAAGGCCGTCGAACCGCAGCGGCTGTACCGACGCATCGCCGAGCAGATTGCCCGGCTGATCCGGCGCGGCGAATACAAGCCCGGCGCGCGCCTGCCCCCGGAGCGCGACCTGGCCCGCCTGCTGGAAGTGAGCCGCCCCTCGGTGCGCGAAGCACTCATCGCGCTCGAAGTCGAAGGGTACGTTGAAGTGCGGGTCGGCTCCGGCGTCTATGTCACGCACCAGAGGCCGGCGGCGCGCGGAGTCGATCCCCTGCCCGCCGACTCCGGGCCGTTCGAACTGATCGCGGCACGTCGCCTGCTGGAGTCCGAGTGCGCCGCCCTGGCCGCACGCCAGGCGAGTCCCGCGCAGGTCCGGCGAATGAAGGCCGCCCTGACGGCGATGGAGCGCGACCGGCGGCGCGCCGTGATGCCGCTCGACAACGACCGCCGCTTCCACCTCGAGATCGCCGAGGGCAGCGGCAACAGCGCACTGGCACTGGCCGTGCGCACGCTTTGGGACCAACGCACGGGACCGCTCTTCCTGCGGCTCGAGCGCCACTTCGACACTCCTGACCTGTGGGCAGCGGCCATCGCGGAGCACAACGCCGTCATGAGCGCGATCGAAAGCCACGATGCCGGCACGGCCCGCGCGGCGATGCGCCGGCACATGGACGCGGCGGCCCGACGATTCCAGCGCAGCTGGAGCGCCAGCGCACCGCGCTGACCGCCCAAGGGCGATCACTGGCACGGTGGATCTGCGCCGCAACGCACACGCATGCAACCGACGACGCCGATTACTGAGGGACCGCAGGAACACGTGCTCACCGCCAACGGCGAGTTCGATGTCCACGACGAACCCATCGACCTCGGCATCTACCGCTTCGAGGACTGGATCTCGTTCGGCTTCTTCTGGCTGCTCGCCGGGACCGTCTTCCTGCAGTTCTTCACGCGCTACGCGCTGAACGACTCGGCCGGCTGGACCGAGGAGATCGCGCGCTACCTGCTGATTTGCACCGTATTCATCGGTGCTGCGGTCAGCGTGCGCAAGAACAACCACATTCACGTCGACTTCTTCTATCGCATCCTGCCGAAGAGGCTGATGCGAGTGATGTCGACGCTCGTCGATGCGGCCCGCATCGCCTTCTTTGCCTATGCCACCTGGCTGACGTACTCCCTGATACAGCGCATCGGCAGCCAGCGCATGGCCGTCGTCGATCTGCCGATCGGAATCATGTACAGCGTGGTCCTCGCCGGCTTCGGGTTGATGACCTGGCGCGCGATCGGCGTGGCACGCGCCAACTGGAAACGCGGAGCGTCGGTGCTCGAGCGCCCGGAACTCATCGACATCCCGGGCGAGTCGACAGCCACGACCGGAAGTCGGACGTGAGTCCGGGCGCGTTCAAGCTGCTGTTTCTCGGCCTGATGGGCTCGGGTGTCCCCGTGGCCATTGCGATGGCAGGTTCGTCGCTGATCTTCGTGATGGCCACCGGCACGGTACCCGACTTCGTCGTGATCCACCGCATGGTGAACGGGATCGACTCGTTCCCGTTGCTGGCGGTGCCATTTTTCATCCTCGCCGGCAACCTGATGAACTCGGCCGGCATCACCAACCGCATCTACAACTTCGCCCTCGCGCTGGTCGGCTGGCTGCGCGGCGGGCTCGGCCATGTGAACGTGTTGGGCTCGATGATCTTTGCCGGCATGTCGGGCACCGCGATCGGGGATGCCGCCGGCCTCGGCACGATCGAGATCAAGGCGATGAAGGACCACGGCTACAGCGCCGAGTTCGCGGTCGGCGTGACCGCGGCCTCCGCCACGCTGGGGCCGATCGTTCCGCCTTCGCTGCCGTTCGTCATCTACGCGATGTTCGCCAACGTCTCGGTCGGTGCGCTGTTTCTCGCCGGCATTCTGCCCGGCGTGGTGCTCGCGCTGCTGATGATGGTCACCGTCGCTTACTTCGCGCACAGGAACAAATGGGGCGGGGACATCCGCTTCGAGTGGGCTCGCATCATCAAGGCGTTGCTGGAACTGCTCGTCGTCGCGTCATTCCCGGTGGTCATCTGGGTGTTGACCACCCAGGCGGGATGGCCGCACGTGCCGACGGTGGCCGGCGCGCTGGTCGCCCTGCTCGTTGCCGACCGCTTCTTCCGTTTCAACGCCGTGCTGCCGATCATGACGCCGGTGCTGCTGATCGGCGGCATGACGGCGGGAGTGTTCACCGCCACCGAAGGCGCGATTGCTGCGTGCGTGTGGTCGCTCTTCCTCGGCATCTTCTGGTTCCGTTCGCTCAGCTGGAAAATGCTGATCAAGGTCTCGATGGACACGATCGAGACGACGTCGATCGTGCTGCTGATCGTCGCGGCGGCCTCGATCTTCGGCTGGATGCTGACGGTGACCAAGACCACCGAGATGATCGCGGGCTGGGTGCTGGCCTTCACGACCGATCCGTGGATGTTCCTGCTGCTCGCCAACCTGCTGATGCTGTTCGTCGGCTGCTTCCTCGAACCCACTGCAGCGATCACGATCCTGGTGCCGATCCTGCTGCCTATCGTGCGGCAACTGGGAATCGACCCGGTTCACTTTGGCCTCATCATGGTGTTGAATCTGATGATCGGGCTGTTGCATCCGCCGATGGGACTGGTGCTGTTCGTGCTGGCGCGCGTGGCGAAGCTGTCGATCGAGCGCACGACGATGGCCATCCTGCCCTGGCTGATTCCGCTGCTGGTGAGCCTCGGACTCGTGACCTATCTGCCGTCGATCAGCCTGTGGCTGCCGCGGCAGTTCCTTTAAGCGGAGAGCCGCCATGTTGCAGGAAGTTCCGCTCGTTCTCAGACTCAATCCGGCAGACGATGTCGTCATCGCGCGGCGTCAGTTGGTGGCCGGGACCCTCATCAAGTCGGAAGGCATCACCGTCAGCGGGCTCGTGCCGCCTGGCCACAAGGTCGCGACGCGCGCGATCGCCAAGGGCAGTCCGGTGCGCCGCTACAACCAGATCATCGGCTTCGCGACGCGCGAGATCCGGCCGGGCGAGCACGTGCACCTGCACAACCTTGGCATCGGCCAAGAGCACGGCGCCTTCGAGCGCGACTACGCCTTCTGCGCCGACGTCCGCCCGACCCCGGCAGTTGCAACGCCGGCGACATACATGGGCATCGTACGTCCCGATGGCCGGGTGGCGACCCGCAACTACATCGCGATCCTCTCGAGCGTGAACTGCTCCGCGACGGTCGCGCGGGCGATCGCCGACCGCTTTCGCCGCGACATCTTTCCCGACGCCCTTGCGGACTTCCCCAATGTCGACGGCGTCATCGCGCTGACGCACGGCACCGGCTGCGGAATGGACATGGACGAGAGCATGCAGGTCCTGCGCCGGACGATGGCCGGCTACGCCCGCCATGCGAACGTCGCTGCAGTGATCTTCATCGGCCTCGGCTGCGAGGCGAACCAGATCACCTCGCTTTTCGGCGCCGAG
This sequence comes from uncultured beta proteobacterium, assembly GCA_963766365.1. Classification (GTDB taxonomy): domain Bacteria; phylum Pseudomonadota; class Gammaproteobacteria; order Burkholderiales; family Burkholderiaceae_F; genus JALORV01. The sequence continues at coordinate 432,777 of CAVXZK010000006.1, forward strand.
GGCCTGAAGGAAAGTGACCGGATCGCCCGCTACAACATGCAGGACGTCGGCGGCACGGCCAAAGCGATCGAGCGCGGCGTGGCACTGGTGCGCGTGATGCTGCCGGTGGCCAATCGCGTAGAGCGCGTTGCGGTGCCCGCGAGCCACCTGATGCTCGGCCTGCAGTGCGGCGGCTCTGACGGTTATTCGGGCATCACCGCCAACCCGGCGCTCGGCAATGCGGTCGACCGGCTGGTCGCGCACGGCGGCACCGCGATCCTGTCGGAGACGCCCGAGATCTATGGCGCCGAACACCTGTTGACGCGCCGCGCGGTCTCGCGCGAGGTGGGCGAGAAGCTGATCGCCCGCATCAAGTGGTGGGAGGACTACACCGCTCGCAACAAGGGCGAGATGAACAACAACCCATCGCCCGGCAACAAGGCGGGCGGGCTGACGACGATTCTCGAAAAATCGCTCGGCGCGGTGGCCAAGGGCGGCACGACCAACCTGGTCGACGTGTACGAGTACGCGCAGCCGGTGACCGCGAAGGGATTCGTTTACATGGACACGCCGGGCTACGACCCGGTATCGGCCACCGGACAGGTGGCGGGCGGCGCCGACATGATCGTCTTCACCACCGGGCGCGGCTCGGCCTACGGCTGCGCACCGTCGCCCTCGCTGAAGCTTTCGACCAACAGCGAGTTGTGGCAGCGGCAGGAAGAGGACATCGATCTGAACTGCGGCGAAATCGCCGACGGTGCGGCGACGATCGAGCAGCTCGGTGAGCGCCTGTTCCAGCTGATCCTCGCCACCGCGTCCGGCGACAAGACCAAGAGTGAACGCTTTGGCTACGGCCAGAGCGAGTTCGTGCCGTGGCAACTCGGCGCAACGATGTAACGCCGTTCGATGAAGTCCCAGCAAGTCAAATCAGGAGGAGACATGAAACAGAGCAATGACGGGCAGTTTCGGAGCGGGCTCGCCCGCTGGGTGGTGGGGGCTGCTATGGCCTTGCTTGTGGCAGGCAGCGTCTCGGCTCAGACCAAGCTCAAGTTCGCGCATGTGTACGAGGTCAGCGAGCCTTATCACACCGCTGCCCTGTGGGCGGCGGGCGAGATCGCCAAGCGCACCAGCAATCGCTACACGGTCGAGGTCTTCCCGGCGTCCACGCTCGGCAAGGAGACCGACATCAACCAGGGTCTGACGCTCGGCACGGTCGACATTATCTACACGGGGCAGCTGTTTGCCGCCCGCACCTACGGGCCCATCGCCATCGGCGGGGCGCCGTACATGTTCCGCGACTTCAATCACTGGAAGGCGTTCTCGACCAGTCCGCTGTTCGGCGAACTCGCCGAGGGCTACCGCGCGAAGAGTGGCGGCAACAAGGTCCTGGCGATCACCTACTACGGCGAGCGGCAGGTCACGTCGAACAAGGCCATCAACAAGCCCGAGGACATGAAAGGCCTGAAGATCCGCGTGCCGGACGCGCCGCTCTACACGATGTTTCCGCGTGCGGTCGGCGCCAATCCGACCCCGATCGCGTTTGCCGAGGTGTACCTGGCGCTGCAGAACGGTACGGTGGACGCGCAGGAAAATCCGCTGCCGACCATCGACGCGAAGAAGTTCTACGAAGTGCAGAAGTACATCGTGCTGACCGGGCACATCACCGACGCGCTTCTGTCGATCGTCGGCGCGCCGACGTGGAACAAGCTATCGGATGCCGACAAGAAGATCTTCGAGGAGGTACTGCGGGAAGCCGCGGCGCGCGCAACCGCCCAGATCATCGACATAGAGGCCAAGCTCGGCGCCGAGTTCACCAAGCGCGGCAAGGAAGTCGTCAAGGTCAACCGCGCGCCGTTCCGCGAAGCGGTGGCCAAGATGCACAACGGACCGGACGCGACCTGGGACAAGGCGACGTACGACAAGCTGCAGGCGCTCAAGTAGGCGTCAGATCGCGGCGGCAGGCTACGGCCTGCTGCCGCGCGACCCCAGCCAGGACGGGGATCCTGCGCCACGCAGCACAGCTGTCGTTCACTGTGCTCGCCGACAGGCCCCGGGACCTAGGGCTTGATGACCTCCTGCTGGCTCGCGGGGAGCGGCGGCTCCTGTCCTGGCAGGCTCGCAAGATAGCTTTCCCACACCTCATCGTTGGGGTCGACATAGCGCAGGCGCACCGGAATCCAGTCGAGTTCCGGAGAGATCCAGAATTCGACGCCACGGTTCGACTCCGGTGTCTTCGGTCGCACGACCTTCAAAGTCGACATCACCTTGCCCTGGATCGTGACCGACTCGAAGCCGTCGACGACGAACGTGTAGGTCTCGACCTTGCGTCGCGCCACCTGGAAACTGACCTGCGATCCGGGGCTGAAGCGCCACGGATACGCCTGCACGAGCAACGGCAGGTGAAACTGCAGTGACAGCGGATCCTGCGTGCCCTCCTCGAACGGCATCGGCTCACCGGCGCCGCGTCCCGCGAAGCTGACAATGTGACGGTTCCAGTCGAAATCCACTGACACTTCGCGATTTGCTATATCAACACGCTCGACATACCTGTCCGGCGCAATCCCGAACGGCTTCAGTTCACCAGTGGAGCGCAGATCGAGCAGGCCCGGCGGATCCACGGTTCGCAGCCACAGTTCATAGCGGCCCTGCTCGAGGTCGATCGACCAGTCGACGTACACCAGCGCCTCGATAGCGCGCATCCGCGTGTACGTCGTGCGGTAGGCGATGCGTCCCTTGGTCGGCACATCCTTGACACCGGGTGGCAGGGTTGAAGTCTCGGCCGTCGGCTCGGTGGCAACCGTTGGAGGCGGCGGCGGCTCAGGAGGCGGCGGCTCAGGAGGCGGTGGCGCCGGCTCAGGAAGTGGCTCGGGAGGTGGTGGAGGAGCAGGAGGGGCGACGGGTGCCGGCGGCGCCTGGGTCATGCTCGGCGTGCGCGGCGTCGGCGCCGCCTTGCGCGGTGCGGGGGCAGGCGCCGCCGTCGGTGCAGGAGCCGCCGCCGGTGCTGGCGGCTTCAGCAGCGCAATCGAAATCGTCGTCTGCGTCGGCACCTGTGGAGTCGCCATCGCAAGCTCGCGCCGCACGCCGATGAAGGCCGCGGCATGCATCAGCAGCACGACGAACAGCACGACGGCGCGACGGCCGAAACGTCGGCCACGCCAGTCGCTCAAGGGGATCGGTGTCTGCATCGTGTGCGCCCGCGGGTCGCGGGCCTCACCGCTAAGATACCGGCTTCCTTCAAAGCCGAAGATCCGACCTGCTCCGATGAAGCTCGCCACCTTGAAGGATGGCTCGCGCGATGGGCAACTGGTCGTCGTTTCCCGCGACCTCACGATGGCCCACCATGCCGCCGGCATCGCCGGCCGCCTGCAGAACGCGCTCGACGACTGGAGCTTCATCGCCCCGCAGCTCGACGAGCTGTACCAGACGCTGAACGAGGGGCGCGCCCGGCACGCGTTCCCGTTCGATCCGCGCGTCGCGATGGCGCCACTGCCGCGCGCGTACCAGTGGGCGGACGGCTCCGCCTACGTCAACCATGTGGAACTGGTGCGCAAGGCGCGCGGCGCCGACATGCCGCCGTCGTTCTGGACCGATCCGCTGATGTACCAGGGAGGCTCCGACGACCTTCTGGGTCCGCACGATTGCATCGTCTGCCCCAGCGAGGAGTTCGGCATCGATTTCGAGGCCGAGGTCGCGGTGATCACCGATGACGTGAAGATGGGAACGATCCCGGCCGATGCTGTCGCGCATGTGCGGCTGCTGATGCTGGTGAACGACGTCAGCTTGCGCAACCTGATTCCGGGCGAGCTAGCGAAGGGCTTCGGTTTCTTCCAGAGCAAGCCGGCGACTGCGTTCTCGCCGGTGGCGGTCACCCCGGACGAGTTGGGCGAGACGTGGCGCGAAGGCAAGGTGCATCGTCCGCTGGTCGTCCAGTGGAACGGCATCAAGGTGGGCGAGGCGGAGGCCGGCGACGACATGACGTTCAGCTTCGGCCAGCTGATCGCCCACGTCGCGCGTACGCGTAACCTCGGCGCCGGATCGATCATCGGCTCCGGAACTGTGTCGAACCTCGACCGCAGCCGGGGTTACAGCTGTATCGCGGAGAAGCGCAGCCTGGAAATGATCGAGTCGGGCACCGCGACCACGCCCTTCATGAAATACGGCGACCGCGTGCGCATCGAGATGTTCGATGTCCACGGGCAGTCGATCTTCGGGGCCATCGACCAACAGGTCGCCGCACCAGCGCGGCGCTAGACGCCGCATCAAGGAGCCGTCATGTCCAACAAGCCTTCCATGTCCTCGCCGTTTTCCGCAATGGGAGAGACATTCGACCTGATGCAGAAGATGTGGGGCGGCATGGGCATGCCGACACCGGGCAACCTCGCGTCGATCCCGGGCCTCCCGCAGCAGATGCCAAGCATGCTGGCGCCGACCGTCGATCTCGGCGAACTCGACAAGCGCATCACCGATTTGCGCGCGGTCGCGCAATGGCTGGAACTCAACGCCAGCATGCTGCGTACGACGATCCAGACGCTCGAAGTCCAGCGCGCGACGATCGCGACGCTCAAGGGCATCAGCGGCGCGATGCTGGCCCCCATCATGGGACTCTCGGATTCATCGACGACGAGCTCGCTGCCGCCCATTCGTCCCGAAGGCAGGATCGACCTGGCTGCCGCCGCCGCGCAGCCGCTGCCCGAGCCGGCGCCGCTGGCCGCAACGCCGGCGCGCAAGCGCAAGCCGGCGGCGCACCAGGGACCTTCGCTGGCCGACGATGCGTTGAATCCGGCGGCGTGGTGGCACACGTTGCAGGATCAGTTCGCCAGGATTGCGTCGGTGGCCGCAGAGGCTGCACCGGCTCCGGAAAAGCCCGCAGCACGTCCGGCCAAGCGGCGCCGCAGGAAGAAAGCCTAGGCCTCGCCGGTCACCGGTTTTGCCGGGATGGTGTCGAGCGAGCGGATGGTGCCCACCCAGAAGATGGCCGCGACGGTGGCGGCCACGGCGGCATAGCCAACCCAGTTGTAGTGCGTGAGCGCACCGCTGGCATCGCGCTCGACGATCGCGCCGGTGATCGTTGCCGCGACTCCGGAGCCGACCTGCATCACCGCACTGTTGAGCGTCATGAACGCCCCCCGGGCCCCCGGCCGCGCCGCGCTCGTGACCACCGCCATTGCCGGCACCATGCGGCCGGGCACGAAGACGAAGAACAGCGTCGTCAGCGCCAGCACCGCCAGCAGCGGCAGTCCCGGGGCATGCGTGATCGCAATCAGCGGCGCAATCGAGATCCATGCGATGCGCCGATAGACCTGGCGCTTGCCGGCGCGATCGGCCCAGCGACCGATCCACCGCGCCGTGAAGAACGTAGCGACACCCCCCGCCAGGTAGACCAGCGGCAGGTCGCGCTCCGGCAGACCGATATTCAAGGTGACATACAGGCTGACGTACGGAATCACCGTGAAGCCGGACAGCATCATCAGAAACGTGAACAGGAAAGCGCGAAGATGATTCGGGAACGTCAGCGTGCGCAGGAAATCCGGCCATGCAGCGTGGCGCCCGTCCCGCCCGGCATGCGCGACCTGCGGCAGCGTGCGACGAGCCGCCACTGCGCACGCCACGCCAAGCAGCGCCACCAGGACGAAGGCGGCGCGCCAGCCGAACAGGTTGCCGAGCAGCAGCGCGGCGGGAACGCCGGCCACGGTCGCGATCGAAAACGAGGTCATGACGATCCCGGTCGCGCGGCCACGCCGCGCCGCAGGAACCGCATCGCCGATGATCGTGAACACGATGCCGCCGAGTACGCCGCCAAAGATGCCGGCCAGCGCACGCGCGGCCAGCAGCATCGCATACGACTGCGCACTGGCGGTAACGATGGCCGACACGACGAAGCCGCTGTAGATCGCCAGCAGGAGGCGCTTGCGGTCAAAGCGCTCGATGAATATCGACGTGACGATGCCCGCACCGGCCGCAGCGAAGGTATAGGCAGAAATCAGGAAGCCGAATTCCTGCGCCGAGATCCCGAAAAGCCGCGTGAACTGCGGAGCCAGCGGCATCATCACCATGAAGTCGAGCGTGGCGGTGAACTGGATCACGGCCAGCGTGACCAGCATCCAGCGCTCATGGCGAGACGGTTGATCGGACATCGCGAACGGGCGCCCGGCGGCGCCCCGCGTGATCTACATCACGTAGTTCAGGGCGAGGCGGCCACCGTCCGGGTACAGCGTCGACCCGGTGAGGTAGGAGGCGTCGTCGCTGGCAAGGAACACCGCGATGCGCGCAATTTCGTCGGGCTCGCCGAGTCGACCCATGGGTGTGCGCGAAAGTATGCGGGCGCGCGCTGCCTCGTTCGTGAGCACCGCGGCCTGCAGCATCTCGGTCGCGATCGAGCCCGGGCCGATGCCCATCACGCGCACACCGCGCGGCGCGAGCGACAGTGCCATCACCTTGGTCAGCTGGTTGAGCCCGCCCTTGCTGACGGAGTACGGCACCTGGTTCGCGATGGCCACCACGGCGTTGATGCTCGACAGGTTGATGATCACGCCGCGACTGCCATCGGGCCGCGCGTCCTGCGCCACCATGCGCCGGGCGGCCGCCTGCGCGCAGAGGAACGCACCCTTGAGGTTGATGCGCAGCACGCGATCGAAATCCTCCTCGGTGAGATCGAGAAAATCGGCCGCGTGCACGATGCCGGCGTTGTTGACCAGCACGTCGAGGCGTCCGAACTGCGACACCGCCGTCTCGATCAGGGCCTCACAGTCGGCCCGCACACCGACGTCGGCGCGTCGCGCCAGCGCGTAGCCGCCGGACGATGCGATGTCCTTTGCCAGCGAGGCCGCGCCCACTTCGTTGACGTCGCCGATGACGACCCGGACACCCTGCTCCGCGAACGCGCGTGCGCAGGCGGCCCCGATTCCCTGCGCGGCGCCGGTGATGACGGCAACCCGGTTGGCAAGCTTCATCGCACCTCCGTCCATCCTCGGACTGCGGATTGTCCAGCATCTGCCCTGCCGGAGCAGCCGACGCCGGACGGCGCGGCGCTGGTGCCACGCGCTGCAGCGTGCAGGTCCGCGGCTGGGGAATCGCGATGTCTGGCGCCTAAGGCCGCAGCGGTGCTAAGTGGAAGCGCTGTGCGCCCGCCACTCCGCGACCGCCGGTCCGATCTGGCTCAGGGCTTCCAGCACGCGGACATCGCGCGGCGGCCGCCGGCGCAGCACCGGGGCCGATCCGCCGGCCCAGATCTCGACCGCGGCTGGTAGCTGTTCGCGCAGGTCGCCGAGCCCGGCCACCACCTGGTTCGGATTGACTACCGGCGTGAACGACAACGCAACGATGTCGACGCGCTGCGCCCGCGCCGCCGCGGCAATCTCCCAGAGCGGCGTCTGTACGCCCAGCGGCACGCAGCGCGCGCCCTCGAGCGCAAACATCGCCTCGGCCATCAGCACACCGAGGCCATGCGGCTCCTGCGGGAACGTCGTCAGCAGCACGCGCGGCCGCTCCCCGCTGACGGGAATCGTCGCGATGGCGCCGCGCAGCAGCGACTGCACAGCCTCCGTGTACAGATGCTCCTCGAAGACCTGCAGCTGCCCACGGGTCCAGGATTCGCCCACGAGCGTCGTCAGCGGCGCCAGCGTGTCAGTGATGAAGCGCGACAGTCCGAGGCGCAGCAGCGCCTGCGACAACTGGCGCTTCAGGTCGTCGAGCCGATGCTCGGTCACGCAATCGAGGTAGCGGCCGAGATCTTCGGAAGGCTCCGGCGTATCGGCGGTCCGCGGCGCGCCGGTCATGCCTTCCGCGAGCGAGTGCAGTTCCATGCTCGAGTGCCCGATGATCTTGCCCGGGCGGAAACCCTGGTCCATCAGCCGCTTGATGAGCCGCAGCTTGTCGAGTTGCTCGAGCGGGTACACGCGCTCGCCGTAGGTGTCGCGCTGCGGCTGCGGGAATCCATAGCGTCGTTCCCAGACGCGCAGCGTGTCCTTCGACAGCCCCGTATCGCGCTCAACCGCTGCGATCGACACGGTCACGGTGCTTTGAAGGTTGCGGTCGTCCATGGCAGCGGAACGGCAGGCAGGAAGAAGCCAAGCGTGCGGGAAATTTCGAATCCCGGCATTTTGTCCTAGACAAACGATTGACACAAGACCCATCCGCTTGGGATCATTCGGATCCGCTACTGCCCCCGTTGTCCGAACCGATGCTGCTCCCAACCCGCTCCCTGATGGCCGCCGCCGCGTTGCTGACCATGCTGCTGGTCGCGCCGGCTGCCTCCGCGCAGACCTGCCCGGCGCTGCTCAATCACACGTTTCCGCGCCTGCAGGACGACAAACCGCAGAGCCTCTGCCAGTACACCGGGCAGGTCGTGCTCGTCGTCAACACCGCCAGCTACTGCGGCTTTACACCGCAGTACGAGGGGCTGGAGAAGCTGTACGCGCAGTACGGCAAGCGCGGTTTCACGATCCTCGGCTTCCCGTCGGGCGACTTCGGCAACCAGGAGAAGGACAGCAACAAGGAAATCGCCGACTTTTGCTACAACACCTATGGCGTCAAGTTCCCGATGTTCGCCAAGAGCGTGGTCAAGGGCGGAAATGCCAATGCGCTTTTCAGCGCGCTGACCAAGGACACCGGCCAGGCGCCGAAGTGGAATTTCCATAAGTACCTGATCGGCCGAGACGGCAAGGTCGTGGCCTCGTTTCCGAGCCAGGTCGACCCGCTGGACAGGAAGCTGACCGGCCAGATCGAGGCGCTGCTCGGCTCGCCCTGATCCGGCCTCGCACCCGGAAAGTCCAGCGGAAGACTTCGGCGACAATATCGGCTTCGCCATGAACGCTCCCGACACCATGTACCTCCCGGACGTCCAGTCCGCGGCGGACGCCCGCAACACCGCGATCCAGCGGGTGGGCGTGAAGTCGCTCACGCATCCGATGATGGTGGCGACCGCGCGCGGCCCGCAGCCGACCGTCGCGTCGGTCGACATGTACGTTGCCCTGCCCGCCGAGCAGAAGGGCACGCATATGTCGCGCTTCATCGACGTGCTGCAATCGCATCGCGACGCGCTGTCGCGTGCCGCGGTACACGGGCTGCTCGAGCGCATGCTGCAGAAGCTGGACGCGCACGACGGCTATGTCGAGCTGCGCCTGCCGTACTTCGTGCTGAAGTCCGCCCCGGTTTCCGGCGTCGAGAGCCTGATGGATTACCAACTGACACTGGCGGTCGAACGGCGGGGCAGTACCACACGCTACGTCCAGAAGGTCGTCGTGCCCGTCACGAGCCTGTGCCCATGCAGCAAGAAGGTCGCCGATTACGGCGCGCACAACCAGCGCGCGCACCTGACACTGACGCTGACACTCGCCGACGAGATGCACGTCGAGGAGCAGATCCGCATCGCCGAAGAGGCGGCATCGTGCGAGGTGTGGGGACTGCTCAAGCGGACCGATGAGAAATACGTGACCGAGCGCGCCTACGACAATCCGAAGTTCGTCGAAGACGTGGTGCGCGACATTGCGGCGTTGCTCGACGCGGACACGCGCGTGCTCGCCTATGTCATCGAAGCAGAGAACTTCGAATCGATACATAACCATTCGGCATACGCCCTGATCGAACGCGACAAGGCGAATCCGGGCTAAAGCCCCGGGCGGGGAGGAGAGGCCCCGCGCCAACGACGGCCCCGCGGCGTGACGCCGCAGAGCGGCCGTATCCACGAGGGAGACTCGTTTCAAGAGTCGGCTGGAGCGCGCTCGCGCGTTCCGTGATTTCTCCTTACTGGATACGCACGAATGAGAATTGCAGTCATCGGTTCCGGCATTTCCGGCCTGGGTTGCGCCCACGCGCTGCGCAACGACGCGCATGTGACGCTGTACGAGGCGGAACCGCGCCTCGGAGGCCATACCAACACCGTCGACGTCACTCTCGACGGCATGACCTTTCCCGTTGACACGGGCTTCCTCGTTTACAACGAACGCACCTATCCGAACCTGATCCGGCTCTTCAGCGAACTCGGCGTGCCGACTGCGAAGAGCGACATGTCCTTTGCCGTTAGCGTGCTGCACGGCCGGCGTCGCATCGAATGGAGCGGTACTGACCTCAACGGCGTGTTCGCGCAGCGGCGCAACCTGGCGTCACCGCGTTTCCTCACGATGTTGCGCGACATCCTCAGGTTCAACGCGCAGGCGACGCGCCTTGCCAGCGGACAGGAGGCCACGGATCCGACGCTTTCACTCGGCGAGTTCCTCGACGTGCACCGCTATGGCGCGCCGTTCCGCCAGTGGTACCTGCTGCCGATGGCGGCGGCGATCTGGTCGTGCCCGATCGAGACGATGCTGGCCTACCCGGTCACCACCTTTGTCCGCTTCTGCCACAACCACGGGCTGCTGCAGGTGAACAACCGGCCGCAATGGTTCACGGTCAGGGGCGGCGCACGACAGTACGTGCGGCGCATCGCCGCCGGACTGCATGAAGTGCGCACCGCCGACCCGGTCATCGACGTGCGGCGCGATGCGGCCAGCCGGCGCGTCATCGTGCGCAGCCGCTCCGGCAGTGTGCTGTTCGACCACGTGGTGATGGCATGCCACAGCGACCAGGCGCAGCGCCTGCTGGTCGATGCCGACAGCAGTGAACGCGGGGTCATCGGCAACGTCGGCTACCAGCCCAATCGCGCGGTGCTGCACACCGACGCCCGCCTGATGCCGGTGCTGCGCCGCGTCTGGTCGTCGTGGAACTACATCAGCGACGGCGCGCCGACACCGTCCGTGTCGGTCACCTACCTGCTGAACAAGCTGCAGCCGCTGCCCTTCAAGACGCCGCTGCTGCTGTCACTGAACCCGACGACCGAGCCGCAGGCGGACTCCGTGATTGCAGAGTTCAACTACACGCATCCGGTGTTCGATCGCAAGGCGATCGAGGCGCAGCAGCGCCTGCCCGGGGTGCAGGGACGCCGAAATGTGTGGTTTGCGGGCGCCTGGACCGGCTACGGCTTCCACGAGGACGGGCTGAAGTCCGGACTCGCCGTGTCCGCCGCGCTTCGTCGAGTGCTCGACCGCGCGCCGCTGCAGCGCGTCGCCTGAAGCCACGCACCGGGACGGCCCATGCAATCAGGACGGACGCGCCGCGAGGCCGGCAAAGCAGGTCGTCGTCACCAGTTCGACGATTTGCTCGTCCCGGTAGTTGCCCGAGAGTCCGAGGTAGTCGGACACCGGGTCGCAGGCGCGTGCATAGAGCGTGTAAAGCACCACCTCCGGAGGCAGCGACGCGCTGATTTCGCCGCGCGCCTGCCCCTGCTCGATCCAGTGCCCCAACCGGTCGCTGACGTCGATCAGGCGCTCGATATACGCCTTGTTTCGCACCAACGCGTCGCGCAGCGCCGAGCGTGTCGAGGGCAGCGATGGCATCTGGCCCCGCAGGTGCTCGGCGACGGCCCAGCGAACGACGGCCTTGAGATTGTCGACTGGCGGGGCATCAGCCGGCAGCGACTGGATGACTTCGAGGGTCCGATCGAGCAGTCGCACCATCGCCGCCGCGGCGAGCGCTTCCTTCGACTCGAAATGCTTGTACAGGCTGGCCTTGGCGATGCCGACGACGGCAGCGACTTCGTCCACCGTCATCAGGTCGTAGCCCTTCTCCGCCAGCAGGCCATTGACCGCCTGCAGGATCACGTCCTCCCGCAGGCGCTGCTGCTGCTCCTTCAGAGTAAGTCGCCGTGGCTCGGCGACGGGGACAGCGGGGACCATCGATGCTCCTCACGGCCGGCAATCCCCGACCGGTTCTGGTGGACTGGTTCAGGGATCATACTACATCGTTTTAGCTTGAACTAATCGGTTCATTGTGTAAACTCAAAAGACTTATTGCTCAGCTTCCGCCGAACCCTAACCGGCATGTCGACCACAGCGTCATCTCCAATGATCGGCTTCGGCCAGATCCGCCACACACGCTTGCGGCCGGCAGCGAACGCGTTCGCGTATGCCGGATATTTCCTGCGCCTGCCGCTCCGTGCGCTCGCGGCGCAACCGCAGTTGGCCGGCCGGCTCACGTTGAATGGCCGCGGCGTATTTGCCGTCAACGATGGCGATCACGGCGACGGCCGGCCATTGCTGGCCTGGATCGACGACCTGCTGCGCAGCGAGGGCGTTCCGGACGCGGACGGCGAGGTCTGGCTGCACACCTTTCCGCGGGTGCTGGGCTATGTCTTCAACCCGGTGAGCTTCTGGTTCGCGCACCGCGCCGACGGCTCGCTGCGCGCGATCGTCTGCGAAGTCAACAACACCTTCGGCGAACGCCATTGCTACCTGCTTGCGCACCGGGATGGGCGCCCGCTCGCCTACGGGGAGACCCTGGAAGCGCGCAAGGTCTTCCATGTCTCGCCCTTCTGCCATATCGAGGGGCGCTATCGCTTCCGCTTCATGCTGAGCCGGCCCGAAGCGCCCTCCGCGCAGCGCTGGGTCGCCCGCATCGACTACGACGACGACGAGGGCCCGTTGCTGATGACCTCGGTGTCAGGGGACCTGGAGCCCCTGACCGGCCGTGCCGTGCTGCGCGCACTGGTTGGCTACCCGGCGTTCACGTTCGGCGTGATCGCCCGCATCCACTGGCAGGCGCTGCGGCTGTGGCTGAAGCGCGTTCCCTTCATTTCCAAGCCGGAGCCTCCGGCGCAACACGTGACTCGTTAGAGCCCATGAGCCATCTCGCCCACGCCCTCGACGTTCGCAACTCCCTCGATACGGCTCGCTTTCCTGCCGACGCAAGGCTGGCGCTCGGCCTGCTCGAGCGCATGCGGCACGGCCGCCTGGAAGTGACATTTCCGGACGGGCAGCGTGCCTATTTCGGTGACCTGCGCTCGCCCGAGCACGCCGATCTGACGCTCAAGAACTGGAATGTCGTGCGTGCGGCACTGAAGAGCGGCGACATCGGATTTTCCGAGTCCTACATCGCAGGCGACTGGTCGACGCACGATCTGGTACGCCTGCTGGTGTTCTTCGTGGCCAACCGCGAGGCCGCGGAGAGCGCGATCTATGGTTCGTTCATCGGCCGGATGGCCTATCGAATCCGGCATCTCCTGAATCGCAATACGCGCACCCGGGCGAAGAAGAACATCCACGCGCACTACGACCTCGGCAACGACTTCTACGCACTGTGGCTCGATCAGACCATGACCTACTCCAGCGCGCTGTTCGCGCGTCGGGCTGGGCCTCATGACGTCGCGGGCACCGAGGAACTCGAAAGGGGCCAGCACGCCAAGTACGCGCGGGTACTTGACGAACTGCGGCTTGCGCCCGGTGGACGCCTGCTGGAAATCGGCTGCGGCTGGGGCGGCCTGGCCGAAGCCGCGGCGCGGCGCGGACTTGCGGTCAGCGGGCTGACCCTGTCCACTGAACAACTGGCCTGGGCCCGCCAGCGACTGGCCAACGCCGGACTCCCTGGCGAGCTGCACTTGCGCGACTACCGCGACGAGAGTGGCCAGTACGACGGCATCGCCTCGATCGAGATGTTCGAGGCCGTCGGTGAGGCCTACTGGCCGTCGTACTTCGCGACGCTGAAACGGTGCCTGAAGCCGGGCGGTCGGGCCTGCCTGCAGACAATCGTCATTGCCGACCACCTGTTCGACCGCTACCGCGCCGGCACGGACTTCATCCAGCAGTACATCTTTCCGGGCGGCATGCTGCCGTCGCCCGCAGCGTTCCGCGCGCAGGCGCACGCGGCCGGGCTCGAGGTCATCAACGAGTACCGCTTCGGCCACGACTATGCACGCACGCTGGCGACCTGGCGCGCGTCGTTCCACGCGAGTCTGGATCAGGTCCGCGCACTGGGCTTCGACGACAGTTTCGTGCGCATCTGGGATTTCTATCTCGCGTATTGCGAGGCCGCGTTTGCCCGGGAGAACACCGATGTCATCCAGTACACACTCGTCCCACGCTGAGCACGCGCCGGTCGCGCGCCGCCTGCGCGGCTGGAGCAGCGTCGCGGCGTTGTCCGTCGCTCTGCTCTCGAGCGCGCTGGCCGGCAGCGCCGTGGCATCGACGCAGCGGACGGCCGTGGCTCCGGCGTCCAAGGCGAGCTCTGCTCCCGATCATGTACGCCGCTACATCGACGACGCGCGCACACTCGGCGGCGGGCGGCTCACCTGGTTCGGCCTGCATATCTACGATGCGCTGCTGTTTGTGCCGCGTGGTTTCGACAGCGCCAATCCTTCGGCACACCCGTTCGCGCTCGAACTCGCCTATGCGCGCAGCCTCGATGGGCAGGCGATCGCCGAGCGCAGCCACGACGAAATCGCACGGCTGAAGATCGGCAACGAGGCGCAGCGCACCCGCTGGCTGGCCGAAATGTCGGCGCTGTTTCCAGACGTGCAGGCAGGCCAGCGGCTCGCCGGCATCTACAGGCCGGGCGGCGAAACGCGCTTCTACCTGGACGGCCGCTACCTCGGCGCAGTCGCCGATCCGGAGTTCGGCCGCGCTTTCTTCGCGATCTGGCTCGACCCCCGCACCAGCGCGCCACAACTGCGCGCCAGCCTGCTGCGGCCGCTGAACTGAACCGGTCGTGACCACCGCATCGCCGCTCGCCGCTCCCGTGCTGGCGCCCCCGACCGCCGTCGACGGCCGGCCGCGGCGCGAGATGCTCGCGTACGGCGCGCTCGGCGCCCCGCTGGCGATGATGGCCCTGCCGGTCTATGTGCTGGTGCCCAAGTTCTATTTCGAGGCGACCGGACTGTCGCTCGCGATCATCGGCGCCGTGCTGCTGTTGACGCGACTTGCCGATGCCTTGATCGACCCGTTCCTGGGCGCATGGGTCGACCGCAGCAAGCGTCGCGGCTCATACCTGCGACCGGTGCTGATTGCGATGCCGCCGCTGGGGCTCGGCTTCGTGTTCATGCTGATGCCGCCGGGGGGACTGGGCACGGCCGCTGCCACGGCATGGCTCGCGGTGACCTTGACGGCGGCGTACCTGGGATATTCGCTGGCGTCGGTGGCCTATCAGGCGTGGGGCGCCGAACTCGCCCACACGGACCACGCACGGGCTCGGGTGGCGGCGTGGCGTGAAGGCGCCGGGCTGGTCGGCGTCATCGCGGCGTCGGTCATTCCGTACGCGCTCGGCGCGCCGAGCCTGGTCGCCCTGTTTCTCATCTCGCTTGCCGTCGCGCTCGTACTGCTGGTGCGCCACGCGCCGCGGCCTGCCGGGCGACCGGACGCGCCGGCTCCCAGCGCGTTACGCGCAGTGACGCTGCCGCTGGCGACCTCGCGCTTCCGCTGGCTGCTGGCGGTGTTCGTCGCCAACGGTATCGCGGCTGCAATCCCGGCCTCGCTCGTGCTGTTCTTCGTCGCCGACCGACTCGAACTCGAAGCACGGTCCGGCGTCTTCCTCGCGCTTTACTTCATTGCCGGCGCCGCCAGCATGCCGCTGTGGATCCGGTTGGCGGAACGGATGCGGCTCGAAGCCGTGTGGCTCATCGGCATGATCGCCGCCGTGGTCGCCTTCGTGTGGTCCTACGCCCTCGGTGCAGGCGACTTCGCGGCTTTCGCGATGATCTGCGCTCTGTCGGGCGTGGCGCTCGGCGCCGACCTCGCCCTCCCGCCGGCGCTGCTGGCGCGCGTGATCGAGGACAACCGCCACACCGGCCAGCACGAGGGTGCGTACTTCGGCCTGTGGAATCTCGCCAACAAGCTGAACCTCGCCCTGGCTGCAGGCATCGCTCTGCCCGCCCTGGAACTGCTCGGCTACACGCCGGGCTCACGCTCGCCGACGGCGCTCGCCTCGCTGTCTTTCGCGTACGCCGTGCTGCCGTGCGCGCTGAAACTCGGCGCCGCCGCGCTTCTGGCCACGGCCTGGCGCACTCACCGCATCTAAGGGAATCCATGTTCATCCGCGCCTGCCTTGCCACGCTCGCCCTGCTGCTGGCGAGCTGCTCGACCGTCGACCCCCAGGTCTACCGTAACGAGGAGCCGGCGCTCGACATGCAGCGCTACTTCAACGGCACTCTGGAAGGCCACGGCATGTTCCAGGACCGCAGCGGCCAGGTGCAACGCCGTTTCGTCGTCACCATCAAGGCGAGCTGGGTCGGTGACGTCGGCACGCTCGACGAGGACTTCGTCTGGTCCGACGGAAAGCGCGAGAAGCGCGTGTGGACGCTACGCAAGGCCCCCGGCGATGCGACGGGCGCGCGCTGGGTCGGCACCGCCGCCGATGTCATCGGCGAGGCGCGCGGAATCGTCAGCGGCAACGCACTCCACTGGACCTACACCTTCAACCTGCAGACCGACGACGGCAAGCGCTACGAGGTCGCTTTCGACGACTGGATGTTCCTGATCGACGACCGCGTGATGCTGAATCGCGCGGTGATGAGCTTCTACGGTTTCCGCGTCGGCGAGGTCTTCATTTCCTTCCGCAGGCTCTGATGGCGCTGAATCCGCGCATCGGGAGCTGGCAGGGCCAGCGCGTCTGGGTCATCGGAGCCTCCTACGGCATCGGTGCGGCGATTGCGCGCCGGCTGATCAACGACGGCGCCCGCGTCGCGATGTCGGCACGCAGCCGCGAACTGCTCGACGCCATCGCCGAAGGTAACGGCGCGCTGGTCGAAGTGCTGGATGTGACCGACCCGGCGTCGGTGAAGAAGGCCGCCAAGTCGATACTCGCTGCCTGGGGGGGCATCGATCTCGTGATGATCGTCGCCGGCACGCACCTCGAGATGCGGGCTGATACCTTCGACATGGCGCGGGCCACGCGGCTCTTCGAGGTCAACGTCATGGGCGTGCTGCACTGCCTGGACGCGGTGCTGCCAGTCCTGCTCAGGCAAGGCCGCGGAGGCGTGGCGATCGTCTCGTCGGTCGCCGGTTACCGCGGCCTGCCAAAGTCCCTGATCTATGGCCCGACCAAAGCGGCGCTGATCAACCTGGCCGAATCCCTGTACATCGATCTCGCGCCGCGCGGCATTGGCGTTCACCTGGTCAATCCAGGGTTCGTCGACACGCCGCTGACGCAGAAGAACGAATTCAGGATGCCGGCCCTCATCCCGGCCGACGAGGCCGCCAGGCTGACGCTGAAAGGCATCGCCGACGGCGAGTTCGAGACCCATTTCCCGAAACGTTTCACCAACGTGATGCGGTTGTTGCGTACGCTGCCCTATCCGGCCTATTTCGCGGCCGTGCGACGGTTCACCGGTACCTAGATTGCCCTTCAGACCCATGGCGGACGATCCGCGCGTCACGCGCCTGTCACGGTTCTTCGAGACGCTGACACTCGATTCGGTTGCCGAGATCGATTCGGTGTATGCCGACGACGCGCGCTTCAAGGACCCGTTTAACGAGGTGCGCGGCCTGCCCGAAGTGCGGCGCGTCTTCGTGCACATGTTCGAACAGGTGAAAAACCCCCGTTTCGTCGTCACGCGGGCCATTTCGGACGGCAATGACGCTTTCCTGACATGGGATTTCCTGTTCAGCATGAACTTCTCGCCTGACCAACCGCAGGTTATCCGGGGGGCGACTCATATACAGTTCGATGCAGACGGCCGCGTGGCAGTCCACCGTGACTACTGGGACGCTGCCGAAGAGCTGTACGAGAAGCTGCCGCTGCTGGGCGGCCTGATGCGCTTCCTGAAGCGCCAGGCGGCGCGCTGACGGCGCGGGGAGACAACGATGCTTTTGTACCCGGAACTATTCAAATCGCTCGAATCCGTGCGCTGGAACATGGGGACCGACGTCCCATGGAATGAGTTCGACGCCTCCCGCCTGAGCGATGAACAGGCGCGCACGATCAAGATGAACGCAATCACCGAGTGGTCGGCGCTGCCGGCCACCGAGATGTTCTTGCGCGACAACCACGGCGACTCGGATTTCTCCGCCTTCATGTCGGTGTGGTTCTTCGAGGAGCAGAAGCACGCGCTGGTGCTGATGGAGTACCTGCGGCGCTTCCGGCCGGACCTGGTGCCCACCGAAGAGGAGCTGCACGCGGTGCGCTTCCAGTTCGACCCGGCGCCGCGGCTCGAGACGCTGATGCTGCACTTCTGCGGCGAGATCCGGCTCAACCACTGGTATCGCCGCGCCGCGGAGTGGCATACCGAGCCCGTGATCAAGTCCATCTATCGCCTGTTGTCGCAGGACGAGGCGCGCCACGGCGGCGCCTACCTGCGCTACATGAAGAAGTACCTGGGTGAACTCGGCGATTCCGCCCGCGCGGCCTTCGCCAAGATCGGCGTGCTGATGGCATCGGCCAAGCGCACCGACAAGGCGCTGCACCCCACCAATCTCCATGTAAACCAGTCGCTTTTCCCGAACGACACCGTACAATCGCGCCTCCCTGATCCGGGCTGGCTCGAACGCTGGCTCGACGAACAAATAAGATTCGACAAAGAATGGGAGACCAAGGTCGTCGATCGGATCCTGCACAACCTGTCGCTGCTGTTCGAGCGCACGTTCAATTCGGTGCAGGATCTGAATCGCTACCGCAAGGAGATTGCGGTGCGGCTGCGCGCGGTCGATTCCGGACCGGCGCCGCAGGTCGCCTGAGCGATTCGCCGGCCGCGGCCCCGTTTGCCGCGCCGGGCCATCGATGATTCCGCGCCACGTTCCGCTGGTCGAGACCACGCGTGGCGGCACGACCGAGTGCGTGCACTATGGGTCCATCTCCGTCGTCGACGCCGCGGGCCGCCTGATCTCCGCCGTCGGCGACCCTGATTCACTCAACTTCACCCGCTCGGCGCTGAAGCCACTGCAGGCGTTGCCGTTCGTCGAGGATGGCGGGCTCGGCCGTTTCAACTTCACCTCCCACGAACTGGCGCTGATGTGCGCCAGCCACAGCGGCGAGGCGATGCACATCGGCATCGTGCAGCGCATGCTCGCTGCTGCCGGGGTCGATGAGTCGGCATTGCAGTGCGGGTGCCATGCGCCGGGCTTCTTCGCCGCGACCGAGTCAAGCGCGCCGTCGGGTGTGAAGTGGTCGCCGCTGTTCCACAACTGCTCGGGCAAGCACGCCGGCTTCCTCGCCTACGCCCGCATGCACGGCCAGCCGGTCGAAACCTACCTGGACTCCGGCCACCCCTTGCAGCAGCGCATTCGCACGATCGTCGCGCGATTTGCGCTGGGCGACACGATTGCGCAGGGCATCGACGGATGCAGCGCGCCGAATTTTGCGATGCCCTTGCGGCGCGTGGCACAGACGTATGCGCGTCTCGCCGCGCAGGAGACGCCGGAACTCGCCGCGCTGTTCTACGCGATGACGCGGCACCCTGACCTCGTATCGGGCACCCGCCGCACCGACCTCGCGCTCATGCAGACGGGCAACGGCGACTGGGTCAGCAAGGCTGGCGCCGACGGTATGCAGGCGATCGGGGTGGCGAGCAAAGGCATGGGCATCGCGATCCGCATCGCCGACGGCAGCCCGCGCGCGCTGCACGCCGCGACCGTCGAAGTGCTGCAGCAACTCGGCGTACTCGAGGATTCGAGCGGCACGCCGCTCGCGGTCTATGACTGTCCGCCAATCCGCAATTACCGCGGAATCGAGACTGGCGGCTTCGTTCCGGTATTCAAGCTGCGCAAGCAGCCAGGCTGATCGCCGGGCTGCGCCGCCGCGACACCGGTGCGCGCTATGACAGGCTGACTTCCCCTGTTGGCGTGCGGATCCGCGCTTCGATCTGCACCGGCCCCGATTTGAGGTCCACAGGACCGACGATCCGAAGTTCACGGAACATCGCGAGGATGCCCGCCGTACCCAGCACGGCGGCCGGATGCGCCAGTTTCAGCTCCAGCAGTTCGCAGCCGCTCTCCGGCAGGCGCTCGCAGGGATGCAGCGCCACGCCGTCGGCCCCGGGCTCCCACTGGATCGCCGCCGGCAGCACGCCGCTCCAGGACAGCGTGCCGGTGTCGGGCACCGCAATCTTCCAGTGAAAGTCACCGCGACTCATGGACAGGATCTCGCCCAGATCGGGCACGCGGGCACACGCAGCCGCCAGCGAGTCACAGCGAAGGACCCAGGTGATCAGCGCCGGCCCCGCGGCCAGCCGCGCCTGCATGGCGGGTTCGTCGAGTGAAAACCAGCGCGGTCGCGCCGGCGCAGCGGCGTCCGGATCGATGGCGATGACCTCAAGGTAGGCGCGCGGACCGAGCTTCAGCAGCGCGTTGTGCGTACCCATCGCGACATGCTTGCCGCCCGGCTGGGGCTGCGCCCCGAGCCGCTGCGCCACCCACTCGACGCCGTCTTCGAGGCGAGTGCTGGCGACGACGATGTGATCGAGTTCCGAGCGCTGCATGGGAGTTCAGCGATGGTTCGCGCGCCGGTGGGCGACGCGCGAACACTCAAGTCTCAGCGCCCGAGAATGCCTCGCAGGATATTGACCGGATCGGGCGTCTTCTCTTCCTGCTTCTGCTCGGCCGCGGGGGGCGCCGCGTCCTGTGACTGCGGCTGGGCCTGGCGACGCGAGCCTCGCTGCATTTCGCCCATGTCCATGCCCAGCATCGCGTTGGAGACGCTCTTCACGCGCAGCTTGACCGCCCACTGCGGCTCCCAGGCGACCTTCGGGTCGGTCGGTCGCGGCGGATGTGCGAGGTTGAGCTCGGAGCCGTACGCGATCATGCGCAGCATCGCGCCGCCACCCTCGCCGAAGATGCCCTTCGGCACCGTGCACTTGGTGACGCTCGGCTCGAGCAGCACCTTTTCCTTCAGCCAGCGGTCGACCGCCGGGTTCGTCTGGTAGTCGATCAGGCCCATGCCGACCTCCGGCACTTCGCTCGATGTCCAGAACACCATCTCCATTTCCGAGCCGCCCTTGGCACCCATGGCGGCGATAAAGTAGGCGCGCGCCGTCGGCAGCGCGGCCCACTCGAGCTGCGTCGCACCGCCAGCATCGCTCTGTTTCAGGTCGATCGCCGGCATCAGGTCCTGCTGCGCGCCGATTGCGAACTTGAAACCATCCGGTACGCCCTGCCCGGTGAATGTGTGCTCGCCAACCAGCGATGCGTTCGCCGGCACCATGCGCGAGTCGACCTCGCTGGGCCACAGTGGACGCCCCGGCGCGCTGTGAGCGCCGCGCTGGGTGGCGCGGCGCGAGGTGAAGAACTTGCCGAAGTCCTCGGGCTTGGCGGTCGCCATGTCGAGCACCCGCGGTTGACCGGCCCGCACGGTGTCGCCGCAGCCCCAATACAGGTACATCTTGCCCTTCGGACGCTCGTACTCGTGCTCGACAACCGTGTCATCGCCCGGGGGCGGTGGCGTGCCCCTCTCGACCTTCGGCGCCACGAGCTTCAGCGTGGGCGCGAGCTGCGTGCCGGCCGGCACCGCCTGCGTGGCTTCCGGCAGTGTCGGATTACGGCTGGTGTAGAGCGTGACGTCGACCCAGCGGCCGGCCGAGCCCGTCTGCGTCATGCCGAACGTGTTCTTTCCGCCCTGGCCGCCGCCGAACATGCCGCCCATCATCGACATCGGACTGCCTCCGCCGCCGCCCATCGGCATGCCAAAGCCCGCGAAGGTCGCCACGTCAATCCACGCCTGTGAGACGGGGGCCTTGACCACCTGCGCCGGCGCCTTGGTCTGCGCGATGGCCGGTGCGCCGACCACCACCGCCAAGGCTGCGAGTGCTGCGTGAACCGCTCCGTTCCTGTCCATGACTCCCCCCAACCCCGGCGCCGCCGGCCCATGCACTTTCTACACAGGATTTCATCAGGCTGCCAGCCCGTTGGCCACATCTTGACGACAGTCATAGAAGGGGACACCCCGCCACCTAGCCTGAAACGGCATTCCGATTCCTGGAGGCTCGATGCGAGCACAAAGTTTGTTGGTGCGGGACATCGCAGTACACGACGCCGTGACCGTCCGGCCGGAAGAATCGATCGACGAGTGCGCCAAGCGGATGCATGCCGAGCATGTCGGCTGCCTGATCGTGGTCGAGCAGACCGATGGCATCCAGTTCCCGATCGGCATGCTGACCGATCGCGACATCGCCATCGAGGTCGTTGCGTTCGGGCTCGACCCACGGGCGATGACGGCGAGTGACGTCATGAGTGAAGGGCCGGCCGTCATAGAGGAAGACGATGACCTGCTCGATGTGCTGGCGCTGATGCGCGAGCGCGGCGTGCGGCGCCTGCCGGTGGCGCGCGCCGACGGTGCACTCGTGGGCGTGATCGCCTTCGACAACCTGCTGCAGGTGCTGGGCGAACTGGTCGACGGCATGATCGGCGTGCTCAAGGCCCAGCAGACGCGCGAATTGCGTACGCGACCGTAGCGGCCAGCCATGAGCGCTGCGAGCGTGTTCGACAACGCCCGCATCGCCGCGGTGTTCGAGGAGATCGCCGACCTGCTCGAAGTGCAGGACGATAATCCGTTCCGCATCCGTGCGTATCGCAACGCGGCGCGCCTGGTGCGGCAGCAGGGACCCGACTTCGCGGCCCGGGCGGCGCGCGGCGAGCCGCTGGCCAAGATGTTCGGCATCGGCGCCGACCTCGACGCCAAGATCCACGAGATCGCACGAACCGGCACTTGCGCGCTGTTGCAGGAACTGCGCGCGGCGGTGCCGCGCGGCACGTCGTCGCTGCTGCACATCCCGGGGCTGGGACCCAAGAAGATCCACGCTCTGGGCGAGCAGCTGGGAGTGCACAGCCCGACCGACCTCGTCGCCGCACTGAAGAGCGGCCGCCTGCGCGAGCTGCGCGGCTTCGGACCGAAGACCGAGGAGCGCCTGCGCGAGGCGCTCGGCACCCATCGCGGCAAGAAGGGGCGCGTGCCGCTGGAGGTGGCCGATCGCGAGGCCGAACCGCTGCTGGCCTACATGAAGACCAGCCCCGTCGTGCGCGAAGCGGTCATTGCCGGCAGCCTGCGGCGTCGGCACGAGAGCGTTGGCGACATCGACCTGCTGGTCGTCAGCGATCGCGGCACGACTGTGACGCACCACTTCGTCGCCTATCCCCAGTTTCGAGAGGTGCTCGCACAAGGCGCAAAGCGTGCCAGTGCCGTGCTGGCGAGCGGGCTGCAGGTCGACCTGCGCGTAATCCCCGCCGAAAGCTACGGAGCGGCGCTGCTCTATTTCACCGGCTCGAAGGGCTACAACATCGAGTTGCGCAGGCGCGCGATCGCACGCGGACTGAAGCTCAACGAGTATGGATTGTTCAAGGGCGAGCGGCGCATCGCCGGCGCCTCCGAAGAGTCGATCTACGCGGCCCTCGACCTGCCCTGGGTCGCGCCCGAGCGGCGCGAGGTTGCGGCCGCGGCATAAGGAGCTTGGCGCGATGAAACTCAGTTCACCCGCATTTCAGGACCAGGGCAGCATTCCTCGCAAGTACACCTGCGAAGGCGCTGACGTCTCGCCACCCTTGGCGATCGAAGACATTCCTGCCGGCACACGCAGCCTCGCTCTGATCGTCGACGATCCGGACGCGCCGGACCCAGCCGCGCCGAAAATGACCTGGGTTCACTGGGTGCTGTACGACCTGCCGCCCGAGACGTTCGACTTTCCCGAGGGTGCGGTTTCGTCCGTGCTGCAGGCGCTCGACGGCCTGAACGACTGGAAGCGGACCGGCTACGGCGGTCCCTGCCCGCCGATCGGGCGACATCGCTACTACTTCAAACTCTTCGCCCTCGATACTCGCCTGGGCGACCTGCACCGCCCGACGAGTGCCCAACTGCAAAGAGCTTTCACTGGGCATCTGCTGGCAGAGGCGCAGCTTGTCGGCCTATACGCAAAGGGACGGCCCTGATCCAGGTCACCGCACGCTCCGAGTCATGTCGCTCTGAGGCACGCCGGTAGAATCCGCGCCTTCCTTTCCGTTGTCGCGCGCCGATGCTGCCCCCACAGAAACAACGCATTACCGCGCTGATCGAACAGGCGCTGGCCGGCCTCGGCGTATCCGGGGTTCCTGTCGTGCTCGAACGGCCCAAGGTCGAATCGCACGGCGACCTGGCCTGCAACGTGGCGATGCAGGTGGCGAAGTCCCTGAAGAAGAACCCGCGCGAAGTGGGTCAGGCGATCGCCGATGCCCTGAAGATGAACCCGGCGGGCGCCGGACTGATCGACGCGGTCGAGGTGGCCGGCCCGGGTTTCATCAACCTGCGCCTGGCGCCTACGGCGAAGCAGGAGGTCGTGCGGCTCGCGCTGCGCGAGCGCGAGTGCTTCGGCACCACGTCAACGCACGCCGGGCATCGCGTGATGGTGGAGTTCGTTTCCGCCAACCCCACCGGTCCACTGCACCTGGGCCATGCACGCCAGGCCGCGATCGGCGATGCGCTCGCCAATCTGCTCGCGACGCAGGGGTGGCAGGTCTCGCGCGAGTTCTATTACAACGACGCGGGCGTGCAGATCGCCAACCTCGCCTTGTCGGTGCAGGCCCGCGCCCGCGAACTGCTCGGCGAGACGATCGAGTTTCCGGAAACCGGCTATCGCGGCGACTACATCGTCGACATCGCACGCGATTTCCTTGCGAAGAAGACCGTCACCGCGCGCGACGGTGAACCCGTGACGGCCAACGGCGATCCGAACGACCTCGACGCGGTACGCCACTTCGCGGTCGTCTACCTGCGCAACGAGCAGGACGCCGACCTCGCCGCGCTCGGCGTGAGCTTCGATCACTACTTCCTCGAGTCGTCGCTGTACACCGACGGCAAGGTCGAGGGCGCGGTGAAGGCGCTGATCGAATCCGACATGACCTACGAGGCGGAATCGGCCCTGTGGCTGAAAACGACCGAGTTCGACGACCTCGCCGGTCACGGCGGTCCGCCTAAGGACGACAAGGATCGCGTGATGCGCAAGTCTGACGGCACCTTCACGTACTTCGTGCCCGATGTTGCGTACCACCTGACCAAGTTCCAGCGCGGGTTCGAGAAGGTCATCAATGTGCAGGGCTCGGATCACTACGGCACCGTGGCGCGCGTGCGCGCCGGGGTGCAGGCGGCCGCGAAGAGCCTGAAGCTCGACATCCCGCACGGCTACCCGGACTACCTGCTGCACAAGATGCTGCGGGTGACCAAGGACGGCGAGGAAGTGAAGATGAGCAAGCGCGCCGGCACGTATGTGACGCTGCGCGACCTCCTCGAGTGGGTGGGTCGCGACGCGACACGCTACTTCCTGGTCGCGCGCAAGGCCGACGCCGAGTTCACTTTCGACGTCGACCTCGCGTTGTCGCAGTCCGAGGACAACCCGGTCTACTACGTGCAGTACGCGCATGCCCGCATCTCGTCGGTGCTGCAGCAGGCGGGCGAGAAGGGCTTTGCCGTGCCGGATGCCGCAGCGGCGCTGAACACGGACCTGACGCCGCTGACCAACGCCCGCGAGCAGACGCTGCTGAGCCGGCTGGCACGGTTCCCTGACCTGCTGGCCGAAGCCGCTGACGAGCTCGCGCCCCATCAGGTGGCGTACTACCTGAAGGATCTCGCCGCTGACTTCCACGGCTACTACAACGCCGAGCGCGTGCTGGTCGACGACGAGGGACTGCGCAACGCCCGGCTGGCGCTGCTGCTGGCAACTCGCCAGGTGCTGCGCAACGGGCTGGCGCTGCTTGGCGTGTCGGCGCCGGAGAAGATGTGACCGGCGCCATCGCGCGTGCACCTTACGCAAAACTGTCAGGGCGTCCGGCTTCGGACGGCCTGGCACCCGAGCCCAAGTAAACTTCACGCATGACTCACCTCTACCTGCGTCGCCAGTACGGCGGCACGCTGCTCGGCTTCATCATCGGACTGGTGGTCGGCTTGGGTGTCGCAGTGGCGGTTGCGCTCTACATCACCAACGCGCCTGTCCCGTTTGTGAACAAGGTGCGCCCGGCCAGCGAGAACGTCAATCCGGGTGCCGGCGGGCAGTTGCCCGACCCGAACAAGCCGCTGCAAATGACCCCGCGCGGGCCGGATACGACGGCTGTGCCCGCACCGAAGCTCGATGCGGCGACCGACCCGAAGGCCGCGCCGCCACCGCCGGAAAAGGGCGTCACCACCGCGCTGCCCGACGATGGCTCGCGCTACCTCCTGCAGGCCGGGGCGTTCAAGTCGCCGGACGACGCCGATGCGATGCGCGCGCGGCTGGCGCTGCTCGGTTACGACGCGAAAGTCCTTTCGCGCGAGCAGGACGGGCAAACCCTGTATCGCGTTCGCCTGGGACCGTACGGCAATATCGAGGACGTGAACCGCATGCGCAAGACCATGGCGGAAAACGGCATCGATGTGCAACTGATCAAGGTCCGTTGACCATGCCCGCGCGACCCGCCTGTCGGTGGGGGTGAACCCTTGTCAGCGCCCACGGTCGCACAACCGTTCAAATCCGCACGTGCCGGCTGACCGGCCGTTTCCTTCGATCACCTGGAGAACCTCGAGATGTCGCTTTCCCGCCGCCACCTGCTGATTGCCTCGGCCGCGACGGCCGCCGCACCGCTGCTGGTGCACGCACAGACTGCCGCGCGCGCCCCTCAGGAACTCAAGGACTACGTGCGACTGAAGAATCCGGTGGCACCCGAAAGTGGCGCCAAGGTCGAGGTCCTCGAGTTCTTCCAGTACACCTGCCCGCACTGTTACTCCTATGAGCCGTATCTCGCGGGCTGGAAGAAGAAGCTGCCGTCCGACGTCGAGTACAAGCGCATTCCGATCGCGTGGGACAACAGCACGATGCCGCATGTGCGCATCTACTACACGCTGGACGCGCTGGGCAAGGTGAACGAAATGCACGAGAAGGTGTTCGCCGCGATCCAGAAGAACAGGCAGCCACTGATCAATCCGGACCAGATCGCCGACTTCATGGCGGCCAACGGGATCGACCGCAAGCAGTGGGTCGACACCTACAACTCGTTCTCGGTGGCGGCACGGGCCAACCGCGCCGGGCAGCTCTGGCGCGCCTATCAGATCGACGGCACGCCGGCGATGGGCGTCGATGGCAAGTTCAAGACCGCGCCGTCGATGGTGGGCTCGCGCGAAGGCAGCCTGATCGTGCTCGACTACCTGGTGGCGCAGGCGCGCACGGAGCGCGGCCGCAAGTGATCCTCGCCTTCGCTGCGACGTGAACGTCTTCATCACCGGCGCTTCGAGCGGAATCGGCGAAGCGCTGGCACGCGAATTTGCCGCCCGCGGTGCGCGACTCGGCCTCGCAGCCCGCCGCACCGACGCGTTGCAGGCCCTGGTCGCTACGCTGCCGGGTCAGCAGCACCTGATCTACGGCGTCGACGTCACCAACGCCGAGGCGATCGTCGCCGCCGGCCGCGAGTTCGACGCCGCGGTGGGTGGTGCCGACATCGTCATTGCCAACGCCGGCATCTCGGTCGGCGTGAAGACCGAACACTACGAGGACCTGGCGCAGTTTCGCCGCGTGTTCGAGACCAACGTGTTCTCGATGCCCGCGACGTTCCATCCGTTCATCGCGCCGATGAAGACGCGCCGACGCGGCACGCTCGTCGGCATTGCCAGCGTGGCTGGCATCCGCGGCCTGCCGGGCTCGGACGCGTACTGCGCGTCGAAGTCCGCGGTCATCACCTACTGCGAGAGCCTGCGCGTCGAGATGGCAAAGCACGGCATCAAGGTGGTGACGATCTCGCCGGGCTTCATCCGTACGCCTTTGACGGCGAAGAATCCCTACGGCATGCCGTTTCTGATGGATGCGCCGGAGTTCGCGCGCCGGGCGGCCGATGCGATGATCGCCGGCGCGCGCTACCGCACGATTCCGTGGCAGATGGGCG
Organism: uncultured beta proteobacterium; assembly: GCA_963766365.1. GTDB lineage: Bacteria > Pseudomonadota > Gammaproteobacteria > Burkholderiales > Burkholderiaceae_F > JALORV01. The sequence continues at coordinate 460,349 of CAVXZK010000006.1, forward strand.
CCGCGACCGCGCTGCTGAAAGTGATGCCGCGCTGGCTCTTCGACCGGGTCACCAAGCGACGCAAGCAGAAGCCGCGCGTCACGGCGGGCAACTAGGACGGCAGGAAGTCGACCGGCCAGGTGACGGTGATCGCGTCCACGTCCTTGGCGCCGAAATCGAACTGCCTGATTCGCGCCAGCAACTTGCGCTCAAGATCGTCCGACTTGAGTTCGCTCGACACGATCCGCAGGTCAACCACCTGCCCCGCGGGCGCAATCTTCAGTTCCAGCACGACCCGGCCCTGCAACGACGGCTCCTCGCGTAGCGCGCGGTTGTAGATCGCATAGATCGCACCCTTGTTGCGTTCGAAGACGAGCTTGATCTCCTCGATCGAACGTGACGCCTTGCCGCTCGCACCTCGCTGCAGCGTGCCGCCGCCGCCGCCACCGGCCCCAGGGCGACCGGCACTGCCGTGGGCAACGCCACCGGGGCCGCCGCCACCCGCTCCGCCAGCCACGCCCTCGACCAGTGTCGTCGAGCGGCCGGCCAGTCCGCCACCGCCGGTATCGCGGCTGTAGGCCGCGGTGTTGATACCGCCACTGCTGCCAGTCGCGTTGGAAGTGATCAGCGAGCGCGTCGGCACGCCAGGCCCGACGCCGGCACCCACACCCGGGCCGACGCCGGACCCTACGCCCGGGCCCGGCTTGATGTCCTTGTTCAACTGCACGGCGGCCGGAGCCGCGTGCAGTTCGGCGAGTTCGTTCTTCATGGCGAGCAGGCCGACGCCGGACGCGCGGGCGCGCGCGTTCTCGAGCTTTTCACCGGGCGGCTTGTTCGCCTCGGGCCGACGAGCCTCGACCACGGACGCCTTGGGTTCGGCCTTCGGCACGTTGGGAGCAACCGTCTTGGCTTCGTCTTTCGGCACAGGCCTGTCGAGCTTAGGCAAGGGTGCCGGCGGCGGCGCTTCACGGTCGAGGAGCAGCTTGGCCAGCCGCGGCGGCAGCGGCTCGGGTGCCGCGCGATCGGGTTCGCGCACGGGCAGCCATGGCATCACGAGTGCCGCCAGCAGACAGACCACCAGGACCTGCCTGAGGATGCGCTTGAAGCGCTCCTCGTCTTCGGCCGAAACGGACCACGCCAGGATCGGCGTGTGCAGATACGTTGCGGCAGCCACCATCAGCCGCCCTTCTTCTGCACGGCGAACGAGACATCGGTGAAGTCTGCGCGCGCGCACGTGACCATCACCTTGCGCAGCAGGCGATAAGGGATCTCCTTGTCGCCCATGATCGTGATCGCGCGCTTGGATGCTGCGTTCTCGGCACGGATCACCTGGCGGCCGGCCAGCACGTCCAGTTCCGCCTTCAGCGTCGGAATGAGATCGCTCTCGGCATTGATGACGTCGCTCACCGCGGCGACCTTGCGGCCATCGACGATGATGTCGTTCTGGCTGACCATCACGACGACGGTCTCACGCGGCAGCTTTTCCGCGGTCGACTCGGGCAGCTTGATCGACTTCGAATTGGGCAGGATCTCGGCGACGCCCATGTTGAAGAGCAGGAAAAAGATCAGGATCGTGAAGATGTCGATCAGCGACACGAGATTGAGGTCGACCGTCGACGTATTGCGGTTGCGGCGCGCCGCGCGCCTCTGGATTCCGCTCTGCTTCATCGCACGGCCGCCTGCCGGATCGGGGCATCGCCGATCGAGATGTCGGGGAACAACGCCACTTCGACCACCTTGGCGCCCTGCACTTGCCGGCCGGCGCGCAGCGCGTCCATCACCTGCACCAGCACGTCGTACGGGACGTTCGGCTCGGGCAGCACCGTGGCATCGGTCTTCTCGGGAAAGCGCTCCTTGATCGTCCGCGCGACCGTGCCGAGCACGGCAATGTCATGCTGACCCGTTGCCGTCTTGGGGATGCTCTGGATCAGCCCGCCGATGCGGTCGCCGACCTCGATCGCGTCAGCGCGGATCACGATCTCGAGGTTGAGCTTGTCGGCCGAGAGCTTCTCGAGTGCGCCGGTCGACTGCGCCGGCAACGACATCTCGAGCACCGACAGGTGCGTGAAGACCGCCGTGCTGAGCAGGAACGGCACCAGCACGACGATCAGGTTGATGAACGCCGTGACGTCGAGCCCGGTGGGCTCGCGGCGCAGGCGACGCACGCGCATGCTGTGCTCCTCGGCGCGCGACCGGCTAGGCGGCCGCGCGCCGGACTTCGGCGGTCATCCGTTGTGCGAGATTCAGGAAGCTGATCTTCGCCGCCTCCAGGCTGTCGACGATCTCGGTGGCGCGCGCCTGCAGGAACGCGTGGATCAGCAGGAACGGGATCGCGACCATCAGCGCAAAGGCGGTGTTGTTCATCGCGATCGAGATCGACGCGGCCAGCAGTTCGGCCTTCTCGGCCGGATTGACGTTGGCGACCGCAGTGAAAGCCTTGATCAGGCCGATGATGGTGCCGAGCAGACCCACCAGCGTGATCACATTGGCGAAGGTCGCGATGTAGTGCGTGCGCTTTTCCAGCCGCGGCACGATTTCCATCATGCCTTCCTCCATCGCGGCGTCGATGTCCTCGCGCCGGTGCGGCGTGCGCAGTCGTTCGATGCCGTAGGTGACGATCTTGCCGATCGCCACGTCGCCGCTGCCGGCGACGGCCTGGGCCTTGTCGAACTTGCCGTTCTGCAGCAGCGGCAGCATCTGGTCCCACATCTTGCGGTTATCCGCACGCGCCCGGTTCAGGAAGATGAAACGTTCGATCGCAACCGCGACGCCGAGCGCCATGATCAGGATGCTGGGATAGATGAACATCCCGCTGTCCTGGAAGAACTTGACGACGGTGTTGAATGCATTCATGACTCGATCTCCGAAAACACTCCAATGACTGCTGAACTCACTTGCGTTCCGTTGACTTCCCCGCCGCCGGTGCCGTGTTAGGCGCCGCAGCGCCGTTTGCTTCCGCGGTGCGCGACTGGATCAGCGTGTCGTACCGCACCTGCCGGCGGAACACATCGCGATCGACCGGCGCCAGCGCCTCGTCGAGCACACTGTCCAGCGGACGACTGGAAAGATCTCCCGGCAAAGGCTTCTTCCACGGCACGATGTAGAGCACCTTCGGCAGCTCGCGGTTGCCGATGATCTGGGTGCGATCGATTTCCGCGCGGTCCTGCGCCATGGCTCCGTACGCGGCCAGCACGCCCACGAGGGCCATGGTCGCGCGCAGCGGGCCACGCCGATGCCCGAAGAAGCGCCGCTTCATCCCTGCTCCTTGCGCTGAGGCGCGTTCTTCTGCGCGCTGCGATTCCTGAGGTCACGCACCCAGCGCTTCACCTGCTCGTCGCCACCCGGCGTCAGCTGCAGGTAGCGATCGTAGAGTTCGAGCGCACGCGCGCCATCCCATAGATACAAGTCATACAGAATGCCGAGGTTGAGCACCGCGGCGGCGTAGTTCGCGTCAAGCGCGATCGACCGTTCGTATGAGGCCTTAGCCTTGTCGAAGTCGCCGGCCATGCGGTAGGTGATGCCCAGCTGGTTGTGCAGCTCGGCGCGCTGCGGGCTCAACTGGACCGCCTGCTCGAGCGCGGCCACCGCGTCTGCGGTCTTGCCGGCCTGGCGATGAATGAGGCCGAGATTGGCGTAGGGACCCGCCAGCTCGGGATTGGATTTCGTCAGCGCAAGGAAGCTCCGCTCGGCCTCGGCCGTCCGCCCCGCAGCCAGCGCCTGGCGCGCGCTGTCGAAGGTGCGCTGCACGGTCGGATTGATCGGCGGCGCTTCTGGGCTGGCAATCGTCGACCCGGTTGGCCCCTTGGCCGACGCGGCCGGTGCGGACACGCCCTTCGCGTCGGCTGTGGCCGCCGGTGCAGCTGCTGATGACGGCGCTGGCGCTGACTTGTCGTCAAACATCGCGCACGCCGCCAGTGTTGCGCTGGCTGCGATGAGGCAGCCGATCCGGAGAGAACGCTCAGCGAATCGCATCGACCGTCCTTCCCGCGCGCTCGACCTTGTTGTAGCGCGCCGGTCGCAACTGCCCGAGCGCGGTAAAGCTGTCGCGTACTGCGGTGTCGTAGACGCCGTTCGTGGCGCGCTTCGCGTTGATCTCGTGCACCTCGATCGCCTTTTCCTCGAACGGAAAGGCCTGCTCCTCGAGCATCACGTTGTACTGCTCGAGCTCGTCCTTCTTGAGCCCTTTCGGCCGCTGCGACGTCATCAGCGCCCTGCCGAAGTCGCGATACAGCTCAGCGGTCTGATACGTCGCGGCCGTCGAGACTTCGGCGATGCCGTAGTCGGCGGCCGCCGCGTAGGCCTTCAGAGCGAGCTCCATCTTGTCTTTCTTGAGCTTCAGCTGGCGCTTCAGCGGCTCGACCAGCGCGACCTTGCGGTAGTCGTCGGCCAGCGGCTTCGCCAGCGCGAGCGTGGCCATGCCGCCGAGATATCGCGTACGGTCAGTGCGCGCGGCACCCGCGGTCAGGTCCACCCGTTGCACTTCCTTCATCAGCGCCAGCTCTCGCGCGACATTGCCGTCCGCGCGCGCGATCCGTGCGAGCCGATAGCGAGCCTCCAGCGCAGGCCCCAGCGGGTCCGGGTACTGCTTCACGTAGCGCTCGTAGGCGCGCCCGGCGGGTGCACGGGCACCGGCCTTCTCGTACATCTCGGCCGCCTGCCACAGGCCGGCACGCGCGAGTTGCGGATCGCTGTTGGCGGCAGCAAGCTTCTCGAACTCGCCGGCCGCCTGCGCCCAGCTTCCTTGCTCCGAGTACGCGACCGCGAGTTTGCCGGCGACTTCGCCCTGCAGTGGATGCTTGGGATAGCGCCCGCGGAAGTCCTCCAGCGTGCGCGCCGCGCCGTCCCAGTCCTTCAGCGCGAGCATCGCCGCCGCGGCGTCGTACTGTGCGTTCGCTCGCACTGGTGAGGCCGGCGCCACGCTCGCGACCCGCGTGTAGTGCTCGATCGCGACTGGCAACTGTCCCTGCGCGCGCGCGGCCTCGCCCTGCTTGTAGACCGACGCCGCGAGGCGCTCGGTCAGCGCGGCGCGCGCTGCATCCCTCTCCGGCGTCAGCGCCAGCACCTCGCCATACGCGCGTTCGGAATCCGCGAATGCGCCCTTCTCGAACGACGTGTGCGCGATGACGGTCCAGGCGACACGTCGCTGGTCCGCCGACGGCGTCGGCTGGAGCGCGAGCACCTGGCGCGCGACCGCGGCGGCCTGCGCGCCGTCGTTCAGCGCGTAGAGCTTCTCGGCGGCGTTGGTCAGTACGGACGCGCTGCGCGGGTCCTGCGGGAAAGTCGTCGCGAAGCGCATTGCGCTGTCGACCGCGGCGCGCTGCACCTTCTGCGCATCGGCCGCGGGAAGCCGCTTTTCCTGCTGCGCGTAAGCCAGCAGCGCGGCATAGCCGGCATCGGTGCTCTTGGCGTGCTGCGGGTAGCCGTACGCCGCTTTCTCGTACTCGACGGCCGCTTCGGAATAGCGCGTGTCCTCGTACAGCAGTTCCGCCAGCAGGAAGTTGTTTTGCGCCGCCTGCGGATCCCGCGGAAACGAATTCAGGTAGCTGCGGTACCAGCGCACCGCATCCTGGTAGTCCTCGGTCTTCTTCGTCTTCTGTGCGTTGGCGTGGTAGTAGCGCGCCAGCTCTTCCAGATGGGTCTTGACCAGGGGCTCGGCGTTGCGCGTCCAGCCCTCCGGGTTGCTTTTCTGATACTCGCTGCCGACACCGTAGTGGGTCACGTACTGTTTCTTGGCGTCCAGCGCGAGCGAGGCAAAGCCGGCTGCGGCGTAGATCTCGATGACACGCGCCTGCAGCACCGGCGCCTCGGGATGCGACGGTGAGTTCTGTGCGAAGGCGCCGAAGGTGTCGGCGGCGTCCTTGACGCGGTCCTGCCTGATGTAGAGCTCGCCCAGCTGCTGGTAGACGCGAAACTCGTACTCGCGCCGCACCGGCGAGTTGATGTAGGGCGGAATCGACGCCGGACCCTGCAGGTTGGCGAGCGAGATGCTCGTCACGCGGAACGTGTCCTCGACCAGTTCACGGTCGGCGCGCGTGAGTCCGGGCAGCTTCTCCAGATTGCTTTCGTCGCCGCGACCAGCCAGCTTCAGGTCCAGCACGCCGAAGAATGACTGCAGCGAGTCCTCCAGCCGCCCCTGCTTGAACAGCGACCAGCCGTGCATGTACAGCGAACGCTCGTAAAACGGCGAACGTTTGTCGCCGTGCATCATCACCAGGTAGGCCGCCTCGGCCTTCGGATATTCGCGCAACGCGAACATCAGTTCACCGCGCCGGAACTGAGCCTCGTCGCGGTAGCGCGTGGTGGGGTACAGCAGAACCAGCCGGTCGAGCGTCGCGAGCGAGGTCTCCAGGTCGCCGCTCAGTTCGTACGCGCGCGCCAGCTGGTACAGCACCCGATCGTTGCCGGAATCGTTCGGGTAGGTCTTGAGGAAGTCCTGGTACTGCGCGATGGCCGCCCGGTAGTCGGTGGCGGTCGTCGCCTCGGTCGCCGAGCGGGTGTCGACCAGTTCCATCTCGAGGTCTCCGAGCCGGCGCAACGCTTCCTTGCGGTGCGGTTCGCGCGGCGCGGCGGCCAGGAAGTCGCGATAGGCGCGCGCGGCCTGCTCCTCACTCGCCTTGACGCCAGGATCGGGCTTGACCGCATATTCGCGCGACGCGAGCGTTTTCAGCGTCAGCGGTTCGGGCGGCGTCCTCTTGAACGGATTCGCGCACGCCGCGAGCAGCGTCGCCGCCATCACTCCCACACTGGCAGCGAGAGCGAGCCTATTGCGCGGAGCCACGCGGGTCCTCCCTGGCCGTACTCGCGCGGTCGTAGATCTGCGCGACGGCAAAGCGGGCCTGCGTGCCGTAGGCCGCCAGCCGCTCCTTCTGCCGCAGCAGCTCGGCCACCGCCAGCTCCTGCACGGCGTTCTGCTGTTCCCGCGTCAGCATCGCCACGCGCGGAACCATCGCCTCGACGCGCGCTGACAGCGCCTCGATGCGGCCACCAAAGGCATCGAGCCGCGCGGGTTCATCGCGCTCTGCCGCCGCGAGTGCGACATCGCGTTGCTGCGCCTCGACCAGGTTGCGCTGCAGCTCCTGCATGCCCTTTTTCGCGCTCCACAGGCGCACGGCGAACTGATCGTTCTGCTGCCAGAGCAATGCGCCGGACGTGCGCCGGTAGCGCTCGCGCGCCTGGGCCAGCTCGGGATCGCTCCCCGCGCGTTCCAGTGCCGCGCGCGCGCGATCCAGCCTTGCTTGCAGTTCGCGCTCGAGCGGGGTGGCGAATGCCGCCGCGTCGGCGTCGCGTTCAACTCGTTCCAGTTCGGCCAGGAGATCGCCGACCTGCTGCTCGAAGCCAGCGAGGTTCAGCGCACGCTCTTTCTCGCGCACCTGGGGCAGGCGCTCGGCGAACGCCTGGCGGCGGTTGGCGAGCATGTCGCGCAGCACATCGAGGCTCGCCTGCCACTGCTGCAGGTTGCGCTCGAGATACCGCAGGTCTCGATAGTTCTTGAACGCCTCCTGGAACGGATGCGTCGCCATCAGCAGCGTTAGGTGACTGCCCAGCGGCAGATCCTCCGCTTCGGGCAGCTCGGCAATGCTCCAGAACCAGCCCATCTCGTCGCCCGGATTGCTGGCGATCAACCCATCGAGCAGCTTGCCACTGCGGATCGCGGCGACCGACCTGTCGAGGTTCGCGCTCTCGCGGTCGAACACCCCGATGGCGTCCTGGTACAGCTCGAGCGCCTGCGCGCTGCCACCGAGATCGGCCAGCGCGTAAGGCACGGCGAGCTTGGCTTCGAGCACGGCCGCGTCACTCGGGTCCCGCGTCGCCAGCTCGTTCCATGGCACCAGCGCCGACTTCATCCGTCCCTCGGCAGCGGACGCCCAGCCGAAGCCGAGCAGCGCCTTGTTCGAGAACATCCCCGACAGGCGCACCCGTTCCAGGTAGGCGCGTGCCTGCTCACCCCGGCCTTCCTGCAGCGAGGCAAAGCCCAGAGCGACGTTCGCCTTGTCGCGCAGGCTGCGGTACTCCTCGGTGGTGGCCTGTAGCTTGCCGACCTGGTCCAGCAGCGTCGTGCCGCGCGCGAGGTCCCCGCTGCGTACCAGCGCCACGCCGAGGTTGTAGCGCACGTAGCTGCTGGGATTAGGGCCCTTGGCAAGCGCATCCAGCACTGTGATCGCGTCGTTGTACTTGCCGCGCGCCATGAAGACGTTGGCCTGCAGCAGTGCCCGGTCTTCCTCGAGCGCACCCGGCAGACGCTTCTCGATGCGGCCCAGCGCCTCCTCGGCCTCCGCAAACAGGCCGCGCTGATAGCGGATCTTGGCCAGGTAGAACCAGGCACGGTCGCGCACCGGCTGCTTTGCGCCTCGCTCGATCAGCGTCGCGAACACCTCACCCGCCTCGCGATGCATGCCGTAGGACAGGAAGAGCCCGCCGCGCAGGATCTCGGCTTCATCATCATGCGGCGCCATGCGGCCGAACTGCTGCGACGTCATCAGCACGGTGACCGACGTGAAGTAGCGGCCCTGGAAGAAATAGAACAGGCTGTCGCCGTAGTGCGGAGATTCGACGCCGGAAGGAGGTGGCGGCCGGGTGTCGCGCCACGGCCACCAGTTGAGCCAGGTGGACATGTCGAGCCAACCACCGACACTCGACGGCTGCGTTACGCCCGAGCTGCCCGCCGCCTGCGCGAACGTGCACGGTGCCACGCACGCAAGGCAGGCGACCAGCGCCGCGGATCGCGTCCAGCGTCCGGCGTGTCGGCTCAGGGAGAACAGCGCTGCCATCCCCGGTTCACTGCCAGACTTTGACCTCGAACTCCGGCTGCAGCTTGCCGGTCGAGTCCTTGATCCGAAGCTCGATGTACTTGGGATCGGTGCCCTTCTCGATCTTGAGGGTCGCGCCGCGCTTGTAGTCGCGCTCATGCGGTCCCTTGCCCGTGAAGAACGCCACGAGCTCGTGGGTGCCGGCCTTCAGGTTGCCGACATAGAGACGCTGCACGCCGCCGCGATGCAATGCCTGCACCTCGGCCGGCGTATAGAGATAGCCGGCCACCTCCTTGTCGTCGAGCTTCACCCGCACCGAGTCGAGCGAGAACATCCTGCCCACGTCCATCGACACGAAGATCGCGACCTGCGTGTTGGCGGGGAACAGCAGTTCTTCCTCGAGCACCATCAGGTCGCGATTCAGCCGGATCACATCCGCCTTGGCATCCTGGATGCGGTCGTCCAGGCTCGTGGCCGACGCCGGAGCCGTGGCCGCCGGAGTCGCGGTGGAGGCCGGTGCGCTGGGCGGCGTGGGTGCAGGAGTCGGCTGAGCAGACGCTACGGGCATCAGCACCGTGAGCCCCAGCAGGGCAGCCATCAGCAGGCGACGTTTCGACATACTGCAGTCCTTCGCTCAAAAAAGCAGGGTCACGAACACCTGCGCCACAGTCGCGTTGTACGAGTACAGGCTGCCGTTGCGCAGGTCGGTGAAATCGCTGTAGTCCGTCTTCCAGTACTCCAGCGCACCGCTCAGGGAGAGCTCGTACCGGCCCGGCATGCGCATCAGCTCGTAGGTCACCTTCGTACCGAACGTCAGTGAGTTGTAGTCGCTCAGTTGGCGGTTGCGCGTCACGTACTGGGTTTCGCTGGTCGCGTTGTCGGAGTAGAAAAGCGCGCCCTCCTGGCGATAGCTGCGGGCGTAGGCATCGACCAGCCATTTCTCGCCGAAGCGGTGCGCGGCTCCGAGTCCGAACGTGTGCGCGGAGATTTCCCAGGTATCCCAGAAATACCGGTACTCGCCGCGCACTGACCACCCCGGGACAACTTCACCGATCAGGCGCAGTTGAACCGAGCGGCTGGTGCGCGTGCGCGGCATCCGCTCCGGTACCGCGGCACCGAAGACGAGCGCCATGCGATATGGGCTGCCGAGGAAGCCGTCGTCCGACACCACCTCGAAGTTCGCGTTGGCGAGCCAGCGCGGCGTCAGGATCTGCGACACGCCCAACCGGTAGCGCCAGTGCTTGGCGTGGTCGAAGAAACCTTCGCCGACCTTGCCGACATCATCGGAGCCGTAGGTGTACCCGAGGCCGACCGTGGTCATGCCGGAGAAGGTATCGGTCGCGACATCGACGTTGAAGGCCGTGGCGACGTAATCGGGCTCGGTGCTGCGGGAAGCCGCAAAGGTGAGCAGCGATTCGCGCACCGCGTAGTCGGCGCCGAGCCCGTACTCGTGGCGGGTTTCGCGGTAGGGACTGGCGGTGGTGACGACGTCGATCGAGGCGTTGCTGACGATGTCGGCGTAATAGGTACCGAAGAGCGAGACCTTGTTGAGGAGGTTCTTGCGCACCAGCAGCGCCGGTCCCCAGGCCTCCACGCCACCGCCGTCGAAACTGTGCAGCATCAGGTCGGCGCGATCTTCCGGCAGCTCGGCCGCGTGCGCGTGGCCCGTCGCCATCAGTCCACCGAGCGCGCCGAGCAGGCGCGCGGTCGCCAGAAATGGCAGCCCGCCTGCACCTTCCCGACGCTCGGCCAGCGCCAGCAACGCGAGTTGCGTGCTGCGCAGGGCACGCCGGCAACGGTCAGTTGCAGCCACAACCGCCTCCCTGCACGCCGGTGCCACCCCGCGCACCTTCGCGCACCTCATGCACGTGCTCGAGATGCTTGGCCGACAGGGCATCGCGCTGGAACTTCATCAGCGGATCCGCCAGACGCTCGCGTTCGTAGGGCTTGACCCAGGGCTCCGGCATCGCGCACGCGCCCAGCGCGCCCGCGGCGGCGAAGGCCAGGAGCACGCCGCGCAGCGCGGCCCACAGGTGTTGGCGGACGGGGCTCATTCGCGCAGCAACTCCCGGATCTGCTTGTCGTAGGTCTCCTCGTAGCCGTCGCGATAGCCGCGATGCACGTAGCGCACGCGCCCGTCGCGATCCACGAGAACGGTCGAAGGCATCGTGCTGAGGTCGTACAGGCGGCTCACCTTCTTGTCCGTATCCAGCAGCACCGGGAAGCGCATGCCGAGCTGGGTGGCCAGGCTGGCGGCCTTCTGCGGGCTTTCGTCGATGTTGACGGCAAGCACCGTAAAGCCGGAGCCGCGGTACTTCTCATACAGCCGCGCCAGGTGGGGCATCTCTACCCGGCACGGCCCGCACCACGAGGCCCAGAAATTGATCATCACCACGCGGCCGCGCTGCTCCTGCAGCCGCAGATTGGGACCGTCGAGGCTGGGCAGCGTGAAGTCGGGCGCGCTGGCCGACGGCGTAACCGCCGCATTGGCGCCCGCTGCTGCAGCAGCGAGCACGGCCACCGCGAGCAGTCGCGCCACCTTGAGGATTCGAACCATCGATGTCATGACGAGTGATTAGAAGAAGAAGGTCACGCCTACCGTCAGCTCGAGGTTCTGCGTGGACTTGCTCTGACCGAGCAGATCGAGCGTGTACAGGTGATCGCGGAAGTCGACCTGGATGGCGGCCCAGTCCTTCAGGAACACGCGGTAGCCGAGACCAAAGTTGATGGTCTGCTTGCTCTGTTCGAGGAACTTGGTGCTCCCCACGCCGACAATCAGGTACAGCGCCGAGGCCATCGCGTAGCGGCTGCCGAAGAAGACTTCGCCCGGCAGGATGTTGTAGCCGACGGACAGGTTGTAATAGGAGAGTGTTTCTTCCTTCTCGGGAAAGATGCCGCCCGGGAGGATCTGCCGGAAGTTCTCGTCGCTGACATTGGTCGTGCCGTAGACGCCCTCGACGAAGAAGTCCTCGGTGATGTGATAGCCGAGGCGCACTCCGTACACGAAGCTCGCGCCGAAGTCCTCGCTTGAATAGGTGCCCAGGTAGGCGCCAGCGATGATGTCCCGGCTCGGTATCTTCGGCACGCGGACATCGCGCCGCGGCACCGCGGGCTCGATCACCTGCTCATTCGGCGGATTCGGCGCGGCAGCCGGCGGCGTGCTCTGGGCGAACGACGGCGTCGCAGCGATCGCAAGGCCGGCGGTCAGGGGCATCGCAAGAAGGAGTTTTCGCATGGGTGGGTGTGGTGATCAGAAGAAGAATGCGATGCCGAGCGTCACGGCCTTGTATTCAGCGCTGTCGGCGTCCGACACATACGCCGTGTAGATCGAGTAATCGAGCCGCGCGACGAAGCGTTCGGCGATGTAGTAGCGCAGGCCGAGCGCCGCGTTGGCGAGGTTGGCATTGGTGACGTTCGCACTGACCAGGCTCGCATTCGGGATGTTCTTGAAGCGGCCCAGGCCGATGCCGAGGAACGGCGACAGTCGGCGATCCGACCACGGCTCCACGTTCAGGTTGATGGCCCAGAACTCCGTGCCGGAAAATGTCCCCTGCACCTGGCCAATCGCGGCTTCGACACTCAGTGCGTCCGCAAACCGGTACGCGCTCCAGATCTTCAGCATGGGTTCGCTGTCGAATTCGCCCCACGCGGCACCGAGCTCGAGCTTGCGCCGCAGGTAGTCGTCGACCAGGGTGTCGCGGAAGGCCTTCGCCGTGCCGGCCTCGGTCAGCGTGGTTTCGAGTTGTGCGCGGTTCACCCAGCCTTCCTTGCCGTCAGCCGTGCGCACCTTGAACCAGTCGGTACGGCGCAGCAGGATTTCGATCCACTCCTCGCGGCCAGCGATGTAGAAGATCGGGTAGCCGCGGCCCGGCCCGGTGCGCAGATCGATGAACGGATCCGTGATCTGCACCTTTTCCTGTGCCGACGCGATGGGCGTCGCGGCGCCCGCGCCAACCAGCATCAATGCACAGGCCGCCGCCCGCGCCAGCGCGCGTCGCCACCGGATAGGCGATATCGCGGTGGTCATTGCGTGTTGCAGACGCCGGCATTCGGGTCGGCTGGCGTGAACATGCTGTTGGCCGCCGAACTGAACTCGTCCTGGCCCTGCGGCATCGGACGGCTGATCCAGTAGCGAATCAGCATGACGTTCGGATCACTTTCGCTCAGGAAGATGAGCCCGCCTCCGTGCAGGACATTGAGCGTCAGCGGCTTGGTCAGCAGCCGGCTCGACAGCGGCGCCCCGAACACCACCTCGCCCTGCGCCGAGTAGAAGTTCTTGTACATGTCGGTCGTGCGGATCACGTCAGGCGTGTTGGCGGGGTTGGCCATGTCGACGGGCTGCGCATTGCCCAGCAAACGGAACGCGCCGCCGGTGCCGGTGGCGTTGTCGTGGCACCCCGCCGCGGCGCAGGTGTTGGTGGAGATCACGCCGTTCTGATTGATCTGCAGCTGCTTCAGGAAGACCGGCTGGACACACTTCTGGAAGTAGACGAACGACAGTTTCTGGCCGCTCGTCGTGACGGGGTTCTGCACCGTCGGCGGGTTGTCGAACGGGTTGCCTCCGTCGCCCCCGCAAGCGACAAGCATCGATGCAACGAAGCCGGCCACCGTCCAGGTGGTCCGACTTGCTTTCAGGACGGCCCCCGCCTCCTCCAGGATCATGGCGTGCTACACCCCGTGCTGATCCACGTCGCGATCGTGTTGTAGCCGGCGCTGCCTGCGGGCAGCACTGCGCTCGCCTGGCCAATGGCGCCAGCCGGATGCGGCACGGTCGACGGCCGCTGCAGCAAGGCGTTCGATGCGACGGTAGCGGCGTTACAGGTATTCGAGACCATCGTCAGCGTGACGTTGTAGTCACCCTCGGCGTCGCCGGTCAGGATGTAACGGTTGCGAAGGTACGACTGGCCGGTCTGCGCGGCGCCGGCATTGCCGGTCGGCTGATGGCAGGTCACGCAGTTGGCCTTGATCACCGGATACACGTTCGCGTCGAACGCGCTGCGCGACAGCGCGGTCGCCGTGCGCACCGGGCTCCCGCTCGCCGACACGTTGTTGAAGTACTGACCACCGAGGTCCATCCACTCGGTGATCAGCCGCTTCTCCGCGGCATTGAGCAGCATCGCATGGTCCGGCGCGCTGGCCGGCGGATTCGGATGCGCAGTGCGAGCCCCTGCCGACGCCTTCAGCAGTTCACCGAACATGATTTCGCCGAGTCGACTCGCTCGGGTCATACCCAGCGCGTTGCCAGCCATGTTGTCCACCAGCGGCGCGTTGCGCACGATGACCGGGACGCCATCCTCGAGGCGCGTGACCGGCTGGCCGGTGGCCTGGTCGATCACCGGGTCGCCGACCAGCAGTTCCTCATAGGACACCAGCCGACCGGTACCCGACACGGTCGCGCGCAGATCCAGTTTCGCGGTGTCGTTGTGGCAACTGGTGCAGGTGTCGGCGCCGGCCACGCCGCGGCTGCGCGTCCACAGCGGCTGGATGTGATCGGGATAGTTGATGATGCCGTCGGTGGGCACCGCGGTCGCAAGGTCGTCCGCGGCATCGGCGTTGCCGGTGTAGCGAACGATGATGTTCGGGCGCGCGGTGACACCGGCCTTCGTCGTGTCGGCCCAGTGGTCGGCATGTGCGAGGTCGGTGCCGAGCTTCAGCGCCGTCGCATCAAGCCGCGTGCGGGTCGAGGCCATCGTCTCGCCCGACTGGTGCGCGGCGGCCATAGCCGGCATCAGCGCCGCCGGCAGCGAGTTGACGATCGCACCGGAGTTCAGCGACGCCCCGCGCCGTGGGCTGTGGCAGCCGTCGCAGGTGCGGCGCTCGCCCGGGCGCACCTGGATCCAGTTCAGGTGGGTCTGGATCGCGCGTCCCTTCGCGTCGAGGATCGCCAGCCCCAGCGGCGTGTCGGCCGGCACCTGCAGCTTGAACGAACCGTCGGGCTCGACCGGCGCATAGCCCAGGATCTGCTGCGGTTCGAACTCCGTTTCGCCGATCGCTTCACGCATGCCCATCGCATTCACCTGGGGTGCGACCGCGCGGAAGGCGCGCACGAAATAGGCCGGCGCGCAGCGATAGGCGGCATCCGCCGGGTCCTTCATCCTGGCGATGTCGGGAACCTGCGAACGCGTGTCGGCCGCATCGAGCGGCGTGGTCTTGGCGATGGCCGCGCTGCATCCGGTGGGCAGATCGACCGGTGCCAGCATCGAGTCGCCCATGCGATCGAGGCCGTCCGTGTCGTACACGCTGCGCACTTCGATCAGTGCCAGGTTCTGCGCCTTGAGCACCTCGTCGACGACGGTCGGCTGCGTGGCATTCGGTTCCGGGCGCGCCTGGATGGCGACCGGGTCCGTGTACATGAAGCCCGACGGGGGCGCGGCGACGATCAGGAACGTCTGCTTGCCGGGATCGACCATGTAGATCGAGTACACCGCGGGGGCGTTGTCCTGCACCGGGAGCAGCGCCTGCTGTGCGCGCGACATCGTGTCATCCGCCAGCATCGCGCGCTCGTCTGAGGTCAGGGTTGCGCACGGAACGACCACGCCATTGCGCGTCACCTCACACGGGCGATAGGCGAGCAGCACGCGGTTCGTGCCGTCCCAGAGCGGGTACGGCGCCGAGATGCGGCCAAACTCCGACAGGCCGCGGCCGAGATCGATTTCCTTCGCCGTCCACTGCGCCTGGCCGCCCTGCGCTGTGACCTGGGCGTTGGCCGGCGTGTTCTGCTCGGAATAGTTGGCGGCGTCGATCAGCATCAGCGCCCCGCCTTCCTGCGTGCCCGACAACGGCATCAGCGAGGAGACCACCTTGCCTGCGTACGGACCGCGCGGGTCCATGTCGCGGGGATGCAGGAAGCTGTTGCCGCCGCTGTGTGCGCCATAAAGCACGAACATGTCGGTGCCGTCCGGCTTGACGCGGAAAATGGCGAAGCGGTTGCGCGGGCCGACGTGCTCCCAGCGCGAGAACATGATGTCGCCGTTGGGCCGCACCACCGGGTTGCGGTCGTGGCTCTGGTTCGACGAGATCTGCGTGACGGAGCCGCCGTTGCGGTCGACCGTGTGCAGGTTGAACACCCGCTCGCGCTCGTATTCGTCGACGGCGTAGTAGCTCTGGCCCAGGGCCTGGGTCTTCGTCGTCGTCTGGCGGTTCGACGCAAACACGAAGCCGCGGTCGGCCGGCAGGTAGGCCGGGTCGACGTCGTCATCGGTGGTTGAACTCGTGATGCGACGGAACGTGCCGCTGGCGAGTCCGGAGCTCGTGTCGTATTCCCAGATGTTCCAGCGCCCGGTGCAGGCGGCCACGCCGCCGACACTCGACGTGTTGCTGGTCGGGCAGCGCATCGCGAACACGATCTTCCTGCCGTCGTACGACACTTCGGGATCGGACACGTCGCCCTTGCCCTGCGTGATCGCGGCGGTGACATTGACCTCGGACGCGCTCGGCGAGGACTTCTCGCGGATCATCAGGTCGCCCCCGGCGGCGAACGGCGCGCCGTTGGTGGGATTGATGTTGAGCGACGTCGAGCGCTTCGCGTAGGCGATCGGCACGTTGCCTTCGACGTTGAGCGTGCTGTCGGATTGCGTGCTCGAACCGGAGCAACCCGCAACGCCGACAACGGCCGCGAGCCCGAGCACAGCGGTCCAGCGTGCGAACTGGATGTCCCTCATGATGGCCTCCCTGAAACCTCGCGGACACGGGACGCACGAATTGTCCCGAGACACGCTCGCGTTGATTGGCTGATGTGGTGCGTGATTCATGGGTTGATTCCCTGCCCGGGTCACGGCGCTAGGCCATAGGCATTAGTTCGACACGGGATTCGCGCCGGCGAGCAGCCCGGCCGAGTAGTGCAGCGTCCCGGCGGCGTCGATGACCACCGCGTCGACATCGGGCATCGACTCGACGATCCGCAGTCCCTGCTCGACGCCCAGGACGAACACGGTCTTGGACAGCGCCTCGCTCGTCAGCCCGTCCGGTGCGATCACCGTCACGCTGCGCACACTGTGCGGCGACATCCCTGTGCGCGGGTCGATCAGGTGATGGCAGCGCTCGTCACCGTCATCGAAGTAGCGTTCGTAGTCGCCCGAGGTGGACACCGCGACGTCTTCCAGCGGCAGCAGCGCCACGACTTCACCCTTGCGGCGCGGATCGCGCACGCCGATGGTCCACGGTCGGCCACAGCGGTCGCCCAGCATCCGGCTGTCGCCACCCGCCGCCACCACGGCGTGGCGCACACCATGTCTGGCGAGAATCGCGGCGCCGCTGTCGACCGCGTAGCCTTTTGCAAAGCCACCGAGGTCGATGCGCACGCCGTCGCGTGCAAAACACACGGTGCGCGCCGCACGGTCGAGGTGCAGATGCCGATAGCCAATCGCCTCGCGGGCGACGGACAGCTGCTCCCGGGTCGGGCGGATGCGACGGCGGTAGTCGTAAAGGTGGCCGACGCTCGCATAGGTGATGTCGAAGGCGCCATCGGAAAGCTCGGAAAACGCGATCGATCGAGCCAGCAGGTCGAACAGCTCCGGGCCGATCTCGACCGGCTGCCGCGCCGCCTCGCGATTGATGCGCGACAGTTCCGACGACTCCTTGTACGGGCTCATCGACGCATCGATCCGGTGCATCTCCTGCATCACCGCCTCGAGGGCCTCGGTAGCCACATCGGCATCGTCGCCCCAGAGCTCCACGTGGATCGCCGTGCCCATGATGGCCTCGTCACGGCGGAACCAGCGGCCGCCGCTTTGCGACACGCCGGGTTCGAAAGCGCGGCGGGCCAGGCCGCGCAACGCCCCTAGCATGAGCACTCCATGGCAGCCACGGTCAGGCAGGCCGCCTCGGTGCCAGCCGGCCTGCACAGCCATTGAATGGAAAGCGGATCGGGTTTCAATGCGAGTTGAACGCGGTCAGCGGGCCGTGCCGAAGACGGCGCCGGGACTGCGCTGGCCGCGTGAATGACGGTGAGTACGGGTCAGTCGACTCTATCGTGTGCTACGCGACGCGGTGGTCGCTCGGCTGATTCCTTTGGGGGAGTCCGTTCGGCCGACCCATCGATTTCGATCGAGTCCGCAGATCACACTTCCGCGCCGCGCCGCGCGCACCGCGAATGTGCGGCTCGACCGAATGGCTGAACCGCAGCAATGGCCAAGAGCCGCCTCAGTTGAAAAGTGACGCTTCTCGCTTACCGGGCGAGCGGGTCTGTCAGGTGCGAAGGTTCGAGACCATGCGACGGCTCTTGCCTACGCCTCCACTTCCTCCACACGGTCACTTTCCGGTCGTCGATCCCTTGGGAGGCAGTGCCGGCACGGCCCTGCTGCGTTGCCATGAATGCCAAAGCGTGCCGCCGCAGTTCCCGACTGAGGTCCCGCGAGACGATGAAGTCCATTCGCGAGGATCGCCCCCCTTCGTGTGACATTTCGCCTCTTCGCTTATCGGCGGCGTTCGCAACAATCGTGACCACGATGAGCGCGCGTCCTGTCCGAGCAGTCCTGACATTCGTCGCCGGCCTTTTGGCTGCGACCCTGCTGGCCGGCTGCGCGACAGGCCTCGGCAAGGACGAATGCCGTACGGCGGACTGGCGCACGATCGGCTACGAGGACGGGCTGCACGGGCAGCCGGCGGATCGCATCGGTGCCCACCGTGTCGGCTGCGCGAAGCATCAGGTCACGCCCGATCTCGCCGCCTACACCGAAGGGCGCGAGCGGGGCCTGCTGGAGTACTGCCAGCCCCGGAACGGATTCCGCGCCGGCATCAACGGCTGGTCGTATGCGAACGTGTGCCCGGGCGCAACGGAGCCCGCCTTCGTCCAGGGATACCGCGTCGGCCGCGAGATCCACGACGCCCGCAGCGAACTGCGCAGCACACGATCGCGACTGCAAAGCGCCAGGAATGGTCTGGCACAGACCGACGTCGCGGTGCAGAGCGTGACGCTCGAACTGGTGCAGCCGGATGTCCCGACCCCGCGACGAGTGTTCCTGGCGCAGGAACTGGTGCGACTGGCGGAGCAGCGGACTGAACTCGAAGCGCGGATCAGCCAACTGGCGTTGCGCACCCGCGAACTGGTCGGAAGCGTGCAGGAGCTGGAGCGCCAGAGCCCCTATCCCTTGTAGCCACGGCGAAGCGCATCTGTCATATCAGCGCGAGCCACGCAATCGCGCGAATCCCGCCGCCAGGTCTTCGATCAAATCGTCCGGCGCCTCGAGGCCGGCCGCGATCCGAAACAACGGTCCGTTGAACGTCAGCGGCACGGCCGTGCGCTCCGCGAACACCGGGATCAGCAGGCTCTCGTAGCCGCCCCAGGAGTAACCGCGGCCGAAGAGTTGCAGGCCGTCGATGAATGCAAAGAAGCGCTGCTCGTCCACCGGCTTCAGCGCCACGCCGAACAGGCCCGAGGCACCGCTCATGTCGCGCTTCCACAGGGCGTGTCCGGGGTCGCCCGGCAGCGCCGGAAACAGGATCCGGTCGATTTCCGGCTGCGCCTGCAGCCAGTCGATCAGTTTCCATGCAGTCGCCGTGTGCTGGCGCAGGCGCGCACCCAACGAATGCAGTCCGCGGTGCGCGAGGTACACATCATCCGGGCTGGTCGTCAGGCCGTAGTGGTGGAACGTCTCGCGCAGCCTCGGCCAGGCGGTGGCGTTGCTGGTCACGGTGCCCATGATGACGTCCGAATGCCCGCAGATGTACTTGGTCGCGGCATGGATCGAGATATCGACGCCGTGCGCCAGCGGCTGGAAGTACAGCGGCGTGGCCCAGGTGTTGTCCATCATGCTGACGGCGCCCTTCGCACGCGCCACCTCGGCCAGCAGCGGCACGTCCTGCATTTCGAACGTGAGTGACCCCGGTGATTCGAGGAACAGCACGCGCGTCGTCGGACAGAACAGCGCCTCGACCGCGGCCCGGCCGTGTTCGCCGATGCGCGGGTCATAAAACGTCGCCTCGACACCATAGCGAACCAGCGTGTCGCGGCAGAAACGCCGGGTCGGCCAGTAGACCGAATCCGGCACCAGCACGTGATCGCCGGCGCGCACAAACGCCAGGACCGGAATCGTGCAGGCGGTGAGGCCGGAGGGCAGCGCCCAGCTCGCATGACCGCCCTCGAGAGCGTTCAGCGCCTCGTAGAAGGCGTGGTGTGTCGGCGTGCCGTAGATGCCGTAGGCGACCGGCGCGTCGTCCTCGCCAGCGTTGCGACGCGCGATACGCGCCTTCATGTCGGCGACGCTCTCGTGCAACACGGTAGAGCCGCGTACCAGCGGCGGGTTGACGAAGTCGAAGCTCGTGGCGGGATCGCGTCCACCAGTGACCAGCAGCGTGTCAGCGCGCTTCATTCGAGGGCTCCGGGTTCAGTGTGCTGCCTGGAATTGGAAGACGCCATCGCGCTCGCTACGGGTGACCGCACCTTCGGCCCACAGCGCATGCAGGTGCGCCAGGCTTTCGCCAAGCGCAAAGGTGGTCTGGTGCAGATCGAGCGCGCGCCTGAACAGCACCGGCACGATGCTCGCGGCCGTTTGCGGTGTCGCGCACGCGGCCAGAACCTCGCCCAGCCGTTCACGGTGATGCGCGTGCTGCTGCGCGATGCGCTGGTGCAGTCCGGTGAACGGCTTGCCATGCGAGGGCAATACCAACGTGTCGGCCGGCAGCACCAGCAACTGATCGAGCGAGTGCAGGTAGCGCGGCAACGGGTTGCCCTCGGGCTCGATCTCGAACACGCTGACGTTGGTCGAAATGCGCGGCAGCACCATGTCACCGGCGATCAGCAGACGATCCTCGGCGCAGTAAAGCGACGCGTGCTCGGGCGAATGACCGAAGCCGACGACGATGCGGAACACGCGCTTCGCGTGCGCCGGTCCCACGGCGATCTCGTCGCCATCGTGCAGTCGTCGGTATGACAGTGGCACGGCCGGCACCAGCTTCGGGTAGTAGCCGGCGCCCCGCGCCCGCACCTTGGCAAGCGCCTCCTCGTCGCCGAGGCCGTTGCGCTGGAAATGCAGCGCCGCGCCTTCGCCGCTGGTGTCGCCACCGCCCGCCGACAGCAGGCGGCCGATTGCGTATTCGGTGGCCGTCATCCACAGCGGTGCCTGCCAGCGCGCGCGCTCACCGCCGCGCGTCAGCCAGTGCGCGAGGCCGAAGTGGTCCGGATGGAAGTGCGTACAGACTTGCCGCAGCAGCGGTCGGCCCGCGAACAGCCCGTCGAAGATCGTTTCCCACGCGGACCGCGTCGCGTCGGAGCTGATGCCGCTGTCGACGATCGTGAAGCCCGGGCGGCCCTCGATCTCGTCGTCGAGCACCCAGAGGTTGATGTGGTCGAGCGCGAACGGCAGCGGCATGCGCACCCAGTGCAGCCCCGGCCGCAGCGTGATCCACGCGCCGGTCGCGGGCGCCTCCGCCCACGGATACTGCAGCTCGTGCTCGTTGGGGTTCATGCGACGGTGCCCGCTTGACGTTGACGTCAACTGCGGCGATTCTACGCGGCGACTTTCACGACTCCGATGCCGACGTCTTCCCGCGCGCGCCCGAGGCGCCCTGCATCCCAGGACGATCAAGAGTCGCGTTCGTACTCGATCACCGAACTGGCGCGCGAGTTCGACATCACGCCGCGCGCGATCCGGTTCTACGAGGACCAGGGCATCCTGGCGCCGGCGCGCAGCGGTGCTTCGGGACTCACGCGCGTCTATTCGCCGCGCGACCGCACGCGGCTGAAGCTGACGCTGCGCGGCAAGCGCCTCGGGCTCTCGCTCTCGCAGGTGCGCGAGCTGATCGACATGTACGAATCGCCGAAGGACGCCACTGCGCAGGCGCGCCGCTTCCTCGCGGTGCTGACGCAGCACCGCGCCGCTCTTGAGCAACAGAGCGAGGACATCCAGGTGACTCTGGCGGAAATCGCGCAGCACGAGGCCGAGTGCCGTCGGCTGCTGGAGCGTGGCAAGCGCGGCTAGCCGGCGGAGACGATGCCGATCACGGCTTCGCCGTAGCGTGCCAGCTTGGCTGTGCCGACGCCGGAAACCTGCGCGAGTTCCTCGAGCGCGCGCGGGCGCTGCTGCGCGATCGCGCGCAGCGTCCCGTCGTGAAACACGACGTAGGCCGGCACGCCATGCTCCCGCGCCACTCCGGCACGCCATTCCCGCAGCCGCTCGAACAGCGGCTCCGCCGAAGTGTCGAGCCCGTCGACGGCCGCCCGGCGCTTCGTGCGACGACGCGGTTCCTGCTCCTGCATGCGCAGTTCGATCCGGGCTTCGCCGCGCAGCACTGCGCGGCTGGCTTCGGCCAGGCGCAGGACATTGAAGTGGGCGTGATCGACGTCGACCACGTGCTGCGCCACCAGGTGCCGCAGCAGCAGCCGCCATTCCGCTTCTGATCGATCGGCGCCGATGCCGAACGTCGACAGGCGTTGATGGCCGAAGCGCGCGACCTTGTCCGTCACCTTGCCGCGCAACACGTCGATCACATGCGTTGCCGCGAAGCCATATCCGCCGGATTGCTGACAGCGATAGATCGTCGACAGCAGCTTGCGCGCATCCTCGGTCGCGTCGCGCAGCGCCGGCGGTGCCAGGCAGTTGTCGCAGTTTCCGCAGGCGCTGCTGGCCTCGCCGAAGTACGCGAGCAGGCGCACACGGCGGCAGTCGGCCGCCTCGGCCAGCGCCAGCATCGCGTCGAGCTTGGCGCTCGACAGCCGCTTGTAAGTTTCCTCAGCCTCCGATTGCTCGATCAGCCGGCGCTGCTGAACGACATCGGCGAGACCGTAGGCCATCCAGGCATCGGCGGGCATGCCGTCGCGGCCCGCGCGGCCGGTTTCCTGGAAGTAGCCCTCGACACTCTTCGGCATGTCCAGATGCGCCACGAAGCGCACGTCCGGCTTGTCGATGCCCATGCCGAACGCAATCGTCGCGACGATGACGCAGGACTCGTCGCGCTGGAAGCGGGCCTGGTGGGCGGCACGCCTGGCGGGCTCCATGCCTGCGTGGTACGGCAACGCATCGACACCGTGCTGCACCAGGAATTGCGCCACCTCCTCGACGCTGTTGCGCGCCAGGCAGTACACGATGCCTGCTTCTCCCGGATGTTCGTCGCGGATGAACCGCAGCAGTTGCTCACGCGGCTCGCGCTTCTCGACGATGCGGTAACGGATGTTCGGCCGGTCGAAGCTGGCAACGAAGACTTTCGGCTCGACCAGCAGCCGTTCGACAATCTCCTCGCGCGTCGGCGCATCAGCGGTCGCCGTCAGCGCAATG
The DNA here is from genome assembly GCA_963766365.1 of uncultured beta proteobacterium. GTDB lineage: Bacteria > Pseudomonadota > Gammaproteobacteria > Burkholderiales > Burkholderiaceae_F > JALORV01. The sequence goes on from CAVXZK010000006.1 coordinate 483,285, forward strand.
CGTGGCACCGACGGGAACCGCTCGCGCAGCATGGCAAGTGCGCCGTATTCCGGCCGGAAATCGTGACCCCATTGTGATACGCAGTGCGCTTCGTCGATCGCGAACAGCGCCAGACCGGCGCTCGACTCGACGTCTGTGAGCAGGCGCTGGCAACGCTCGGTCAGCAGGCGTTCCGGCGCGATGTAGACGAGTTCGATGTCGCCGGCGCACATGCGCCGTTCCACCGCGGCGGCTTCGGCCGAGGACAGCGTGGAGTTCAATGCCGCCGCGCGCACACCCAGTTCGTCCAGCGCGGCGACCTGGTCGGCCATCAGTGCGATCAGCGGAGACACGACGATGGCAACACCCCGGCGCATCAACGCCGGGATCTGGTACGTAAGCGACTTGCCACCGCCGGTCGGCATCAGCACCAGCGCGTCGCCGCCGGCGACCAGATGCTCGATCACTTCGCGCTGGTAGCCGCGGAAGCTGTCGTACCCGAAGACCTCCTTGAGGATGGTGCTGGCGCTGGATCGATCCACTGCCGTAGCGTAACGAATCGCCGCAGCGGTACGATCCCGTTCTCACCGCTCTGTCGGTTCTCACGCCTCTCCGCCATGTCTGCTGACGCGCCCACCCCGCTACCGTCGTCGCGCGAGTTCACGATGCTTGGCATCACTTACGGCTTGTTCGCCATCGGACTGGTGATGTTCTGGCCGGCGTTCATTGGGATGGTCATCGCCGCCGTCAAGCGCAGTGACGCGGCCGACACCTTCCTCGCCTCTCACTACACCTGGTTGATCCGAACGTTCTGGTGGTGGTCGTTGTGGTTCGTGCTGGCGATGGTCGTTCTCATCGCGATGGTCGTGCCGGACGCTGTCGAGATGGCCCGCTCGATGCAGGCCACGGACAGGATGGTGCTGTCGTGGAAAATCCTCGGCGGCGCCGTCGCAGGAGGCGTCGTCTTCCTCGTCGTCTGGTGCTGGGTGGTGTACCGGCTGATCCGGGGCACGCTGCGACTGGCCGACGGCCGGCCCGTGCCCTAGGCGCACTCCGGGGCAAGTTGACGTTAACGTCAACCTGGCCGTAGAGTCGCCCGCTGCGCAGGCACTCGCCGTCCTCCGCCGATCCCCGCCATGTCCTTCATTGCCGCCAATCCTGATTTCGCAGAGCGCGTGAAGGATTCTTTTGCGCGCCAGGCCGCGATGCGGCTGATCGGCGCCCGCCTGACCCAGGTGGAACCCGGACGCTGCGTCATCGAACTGGCGGTGCGTGACGACCTGACACAGCAGCACGGCTTCGTGCACGGCGGCATGGTCGGCATGATCGCCGACAGTGCCGGCGGCTACGCCGCCTTCACGCTGATGCCAGTGGACGCCAGCGTCCTGACCGTCGAGTACAAGATCAACATGCTGGCCCCGGCCGCCGGTGACCTGCTGATCGCCACCGGCGAGGTGCTGAAGCCTGGGCGGTCGCTGTCGATCGTGCGTGCCGACGTCTTCGCCGTGCAGGGCGACCGGCGCACACGCGTGGCGGCGATGCAGCAGACGCTGATGGTGATGCACGGCGTCGCGGACGAGAAGATTTGATGGCCCCCACGCTCGCTGCGCTCGCCGCCCCCCGCGGTGGCGCTCACTCGGCTTGGGAGCGGCCCTGCGCCGACTGAGGAGAAAGTGATGGAGTTGCCTGGCCTGAAGTTCGAACTCGGCGAGGACATCGATGCGCTGCGTGAGACAGTGCGTGACTTCGCGCAGGCCGAGATCGCGCCGCGTGCGGCCGAGATCGACCGCACCGACCTGTTCCCGATGGAACTGTGGCGCAAGCTCGGTGACCTCGGCGTGCTCGGCATCACAGTCGCCGAGGAGTACGGCGGCGCTGACATGGGCTACCTCGCGCACATCGTCGCGATGGAGGAGATCTCGCGCGCCAGCGCCTCGATCGGACTGTCCTACGGCGCGCACTCCAACCTGTGCGTCAACCAGATCAAGCGCAACGGCACCGCGGCGCAGAAAGCGAAGTACCTGCCCAAGCTCGTCTGCGGGGAGCACGTCGGTGCGCTGGCGATGAGCGAGCCCAATGCTGGCTCGGACGTGGTCAGCATGCGCATGCGCGCCGATGCAAAGGGCGACCGCTACGTGCTGAACGGCACCAAGATGTGGATCACCAACGGTCCGGACTGCGATGTGCTCGTCGTCTACGCCAAGACTGATCCGCAGATGGGCGCGCGTGGCATGACGACGTTCATTGTCGAGAAGGGCATGAAGGGCTTCTCGGTAGCGCAAAAGCTCGACAAGCTGGGCATGCGCGGCTCGCACACCGGCGAACTGGTGTTCGAGAACGTCGAGGTGCCGGCCGAGAACGTACTCGGCGAGGAAGGCGGCGGCGCCCGGGTGCTGATGAGCGGACTCGACTTCGAGCGTGCCGTCCTGTCGGGCGGGCCGCTCGGCATCATGGCCGCGTGCATGGACGTCGTCGTGCCCTACGTGCACGACCGCCAGCAGTTCGGCCAGTCGATCGGCGAGTTCCAGCTGATGCAGGGCAAGCTCGCAGACATGTACACGACGATGATGGCCTGCCGCGCCTATGTCTACGAAGTTGGCCGCGCCTGTGACCGCGCCACGCCGGAGACGGTGCGCCACATCCGCAAGGACGCCGCGGGCGCGATCCTGTTCGCCTCTGAACGAGCCACCTGGATGGCCGGCGAAGCGATCCAGGCGCTCGGCGGCAACGGCTACATCAACGACTACCCCACCGGACGACTGTGGCGCGATGCCAAGCTTTACGAGATCGGCGCAGGCACGTCGGAGGTTCGAAGGATGCTGATCGGTCGGGAACTGTTTTCCGAGACCATGTAGGACCGCGGCATGCATCCCTGGCGGCAGCACCTCGAGTTACTGAAGGCGGAAAGTCGGCCGGTCGATGGCAAGGAGAGCCCGCGATCGCATGGCACCACCACCCGCATGCTGCTCGACCTGCAGTCGTGAGCGACCTCCACACGCTCGACAACTCGGTCGAAAGATCGTCGGAAGTGCAGCGCTACTGGAGCGACTTCTGCGGCGCCACCGGCCTGTCTGCGAGCACGCCGTACCAGGCGTGGTACTTCGGCGACTCGCCGCGACTGGCACACGAACTCGTCGAACTGGTCCTGCACGGACCGAAACGTGCGACAGCCGGCCTGTCCGAGTTCAATGACCAGATGCCCCAGGTCAAGCCGATTTCCGGCGGCTACTCGGTGCTGACCGAGCACGACGGCACACCGCGGGCCGTGATCCGCACCACCGTGCTCGAGCGGCGTCCCTTTTCAGAAGTCGACGCCGCCTTTGCCTGGGACGAGGGCGAGGGCGATCGCACGCTGACGGACTGGAAGGACGGCCATCGCCGCTTCTTCAGCCGCGAACTGGAGACGCTCGGTCGGCGCTTCGACGAGAGCATGCTCGTCGACCTGGAACGCTTCGAGCTGCTCTTTCCGTTCGAGGCCGCGCTGCATCCCGTCGGCTGCGGGCCGCGCCTGCTGCCATGCCTTCTGCCCGGTGCGATGGCGGCCAGCGCAGAGCTGCAGACCCGGTATTACGCGCGTGACCACGGCTTCGGCGTCTACTTCGAGGCGGGCCGGCTGGCCGACATCGCCGGATTCCTCGCGCGGTTCGATGCGTCGCGCGACGGCGTCTGGGTCGCGGTCGATGGCGGCAGCATCGTAGGCACGATTGTCATCGACGGCGGTTCGACCGACGATGTGGCCTGCGCGCAGCTACGCTGGTTCATCGTCGGCGATGCGCTGCGCGGCAAGGGCATGGGACGTCGCATTATGCAGGCGGCGATGGATTTCGCTGCCGCACGCTATGCACGAGTGGTGCTCGGCACGTTTTCCGGGCTGGACGCCGCACGGCATCTCTACCAGGAATTTGGCTTCCGCAAGACGCTCGAGCGGCCATCGAAGCAGTGGGGACCCGAGGTGCTCGAACAGCACTGGGAGTGGGCCCGGTGAGCATCGTCGGCCTGGGCAGCGAGCAGCTCGGCCTCTTCGCATTCGCGGTGCTGCTGCTGGCGCTGACGCCGGGGCCGGTATGGATCTACCTGATCTCGCGCACGCTGACGCAGGGGCGCCGCGCCGGCTACTTCTCCCTGATTGGCGTGATGGCGGGCGTGCTGGTGCACCTGCTGGCCGCCGCACTCGGCCTGTCGGCGCTGCTGCTTGCCGTGCCCGCCGCTTTCGACGCGATCAAGCTCGCCGGGGCCGCCTACTTGCTGTGGCTGGCATGGAACACACTGCGCGGTGGCGGCTTCAGCTTCACGCCCCAGCCGCTCGATCCGGTGCCGCCCCGCGTGCTGTTTCGCCAGTCCTTGACGGCATCGGTGATCAACCCCAAGGTCGCCGTGTTTTACTTGTCTCTGTTTCCGCAGTTTGTCGACCCGGCGGGCGGCATGGTGTTGCTGCAGAGCCTGGCCCTCGGGGTCGTCCACGTCACGGTGTCGACGCTAGTCGATGGCACACTGGTCACGGTGGCCGGCGGCCTGGCGGCCTGGCTCGCCGTACGGCCCGGCTGGCTGCGGATGCAGCGCTGGGTGCTCGGCGCGGCGTTTGGCGTGCTCGCCGTCTGGCTGGCGCTGACACCGCGGCAACATTAGTCAGAATCAACCATGTCCGCCGTTGCTTCCGAAGTGGTGTTCGACCGTTCGATGCCGTCGCCGGCGCGCATCGCGTCGGCCATCCTCGAGGGTTTCAACCGCCACTACCGCCTGTTCCGCTACGTGGCCCAGCAGGCCAAGCCGCTGTATGAGAACGGCGACTGGCAGCGCATGCGCACGCGGGCGCGCGAACGGATCGACTTCTACGACCAGCGCGTGCTCGAGGCGGTCGCGCGCATCGAGCGCGAGTTCGACCTGGCGTCGCTCGAGGACAGGGAGCGGGATGCGCTGTGGCAGGCCGTCAAGCAGCACTATGTCTCGCTGCTGGCCGAGCATCGCCAGCCTGAGTGCGCGGAGACCTTCTTCAACTCCGTGTGCACCAAGCTGCTGCATCGCGACTACTTCCGCAACCAGTTCCTGTTCGTGCGGCCCGGCGTGGCTACCGACTACATGGATTCCGACCCGCCGTCGTATCGCAGCTATTACCCGTCCGCCGGCCTGCGCAGGACCCTGCGTCAGATCATCATCGATGTCGGGCTCGCATGCCGCTGGGAGGACGTCGAGCGCGACCTGCGACTCGTGGTGCGCGCGGCGTGCGAGGCGCATCGCAACGGCGAGGCCTTCCGGCGGCCGTGGACCATGGAGCCGGACTGCCAGATCCAGATCCTGTCGTCGCTGTTCTTCCGCAACAAGGGCGCCTACATCGTCGGTCGCGTCATCAATGGCACGCGCATCACGCCATTGGCGGTGCCGATCCTGCGCAATGCACGCGGGCAGCTGTTTCTCGACACGGTGCTTTTCACCAGCGAACTGATGGCTACGCTGTTCTCGTTCACGCGCGCCTACTTCCTCGTCGACATGGAAGCCCCGTCGGCGTACATCGACTTCCTGTCCACGATCCTGCCGCACAAGCCGCCGTCCGAGCTGTACACGATGGTCGGCCTCGCCAAGCAGGGCAAGACGCTCTTCTACCGCGACTTCCTGCACCATCTGAAACACTCGACCGACCAGTTCGTCATCGCCCCCGGCATCAAGGGGCTGGTGATGTCGGTGTTCACGCTGCCGTCCTACCCGTACGTGTTCAAGGTCATCAAGGACGTGATCCCGCATCCGAAGGACACCGACCGCCAGCAGATCATGGCCAAGTACCAGCTGGTGAAGCTGCATGACCGCGTCGGCCGCATGGCGGACACCTGGGAGTACTCGCAGGTGACGCTGCCGCGCGCGCGCTGTTCGCCCGAGCTCATCGAGGAGCTGCGCAGCTACTGCCCGAGCCAGCTGGAATTCGGCGACGGCACGCTGATGATCCGGCACGTCTACATCGAGCGCCGCATGACGCCGCTCAACCTGTATCTCGCGAAAGCGACCGACGCCGAACTCGACCATGCGGTGATGGAATACGGCAACGCGATCAAGGAACTGGCTGCCGCCAACATCTTCCCGGGCGACATGCTCTACAAGAACTTCGGCGTCACGCGGCTCAATCGCGTCGTGTTCTACGACTATGACGAGATCGAGTACATGGCCGACTGCAATTTCCGCAACATGCCGGCGCCCAGCAGCATGGACGACGACTACGGCGGCGAGATCACGACCTACGTCGACAAGCGCGACATGTTTCCCGAGCAGTGGCGGCCCTTCCTCACCGGCGACCCACGCATCAGGTCCGCGTTGCTGAAGCACCACGCGGACCTCTTCGAGCCCGGGTTCTGGCAGCGGCGCAAGGAGCGCATCCTTGCCGGTCACCTGGAAGACGTCTTTCCGTATCCCCCCGAGCGCCGGTTCCGGCACCGAAATGCAGCAGAATCCGACTAGTCAAAGGAGAAAGCCATGAGCGACCCCATCGTCATCGTTTCCGCCGCCCGCACACCGATCGGCGGTCTGCTGGGCGACTTTTCCGGACTGCAGGCCTGGCAGCTGGGCGCGACCGCCATCAAGGCGGCGGTCGAACGTGCCAGCGTGGCCGGTGACTCCGTCGAGGAAGTACTGATGGGCTGCTGCCTGATGGCCGGGCAGGGCCAGGCGCCGGCGCGCCAGGCCGTGCTCGCGGCCGGGCTGCCCCAGTCGGCCGGCGCAGTCACGCTGTCGAAGATGTGTGGTTCCGGCATGCGCACGATGATGTTCGCGCACGACATGCTGATTGCCAGCAGCGCCAACCTGGTCGTGGCGGGCGGCATGGAGAGCATGACCAACGCGCCGCACCTTCTGGTCGGCTCGCGCCGCGGCTACCGCTATGGCGCCTTCACCACCTACGACCACATGGCGCTCGACGGACTCGAGGACGCCTACGAGCGCGGCAAGGCGATGGGTGTCTTCGCTGAGCAGTGCGTCGCCAAGTACTCGTTCACGCGCGAAGCCCAGGACAAGTTCGCGATCGCCTCGACCGAGCGCGCGATGAAAGCAAACACTGACGGCAGCTTCGCCTGGGAGATGGCACCGGTGACGGTCGCAGGCAAGGGTGGCGAGGCCAAGATCGACAAGGACGAGCAGCCGTTCAAGGCCAAGCTCGACAAGATTCCGGGGCTGAAGCCGGCGTTCAAGAAGGACGGCACGATCACCGCTGCCAACGCCTCGTCGATCTCCGACGGCGCGGCGGCTCTGGTCCTGATGCGCGAATCGACCGCCGACAGGATGGGCTGCAGGCCGATCGCACGCATCCTCGCGCATGCGGTGCACGCACAGGCGCCGGAGTGGTTCACGACCGCGCCGATCGGCGCGATCAACAAGGTGCTGGCGAAGACCGGCTGGAAACCGGGCGACGTGCACCTGTGGGAGGTGAACGAGGCGTTCGCCGCGGTGACGATGGCGGCCATGAAGGAACTCGACCTGCCGCACGACAAGGTCAACATCCACGGTGGCGCCTGCGCGCTCGGGCACCCGATCGGCGCCTCCGGTGCCCGCATCGTCGTCACCCTGCTGGGCGCCCTGCGCAAGACCGGCGGCAAGCGCGGCGTGGCCGCGTTGTGCATCGGCGGCGGGGAGGCAACCGCCATGGCGCTCGAACTCGTCTAGGGCACGGCGCGCTTCACCGCATGTTCGGCACCGATGACCTGCCGCATTTCATCGTGAGCGCGCGATGAGCACCGTCCTCGTCATCGGCGCATCACGCGGCATCGGGATGGAATTCGTCCGGCAATACGCCGCGGACGGCGCACGCGTGATCGGCACGGTGCGCCGCTCCGAGGACGCCCCAAGGCTGCGCGAACTGGGCGCCAAGCCTCTGGTGCTGGACGTGGTCGACGAAGGCACGGTGGCGGAGTTCGGCGTGCAGTTGCACGGTGAACGCCTCGACGTCGTGATACTCAACGCCGGCGTCTACGGGCCGCGGACGACGGCGATCGCGGCTCCCGGCGGACTCGACTTCGATGCCGTCATGCACACCAACGTGCGCGCGCCGATGCAGCTGATCCCGCAGCTGGTTCCCGGGCTGGCCGCCGCCGCCGGCAAGCTCGCGCTGATCTCGAGCAGGATGGGCTCGATTTCACTGATGAGCAGCACCTCCGGCTGGCTCTACCGCACAAGCAAGGCTGCGGCCAACGCCGCGCTGCGCGCGTCGAGCCTCGAGCTCGGGCCGCGCGGCATCGTCTGCATATCATTTCATCCGGGGTGGGTGCGCACGGAGATGGGCGGCGCTGGCGCCGACATCGACGCGGCGACCAGCGTGGCCGGCATGCGGCGCGTGCTGGCCACGGCGAACGCCTCGCAGAACGGGAAATTCCTCAACTTCAACGGCGAACAGCTGTCCTGGTGAAAAATGAGTGATCGGCGCTTGATCTCTTCAGGTTCCGCGTTCGAAGCGATCGCCGGCTACAGCCGCGCCGTTGTCGAAGGCGACTACGTGCATGTCGCCGGCACCACCGGATTCGACTATGCGGCCATGACGATCGATGCCGATCCTGCCGCCCAGACGCACCAGTGTTTCCGCAACATCGCTGCCGCACTGGAGCAGGCGGGTTGCTCACTCGACGACGTCGTGCGGGTCCGCTACTTCCTCACGGAACCGTCATTGTTCGAACAAGTCGCGCCGATATTTGGCCAGTATTTGAAAACCGCCCGGCCGGCAGCGACGGCTATCGTCTGCGGCCTTGTTGATGCACGCATGAAGATAGAAATCGAAGTGACAGCGCGACGCCGCGCCTGGAGTTGAGACAATGCGGGATCCGACAACGTCCGTCCGGATGTGTCGCTAGACGCTGACTGACATGCCACTGCAGCTTTTCATCGTGCTCGTGTTCGGCATCTGCTGCTGGCTCGCGATCGCCATCATCGAGCCGGTCATGCGCAGCTTCGCCGTCGAAGCCGGGATGTCGAGCTGGCTGTTCATCGCGATCCCGGGCCTGCTGGCGATGCTCTTCGCGGTGCTGTCGTACCTGCGTGCATCGACGGCAGTCACCAGCATGGACAAGTCGTTGTCGCGTGCGCTGCTGGTCGCGCTGGCCACCTGGATTGCGGTCGCCGGGATAATCGCCTGGCTCTGGTGCCCCTCGCACAGCGCGCTTCGGTGCACGTCGTATGCGCTGATGATGACCGGCATCGTCGGCGGCGGGCCGCTGCTGGCCGGCGCGATGATCGCCGGCACCCTCGTGGGCCTGGTGCTGCGCTACCGACCGGCCTGGGTATCCTTCCCCGACCGGCCGAAGAAGCCGGCCGACGAAGCGCCCGTCTGCCCGCTGGACGCGACCACAATTGATGCTCGCTGACGAACACAGGCAGTTGCGCGACGCGCTGCGCGACTTCGCCGAACAGCAGCTGGCGCCCCACGCTGCCGAGTGGGATCGCAAGGCCAGCTTTCCACGCGCGGCACTGAAGCAGCTCGCCGCCCTCGGCACCTTCGGCATTGCGGTGCCCGAGACCTACGGCGGCGCCGGCATGGATTACACCGCGCTCGCTGTCGCGCTCGAAGAAATTGCCGCCGGCGACGGCGCCACCTCGACGATCATCAGCGTCAACAACTGTCCGGTCTGCTCGATCCTGATGGCGTGGGCCAGCGAGGAGCAGAAGCAGCGCTACCTGGTGCCGCTGGCCCGCGGCGACATGCTCGGCGCGTTCTGTCTGACCGAGCCGCATGTCGGGTCCGAGGCGTCCGGATTGCGCACGAGCGCCGTGCGCGACGGTGGTGACTGGGTTCTCAATGGCGTCAAGCAGTTCATCACCAGCGGGAAGAACGCCGACATCGCGATCGCGCTGGCGGTGACGGACAAGACCGCGGGCAAGCGTGGCATCAGCGCCTTCATCGTCGACACGAAGACCCCGGGTTATGTCGTGGCCCGGATCGAGGAGAAGCTCGGCCAGCATGCGTCGGACACCGCGCAGATTGTCTTCGAGGATTGCCGCGTCGAGGCGGCGAACCTGATCGGCGACGAAGGCGCGGGCTACAAGATCGCGCTGTCCGGCCTCGAGGGCGGCCGCATCGGCATCGCCGCGCAGTCGCTAGGCATGGCGCGTGCGGCGTACGAGGCGGCGCTGAAGTACGCCCGTGAACGCGTCGCCTTCGGCCAGCCGATCTTCGACCACCAGGCGGTGCAGTTCCGGCTCGCCGACATGGCCACGCAACTCGAAGCGGCACGCCAGCTGATCCACCATGCGGCCGCGCTGAAGGACGCCGGAGAGCCGTGCCTGAAGCAGGCGGCGATGGCCAAGCTCTTTGCCTCCGAAATGGCAGAGCGCGTCTGCTCGGACGCGATCCAGATTCACGGCGGTTACGGCTACGTCGCCGACTTTCCCGTGGAACGCATCTACCGCGATGTACGCGTATGCCAGATCTATGAAGGCACCAGCGACATCCAGCGCATCCTGATCGCGCGCAACCTGTAGCGTGCCCGGCCCGGTGTCGATATGGAGGTCCGGGGCATGAGCGGAGCCGACTCCACCCAGCGGTTTTCGGATCGGGTCGAGGCCTACCTCGCCGGCCGTCCGAGATATCCCGCGGCGATCGTTGATCACCTGAGCGATTGCGGCGCCCTGCCCGCCCGCGGTGTTGTTGCCGACATCGGCGTCGGCACCGGCCTGTCTGCAGAGCCGTTCCTCGCCGCCGGCCATCGCGTCATCGGGGTCGAACCGAACGCCCCGATGCGCGCAGCCGGCATGGAATACCTGGCGCGTTTTCCCGCCTACAGCGGCCACGACGGCACAGCGGACGCGACGGGCCTCGATGCCGCGTCGGTCGACCTTGTCATCGCCGCGCAGGCGTTTCACTGGTTTGACGCCGCGCGCTTCCGCACCGAGTCGCAGCGGATCCTGCGGCCGGGCGGGTGGGCAGCGTTGATCTGGAACGACCGCGACCTTACCGGCACGCCGTTCCTGGCGGGCTACGAGGCGTTGCTCCTGGACTACGGCAACGACTACCGCGCGATCCGCTACAGGCACCAGGGCACGGACTCGATCCCGGTGTACTTCGGCGGCCGCGCACCGGCCGTCGCTGAATTCCCCCACCAGCGAAAGATGAACTGGGCCGCGGTCGCCGCCCTGGCCGGTTCCGCGTCTTACCTCCCGGCCGAGGGACAGCCAGGGCACGCCGATTTCATCGCAGGCCTGAAGGCGCTGTTCGGCGCGCAGGCGGTCAACGGCGCAATCGACATGCGCTATACCTGTCGCGTGCACGCAGGCCGGCTCACCTGAAGTCCCGTTGGGTCAGCACGTAACATCCGGGTTCCGGAATTCCTGCCCGGCACGCCATGGCCTCCGCGATTGATTTCTACTTCGACTTTTCTTCGCCCTACTCGTACCTCGCTTCCGAGGAAATCGAGGCGCTCGCCGAGCGCCACGGACGGGAGATCTGCTGGCGGCCGATCCTGCTGGGCGCCGTGTTCAAGTCGGCGGGTAGCACGCCACTGACGGAGGGCTATGGTCCGAAGGCGCGCTATTCGGTGCGCGACTTCGCTCGCTCGGCGGCGTTCGTCGGTGTTCCCTACCGCCACCCGACGGTGTTCCCGGTCGGCGCGGTGGCGGCGTCACGCGCCGTCCTGTGGCTGCAGCGCGAGTCCCCGGCCCAGGCGGCGCCTTTCATCCATGCGGTGTTCCGCGCGCTCTTCGTTTCCGATCGCGACATCAGCGAGGTGCCGGTGGTCATGGAACTGGTGCAGAAACTGGGCATCGACACCGACCGGCTGGCGGCAGGCATCCAGGAGGAGGCGATCAAGACCGCGCTGCGCACCGAGGTGGAACAGGCGATCGCGCGCGGCGTGTTCGGCGCGCCGGCGATGTTCGTCGACGGCGAGATGTTCTGGGGCCACGATCGACTGCCGCAGGTCGAGCGCTGGATCGCCACCGGCCCGTTCTAGCGGTTCACGGACACGACCATGGGCATCACGGTCTTCGGTACCAGTACCTCCGGCAACTGCCACAAGGTCCGCATGTTGCTCGATATCACGGAGCGAGCTTACGCATGGCGCGAAATCGACGTGATGAAGGCCGAGACGCGCACACCCGAGTTCCTGAAGCTCAATCCGAACGGCAAGGTTCCGGTGGTTCAACTCGAGGACGGCAGCACGCTGGCCGAATCAAACGCGATCCTCTGGTATTTCGGAGAAGGCAGCGCGCTGATCCCCGACGATCGCCTGCAGCGCGCGCGCATGCTGCAGTGGATGTTCTTCGAGCAGTACACGCACGAGCCGGCGATCGCAGTCGCCCGCTTCATCCGGGTGTTCCTGCAGCGCGATGACGACCCGCGATTACCGGACCTGCTGGCACGGGGCCAGCGTGCCCTGACGGTCATGGAACAACACCTGGCCGACCGCGCGTTCTTCGTAGGCGATCACCTGAGCCTCGCCGACCTGGCGCTCTTCGCCTATACCCACCGCGCCCCCGACGGTGGCTTCGACCTCGCTACCTATCCGGCCATCGGCCGCTGGCTTGACCGCTGCCGGACGGAGCCTGGAGTCACCGAGATGCCAGCAAAATGAGCGAGCTGGCGCACTTCAGGCTGCTCGCGCGGGCCAACCGGCTTGCCAACCATCGACTGCACGGCGCCTGCCTGCAACTCACCGCGGCGGAGTTCACCGCCCCGCGCGTGAGCTTCTTCCCGAGCCTGTGGGCGACGCTGAATCACATCCTGATCGTCGACTGGTACTACATCGCGGCGCTGTACCGCGAGGCCGACATGCGCAGGGCCTTCGCCAGCGAGACACCGTTTGACCGGATGGCGGAGCTTGCGGCAGCACAGGTCGTGGCAGACGAACGCCTGATCGCCTGGTGCGAGGCCGCTGACGATGCGGCGCTGGACGCCGAGGTCGCGATGGATCGCGCGAGCTACGTGCAGCGCGACCGCGCCCGGCATGTTCTGATGCATTTGCTGACACACCAGATCCATCATCGCGGGCAGGTGCACGCGATGCTCGCCGGGACCCGCATTGCACCGCCGCAGCTCGACGAGTTCCTGATGCCAAGCGAGAGCCGCTTCCGCGTCAGCGACCTGGCGGCGCTCGGCTGGTCGGAAGCGGACTTGTTCGGCGCCTTCGCCGCCGACGACGCGCGGCGTTCATCCAAGTGACACGCAAGCCGGCCATCCCCTTCATCCTGATCACCGTCGTCATCGACGTGATGGGATTCGGGCTGCTGCTGCCAGTGCTGCCCGCCCTGGTCGGCGAGTTCACGACGAGCCGGGACGCGCAGACCTACTGGTACGGCGCGATGATCATCGCGTTCGGGTTGACGCAATTCGTCTGCGCGCCGATCCTCGGCGCGCTGTCGGACCGCTACGGGCGCCGTCCGGTACTGCTGCTGTCGATCGCCGGACTGGGGTCGATGTTCCTGCTGTCGGCGCTGGCGCAGTCGGCTGAGGCGCTGGTGGCACTGCGCATCATGGGCGGCGCGCTTGCTGCCAATTTCGCGGTCGCCAATGCCTATGTGGCGGACATCACGACGCCCGAGAAGCGCGCGAAGAGCTTCGGCATGATCGGAGCGGCCTTCGGCATCGGTTACGTGGTCGGGCCAATGGTCGGTGGTCTGCTCGGGGCCATCGACATCCGCTTGCCCTTCTACGCGGCCGCCGGGCTGTCAGTGCTCAACCTGCTGTACGGCTGGCTGGTGCTGCCAGAATCGCTGCCGCATCGCGCCCATGGTGAGCGCCCGCGGCTCGACTTCAAGCGCATGAACCCGATCAGTTCCCTCTATGGGCTGACACGGCTGCGCAACGTCGGCGTGCTGGTGGCGGTGATCGCGCTCGCCAACCTTGCGCAGTTCATCCTGCACACCACCTGGGTGCTGTACACGCAGTTCCGCTTCGACTGGGGCCCGCGCGAGACCGGCCTGTCGCTCTTTGTCGTCGGGCTGATGGCGGCGCTGGTGCAGGGCGGCCTGCTCGGCTGGCTGCTGCGCCAGTTCGGCGAACGACGGCTGGTGCTCGCAGGGCTGGCGTCCGGCACGATGGCCTACGTCGCCTACGGCCTGACGACGGTGGGCTGGCTGATGTACGCGATCATCTTCGCCAATCTGCTGGCCTTCGGCATCGGTCCTGCGCTGCACGCGATCATCTCGAAGGCGGCCGATCCGAAGGAACAGGGCCTGGCGATGGGCTCACTGTCGTCGATGAACTCGCTACTGGCGGCCGTTGCTCCTTTGATCGGTGCCCCGCTGCTGGCGGAAGCGAGCCATCTGCCCGCTGGCGACTGGCGCATCGGCGCGCCTTTCTTCATGTCGGCGGCGCTGAGCCTGGTGGCTCTGGTGCTGGCCGTCGTGCACTTCCGGCGTCACCGAGAAAAGGGCGTCGCCCACGTCGCTCCGCTGACGCACAGCTGATTCGCACGGCTACCATTCGCCTGACGGCGCCGCGCGAGACGCCGCGATTCATCCGGACCACAACGATGACGATCCTGGAGACCCGGCTCAACCCCCGCAGCCCCGAGTTCAAGGCCAACGCCGAGGCCATGAGCGCACAGGCGGCCGATCTCAAGGCAAAGATCACGCAGGTCGCGGCCGGCGGCGGTGCAGAGGCGCGCGCCAAGCACGCGGCACGCGGCAAGCTGTTGCCGCGTGACCGGGTGCAACTGCTGCTCGACCCGGGCACGCCGTTCCTCGAGCTTTCGCAGCTCGCTGCGTGGGATATGTACGACGGCGCCGCGCCGTCCGCGGGAATCATCACCGGCGTCGGGCGCGTTTCGGGCCGCGAGTGCGTGATCGTCTGCAACGACGCCACGGTCAAGGGTGGCACCTACTACCCGATGACCGTGAAAAAGCACCTACGGGCTCAGGAGATCGCGCGCGAGAACCGCCTGCCGTGCATCTACCTGGTCGACTCCGGCGGCGCCAACCTGCCGAACCAGGACGACGTGTTCCCGGACCGCGAGCACTTCGGCCGCATCTTCTACAACCAGGCGACGCTGTCGGCGGCAGGCATCCCGCAGATCGCGGTCGTGCTCGGCTCGTGCACCGCGGGCGGCGCGTATGTGCCGGCGATGTCGGACGAGTCGATCATCGTCGCCAACCAGGGCACGATCTTCCTCGGCGGTCCGCCGCTGGTCAAAGCCGCGACCGGCGAGGTGGTCACTGCCGAAGACCTGGGCGGCGGCGACGTGCACACGCGGCTGTCCGGTGTGGCCGACCACCTGGCATCGAGCGACGCGCACGCGCTCGCACTCGCGCGGCGCATCCTGGCGACGACGAATTACGTCAAACCCGGCCAGCTACAGCTGCGCGAGCCCCGGGTACCGAAGCTTGATCCGGCCGAGATCTATGGCGTGATCCCGACCGACACGCGTAAGCCCTATGACGTGCACGAGGTCATCTCGCGCCTCGTCGATGCCTCGGAATTCGATGAATGGAAGGCGCGCTACGGTTCAACGCTGGTGACGGGTTTTGCATGGATCCACGGCATGCCGGTCGGCATCGTCGCCAACAACGGCATCCTGTTTTCGGAGAGTGCGCAGAAAGGCGCGCACTTTATCGAGCTGTGCTGCCAGCGCAAGGTGCCCCTGATCTTCCTGCAGAACATCACCGGCTTCATGGTGGGGCGCAAGGTCGAGAACGAAGGCATTGCCCGCCACGGCGCCAAGATGGTCACTGCGGTGTCATGCGCGCAGGTGCCGAAGTTCACGGTGATCATCGGCGGGTCGTTCGGTGCGGGCAACTACGGCATGTGCGGCCGCGCCTTCGGCCCGCGCTTCGTCTGGATGTGGCCGAACGCGCGCATCAGCGTGATGGGCGGCGAGCAGGCCGCCAGCGTGCTCGCCACGGTCCGGCGCGACAACATCGAGGCCAAGGGCGGCACCTGGAGCGCCGAGGATGAGAAGAAATTCAAGGCGCCGATCCTGGCGCAGTACGAGCACCAGGGGCATCCGTACTACGCCACTGCGCGCCTGTGGGACGACGGCGTCATCGACCCGCTCGACACCCGCGAGACACTCGCGCTGGCGCTCAGCGCCGCGCTGAATGCGCCGATTCCGGACACGACCTTCGGCGTGTTCCGGATGTAACTGCGCCGGGCGATGACGAGCAGCGTCTACGCGCGCCCCGAGCACGAGGACCTGCGCCGCCAGGTCGCGCGCTTCATCGCCACCGAGGTCGAGCCGCACGCGCTGGCGTGGGACGAGGCCGGTGCAACGCCACGCGAGGTGCTGCGCAAGATGGGCTCGCTCGGCTGGCTCGGCCTGATGTATTCGCCGGAGCATGGCGGTGCCGGGGCCGACATGACGACCAATGTCGTGTTCCAGGAGGCGCTGTCGCGCTCGACCTCGGGCGGATACATCATCACCGTGCTGGTGCACACCGACATGGCGAGCCCGCATCTGGCGCATGGCGGCTCGCCCGAGCAGAAGTCACGGTGGTTGCCACGAGTCATCACAGGCGAGCTGATCACTGCGGTTGCGGTGACTGAGCCGGATGCGGGATCCGACGTCGCGGCGATCCGCACGCGCGCAGCGCGCGACGGCGATCATTGGGTTCTCAATGGCAGCAAGATGTTCATCACGAACGGCGTGCTGGCTGACCTCGTGTTTGTCGCGGCACGCACGGATCCGGCCGCAAAGGGGTCCCGCGGGATCTCGATCTTCGCGGTCGAGAGGGGCACTCCCGGGTTTCGAGTGGGACGCTCTCTGAGCAAGCAGGGATGGCTGGCGTCCGACACTGCCGAGCTGGTGTTCGAGGACTGTCGCGTGCCGGCGTCACACCTGATCGGCACGCAGAACGCCGGCTTCCAGGCAATCATGCGCAACTTCCAGACCGAGCGCATCGCGCTGGGCAGCATGGCTATCGGCCACTGCCTGACGATGCTCGACCTGACGCATCGCCATGTGAACGACCGGCGCGCCTTCGGGGCGCCGCTGTGGAACAAGCAGGTGATCCGGCAGCGCCTGTCGATGCTTGCCGCGAAGACCGAAGCTGCACGTCAGTTGCTCTACCACTGCGCCTGGCTCGTCGACCAGCAGCACGACGCCGTGCGCGAAGTCTCGATGCTGAAGGCGCTGACCGGTGAGCTCGTGAACGAAGTCGCCTACAGCTGCCAGCAGTTCCATGGCGGCATGGGTTACATGCGCGAGAGCCCGATCGAGCGGCTGGTGCGCGATGCGCGGGTGCTGGCGATCGGGGGCGGCGCCACCGAGGTGATGCTCGAGGAGGTAGCCAAACGCTGGGCGCCTTCACCCTAGGGTTGCCAATCCACTAGCATGACTGTCCGGCGCAGTGTTTTCAGCCCCTCCAGCAGCCATTCGGGCGCATGAAATGACCACCACGACCCTCGATATCGCCATCAGCCATCGCGTTGCCGTCGTCTGGATGGCGCGCGAAACGGTGCGTAATGCGTTCAACGAAGCCTCGATCTCTGAACTGACCAAAGCTTTCGCGACGCTGGGTGCCGATCCGGACGTGCGCGCGATCGTTCTGGCCGGCAAGGGCCCGGCTTTCTGCGCCGGCGCAGACCTGGGCTGGATGAAGCGCATGGCGTCGTTCACGCACCAGGAGAACCGCGCCGACGCGCTGAAGCTCGCCACGATGCTGCGCACGATCTATGAATGTCCCAAGCCCGTCATTGCGCGCGTGCACGGTGATGCCTACGCCGGCGGAGTCGGCCTGGTCGCCGCGTGCGACATCGCGGTGGCGGCGATCGGCGCCGCTTTCTGTCTCAGCGAAACCAAGCTCGGCCTGATTCCAGCGACGATCGGCCCTTATGTGATCCGCGCGATGGGTGTCAATGCTGCGCGACGCTACTTCCTGACCGCGGAGAAGTTCGATGCGAGCGAAGCCTTTCGCCTCGGGCTGGTCCACGATCTTGCCGCCCCCGAAGAACTTGACCTGCGCATCAACGCTCTTCTTGGAACCCTGATGCTGACGAGCGCAAATGCCGTGAGCGAGTCCAAGCGGCTGGTGCGCGAACTGGCGGACCGGCCGATCGATGACGCGATCGTCGCGGACACTGCCGAGCGAATTGCGTCGATCCGCACCAGCGACGACGGCCGCGAAGGCGTGCGCGCCTTCCTCGAGAAGCGCAAGCCGCGCTGGGTCGTCGAGTACGAGGCAATGGCGGCCCAGGATGGGGATGATGAAGAAATGTAGTGGCGACGGTCGAAATGTACGCGCCGGCTACGCCGGCGCACGTGCATTTCGACCGCTAGAGTCA
Source organism: uncultured beta proteobacterium (assembly GCA_963766365.1). Taxonomy (GTDB): domain Bacteria; phylum Pseudomonadota; class Gammaproteobacteria; order Burkholderiales; family Burkholderiaceae_F; genus JALORV01. Next base: position 501,436 of record CAVXZK010000006.1, read on the forward strand.
GCGGGTCGGTCTTCGGGCGGCCGGGCGCCCGGCCCGATTACAACTGCACGGCTGGGGAGCCGTGCCTGCTAGGCACAGCGCAGAACGACATGGATTCCCTCGACCTGACACAACTGATCGCGCTGGCGGCGGTGCTGGGGTTTGCGAGCGGCATACGGCTGTATGCGGTGCTGCTGATCGTGGGCCTGGTCGGTTACGCCGGCTGGGTCGCCCTGCCGACGGGCCTCGAAATATTGCAGCACCCGATCGTGCTGATCGCCGCCGGGGTCATGTTCCTGGTCGAGTTCGTTGCCGACAAGATTCCCGGCGTCGACTCCATATGGGACGGCATCCAAACCTTCATTCGCATTCCAGCCGGAGCGGCGCTGGCAGCCGGAGTATTCGGCGGCCTGGACAGTGCCGTGTGGACCACCGCCGCGGCAATTCTCGGCGGCACGCTCGCTGCCACCAGCCACTTCACGAAGGCGGGTACCCGCGCGGCTGCAAACACCTCGCCGGAGCCCTTTTCGAATGTCGCGCTGTCGGTGGCCGAGGACCTCGCCGTCGGAGGGTTGCTGTGGCTGGTCATGACCTATCCGTGGATCGCCGCGGCGATCGTCAGCCTTCTGGTGCTGCTGGCGCTCTGGTTGTTGCCGAAACTGTTCCGCTTTGTCCGTCGCATCCTGCGCGCGCTGTTCGGCGCGTCCGATATGCCAGCGCCCGCGTCAGGCGATAAGTCGGCGAGGTGACGATGTTCCGCAAGCTGCTGATTGCCAACCGCGGCGAAATCGCCTGCCGCGTCATCACGACGGCACGCCGAATGGGCGTGCGCACGGTCGCCGTGTACTCGGATGCGGATGCCGGAAGCAAGCACGTGGCGATGGCCGACGAAGCGGTGCGGCTGGGTCCGGCCGCGGCAAAGGACAGCTACCTGCGCGGCGACCTGATCCTGCTGGCGGCACGCGATACCGGCGCGCACGCCATCCATCCGGGCTATGGATTCCTCTCGGAAAACGAATCGTTCGCACAGGCCTGTACCGATGCCGGCATCGCGTTCATCGGACCGCCGCCATTCGCCATCCACGCGATGGGCAGCAAGAGCGAAGCAAAGACGCTGATGGAACGCGCCAAGGTGCCGCTGGTCCCGGGCTACCACGGTGCCAAGCAGGACCCGGTGTTCCTGCACGCGCAGGCCGATTCAATCGGCTATCCGATGCTGATCAAGGCGAGCGCGGGCGGCGGCGGCAAGGGCATGCGGGTCGTCGCTGCGACGGCCGAGTTCCGAGTCGCGCTCGAATCGTGTCAGCGCGAAGCCGAGGCGTCGTTCGGGGACGACCGCGTGCTGATCGAGAAATATGTCGAACGGCCGCGGCACATCGAGATCCAGGTATTCGCCGACGGCGCAGGCAACGCCGTCTACCTCTTCGAACGCGACTGCTCAGTGCAGCGCCGTCACCAGAAGGTGATCGAGGAAGCGCCCGCCCCCGGCATGACGCCGGAGCGGCGGCGCGCAATGGGTGACGCCGCCGTCGCGGCGGCCAAGGCCGTCGGCTACGTCGGCGCCGGCACGGTCGAGTTCATTGCCGATCAGCAGGGCCATTTCTTCTTCATGGAAATGAACACGCGCCTGCAGGTCGAGCATCCGGTGACCGAGATGATCGCCGGTCACGACCTGGTGGAGTGGCAATTGCGCGTCGCCGCCGGCGAACCGCTGACCGCCGTGCTGCCGAAGCTGCAGGACTCGCTCGCGATCACCGGCCATGCGATCGAGGCGCGCGTGTACGCCGAAAATCCCGACAAGGGCTTCCTGCCGGCGGTCGGGCGACTCGCGCACTACGCGACCCCTGCACACGTGGCCTTCACCCGCAATGCCGATGGCGAGCCGTTCCACCGCCCGGCTTCGGTGCGCATCGATTCCGGCGTGCGCGAAGGCGACGAGATCACGCCTTACTACGATCCGATGATCGCGAAGCTGATTGTCTGGGGCGAAGACCGGGCCCAGGCCATTGCCCGTATGCAGGAAGCGCTGGTCGAGATGCACATCGTCGGCCTCGCCAACAATGTCGATTTCCTGGCCCGGCTGTTTGCCAATCCGAGCTTTGTGCGTGGGGAGCTGGACACCGGGCTGATCGAGCGCGAACGCGAACGGCTGTTCGCGCACGACGCCCACGATGAACGTGTCGGCAACGAGCTGCTGGCGTTCGCCTGCGCCCGCGTGCTGACCGATGACGCGCGCGGCGAAACCGGCGATCCGTGGAGTTCGACGCGCGGCTGGCGACTGAACACGACGTATACGCGCACGCTGACCTTCAAGTCCGAGCGTGGCGTGCACGATGTCGAGCTGGAATATGCGCGCGGCGGCCGTCGCTTCCGCCATTCCGGCGCCGATGCCTCGCTCGAAATCGCCCGGGCCGACGGCACACGGCTCGCGATTGCGTTCGGCGGCCGTTTGCTCCTTGCCGATGTGGTGCGCCAGGGCGACGAACTGCACGTCTTCGCGCGCGGCCGTCATCGCGTGCTCACGCTCGTCGACGTCATTGCGCAGTCCGGCGAGCACGAGGCCGGCAGTGGCCGGCTCACCGCGCCGATGCCGGGCAAGGTCATCGCGATCACGACTCACGCCGGCGCACGCGTGGCCCGCGGCACGCCGCTGCTGGTGATGGAAGCGATGAAAATGGAGCACACGATCATCGCTCCGGGCGACGGAGTCGTCAGTGAATTACTGTATGCGGTCGGGGACCAGGTCGCCGAGGGCGCCGAACTGGTTCGCTTCGAGTCGCCGTAGCGCGGCGAGGCGATGACGCTGCGGATCGTCTTCTGCGCACGCGAAACCACGGCGCAGGTGTGGGCCGAGGCCCTGCGCACAGCGCTGCAGCAGCGAGGTGTCGATGCCGACATCTGGACGCGCAATGCCGACCACTCGCACGCTGACGCGCATGCACCGCAGGCCGATATGGCCGTCGTCTGGCGGCCTCCACCGACTTTCTTCGACGAACAGCACCATCTGCGCGCGGTGTTCAATCTCGGCGCCGGTGTCGATGCGCTGCTTGCGCTGCCAACGCTGCCGCCAGACGTCCCTGTCTTTCGACTCGAGGACGCCGGCATGGCCCGAGCGCTGGCAGAGTACGTGCTGGCCGCGGTACTGCGCGTTTATCGCCGTTTCGATCGCTATGCCCTGTCGCAGTCCGGGCACCGCTGGCAACCGGAGGCCTTGCCGGCGCGCGAACGTTACGCAGTGGGCGTCGCCGGACTGGGGGTAATCGGCTCGGCGATTGCTGTCGAGCTGGTGCGGCAGGGCTTTGCGGTGCGCGGTCACGCGCGCAGCCGCAAACTCATCGACGGCGTCGACTGTCGCGCCGGCGATGACGAATGGTCGAGCTTCCTCGACGGGCTCGATATGCTGGTCAGCGTGCTGCCGGCGACGCGCGCCACTCATGGTCGGCTCGACCGCCCGGCCCTGGAACGCCTCGCCCGCGGCGCACACGTCGTCAATGTCGGCCGCGGCTCGACGCTGGTTGAAGCCGACCTGCTTGCGCTGCTCGACGCTGGGCACCTCGGCGGTGCGACGCTCGACGTCTTCGCCTCCGAACCCTTGCCGCCCGACCATGCGTTCTGGTCACGCCGCGAGATCGTCATCACGCCGCACGTCGCGGCCGAGACCGAACTCGCGCCGGCGATCGAGCAGGTCGCGGACAAGCTGGCCCGGTGGTCGCGCGGAGAGTCCGTCAGCGGCGGCGTCGATCGCGCGCGCGGCTACTGAGCAGCAACTGCAGCAGCATCAGCCGGTTTCGCCAGGCGCATAAGGCAGCTGGTTTTCTTCACGGAACGCGATCTGGATCGACACGGCTTCCGTTTCGCAGCTTTCATCGGCGAGGTTGGAGGCGAAGTAGCGCACCTGGAGGTAGTGCGCGAACTCGTGTGCCAGTGACTCATCCAGTGTCCGGCCTATGCCGCGGTAGTAGCCGGCATCGTCCATCAGATAAATCTCGTTGCGCGCCATCACGTACACGTTCGCGAACATCGGCGGGCGAAGGCGCCACTGCGGCGCGACGGCCTCCTGGAACTGCGCCAGCGGCGTACTGCTTTCGAAGTAGATGCGCGGCATCGGTTCATCCGCGCGCAATGTGACGTTCATCTTGCGCGCCACTGATTCGAGGATGTAGCGCGGGTCGTGCTTGAGGCGCATGCGCGAGGGGTCGTCGGCGCTCGCGCTGCCCGCCCATGCGACCAGAGCGAGGAACGCGGAGGCCAGCCACCGAGTCCTTGTCGCGGAATCTTCCGAAGTGAGCGCTCTTGAAGGTGCAGCGGGTTGCATTTGCGTCTTCCTCCGGCCGGCGCCGTGTGAAGTTCAGATGCATCCATGCTCCTTTGAAGGGCCCGGCGACGCGACGGCCTATGCCGCAGCAAAAGCGCGACAAATCCACACCCAGCAGCGCTGCCAGGTCTGGGCCCGAAGCCAAGTGCGTATGCGCCGCTCGTCGGACGGTACCGGCGCTACCATTAAGTTTCGCCGGAGGATTCCGAATGCCACTGCCGTCCTGTGTCCGCATCGTCGACGTCGGCCCGCGCGACGGGCTGCAGAACGAGAAGCAGATGATCCCGGCCGACATCAAGGTCGAGCTGGTGGATCGACTCACTGACGCGGGCTTCGATGCGATCGAGGTCGCCTCGTTCGTATCACCGAAATGGGTGCCGCAGATGAGTGACGGCGCGGACGTCATGGCCCGCATCCGACGCAAGCCGGGAGTCGTCTACTCCGTGCTGGTGCCGAACATGAAGGGCTTCGAAGGAGCACTTGCAGCAAGAGCCGACGAGATTGTCGTGTTCGGCTCCGCCAGCGAAGCGTTCTCCCAGAAGAACATCAACTGCTCAATTGCCGAGTCGATCGAGCGGTTTCGTCCCGTGGTGGCAGCGGCACGGCAACACGGCATGCACGTGCGCGGAGCGATCTCCTGCGCGCTGGGCTGTCCGTACCAGGGCGAGGTCGGCCCGGACGCGGTGAAGCATGTCGCGCAGCTGATGCACGAGATCGGTGTGCAGCACATCGGTGTGGCCGACACCATTGGCGTCGGCACGCCGGAGAAGACCAAGCGCGCGATGGCCGCTGCGCTGCAGATCTACGAACTGGCGGATGTGTCCGGCCATTTTCACGACACCTATGGCATGGCAACCGCCAACGTGTATGCCTGCCTCGAACTCGGCATCGCGAGCTTCGACACCAGCATCGCCGGACTCGGCGGTTGTCCGTATGCAAAGGGGGCGACCGGCAATGTCGCCACGGAGGATGTGCTGTACCTGCTGCGCGGGCTTGGCATCGAGACGGGAATTGATTTCACTCGCGTCGTCGTGACCGGACAGTGGATCAGCGGCATCCTGCAACGCCAGGCTTTCACGCGCGCGGGCAACGCCGTGACTGCGAGACAAGCGACATGAGCGTGCGCTAACGCGCGTTGGCGATCACTTCGATCGCAATTTTTCGCATCGAAACAGGCCGCTTTCGACCGCTCGTCACCGATTAGCGGCGACATGCATCGCCGGCGTCTTGGCGGACGGCGAATCACGCGCAATTCACGCAATTGGCGCGCGCCACTCTCCGGAAAATTCCCATCGTGATTCCGAACGCGCGGGCGTTCGGCGCGTGCCTTGGGCCGTTCATCCGAAGTCCTTGAACCGCACGCGCTGCGCATCCGATAGGTCATCAAGGCCGCGTGGGTCCGGACTGGTTAGGAGACGAAGCGATGTCGGTTAGCGTTTACAAACTCGAGACCTTGGCGCCTGCGTCAGGCGTTCGTGGGTTCACGCTGATCGAACTCCTCGTGGTGATGGTCATCGCCGGCATCCTTGCGGCGATCGCGATCCCCAACTACTCCGAGTACGTCGTCCGCTCCAACCGCTCGGCCGCCCAGTCATTCATCGCCGACGTCGCCAGCCGTCAGGCGCAGTTCTTCCTCGACCGTCGCACCTACGCGACCACTGTCGCCGCGCTGAACCTCCCGGTACCGGCCGAAGTCGCGTCCCGCTACGCGTTCGCCATCGACGTACAGGCCGGTCCGCCGCTGACCTACACGGTGACCGCCACGCCGACCGGTCCGCAGTCCAAGGACCGCTGCGGCGCGCTCTCGATCAACCAGGCCGGCAACAAGACCGCCGCCGGCCCCCGCTGCTGGTAGGAGACCGCCATGCACATCCGCTCCCAAAGCCATCGCGCGATGCCGCCAGCGACCCGCGGCTTCACGATCATCGAGATGATGATCGTCATCGCGATCATGGTGATCCTGACCGGTGTGGGCAGCGCCGGCTTCGTCTGGCTGAACCAGTCCACCACGATCCGCGGCACGGCGTTCGATCTGGTGGCCGACCTCGACTTCGCGCGCAGCGAAGCGGTCAAGCGCAACGACGATGTCATCGTGCGGCCCATCAGCGACGACTGGCAGCAGGGCTGGCAGGTGGTCGCGGGCGCGCAGGTGTTGCGTTCACGCGAGGCGGTCGGAGCGCAGATCGGCTTCGCCAGCGCACCGACCGCACTGACCTTTGACGGCGCCGGCCGCGCCTCGCTCACGACCGTCCGCAATTTCCAGATCTGTCCGCCGTCCGGAGGCTCCGTCCTGGGCCGCGTCGTCCGCATCGATCCGTCGGGCCTGTCGCGCTCGGCGAAGTTCACCTGTTCGGCCTGACCCTCATGCTTCCGCGCCGCCTCAGCGCTGGCTTCGCGCTGGTCGAATCGATGGTCACGATCGTCGTGATCGCATTCGGCCTGCTCGGCGTCGCCGGCCTGGTGTCGCGCTCGTTCGTCAGCGAGACCGAGGCCAACCAGCGTACCCAGGCGGCGCTGCTGCTGCAGGACATGGTCGCCCGCATCGAAGCCAATCGAGCCAACGTCGCCACCTACGTCACCGGCGATGCCGGAATCACCGGCTATGTCGATGTCGGCGGCGTCCCCACACTGATCAGCTGCGATCCTGCCGCACCCCTGGTCGAACGCGACCGCTGCGAATGGGGACAGAAGCTGGCTGGCGCCGACGAGCGTATTGACGCGCGCAACGCGTCGATGCTGGTCGGCGCGATCGGCTGCGTCTACGAGATCGACGCGTTCAACCGTGTCTATGCCGTCTCGGTGGCCTGGCAGGGAGCGGGCGAGGGCGCCACGCCGTCCGCCGACCTCGCCTACGCGCCGGCCGGCTGTGGCCGCAACCTGTATGGCACCGAAGCCCAGCGGCGCCTGATGACCACGCTGTTGCGCATCGGCACGCTCAATCCAGCGCCCTGAGGTCGAAGTCCATGTCCCCGCGCCGCGCCGCCGGCTTCTCACTGATCGAGCTGATGATCGCGATGACGATCGGCTTGATCCTGCTCACCGTGCTGGCGACAGTGTTCGACCAGACCACCTCCGGGCGCAATGCGCTGGAACGCATCTCGCGGCTGACGGAAAACTCACGTTTCGCCGCCGACATCATCGGCGATGACATCCGCCACGCCGGGTTCTATGGCAATTTCATGCCTCCCAGCGACGCGACTTTCGCCGATCCGTCGCCGTGCGACTGGGATGTCATCGATGTCGCGAAGATCGGCTGGCAGCCCAACCTCGCGTCGCCGGAGTATCCGGCGCAGCTGATGGGGTACGACGACCCCGTCGCAGCCGTTACCGCGATTGACTGCCTGCCGAACCGCGTTCCCGGCACCGACGTCCTCGTGATCCGGCGCGCCGGGTCGGCGAACGTGACCGGTGCGGCCGTCACGCTGCAGAACGTCTATGTGCAGGCGTCGCAGTGCGTCAACGATGCCCCTTCGCTGCGAGTGTCGAACACGGCGGCGCTCTTCACCTTGCGCACCGCTGCATGCGACCCGGCGCTGCTGGCACCGGTGCGCCGCTATTTCGTCCGCGTCTATTACGTGTCCAGCTGCAACGAATGTTCGCCGTCGGACGGCATCCGCACGCTGCGTCGCTTCGAGTTTGTGGATGGCGGAACGCGCAACGTGCCGCTCGCCGAGGGTGTCGAGCAGTTCCAGATCGAGTACGCGTTCGACACGAACGATGACGGCAGTCCCGAGCAGTTCCTGACGACGATATCGGGCGGCACCACGCCGACCTCGCGCTGGTCGAACGTCGTGGCGCTGCGCTTGCACCTGTTGTTGCGCAGCACCGAGTCCGCGGGCGCCGCAAACACGTCGCCCGCGGTCTACGACCTCGGTCCCGCGCACAACGCGGAAACCTGCACCGCCGGCTTCAAGTGCCGGGCGCTGTCGACGACGCTGAGGCTCAACAACGTCGCCGGGCGGAGGGAAAGCTGATGCCACGCCATCATCGCGAGTCCGGCGCCGCGCTGGTCGTCGCAATCATCTTCCTGTTGCTGCTGTCGACGCTCGCCCTGACGGGCCTGCGCGCCAGCACGACCAACGTGACCATCGTCGGCAACATGCAGGCGCGGCAGGAAGTGATCTCCACCGCGCAGATGCTTCTCGAGCAGACGGTGAGCAGCGACGAGTTTGCCCGCAATCCGCAGGGCGTCTTCGAGGCCGCCCGGGTCGACAGCGACTTCAACGGCGACGGCACGGCCGACGCCACGGCGGCACTGGCGGTGGCGCCGGTATGTCTGCGCGTACGCGTGGTCTCGCTCGTCGACCTCGATCCCGACAATCCTGTAGACGCGGGCTGCTTCGCCAGCGCCGCACTTTCGAATCCCGGGTTCGTCCCGGCCGGTGGCGGGCCGGTCGGGTCGCTCTGCGCGGATACCGAGTGGCACCTGAGTTCGCGGGCAACCGACGCGCGCACCGGGGCCACTGTCACCATCAACCAGGGCATCACTCTGCGCACTGCCGTGGTTGGACTCAACGCGGTGTGCCAATGACGATCTCCTCCCGCCTGTCCCTGCAAGAACGCCTGCTGACCGCCGCCCTCGCCGCTGCACTTGCTGCAGCCGGCCTGTTCTGGGCCTCGAACGCGCAAGCAGACGACATCGACATCTACTCGCTGGCTAATACCGAGGGGTTCCGGCCGAACGTGCTGATCATCCTCGACAACTCCGCGAACTGGAGTGCCTCGTTAAAGGGCCTTCCAAATTGCGACGCCGCCAGCGCCAAGGTCAACTCCAAGCATGAAGACACCAAGTTCGGCAAGGAGAAGTGCGCGCTCTACAAGGTGATCAACAGCCTCTCGTACCAAGACCTGGGCCAGTTCAACTTCGCACTGATGCTGTTCAACGAGTCGCCGGACGACGGCGGCTATCCACGCCAGGCCTTCGTCAACGTCAAGACAGAGGGCGACAAAACGACGCTGCTCAACCTCATCAGTGGCCTCGACCGCGACAACGACAAGACCAACAACGCGTCGAGCGCCACGACCTTCTATGAAGCCTACCAGTGGTTCACCGGCGGCAAGGTCCACCTGGGAAACAAGACCGCCAGCAAGCACGATCCCCTAGCTTTCACGGACTCGAGCAAGACCACTTACGAGTCGCCTGGCCTCGGGTGCGCCCGCAACCACATCATCTACCTCGCCAACGGGTCTCCGGCGGACAACGACAACAAGGCGCTGGAACTGCTGAAGCGGCTCAGTCCGAGTGCCACGCAAATGAGCATCCCGGTCGCCGAAAACATCAAGAGCACTGACGCCTCCAACTGGATCGACGAATTCGCGGCCTTCTTCAACTCTGCCGCTGACCTGGACGGCAGCGTCGAAGGCGCCCAGAACATCACCACTCACACGATCGCGGTGACCGGCGCCTCGAGCGACGGCAATTTCCCGAACTACATCCGCTGGATCGCCAAGCAGGGCGGCGGCCTGTATCAGGAAGCACAGAACAGCGACCAGATCATCGTCGCGTTTACGAAGATCCTGAACCAGATCCGCGCGTCGAACAGCGTGTTCGCCTCGGCCAGTTTGCCGGTGTCGGCCAACACCCAGGGCACCTACCTGAATCAGGTCTACATCGGCATGTTCCGTCCGGACGGAAACGCGCTGCCACGCTGGGTCGGCAACCTGAAACAGTACAAGTTCGTCTATGACACGGCGTCCGATTCGCTGCAGCTCGCCGATGCCAGCGATACGCCCGCCGTCAGCCCGGTCACCGGCTTCATCGACGAAGATGCGACGAGCTTCTGGACGCAGCCCAGCAGCTTCTGGAGCAAAGTCGAGGCAAGTTCCGGCGGCAAGTACTCGCGCAGCGATGCGCCGGACGGTGAAAAGGTCGAGAAGGGCGGAATCGCGCAGTGGCTGCGCTCGACCTACTGGGATACGCGCGCCGGACGGCCGATCTATACCTGTGTTGGCAGCGGCTGCGACGGCGGCTCGTACGGCAGCGACCTCGTCACTGCCGGTATTGACCTCGTCAATGCCGGCAGCGGATACCGTTTCCAGACCGACAATTCAGGGCTGACAACGGCAATGCTGGGAGCCGGGAGCACGACGGAGCGCGACCTCATCATCCGCTGGGCCCGCGGCCGTGAGAACGTGACCAGTACGAACGTCGCGAATGAGTCTGTCGCGCGCGACCAACTCGGTCAGGCGCCGGACGGTGTGAGTGTCCGGCCTTCAATCCACGGCGACGTGCTGCACTCGCGTCCGGTGGCCATCAACTACGGCGGAACGCGCGGCGTCGTCGTGTACTACGGAGCGAACGACGGCATGCTGCGCGCGATCAACGGCAACCAGACTGGGTCCGGTGCCGGAAGCGAGATGTGGGCCTTCGTCGCGCCCGAGCATTTCCCGGCGCTGCGCCGGCTGCGCGAGAACAATCCGGAAGTGCGCTATCCGTCGACGCCGTCGGCCAATACCACCGCACGCTCGCGCGACTACTTCTTCGACGGGCCTATAGGCGCCTATCAGAACACGGCGGCAAACGAGGTCGCGATCTTCGCCACCTTCCGCCGCGGCGGGAGCGGCGTCTATGCGTTCAACGTCAGCACGCCCGACCAGCCGAGACTGATGTGGAAGATCAATGAGACGTCGAGTAACTACGAAGCACTCGGACAGACCTGGTCCATGCCGCGTGTGTCGCGCGTGAAGGATCGCGCTGAACCGGTGTTGATCATGGGCGGCGGCTACGACAACGTTGCCGAGGACTCATCGCCCGCCGGCACGACAACCAAAGGACGCGGCGTCTATGTGATGAACATGCGCACCGGCGCCCGGCTCGCCCACCTGGCGACCGATTTCAGCGTTCCGGCCGATGCCACCGTGCTCGACACCGATGGTGACGGCTATGTGGACCGCGCCTACGTGGTCGACGTGCGTGCCCAGCTTTACCGCATTGACATGGAGTCGGCGGCCGGGGCTGCACGGGAGCCGAAGGACTGGGTCATCACCAAGATCGCCGCGCTGAACGACGGCACCGGCGGAACGGACGGCACACGCAAGGTGTTCTTTGCCCCTGACGTGATCCTGACGCGCAACTACACGGTGGTGCTGCTCGGCACCGGCGACCGCGAGAAACCGCTGAAGACAGTAAGCAACGATCGCTTCTTCGTCATCAAGGACACGCGTGTCGACAAGGGCGAACCGACCGTGGTCTCTCCGATCACAGAGGCAAGCCTGGCCGAGATCAACTCGGCGAACATTGCCGGCCGCGATCCCGAGGGCTGCTCCTACGCGCTCGCCACCAACGGCGAAAAGGTGATCAACCAGCCGATCACGTTCGGCGGCATTACCTATTTCTCGACCAACCGCCCGCTGCCGCCCGGCGGCGGCAGCTGCACACGCGCGCAGAACCGCGCCTACCAGATGCCACTGCTTTGTCGCAATCCTTCGGCGCGCACCCTTATCGGCGATGGCCTGCCGCCGTCGCCGGTGGTTGGCTATGTCGAGGTCGCCCGCGGCAAGCTGGTGCCCTTCGTCATCGGCGGCGCGAACGACAAGAACTCCTCGATCGAGGCCAACCGCGCCAACATCCCGATCCCGGCCAAGCGCAAGCGCTCGTACTGGTTCATGGAGAACCGCGACCGCTGACGCTGCGTTCGCGGGGCGACTGCGCGGCCGGAGACGGCCGCGCTATTGTTCGCCCCGATGTCGCGCTTGATCCGCCTGACCACGACTACCTCGCGCCTCCTCGCGAGGTGGCTCTGGCGCGGCTTCCTCGCCGTGACGTTCCTCTGCCTGGCGGTTGCTCTCGGATTCACGCTGTATGCGGTCGGCGCCCTGCCCCCGCTGCAGCCCTGGCACACCGAGCGGCTGCACGAGGAATTCTCGGCATGGAAGCACGCGGACCTCGACTTCGAGGGCTACCTGCAGCTGGAGCAGCGACTGTTCGAGGAACTTCGCGCGAAGGTAGCGGCGTGGCCGCGGGACGAGGCGTTCGTGCACAGCCGCTTCAATCCGGACGGCGTGCTGAAACGTCTCGCCGCCGGCTCGCCCCACAACCGGTCGTTCCGGCTGAAGGTCGATGCCCCGGTCGGCGCCGCGCTGCTGATCCACGGTCTAACCGACTCCCCGTACTCGATGAAGGCGCTGGCGGAGTCGCTGCACGCGCGCGGCATCGACGTCACGGTGGTGCGTCTGCCGGGCCACGGCACGCTGCCGTCGATGATGACCGAGATGTCGTATCGCGACTGGACGACGGCAACGCGAATCGCAGTGCGCGCCGCTGCCGCCCGGGCACCGGCTGGCACGCCGTTCTACATCGGCGGGTACTCCACCGGCGGGACGCTGGCACTGCTGCATGCGCTCGATAGCCTGGACGACAGCTCGCTGCCCCGCCCCGATCGCGTGCTGCTTGTCTCGCCGGCCATCCAACTGACGCGCGTGGCCGCCCTCGCCAACATCATCGACATCGCGAGCATCGTGCCCGTGCCGGTGCTGGAAAAGGTCCGTTGGCAGGAGGTGGTCGCGGAGTTCGATCCCTACAAGTTCAACTCGTTTCCGGTCAATGCTTCGCGGCAGGTCAATCGCGCCACCCGGGAGCTGCAGCGCACGCTCGCGCGCGCCCGCGAAAGCGGCCGCATCGCACAGATGCCGCCGGTCACCGCCTGGCAGTCCGCGGTGGACTCAACGGTCGGGGCCAGCGGTACCGTTGATGTGCTGTTCGCGGCACTGCAGGGCCCGCAGCATCGTCTGGTGCTGTTCGACGTCAACCGCAGCGAGGCATTCCGCAGCGTGCAGCGGCCGGGGGCGCGGGCACTGATCGAACGCGCCGCCCGGGAAGCACACTCGTACACGCTGGACCTCGTGACCAACGTCGACCGGCAGCAGGAGCAAATTGTCGTACACCGCCTCGCGCCCGACGGAGTGCGGCAGGAACGGGCGACCGGGCTCGCCTGGCCACGCGACCTTGTCTCGGTCGGCCACGTCGCGCTGCCGTTTCCACCCGACGATCCGGTGTACGGTTTCCGTCCGGGCAGTGGGCGCGATGGCATCCCGAGCATCGGCTCGTGGCTGCTGCGCGGGGAGTCCGGCGCCACGACGATTTCGCTCGGCTCGCTGACGCGCCCGCGCAGCAACCCGTTCTGGTCGCTGATCGACCAGGAGATCAGCGAGTACGTCACCGCCGATCGCGTCAAGGCACGCTAGGGTCGCGCGCCGTCCGTGTCCGTGCCAGGGAGAGCGCACGCCGGCCCCAGATCCAGACATACTGCAGGCCCGACGTGACGACGCTGAGAAACACCGCCGCGAACAGCAGCGGCAGCATGGCACGGTCGTCCACCAGCGCAGCGGCATCGGCGATCACCGCGGCAAGCATGACGAACTCCAGAGCGGTGTTGAGCTTCGAGAGCCACGTCGGCGCCATCTCGACATGTCCGAACAGCCGGTGGTAGGCGACAGCACCGCCCACGATGGCGACGTCGCGCAGCACGATCGCAGTCGCCAGCCAGACGGGAAGCAACCCCTGCCACGCCAGCAGCAACGTCACGGTCAGCATCGTCAGCTTGTCGGCGACCGGGTCGGCGATCGCACCGAAGCGCGACCGCGCGTTGAAGCGACGCGCGATCTGCCCGTCGACAAGATCGCTCAGCGCCGACGCGACCAGCATCCAGAAAGCCTCGACATAGCGTTCCTGCAGCAGCAATGCGCCGATCACCGGGATCAGCAGCCCGCGCACGACGGTGATCACGTTGGGCACGTGCCGCAGCGCGCGGCCGACGGCAAACTCAGAGGCGGGCGACATGATCGGCAATGGTCCGCCGCAATGCTGCATCCGGCAAGCGGCCGTGCGCGGCAGCGATGTTCTCGCGCATGTGCTCCGGGTTCGTCGTCGCCGGAATGGCGCAGGTGACCGCCGGGTGCGAGACAATCCACTTCAGGCAGACCTGCCCCCAGCTCTTGCAGTCGATCTCGGCTGCCCAGCCGGGCAGCGGCAACGCGCTCAATCGATCCACCAGCGCACCGCCATCAAATGGCCGGTTGATGATCACCGCGGCGCCGCGCTCGGCCGCCAGCGGCAGCAATCGCGCCTCGACGCTGCGATCGGCAAGGCTGTAGGTGAACTGCACGAAATCGAAATCCACGCGCTGCAGCGCCTGCTCGAGCGCGGCATGGCGACGCCCGTGCGAGGTCGTGATGCCGATGTAGCGAACGCGCCCCTCGGCCTTCCACTTCGTCAACGTGGCGAAGTGCGTCTCCCAGTCGACCATGTTGTGGATCTGCATCAGATCGAAGCGCGGCAGGCGCCAGAGTGCGAGCGACTGGTTCATCTGGTCAATGCCCGCCGCCCGCCCGCTGGTCCAGACTTTGGTGGCCGAGAACGTCGTAGACGCTCGGCCCAGTTGTGCCACCAGTTCCCCGACCACCGCCTCGGCGCGGCCATACATCGGGCTCGAGTCGATCAGGCGGCCGCCGCCAGCGTAGAAGGCCTCCAGCACCTGGCGGCGCCGCGCCAGGTCGAAGCGACTGGCTCCGATGTCGAAGGTCAACCAGGTACCGAGGCCGACGACCGGCAGCCGTTCCCCGGTCCGCGGGATAGGGCGCTGGTTGAGCGAATTCGCCTGCGCAGCAGACGGCCACAGCGCCGTCCCAGCCAGGCAGAGGGCCGAGCCGGCGACCACGCGGCGGCGGTCCTGATCAATGACCATCGCGATCTCTATCACCTGACGGCGACGCCGCATGGGCAGCGCAGCACGGCCGCCGGGCGGGCCGCGGCCCGTCGCGACGCAAGTGCCTGCACACGTAGGCGCGCATGGTCGGATTTGGCGGCGAGAGCACGGCGGTCATGTCGTCACGCATTCTGCCAGTGCACAGAGTCCGTCCCGGGTCATAGAATCCTCGGCTCTGGAGGTTCGACGTGAGCCCTGACCTGAAGCCCGGGATCAGCTATGTCTTCGACTACACGGTCCCGGACAGCAAGACGGTGCCGCGCCTGTACCCGGAGTGGCGCGAGTTCGGCGAGATGCCGGAGGTGTTCGCGACCGGCTTTCTCGTCGGCCTGATGGAAGGCGCGTGCCAGCTGGCGATCAAGCCGTATCTCGATTGGCCGCGCGAGCAGTCGCTCGGTACGCATGTGAGCTTTTCGCATCTGGCCGCGACGCCGCCGGGACTGACGGTGCGCGTGCGCTGCGAGGTCATCGCGGTCGAGGGACGCAAGGTGCGCTTTCAGGCCAGCGCGCACGACGGCCATGACCTGATCTCCGAGGGCACGCACGAGCGCTTCATCATCGACGTCGCGCGCTTCAACGAGAAGCTTTCCGCCAAGCGGCGTGCGGCGGGGCACTGACGATGGGCGAACCCGTCCTCGACAGTCGGGTGCTGGAATTCCTGCAGCATCGCGTCCTGGTCTCGGTGGCTTCGCGCAGTGCCGGGCACGTTCCGTCGCTGGTCCGCTGCGTCGGCTTCCGCGTGCATGAACAGCCGCAGCGCCTGACGGTATTCGTGCGCACGCGCTACTCGGAGCGCGTGCTCGACGACATCCAGGCCACCGGCCTCGTCGCGGTGGTCTTCAGCGAGCCGAGCACCCACCGGACGCTGCAGGTCAAGGGCACCGACGCCGTCGCCGGTCCCCTGCAGGAAGGCGACTGGCCGAATATCGGCATGCACATCGAAGCGGCGGTCGCGGAGCTCGGTCCGCTGGGTTATCAGGAGCGCTGGGTCCGGACCGTGTTCGAGGCCACACCGGCGCAGGTGCAGGCGGTGCGCTTCACACCCTCGAGTGCGTTTGCCCAGACGCCGGGCCCGCGGGCCGGCGCGCCGCTCGCCGGGACGCAGCCATGAGTCGGCCGCGTGCCGCGGAGGGCGGGCCCGACGTCGCGCGCGACGGTCGGTCGCTGACCGGACCGCCGCTCGACGCGATCCGCGCCTGCCTCGAGGGCATCGTGCCGAGCCTGGTGGCGACCTGCGGCGCGGACGGCGCACCGAACCTGACCTACGTCTCGCATGTGCATTACGTCGACCGCACGCACGTCGCGCTATCGTTCCAGTTCTTCAACAAGACGCGCGCCAACATCCTGGTCAATCCGCGCGCCACGGTGTTCCTGATCGATCCGCACACGGCCGGGCGCTACGTGCTGCACGTCCGCTACCTGCGTACCGAAGCGGCGGGCGCGCTGTTCGAGCGCATGAAGGCCTACCTGGCGGGCATCGCGTCGCATACGGGCATGGCGGGCGTGTTCAAGCTGCAGGGTGCCGACGTGTACGAAGTGCGCGACATCGAGCACCTTCCGGGGCCGGAACTGCCGCCGCCGGCGGCGCGCGGCGGCCTGCTCGCTGCCGTGCGATCGGTATCTTCGTTGCTCGCCGCGGCGACGGACCTGCACACCGTGCTCGATGAAGTGCTGGCGATCCTCGAAGCCGACATGGGCATCGCGCACTCGATGGTGCTGCTGATCGAGCGCAGCCGCGAGCGCCTGTACACCGTGGCCAGCCGCGGCTATGCGGCCTCGGGCGTGGGCTCGGAGATTCCGCTGGGCCAGGGAATCATCGGCGTGGCAGCGCGCGAAGGCGCCGCAATACGCATCTCGCATGGCACGAGCGAATACGCCTACAGCCGGACGATCCGCGAGCGCGCCGCACGCGATGGCCTGACGGATCTGCTGGAAACGGAGATTCCGCTGCCCGGATTGCCGAGTCCCGGATCGCAGGTGGCGGTGCCGCTGCGGGTCGGTGGCTGCGCCGTGGGTGTGCTGTTCGTCGAGAGCTCGGAAGATGCCCGCTTCAACTGGGAGGACGAAGACGCGCTGGTCGCAATCGCGGCACAACTCGGCACGACCATCGCACTGCTGCAGCAGGCAGCCGATGTTTCCGACGAGGCGGCACCCGCCGTGCAGCGCGCCGAGACGCCGCGCGGCGCATCGCTCACCGTGCGCCACTACGCGGTGGACAATTCGGTGTTCGTCGGCGATGACTACCTGATCAAGGGAGTCGCCGGCGCGATCTTCCGCAAGCTCGTACGCGACTTCGTCGAGCAGGGCCGTACCGATTTCACCAACCGCGAGTTGCGCCTCGATCCATCGATCCGCCTGCCTGACATCACCGACAACCTCGAGGCGCGGCTGATCCTGCTGGTTCGCCGCCTGCAGGAGCGCGGTGCCGATATCCGCATCGAGAAGACCGGGCGCGGCCGCTTCCATCTCGCCGTCGAACGGCCGCTGACGCTGGTCGAGGCCGGCTAGGCGGCCAGCGCGACGCGAACCTCAGCCGGGGCAACACGCGGCGGCGATGACTCCTGCGGCATCGGTCCGATCGCTGCGCCCAGCTTCGCCCAGTCGCGCGCATCCAGGTACGGTCGAACGATGTCGAGCATGGCCGCGAACACCGGTGCCGGCGCGGACTGCCGCATGCCGCCGAGGATGGCGGCGCGTTCGGGTGCGCTGCTCGCCGGGATCATCCAGCGCATCGCGACCGCCATCGCCGCAGGCTTCACCGCGGCCACTACGCGCTGATGCACTTCGAGAATCTCCTGCTCGCTGTAGCAGGCCACGAGCGCCGCGTGGTTCTCCGTTTCCTCCACGTGCATATGTTCGAAGTTTTCCGCGACGAAGAGCGCCAGTTGCCGGTAGAGACGCAGTGCCGCCACGGGCCGCTCCTGCTCCGGGCTGCGCTCGAGGATGCGCAACGAGCTTTCCAGCAGATCGAAGGTCTCCAGATGCTGCTCGTGTTCGGCGTGCGACTCGCTGCTGGCTCCGGCGCGGCGCGCCTCGAGCACCGGATGGATCAATTCCTCTTCGTGGTGCAGGTGGTCGCGCGCGAAGGCGATCATCTGGCGAACAGCATCCGCTGTCATCCGGATCTCAGCAGGATCGGTCGGATCAAGACGACCCACCCGCACCAGGACTTCGGACATGCAGGCACGCAGGCCCTTGTGGATCTGCGTGTAGAGATTGAAGCGTTCGGTGCCGGACATTCTTAACTCCCTCAGTTGACGTTGCGGTTAGGACACGACTGTAGGCAACCGCCGCCGGCTGCGTCGCTAAATCGTCGTTAACTCGACCCTAAGAGTTTCCTAAGCCCCCGGCGGAGGCGCGGTTGCTGCATGCGAAAATCGAACGCATGCCTCAACCAATCCCGGCAGCTCTCGACGGATCACCGGTGCCGTCGCCGTGCGTGTCGATATGCCAGATGAACGCGCACAGCGGGCTGTGCGGCGGTTGCCTGCGCACGATCGAAGAGATCGCAAGCTGGAGCCGCTATTCCGAAGCGGAAAAGCGGGCGGTCTGGGCGCGCCTCGTCGAACGCCGGGCACAGGGCTGACATACAGCCAGCGCGATGACAACGCCACACCCGTCTGCCGCGCTTCCGCCGACCTTGCATGTGTTGGAGCGCGGCTGGCTGTCGTCGAACAACATCCTGTTCATCGACGACGCAGAGAGCGCGTCCCTGGTCGACACCGGATACGTCAGCCACCGTGTGCAGACGCTCGGGCTCGTCCGAAGCCGGTTGGACGGGCGGCGCCTGACGCGCATCTTCAACACCCATCTGCATTCCGACCACTGCGGCGGCAATGCCTATCTGCGGCAGGAGACCGGAGCGCGCATTGCGATCCCGCCGGGGCTCGCGAGGGCCGTGGCACGCTGGGACGAGGACGAGCTGACGTTCCGCGCGACCGGGCAGCAATGCGACCGCTTCGGCTATGACGTGCTGATCGAGCCGGGCGCCACGCTGCGCCTCGGTGAACGCGACTGGCAGGCGCTGGCCGCGCCCGGGCACGACCCGCACTCCATCATGCTGTGGAACGCGGATGACCGGGTGCTCATCTCCGCCGATGCGCTGTGGCAGCACGGCTTCGGCGGCATCTTCCCGGAGATCGAGGGCGAGTCAGGATTCGCCGAGCAGGCTGCGATGCTCGACCTGATCGAGCGCCTTCAGCCCCGCGTTGTCATTCCGGGGCACGGCGCGCCGTTTACCGACGTGGATGCTGCGCTGGGTCGCGCGCGCCAGCGGCTGGCGGCACTGTCTGCGGACCCGGCGCGCAATGCGCGCCAGGTCGCCAAGGCGCTGATCAAGTTCTACCTGCTCGACGTGCGCTCGGTGCCCCTCGATCGTCTGGTGCAGCATCTGCGCAGCGCGCGCTATTTCCTGGTCATCAACGAGCGCTACTTCCGGCGACCGTTCGACCAGCTGATCGAACAGATCGTGCGCGAACTGGCGGCGGTCGGTGCGGCGGAGTTGAACGACGGCGTGGTCGCCAATCGCGACCACGTCACCGCGGCGGAGTAGACCTAGCGCGAGGCGCTGTCGCTGGTTTCCTTGTTGCTCGTCGGCACGTATGTGTAGCCGGAGAGTGTGATGCCCGTCACCGTGAAGGTGAAGGTCGTGCCTGACTTCGAACGCCCGGACTTCATGGAAGCGACCCCATTGGATCCGGTCAGTGCACTGGCGGAACCTGAAACCGCGCCGCTCCAGTTGCCGCTGACCGTGGCCCCGGGTACCAGGTTGCCATTGCCGTCACGCACCGCAACCTGGGCCGTCGCCTCGGCGTTGCCGTTGCGGAAGGTACGCAACGCCACGTTGATCGAGTCCACATAGATCGTCGTAAGCACCACCGGTGCATTGGCGTTGACGGTCACGCTCTTGGTGTCGGTCAGACCGAGTTTGTCGGTGACCTTCAGCGAAGCCGTGTAGGTGCCGGGGCTCGCGTAGGTGTGGCTGGCGCTGGCGGCAAACACCGGCCCGCTGCCGTCTCCGAAATTCCACTCATAGCGGGCAATGCTGCCATCCGGGTCGTACGAGCCGCTCGACGAGAAGCTGACGGCAATCGGAGCGACGCCGGAGGGCGGCGCGGCCGACACCACGGCGACCGGCGGCTGCGAGGCCGCCGCCGTTACCGTGCCGCTCAGCAGGAACTCGCCGACACTGCCGTAACTGGAATATCCGGTCGCGAGATCGCCCTTGGCGACGCCGGTCACCGACACGAAGTACGTGCCGCCGGCGCTGGTGGCGCTCATCGTCGCAGCGAGCGTATCGACCGGATTGACGCTCGCCAGCAGCACGCCCGCCCCGTCGCGCAGCTCGGCACGGAGGTCAAGGTTGGGCGAGCGACGGGCCGGAGCTACCGACAGGTTCATCGTGCCTGCACCGGCGACGAAGGAGAACACGTCGATGTCACCGCTGCGTTCAATGATGCCGCCCGCTTCGATCGTCGTCACGCTGTTGAGCGTCGTTCCCGCGATGCGACTTGCGGTTCCGGTCGCATTGCCGTGGTCGTCGGCTCGCGCGGCCACGCCGTTCGCGGCCATGACCGTGTAATCGTCTTCCTTGTTGTTCGCATCCGGGTACTCGCCCTTGCTCCACTGCACGAGTTCCCTGTAGTAGCCAACGCCCATGATCGGCGCCCATCCAGTGGCGCCGGCGCCATGACCGCCGTAGTAGCCCGTCGCCGACGTGCCGTCGTGGTGCAGACCGACGTTGTGGCCCGCCTCGTGCGAAATCGCTTCGGCCACGTACTTCTCGTTGCCTCCGCCCAGCGCGTCGTAGAACACCAGCGCCGGTTTGTAGTAATCCGAGGTGGCGTCGAAGATGCCGAGATAAGCGACGCCACCGCAACTGCAGCTGTAGAAGCTGCGCTTGGTAATGAGGACCGTCGTGCCAAACGTGTCATCGCTGGTGCTGCTGCGCGTCAGCCGGTCCGCCGGTGGCGCTTCGGTGGTCACGTCGACGTCGAACGGTGCAAAGTCCTCGGCCACGCGCTGCCAGATGTACTGGATGCGCTCCAGTTCGGCCGTGCTGAACGAATACGGCACGCCGTCGGTGTCGAACGGCAGCGCCGTGATCGTCGGCTGCGTGCTCGTGTTCCACGCCGTCCCGCTCAGCGTCGCACCCTGGAAGTTGAGGTGGATCGTGCGCTTGGAACCGGGACGGCTGTGCAGCAGGAAAGTCTGGTCGAGCGGTGCCAGGCTGCCGCTTGCCGTCAGCGACGATGCGCCAGCGGGAGCGTCGACTTTCAGCGGCGCGTCGAGATCCTCCTGATAGAAAATTCGGCCCTGGCGATCAACCCAGGCATTGCGGTCGCGCCGCAGGATCGACGCCAACTCGCCGGGAGACTTGCCGTACCACGCGGCGACCTCCGGCAGGCGACTTCCAAGAAGATCGATCGCCCGTTGGCCCCGCGCCTTCTCGGGCAACTCAATGGAGGGGAACGCCGCCCTCTGCGGGAGGTTCGGGGGGCGGTTGCCCGCGGAAATGTCGTTCTGCGCCCATGCAGGCGCAGCCAGCGTTGCTGCAATCAGCAGCCCCACGGTCCAAAGCTTCAACACGGAGAGGTCCTACCCGGCCGCGTCGCGGCCCTTCCCTGCCCCGCAACCGCTACATGCACGCAGCCGTGACGAGTACTACCAAGGCAACCAGCGACCACATCCCGGTGAACAACGGAATGTCACCGAATGGAACGAGACGATCGTCGTCGGACGGGTTCATCCTGGCCTCCCGGGGCGCCAAATTGGCCCTCCCCTCCTGTGGAGTATCGGCAGGTTGCAGGGGGTTGTTTATCGTCCTGACAGACGAACACGCGCTTGGCGTAAGGGCAGTACGACGCCTGGATTAACGCAGGAAACGGGTATTCCGTTCCGGGCGCCGTGGCGGCTGCGATGACGGTGGCGGAACCGGACCTGGCAGCGTCCGTGAGGGCATCGCCGCGGGCCGGCGGATCCGCCCGAACAGGTTCGGGGGCCCCGAGTGTCAGGCGACACGACAAACTGACCCCCTGGCGACACGAGGAATTGACCCCCTTCGTGCGAGGAGGTCGAGGTGGAAGAGGTGGTCGAGCAAGCTCCCCGGTCTGACGGGACCGACGGGAGGCAGGCGATGCAAACGCCTGAGGAGGTGCAGGCGATGCTCAAGCTGGCGTCGCTGGGCTGGGGAGCCAAGCGCATCAGCCGGGAACTCGTCTGCACCCGCCTCCACTGCGGCCTCGGCGTTGCATGATGCGGTCTCGCTTGTGCATCTGCACTGCGGGTTCCTCCTAGAGTTGGAGGCGTAGGCCGGTCGACAGGTCCCGGGCCGTCTTGCAGATTGCTGTGCAAAGGGAATTACTGGAACCAGGCAAGCGACGCCCATAATCGGTGCTACCGGGGGAACCGGTTCCCCTCATCAGAGAACAGGAGATGTCCATGAACGAGGAAACCTTCAACCTGAGCATTCGCAAATTCCTGAAGATGGTTGGCGTCAGTTCGCAGCGTGAGATCGAACAAGCGGTGGCAAAGGCCATTGCGGCGCGTGCCATCTCGGGTTCCGAATCGTTCCCGGCAACGGTGACGCTCGAAGTCGCTGGCCTCAAGTTGAACGTCAAATTTGACGGCGAAATCAGACTCCAATGAGTGCAAAGGCGTGTGTACAGGTGGCAGCCCCGGCCAAGTTCGGCACCTGACCGGACAAGTTATCCCGAAGCCGCCAAGTGATCCTGCGATTGCGCTGTGAACCTGAGCAAGCCCGGTCGCATTGCGAATCAGAACGCTCTCGGTTGCCTGCCCCGCTGTCTCAGCTGTGCTTGATCCGGGAGCGTGCCGGAGCGTCTCGCGTACGACAGCGAACTCGGACCCAGGCGAACGACCATTCACGCCCGGCGTTCAAGCATGGTGGCAAGGAAGAAGTTTCCAAGTAGTCCTGTACATCACTCCTTTCCAGACTTCCGGAAATGGCATCTGGCTGACAAGCTGGCTTGACCGGAATGCGGGTCGCCGGTTCGGGCGGGCGCGGCACTCCCGGCTCGACGAGACACCTCCTGACGCGACGCGCCGACGAGACTCTCACCAGCGGGCTGGGCTGCAGCGCGGCTCGCCCCTCGCGTTGCTAAAGTTCGGGTTCGAATTTACTTTGGACCCGGGCCGCGCTGAGCCCGCGGTCGATGCCTAAATGAAAGTCTTCGGATTCGCCGGCTGGTCTGGCAGCGGCAAGACCGTGTTGATCGAGCGCGTCATTCCGCTGCTGACCGGGCGCGGACTCGAGGTATCTCTGATCAAGCGAGCGCATCACGAGTTCGACGTCGACGTGCCAGGCAAGGACTCGTACCGCCACCGGCGCGCGGGGTGTCGGGAGGTGTTGCTGTCGTCCAGCGTGCGTTGGGCGCACATGCACGAGCTGCGGGGTGAGCCAGAGCAGACGCTGCATCAGCTGGTCGACCGCATCTCTCCATGCGACCTGCTGCTGGTGGAAGGCTTCAAGCGGGAGGTCATCCCGAAGATGGAGATATTCCGCCGGGCGAACGCCAAGCAAGCTCTGCATCCCCACGATCCGCACATTGTCGCGATCGCCGCCGACTGTCGCTTTGATACGGCGCTGCCGCAGTTCGACCTCGACGACGCAGCAGGCATCGCCGACTTCGTGTGTACGTTCAACCGGTTGGGGTAACGCCGTTCCGCCCACGCTGCATCGACCGAACCTCGGCCCATGAAGAGCCCGCCAGCCGTCGATCGACCTGAACCGGCCGATGTCCTGAAGCACCTTGCGTCGCGCTATTCGGTCAGCCCGAAGTATCTCGGCGCTCCGGCACCCGGGCGCGCAGAACTGCTGCGCGCAGCCGCGTTGGCACTGCGGGCGCCTGACCACGAGGCGCTGCGGCCGTACCGGTTTGTGTGCATCAACGCGCCTCAGCGAGCGGCGCTGGGCGAGTTGTATGCGCGTGGCGCGCAGCGCCGCGGCCTCGACGACGCCGAGGTGCAGCGAGCCCGCGAACGCACCAACAAGGGCCCATGCCTGCTGGCCTTAATCGGCCGCATCAAAGATGGGGCGCTCGACGTGCCCGCGCAGGAGCAGTGGCTGTGCATTGGCGCTGCGCTGATGAACTTCGTGAACGCGCTACACCTGATGGGCTATGGCGCCAAGGTCCTCAGCGGTGCGTCGATCTACGACGTGGACGTGCAGAAGGCGTTCTGTGCGCCAGGTGAAACCCTGCTGTGCTGGATCGTCACAGGCACGCCGACGCGCTCGGCGCATTCGCGCTACTCCGATGATGCCGCCTCAATTCTGAGCGACTGGGACGGCGGCGACCGGTAGGCCGCGTCATCCGGACAGCCGCCGAGGCCGAGCGCGCTGTGGTCACGCTGATCCAACGTTTCGTCTCGGCCGCGAACCTGAACATCTACCTGCACTGCCCGGTGCTGGACGGCGTGTACCGCGAAGCGAGGCTGACCGGTAGATGGCAACTGCCGAACGCATTGCCCGGACTTCGCAGCGGGTGTAGCGTCTTTCGTGTGCAGCCGAATCCCAACTCCGCGCGCCGCCGCGACCTGATGCGCCAGGCCGCCTGCGTCGCCGGCGCGTGGGTGGCGTCCAGCGCGCTGCCGGTGGTGGCAGTCGGCGAGGTGCAGCGCTACCCGCGTTCGCTGCTAGTCGACTCACGCGGCAGCCCGTGGCCGGCGCGCCGGCTCAGGGAAGGAGAGGCGTTCCTCTTCAACTACCCGTATACGGTGTCGCCGGTGTTCTTGATCGCGTTCGAGCACGAGGTGAAGCCGGCCGAACTGGTCACCGAAGACAAGCGGCGCTATGCGGCACCGGCCGGCGTGGGTCCGAACAAATCGATCGTCGCGTTCTCGGCGATTTGTGCGCACAAGCTGATGTACCCGAAGACGGCGATCAGCTTCATCGGCCTGCGCGGCGGCGGCCGCGGTGAGCCGGCACACGTGATTCACTGCTGCGGCGACAACTCGCGCTACGACCCGTTGCACGGCGCGCGCGTGATTGACGGCCCGGCGCCGCAGCCGCTGGCTGCCGTGCTGCTGGAGTGGGACGCCAGCAGCGACCACCTGCACGCGGTGGGTACGCGGGGCGGCGAGATGTTCGACGCGTTCTTTGAAAAGTACTCGGCGCAGCTGGAGCTCGAGACCGGCAGCGGCCTGCGCAAACCGAGTGGTGCCAGCGTTGTCGTACAGCCGGCCGTGAACTACAGCCGGCAGTGGCAGAGCTGCCGGGCCTGAGCCGGACACACGACAACACCTTGCGTACTGGCGAAAAGCAGAAGCGCCCCGCGGGGCGCTTCTGCTTCAACGTAAGCGACTGTTACTTTTTGGCGGCTGGCGCTGCCGGCTGCGTCGGAGCAGCAGCGGGTTGCGCCTGGGCAGCGGCCGCGACCGGGGTCGCCGCCGGCGGCACGAACGCACCGGGATTCACGCAGGCAGGTGTCGCCTCGGGCGTGTAGACCTTGCCACTCGCCTTCTGTTGCTGGATATACGCGTCCGCGACCTTGGCCTGGGACATGCACAGCGTGTAGGCACTGACCTTGCCAGCGTGTGCCGCCTTTGCGGCATTCAGTGCCGCGGCCGCCTGCTGCTCAGGCGTCGGCGCTGGCAGCTTCGCCCATCCGACCGCGGCAAAGGTAAGCCCGCAAACAGCAATGACGATGTGCTTCAGCATGACTCCCCCAATGACATTACTTGTCCGCTAGCAGGACCGCGCGGCGGATGGGTTCAGGTACAGCGGCCTCGGACACCATCGGACTCTCGGCCACTTTTCCCGCCTTGACGTCGTTGTACCAAAGCTCGTGGTGATGCTTGGCCCACTCGGCCGTGACATACCCGTCGCGCATCGCGCGGTAAGCCCCCTTCATGCCGATCGTGCCAAGGTAGATATGCACAGCCGCCATGGCAATGGCGAAGTACGCGGCCACCATGTGGACGACGCTGAAGGTCTGCATCGTCGCGCGTGACTGCCCGAAGTTCGGGAAGTTGAGTACCAGACCCGAGACGATCAGTACCGGGGTGAGTCCGACCAGCAGGAACCAGAACACCAGCTTCTCGCCGCCGTTGAACTTGCCCGAGGGGTACTCGTGGCCGGTCAGGTTGCCGACGATCTTGGTGAGCCAGACATAGTCCTGCTTGTTGAACCAGTTGTAAGGCAGGTAACGGATGAACATCCACACGACACCGACGATCAGGATCGGTCCGATGAAGTTGTGTACGTTCTTCGCTGCCGCCGCCAGCCACGAGTAAAGACCGTGCCCGAGGATCGGCAGCAGCAGTACCTTGCCGAAGGTGAGGATCAGTCCGGTGATGGCCAGGATGACCCAGACGATGGCCATGGTCCAGTGCGCGTACCGATCCGACGGTCGAAAGCGCTGGATCATCGACTTCGATCCGGTCTCGCCGACGGCGATCGAGCCGCGCATCGCATAGAAGCCACCCAGCGACAGCACGGCCAGGGCAAGCAGCAGTCCGCCGACCAGTGATACCGGTTCACGCGCTTGCCGCCATGTCTCGCCACGCGACTGGATCAGTACTCCCTGGTCCGGCGCTGCGCCGACCTGAGTGAAGCCCGGCTCGCCTTCGCGCACGTCACGCCAGACCGGGGCATTGTTGTAAGGCTGGGTAACATTTTGCTGCACCTGGTCGCGCGCGGCATCCTGCTGCTGCGGTGTCGCAGGTTGCGCGGCTGCGTAGCCTGCAAAGGCCAGCACGACAGCCGCCAATCCGGCCCGCCACGTGGTGATCGTCATGGAGCCGCTCCTACTTCATGCGCGTGTAATCGTTCTGGCTCTGCGCGCGTGCTTGCAGGGCCGCTTCCCATTCCGCCTGCTTGCCCGCGTACTGCGGCGAGTCCCACGGCGCTGCGACCGGCGCGCCGGAGTACTTGCCCGGCTCGTAGGTAGTCACCTTGTTTTCACCGCAAGCCGACAGTCCGAGTGTCAATGCGAGCGCGGCCAGCACCGCCGCGGGTCTGGTGAACTTATGCATCACTTCTTCCCTTCGGTCGCCGCCGGTGCAGCCCCACCCTTGGGCGGTCCGTAGGCCGTGGCCCAACCGATAACTTCGGAGCCCTTGCCACGCACCGTTACACGCTCGCGGAAGATATTGGCGATGACTTCGCCGTCGCCGGCCAGCAGCGCCTTGGTGGAGCACATTTCGGCGCACAGCGGCAGCTTGCCTTCGGCGATGCGGTTCTGGCCGTACTTGCTGTACTGCTCAGCTTCGCTGGCCTTGCCGGGACCGCCCTGGCAGAACGTGCACTTGTCCATCTTGCCGCGCGCGCCAAACGCACCCGCCTGTGGAAACTGCGGCGCGCCGAAGGGACAGGCATAAAGGCAGTAACCGCAGCCGATGCACTGATCCTTGTCGTGCAGCACCACGCCGTCTTCGCTGCGGACAAAGCAGTCGACCGGGCAGACCGCCATGCACGGCGCATCGGAGCAGTGCATGCAGGCGACCGAGACCGAGCGCTCGCCAGGTACCCCGTCGTTGAGAGTGACGACGCGCCGGCGGTTCACACCCCAAGGCACTTCGTTCGCGTTCTTGCACGCCGTGACACAGCCGTTGCATTCGATGCAGCGGTTGGCATCACAGATGAACTTCATGCGGGCCATCGTGAGTCTCCTTGTTTCGTTCTCGAGGCCTCTCAGGCCAGCTTGGCAACCTGACAAAGGGTCGTCTTCGTGCCTTCCTGCATGTTCGTCACCGAGTCGTAGCCGTAGGTCGTGCTGGTGTTGATCGCTTCGCCACGGACGATCGGCGCCGCTCCGGCCGGATAGCTGTCAACCAGATCCTTCCCTTGCCACCATCCGGCAAAGTGGAACGGCAGGAACACGGTGTCCGGTCCGACGCGTTCGGTCACGAGCGCCACGACCTTGAGCTTGGCGCCGGTCGGGGTGTTCACCCAGACCCATTCTCCATTGCGGATCCCGCGATCGTTGGCGGCTTTCGGATTGATCTCGACGAAGGCGTTCTGCTGCAGTTCGGCGAGCCACGGATTAGAACGCGTCTCGTCGCCCCCCCCTTCGAATTCCGTCAGGCGGCCCGAGGTCATCACGAGCGGGAACTTCTCGTAGACCTTGTCGGCCATGTTCTTGTCCTGGACGGTCTTGTAGAGCGTCGGCACGCGCCAGAAGTCCTTGCGATCGGCGTGTGTCGGGTACTTGGCGACCAGGTC
This sequence comes from uncultured beta proteobacterium, assembly GCA_963766365.1. Classification (GTDB taxonomy): domain Bacteria; phylum Pseudomonadota; class Gammaproteobacteria; order Burkholderiales; family Burkholderiaceae_F; genus JALORV01. The sequence goes on from CAVXZK010000006.1 coordinate 529,616, forward strand.
GGGACGATTGCTGAACAGTGGCTCGCGATGCAGCGGGACGGGATCCGGGAAATTCCAGACCACGGCACGCGCCTTGGCATTGCCGAACGGATGGCACTGGTGCTTGGTCATCACCACACGGATGATCCCGCCCGAAAGATCCGTCTTCCAGTTCTTGCCCTCGGCCGCCTTCTTCTCATCCTCGGTCAGTTCGCTCCACCAGCCAAGCTTCTTCAGGAACACGTGATCAAACTCGGGGTAGCCCATGGTGATCTCGGCGCCCTTCGAATGCGAGCCCGCTTCGGCCAGCAGGTTGACGCCGTCGCGCTCGACGCCAAAGTTCGCACGGAAGTTGCCGCCGCCATCCATCACCGACTTCGAGGTGTCGTACAGATTGGACGTGCCCGGATGTTTCATCTCGGGCGTGCCGTAGCACGGCCACGGCAGCCCGTAGTAATCGCCGTCGCACGGTCCGCCGTTGGCACGCAGCGTCCTCACGTCGAAGGTGCCCATGTGCTTCATGTGCAGCTTCAGCCGCTCCGGGCTCTGGCCGGTGTAACCGATGGTCCAGGTGCCGCGGTTGATCTCGTTGCCGAGGATGTCCTCGATCACCGGTTCTTCCCAGCCGCCGGCACCTGGGATGGTGCGGATGTTCTGCTTGCCATCACGCTTGCCCAGCAACTGGTCGCCGAAGCCCCATTTCTGCGCGAAACGCAGCATGATGGCGTGGTCCGTCCGCGATTCGAACAAGGGTTCGATGACCTTCTCGCGCCACTGAATCGAACGGCCCGAGGCCGTGCAGGAGCCCGTCGTCTCGAACTGCGTGCATGCGGGCAGCAGGTAAACGGCGCGGTTAGGATTGACCTTGCCACCATCGCCGGCCGGCATCGCCGCCATGGCGGCGGTCGCCGACGGATACGGGTCGACCACGACGAGGAGGTCGAGCGCATCCATCGCCTTCTTCATTTCCAGCCCGCGCGTCTGCGAGTTGGGCGCATGGCCCCAATAGAACACGGCCCGCAGGTTCGGTCCCTGGCCGATCGTATCGTTGGGTTCCAGCACGGCGTCAATCCAGCGGCTGACCGTCGTACCAGGCTTGGTCATCATCGCATCGGATGCAAAGCGCTTCTTCAGCCAGTCCAGGTCAACGTTCCAGACCTTGGCCCAGTGCGCCCAGGACCCCGGCGCGATGCCGTAATAGCCGGGCAGGGAGTCCGGATTCGGGCCGACGTCGGTCGCGCCCTGGACGTTGTCGTGGCCGCGAAAAATGTTGGTGCCACCACCGGAGACGCCGACGTTTCCGAGGACGAGTTGCAGCAGGCACGAGGCGCGCACGATGGCGTTGCCTGTCGTGTGCTGGGTCTGCCCCATGCACCAGACGATCGTGCTGGGACGGTTCTTGGCCATCGTCTCGGCGGCCAGCAGCACCTGGTCTTCGGGCACTCCGCAGGCTTCGGTCACCTTGTCGGGAGTCCACTTCATGGCCTCCTCTTTGACCTTGTCGATGCCATACACGCGAGCCGCCAGGTACGCCTTGTCCTCCCAGCCGTTCTTGAAGATGTGATACATCATCCCGTACAGGTACGGAATATCTCCGCCCGAGCGCAGGCGGATGTAGTGATCGGCCTTCGCCGCCGTACGCGTGAAGCGCGGATCGACGACGATCATCTTGGCCCCGTTCTCCTTTGCATGCAGCGAGAACAGCATCGACACCGGGTGCGCCTCGGCAGCGTTCGACCCGATGTACATGATGGCCTTGGTGTTCATCATGTCGTTGTAGGAGTTCGTCATCGCGCCATAGCCCCACGTGTTCGCCACACCGGCGACCGTCGTGGAGTGGCAGATGCGCGCCTGGTGGTCACAGTTGTTGGTGCCCCAGAGCGAAACGAACTTGCGCAGCAGGTAGGACTGCTCGTTGTTGTGCTTGGACGAGCCGATGAAATAAGCCGCGTCAGGCCCGGATTCCTCGCGAATCTTCGACATCTTCGCGGTGATCTCGTCGATCGCCTGATCCCAGCTGATCTTCTGGTATTTGCCGTCGACCAGCTTCATCGGGTACTTCAGACGATGCGAGTGCTCGGTCATGCCGTGTTCACGCACCGAAGCGCCCTTGGCGCAATGCGCCCCGAGGTTGAGCGGCGAATCGAACACCGGCTCCTGGCCCACCCACACGCCGTTCTTCACGACGGCGTCAACCGCGCAGCCGACCGAGCAGTGCGTGCATATGGTGCGCTTGACCTCCACGCCCGTAGCCGCCTGCGCCGCCGCCGGCGCCGCCTCGGCCTTGCCGATGGCACCGTACGGAAGCTGTGCCGCAAAGGCCGCAGCACCCGCGGTCACGCCGGAGCGCTTGAGGAACGTACGTCGATCGATCGTCCGGCCGTGCATGCCGGAAACGGCACGCGCAAGGCGGCCCTGGGCCGTCGCGGCCCCCGCGGATTTCTTCGTAAGCATCGGGGAGTCTCCCGTCTAGACCTGGGTGGTGCGGTAGTAGTGCCTGATGTGCGCCGTTTCGCGATAGCCGAGTTGCTTCGAGTCATCGGCAACTGCGATATCGCTGAGAATCTTGCGCTCGCCGACGAGAGTCGTCGCCACGGCTGCTGCCGCAGTTGCGCCACCGATAGCGACTGCCTTGAAGAAGCCGCGACGGGTCGGTTGTACGTTATCCATATGTCTAGTCCTTCATACGCCCTGGCTCGTCGATCATCCCCTCGTGCCTACAGATCGTCAACGCTCACGTTCCCTTAAGTCACGCCTAGCCCATCTCGAATTGAGCTAGATCAGACGTCATGAAGGCTTCGAGCGTGCGAACCGCTGCCTTGTAGAAGTCGCTGAGTTCAGCCTTGTGCGCCGCATCACAAAATTCTCGATACGCCGGCTGCAGATAGCGGAGAAAAAATTCCCGCTGTCGCTGCAAGGACTTCTCATCGGATCCCGCGGCAACGAGATGGCGCATGACTTCCAGCACGGCGGTGAGGTTGTCTTCCGGCTCGGCCGAAACGGCCGTGCGCGCCAGCCCCAGCTGAACCAGCGTGTCGCGCAGTTCTACCAGTACGGCTTCCTTGCGCGGGGCCGGATGGTAATGCGACAGGTAGGTGCTGACAGGAGCCTTCCCCACCCCGATGAACATCTGGTCGAACTCCAGCGTCGCGTCTGGCGCCGACGTATGCGCAGCCGCAGCGGCCAGCTCGTTCCACGCCCGCGCCAGTTCGCCATCGCCTCCGACGCTTCCGGCTGACTGCGCCAGCGCGCGCAGCAGGCCCTCATCCGGTCCCGCAGCGAACAAACGCGCCAGCAGCGCATACAGCTGCAGGCGTCCCTCGTCCTCGGGTTCCAGAACTGCGCCTGTCGTTGCTGCGGTCGCACTCATCGCTTGACGTCGAAGATCGAGATTTCGTTCTTCGATTCCATCATGTCGATCACGCGACAGTCGGCGCACATCTGGATGCGCTGCAACGCCGCGCCGGCGAACATCGGATGCGCGCCCAGTCGGCCGGTCATCACGTCGATCATCTGCCGCGTACCGAACGGCGCGCCGCAACGCACGCAGTGGAACGGCTCGGCTTCGTTCAGCGTGACGGGCTGGCGGGCCGCGGGGGTCAGCAGGAGGCGCGGCACCAGGGAGATGGCCTGTTCGGGGCAGGTCGTCTCGCACAGTCCGCACTGCACGCAGTTGCGCTCAATGAAGCGCAACTTCGGCGCGTCCTCGGTGTCCTGCAGTGCGGAACTCGGGCAGGCGCCAATGCAGGACTTGCACAGGGTGCACCGCGACGCGTCAACGAGGAGCGTGCCAAACGGCGAACCGGCGGGCAACGCAATCTGCTCCGGCGGCGCCGACGCCTGTTGCACGAGGTGATGGATGGCGAAGTCGAGCGTCTCGCGCTTGCGGTTGGACAGGTGAAAGCTCGCGGGCTCAGCGACGGTCGCCGCGGGCTGCGAGGACCAGAGCGCGGCCTGCAGCGCGGCGGGTTCCGCGGCACGCAAGTTCTGCCAGTGCATGCCGCTGTAGCCGAGTCCATTGAGGATCGCATTGGCGATGCGCGCCTGCTGATCCAGCAGAGCACCGTGTTCGTCGGCACCGGTGTCGTCGAGCAATGAGACCACCTGGCTCGCACCCAGGGCGATGGCGCCGAGCACGACGTCGATGCCGATAGTCGCCACGCCGTGCACCTCGATCGGCAGCACGCGCGCCGGCAGCCCCTTGCCCACACGCGCCAGTCGTGCAATCAGCTCACGACCGCTGGTTGCGTTGTGAAACAGCAGCGCGGCGTCCTTGCCACCCGCCCCGCGATACACCGACAACAGCTTGCGCAGGCGCGTACCGATGTCGGCCACGGCGGGGAAGGCAAAGTGCAAGGCCCCGGTCGGACACGTGGTTGCACAATCGCCGCAACCCATGCACAGGAACGGGTGCGCCCAGATCTTGTCTCCGAGGGAGCGGACGGCGTCGGTCGCGCACACGTCGAGGCAGCGCGTGCAGCCGGTCTTGGTATTGCGGCTGTGCGCGCAGAGCTTTTCGTCATATTGCACATAGCGCGGCTTTTCGAATTCGCCCACCATCTGCACCAACCGCATTGCCGCCTGCGATTGCTCCAGCGGGTCGGCGCCCGGCGCCTGGTAGCCGAACGGCTTCTCGGGCATCTGCAGCAGCGGCTGCGCGGATAGATCGAGCACCAGATCGAACTGCTCGGTACGAGTCGACGCTGGGCGGCCGAAATCGATCGCACCGATCGTTCCGCAGGCCTTCACACAGGCGCGGTGCGACTTGCAACGCGTGAGGTCCACCTGATAGGTGAAGTCGATCGCCTGCTCCGGGCAGGCCTTGATGCAGGCGTTGCAGCGAGTGCAGGTCTCCAGATCGATCGGGTTGACCGGCTCCCACTGCACGTCGAACTTGCCCAGATACCCCTGCACTGAACGCGGCATCCCCGACCAAACAGGATAACGACGGGTTGCCGGCAATTCCGCACCGCGGGCCGTCGTGATCAGGACACTGACCGAAAGGCTGTCGGCGAGTTGCTCGGCCCAGGCGATGGCCGCCTCGGCCGGCCCGATGATCAGCACCTCGCCCTTCGACGCGTACGAAGAAATTGCGACCGGCTGCGGCTCGGGCAAGTCCGCCAGCGCGAGCAGGGCGGCGGTCTTGGCCGTCGCCGCCGCACCTTCGGCCGACCACCCGGCCGCTTCGCGAATGTTGATGAACTTCAGCTCGATCGAGGAGCCCGCGCCTTCGGCCAGCTGGGTGAAAAGCGGAGCCTCCTGCGTGCACGCGACCGTACAGGACGAGCCCTTCAGCGCCGAGGTGAAGCCGTCGACTTCCCTGCGGCACAGCTCGGTGTAGATCGGAATCGCGTCGCGTCCGAGCGCGCGCCCAAGCGCCACCCCGTCGAGCGCCATGGTGCGATTGCAGTTGCAGACTTTCAGCGTGTCGCCGGGTGTGGCCATGCGGGCTCAGGTGGAAGAGGGGTCGGGTGCCGCGGTCTCGCCCGGCGGGATGGCCGTCGATGACGGCACGTTCAATGCACTGTCCGGAGCCGCCGCCGACGCCACCTTAGCGCGCGACGTGCCTGCGGGCACTTCGCTGGGCACCGCTGTCAGCGCCGATGTCGGTTCGACGTTCGCGTCGTCGACAGCAACGCCACTCGCTACTTCGACGGCGTCAGGGCTCACTGCGGGTTCATGTTCTGCGCCAGCGGCTGCCGCGAGTGACTCCGCTTCATCGCCCGCCGCGGCCGCCTTTGCTTCGGCTGCTTCCACCTCAGCAAGTTCCGAGCCGTGCAGGAAAGCGCGCGCGCTGGGAAGACGCATGCGCAGCGCAGCCGGCAGCGGCTCGAACTGCGTGTAGTCGTCGACATACACGTCCAGCATGTCCATCTGGTTGAAGTGCGGGTCGGCGAAGAGCTTCTTCAGCGCTGCGCGGCGCAGATCTTCAGCGACGGGCTGCTGGAAAAACACCGTGTAATCCGAACGCAAGCCCTCGAGCGACTCGATCGGCGGTAGCGGCATCTCGGTTGCGCCCGCCTCGCGTTCCGGTGCCGGTGGGGCGACAGGCCCGCCATCCGCCACTCCCTCGCCCCCAGGCGCCGCCGGCACAGCGGCGGTCGCCTTCGGCACTGCGTCTGCAGGCCGCTCTGCTTCGCGCTCAGCGGCACGCTTTCGCCGCGACCAACGGGAAAGAAATGGCTCCGGTTCAGTGCTCATGCTGGTACCCGTCGACACCCACGCGCCGCGCAATTCGGCATGCGACTCGGTAGGCAAATGTGGGGCGGCTGCGGATTCATCAGTTGTCGCGTTTTGCACCGAGAAACGATGCCGGCGCCGGCCGGCGCTTTTTCTCCGGCATCTTCAGATGCTGCTGCGTAAATGCCGCAAGCCACGGCAGCCACTCGTCCGGGATGGGCACCGCCTCGACTTGCGCACCTCCGTCCATGCGCCGCGCTGCCTCGTGATAACTGAGCGTGACCCAGCGCGGTTCTGCGCCCATCTCGGTGAGTTCCCACTCCACGAAGGCGACCGGTTGATCGGTCGTCAGATTCAGATAGTAGCCATCGGCCTCGGTGCGATTCAGTTCGACTTCAAAGCCGAGATGCAGCCACTGCTCACCCGCTTCATCGCGTTCTAGCAGGATAGGTGCGTCATCGCGCGCGCCGTCGCGCTCGATGACTGCGACCGGTACCCAGATTTCGGAGGTCCACGGGTTGTCAACGATGCGCCTGGCCGTCACGACCGCGGCCGGCCTACGCAATGGGTTTGCCATGCCTTGGATGTTATCTTCCTTCAGTCTGCGGAGAATATTCCTGCTTTCACTCACCGAGTGCAAACCGGAATACGAGTGCAGGGTCTTTCATGGACCGCGCGCACAGAGCTGTAAGCCAACCATCGATGCCACTGCTGCTGACCAACGCGTCTCGCCCCTTGATCTTCCCCGTCGATGCCATCGACGAACGCGGCGCAATCGTGCCGACACCGATCGCCGGCGAGCATCCGCTCACCCTGTACGTCGACAAGTGCGAAGTCGTCACGCTGATGACGCTCGGGCAGGCACCCGAAGCGCTCGCCATCGGCTATTTGCGCAACCAGCGACTGGTCTCGTCCCTCGACGAGCTCGCCGCGGTACAGGTCGATTGGGAGACCGACGCCGTGGCGGTCACGACGCGACGGGGCGTCAAGTCGCTGTCAAAGAAGCTCGCCAAGCGAACGGTGACCACCGGCTGCGGACAGGGCACGGTGTTCGGCGATCTGATGGAGGAAGTCGATGCGATCCGCCTGCGCGACGACGTTCGCTTATCGGAAGCGTCGCTGGTCGCCGTGCTCGAAGCCGTGCGCCAGCACGAGACAATCTACAACGCCGCAGGCGCCGTACATGGCTGCGCGCTGGCGTCCAACGAAGGCGCCGACAGCCGGATCCTGGTGTTCATCGAGGACGTCGGGCGGCATAACGCCGTCGATGCGATTGCGGGCCGCATGTGGCTCGACAACATCGACGGCTCGGACAAGGTCTTCTACACGACGGGCCGGCTCACCTCGGAGATGGTGATCAAGACGGCGCAGATGGGCATTCCGTTTCTGGTGTCACGCTCGGGACTGACCGAAATGGCGTGGCGCATCGCCAGCCAGGTCGGCCTGACGATGATCGGCCGCGCCGCCCGCAAGCACTATCTGCTCTTCACCGGCCGACACCGCTTCGACGCGGCGCACGCAGCATGAGCAACGAGATCTGCGGGCTGGTACTGGCCGGCGGACAGGGGCGTCGCATGGGGGGCGTGGACAAGGGCCTGCAGCTGCTGCAGGGGCGGCCGCTGATGCAGCACGTGATCGAAAGGCTGCGTCTGCAGGTCGATCACGTGCTGATCAACGCCAACCAGAATCTGGAGCGCTATGCAGAGTTTGGATGTTCGGTCGTTCCCGACCGGGTCGGCGGATTCGCAGGGCCGCTGGCCGGGCTGGACGCGGGCCTGCACGCGACCGGCGCCCCGCTGGTCGTCACCGTGCCGTGCGATTCGCCCTTCCTGCCCCACGATCTCGTCGTTCGGCTGGCGACGGCGCGCGGGGTGACCGACGCCGATGTCGCGGTGGCGCGCACCGGCAGTCAGCCGCATCCGGTGTTCGCGCTGGTCTGCACCCGCGTGCGCCCCCACCTGGCCGACTTCCTGGCCCGCGGGGAGCGCAAGATCGATCTCTGGTACGCCAGCCTGAACGTGGTCGAGGTCGCCTTCGACGACGAGGCTGATGCCTTTGCCAATATCAACACACGCGCCGAACTGGCACAGCACGAGCGCCAATGAGTCCGCGGCTGCTCGCCATGCGCGCGCCCAGTGTCGGAAACCCATCGCCCGATCGACTTCGAACCGGGCGCGAGAGTCCGGCTGCGGACGGCCCGCTTAGCGTCCTGACTTCTTAAGATTTCGTCTGGGGCCTCGGCCGACGCGCGCACCCCACCACGGAAGAACATCACGCAACGACAGCGCTTCGCCGCTGCGCGCCGGAGCGTAGCCAGCCAGCGTCGAAAGCCGGCGCAACCAGGATTCACTACGCAGCACCGCCTGCACGGTGTGGATGGCGGGCTGCGCCATCGTCGACTTGTCGCACACCAGGAAGTACTCTTCCCAGAGCAGCGACACGAAGTCGAGGTCGCGCGAACGCGCTGCCGCCTCGATGCACAGTCCGGCATCCGCCTGGCCTGCGGCCACGGCCTGCGCCACCGCGGCGTGCGATGGCTCTTCGTTCTCGTAGCCAACCAGGCTGGATTGAGCCACGCCGTGCTGCTCGCACAACGCATCGAGCAGCAGACGCGTGCCCGTTCCGGTCGGCCGATTCACGAAGCGCGCACCGCGCGCCGCCACGTCGGCGATCGTCAGCAGATCGAGGGGATTGCCGCGTGCCACGGCCAGGCCCTGAACGCGCCGCGCGAATCCGATCAACTGGTGGCGGTTGGGGTGCAGCAGAGGCTTGTAGGTCCGGGCGATCAGGCTGTCCGTGGTCGTGCGCGGCGGCAGGTGAAAGCCGGCGATTGCACAGCGCCCGGCGTTCAGTTCGTGCAGCGCGTCCGCACTGCCGCTAAAGCGGATGTCGAGGTACAGGCGGGACGGCATGCAGTGTTCGCCTAGCAGTGCCAAGGCGATGTCATGGCTGGCCCGCATGACGAGCACGCTGGCGGACGTATCGAAGGCCATTGCGAAGGCGCGCTCGAGATCAGAGTGCAGCGCAGCAATCTGCGGTGTGAGTCGCGCCTGGGCCTGCCTCTCGGCCCACAGCAGCTTGTCAGCGAATTCGGTCAGCCGCGCCGGCTGACCACGGTCCCAGACGATGAGCCGGTGCCCGAGTTCCTGCTCCCATCGCTTGAGCTCGCCCCAGACGTGCCGGTACGACTGGCCCAGGGCACGCGCGGCGCCTGAAATCGACCCCTGGGCGCGCACCGCCGCCAGCAGATCCATCAGGGGATTGCGGATCAGCGCCTCCGGCGCGCGCCCGCTTGCCAGCACATACGACAGTTCGATCTTGTGCACCACGCGAGTTTGCCGCAAAGCTCGCCCGTCGCAGACACGACGACCCCATATGAAGTCGATTGCCTAGGTGGGCCGGGCCCAAAGCGACCTGAACCCCTGCACGCTTGCCTACGATCTGTCCCGCTATGGACACGATCCCGCAGGCGACGGCTGCTGCGCTGTACCTGTTTTCTTCGCTCGACCCGGCGCTTCTGTCGGTGGTCGGGCGGTCGCTGGCGGTCAGCACGAGTGCGTGCCTGCTCGCTTTCGGCTTGGGCGTGCTCGCTGGGGTCTGGCTCGCCGTCTCCCGCTTTGCCGGACGCGGCGCGGTGCTCGCCGTGCTCAACACCCTGCTCGCGCTGCCCTCGGTGGTCGTCGGTCTGATCGTCTACCTGCTGCTGTCGCGCACCGGTCCGCTGGGCTTTCTGGGTTGGCTGTTTTCCTTCAAGGCGATGGTGCTGGCGCAGACGATCCTGGTCTTGCCTATTGTCACGGCGCTCACGCGCCAGGCGATCGAAGACGCCGATCGTGTTCAGGGAGAGCAGTTGACGTCGCTGGGTGCCTCGCCACTCACGCGCGGCCTCCTGCTCGCCTGGGACGAACGCTACGCACTGCTGACGGTGTTGCTCGCCGCGTTCGGGCGCGCAGTTTCCGAAGTGGGTGCCGTGATGATCGTCGGCGGCAATATCGAAGGCTTCACCCGCGTCATGACGACGGCGATCGCGCTGGAAACCAGCAAGGGTGACCTGCCGCTTGCGATCGCGCTGAGCATCGTGCTGCTGTTGGTAGTGCTGGCATTGAACGCGCTGATCGCCGCGCTGCGCGACTGGCGCGAACGCGTTGACGGAGCGGCCACGCAGGTCGCACGGGTTGGGGTCGCATGAACCAGGCCTACGAACCGCAGGTTGTCTTTCCGAATGCCCAACGCGAGCGCGCTGCGGCGCCAGCCCTGTTCAGGCTTGATCAGGTCGGCGTGCGCTACGGATCGACGTGGGCGCTGCAGTCGGTAAGTTTGTCGATCGGTGCCGGCGAACGCGTCGCGCTCGTCGGCCCCAATGGCAGTGGCAAGACAACCCTGATGCGCGTGCTGAACGGCCTGATCGAGCCCAGTGCGGGAACCGTGCAGCGGCCCGTGACGACGCGCCAGACATTGCTGTTCCAGCGTCCCTACATGCTCCGCACGACCGCGTTGCGCAATGTCGCCCTTGGCCTTTGGTTGCGCGGCGCGCGCTGGGGCCAGGCCTGCAATCAAGCGAACGATGCGTTGGCGCGCGTCGGCCTGGCCGCGCTCGCTCAGCGCAATGCCCGCACGCTGTCGGCGGGCCAGCAGCAGCGGCTGGCACTGGCACGCGCATGGGTGCTGGCCTCCGATGTGATGCTGCTCGACGAGCCCACCGCCAGCATGGACCCGGATGCGCGGCGTGAGGTCGAGGGGCTCCTCGGCGAGTTCACCCGAGGGCGCCAGCAGACCCTTGTCTTCAGCAGCCATACGCTCGGTCAGGTCAGGCGGCTTGCAAGCCGCGTGGTCTGCCTGGAAGACGGCCGCATACGCGCTGACCTTCCGGTCCGGGAGTTCCTGCAGGGTACCGGTTCTGTTGAGTCAGGATTTTCATTTGAAGGAGAACTGAGATGACGACATTCAGGCAAGCAGGACGCCTTTTCACGGCGATCCTGTGCATCGCGAGCGGCGCGGCCGGAGCGCAGAGCATCACCCTGGCCTCGACCACGTCCACCGAGCAGTCGGGGCTTTTTGCGCATCTGTTGCCGCAGTTCAAGCAGGCCAGCGGCATGGACGTGAAAGTGGTGGCGGTCGGCACCGGTCAAGCACTGGACATCGCGCGCCGCGGCGATGCCGATGCCCTCCTCGTCCACGATCAGGCCGCGGAGGAGAAGTTCGTCGCCGAGGGCTTCGGGCTCAAGCGCTTTCCGGTCATGTACAACGACTTCGTGCTGATCGGGCCGAAGGCTGATCCGGCTGCGACACGCGGTTCGGACATCGTCGCCGCGCTCAAGAAGATCAGCGCCGGCAATGCCGCATTCATTTCGCGTGGCGACAAGAGTGGAACGCACAGCGCCGAGAACCGGTACTGGACCGTCGCAGAGCTGGCGAGCCAGCGCGGCAGTGGCTACAAGGAGTGTGGCTGCGGCATGGGACCGGCGTTGAACATCGCCTCAGCCTCCGGGGCCTACGTGCTGGCCGATCGCGGCACCTGGCTTGCATTCAAGAACCGCGGCGACCTCACTATTCTCGTCGAAGGCGACAAGCGCCTGTTCAACCAGTACGGCGTGATCGTCGTGAATCCCGCACGGCATCCGCATGTGAAGGTCGTGCAGGCGCAGAAGTTCGCCGACTGGATCATCTCGCGAGCGGGACAGTCAGCGATCGCCGCCTACAAGATAGGCGGAGAACAGCTCTTCTTTCCGAATGCGGGCGAATAGCGCACGACAGGGACTGCGAAGCCAAGCCCTGACTTTCGCAGGTATCGCGTAGAGATCTAAACCGGATCCCGCGCTTGACTCCCGCCGGGGTGCACGTCATGCCCTTTCCGCGCCTGCGGGAAGGGTTGCGCAATAATGGATGCGCGCCACCAGTCGGATGGCGTTTTGCGTCCAGTCGATCGCCGTCTCGCGCGTCCAACGAGGCTGCCGGATGGCCTTGTATCGTGCACAAAGTCCGTTCCTGCCTTCTGAGTGTTGAATGAAAGCTGCAACTGCTCCGATCCCCGACGTGCGCATGCACGGCTTCCGGAAGCGCAGCGAGGTGTCGGCTGTGCTCGACTGGGTTGATCAGAACACGAGGCAGCTGGGTGCAGAATCGGTTCCGCTTGAGGATGCCTGCGGCCGCACGCTGGCGGCTGAAGTGACGGCGCCGCTCGATGTCCCGGGCTTCGATCGGGCCGCCATGGATGGCTTTGCGCTGCCGGGCGCAGAGACGGCCGGAGCCAGTGAGTACAACCCCCTCGAGTTTCGCGTACTGGGCCAAGCCATGCCCGGCCAGCCGTTCGCCGGGGAACTACCTACGCGCTGTGCCGTGCGGATCATGACCGGCGCGCCCGTCCCCGAAGGCGTCGACTCGGTCGTTCCGGCCGAGTACGCCACGGAGACCGACGGGCAGATCGTCGTTACTCGACCCGTGGCTCCAGGCCAGCACGTCGGCCATCGCGGCGAAGACCTGCAGACAGGATCGATCGCCCTTAGCGTCGGCCGACGCCTGCGTCCACAGGATCTGGGGCTCGTGGCGTCCCTGGGCCTTGACCAGGTGACCGTTGTCCGACAACCCCGCGTGCGCATGCTCGTCACTGGCAACGAAGTGAAGGCCCCGGGAGCGCCAAAGGATCTCTACGAGGTTTACGACGCGAACTCGTACATGCTGCGCGGCCTCCTCGCCCGTGACGGCGGCGTGCTCGAAGCGCATCTCCGACTGGGTGACGATCCGGACAGGATCCGCGCCGCCCTGCTCGCGTCCGGCGCGGATGTCATCCTCGTGTCGGGCGGCTCCAGCGTCGGCCGCGAGGACTATGCGCCGCGCTTGATTGCCGAGATCGGAGAACTGGCGATACACGGCGTTTCGATGCGGCCATCGAGCCCCGCGGGCGTGGGACGCATCGGCGAGACGCTTGTCTTTCTGTTGCCCGGCAACCCTGTCTCGTGCCTGTGCGCCTACGACTTCTTCGCGGGCCGCGCCCTTCGGCTGCTCGGCGGTCGATCGCCCGAGTGGCCGCACCGTACGCTCCAGGCCGTCGTCGCACGCAAGATCGTTTCGGCGATCGGCCGCGTGGATTATTGCCGTGTCCGTCTCGTCGATGGCCGGGTCGAGCCGATCGCGCTCAGCGGAGCCTCGATCCTTTCCTCGACGACCCGCGCTGACGGCTTTGTCATCGTGCCGTCGAACTGCGAAGGCTACGGGCCGGAAGCGGTCGTCACGGCCTACCTCTACGACTGAGCACGCCTTCGAGCATGTCGACTCCACCCGAATCCGGTACGCACGGCGCGGAGCCCATCGCCGAGCAGTCCCAGTTTCTCAACGTCGTCTCGCGGGACGAGGCGACCGCACGATTTCGCGAGCACCTGCGGCTCGCGCCGCTGGGCGAGGAGTCGGTTCCTCTCGCGCAGGCCCTCGGCCGCGTGCTTGCGAGGGATGTCGCGGCGGACATCGATGTGCCAGGGTTCGATCGCGCCAACGTCGACGGCTTCGCAGTGCAGGCGCAGGACACGTTCGGCGCCATGGAGGAAGCACCGCGCACGTTGCGGCTCAACGCAGAAGTGCTCGCGCCCGGACTCGTGCCCACTCTCCCCGTGATTTCCGGCCACGCGACGATGATCGCCACGGGCGGCATGCTGCCGCGCGGCGCCGATGCCGTGCTGATGGTCGAACATTCTGAACTTGTCGGACGTGCAGACGCTCGGCAGATCGAGGTCCGACGGCCCCTTACCGGGGGCGAAAACGTGAGTTATGCCAGCACCGATGTTGCGCGCGGGGAGACGGTGCTGCGTTCAGGACAACGCCTCACGTCGCGCGAGATCGGCGTACTGGCCGCACTGGGACTGTCTGAGTGTCCGGTCTATCGCCGGCCGCGAGTGGCGATTTTTTCGACCGGCAACGAAATCGTCGCTCCCGGCGCAGCGCTGCGTCCAGGTGCGGTCTACGACTCCAACGCCGCGATCATCGGCGCCGCCGTCGAGGAACTCGGCGGCGTTGCCGTGTATCTGGGTGTGATTGCCGATAACGAGCGGGCGCTGGAGGCTGCGCTGGCGCGCGGCCTGGAGTCGGACGTCGTGGTGTTCTCCGGCGGAACGTCCAAGGGCGCTGGAGATATCTCGTACCGGATCGTGCACACGTTGCGCAATCCCGGCGTGGTCGCGCACGGCGTTGCGCTGAAACCCGGCAAACCCATCTGCCTCGCAGTCACCGAAGGCAAGCCCGTCGTCATCCTGCCCGGATTTCCGACGTCGGCCATCTTCACGTTCCACGAGTTTCTCGCGCCGGTGATCCGCGCCTTTGCCGGACAGCCTCCGGAGCGCCGTCATACCGTTTCGGCAACGCTGCCCATGCGCGTCAATTCCGAACGAGGACGCACCGAGTACCTGCTGGTGGGGCTGGTGCAGGGACCCGACAGGTGTCTGGCCTATCCGATGGGCAAGGGCTCGGGTTCGGTCACCACCTTCAGCAGCGCCGACGGCTTCATCACCATCGACCAGCACACGGAAATGCTGGATTCCGGCAGCGCCGTTGAAGTGACACTCCTCAGCGAGCAATTGGAGCCCGCCGATCTGGTGATCATCGGCAGTCACTGCGTCGGCCTCGATCTGCTGGTGGGCAAGCTGATACGCCTGGGCATTCGCGCCAAGCTGATGATCGTCGGCAGTATGGGAGGCCTGGCCGCGGCCAGGCGCGGCGAGTGTGACATTGCCGGCATCCACCTGATGGACCCTGCAACGGGTGCATATAACCGGCCGATGCTCACCGACACGCTGACTCTCGTGGAGGGCTACGGTCGCATGCAAGGCTTCGTGTTCCGGCGCGGGGATGTTCGCTTCGAGGGGAAGTCGTTCAATGAGGCCCTTGCGGCCGCACTCGGTGAAGCAGGCTGCGCGATGGTCAATCGCAACGCGGGAAGCGGCACGCGCATCCTCATCGACAAATGGCTGGGCGAAAAGAGGCCGGCCGGACACGGCACGCAGACGAAATCCCACAGCGCCGTTGCGGTGGCGGTCTCTCAGCAGCGGGCGGACTGGGGAATCGCGATCGATACCGTGGCCCGCCACTACGGACTCGGCTTCATCCCCGTGCAGGAAGAGCAATACGATTTCGTCGTACCGAAGTCTCGGCTCGAGCGCCCCCCGGTCCGGGCTTTTTGCGCATTGCTGAACGATCCGCAAGTTCGGCGAGAGCTCCGGTCGCTGGGCTTCCAGTTGCCGCCCGGTTCCCAACGGTAGTCGTAGCCGACCTGCCCAGCGGCTCGGGCAACGCCTAGGTGACGAACGATCGGGTCCCGGGGTTGCTACACAGCAGACCGATTGCACCCCGTACGATGCCGACTTGGATTCCATCACGATGACTTTCACGCCAAGACAAATTCTCGATCGCACCGGCCTCGCTCTCATCGCAGCGTTTCTCACGGCCTGCGCTTCAGTGGGCCCTGGCCCATCGGCCCCGGCAAGTCCGGACAAGGCGTCCGTGGTCGCGGCACCGAACCTTGGGCTGTTTTCCAGCATCAAGGTGCCGGGGGATCGGGAACCCGTGCTCCAACTGTCCTCCCGCGGCGTTCAGGTGTTCCGTTGCGAAAAGCGCGACGGAGCGCTGGTATGGATCTTTCGCCAGCCGGACGCTGAACTGCTCAATGACCGCGGCGCCGTGGTCGGTCGGCACGGTGCGAATTTTTCGTTCGAGCACGTCGACGGCAGTCGCCTCACCGCCACGATCGCCGCACATGACGATGCCCCCAAGCCCGCGGACCTGAAGTGGTTGCTGCTGACCACGCGCAGTTTCGGCAAGGGGACGTTTGCAGGAGTCACCCACGCCCAGAGGGTAAACACGCGCGGCGGCATGCCACCGGAGCGCTGCGAAGCCGCTCAGGTCAATCAGGTTTTGCGTGTCGATTTCTCTGCCGACTTTGTCTTCTACCGGCCGAAATCCGGCGGACCGGCCTGACTTTTGACCCTGTCTCCGGACTCGCTGAGAGGTAGCTTCGGCTCGGCGCCGGGCGCTTTCGCAAAAAGCGTTAAAATTCAGCGTTTTCGGACGCTGTATGCCGGAGGGAAACAAATGAACCCGACTGCCTCGACGGTAGGCGCCTACCTGCGCGACCTGCCGCCGGACCGTCGCGTGGCAATGGCGCGTCTATGCAGCATGATTCGCCGCTCCGCCCGCGGAGTTCGCGAAAGCATGCGTTACGGACTCGCCTTCTACGAACTGGACGGGCCACTATTCGCCCTGGAATCCGCCCGTCGACACATGTCGCTCTATGTGGCCGAAAAGGATGTCGTGCTGAAGCACAAGGATGCGCTGCAGGGCGTCAACGCCAACAAGAGCTTCATCAAGTTCTCGGACCTCAATCGACTGCCGCTGGATGTGGTCGAGAAAATCGTCCGCGACTCGGTTGCTGCACGGCGTCAGCGGCTCGCTCAAGGAACGGTCCCGACCCAGGCCGAGTTGCTGAAGCTCTGGGGTATCAACGAAGAGGCCGCTGCGCCGCCAGCGACCACCGTCAAGCTGCCGACCACAAAGCCGGCCGCCTCGATGACCGACGCCATCAACGCGATGGCGAACTCGGTCCGGGACGCGATGATTGCGGCGATCGACATTGCCACCGGCGCGCCGGCGCCGAAGGTCAAATCGGTCCGCAAACCGGCTACCCAGGCCAGTGCGCGCGCCGCCAAGCGCACGCCGTCGCGAGCGTCGACGCGTACGACAGCGCGAGGCTCGACGGCCAAGAAGGCCAGCGCCAAGAAAGCGGCTCGCCGGCGTTAGGGCTGTTCAGTGGCGAATTGGAAACGGCGCCCACGGGCGCCGTTTTCTTTTGCCGCGGGATCGGTCAGGAGGGACGCGTGTCCTCGATCACCTTGCCGTCATTGGGCAGGGATCCTGGTGCCATGAGTTCCACATTGCCGCCGAGCTTGGTGACGGCGCGCAGCGCCTCTCCCAATGCTGCCGACAGGGAAGGATCCCTCTCGGCCGACTCCGCCTTCAGCGTCATCACATCGACTTCGCCCTTGCGTCCCACGACGAGCCGTAGTCGCTTAACGCTTGGATGCCGGCGTCCGACCTCGGCGATCTGCTCGGGGCGCACGAACATGCCTTTGATTTTGGTGGTCTGGTCAGCGCGGCCAAGCCAGCCACGGATGCGCGTATTGGTACGGCCGCAGGCCGAAGTGCCCGACAGGATGGCCGACAAGTCGCCGAGAGCCAGGCGGATCCACGGATGATGCTGATCGAACGAGGTGACAACCACTTCGCCGACCTCGCCATCGGGCAGCGGCTCACCGGTGCCGGGACGCACGATCTCGACCAGCACGTCTTCATTGACGACCATGCCAGCCCGTGCCGGCGTCTCGTAGGCGATCACACCGACGTCGGCCGTCGCATACAGCTGATAGGCATCGATCCCGCGCGAGCGCATTTCGGCCTGCAGTGAGGCTGGGAAGGCGGCACCGGAGACGGCGGCGCGACGAATGGGATTCTCGCGCTGCGCCGACGCGGCCGCGTCGAGGAGGATCTTCAGAAAGTCGGGCGTTCCGGTGTAGGCAGTCGGACGCAGATGTTCAATCAGGTCGAGCTGCTGCTCGGTGTTGCCGGGTCCAGCCGGGATCACGGCGCAGCCCAGCGCGCGCGCGCCGCCGTCGAGGATGAAGCCGCCCGGGGTCAGGTGGTACGAAAACGTGTTGAGCACGATGTCGCCGGAACGGAAGCCGGCGGCATGCAAGCCCCGCGCCGCACGCCATGCGTCATCGTGGCGTGCCTCGGGTTCGTAGATCGGGCCCGGCGAGGTGAACAGGCGCCCGAAGCGCTCCAGCGGATCCACGAGTCCGCCGAAGGGCGGCACTGCTTTCTGCATTGCCGGCAATTCCGACTTCCGCAGCACCGGAAGGCGCGCGAGATCCGCGCGGGTCACGATGTCTGCCGGATTGATGTCACCCAGGTGCTGGCGCCACCCCGGCACCTTGAGCGCCTTGGCGATCAGCCCGGGCAGATGCCCCATCAGGTCGAGTTCGCGCTGGCGCGGATCGCGCGTCTCGCGGCTGTCAAAGTGCTGCGTCATCGGAGTCCTGCATGGTCAGCTACCGGACAGCACTATCCACCTCGGCCCGACGCCGCTCGGTGTCCTGCTGCGCCGCGTCGAGCTTCTTGGTGACCGGATCGATCGTCGTCTGCCGAGTCGGCAGCGGCGTGGAGGCCGGCTCCTCATTGCGCGGAGCGCAGCCGATGCCGCCGATTATCAGCAGCGCGGCGACCGCGCACGGTGCGACCGGCGTCATCGCCATTGAGCCGGAGTGCAGACGCATGTTTTGACTCAAGCTCGCGGGTCGGGCCGGCAAACCGGTCCGACCCGGATGGTTGCGCCTACATCTTTGCGCGCACGCTTGCGACGGCCTTGCGCACCCGCTTCATGAAGCCGCCGGCAACCTTCTTTGCCGACGTCGCGCGCTTCGTGGCCTTCTTGACGATCTTCTTGGCCACCTTCTTTACAGCGGCTTTCTTGGCGGCGACCTTTTTCGCCACCTTCTTCGCCGCCGCCTTGGCGGCGGCCTTGGTCTCCGCGCCACTGCCGCGCTTGATGTCCATGGCATGCGCACGCGAATACTGCTGGATGTCCTTGAACTTCCCGCTCGCATCGCGGACCGCATACAGCTTCTTGCCGCCGGTGCTGTACATCACCGTGCGGCGGGACTTCTTCTTCGCAGCCTTCTTTGTGGCCATCTACGCTCCTTGAATAACGCGCGGACCGGACAATCGCTTTCGCCAACCCGCGCGTGCTGACGAAAACCCCCGCGCACGGAGCGCGGAAATCCTGCGCCGGCGGCTCAAGCCAGCCAGCGTTTGCGACGCTTGTAGAACTTCGCTTCGCGAAAACTCTTCCGACCGGACTTCGAGACGCCCAGATAGAACTCCTTGACGTCCTCGTTCTCGCGCAGCGAAGCAGCTGCGCCGTCCATGACGACACGCCCGTTCTCCAGAATGTATCCGTAATCGGCAAAGCGCAGCGCGATGTTGGTGTTCTGCTCGGCCAGGAGAAACGACACGCGCTCCTTCTTGTTGAGATCCTGCACGATTGCGAAGATCTCTTCCACGACCTGAGGTGCCAGTCCCATCGACGGTTCATCCAGCAGGATCATCGACGGCCGTGCCATCAGGGCGCGTCCAATCGCCGTCATCTGCTGTTCGCCGCCCGAGGTATATCCAGACTGGCTGGTACGCCGCTGCTTCAGGCGCGGAAAGTACGCGTAGACCTTGTCGAGGTCGGCGGCGAGATCCGATCGTGTATTGCCGCGCCCCGAGGCACCTCGGGAGTACGCGCCGGAGAGCAGGTTCTCCTCGACCGTCAGGTGGGCGAAGCAGCGTCGCCCTTCCATCACCTGCACGACGCCGCGCTTGACCAGGTCGTAGGCCGTCAGCTTTTCGATCTTTTCGCCGCGGTACTCGATCGAGCCCTTGGTGACCTCGCCGCGCTCGCCGTGCAGCAGGTTCGACACCGCACGGAGCGTGGTCGTCTTGCCCGCGCCATTGGCGCCGAGCAGCGCCACGATGCCGCCGTCGGGTACCGTCAATGAAACGCCCTTGAGCACGAGGATCACATGGTTGTAGATCACCTCGATGCCGTTGACGTTGAGCAGCGGTGCCGTCACCGTCTTCTCCGTTTTAGCTGTGCGCAGCGCTCACGCGGTAAGCGCTGCGCACAGCCGGCCGCGCCGCGCGGCCGACTGGGCTGATGTAGTCCTACTTCTTCGCCGCCGGTGCGGTCTTGACTGCGGCGGGTGCTGCCGCCGGCGCCGCAGCCTTGGCAGCCGCGGCAATCTCGTCGGCGCAGCTGCGCATCGTCAGCTTCTTGTCATTGACATAGCGCTGCGCCGCCGCCTTGATCATCGGCTTGATGATCTGGTTGTCCGCCTCGTAGAAATCGGAGGTGAATACCCACTTCGTGCCGTCCCACTGCTGGATGCGCGCCGTGCGCGCTCCGGCATGATCGCGGCAGTTCGTCGCCAGCGGCTTCATCACCCCGGCCAAACCCAGTGCCTCCAGCCGCTTGGCGTCGAGGTTGAGGTTCTCCAGACCGTATCGAACCTGTTCCCCTGTCAGCGGTTTGTTGCCATACCGCAGCTGTGCCTGGCGCACGCCTTCGACCTGAAGCATCGCGCTGATCATCCCGCGCGTGTACAGCACGCTGCCGACCTCGTCCTTCGGCCCCGTCCCCTGGCCCTTGTCATGCACGAGCCTGAGAATATCTTCGTGCACCTTGGCTCGGCCCGCGCCGTGCTGCAGCGCCAGTCCGTTGTAGCCCTTGGCATCGGCGCCGACCGGCAGTACGTCCGGCTCGGCCGCGGCCCACCACACGCCGTACATCTTGTCACGGGGATATCCGGTCGCGACTGCCTCGCGCAGCGCCGTCGAGTTCATCACGCCCCAGCCCCACAGGAACACATAGTCCGGGCGGTTCTGGCGAATCTGCAGCCAGGCCGCCTTCTGCTCGACGCCGGGGTGCGTGACCGGCAGCGTGATCAGCTCGAAGCCGTGCAGCTTCGCGCGCTCCTGCAGCAGCGCAATCGGCTCCTTGCCATAAGGCGAGTCGTGATAGACGAGCGCGATCTTCTTGCCCTTGAGCTTGTCCGTGCCGCCGTTGAGCTTGCCGACGTGCTGCACCAGGACATCGGCCGCGTCCCAGTAGGTACCCATCAGCGGGAAGTTCCACGGGAAGGCCTCGCCCTCAACCGACTCCGAACGACCGTAGCCGGCCGTGATCAACGGGATCTTGTCCGTTGGAACCTTGTCGGTCAGTGCGAATGTAATGCCGGTGGAAAGGGGCTGGACCGCGGAGACGAAAGGCTTCGTCTTCAGACGCTCATAGCACTCGACGCCACGGTCGGTCGCGTAGCCGGTCTCGCACTCTTCCCAGGTGATCTTCACCCCGTTGATGCCGCCCTGGGCGTTGATCAGTTTCAAATAATCGACGTAGCCGTTCGCCCACGGGGTGCCGTTGGGGGCATAGGCGCCGGTGCGATACACCAGTACCGGGAAGAACTGTTCGCCCTTGCCGCCCGCCGCGGGCGCGGCCTTCTGCTGCGCGTCGGACGTCGCGGGCAGCGCCAGCGACATGGCCGCTGCGATCCCCGCCACTGCCATCGCAGCGACTCTTGCCTTGAAAAATCGTGCCATCGTTGTCTCCATGCGTTTACTAGTGAGGGCCCAGCATTATCTGCAGCGCCGTTTCTCCGTGGACCTCAGTGCGGGAACGGCCATAGTCTCAGCTTCTCCTTGCCGATCTGCCACAGTCGCGCCAGACCATGCGGCTCGACGATCAGGAAGAACACGATCAGGCTGCCGAAGATCATGGCTTCCAGATGCGACGCCAGAGCCGTCGACATCTCGATCCCGAGGGCGCCTGGCACCTGGTTGAGCAGGATCGGCAGCATCACGATGAACGCCGCGCCGAAATACGAGCCCAGCAGGGATCCCATTCCGCCGATGATGATCATGAACAGCAGGTTCAGCGACAGGTTGATATTGAACGCCAGAGGTTCCCAGGCGCCGAGTCGGATAAACCCCCAGAGGGCACCCGCAATTCCAGCGTAGAACGAACTGACCGCGAACGCCGACAGCTTCGCATAGAGCGGGCGAATGCCGATGACTTCGGCCGCCACGTCCATGTCGCGGATCGCCATCCAGCTGCGGCCGATATGGCCACGCACCAGGTTCTTCGCCGCCAGGGTCATCACGACTGCCACGGACAGAACGAACAGGTACTTCTCGACCGGACTGTCCATCGTCCAGCCGAACATCTCGAGCGTCGGCGTCGATACCGACCCGGACGACGAATAGTTGGTGAACCATTTGACGCGCGCGAACATCCAGTCGACAAAGAACTGCGCCGCCAGCGTCGCCACCGCCAGGTAGAGACCCTTGATGCGCAGGCTGGGAATGCCGAAGAGGATGCCGAACAGCGCGGCAATGCCGCCCGACAGGATCAGGACGACGATGAAGTTGAGGGCCGGCACACGGATGACCAGGTTGTACCCGGCATAGGCCCCGACCGCCATGAAGGCCGCCGTTCCAAGCGAGATCTGCCCGCAGTAGCCGACCAGAATATTGAGCCCGATCGCGGCGATCGCCAGGATCAGGAACGGCGTCACAAGCGAAAGGAAGAAATAGTCGCTGGCGATCGCCGGCATCACGAGATAGGCGAACGCCAGCAGCGCCAGCATGAACCAGCGGTCCTGCACGATCGGCAGGATCTGCTGATCCTCAGCGTAGGAAACCTTGAACTGGCCGTTTTCGCGATAGAGCATGTCGAAGCTTCAGGAGACCGCTACGCCCGGTCGATGTGCTTTTGGTTCTGGCCCGCTCGCTGCGCTTGCTTAACGTTCGCAACGCTCACATTAGCCTCTCCGAAAACCTTGCGCCCGCTAGACGCGGTCGATATGTTTTTCACCAAACAGCCCCTCGGGACGAACCAGCAGGAATATCAGCGCCAGCACGTAGGCAAACCAGTTCTCGATACCGCCGCCGGCAAGGTCGAACTGCTTGACCATGATCGGGCCGAGGAACACTTCGGCGAACTTCTCGCCGACGCCGATGATGAGGCCGCCGATGATCGCGCCCGGCACCGACGTGAATCCCCCCAGGATCACGACCGGCAGTGCTTTCAACGCAATCAGCGACAACGAGAACTGGACACCCAGCTTCGAGCCCCAGATCACGCCAGCGACCAGCGCAACGAAGCCGGCGACCGTCCATACGATGACCCAGATGCGGTTCAGGGGAATGCCGATCGACTGCGCCGCCTGGTGATCGTCGGCGACCGCGCGCAGCGCCCGCCCGGTCGGCGTCTTCTGGAAGAACAGTGCCAGCGCCAGCACCAGCAGCGCCGCGATGCCCGCGGCCACCAGATCCTCCGTATTGATCAGGATCCCGCCCTCGAAGACGGTGTCCAGCACCATCATCGGCGTCTTCGGCAATCCGGTATCGATCTTGTAGATGTCACTGCCCCAGATCGTCTGGCCGAAACCGTCGAGGAAGTAGGACACGCCGAGGGTGGCCATCAGCAGCACGACTGCGTCCTGGTTGACGAGGTGGCGCAACACCAGCCGCTCGATCAGCCACGCGAGCACGGCCATGATGGCGATCGTCGCTACGAACGCGACCGGCAGGGGCACGACTTCCGCGATGCGCGCAACCGCCAGCGCCGCGAACAGCACCATCGCGCCCTGCGCGAAGTTGAACACTCCCGAGGCCTTGAAGATCAGCACGAAGCCGAGCGCCACCAGCGAGTACATGACGCCGGACATGAGCCCGCCGAGCAGTACCTCGACGTAGAAGCCGGGCGAGCTCATGCCAAAGGCCAACGGGCCGATCGCACCGATGGTCATCAGCACGAACATCAGCACCACCGGCCAGTTCCTCTGCAACGACACCATCACCTTGTCCATGTCCGCCTCAGTGCGCCACACCCAGGTAGGCGGCAATGACCTGCTGGTTGCTGCGAACCTCGTCGGGCGTCCCGTCGCCGATCTTGCGCCCGTAGTCGAGCACGACCACGCGATCCGAGATGTCCATCACCACGCCCATGTCGTGCTCGATCAGCACGATCGTCGTGCCGAACTCGTCATTGACGTCGAGGACGAAGCGCGACATGTCCTGCTTTTCCTCCAGGTTCATGCCGGCCATCGGCTCGTCGAGCAGCAAGATCTTCGGCTCCATCGCCAGCGCGCGCGCCATGTCGACGCGCTTCTGCAGGCCGTACGGCAGGCGGCCCACCGGTGTCTTGCGGTAGGCCTGGATCTCGAGGAAGTCGATGATGTGTTCGACGAACTCGCGGTGGCGCAGCTCTTCCCGCCGTGCAAAGCCCAGATGCACCGCCTGCGCCAGGATCCCTGTCTTCATCCGCAGATTGCGCCCGGTCATGATGTTGTCGAGCACGCTCATGCCCTTGAACAGCGCGAGGCTCTGGAAGGTGCGGCCGAAGCCTTGCGCCGCCGCGTCGTGCGGGTCCATCGACGTTCGCACCTTGCCGCCAAACGTGATGCGGCCCTGCTGGGGTTGGTACACGCCGTTGATGACGTTGAGCATCGAGCTCTTGCCCGCGCCGTTGGGGCCGATGATGGCGCGGATCTCGTGCTCCCGGACGTCGAACGACACACCCTGGATCGCCTTGACGCCGCCGAACGACAGCCACACGTCCTCGACGCTGAGGAGCACGTCACCGACGGACGGTCGCGTCACAGCGACCCCCCCTCACCGCGCTGGCGATCCATGGTTCGTGGCGGCTGGTCCTTCATGCCCCACGCCGGGTTGGCGGACTTCGGGATCTCGTGTTTCGGCTTGGCCGCCTGATTCATCGCGTCAACGACGAGGTAGATGAAGACCAGGACCAGGGCGAGCCCGACGATGCCGATGAGCAGCGAACCGTTGGCCAGCCCCCAGGCGGCCAACGGCACTCCTGCGATGAGGCAGGCGATTGCAGCCCAGACGCGCGGCGTCATCGCTAGGCAGCCTTCTGCATCGGCGCGTAGGTCTTGGCGTCGCGCACCTGCAGCGTCGCCGCCACCGTGCCAGTGCGCCCGTCCTCGAACTTCACCATCGTCTCGATGAACTGCTCCTTGCGCCCCGAGTACATCGCGTCGACCAGCACGCTGTACTTGTCCTGGATGAAGCGGCGGCGGACCTTGCGCGTACGGGTCAACTCTTCGTCGTCGGCATCCAGTTCCTTGTGCAGCACGATGAAGCGACGGATCTGTGCGTTCGCAAGTTTCGGATCGTTCGCAAGATCCGCGTTCACCTTCTCGACCGCTTCCCGTATCAGTTCAACAACCTCGGGCTTGCTGGCCAGGTCCGTGTAGCCGGTGTAGGGAAGGCTGCGGCGCTCGGCCCAGTTACCGACGGCTTCCATGTCGATGTTGATGAACGCGCACACCATCTCGCGCCGGTCGCCGAAGGCCACGGCCTCCTTGACCGTAGGGAAGAACTTCAGCTTGTTCTCGAGGTACTTCGGCGCGAACAGGGTGCCGTCCGCCAGCTTGCCCACGTCCTTCGCGCGATCGATGATCTTGAGGTGGCCTTCGGCGTCAAAGTAGCCGGCGTCGCCCGTGTGGAACCAGCCTTCGTCATCCTTCGCTTCGCGGGTCGCGTCCGGCGACTTGTAGTACTCGCGGAACAGGCCGGGCGAACGGATCAGGATCTCGCCAACGTCGGTCAGGCGGATCTCCACACCCGAGACCGGCGGCCCCACCGTGTCCGGCTTCACGCCCCCGTTGGGCTGCACACAGACGAAGACCGAGGTCTCCGTCGATCCGTAAAGCTGCTTCAGGTTGATGCCGAGCGAGCGATAGAAGGTGAAGAGATCCGGGCCGATCGCTTCACCGGCGGTATACGCGACGCGAATCCGGCTCATGCCCAGTGCATTGCGCAGCGGCGCATAGACCATCCAGTCGCCCAGGCTGTAAAGCAGGCGGTCGCCCGCGCCGACCGGCTGCTTGTCGAGCAGGCGTCCGCCGACGCGCTTCGCCACATCCATGAAGTAATGGAACAGGCGGCGCTTGATCGCCGACGCGTCCTCCATGCGGATCATCACCTGCGTCAGCAGGCCTTCGAGAACGCGCGGCGGGGCGAAGTAGTACGTGGGTCCGATCTCGCGCATGTCAGACATCACCGTCGCTGCCGACTCTGGGCAGTTGACCGTGAATCCACACACCAGCCATTGCGTGTACGAGAAGATGTTCTGGCCGATCCAGGCCATCGGCAGATAGGCCAGCACTTCCTCGCGATGGGTCAGGTCTTCCATCTCCGCGCCGGCATTGCCCGCGGCCAGGAGGTTGCTGTAGCCCAGCACGACGCCCTTCGGGTTGCCGGTGGTGCCGGAGGTATAGAACATCGCCGCGACCTCGTCCGCACGGCCCTTCGCGATCTCGTCGTCGATGACCGTCGGGTGCTCCTTCAGGAACTGTTCGCCGAGGGCGCGGATCTGCTCATAGGACGCCAGGCCCGCCTGGTCATAGTTGCGCAGGCCGCGCGGGTCCTCATAGATGATGCGCTTCAGGTGCGGCACGGTCTCGCGCACCTCGAGCATCTTGTCGACCTGCTCCTGGTCCTCGACCACGGCGAACTTGATTTCCGCGTTCGAGAAGACGAAGGCCATCTCCGGAGCCACCGCGTCCTGGTACATCGGCACCGGAATGCCGCCCAGGCACTGCACCGCGATCATCGTGAAATACAGGCGCGGCCGGTTCTCGCCGACTATCGCGAGGTGGTCGCCACGCTGGAAGCCCGCCTGGTGGAGGCCCGCCGCGATCTGCTCGACCTCGAGCAGCATCTGCGACCAGCTCCAGCTCTGCCAGATGCCGAGATCTTTCTCGCGAATCGCGGTTGCACCCGGCCGTTGGCGTGCGTGCAACTGCAACAGGCGCGGGAAGGTGTCCGCGGTGACGGTCTCCGCCACGATCCTTTGTCTCCGGTTGTTCTTTTCCGTGCCTCGTGTGGGCAGGGTGTGAGTTAGCTTAAACCACTGCGCGCGATTCCGCGTCGCCCGGCGGAAACGTGCCACGAACGGTACGGCGCGGGATGCGGCCGCGCTGTCGCCCCGACGACAGTCTTCAGCCAGAATAGTGGCGCTAACTGCCATGGCCGAACCCGACCCGCCCCGCATCGCCGACATGCTGGCCGCCAGCGCCTGGTGGCCGGCGCTCGCCGCGCCAGACCGCGAGCGAGCGCTGGCGGAGATCGAAGAGCGACGCTACAGCGGCGGCTCGGTGGTCATGCGCAAGGGCGAAGTCGTTGACGCCTGGAGCGGCGTGATCGATGGCCTGGTGAAGATCAATGTCGTCTCGTCGAGCGGCAAGACAGCAACGTTCACGGGCGTCGGCACCGGTGGCTGGTTTGGCGAGGGCTCGATTCTGAAGAACGAGCCGCGCAAGTACGACGTCGTCGCCCTGCGCGACACGCGCATCGCCTGGATGCCCCGGCGCACGTTCGAGCACCTGATGGATACCAGCATTCCTTTCAATCGCTTCTTGCTGATCCAGCTCAACGAACGGCTCGGGCAGTTCATTGGGATGGTCGAATACGAACGGCTGCTGGAACCGGACGCACGGGTCGCGCGGTGCGTAGCCGAACTTTTCAACCCGCACCTGTATCCCGGCAACCGCAGCGAACTCGAGATCTCGCAGGAAGAGATCGGCTATCTGTCGGGCGTGTCGCGACAGCGCGTGAACCAGGCCCTGCAGGTGCTGGCGAGGGCAGGGTTGCTGGAAGTGTCCTACGGCCGCGTGCGCATCCTGGACATCGGTGGACTGAGGCGCTTCGGAGGCTAGCGTGTTCGACTTCGCGACCTGGGAACTTGCAAGCTATGTAGTGACGGTCATCGGCCTGCCGCTAGCGATCGTCCTGTTCCTCTTCGAGCAGCGCAAGGAGCGGGCAACCGAGGAGGATGAGGTCTACCAGCTTCTTGCGAACGCCTACAACGACTTCCTGAAGGTCGTGATGGACAACCCCGACCTGCGGCTGCGCAGCGAGACCGCGACCCTCGACCTGACCCCGGAGCAGCAGGAGCGGATGCTGGGGCTCCTCGACATGCTGATTTCACTGCTCGAGCGCGCCTACCTGACCGCGTACAGCGAGGCCATGACGCCGCGGCAGCGACGCCGCTGGAATTCCTGGGAAGACTTCATGCGCGAATGGGCCCGGCGCGATGACTTCTACTACCGGCTGCCACGTCTGCTGAAGGGCGAAGATCCGGAGTTCGCGGCCTACCTGCAGCGCATCGCCGAGGATGAGCGCAGCAAGCCGATGCCGGGTTTCCCGGCGGCCGGCTGAGCCCCGAACTGCACGATGAGGGCCGTGTCTGTTCACGCGGAACAAGCGAGCCTTCCGGCATTGGGCCTTGGAACGTGGCGGCTCGGGGAATCGGCGCGCTCACGGTCTGCCGAGGTGGCCGCGGTGCGAATGGCCCTCGAACTGGGCTATCGGTTGATCGACACCGCCGAAATGTACGGCGAAGGTGGCGCGGAAGAGGTTGTCGGCCAGGCGCTGGCCGACGCGATCGCGGCGGGCGATGTCCGACGCGAGGAGGTCTTTGTCGTCTCCAAGGTGTACCCGCACAACGCCAGCGCACGCGGTGTGGCGGCCGCCTGCGATCGAAGCCGGGCACGCCTGCGGCTGGACACTCTCGACCTCTACCTGCTGCACTGGCGCGGCAGCCACCCGCTGGCCGGAACCGTCGAAGGATTCGAGCGGCTGGCCCGCGCCGGCCACATCCGCTCCTGGGGCGTGTCGAATTTCGATGTCGACGACATGCAGGAGCTGTGGCGCCTGCCGTCAGGACCGGACTGTGTCGCGAACCAGGTGTATTACTCAGCAAGCCAGCGCGGCATCGAGTTCGACCTGCTGCCGTGGCAGCAGGAACGCGGCGTGGCGACGATGGCGTATTGCCCGATCGGCCAGGGCATGCTGGCGTCGAACGCCGAGCTGGCGCGCATCGCGGCGCGCCATGGCGTCACTGCCGCGCAGGTCGCACTGGCGTGGGTCCTCCGCCATTCCCAAGTGATCGCCATACCCAAGGCGGCACGCGCCGATCATCTGCGCGACAACCTGGCGGCCACAACGATCGCGCTCGGCCCCGAGGACCTCGCGACGATCGACCGCGTGTTTCCGCCGCCGCGACGTAAACAGCCGTTGGCGATGACGTAACGACGCAGGAACTCCGCAGTCATGAGATCGTCAGACTGCGGCTTTAACCAGCGCCGGGACGCGTAACGACGACGTCCCGGCGGTTTGGCGACTATCCCCCTCGATCAGCGTGACCGGATGACCTCGACACGACGTTTCTTTTTCTTCTGTTGGCCCGTAGCAGTGCTGCTGGCGCTGTGCCTGGCTCCCATCGACGCGGTCCTTGCCAAGACCGCGTTGGAGGCCACCCCCGAAGCGCTGGCCGGTGCGCTGAGCACGCGCCGCAACGCATTGCTCGGGGAAGTCCACGACAACAGCGTGCAGCATGCGCTGCGGGCGGCTGCGCTGCGGCGGCTGGTGGAGGCCGGAGCGCGACCCGCGATTGCGTTCGAGCAGTTCGATCGCGACCGCCAGGCCGACATCGACCGGTTGCGACGCGAGCAGCCCGGCGATGTCGACGCGCTGATCGCGCTGGGTGCGCCCAACTGGGTATGGAAGAACTACCGGCCCTTCCTGCAACTCGCCGTTGACTTCGGCCTGCCGATCGTGGCCGCCAATCTGTCGCGTGCCGACGCCGTGAAGATCACGACGCAGGGATGGGGTGCGCTCTTCGGCGCCGCCGCCCAGTCAGACCTCGGCCTCGACCGCCTGCCAACCGCCTTCGTCGCGGCGCATGAGGATGCGGTGGGGCGCGGCCATTGCGATCTGCTGCCCCCCGATTCGCTACCAGCGATGGCACGCGCGCAAATGGCGCGTGACATCGTTCTGGCGCAATCGCTGCGTCCTCACCTCGCTCGTGGCGTCGTCCTCCTGACGGGCAACGGCCACGTCCGCAAGGATATCGGCGTGCCGTTCTGGTTGAACGCGGACGAGCGTCAGGACGTTGTCGCGATCGCCCTTCTGGAACTCGATCCGACGATTTCCGAGACCGCCAGCGAGGCACTCAATCAGCACTACGACGCGATCTTCAAGACAGCTGCGGCGGAACGACCGGACCCCTGCGAAGCGCTGCGCAAGCGACTGCGGCCCGCGGCGAAGCCGTAATCCCGGCGCCTCAGGGCGACGTCGCTGCGACCACCGGTCGGCGCTGCACCGGCGCCTCGCGGATCGGCAGATTCACCAGCGCGGCCGCCAGCGCCAGCACTGCGTCCGCGTACCACATCCACAGGTAGCTGCCCTGGCGGGTGACCGCGATGCCCCCGAGGTAGGCGCCAAAGAATGCGCCGATCTGGTGCGACAGCAGCGTCAGGCCGAACAGCGTGGCGAGATAGCGTGTACCGAAGAGCTTCGCCACGACGCCCGCCGTCGGCGGAACGGTGGCCAGCCAAGTGAAACCGAGCCCGACAGCGAAGAAATAGAACGTCAGCGCGGTCTTCGGCGCCGCCAGGTAGGCGAGCACCAGCAGCGCGCGCGACAGGTACATCCAGAACAGGATGTACTTGCTGCGAAAGCGGTTGACCCACCAGCCCGCGAGAAGACTGCCTGCGATGTTGGCAAGCCCGATGATCGCCAGCGACCAGCTCGCCACGGAGGAAGGCAGTCCGCACAGCGCGACCTCGCCCGGCAGATGAGTGACGAGGAACGCGATATGGAAGCCGCAGGTAAAGAAACCCGCATGCAGCAGGAGATAGCTGCGGTCGCCCAGCGCCGTCCGTACGGCGTGGCGCAAGCCGTGGTCGCCGGCCGCGGCCGGCACATGCGCCGCGGCCGACTGACCGCGCAGCGCCCGCGCCATTGGCAGGGTGACCAGCGTGATCGCCGCGAGCGTCCACATCGCGCCCATCCAGCCCATCATGGCGATCAGCTTCTGCGCCACCGGTGCGAAAACGAACTGACCCAACGAACCCCCGGCGTTGATGACGCCCGAGGCGGTGCCGCGCGATTCGGCCGGCACGTGTTTGGCGGCTGCGCCGATCAGCACCGAAAAGCTGCCCGCCCCCGAACCGGCGGCGGCCAGCAGTCCCAGCGTGAGGACGAGGCCGAGGCCGCTGGACACCAACGGCGTCAACGCCGTACCGAGGGTGAGAACGACGATCCCCGTCGCGAGCACGCGACCGGGTCCATAGCGGTCGGCGAACGCCCCGGCGATGGGTTGCACGGCACCCCAGACGAACTGGCTGATGCCGAGCGCAAAGCTGATCGTCACGATGCCCAGCCCGGTCGTCGTGTTGATCGGAGAGACAAAGAGCCCCAGCGACTGCCGCGCACCGTTGGTGATCATCAGCAGCGCCGCGGCGATCAGGATCAGGCCCCACCAGCCGCGTTGCATGTTCTGCGTCACGCGACCTCCGTCGGTCCGATGGCCGCGGCGACCAGCGCGACGCCGGCCGCGTCAGCAGCACGGTCCAGGTTGGCGCGCAGGCGCTCGCCGAGGAGGGCATCGACGTCACGCTGCGCCGCGCGCCAGGCCGGGATGGCAGCGCTTAGGCGCCGGCGACCCTTGGTCGTCAGCTGCAACGGCCGCGACCGCGGGTCAACACGGCCCTTGCCCCCATCGGTGCGCACCAGCAAGCCCGCCGCTTCCAGCGGGCCGACCAGACGAGAGGTCGTGGTCCGATCCATCTGCAGCCGTCGGGCAAGCTCGGCGACCGGGACTGGCGCGTCGGCACGGGCCAGCGTGACGAGGGCGGAATACTGCGTCACCGTCAGGCCGTGCGCGGCCAGCGCCGCGTCGTAGAGCCCCGTCAAGCGACGCGCCAGGCTGCGCACCTTGTGGCAGGTGCAAGCCCCGGCGGGGGGCAGATCGATCGGATGTACCTGTGTTGCGTGCATATGCACGCATGCTGCCCGAGTCGTGCTCTCCTGTCCAGTCCGGGGGACGCGCTCGCGGACTTTGCTGCGACAATACGAAGCTCACAGCAAGGGACGGCAACATGAGCGCACTGCATCCATTCCACTTGGCGTTCCCGGTCACTTCGCTCGCCAAGGCGCGGGCTTTTTACGGCGGACTGCTCGGCTGCCCGGAAGGCCGCTCGAGCGAGGCCTGGATCGATTTCGACCTCTACGGTCACCAGATCGTTGCGCACCTCGCGCCGGAAGAGGCTGGCCATCGGCGCACCAGCGAAGTCGACGGCGATGATGTCCCGGTCCGGCATTTCGGCGTCGTGCTGTCGATGAAGGAATGGGACGACCTTGCCGCACGCCTGCGCAAGGAGGGTGTCAGTTTCATCATCGAGCCGCATGTCCGGTTCAAGGGCGAGGTCGGGGAACAGGCGACGATGTTCTTCCTCGACCCCTGCGGCAACGCGCTGGAATTCAAGGCCTTCGCCGACCCGTCGCGCCTGTTCGCGAAGTAGTCGCGCAACGCCCGACGGCGCGGCAGCTCAGCCGCGTCCCACGAACGGCATTTTTGTCGCCATCACGGTCATGAACAGCACGTTGGCGTCGAGCGGCAGTTCGGCCATCTGCAGCACCGACTTCGCGACGATGTCCACGTCCATGATCGGCTCCGCGGCGAGCTGACCATAGGGCTGCATCACGCCTTGCGGCATGCGCTCCGTCATCGGGGTGGCGGCGTTGCCGATGTCGATCTGCCCAACCGCAATGTCGAACGCGCGGCCGTCCAGCGACGCCGACTTGGTGAGACCCGTGACGGCATGCTTGGTCGCGGTGTACGGCGCGGAGTTCGGACGCGGGGCATGCGCCGAGATCGAGCCGTTGTTGATGATGCGCCCGCCGCGCGGCTTCTGCGTCTTCATCACGCGGAACGCCTGCTGCAGGCAATAGAAGACCCCGGTCAGATTGACGTCGACGACGTTCTGCCACTGCGCCGGCGTCAACTCGTCGAGGGCAACGGTCGGCGCAAAACTGCCTGCATTGTTGAACAGCACGTCGAGACGGCCGTACCGGGCGACGATGCGATCGAACAATGCGCGCACCGCGTCCGGCTGGCTGACGTCGGTCGGCACGACCAGCACGCGCGCGGGCTCGGTTCCCGCCAGTTGTGCCGTCTCGCGAAGCGGCTCCTCGCGTCGACCGGCCAGCGCGACGTTGTAGCCGGCGCGCAGGAATGCCATGGCCACGGCACGGCCGATGCCGCTGCCGGCGCCGGTGATCAGCGCAGTCTTGTTCGTCACGATGGTCCTTGAAGAAAAATGCCGCGCAGCGACCCCGCCACACCGGCGACTGCGAGCTTAGCGTTTCATTCCAAAGGTTTCGCCGGCCCGCTGTCTTCGGTCACGCGCACGGCGTTCGACACATGCACGATCAGGCACCATTCGCCGCCGCGACGTTGCCAGATATTTAGGTAAGCGAGTTCGCCGGCATCGGCAGGCGACGCACCGGTCGATCGGCCCCGTCCATAGGCATAGCCGAGGTCGCCCGACTTGGCCACCATCACGCCTTCAGGCACCCAGTTCAGAGTCTCCTTGTGAACTGCGAGATCGAGCAGCGCCTGCGCGCGTCCGCTGGCCGGGAATCGACCGCCACGGTGCAGACGGACATCGTCGGCAAAGACGTCAGCCAGTGCAGCGCCAGCTCCTGGCATGGCGCCGATGCGTGCATCGAGTTCGCGGAGCGCTGCAAGCGTCGACGCCAGTTTCGCCGGTGCGAGTGCAGGCAGCGCTGTCGGCGGGTCAGTCGGTCGCCTCCACTGTGCTAGCGGCACCGTTGGCGCCGGATGGTTGATACCGACATCAATCTGCACCCGGTAACGGCCGTCGGGTTGCCGTTGCCACACTGATGTGTAGTGTCCGTACCGGACCGGCGGCTCGGATGGCACGCGCCGGTACTCCGAGGGCCCGGTCGTGTAGCCCATGTCACCGGCACCCGAAATCCCGGCCGCCACCGGACGCCACTGGATGTTCACGCCCCAGTCCGGCCCCTCGCGCAATTGCGGAAAGGCCTGAACCGGGAACGGCGCGTACAGGATCGCGTCTGCAGCGAAAAACTCGACGAAGGCCTGGCGCGCGTTGACCTGCTGGGCGCGCGCCGCGAAAGCGCGCTCGCTGGCGACAACACCATCAAGCTCAGGCATGCGGTCTGCCGCGACCGCGCACGAGAGGCACGCGGTCAGCACGACGCCACCCATCAGTTGCTCCAGCATATCGACCCTCCTCCACCACCGAGGCTAGCCCGCTAGCGCCTTGACCACGGGCCGCTGCGACGAGTGCACCATGCGCCGCGACGAAGGCGGGAGCGCGGGCGATCAAGCATCACGGATCAATGCGCGCCGCCGATGACCGATCCCGGCACCGCGGGTTCGTCCCTTACGAGGGGAAGCACTCGCGTTTCACGAATTACCGGCTGGCGCCACGCCGCCAGTGCAATCAGTAGCACCGTGATGCCGGCAAAGGCCATTGCCGAGCGCAGCCCAAGGTGCTCTCCAAGCCAACCTCCCAACAGGGCGCCCGGGCCTGCCGGCAACAGGATCAGCCAGCGCATCGTGCTGGTCATGCGTCCGAGCAGATGCGCCGGAGTGACGGACTGGCGCAGCGAGAGGAAGGTGATGAAGATCAGCACCGCGCCGACGCCGAACAGCATCAGCATCAGGCCGAACATCGCAATGCCCAAAGGCGAGGCCGGCGCCACGGCACCGAGCAGCCAGCCGACGCCGCAGATGACGAAACCCAGGACCAGTGTCGGACCGGGTCCAAAGCGCTCCGAGATACGGTTGCCCACCGTGCTGGTGACGATCGTGCCCACGCCGAGGGCCACGTACGACAGGCCAACCCCACCTTCCGACAGGCCGAGCGTGCGCGTTGCGAACAGGATCTGCACCACCAGCGCCGCCTGGTGGCACATTTGCCAGCCGCCGACGATCAGGGCCATCGTCACCAGCAGGCGGTGACTGGCGACGAAGCGCATGCCGGCACGCAGCGCCGGCCAGAAGTCGGTGACGACGTGACGCGGCCCCTCGGTGACGCGAATGCCGCGCAGGATCAGCGCCGACACCAGCAGCAGCACGGCATCGGCGAGCAGCGCGAACGGCGCACCGACCAGCTTGATCAGCGCGCCCGCCGCGCCGGGCCCCGCGACTTCGGCCGAGGAACTGGCCAGCGCATTCTTTGCGTGCGCCTCCACCAGCCGCACACGCGGCACGATCTGCGTCAGGACGATCTGTGCCGCGCTGCCCGCAATCGTGTACACGGTGCCGATCGCAAAGCCGACGAAGTAGAGCCACCCCATCGACAGCCATCCGGCCCACCACGCCAGCGGCACGCTGGCCACGAACACGGCGAGCAGCAGTTCACCCCAGACATAGACCGGCAGCTTGCGGACGCGATCGAGATAGACGCCCGACGGCAGCGAGAACAGCACGAAGGGCAGCACCTCCATCGCCGTCAGGATGCCCATCTGGGTCGGCGTGGCATGCAGCAGCACCGCGGCCGTCAGCGGCAGTGCCAGCAGCGTCACCTGCCCGCCGAACGAACTGATGAAGATCGATATCCACAGCCGACGGTAGGTCGCGTCGCGCAGCAGGTCGTCTGCAGCAAGCGTAAAGCGCTGCATCCAGCTGGACGGCAACAACACGGTCGGGGACTTCACGATACGGCTCGACGCCTGGACACACGGCCTTTCAACGAGGGCCGGTAGGTTACCGGAGGGCCCGGCCGTACGCAGCAGATTTGGCTGCCCGCGTGACTGCGAGTGCTCCATCTTCCTTCACGCACCGAGGCCTGGGTGCTGCACACATCGCTCGCCCAAGGTCACCGCGCGCGGGTGCCTCGAGTGACTTCGCCTGCCGAACGCACCCAGCACCGGCGCCGCTTAGCGGACTTTTAGCAATCGCTAAGCGAACTATTACGAACACGGTCGACACCGTCTCGGTACCTTGTCGAGCAACGATGCAATCGCTGTCCGCCCATGAAAACGCTGCTGCTCTTCTGCTCTGCGCTGATCGCCGCCGTCGCGGGCGCGCAGGCGGCGCCCGCCGCTCCGCCGCTGCCGCGGCTGCTGAGCGACACCGGCCTGTTTACGCCCGGCACGACCACAACGCTCGCTGCCGGCGTCGTGCCCTTTGCGCCGCAGTACCCGCTGTGGTCCGACGGCACGCGCAAGCGTCGCTGGATCGCGCTGCCTCCGGGCGCAGCGATCGACGCGGCGCGCGTCGACGCGTGGGAGTTCCCGGTCGGTACGCGACTGTGGAAGGAGTTCGGCTATGGCCGTCGCATCGAGACCCGCATGATCGAGCGCCTGCCGGACGGCTCATGGCGCTTCGCCGCCTATGTCTGGAATCCCGAAGGCACGGTGGCGACCCTCGCCCCCGAAGACGGCGCCATGGTCGAGGTCGCCGATGCCCCAGGCGGCCGCTATGCGGTGCCGTCGCGCAATGACTGCGCCGCATGCCACGAGGGCGCCGCGGTGCCGGTACTCGGCTTCAGCGCGCTGCAGCTGTCACCGGACCGCGATCCTCTGGCGCCACATGCCGATCCCGCGCGTCCAGAGATGACGAACCTGAGCAGCCTGGCTGCGCGCGGCTGGCTGCGCAATCTGCCACAGGCGTTTCTTGTCTCGCCGCCGCGCGTCCAGGCCACGTCAGCGACCGGGCGCGCCGCACTGGGCTACCTGCACGGCAATTGTGGCCACTGTCACAACGCCGCCGGCGCGTTAACCGGGGTCGA
Source organism: uncultured beta proteobacterium (assembly GCA_963766365.1). GTDB lineage: Bacteria > Pseudomonadota > Gammaproteobacteria > Burkholderiales > Burkholderiaceae_F > JALORV01. The sequence continues at coordinate 566,011 of CAVXZK010000006.1, forward strand.
ACTGGTGCTCGCGCAGCAGGCGGACGCGCAGGCCCGCAGTGCCGAGCAGACGATCGCCTCACTGCTGGGGCATTCGAGCCGGTTCCGCCCCAATGGCGCGGCGAGTGCGCAACGTGTCGCGATGGGTCACGACGGCGACAGCGTCCTGACGCTGCGCATGAAGTCCACGAATCCGCTCGCCCGCATGCCGCCGCTCGGCGTGCAGGTGATCGACCAAGAAGGCGTTGCCCTGATCGAACGCTGGATATCCACTGATCTTCAAACGCAGGCTCACTAGGAGACCCCCATGAAACGCATACCTCTTGAATACGCCGTCCTCGCCGTTGCGGTCGCAGCGACCGCCGCGGTGGCTTTGCCGGCCCGCGCCCAGACCACCGCCAAGGCCGCCGAAACCACGGCCGACAAGCTTGCCCGCGGCAAGTACCTGGTCACGACCTCCGGCTGCCATGACTGCCACACACCGTGGATCGTCGGCCCGAAAGGACCCGAGCCCGACATGAGCCGCATGCTGTCCGGCCACCCCGAAAGCGCAGTCCTGCCACCGGCACCCGTGCCGCAGGGACCGTGGATCGTGTCGGCATCAGCAACCAACACCGCGTGGTCGGGCCCCTGGGGCGTGAGTTTCACGGCCAACCTGACGCCTGACGCCGAAACGGGTCTGGGCAAGTGGACGCAGCGCAACTTCACCGAAACGATCCGCACCGGGCGGCACATGGGCCGCGGCCGTCAGATCCTGCCGCCGATGCCGATCCCGATGTACAAGAACTTCACCGACGCCGATCTCGAAGCGATCTTCAGCTTCCTGCAGTCGATCCCGGCTGTGAAGAATCGGGTTCCGGAGCCGCTGCCGCCCAGCAGGCCGGTGGCCGCGAAGTAGAACCCGGTCAGTGTGAACGCGGGGTTGGCGATGCTGCACTAGCGCAGCATCGCCAACGCCATCGGCGTCGTAATCGCTGCCAGTGCGGTCGACATCACCATGCTTGTCGCGATGGCGCCTTCGCTTGACCGGAACTCGCGCGACATCAGGTAGACGTTGACGCCGACCGGCAACGCTGCGAGCAGTACGACCGCCCGCGTTTCCAGACGCGGCAGCTGCAGCATCCAGGCCAGCAGCCAGACCGCGGCGGGCTGCCCGATGAGCTTCAGCGAAGTGATCGCCGCGCCCGCGCGCCAGCCCTGGCGCACGCCGTACTCCGCGAGCCCCATGCCGAGCACCAGCAACGCCAGTGGCGCCGCCGCTTCGCCGATCAGCCGCAGCGGCACATCGACCACGGCCGGCAGCTGACCGCCCGCGAGGCCGAAGATCGATCCGGCGAGGATCGATGCGACGATCGGATTGGTCAGCACACTGCGCGCGGTCTTGCCGAAGCCCCGCAGCGACAGTTCGCCGTGTCGCGCCCACTCGACCGACACGGTGACGAGTGTCCACAGCAGCAGGGTGTTGAAGATGAGGACGAGGGCGACCGACGGCATCACGGCCTCGCCAAGCGCCAGTCGCGCGAGCGGCACACCGAGCAGGACATTGTTGGAGAAGATGCCGCCCATCGCGAACACCGACTGGCCAACTCCGTCGAGCCCGAACGCGAACCGGGCGATGATTCGTCCGACCACGAATACCACCAGGCACCCGCCGAAGTAGGCGATCAGCAGACGGGCGTCCACTGGCGGCAGTGCGGCCAGTCCGCTCATCAGGCGGAAAAGCAGTGCAGGCATCGCCACCGCGAATACGAATTTCGACAGCGCTGCGCTGACCGTGCCTGTCCAGCGCCCTACCCGCGTCAACAAATAGCCGACCAGGACCAGCGCGAACAGCGGCGCGGCCAGCTCGAGTTGCTGGAGGAAGTCCGACACGGTGAGTGCAGCTGCGAGTCCGCGCAGTGTAGGAGCGCGTTCTTAACTCAGTCCGGGGGCTCTGCACGCCTTCGCAAGTGCCGCGTGCCCGTGCACCCGTTCAGCGTGTGTTGACCGCCATTTCGCTCTGGGCCATGGCTTCAAGCAGTACCTTGGCGGGCTGGGCACCCGACACCGCGAGACGCTGATTGAAGATGAAGAACGGAACACCGCCAATGCCCATCGCGCGGGCACGCTGATCGGCGCCGGCCACGGCCGCGCGACCTTCGCCGGCGGCCAGCATCGACTTGGCGCGAAACGCGTCGAAGCCGGCTTCGCCGGCAATTCGGACCAGTTCGTCGATATTGCCGATGTCCACGCCCTGCGTGAAATAGGCGCGGAACAGTCGCTCGACGAGATCGTCGACGAGCGATGGACGCGCGGCCTGCGCCCAGGCGATCAGGCGATGGGCGTTCATCGTGTTCGGCTGCCGATCGATGCGCTCGAACTCGAACCAGATGCCGACCTCTCGCCCCGCGGCCTGGACGCGCGCGTAGATCTCCTGCGCCCGCTCCGGTCCGCCGAACTTGTTCTCGAGGTAGCTGCGCCGATCCGCGCCACCGAGCGGGAGATCCGGATTCAGCTGGAATGGGTGCCAGCGTACGACCGCCTTCGACCCGGCGCCGCGCTCAGCCAGCGCCGCGTCAAGCCGGCGCTTGCCGATGTAGCACCAGGGACAGACGACGTCGGACACGACGTCGATCGTCATCGGTTCGGTGAGCTCGCTCATGATGGGTCAGGATAGTCAGCCCGTCGACGCTGTCCAGACATGGTCGGCACGTTTGAGCCCCGCAAGCACGGGATCAGGCGAAGAAGATCAGGTAGATCCCGAGCCCAATCATCACGAGGCCGCTCACCAGCTTTAACACGCGACCTTCCTTTTCCTGCAGCCGGTGACGGCTCAGCATCACCACACCAATCGTCAGGATGATGATGTCGTCGAGCATGTAGGCGGCGATGTACAGCAACAGGTAGCTGTAGTAGGCCGCCGTGTCCAGCTGCCGCAGCGTCAGGATGCGCGTGAAGAGCGCGGGGAATCCCGACGTGCAGAGGAACTCGACGATCTGCACGAGGACCGCAAGGATGATCGCGCCAACAATCGCCGCCGCGAGGCTCTCCGCGTGCAGGATGGCGCGCATCCGGCTGTAGATGCCCGGCTTGGCCTTTTCCGGGATCGATAGCGAAAGACCGACGTTGAAGGCAAAGAAGTCCTTGATATTGACCACACCAGCGAAGATGGCGATCGCCGCGATGATCAGCTGCGAGGCGCGCGACAGGCCGATGACGAGAAACAGGTTGAGCCAGGCCGCCATGAACAGGAAATAGGCGATCCCCTGGATCAGGACGAACGTGCCGGCGATAGCGAACATGCGCCGGCGGTCATTGAGCGGGGCGAGCAACGAGATCATCAGCAGCAGCACCCACATCGAACAGGGGTTGAAGCCGTCCAGCGCGCCCATTACCAGCGTGAAGGCCGGGAGTCCGACGTCATCGAGCGTCAGCGTGCGGCCAAAGAAGCTGATTTCGAATGGCTCCGGCTCCGGCGCTGCGCCGGCGCCCCCCTGCGGGCAGGACAGGCTCTCCTCGGCCTCGCAGGCAGAACCCGCATCGGACCCCTTGGCCAACTGCCCCGCCAGCGCGCTGCGGATCAGCTTGTCAGTGCTCGCTTCGTCGGAGTAACCGATGATCAGCTGGCCGCCTACGTAGACGGCGGGCACACGCACCGCACCGACGTGCTGTTCCCGAGCGAGTTGTTTCAGGCGTACCAGCGCTGCCGGGTCCTTCTGGACATCGCGGACGGTGACCTTAAGCGACGGTCGCTCTTTCTGCAGCTGCGCCAGGAACTCCTCGGCCTTGGTGCAGTGCGGACAGCCCTCGCGGACGAACGCCTCGATCGTGATCGGATCCGATACAGCGGACGCGGGGGGCACGACAGCCGCCAGCAGCAGTCCGGCCGCGACGGCAGCGAGGGTCGCCAGGCGACTCCACAACGGGCGATGAGGCAATACCGACTCCATGCGGTCATTCAGGCCGAACCGGCTGGGCCAAGGTCACAAAGCCGCGCCGAGTCTAGAGAGCGGACGCCCGTGGGCCCTGTGTTACCTCATCAGCTGACGGGGCCGGGCTTTACCGGGATCAAGGCTTCGCCACTTTGAGCCTGACCTCGCGGGGTTTCCCGGAGCCGGCCCCAGGCGCAAATGCAGGGTACGGACTCATACGTTCGTACGGTGGGGGTTACGACGTTCGTACGAGGGTAAATCGAACCCCCTGAACCTAGACTGCCCCCTCAAGTTATCTCCCCTGCGGATCCACCATGTCGAACCGTAAATCGCTCCTGCACCTGCGCACCCTTCCGTCGGCTTTCGCCGCTCTCGCTGCCGTCGGATTTAGCAGCTCCGCCCTCGCGCAGACCGGCAATCCGGCCACCGGCGTGACGCTTTACAAACTGGCGGTCCCGATTCCCGGGGGAGTTCCGTCCAGCTGCGAAAACTGCCACGGACCCGCCGACCTCTTCAAGTCGTCGCGCTTCCCGAACACGACCGAGGCCGGCATCGCCGTGCTGCTCAGCAACGCGATCGCCACGAACAAGGGCGCGGTGATGATCGCGTACAGCAGCTGGACGCCGCAGATGCGCTCGGACGTGGCGGCCTACATGAGCAATGCGACTGCCGCCCCGCCGCCGCCACCGCTGGTGCTGCCGCCCGGATCGCCCGCCCCTGCGCCGGCGCCGGCGCCGGCGCCGGTGCCACCGAGTGCTGCCCCGACACTGTCGCCGGACACCGCCCGATTCAACAGCACGGAAGTGGGCAAGGAAAGCACGACCTCCGGCGTGCAGGTCACCAACAGCACCACGGGAGCCGTGATATTTGCGACGCCGGCGATCGTTCCCGAGGCGGGCAAACCAGGCGAGTTCTTCGTGACCAGTGCGCCGTCCGGCAGCGTCAACTGCGTGCCGGGCTACCGCCTCGAACCGGGCACCAGCTGCTCATTTGGCGTGGGCTTTGCGCCACTCGCGTCGGGCACTCGTACGGAGAAATGGACCGTCAAGTTCCTCGGAGATATCCCGGCCCGTGAAGTGACTCTGGAAGGTACGGCGATCGCGACCGCGGCGAGCGTCACCAGCAGCTCGCCCACCAGCGGGTCGAGCGCTGCCAATTCCCCGACGGGAGGCGCCGGCGCCATGGGCTGGACGTCGCTGTTCGGGCTGGCTGCATTCGCCCTCGCCGGCAGCCTGCGCCGCCGCAAAGACTGACCCTAACCGGCGAAGAGCCGGCACTCACTTCCGTCGCTACCCAACGCGCCGGACACCTCAGGTGTTCCGGCGCGTTGTCTTTTTGGACACGGCATCATGCGGCCGTCTGCTTTGGGCTCGCGTCGCGCCGACTTTGCATGACCATCATCCCGGCCCACAGCCGCATCGACGGCAGCGGCGTGTTCGCGCAGGTCGCCTTCCGGGCACGGCAGAAGCTGGGCACACGGGGCCGTTCCCGGTCCGGAATTCGCCAGCAAGGGACGGAGTGTCTGTTGCCCTGGCCCGCCATAGGCTGCCACCCTCGATAAGATGACCGGGAGTCGAGAGTGAACATGAGCACTGTTTCCGAGACGCGCGCGGCAGTTACGGTCAGCGATCCACGCTGGGCCAACGTCGTGGCCCGCGACCGCGCCGCCGATGGGCAGTTCGTTTATTCGGTACGGACCACGGGCGTGTACTGCCGCCCGTCCTGCGCCTCGCGCTCGGCGCGGCCGGAAAACGTCGAATTCCACGCGACGGCGGCCGAGGCGGAACGCGCCGGTTTTCGTGCGTGCAAGCGCTGCCGTCCCGATCAGGCCAAGGCGGACCACGGCCACGCGGCACTGGTGACCTCGCTATGCCGTTACATCGAACAGGCCGACCAGCCGCCGACGCTCGAGATGCTGGCGCGGCGCGCCGGACTCAGCGCTTTTCACCTGCATCGGATCTTCAAGGCAGCGACCGGCATCACGCCGAAGCAGTACGCAGACGCACATCGCACCCGCCGCGTGCGTGAACAGTTGCGCGGCGGCAGCAGCGTGACGGACGCCATTTACGACGCCGGCTTCAATTCGAGCGGCCGGTTCTACGGCCAGTCGGCAGCGATCCTCGGCATGACGCCGACCCAGCACCGTACCGGCGGTGCCCGCGCGGTGATCCGCTTTGCGGTTGGGGAATGTTCGTTGGGCTCGATCCTCGTCGCAGCCAGTGATCGTGGCGTTTGCGCGATCCTGCTCGGCGATGACCCGGCCCCGCTGGTCCGCGACCTGCAGGACCGTTTTCCGCGGGCCGAGCTGGTCGGCGGCGACGCGGGATTCGAGCAGCTGGTCGCCCGTGTCGTGGCGCTGGTCGAAACGCCCAGCCGCGGTGTCGCCCTGCCGCTCGACGTGCGCGGCACCGCGTTTCAGCAGCGCGTCTGGCAGGCTCTGCGGGCCGTTCCTGCGGGACGCACCGCCAGCTACGCGGAGATCGCCCGGACCATCGGTGCGCCGACGGCGGTGCGGGCTGTCGCGCATGCTGTCGCCTCCAACCCGCTCGCGGTGGCGATTCCGTGCCATCGCATCGTGCGTTCCGACGGCGCCCTGGCCGGATACCGCTGGGGCGTGGAGCGCAAGCGCGCCTTGCTGGACCGGGAGTCTGCCGCCTGAGCAAACGAGCGGCAGGAAAGTTGCCGCCAGCGTGTCGATCGAGGCCATTCCCGTTCGACGTCAGTCCAGGAACCCGTGGCGCCGATTGGTCGGCGTCGCGCTGACAGGACGGATGTTCACGCCTATCGTTGGACGGCAAGGAGGCCCCATGAAGACGACCGCTGCAGCAACAAAATCAAGCCGTGCCGGTGCAAAGTCCCCCTCGCCTGCAACGAAGCCGCGCAGCCGCGCCGCGCCGAAGCCGCGGCAGGTTTTGCTGATGGTGGCGACCCGCAAGGGCGCATGGCTGCTGGAGGGCGATGCGGCCCGCCGCCAGTGGCAGGTCATGGGGCCGCACTTCCTTGGCCACATCATCCAGCACCTGGTGCTGGACCCGCGCGACGGCCGAACGCTGCTGGCGGCCGCCAAGACGGGTCACCTCGGCCCGACGGTGTTCCGCTCGACCGACTTTGGCAAGACCTGGAAGGAAGCGCAGCAGCCGCCAGCCTTTCCCAAAAAGAACGACGGCAAGGGGCGCGTGGTCGACCACACGTTCTGGCTCACGCCAGGACACGCGAGCGAGCCCGGCGTCTGGTACGCAGGCACCTCACCCCAGGGCCTGTTCCGCAGCGACGACGGCGGCATCACCTGGCGCGGCGCTTCGCCGATCAACGACGACCCGCAGTACATCGAGTGGATGGGCACGGTGCAGGACGGCACGCCGGACGGCCCGAAGATGCACTCGATCATCGTCGACCCGCGCGATCCGAAGCACCTCTACTTCGGCATGTCGGGCGGCGGTGTGCACGAATCCACCGACGGCGGCCTGACGTTCAGACTGCTGATAGACGGCCTCGAGGTGGTCGAAGGTTTCGCGAACGACGTGCCGACGTTCCACGACCCGCATTGCATGCGCATGTGCCCAAGCGATCCGGATCGCCTGTACCAGCAGAATCACTGCGGCATTTACCGCATCGACCGGCCGTCGAAGACCTGGGTGCGGATCGGGAAGTCGATGCCGAAGAAGGTCGGCGACATCGGCTTCAACATGGTCGTCCATCCGCGCAATGCCGACACCTGCTGGGTGCTGCCGATGGATGGGCAGACCGTATGGCCGCGCACCAGCGTCGAGGGCAAGCCGGCGGTGTATGTCACGCGCAATGGCGGCAAGACGTGGCAGCGCCAGGACAACGGCATGCCGGCGTCGCAGGCGTGGTGGACGGTGAAGCGCCAGGCGATGTGCGCGGACACACGTGATCCTGTGGGCCTTTATTTCGGCACGTCGAGTGGCGAGATCTGGATGAGCCGCAACGAGGGCACGAAATGGCAGTGCGTCGCGCGCCATCTTCCCGAGATCTACGCCGTCGAGGCGGCCGAAGTCGACGCTCGATGAAGGTCCTGATCCCGAGCCCGCTGCGCTCCTACACGCAGAGCGCCTGGGTCGACGCCGACGGATCCACGCTGGCCGAAGTGCTGGACGATCTTGATCGCCAGTACCCCGGAATCCGCTTCCGCATGATCAACGAACAGGAGCGGACGCGACCGCATGTGCGGTTCTTCGTACGCGGCGAGCCCGTGTTCGAGCTGTCGACGCCACTTGCGGCGTCCGACCCGCTGCTGATCGTGCAGGCGCTCAGCGGCGGCTGACGCCGCAAGGAAAGTTGCGGCGCGGGCGTGTCGAATGCCCGCATTCCATTCGACGTACCAGTGAGCCGGCTTGCAACCCACGCTGGCGCGGTACCCCTAACGAAGGAGATCAACATGCGCGTCATGGTCATCGTCAAGGCAAGCAAGGAATCCGAGGCCAGCCAGATGCCAGGCGAAGAACTGCTGGCGGCCATGGGGAATTTCAACGAGCAACTGGTGAAGGCGGGCGTGATGCTTGCTGGCGAGGGACTCCATCCGACGTCACGCGGCAAGCGCGTTCGCTTTTCAGGCAGTACGCGGACCGTCATCGATGGCCCGTTTTCGGAGACCAAGGAACTGATCGCGGGCTTCTGGCTGTGGCAGGTGCAGTCACTGGAAGAAGCGATCGAGTGGGTCAGGCGCTGCCCGAATCCGATGCCCAGCGAATCGGAAATAGAGATCCGGCCGGTATTCGAAGCGGAGGATTTCGGCGCCGAGTACACGCCGGAACTGCGTGAACAGGAAGAGCGTCAGCGCGCCGCCACACTGATTCCGGCCGCCCCAAAGCGGAGCGGCATAGGCAGAGACGACCCCATGACAGGCTGATCGTTGCGCCGCGCTCGCTCGATCTCATCGCCGGCACGGCGGGCTGGGGCTGGCAGCACAGCGTCGCACCGACGCGCTCGCTGCGCTGCTCGATCACGTTCCGCACGTTGCGAACGGGGCCGCTCGCGCGGCCCCGCGCCTGAGCGTCAGGTTTTCTTCGGCTGGAACCCCGGCGCGCCGCTGCGCCACAGCGCGAACGAGTATTCGTCGGCGCGCTCGGCGTCGGTCTGCTCGCGTGTCGAGCCGACGCCGTGGCCAGCATCGAACGTCACGCGCAGCAACACGGGATTGCGCTCCGGGCGCTGCAGATGAGTCACCGCGTCCTGCATGCGTGCCGCCATCTTCGCGGCCTGCCACGGCTCGACACGCGGATCCGTCATTCCGGTCGTGATCAGCATTGCCGGATAGCGCACTCCATCGCGCACCGCGTGATACGCGTCCATCTGCTTGAGGCCGAGGAACCCGCCGCGCTCGGTGACCGTGCCGAACTCCTCGATGTTGGGCGGACCATTCTGCGCGAACTCGGCTCGCAACGCGTTCGACACGCCGACATTCGAGATCACGGCGGTGAAGAGATCCGGCCGCTCGGTCATCGCCCGGCCGACCGTGATGCCGCCGGCCGAACCACCCCAGATCGTCAGCCGATTCTTACTGGTCCAACGCTGCCTGATAAGTTCCTCGCAACAGTCAATGAGATCACGCCAGGTATTGGGCTTCGAGATCTTCTGGCCAGCCTTCCACCATCGCTTGCCGTACTCGCCGCCGCCGCGAACATGCGCATAGGCCAGCACGCCCCCCTGCTCCAGAAAGGCGACGCCGCGCGAGTTGAAGTAAGGCGACGTGGAGATCTGATACGCGCCGTAGGAAATCACCATGGCGGGATTGGCGCCATCACGCTTCAGCCCCTTGCGCGAAACGATCGACAGCGGCACCTTGGTGCCGTCTCGCGCCGTGACATAGGTGCGGACCGCCTCGAATCGGGCGAGATCGAGGTTCGGCGGCGGTGCGAGCGGTACGGCCGCAGTCGCGTTCGCCGCCGGATCATGACGAAACACGGTGAACGGCAGCAGCCAACTCGTGCCGAGCATCCACACGCCTTCGTGCCGCGTGCTCGTCGACATCGAGTCGAACGAGCCCTCGAAGGGCAGCTTGACCGACTGCAGCTTGCCGTCATTGCCGAGCCGACGCAGCGCGGAGTAGCCACCGTCCATGTCGCGCACGTACAAGCCGTCGCGCGCCATGCCGATCCCCTCGATCACGATCTGGCCCTCGGGAACAACGGTGGCCGCGCGCGTGATGTCGGGTGCCGACATCGAGGTCTTCAGCACCTTGGCGTTCGCTGCACCGCGCGTCGTCTGCAGGTACAGCTCATCGCCGCGGAACGCAAAACCCGTCACCTCATCCACCACGTCGCAGGCTTTGCGCCATTGCGGCCGGCCTGCCAGCACGCTCTCCAGGCTGGCCGTGTACAGCGGGTTCTCGCGACGCACGCCGCCAAACAGCGCGGCCAGCACGTGCGACGACGACGGATCGGAGATCAAGATCGGGATTTCCGTCCGCTCCATCGGAACGACCGGATGCTGACCACGGCTCAGCACCTTTGTGTCGGTCTTGGGATCGGTTCCGACGCGGTGCAGCCAGACGACGGAATCCATGAAGTAATCGGTGGTGCCCTTCTTCGCCGTCTCGGCGAGGCGGTTGTAGAAGAACGACTTGCTGTCCGACAGCCAGCTCGGCGAGCCGAACTGTGTGCGGTCGATGCGCTCCTCGAGCACCTTGTTCGCATCGATGTCGAGAATGTGCAGCACCGACTCCTCGGAGCCGGCGGCCGACAGGCCGTAGGCGACGTAACGGCCGTCCGGAGACGGTGCCCACCAATCCAGCGACATGTGCACGTCATTGGGGCCGCGCAGCGTGCCGGGATCGATCAGCAGGCGCTCGGGAGCGTTGATCGTCTCCCGCATGTAAAGCTTGAACTGGTTCGCCCCCAGGGGCCTCATCTCGTAGAGCAGGCGGCCCTTGTCGGTCACCTGCGGCGGATTGGCGATCGGCACGCCGCCAGACAGTTGTGTGACGCGCTCATACAGCGCCTTGCGGCCCGGGATCGAGTCCAGCACCTGGCGCGCGTACGCCGACTGCCCCTTCATGAAGGACTCCCAATCCTTGTCCTTCGGGTTCTCCATCCAGCGATAGGGGTCGACGATCTCCTCGCCCCAGTGCGTCTCGCGCACCGGCTCCTTGCGGGCGAGCGGCGGGCCGGACGGTGGCGCCGCATCGGCGCGCAGAGGCGGCAACGTCAAGGACGCGGGCAGGGCACCGAGGGCGGCCAGAGCGCGGCGGCGGGTCCATTGCAGGGAAGTCATCAGGGCTCCTGGAGATTGGGCAAGAAAGGGGCGGACGCTAGCGAGCGCGGCATTCGAACACAAGTCCGTCGCCCGGTTCAGCGCGGTGCGACGAAATGCCGAATCGGGCGACGGATTCGCAACCGCGCGCCATAAGCATGCAGCCGCGGCGGGGCAGCGGGTGAACGGGCACCGATGCACCGACGCCCGGACGGTCTCAGCCGATCATCACGTTGAGGACCGCGTTGCCGATACCCACCAGCGCCGCGCCGGAGATCAGCCCGGCGCAGATCGGCTCGAGCCCCTCGACCCAGAATTCGTGGCCGCGGGTTCCTTTGGCCGCAAACTGTCGGCCCATCAGCCAGAAGACCAGCGCGCCGACCCACATCGCCAACGTCGCTTCGGGCGGCAGCACGACGCCCAGCCCGATCGACACCGCCGACAGCGCGAAGCGCCCTTTGGTCACCATCCGCGCGATCTCGATCGCGGCGGCACTGATGGCGGCCACAACCATCGCAACGACCGCCGAATACGGCAGCGCACTGACACCCTTCGCGATGATTTCCGCCACGCCCTTCCACTGCAGCGCCGCCGGAAACGCGAACTGGTCCGAGACGATCGAGGACACCGAGCGCACGCCGTTCGCGTCGGGCTGCAGGAACAGCAGGAAGAACAGCGGCACGCAGGCGATCGCACCAGCAAAGATGCCGATCACGTGGCCGATCGCCTGCTGGCGCGGCTTGCCACCCAGCATGTAGCCCGGCTTGATGTCCGACAGCAGGTTGGCGGAATTGGCCGCGATCTCGGCTGTCATCGCCGCCGGGATCAGGTTGCTCGCCGGATTCGTGCGGTCGATCGCGCCCATCGTGAACTGCGTGATCTTCGACATCGAGCCGGTCGGCGTCCACGACGTCAGTGCCATCGAGTTGGTGCAGATCACCGACAGCACGAAGATCAGCGGCAGCGAGATGAAAGCCAGCAGCCACGGCACGCCGAAGAAGGTATGCGTGACCGAGGCCCCGAGCACGCTGAAGAGCGGGATGCCGACGACCGAGATCCACAGCGGGAACTCGATGTGCTTCAGGACGTCGACGCCCTCGGTCTTCTGCCCGCGCTGGAAGATGCCCTTAAAGATCTCCGGTCGGCCGAGCAGGCTCACCAGCGAGCCGACCACCATCATCGTCACGCCCCACCACAGCGACCACTGGTTGACGATCTCGGCGCGCGAGATCGGCACCACCGCACCGGTCGGCCCGACGCGCGCGACGATGTCGCCGGCCTGGATCATGATCGGCGCCAGGATCACGAAGTTGATGAAAGCGCCGAGCAGGCAACTGGTCGCGACCGCCATGCCCATCAGCCCGCCGACGCCCAGCATCGCGGCATCGAGCGTCAGCCGCAGTCCCAGCTGGCGGATATCAGTACCGAGGATCGCCGGGATCCAGCCCTGCGCCTTGGCGGCCCAGGCGTAGTAGTAGCTGTCGAGGCGTTCGTGGAAGGTCCAGGGCTCCTTCAAGCCAGCCCATTCGTGCAGGCGCAGGATCCGGAACTGCACGAGCTTCATCCAGCCGTCGCTGATCAGCGCCTGGTACAGGCCGGTGAGCACCGCCGTGATGCCGAGCAGCCGCGCCTTGAACATGCCGGCCTGCGCGGCGCCGGTGTAAAGCGCGTCGAGTACCACACCGCTGGCGCGCCCTTCAGGAAACGGCAGCTGCTCGTCGTTGATGAAGCGCCGCTTCATCGGGAACGCCAGCAGCACGCCGATGATCGAGACGACGCACATCCACACCACCATGTGCCACCACGGGATGATCGTGCCGGTCACCAGCATGTAGGCAGTGAGACTGGAAATCATCGGCCCGATCATGTAGCCGGCCGCGGTGGCGATCGACTGCGTGCAGTTGTTCTCGAGGATCGTGAAGTCCTTCGCGATTCCGGCCCCGTCCATGATCCGGTACAGCGCGAAGGCGAGGATCACCGCCGTCAGCCCGACACCGATGCTGATGCCGGTCTTGGCCCCGATGTACATCGCCGTGGCGGCCAGCACGCCGCCGAGCAGGAAGCCTGTCAGCCCCGAGCGCACGGTCAGCTGCGGCATGTCGCCGCGGAAGACGTTCCTGAGCCACCACTCGTCTTTCTGGGCCCGCGTCCACGTGCGAACCTGTTCTTCGTCGAGTTGTATCAGCGCCATCGGCGGTCGGCCTCGGTATCGGGTGGCGCGCATCTTCGCAGATGGCGCCATCGGACCGGCCGAAGTCTCGACGCGCGAGGCGGGCAGTCGTTGCGTTCGAGCAAATGGCCGCTGCGCGCTGCGGCGTCGCTTACTGGCCTGCGCTCTGGGCTCGGTCTCGCAACGCGTCCCCACGCGCGCGGCTTTCCTGGGTCCACACCTCGCCGCGTGCGTAGTACTCGGGCACTGCGCGCATGCCCGGAGGAATCACGACCCAGGGCTGCTTCGAGGACGTGAAGATATGGATGTCGGGCGGCAGTCGGTCCGGCTGGTCCAGCGTGCCGACGCGCACGAACGCTGTAAGCCGGCCCGCGCCGGCGTAATGGCTCCACACCGCGATCCGGCAGTGCGGGCAGCGCGCGATCTGCTGCCCGCGACCGCTGGCCGACGGCGTGTCGATGATCTCCGGTTCAACACCGAGGTTCGTGACACGATCCGACTCGATCAACGCATTGAGCGCGAACGAGGTACCGGTTTCGCGCTGGCACCAGCGGCAGTGGCAGCAATGCACGATCAGCGGCGCGGTTTCCATGCGGTAGCGCACCGCGCCACAGTCGCATCCGCCTTCGAGAGGAAAGTCGTTCAGGGTTGCCATCGTGCCCTCCGTCAAGGACGTGCTGTTGCGCACGATTCTGCTGCACATCGCATGCGATCCGTCATGGCGCGCGAGCACCAATGGAGAAAAATGAACTCCATGTTCGCAGGACGAGCCGCCCTTTGGATGGCGCTGCTGGTTCCGGGGCTGGTGTTCGGCCAGCCGCCGCCGGCCTGGTTCGACGGTTTCCGGCCGACGGCGCAGGCCCGACAGGCCGTCGAGTTGCTGACAGATGCGGCGAGTCACGGTTTGCAGCCGCGGGACTATGACGCCTCTGCGCTGGAGCAGGCGCTGCAGCGCGCCGCACGGGATCCGCCGCTCGACGTCGCCGCGACTGCTCGACTGCAGCAGCACCTGACGGCCGCGATGCTGCGCTACCTCACCGACCTGCATGCCGGTCGTGTCAAGGCGCAGGACCTGCGTCATGGCTACTCCGCTCCCCTGCGCAAGCCGTTCGACGCCGCCACCGCACTGCATGACGCCGTGCAGCAGGGCCGACTTCCTGAACTGGCCAGCGAAGCCGCGCCGCGGCTTGCTCAGTACGAGCAGTTGCGCACCGCGCTGGCGCGCTACCGGGCATTGGCCGAAGAGCCCTCCTGGAAGACGCCGCTGCCACCGCTGCCACGGAGCCCCTCAGCCGGTCCGCCGAAACTCGAGCCCGGAGGGAGTTACCCCGGCTTGTCGCAACTGCGTGAACAGCTGATCGCGCTCGGCGACCTGCCCCGGGCTGCACCGACATCCGACGCCTACGAGGGCACGCTGGTCGATGCAGTGAAGTCCTTTCAGGAGCGCCACGGGCTGACCGTGGATGGGATCATCGGTCGATCGACGCTGGCGCAACTGCAGGTGCCGCCCAACGTGCGGGTACGACAGATCGAACTCTCGCTCGAGCGTCTGCGCTGGACGCCGTTGCTGCAGGGCCCGCGGATGATCGTCATCAACATTCCCGAGTTCGTGCTGCGCGCTTACGAAGTGCAGGGCGACCGCATCTTCGTGCGCGAGACGATCAGGATCATCGTCGGCAAGTCGATGGACACGCGCACGCCACTCTTCGAGGAGGAGATGCGCTTCATCGAGTTCCAGCCCTACTGGAACGTGCCCCCTTCAATCGCCCGCGGCGAAGTCGTACCCCGGTTGCGTCGCGACCCCGGCTATTTCAGCCGCGAGGAGTTCGAGTTCGTCACCTCCTCAGGCCGGGTCATCCCCGCGCTGTCATCGGCGCTGTTGGACCAGGTGTTGGCGGGGCAGGCGAGGATCCGCCAGCGGCCGGGGCCGCGCAACGCCCTCGGCGACATCAAGTTCGTCTTTCCGAACCGGGACAATATCTATCTGCATCACACGCCGTCGGTGCGGCTCTTCGAGCGCGATCGGCGCGACTTCAGCCATGGCTGCATCCGCGTCGAACAACCGGTGGCGCTCGCGGTGTTCGCATTGCAGGGCATGCCGGAGTGGACGGAGGCGCGCATCCGCCAGGCGATGACCGAAGGTAACCCGAGCACGGTACGGCTTGTCCAACCGATCCCGGTCGTGATCGCCTACGCAACTGCTATCGTTAAGCAAGGTCGCATCCACTTCTTCGACGACATCTATGGCCACGACCGGGCGCTCGATGCAGCACTGCGCCAGCCGAGGCCGCCGCTGACGATTCGCCCTTGAGCCATGAACCCGCCACATCACTTTGCGCGCCGTCGCTTCCTCAAACACTCCGCCGGACTCGCGGCGGGCAGCCTGCTGCCGCTGACGGGCGCCCGCGCCAGCATGGCCGACGGCCGCGCGCTGTCATTCGTCCATACGCACACGCACGAGCGCATCCAGCTCGTCTACGCCGTCTCCGACACGTATGTGCCAGGGGCGCTGACGTCATTGAACCGCTTCCTGCGGGACCACTACAGCGGTGAGATCGGCGCCATCGATCCACGGCTCTTTGACCTGTTGCACCAGGTCCAGCAGCTGGTGCGCAGCTCGCGGCCGTTTGAGGTCATCTCGGGCTACCGCTGCCCTGCGACCAATTCATCGCTGCGCGAAGCGCGTGGTGGTGGCGTAGCCAGAAACAGCCTGCACATGGAGGGCCGCGCGATCGATGTTCGCCTGCCCGGCGTGCTGCTCGCCGATCTGCGTGACGCGGCGGTGTCGCTCAAGGCAGGGGGCGTCGGCTTCTATCCGGGCCAGCGGTTCGTGCACATCGACACAGGGCGAGTGCGCCGCTGGTAGGGCGCCGATTGGCCTTAGCGTTTTGCCGGGACGCCCGGTTGCTGAGCGGCAACCATTTTTCGCAACCAGGCAATGAAGGTCTGTACCTCGGGGCGTTGAGCCGCCCCCGGCGCCGCCACGAGCCAGTACGCCCGACGGGCAAGCGTCGCGTACTGCCGTCCCTTCAGCGGCAGCGCCAGGCGACGCTCGGCCACGAACGGGTCGAGCAGCGGAAAGCGCCCGAGCGCAACACCCTGTCCCGCCACCGCGGCCTGCACGACCTGGTCGTAGTGGCTGAACGTGAGCCCATGGCTCGAGCGCGGTCGCGCCACGCCCATCGCTTCGCACCACACCTTCCACGACAGCCACAGCGCGATGCCGTTTGGATCCTCCAGCTCGATCAGCGGCAGGTGCAGCAGGTCTTCCACGCTGCGGGTCCGCTGCGCCTTTAACAGCGACGGCGCAGCCACCGGCGCGACCTGCTCACCGAAGAGACGCTCAGCACCGGGGCCCGCCATTTCCTCCGGGCAATAGCGCAAGGCCACGTCGAGCGAGTTGCGTTCGAGATCGCGCACCGTGTTGTCAGCGACCACGTGCACGGAGATCTCGCCATGCTCCTTCTGGAAGGAGGCGAGCCGCGGCACCAGCCACAGCGAAGCGAAGGTCAGGGTCGTCGTCACGCGCACGACCGGCGTCGTCCTTGCGCGCACCGCAGCGGTCGCCTCACGCAGCTGGTTCAGCGCCTTGGACACGTCGCGGAAGTAGCGGTCGCCGGCGTCCGTCAGCAGCAGTGCGCGAGTGCGGCGCTCGAAGAGCTTCACGCCGAGCTGCTCCTCGAGCTGCTGCACCTGGCGGCTGACTGCCGATTGCGTCAGGAACAGTTCCGACGCTGCCGCCGTGAAGGAAAGCAGGCGCGCGGACGCCTCGAAGCCGCGCAGCAGATCGAGGGACGTGGGCAGGTCGCGCAGCCTATGCATTCCCGTCACTCATGCATCGCATCCCGGATTTTCGTTTGTCGCCAGCAGCGGCCGGAGCGACAGTCTGCCCCATCGACACCGGAGGTCAATATGACGCGCCCAGACCTGGAACCCCTGCATCAGGCAGCCTCGACGATCAACCTTGATTCACAACCGCTCGCGCTGCGACTGCGTCCCGGGGCCGCGGTCTTTGCCGTGCGCGGCGACGTCTGGCTCACCCAGGAGCGCATGGCGGACGACGTCATCCTGGCCGCCGGGGAGCGCTTTGACGTGGGCAGCCGCGAACTGCTGATTGTCAGTGCCACCAAGGGCTCCGCCGACATCCACATCGTTGCACCGGCGGAAGCGCGCACAGCGAACAGCCGCGACTTCCACGACTTCATGCGCGGGCGGGCCACGCAGCTGCGCCACGAGGAGATCGGCCGCCTCGCCAAGGTTCTGCGTGGCGAGATCGACGCACTGATCGCGTGGACCCGCAACCTGCTCGCCCTTCGCGCCCGCGTCGCCGGTCACTGACACCTCAGCATCGGATCGGCGCCGGTTGTCTTGCCCGGCGCGAGCACACGGACGATTCACGCCACCGCGTGAGGCCGGTGCGTGGACTGAATTGGCAATGGGAACCGGCGCAATTGTGAGCGGCCGTCCGCCAGGTTTCTGATACTATCCGCCATCCATGTGGATGGTAAATGGATGGTCATCAGATGGCGAAGCAGGACCTCGTCGAAACCCGCCGCAGAGAACCGGAGTCCGAGAAGATCACGATCAACCTGGGTTACGTCGACCTGGGCGGCATCGATCTGCTGGTGCAGGAAGGGTTCTATTCGAACCGCACGGACTTCATACGGACGGCCATCCGCAACCAACTCGGCAGCCATGGCGAGGCGTTGAAGCAGACCGTCGCCCGGCGTTCCATGGTGCTCGGGCTGCAGCGCTATACCCGCGTTGATCTCGAGCGCCTCCGCGCCGCGGGCGAGCAAGTGCATGTCCAGGTACTCGGCCTCGCGTCGATCGACGACGACGTGCCGGCGAAGCTCGCCGCGCAGACCATCGCGTCGATCTCCGTGCTGGGCGCGCTGCGCGCCAGCCCGGCCGTCAAGGCCGCGCTGGCCGACCGCATCCGCTAGCGCGCCGAACTCAGGAAGACGGGAATGAAGAAGGACATCCTCGCCCGCATGAAGCGTGCGACCGAACTCACCCGCGCCGGCCGGCTTGCCGATGCGACGACACTTATCCAGGGGGCGCTCGCCGGCGCAACACCGAGAGCGACCGCGGCCGCAGCGGAGGCCGCGCCTGCCGACGAGGTCATCGAAGGCGACTACGTCGAGATCGACGCCGCGCGCGAAACGCCGAACTCCGCAGCCTTGTCCGTGTCCGCGGTGCACACGACGCCACATGCCGGCCGGGTGAAGCAATTCCTGCGCAGGTGGCGTCGCGATGCGCCCGCCGCGCGGAGTCCCACCGCATCGTCCGATCCAAGAGCAGCCGGCGCGTTCGTGTCGGGCCAGCACGCCAACGCAGTCGGCGGACGCGCCTACAAGCTTTACGTTCCGTCGAGCTACGTCGACGGACACTCGTTGCCGCTGATTGTGATGCTGCACGGCTGCACGCAGGGCCCCGATGACTTTGCCGCCGGCACGCAAATGAACACCGTCGGCGAAGAGCAGCGCTGCTTCGTGCTGTACCCGGAACAGTCGGCCGCCGCCAACCAGTCGCGCTGCTGGAACTGGTTCCGGCGCGAGGACCAGGTGAGGGACCGCGGCGAGCCCGCGATCGTTGCCGGCATGACGCTCGAGATCGCTGAGCGCTACGGCATCGACAAGAGGCGGATCTACATTGCGGGGCTGTCTGCCGGTGGTGCGATGGCCGCGGTCATGGCGGTCACCTATCCGGAACTCTTTGCCGCCGTCGGCATTCACTCGGGTCTCGCCTGCTGCAGCGCGCACGATCTGCCGTCCGCGCTTGCCGCGATGCGCGGAATGCCGACCGCCGCCCCCGGTGCGGCGCCGTTTCACGCGACACCCACCATCGTCTTTCACGGCGACCACGACAAGACGGTGCATCCGCGCAACGGGGCGGACGTCATCGCGCGATCAACGCATCACGAGGGCGGGCCGGGCGGCCAAGTGTCCAGCGAGCGCGGCCAGACGCCCGGTGGCCATGCGTACACCCGGGTGGTGCATCGCGACGTGGCCGGCCGCGTGCTGCTCGAGCACTGGCTGGTGCACGGCGGCGGGCATGCGTGGTTCGGCGGCAGTCGCGCGGGGTCGTATACGGATCCCCGGGGGCCGAACGCGAGTCTGGAGATGGTGCGGTTCTTCCTGAGTGGTCGCGGCAAGGCGGATCGCTAAGCAGCCTCACACCGAACCGATGGCTCGGTGTCGCCTTGGTGCGACGTGGCACCGGCCGCCCAAGGCCCGCGTGCGCGCTACATACTCCGCCGGTACTGCCCCCCGACCTCGAACAGCGCGTTCGTGATCTGGCCGAGCGAACACACGCGTACCGCGTCCATCAGCACCGCAAAGACGTTCTCGTGGTTGATAACCGCCTTCTGCAGTCGGGCGAGCATTGCCGGTGCTTCCTGCGCGTGACTGCTCTGGAAGTCCTGCAGTCGCTTCAGCTGGGACTGCTTCTCTTCCTCCGTCGAGCGAGCCAGCTCGATGTGGTCGGGCACCGGTTCGCCGTGCGGATTGCGGAACGTGTTCACACCGATGATCGGGTACTCGCCGGTGTGCTTCAGGTGTTCGTAGTGCAGTGACTCTTCCTGGATCTTGCCGCGCTGGTAGCCAAGTTCCATCGCGCCCAGCACGCCGCCGCGCTCGCTGATCGACTCGAATTCCTTGAGTACCGCTTCCTCGACCAGCTCCGTGAGCTCGTCGATGATGAAGCTGCCCTGGTTCGGGTTCTCGTTCTTCGCCAGGCCCCACTCGCGGTTGATGATCATCTGGATCGCCATCGCGCGGCGCACGCTCTCCTCGGTGGGCGTGGTGATCGCTTCGTCGAACGCGTTCGTGTGCAGGCTGTTGGCATTGTCGTAGGTCGCGATCAGTGCCTGCAGCGTCGTGCGGATGTCGTTGAACTGGATCTCCTGCGCGTGCAGCGAGCGGCCGCTGGTCTGGCAGTGGTACTTGAGTTTCTGGCTGCGCTCGTTGGCTCCGTACCGATCGCGCATCGCGACCGACCAGATGCGGCGCGCGACCCGCCCCATCACCGTGTATTCCGGGTCCATGCCGTTGCTGAAGAAGAAACTCAGGTTGGGCGCGAAGTCGTCGATGTGCATGCCACGCGCGAGATAGGCCTCGACGAACGTGAAGCCGTTGGAGAGCGTGAACGCGAGTTGGCTGATCGGGTTCGCACCGGCCTCGGCGATGTGGTAGCCGCTGATGCTGACCGAGTAGAAATTCCGCACGTTGTGGTGGACGAAGTACTCCTGGATGTCGCCCATCACCTTCAGCGAGAACTCGGTCGAGAAGATGCAGGTGTTCTGGCCCTGGTCTTCCTTCAGGATGTCTGCCTGCACGGTGCCGCGCACGTTCTCCAGCACCCATGCGCGGATTTTCCCGGCTTCGTCCTCGGTCGGCTCACGACCGTTGTCAGCGCGAAACTTGTCGAGGTTCTGGTCGATCGCGGTGTTCATGAACATCGCAAGGATCGTCGGCGCCGGGCCGTTGATCGTCATGCTGACCGAAGTGTTCGGCGCCGTCAGGTCGAAACCTGAGTACAGCACCTTCAGATCATCGAGCGTCGCGATCGACACGCCGCTGTTGCCCACCTTGCCGTAGATATCCGGCCGCACCGCGGGATCGTTGCCGTACAACGTCACGCTGTCGAACGCGGTCGAAAGCCGCTTGGCCGGTATGCCTTCTGAAAGGAGCTTGAAACGCTTGTTGGTGCGGAACGGATCGCCCTCTCCCGCGAACATGCGCGTCGGGTCCTCGTTCTCACGCTTGAACGCGAACACGCCACCGGTATACGGAAAGCTGCCCGGCACGTTTTCCAGCAGCATCCAGCGCAGCAGTTCGCCATGGTCCTCATAGTGCGGCAGTGCCACCTTGCGGATCTTGCTGCCCGACAGCGACGTGTGCGTGAGCTTCGTACGCACCTCGCGGTCGCGGATTTTCACGACGTACTCATCGCCAGCGTAAGCCTGCTGCATCTGCGGCCACATTGCCAGCAGCTTGCGGCTGCGCGCGTCGAGCTTCCCCTCGCGCGCGGACGCGAGCGCGGCGAGGTTCGCGTTGTCCTCCTTGCACTCGGCCGCCAGAAGCTTCCGCGCCGTCGACAGTTGCTGGTGCTCACGGGCTATGCGCGCCTGCTCGCGAGCGTGACGCTTGTAGCCGCGCACCGTTTCGGCGATTTCAGCCAGATACCGCGTGCGCTGCGCCGGCAGGATCGGCACCTGGTGCGTCGAGTGACGTGTTGCGACTGAAGGCAGCGTCGACGCGCCGGCCTTGAGTCCCAGTTCCTTCAGGCGCGGCAGCAGCGCCTGGTAAAGCGCGGTAACGCCATCGTCGTTGAAGCGCGCGGCCATCGTGCCGAACACCGGCATTTCGTCGGGCCGCTTGCTGAAGTCTCCATGGTTGCGCTGCACCTGCTTGGCAACGTCGCGAAGGGCGTCCGCCGCGCCTTTGCGGTCGAACTTGTTGATCGCGACGAAGTTTGCGAAGTCCAGCATGTCGATCTTCTCGAGCTGGCTCGCCGCGCCGTACTCCGGTGTCATCACATACAGGCTGAGATCCACCTGCGGCACGATCGCCGCGTCGCCCTGGCCGATACCCGAGGTCTCGACGATGACGAGATCAAAGCCCGCGACCTTGCAGGCGGCGATCGCGTGCGGCAGCGCCTGGCTGATTTCGCTGCCGGCTTCACGCGTGGCAAGCGACCGCATGTAGACGCGGGGTCCCGCGCTCCACGGGTTGATCGCGTTCATGCGGATGCGATCGCCGAGCAGCGCGCCGCCGCTCTTGCGGCGCGACGGATCGATCGAGATCAACGCGATGCTGAGCTTGTCACCCTGATCGAGCCGCAGGCGGCGTACCAGCTCATCTGTCAACGAACTCTTCCCAGCGCCCCCGGTGCCCGTGACGCCGAGCACGGGCACCTTGGCCGTGTCGGCCGCCTTGTGCAGCGCCTCGACGAGTTTCGCGTCAGCCACGTTCAGTTCGAGCGCGCTGATCATCCGGGCCAGCGCGCGCCAGCGCCTGGTCAGGTCCTTGTCGTTGATGGCGGCAAGCGAGGCGGGCGCTTCCGGCCCGAGATCGCGGTCGCACTCGGCGACCATCAGCCCGATCATTCCCTGCAGTCCCATCTTCTGCCCGTCCTCCGGCGAGAAGATGCGGGCGACGCCGTAGTCGTGCAGTTCCCTGA
The DNA here is from genome assembly GCA_963766365.1 of uncultured beta proteobacterium. Taxonomy (GTDB): domain Bacteria; phylum Pseudomonadota; class Gammaproteobacteria; order Burkholderiales; family Burkholderiaceae_F; genus JALORV01. The sequence goes on from CAVXZK010000006.1 coordinate 588,469, forward strand.
TTTCCGCCGGGACGATGACGCCGCCGCCACCGCCGTAGACGCGAATGCCTTCACCACCGCGCTGACGCAACAGGTCGAGCATGTACTTGAAGAACTCGACGTGCCCGCCCTGGTAGCTCGATACCGCGATGCCCTGCACGTCTTCCTGCAGCGCGGCGGTGACGATCTCCTCCACCGAGCGGTTGTGCCCGAGATGGATCACCTCGGCGCCCATGCCCTGCAGGATGCGCCGCATGATGTTGATACTGGCGTCGTGGCCGTCAAACAGCGACGCCGCAGTGACGAAGCGCACCTTGTGCTTCGGACGGTAACTGGCGAGCTTCTTGATTTCGGAGAGATCGGTCATCACGACTCCCGGCAACAGAACGACACCCTGCACGAAGGCGGCAGGCGGGCGCCTCGGAAGGCTAGCTTAGCCAAGTTGACGTTAACGTCAACTTTTCATCACTGAGCGGATTCTCGCGGGCCTCTGCGGGGCGGCGCGGCGCGCAGTCCAGCCAGGAAGAGATCAACCATCTGCGGCGCGGCCGTCTTGAGATCGAAGCTCGCCGGCGCTTGCACCCAGTCGCGCATCAGTCCGCCGATGAACCCGTACAGGAGGTGCGACGCCAGTCGCGTATCGGTGTCGGCCGGCAGCTGGCCTTGCGCGACCGCCTGTTCGAGCAGACCGCCACAGTACGACAGGCACTGCTCACGCTCCTGCAGATGGCGCTGCTCCACCGGCGCCAGTTCGTCGGTGTACTCGCAGCGCAGGAAGGCGACTTCGAAGATCGTGCGCACGCGGGCGCACGAGGTCAGGTGCAGCAGGGCCTTCAGTGCAGTCTCGCGCACGGCGCCCAGGGGGTCGGTAACGGCAACCTGCGCCGTGTCGAACGCGGCGTCGATCGGCATCTCGGCGCGCGCCAGCATGGCTTCGAAGAGTTCCGCCTTGCTCGCGAAGTGGTGATAGATCGCGCCGCGCGTCACGCCGGCGGCATCCGCCACTTCAGCCAGGGAAGCGTGGCCGACGCCGCGCTGCAGGAATACCTGCTCTGCTGCGTCGAGCACCTGCTCGCGCGTTTCCAGCGCCTCCTCCTTGGTCCTTCGTGCCATCTCGCGTCGTTCCGGAACCCGCAGCTACACAACTGAAATATAAACATTCACGAACGTATGTATTATGCGGCATCGCAAGAGGAACTGTGCCGCGGGGTTTATTCATGATCAAGAACAGAGCGATTGGGCCGGTTTCCTTGGACGTTGCGGAACGGCGAGCCGCTTGGGTGCGTGCGCTCACACTCACTGCAGCCATTGTCGCCACTGTAGCTGTCCTTGCAGCCTGCGGCCCCAATCAGAATGCGGCGGCTGGCGGCGGCGGGTTTCCGCCCGCGCTGGTGTCCGTCCAGACGGTCAAGCCCGTCACTGTCCCGGTGCGCTATGAGTTCGTCGGGCAGACCGCCGGGTCCAAGGAAGCCGAGGTCCGCGCCAGGGTGCAAGGCATCCTGGAACGCCGGACCTATCAGGAAGGCAGTCGTGTCAAGGCCGGGCAACTGCTGTTCGTCATCGATCCGAGGCCGTACGCAGCGCAATTACAGGCGGCCGAGGCGGACCTGTCGCGCGCCGAGGCGCAAGCGGCCCAGGCACAACGCAACTTCGAACGCGTGAAGCCACTGGCAGGCAGCAAGGCACTGAGCCAGCGCGAGTACGACGAAGCCGTGTCAGCGGCCGAAACCGGGGCGGCGGCGGTCAAGCAGGCACAGGCGAAACTGACTGAAGCGAAGCTGAACCTTGGCTACACGTCGGTCTCCGCGCCGGTAACCGGACTGGCCAGCCGCGCGCTGAAGTCCGAAGGTTCGCTGGTGACGCCGGGAGAGGACAGCCTGCTCACGACCGTGTCGCAGGTCGACCCGCTGTACGTGAACTTCGGCGTGTCAGAGGCCGAGCAACGCCAGATGCAGAAAGTGATCGGCACCGGCAACGCCATCGCCGCTAATCCGCAGGACGCCAAGTCGGTGTCGGTGACGGTGCGGCTGTCGGACGGAACGGTGTACCCGCACAAGGGCCGGCTCGGCTTCATCGATCCGCGCGTGAACACGGCCACGGGTTCCTTCGACGCCCGAGCCGAAGTGCCGAACCCCGACAGCACCCTGCGCCCGGGCCAGTTCGTGCGCGTCGTCCTTGAAGCGTCGCCGCGACCGGACGTCCTCGTCGTGCCGCAACGCGCCGTGATGGACGGACCGCAAGGCAAGTTCGTCTACGTCACCGGCAAGGCGCAGGACGGCAAGGACGTGGCGCTGCCGCGGCCGGTGACCGTCGGCGACTGGGTCGACGTCGACGGGCAGCCGCAGTGGATCATCGAGAAGGGACTGGCCAGCGGCGACGTCGTGATCGTCGAGGGCACCGCGAAGATCTTCCCGATCCCCGGAGGCACTCCGATCATGCTCGGACCGCCGCCCGGCATGGACGGCAAGGGCAGCCCGCCGGGAGCGGGCAAGGGCGACGCCGGCAAGGACGCCGGGAAGCCGGGCGCCGCACCGAAGAAGTAAGCGCGCGACGAAGGGCGCGCCGCGCGCGCGTCCGCGCCAACGTATCCAGAACAGGATCTCCCGATGCTCTCCCGCTTCTTCATCGACCGGCCGATCTTCGCGGTCGTGCTGTCGACCTTCATCGTGCTCGCCGGCCTCGCGGCGATGCGCGTGCTGCCGGTGGCGCAGTACCCGGAAATCGCGCCGCCGGTCGTCACCGTGCAGGCGGTGTATCCCGGAGCCTCGGCGCAGGTGATCGAGCAGACCGTCGCCGCGCCGCTCGAAAATGCGATCAACGGCGTCGAACGCATGCTCTACATGAGCAGTAACTCGTCGTCCAACGGCCTGGTGCAGATCCAGGTGACGTTCGACATCGGTACCGATGTCGACCAGGCGGCGCTGAACGTCAACAACCGCGTCAAGCAGGCGGAGGCGCGGCTGCCGGAGGAAGTGCGGCGACAGGGCGTCACGGTCGAGAAAGGCTCCTCGGCGTTCCTGCAGGTGCTGGCCTTCTACTCGCCGGACGGCCGCTACGACGACCTGTACACGTCGAACTACGTGACGCTGAACGTGCTCGACGAGCTGAAGCGGCTGCCCGGCACGACCAACGTGCAGATCTTCGGCGCCAAGGACTATGCGATGCGGATCTGGCTGCGACCGGACCGCCTCGCGCAGCTGAACCTGACGACCACCGATGTGCTGCGCGCAATCAACGAGCAGAACGCGCAGTTCGCGGCCGGCAAGGTCGGCCAGGCGCCGTACGCGTCGAAGGAGCAGGAGCTCGTCTACACGGTCACGACGCGCGGCCGACTCGCCGATCCGAAGGAGTTCGAGGAAATCATCATCCGCTCGTCGCCGCGCGCCGCAGCGGTGAAGCTGAAGGACGTCGCGCGCGTCGAGCTCGGGAGCAAGGACTACGACTTCATCGGCCGCTACAACGGCAAGAGCGCCACGCTGGTCGGCATCTTCCTGCAGCCAGGCGCCAACGCGATCGAGGTCGCGCAAAGCGTCAAGGACCGCGTCGATGCGCTGGCGGAGAACTTTCCGCAGGGTTTTGCCTACGCGGTGCCGTACGACACCACGCGCTTCGTCGAGGTGTCGATCCGCGAAGTGGTGATCACGCTCGGCGAGGCGATGCTGCTGGTGTTCCTGGTCGTCTACCTGTTCCTGCAGAACTGGCGGGCGACGCTGATCCCGATCATCGCGGTGCCGGTGTCGCTGATCGGCACCTTCGCGGGGCTGCTGATGCTCGGCTACTCGATCAACACGCTGACGCTGTTCGGCATGGTGCTGGCGGTCGGCATCGTCGTCGACGATGCGATCGTCGTGCTGGAGAACGTCGAGCGCATCATGCACGAGGAGAAGCTCAACGCGCGCGAGGCAGCGATCATCGCGATGCGCGAGGTGACGAGCCCGATCATCGCGATCGTGCTGGTGCTGGTGTCGGTGTTCGTCCCGATCGCCTTCCTAGGCGGGCTGACCGGCGAGCTGTACCGGCAGTTCGCGATCACGATCTCGGTCGCCGTGGCGATCTCGGGCGTGGTGGCGCTGACGCTGACGCCGACCCTGTGCGTAATGATGCTGAAGCGGGAGCACAAGCAGCCCGGCCGCTTCTTTGCCGCGTTCAACAACTGGTTCACGCGCGTCACGCGCCATTACACCAGCGGCGTGATCTGGATGATCCGGCGCGGCACGATCGCGCTGCTGCTGTTCGGCGGCATGGTGCTGATCGCCGCTGGCCTGTGGCGCCTCACGCCGGGGTCGCTGGTTCCGGACGAAGACCAGGGCTTCTACATCTCGGCGGTGATCCTGCCCGATGGCGCCAGCCTGCAGCGCACCGACAAGGTGGTCAACGAGGTGGTCGAGATCCTGCGTTCCAATCCGGTCAACCAGGACGTGGTGGCGTTCACTGGCTTCGACTTCCTCGGCGGCGGCTTCCGCAACAACGCAGCGACGATCTTCGTCACGCAGAAGCCGTGGGACGAGCGCACCGTCAACACGCAGCAGCTGGTGGGCGAGTTCTTCATGAAGACCGGCCACATCAAGGAAGGGCTGGTGCTGGCGTTCGCGCCGCCGGCAATTTTCGGGCTCGGCACCGCGGGTGGCTACGAGCTTTACATTCAGAATCGCGGCGAGGGCGGACCGGCGCAGATGCAGCAGGCGCTGCAGGGGTTGCTCGGCCGGCTGAACTCCGACCCGATGCTCGGCGGCGCGCAGACGCTGTGGCGCGCCAACGTGCCGCAGCTTTTCGTCGACGTCGACCGCGACAAGGCCAAGGCGCTCGGCGTGCCGATCAGCGACGTGTTCGCCACGCTGTCATCCACGCTCGGCAGCTTCTACGTCAACGACTTCAACAAGTACGGCCGCACCTGGCAGGTGCTGATGAGCGCGGAGCCGCAGTACCGCAACCGGCCCGACGCGGTCGGCAACATGTGGGTCCGATCGGCGAGTGGCGAGATGGTGCAGCTGTCGGCGCTGGTCAATGTGCGCTACACGTCGGGCGCAGACTCGCTCGACCGCTTCAACAATCTGCCGGCGGTGAAGATCTTCGGCCAGGCCGCACCGGGCGTCAGCTCAGGGCAGGCGATCGCGCGCGTCGAACAGATCGCGCGCGAGGTACTGCCGCCCGAGTTCAGCTTCGACTGGGGCGGTGCGTCGTTCCAGGAAAAGCGGTCGGCCGGCACCTCGGGCCTGGCGCTGGGGATGGCCGTAGTGATGGTGTTCCTGATCCTGGCCGCGCAGTACGAGAAGTGGTCGCTGCCGCTTTCGGTGCTGATGGCGCTGCCTTTCGGCACGTTCGGCGCGCTCGCCGCGGTGTGGCTGCGCGGGATGACCAACGACGTCTACTTCCAGATCGGACTGGTCACGCTGCTGGGCCTGGCGGCCAAGAATGCGATCCTGATCGTCGAGTATGCGTCGTTGAAGCGCGGCGAAGGCTACTCGACGGCGGCGGCGGCGATCGAGGCGGCGCGCCTGCGGTTCCGCCCGATCGTGATGACGTCGATGGCGTTCATCCTCGGCGTCGTACCGCTGGCGTTTTCCAGCGGCGCCGGCGCCGGCGCGCGCATCTCCGCCGGTACCGGCGTGATGGGCGGAATGCTGGCGGCGACCTTCCTCGCGATCTTCTTCGTGCCGTTCTTCTTCAAGCTGATCACCGACCGCCAGCTGCGCGAGCCACGCAGCGAGGAGGAACTGCGTGCCGAAGTTGCCGAGGGTGAGCGGCGCAGCGCCGAGCACCACCGCGAATTGGCGAAGGAAGAGGCGACGCACGTGCATCATCGGAAAGGCACGACATGACGACCTTGCGTACCCTGCTCGTGGCGGCGATTGCCGCCGCCCTGACCGCCTGCGCCTCCACCGAAACGAAACGGCCTGCTGTCGATGTGCCGACGCTGGACGCGGCACCGGTGGCCGGCATCGACCGCTGGTGGACGCAGTTCAACGATCCGCAGCTGACCGCGCTGATCGAGGAAGCGCTCGCATCGAATCTCGATCTCGGCATTGCGGTTCTGCGCATCGAGGAGGCACGAGCCAATCTCCGCATCGTGCGTTCCAGTTTGTACCCGGCCGTCGAGGCTTACGCCGGCGCCGACCGCAGCCGCCGCAGCAACGCCACCGAGCCCACGTTTCCGGGTCCACTGACCAGCAATTTCTATGCGGCCGGCCTGCAGGCGTCGTATGAAGTCGACCTGTTTGGACGTGTGCGCGCCGGCGCCAGCGCCGCGCAGTCGACGTTGCTAGCGACGCGGTACAACACCGAGACGGTACGCACGGTGCTTGCTGCCCAGGTGGCCACGACCTACTTCACGCTGCTCGCGCTGGACGCCGAATTGCGGATCTCGCGCGACACCCTGGTGTCGCGTGACGAGAGTGTCTCGCTGCAACGCATGCGCTACGAGGCCGGGCTGATCAGCGAGTTCGACCTGCGACTCGCCGAGGCCGACCGCGCAAGCGTGGCGGCCTCGGTGCCGCCGCTGGAACGGTCGCGCGCGCAGACGGAAGCCGCGCTGGCGTCGCTCGCCGGACGCAGCGCGCGCGCCGTGTTTACGCCGGTGATCATGCGCGGTGCCGTGCTTCAGGACATGGCGGTGCCCGATGTTCCGCCAGGGTTGCCCTCCGATGTGCTCGCGCGCCGCCCCGATATCCGGCAGTCCGAGGCTCAGCTGGCGGCGGCGGATGCGCGGATTGCCGAAGCGCGGGCCCAGTATTTTCCGTCGCTGATACTTACGGGACGCTACGGCAGCGAAAGCTCGGACCTGGCAAACCTGTTCTCCGGTCCGGCACTCGTCTGGTCCGTGGCCGCCAGCGCACTGCAGCCGATCTTCGAAGGGGGCCGCATCTCGGCGCAGGTGGACGCGGCGACCGCACGGCGGCAGCAGGTGGAACTCGACTACCTGCAAACCGTGCAATCCGCCTTTCGCGACACCCACGACGCACTGGTCGCCCATCGCAGTGCGCGCGAGAGTTTCATTGCCCAGGACGAACGACGGGCCCTGTATGCCCAGGCCTACACGCTGGCGGACGCGCGCTATCGCAGCGGCTACGTGAGCTATATCGACGTCCTTGATACCCAGCGCAATCTGCTGGAAGCCGAACGCCAGCGCGTGCTCGCTTTGCGTGCGCGACAGGTGGCTCTGGTGGATCTGTACAAAGCGCTCGGGGGCGGCTGGTCTCCCGAGCAGTTCGCAGAGGCGCGTTAGCGCATCGATAGCAGGGAGGACCCACCGCTGCCATCGCACCCGCGAGTCCGCGAGTGCCGATGCACATCAGACAGTCGACGTGGTCGAGATTCCGCGCTCGTGAGAGCACGTCCTCAAGCCGCGGTGGCGGTAGGCGCGCCCTGCAGGTGCCAGGCCTCGCGCACCATGTCGAGCAAGGCCGCAAGCGCTGGCTCCGTTGTCCGCTCCGCGAGGCAGACGAACCACAACGTGGTTTCGATCGCAACGCCTGGCCAGGTGATCAGTTCGCCCTCGGCGGCGCGAGCCCGCGCCACTTCATCGCGCACCAGTGCGACGCCCAGCCCCTCGACGATCAGGTTCGCGATCACCGTCTCGTCATCGGCCAGCACGGCCGGCTCCGGCGGCTCGACGCCATGTGATTCAAAGAGCTGCGTCACGAGGCGCGTGTGGGTGCTCAGCGTTGGCGTCCGTATCCACGGCATCGCCGCGATCTCGGGCCAACGTGCATCCTGAATGCGCGCACTCCATGCAGCCGGCGCCGCAACGCGATAGATCAGTTGCCGTAGCGGCAGCGCCGTAAATGGCGCTACCGGCGCGTCGCCGAAGAAGAACGTTGCATCAAGATGCCCGTCGCGGACGCTTTCCAGTGCGTTACCGGACATTGCCTGATGCAGGTCGATGCGCAGCAGGGGATGTTTCCTGCCCGCTGCGGTCAGTACCGCGCCCAGGCGGTTGTCGGCAGGATCGGCCACGGTGCCGACATGAAGCACGCCGGCGACCTCGGCATGAAGTTGCTGTGCAGTGCGCTTGACGCCTTCCGCCGCACTCAGGACCTTGAGCGCGTGCCCCAGCAGTTGCCGCCCCGCTTCCGTCAGCACCATGCCGGTCGCAGCGCGCTCGAACAGACGAACGTCGAGTTCCTGCTCCAGCGCCTTGATGTGACCGCTTACCGCCGGCTGACTCAAATGGAGCCGCTCAGCCGCACGCGTCAAATGGCCTTCTTCGGCCACCGCCGCGAACGTGCGTAGCTGGTACAGCTCCATATAACTCCTGACTTTTCAATAGCCTAACTGTCGTTTTGCAGCGCCGCAACGAGCTAATGCTGAGATCTGAGCCCTTAATCTTAATTATCTGAAATTACGATTGTATTTTTCCACCCGGCGGCCCGATTATTGCCTTGTGCAATGCAGCAATTCTACTCCTCCGGAGCAGCCCTTGAAGACTCTTACCCGTTTCTTGCCCTGGCCGTCCATGCTCCTGCCGCGCCGTCCGCCCGCCGCGCCCGTCCGGACCGCGCCGCCTGCCACTCCCGCGAGCCCGGCCCTGCTGCCGCCCGACGAAGCTGTCGCCCTGACGGAACGCCGTGCCTCGACACTGCGGACGATGTTTCCGCTGCTGTTCAGCCGCCATGCCCGCCGTGCGGACCTATGGCAGGCCATCGTCATCGAGCGCTACCTGTCGCAAGCCGCCAATCTCGCCGACCTCGAGCAACGTATCCAAGAGGTACAGCGACGTCGTCAATTCTCCTGGTCGGAATGATTCGTGCCTCGAAGCTTCTGACCTCGCGCAAGGCCGCGCCGCTTGGCAACTGGAGCAAACGCTCGAACGGCAGCCCGTGCTGCATTACAGCAACACAAGCCCTTGCACTGGCTGCGGTCTATCGCGAATTGTGATGCTAACTATCCGCAATCGTTATTTTATTTTCGAAGCCAACACGCCCATTATTCAATTGTCGCAACGCATCGAAACCCGGTGGACAGCAGGAAGGTTCTATGGAAAAGACACTGCAACGAACTGACGAACGCAATCAACTCACCCGCTTCTTTGAGTGGCTGACGGAAGCCTTTGAGCGCGCACAGATGCGTGATCACGACCGCTATGTCGCCGAGGCGCGCAACCCGCGCGAAGTCTCGCAGCGAGTGCACCAGATTGAACAAGGCATACAGGCCTTCCACGTCTAAACCGGTTGTCTCCTTGGCGCGCTAACGATCTGTCTCCTTGGTACGCGCCCCTCCGGGCCGACGCGGCTTACCGCGTCGGCCCTTTTTTTTGCCTGATCACCGGGCGACCGCCACGCGGGATCGACCTTCCAGCGCGGTCGACTGCCTGTCCCAACGATGAGTTGATCGAATACGGTCTCGACACCTGCGACCCGCCTGACCCGGTCGATCAACGACGCACGCAGCACGGTTGATTCCAGGCACCCCTGCAACGTCACCCAACCCCGTTCGGTCGTGACCCACACGCTGGAGCGCGCATACGCAGGCGTGGAAGCGACAGCTTCGATCACGCGCCGCTGGATCTCCGGATCGCGCCGGTAGGCATTGCTGTCCTCGCACTTCTTCGCCAACCAGCAGGACGTGCCGCGCTCGATTCGGCCATGAGCCTGCCGCCGCATCTCGTCTTCAGTGATCAACGGACCCTCGGGCCGCGGACAGGCGGCCAGTACAGCCAGCACTCCGGCTGTCGCGTCGACCCACGCCGGCCGGCAGCGCCGCCGAAGTTGGGTCCTTACGGAGTACATCTGGCTCGCTCGCATGCCCGTATTCTCCGACGGCGCCATGTCTCCCGATACTGCGCTCCCGCTGGTACAGCAGTACGGCCTGATCGCCGTGCTTGTCGGTGCCTTCCTCGAGGGCGAGACCGTGCTGCTGCTCGCCGGCGCCAGTGCGCACCTCGGACTGCTCGACCTGCAGGCCGTCGTCGGCCTTGCCGCCGTCGGCGCATTCCTTGGTGACAATTTCTTCTTCCTGCTCGGCCGGCACTTCGGCCCGCGCGCGACTGAACGTTTTCCGTGGGTCGCTACGGCGGTACCGCGGGTCGACCGGTTGCTGAAGCGTTGGCGCTGGGGGGCGGTTATCGGGCTGCGCTTCATGTACGGCCTGCGCATGGCGGGCCCGGTACTGATCGGAGCAGGGACGATGCCTGCGTGGGAGTTCATGGCTGCCAACGCGGTCGGCGCGCTGCTCTGGGCCACGCTGATCGGTGGACTGGGCTATTTCGGCGGGCACGCGGTGGAGCGGTTGCTCGGCAGCGTGGCATCAGGAGAGAAGCTGCTGCTCATCATCGTGGTGCTAGCAGGCGCGCTGGCGTTCGCGCTGCGCGCACTGCTGCGACGCCGAGCCCAGCGTCCTGACCCCTGAGGCAGGCGCGCCCCACAGTCATCGCGGTATCGTTGCGCACCCTGAACCGCGCGATGAAGAGCAATGCGCATACTGCTCGTTGAAGACGATGCAATGATCGGCGAGAGCGTGGCCGACGGCCTCAAGGCCGAAGGCTATGCGGTCGACTGGGTGCGCGACGGCAAGGAAGCCGAGGTGGCGGTATCGGCCACACCTTACTCGCTGGTGGTGCTCGATCTCGGCCTGCCACGTCGCGACGGCATCGACGTGCTGAAGGGCATCCGCGAGCGTCGGATCGATGTGCCCGTTCTGGTGATGACAGCGCGCGACACCGTGCGCGACCGCATCAAGGGCCTTGATGCCGGCGCGGACGATTACCTGGTCAAGCCCTTTGATCTCGACGAGTTGACGGCGCGGGCCCGGGCGCTGATGCGCCGCGCGGCGGGTCGTTCCGAGCCGGTGATCGAGCGTGGCGCGCTGTTGATCAATCCGGCCACGCGTGAGGTGACCTGGCGCGGCGAATCGATGTCGCTTTCGGCGCGCGAGTACGCGCTGCTTGCGGCGCTGGCCGAGCGTCCCGGAGTCGTGCTGTCGCGCGCTCAGCTCGAGGAGAAGCTGTACGGGTGGAACGAGTCCGTTGGCAGCAACGCGGTCGAGGTGCATATCCACAACGTTCGCAAGAAGCTCGGCGAGGACGTGATCCGCAACGTGCGCGGCTTGGGCTATACGCTGGCGACCGAGTGAACCGGCACGCCCTGATCAGGTCGATTCGCCAGGAGCAGGTTGCGTGACCTCGATCCGCCGCTGGCTGCTGGCAGCCCTGCTCGCCGCCCTGGCTTTCGCGGGCTTGGCCGCGGCCGCCGCGACTTATATTTCTGCTCGGGACGAAGTCGATGCCCTGCTCGACGAGGAACTGCGGCAGGTTGCCCTGTCGTTGCGCGACCACGCCGTGCTCGACCTGCGTCGACTTGAAAGCGTGGCCGCCAATCCGGCGCAGCGGGTGTTGGTGCAGATCTGGGACCCGGCGTTTGATCGGCCATACGTATCGCGGCTCGCCGGCACGAGTCCGATGCCGCGCACCGACGAGGGTTATGCGACCGTCCTGCACGATGATCGCCCGTGGCGCGTATTCACGCTGTTCACTGGCCGACAGCTGGTCCAGGTGGCCCAGCCTACCGCGCTGCGCACCGAACTCGCGGCACGGACCGCGTGGAAGCTGCTGCTTCCTGTGCTGGTGCTGCTGCCGTTCCTCGGTCTCGCCGGCTGGTGGATCGTCGGCCGTGGACTGGCGCCTCTCGGTCGCATTGCCAGCGCTGTAAAGGAGCGCAGCCCGACCGCGCTGACTGCTGTTCCGACAGCGGACCTGCCGACCGAGATCCGGCCGCTGGCCGACGCACTGAATGACCTGCTAGGCCGGCTCGATCAATCGTTCTCACTGCAACGCCGCTTCGCCGCGGACGCTGCACACGAACTGCGAACACCGCTGACGGCGCTCAACCTGCAGGTGCAACTTGCCGAACGCGCCCAAACCGATGCGGACCGCGCACGGGCGTTCGAGCGGCTGCGTCAGGGAATCCGGCGCGCCACGCGACTGGTGCAGCAGCTGTTGACGATGGCCCGCCTCGACCCGGATGCCGCAACCGCCACGCCGACCTCGATCGATGTCAGCAAGCTGATCGCATCGGTCGTCGAAGACGTTCGTCCGCTCGCCGCCGAGCGCGCCATTGCCCTGAATTGCGAAGGCTCCACGGACCCGGCGTACATCAGCGGCAGCGAGGACGCCCTGCGCATCCTGTTCAACAACCTGGTCGACAACGCACTCCGCTACACGCCCGCGGGCGGCCGCGTCATCACCGCGGTTACACGCGATCAGGATGCGGTGCAGGTGGTCGTCGAAGACACCGGACCGGGCATCCCCGAGGAAGAACGCGAACGCGTATTCGATCGCTTCTATCGCGGCCGCAGCGCCGAGGCGACGGGCACCGGCCTGGGCCTGGCAATTGTTTCGCAGGTGGTGGAAATGCATCGCGGTGCCGTGACGCTCGAGGCGGCTGATCCGGGCTCGGGCGGCTTGCGCGTGCGGGTCCGGCTGCCGGCTGTGACGCCCGGCTCGGAGCCCCGGTCGGTCCACGGCGCGGGTAACCGAGTCACAACATGATGCGAGCGCTTGCTCACATGCTCAGGCCTGACTTCGCTGGACGGGCCGAGGTGAAATCGGATCGAATCCCGGTCCGGCCAACGTTTGAACGCTCACCCTGCCGACCAACGGCGACCGCCTTAAGTCACGTTTAAGTAAGCCGTCCTAGCGTTCGTACTGTGATCTGACGGTGCAATCCGCCGCCGCTCACTCACTCGAATTCAAGCGCCGCACTGCGGCGCTTTTTTTGCCTGACGCGCTCGCGCGGGCGCCACTACACCGCATTCCGGTTAAGTCCGGCTTAAGCCTCGCCGTCACCCAGGCACGATTTCGCGCCGCTCATCTGAAGGCTGCTGCGGCTTAAGCGAAAACTAAGTTGCGGTACACACATTGGTCCCGTTCAAACACGGGAGCATTGCATGAACAGCAGGTCTCTGATCAAACCGACACTTGTCGCGACCGCCGTCGCCGCCGCCTTCTTCGTCGGACAGCGCAGCCACGGCATTCCGGAAGCGACCGCGGCGGCGGCGGCTTCAGTGCCGCACGTCCAGGCGCCCGCGGCGCGAAGCACTCAGGCCCTGCCGGACTTCAGTTCACTGGTCGAGGCGCACGGCGCGACGGTCGTGAACATCGCCGTCACCAAGCGCGGCGCAATGACGTCGGCGCAGTTCGACGAGGATGGCCCGATGGGCGAGATGCTGCGCCGCTTCGGCGTGCCGACACCCGACGGTGCACCGCAGGGCCGTGAAGGCCGTGGCGTGGGCTCGGGCTTCATCGTCGGCGCCGACGGCATCATTCTGACCAACGCACACGTGGTCGACGGCGCGAGTGAACTCACCGTACGCCTGGCAGACCAGCGCGAGTTCAAGGGCAAGGTCGTCGGCACCGATCGCCTGACCGATGTTGCCGTCGTGAAGATCGAAGCCACCAACCTGCCCGTCGTGAAGACCGGCGACCCGTCGCGCCTGAAGGTGGGCGAATGGGTTGCGGCAATCGGCTCGCCATTCGGGCTCGAGAACTCCGTGACCGCGGGCATTGTCTCCGCCAAGTCGCGTGCACTACCGCAGGAAGCGCTGGTGCCCTTCATCCAGACCGACGTGGCCGTGAACCCGGGCAACTCGGGCGGGCCGCTCTTCAACATGGCAGGCGAAGTCGTCGGCATCAACTCGCAGATCTTCTCCACCAGCGGCGGTTACATGGGCCTGTCGTTCGCGATCCCGATCGACCTGGCCCTCAAGGTCAAGGATGACCTGGTCGCGCACGGCAAGGTGACGCGCGGACGCATCGGTGTCGGTATCCAGGCGGTCGACCCGTCCCTCGCCGAGACCTTTGGACTCGACAAGGCGCGCGGTGCGCTCGTCAGTCGTGTCGAGCCCGGTTCGCCGGCCGCACAGGCCGGGCTGAAGGAAGGCGACGTGATCCTCGAGTTCGATGGCAAGCCGATCGCGAAGTCGAACGACCTGCCCGCCGCGGTCGCCCAGGTGGCGCCGGGCACCAGGGCGCCGCTCAAGGTCTGGCGGGATCGTTCGGAGAAATCCTTCGACGTCATGATCGGCGAACTTCCCAATGAACGCGTCGCGCAGGCACCGGCCGAGGCATCGAAGCCGCAGGGCAAACTCGGCGTCGCGGTGCGTCCGCTATCGAACGAAGAAGCGCGAACGCTGCAGTCGGAGGGCGGCTTGCTGGTGCAGCAGGCCAGGGGTCCGGCTGCGAAGGCTGGATTGCGCGCCGGCGATGTCATTGTTGCAGTCAATGGCCAGCCGACACGCACGGTCGATGAACTGCGCAAGCAGGTCGGCGACGCAAAGGGCAAGCTTGCCGTGCTGATCGAGCGCGAGGGGCAGCGCGTGTTCGTGCCGGTCGAGCTTTCGTAGCGTCGCTCGTGTGCGCGAGCCGCATGTGTCCGCCCGGGCGAGGAACGCGATCCGCTAGTTCGTCGGCTTCCAGCCCGGCGAATGCGCGAGGCGGCTACCGACCCGATCCGTGCAACTACAGCACGGAAAGGGCGGAGGAGGGCAGATGTTCATGCAGGTGCACTGGGCCGACTCTCCGATGGAGAACGAGTGTTCGCCGCGTGCCAGCGGCGGGCGAGATAGCGCCCGGCCGATAACCTGTTCCGGCGACTGCGCGCGCTCGGCGTCGCCTTCGATGATGATGCGGTCCAGTTCCACCGTGGCGCGATCGATTCGTCGCGACTCGATGCGCCACGCTGCCTCCAGCCTGGGCCGATCGTTTACCGCCGGGTCGCGCTTGTCGCACTTGACAATGACGACCGAGCCGCAGTCCGGCGGTGGCAGCGGCGGAACGGTTAACGCCTGAGCGCGAATCCCAGACGCCTGCATGACGCCGGCAGCGAGCACCGCGACCCCCAGCCACGCCACCCTCATGCTGGCTCGATCACGATGGCGTCGTCCGCGTACGGTGCGAGCAGGTCCCGCGAGTCAGCACTGCTGTCCAGCCATCGCGAGTAGTCCGAAGCACCAATGATGACCGGCATGCGATCGTGCACCGGCGCAAGCGGCGCGTTCGCGTCGGTGGTGATGATCGTGTAGGTCTCGACACCGTGCTGGGTCGCCGGGTCGCGCCACCACTCCCACAGGCCCGCCACCGCGAACAGCGGTTCGTCCTTCAGGCGGATGCGCCACTTCGTCTTGGCGCCCTTCTCGCCGCTCCACTCGAAGAACGCATTGAGCGGCACCAGGCAATGCCGCTTCGCGTAAGCGCCGCGGAACGCCGGCGTCGTCGCGACGCCTTCCGCGCGCGCGTTGATGCAGCGGTTGCCGAACTTCAGTTCCTTCGCCCACGGCGGTACGAGTCCCCAGCGCGCCACGACGCATTCACGCTCACCCGCACTCTCATGTCCGCGCGCCAGCCGAACGATCGGTTTTATCTCGGTCGGCCGCACATCCGGGCTCGCGATGAAGTCCAGCACGCTGGGCACCCGGAAGTGCGCCTTGATCGCCGCAGGGTTCTGCGAGAGATCGTAGCGACCACACATCTTGGGAGATCCTGAAGACCGTCAGCTGCAGCGCTCGTAGACGAGGTGCGCAAGCGCCACGTCCTCGAGCCCGATCCCTACCGACTTGTAGACCACGAGGTCGCCGGAGCGCCGATCGTAAGACGTGCCCCTGACCAGCAGTTTGCCAAGCTCGGTCACGCGCGTCGGATCAATGACGCCTGGCGCCGCGCGTACGAACTCGCCGGCCTCGGCTTGTGCCGCCGGCAGCCACTCGACGACGACCAGTTCGGCGCGTGCCAGCAGTGCGTCGTCGAGTTCACGCGCGGCGGGCTTGCTCGAACCCACCGCTGCAACGAATGCACCGCGCTTGACCAGCGCCCCGTCGAACAGTGGCTCGGTCGCGCGCGTTGCCGTGACGATCACATCGGCCTCGCGCGCCGCCGTTGAAGCATCAACCGCGCTCCCCGCGACACCGAATTCGGTCTGCACCCAGTCTGCGAATTCGGGCGCAGTGGCACGGCCCGCAACGAGCACGCGTTCGAATGGATGTGTCAGCAGCAGCGCCTCGGCGTGCGCGCGCGCCTGCACACCCGTGCCGAAGAGGGCCAACGTTCGCGCTTCGCGCGGCGCCAGCCGCCGGGCCGCCACCGCGGTCGCAGCCGCCGTGCGAAAGCGCGTGATCTCGTTGGCCTCGATCGCCGCCAGCGGTTTGCCGGTGACCGAAGAAAACAGCACGATGACGAAACTGAAACGTCCACCGATGGTGGAGTAGACCTTCGCGCCGAGCACTCCGGCCGCCGGCAGTGACGCACCCATCATCGACACCGCCGCCGCTTGCTGACGGTGCTCTGCCGTCGCCCGTACGCGTGGCGCGACTGCACCGGCGCCGTTGCCGAACTGCTCGAATGCCGCGGCCATCGCGTCGATGGCCTCGCGCATCGTGATGACGTCGGAGACGTCGGCGTCACTGATCAGTCGCATGGCTTCCCGCCGCCCTCAAGCCGCCAATGGCGACGCGCGCCGCAGCCGCAGGCCCTGCAGCAGCCACACGATCACGCCGATGATCAGACCGGGAATATAGAACCAGTGGGCGTTGATCCGGTCGGTCGGAAGCTTGACGCCGACGATCTCGTAGCCCTGCTCGATGCGCGCCTTGGCGGCCGTACTGCCGAAACGAACCGCACTGACCTGCAGCATCTCGCCCATGCCGCTGACCGTCATGCCGGCTTCGGCCAGTCGTTTGCGCGAGGCGACCGCAAGATTCGGGTCATCCACCTTCGGTCCCATGCGTACGGCAACCGTCTTGTTGCGCTCCTCGCCTTCGAGCGTCTCGCCCTTGATGATGAACACGAGGCGATCTCCTTCGTCGAGGCGCGCCGCCACCTCATAGAACTTCGAGGCAGGCTGGTCGCTGTACTCGGGGGCGATCCGGTCCGCAAACCAGTCCGGCCGGAACAGCACGAAGGTGGCAACCAGGAGCAGCACGATTTCCCACCAGCGACACCGGATCCGGAACCATCCCATTGTCACCGCGGCGAACAGCAGGGAGGCGATCGTCGAGGCCACGGCCACCAGCAGCGCCTCGCCCCAGCCGTGCACGTTGATCAGCAGCAGCGCCGGATTGAAGATCCAGATGAACGGCAGCACGACGGTGCGTATCGCGTAGACGGACCCCTGGATTCCGACCTTGATCGGATCCTCCTTCGCGATGGCCGCACCCGCGAAGCTCGCCAGCCCTACCGGCGGCGTGATGTCACCCATGATCCCGTAGTAGAAGACGAACAGATGCACCGCGATCAGCGGGATGACGAGTCCCGACTGCGCGCCGAGTTCGACGATCACCGGCGCCATCAGCGTCGCGACCAATATGTAGTTGGCCGTCGTCGGCACGCCCAGTCCGAGCACCAGGCAGACGAACGCCGTGAACAGCAGCATCGCGAGGATGTTGCCCTGCGAGACGAACTCGACGAAGTCCGTCATGCGCAGGCCCAGACCAGTCAGCGTGATCGCGCCGACGATGATGCCGGCGCACGCCGTGGCAATCGCGATCCCGATCATGTTGCGCGCACCGTCGTTGCAGCCGACCAGCACGTCATTGAGGCCGGTCAGCGCTTCGCGGCCGACTTTCGGCTGTCGCCGGAACAGGGCAATCAGCGGCCGCTGGGTCGCCATCAGCAGGATCTGCGCCGTTACGCCCCAGAACGCGGACAGCCCCGGCGACAGTTCCTCGACCATCAGACACCAGATCAGCACGCCTACTGGAATCAGGAAGTGCAGACCGGCCTTCACGGTCGGCCAGGTCGGCGGCAGTATCGGGTTCTGAACGTCTATCTCGACAGGCAGGTCGGGCTGGCGCGCCGCGATCCAGACGCTGTAGACATACAGGGCGGCAAGCAGCACGCCCAGGATGTACGGCGCGGCAGTGCCGAAGACCGCCTGTGCGCCGAGCGCGACGTAATAGATGACGCCGAGCGCCACCGCGCTGCCGAGCAATCCGAGGCCCCACGACTGCAAGCGATCGCGCATCGTGCGGTCGCGCTCGCGCGCCGTCGGCTCGAGGCCCAGCTTCAACGCTTCGATGTGGACGATGTAGAACAACGCGATGTAGCTGATCATCGCCGGAATGAACGCGTGCTTGATGATGTCGGCGTACGGAATGCCAACGTACTCGACCATCAGGAACGCCGCCGCACCCATCACCGGCGGCATGATCTGGCCGTTGACCGACGACGAGGTTTCAATCGCCGCCGCCTTGACGCCGCCGTAGCCCGACCGCTTCATCAGTGGAATCGTGAAGATGCCGCCCGACACGACGTTGCTGACCGACGAGCCGGAAATCAGCCCGTTCAGCGCCGACGACACCACCGCGACCTTCGCCGGCCCGCCACGCAGGTGTCCCAGCAAAGCGAAGCTCACCTGCATCATGTAATTGCCGCCACCGGCGCGGTCGAGCAGCGTGCCGAACAGCACGAACACGAAGATGAAGCTCACCGACACGCCGAGCGCAATGCCGAACACGCCCTCGGTGACCATCCACATGTGCGACACGACCCTCGGGATCGAAGCGCCCTTGTGCGCGATGACGTCCGGCAGATGCGGACCGGCCATGACGTAAACCAGGAAAAGCACCGCGAGGACGGTCATCGGCAGTCCGACCGCACGCCGCGTTGCCTCCAGAAGCAACAGGATGCCGACGATCCCCACCACAACGTCGAGTTGCGTCGGATTGCCCGGCCGCAGCGCCAGCTCACGATAAAAGACGATCAGGTACAGCACCGACGCGGCACCCAGCGCGGCGAACACCCAATCGAGCACCGGCACCCGATCGCGTGGCGAACTGCGCAACGCAGGGAACGCAAGGAACGCGAGAAACATCGCGATCGCCAGGTGGATCGAACGGGCTTCGGTGTCGTTGAAGACGCCGAAACCGATCGCAAACGGAATCGGCGAGGCGTACCAGAGCTGGAAAACAACCCACAGGAGGCCGAGCCCCACCATGAAGGTGCCAAGCCAACCGGTCGCCGTGCGCCCGCCGAGGTCCGTATCCTTGGCGAGCTGCTCCACATCGGTCTCGCCGAGCTGCATCTCGGCAGTCGGTCCGAGTTCCTCCTCGAGCTTCTCGAGTTCCTCTTTGAGCTTCTTGTTATCCACGCGCGCCCCCTGAAAAGAAAACGGGCGGCCGCAGCCGCCCGTCGGACTTTACGCGCCTGGCGAGCCGATGGCGCATCGGCCCGCGGTGGCGCTTACTTGATCCAGCCCTTCTCCTTGTAGTAGCGCGCCGCGCCTTCATGCAGCGGCGCCGACAGGCCATTTTTCACCATGTCCTCAGCCTTCAGGTTCGCCAGCGCCGGGTGCAGCTTCTTGAATTCGTCGAGGTTGTCGAACACCGTCTTGACGACGACGTAGACCACATCCGCCGGTACCTTGGCCGAGCTGACGATCGTCGCCTGCACACCATAGGTGGTCGTCGGATTCGGGTTGTTCGGGTACATGCCGCCTGGGATCGTCGCCGTCGCGTAGTACGGCCTTTCCTTCACGAGTTTGTCGACGGCCGGACCGGTCAGCGACACGAGCTTCGCGCCGCAGATCGTGGTCGGGTCCTGGATGTTCGCGGACGGATGGCCAACCGCATAGAAGAAGCCGTCGATCTTGCCGTCACACAGTGCCGGGCCATGTTCGTCAGGACGCAGCTCCGAAGCCAGCCCGAAGTCGCTCATCTTCCAGCCCATTGCCGCCAGCAGCTCGTTCATCGACGCCAGCGTGCCCGAGCCCGGGTTGCCGACATTGAAGCGCTTGCCCTTGAAGTCCTCGAACTTGGTGATGTTCGCTTCCTTGCGCGCCACCACGGTGAAGGGCTCCGGATGCAGCGCGAATACCGCGCGCAAGTCGCCCATCGCACCGTCCTTCTGGAACTGCGCCATGCCCTTCGTGGCATTGAACTGCACGTCCGACTGCGCGACGCCGAATTCGATCTCGCTCGATTTCAGCAGGTTGACGTTGGCCACCGAGCCGCCGGTCGACTCGACCGAGCAGCGCAGGCCGTGCTTGGCACGGTCACGGTTCACGAGGCGGCAGATCGCACCACCGGCCGGGTAGTACACCCCGGTGACGCCACCGGTGCCGATCGTGATGAAGCGCTGCGACTGTTGCGCGTTCGCGCTTTGCGGCGCGGAGGCGAAGGCGACGAACGCCGACGCGAATGCCGCCGCGCACATGGAAATCTTGAAGTTCATCTGGAAAGTCTCCTGTTGCCCCGAGGGGAGACGCACCTTAGCGCCGGGCGGCCAGCGGCGCAAGGCGGCGGGTTTTCACGGGGCGCAGGGCGCGCCGGCAGGCCTCGGCCTCTAGCCAACCCCACCGATCGCGATGTCTATCGCTTCGACCAGGCGCTCCACCAGAAGATCGAGCTCGTCATCGCTGACGATGAACGGCGGCGCCAGCAGGACGTGGTCGCCGTGGGCGCCATCGATGGTTCCCCCCATCGGGTAACACATCAGGCCGAGGTCGAGCGCCGCACGCTTGACCTTGGCATGCAGCTTCAGCCCCGGGTCGAACGGCTCCTTGCTGGACCGGTCGGCCACCAGCTCGACCGCCTGGAACAGCCCCCGCCCTCGCACCTCGCCAACGTACGGGTGGTAACAGAACGCTTCGTCGAGTTCCTCGCGCAACCGCCTGCCCTGCGTCGCGCAACGCTCAACCAGGTCGTCACGCGCCAGCATCTTCTGTACCGCCAGAGCCGCGGCGCACGCCACCGGATGACCGATGTAGGTATGGCCGTGCTGGAAGAATCCGCTGCCGGCTGCAATCGCGTCGATGACGCGGCCGCCGATCAGCACGGCGCCGATGGGCTGGTAGCCGCCGCCGAGTCCCTTGGCGATCGCCATCAGGTCGGGCGCCACGCCTTCCTGCTCGCACGCGTGCAAGGTCCCGGTCCGGCCCATGCCGCACATCACTTCATCGAGGATCAGCAGGATGCCGTGCGCGTCGCAGATCTCCCGCACGCGGCGGAAGTACCCTGGCGGCGCGGTCAGGCAGCCGCTGGTGGCGCCGCCCACCGTCTCGGCAACGAACGCGATGACGTTCGCACCGCCGACGTGCGCAATCGTCTCCTCGAGCTCGGCGGCGAGCCGCGCGCCGTACTGCTCCGGCGTCTCGCCGTCACGCTGGTCGCGATAGGAATAGGTCGGCGCCACATGTTCGACGTCGATCAGCAACGGAGCAAACTGCTGCCGGCGCCAGAGATTGCCGCCGACAGCCAGCGCACCGAGCGTGTTGCCGTGGTAGCTGTTGCGCCGCGCGATGAAGCGCGCGCGTTGCGGCTCGCCCTTCTCGACGAAGTACTGGCGCGCCAGTTTCAGCGCGGCTTCCATCGCCTCGGAACCGCCGCTCACGAGGTAAGCGTGCGAGATGCCGGCTGGCGCGCGCCCGATCAGGACGTCGGCAAGTTCCTCCGCGACCGCCGTCGAGAAGAAGCTCGTGTGGGCGTACGCGAGCGCATCGATCTGCGCATGCATCGCCGCCAGCACGTCGGGGTGGCCGTGCCCAAGGCAGGACACCGCCGCGCCGCCCGAGGCATCGAGGTAGCGCTTGCCGCTGGCGTCGGTGATCCAGCAACCCTGCGCGGATACCGCGATCGGATACTGACCACGCAACTGGCGATGCAGGATCTTCGAGTCAGTGTGCATTTTTTTGAATGATAGGCGCGAGGACGGTCCGCCGGCGACTAGGCACTCAGCCGGCCGGGGCGGCAAATGGCGTCGGATCGATCGTCGGCGTCCGGCCCGCAACCGCATCACAGACCAGCCGGGCACTGCCTGCAGCGAGCGTCCAGCCGAGTGCGCCCTGCCCGACGTTGAGAAACAGGTTGTTCACGCCACTGCGGCCAAGGATCGGGCGACCGTTCGGCGTGGCTGGCCGCTGTCCGAACCATGGGCGCAGGTCGCCATCGACCGCGCGATAGCCGAGCACCTCGCGCGCCGCGTCGAGCAGCGCCCCGATGCGACCCGGCGGGATCGATGTCGCGTCGCCGCCGATCTCGACGAAGCCCGCGACCCGGACGCGATCGCCGAGCGGCGCGAACACCACCTTGCGCCGCGTGTCGGTGATCGAGGCGCGGGGCAGCGCGCCATCGAGCGGCTTGATCGTGATCGAGTAGCCCTTCAGCGGATAGATCGGCAGGGCCAGTCCGGCGCTGGCGCCGAGGCGTGCCGACTCGGAACCAGCGGCCAGTACATAGGCATCGGCGCGCAGGGGCGCCGCCCCGTCCCCGGACGTGACCAGTGCGCGCACCGCGCCGCGATCGATGTCAAAGCGGTCGGCCTCGCGATCGAACACGAACTCGACGCCGCGCTGCGCAAGCAGGCGGGCGAGCTGGTCACAAAACCGACCGCAGTCCGCCGCGGCGTCGGTCGGCGTCCACACCCCGCCGACGATGTGGGCGGAATAGGGCGCGAGCGCGGGTTCCTGCTGCACGCACTCCTCCGCACCCAGCACCCGCTGCACCGATCCCAGCGTGGCTTGGAATTCGACCTGCGCGCGCGCGGCGGCCAGCGAGGCTGTGTCCGGGTAGACGACAAGCTTTCCGCCACGCGTAAACGCACAGTCGATGCCCTCGCCCTCGATCAGCGGCTCGATGAACTCGCGCGAAAGCTCCGACAGCTGCAGCAGCGCCGCCGTCGTCGCTCGCGCCGCGGGCGTATTGGCGACCCGCAGGAACGCCCAGCCCCACGACCACTGCGAGCGATCGAGCTGCAGGTGGAATTTGAGCGGCGAATCGCGCGACAGCAGCAGCGAGACCAGCTTCGGCGGCACCGAGGCGTCCGCCAGCGGCGCCACGAAGGCGTAGGACAGCTGTGCGCCGTTGGCGCGGCTGGCGCCGGCGGCCGGACCGGGGGCCTGGTCGACCACGGTGACGGTGTGGCCCTCCGCCTGAAGGAAATAAGCCGTCGTCAGGCCGACGACTCCCGCACCGATCACGCAGACATGCATGGCCGCAGTCTAGCGACGGCCCGGCTTGCGCCAAAAACGACAGCGGGCGCCGCAGCGCCCGCTCAGACCCAGGTTCAGCTCTAGTCTATCGGCTTGAAGGCGGCACCGTGGTCACGGTTCGATTCACCGTGCCATCAGCGTTCCGGCTGCGATCCACCCACGCCGACGCGCCCTTCGGTCCGGTCGTCAGCGAATCGATCGCGCCGTCACTGCCACGCGTACGGTCAACGGTCGTCACGCCGCCCTGCGGACCGGTGATCGTCTTGTCGATCAGGCCGTCGCTGCCGCGCGAACGGTCGACCGTACTGAGCAGGCCCTGCGGCCCGGTACGCACCGAATCGATGATGCCGTCGGCGCCGCGGCTGCGATCGACGATGGTCGTGCCCTTGGGTCCGGTCACCGTCGTGTCGACGACGCCATCGGCACCCCGGGCGCGATCGAACGCCGCGCTCTGGCCATTCGGCTCGGTCACTGTCTTGTCGATCAGACCGTCTGATCCGCGGTAACGATCTGTCGTGGCCATCTTGCCGTTCGGACCGGTGACGGTCTTGTCGACCAAACCATCCGGTCCGCGGGTTCGGTCCGTCATCGCCGTACGTCCGTTGGAGCCTGTCACAGACTTGTCGACCAGTCCGTCATTGCCGCGGGTGCGGTCCACGCTGCTGACACCCCCTCTGGGACCCGTGATACGCACGTCGGTCGTGCCGCTGCCATCGCGGAAGCGATCCACCGATGTCGTGCCGCCGTGTCGGCCGATGCGGGTCGCATCCACGGCGCCGTCGGCGCCGCGCTGGCGTTGAATGCTGCTGGTGCCGCCCGCCTGTCCGACCGCCTGCTGGCGCTGCCCGTTGCGGTCGCGCGCATCGGCACTGTTGACGGCAAAGGTCAGCGCCGCGGCGACGGCCAGTACGATCGCACGGAAGTCGAGCACCGCCGCTATCGTGCGCCGCCTCGTTGTCGTGTTCTTCACTGTTCGCTCCTCGTTGGTGTCCGAGCGCCGCGATGCGGCCGTCCTCGTGATCGATGAACGGCAGCGTAGGAGTGAAGGCCGACAGCAGTCAGTTACCCAACTGCGAACGGTGTAACGAGCTGTAAGGAGGCCGACGAACGGTGCGACGAAGAAGTTGTGCGACTAACGGCGCGCGATGGCCGCAATCATGACGAGCGTCAGAACAAGGAAACCGACCAGCGACCAACCGGCCAGAGAGACACCGAAGAGCACCGCGCTGGCGTCAGAGCAGTCGCCGCTGCCCTGGAAGATGCGCGGCAGCACCTGCGTCAACGGGAAATTCTCGAGCATCGCGCCAAGGCCCGGACCGCAGGCCAGGGACTCGGGTTGCTGGAACAGACGCACGTGCCACGCCGCGATGCCGGCGCCGATCAGCGCAAACAGGATGCCGATGACGCCAAACACCCGCGCCGTTTGCCGCGGTGCGCGCCAGGCCGCGATGCCCGCTGCGATCGCCAGCAGCAGGTACGCGATACGCTGGAAAATGCACAGCGGGCAGGGATTCAGACCGACCACGTGCTGCATGAAGAGCGCGGCGGCGATCAGGCCGAGCGCCGCCAGCGCCACCGCAATGTAGATCCAGCGTGCCCCGAGCGCATCGAGACGGGCGCGTATCAGTTCCGCACTCATGCCGCGGATGGTACCGGGCTCGCCGTGCGCTCGGTCTCGCGAGTCTTCACCAGCATGTAGATCGCAGGAATCACGACCAGCGTCAGAATCGTCGACGAGATCATGCCGCCCACCATCGGCGCCGCAATGCGCCGCATTACTTCGCTGCCGGTGCCGTCGATCCACATGATCGGCACCAGCGCCGCGATCGTCGTCACCACGGTCATCACCTTCGGACGCACGCGCTCGACAGCGCCGGCCATGACGGCATCTCCGAGCTCGGCCAGCGACGGACGACGCCCTTCGGCGCTGCAGCGCTCCTTCGTCTCCTCCCAGGCGTTGTTCAGGTAGACGATCATCACGACGCCCGTTTCGGCAGCCACGCCGGCCAGCGCAATGAAGCCGACCGCCACCGCGACGCTCATGTTGTAGCCGAGCGCCCACAGGAACCAGATGCCGCCGACCAGCGAAAATGGTACCGACAGCATGACGATCAGGGTGTCACTCACACGCTTCAGGCTGAGAAACAGCAGCACGAAGATGATGGCGAGAGTCAGCGGCACGACCAGCTGCAGCTTGTCGACGGCGCGATCGAGGTACTCGAACTGCCCGCTCCAGGTCACGTACATGCCCGGCGGAAAGTCGACGTTCTCGCGCACCGCCTGCTGCGCTTCCTTCACGTAGCTGCCGATATCCCGGTCGCGGATGTCCACATAGATATAGGCCGACAGCAGTGCGTTCTCGGTACGGATCACCGGTGGACCCTGCGACACGCTGACGGCCGCCACCTGGCCGAGCGGCACCATGCGCGCCGGCCCGCCCATCTGGCTCTCGATCGGCACCAGCACTTCGCGCTCGATCGCCTGCGGATCGGAACGCGCGTCGCGCGGATAGCGCACGATGACGCCGAACCGCGCGCGGCCTTCGACCGTCGTCGTCAGCACCTCACCGCCCAGCGCGGTGGCCACCACGTCCTGCAGCTGTCCCACCGTGATGCCGAGCCGCGCCAGCGCTTCACGGTCGGGTTCGATATCGAGGTAGTAACCGCCGGTCAGGCGTTCGGCGTAGGCGCTCGAGGTACCCGGCACCTGCTTCACCGCCACCTCGATCTCGCGCGCAACGCGTTCCATTTCGGTGAGGTTCGAGCCGAACACCTTGATGCCGATCGGCGTGCGGATGCCCGTCGACAGCA
Organism: uncultured beta proteobacterium; assembly: GCA_963766365.1. Taxonomy (GTDB): domain Bacteria; phylum Pseudomonadota; class Gammaproteobacteria; order Burkholderiales; family Burkholderiaceae_F; genus JALORV01. The sequence goes on from CAVXZK010000006.1 coordinate 614,165, forward strand.
TATCGATGCGTGCGCGGATCGGCATCGTCCACGAGTTGGCCACGCCCGGGAACTGCAGCGCCTTGTCCATCTCGGCGGTCAGCTTCTCTATCGTCATGCCGGGCCGCCATTCGCTTTCCGGCTTGAGGTTGATGACCGTCTCGAACATCTCGAGCGGCGCCGGGTCGGTGGCCGTGGCTGCGCGACCGGCCTTGCCGATCACCGAATGGACTTCCGGAAAGCTCTTGATGATCTTGTTCTGCAACTGGACCAGCTCGGTCGCCTTGGTCACCGACATCCCGGGCAGTGACGTCGGCATGTAGAAGATCGTGCCTTCATTCAGCGTCGGCATGAATTCCGTGCCCAGCCGCGTGGTCGGCCACCAGGTGATCAGCATCACGACGGCGGCCGCCACGACCGTTGGCCAGCGCCAGCGCACAACCCAGCGGATGATCGGCCGGTACGCGGCGATCAGCCAGCGGTTCAGCGGGTTCCTCGCCTCCGGCAGGATGCGGCCGCGAATCATGTACACCATCAGCATCGGCAGCAGGGTGACTGACAGCAGCGCCCCGCCCAACATCGCGAACGTCTTGGTGTAGGCCAGCGGCGCGAAGAGGCGCCCTTCCTGCGCCTCCAGCGTGAACACCGGCAGGAAGCTCACCGCGATGATCAGCAGCGAGAAGAACAACGGCGGACCGACCTCCTTACAGGCGTCGATGATGATCGCGCGTCGCATCGGCTCGCCGACGTCGGAGCCGCCGCGCCGTTCGAGCCGCTTGTGCGCGTTCTCTACCATGACGACACCGGCATCGATCATCTCGCCGATCGCGATCGCGATGCCGCCCAGGCTCATGATGTTCGAGTTGATCCCGAGCATGCGCATGCAGATGAACGAGAACAGCACGCCGAGCGGCAGCAGCGCGATGACGACAACCGAGCTGCGCAAGTGCATGAGGAACAGCGTGCACACCAGCGCAACGATGATCGACTCCTGCAGGAGCGTGTCGGTGAGCGTGTCGATCGCGCGCTCGATCAACTCCGAGCGGTCATAGACGGCGACGATCTCGACTCCCTCCGGCAGGCCGGGCTTGAGTTCCTCGATGCGCTGTTTGACGCCCTCGATCACTTTCAGCGCGTTCTCGCCGTGGCGTGCCACGACGATGCCGGACACGACCTCACCCTCGCCATTGAGCTCCGCGACGCCGCGGCGTTCGTCCGGTCCCAGTTCGACTCGCGCGACGTCGCGGATCCGCACCGGTGTGCCCTTGTCGGAGCGCAGCACCAGGTTCTCGATGTCCTCGACGCCACGCAGGTAGCCGCGACCGCGCACCATGTATTCGGTCTCGGCCATCTCGACAACGCGCCCGCCGACATCGCGGTTCGATGTCCTGATCACTTCGCTTACGCGCTCGAGCGGAATGCCATAGGAGCGCAGGCGCGCCGGATCGACGACGACCTGGTACTGCTGTACGTAGCCGCCGATCGACGCGACCTCGGACACGCCAGGCGCCTTGGTCAGCTGGAACCGCAGGTACCAGTCCTGCAATGTGCGCAGTTCCGCCAGCGTGCGGTTCTTCGCCAGCACGACGTACTGGTAGATCCAGCCGACGCCCGTCGCGTCGGGCCCGAGCTGCGGCGTGATTCCGGGCGGCAGGCGCTGGCTCGCGACGTTCAGGTACTCGAGCACGCGCGACCGCGCCCAGTAGAGATCGGTGCCATCGTCGAAGATGATGTAGACGAAGGAGGCGCCGAAGAACGAAAAGCCGCGCACGACCTTCGAATGCGGCACCGACAGCATCGCCGTCGTCAGCGGGTAGGTGACCTGGTCCTCCACCACCTGCGGCGCCTGGCCAGGGACCTCCGTGTAGACGATGACCTGTACGTCCGACAGATCGGGCAGTGCATCCAGCGGCGTGCGCAGCACCGCGATGATGCCGCCGAAAAGCAGGGCCAGCGTTGCCAGCCCGATCAGGAACGGATTACGCGCCGACCATTCAATGAGCTTTTCAACCATGGGCTTCACCCGAGGTGTACGCGATCCTTCGGATCGCACGTGCACCTCGGGTGCTCCAGTCAGCGCGCCGCCCTGCGGGCGGCCGGGCGTGCGGCGCGAATGCAACTACACGTAAAGTCGGTGGCATCGCGATGTCAGTGAATTTCATCGCTGCCTCAGCGCTTTTGCTCACTGGCCTTGGCCGGCCGCGCGGACTTCGTCGCAGTCGCGCCAGTCGCCGGTTCGATCTTGGTCACCACCCACTCGCCGGGCTTGCGTTCGACGAACTCGAAGCGGATCGGGCTGCCGGGTTTGACAGTCTTTGCAATCGCGTCGTTGGCGGGGACGAACTCCATCGTCATCTTCGGCCACTTGAGCGATGGCACGGGGTCGTGCGTGATCGTCATCGTCGTGCCCTTCGCATCGACCTCGTCGAGCACACCGACCGCGGCGTGACCGACGCCTGCCGTGTTCGCACCCGCATTCATGCCACCGAGCGCCGCCTTCAGGTTGCTCTCGGCGTCGATGAGGAAGTTGGCGCGCGTGACCACCGATTCGCCGTCCTTCACGCCCGACAGCACTTCCACCATGCCGCCGGAGCGTGTTCCCAGCTTGACCTCACGCGGCTCGAAGCGGCCCTCGCCAAGCGCCACAAGAATCGTCTGGCGGGCACCACTGTCGATGACGGCCGAGTCCGGCACGACCAGCGCATCGCGTGCCGCGCCACCACTGATCAGCACGGTGCCATACATGCCCGGCTTGAGCTGACCGTCGGGGTTGGCCAGTTCGATACGAACACGGGCTGTCCGGGTTTCGGTGTTCAGTGTCGGATAGATGAAAGTCACCTGGCCAGGAAACGTGCGCTCCGGGTAGGCATCAACCTGCAATGACGCCTTGGCGCCGCGCTTCACCAGCGCCAGATCCTGCTCGAAGACATCGCCGATCAGCCACACCGTGCCGAGGTTGGCGATCTGGAACAGCGCTTCGCCCGGCATGAAGCGCATACCGGCCACCGGCGGATTCTTGACGATGACGCCTCCTGCCGGAGCCCCCAGCGTCAACGTGCGGCGCGGTTCGCCACTCTCACGCAGCCGCGCGATCTGCTGTTCGCTGATGTCCCAGTTGCGCAGCCGCTCGAGCGCCGCCTCGGCCAGCTGGCGCACACCCTGCTGCGCCTCGGTACCGGATGACGCCATGGCGCTTGTGGCGCGGTGCGCGATCAGGTACTCGCGCTGCGCCGACACCAGTTCCGGGCTGTAGACCTCGGCCAGCGGCTGGCCCCGGGCGACTGCCTGACCCGTCGTGTTGACATGGAGTTTCTCGATCCAGCCCTCGAACTTGGGCGCGACCGTGTACTGGCCGCGCTCATCCACTTCGATCGTGCCCACTGCGCGCACCTCGCGTGCGAGCGAGCGGCGCGCCACCATCTCGGTGCGCACACCAAGCGACTGGATGCGATCAGCGCTGATCTTGACGCCACTGCTCTGCTCTTCGCCTTCGTAGACGGGGATGTAGTCCATGCCCATCTGGTCCTTCTTTGGCACCTGAGAGGTGTCGGGCAGGCCCATCGGGTTGCGGTAGTAAAGGATCTTGCGTTCGCCCGGCGATGACGGCGCAGCCTGCTCGCTCGGCGCAGGTACCGCCGCCGTCGGCGCGGCCGCGCCGCCCGCCCCGCTCCCGCCACTGCGTCCGAGCAGGTAGCCGGCGCCAAGCGCAACGCCGAGCAGTACAAGAACAACGATCGTGCGCGCGACGGAGCTCATAGATCTTCTCCCACGATGCGCTCGATCTCGGCGAGCCGCACCTGCTGTTCAAGTTCAACCTTCAACAGGTCGAGCCGCGTGCGTCGCAGCTGCCGCTGCGCGTCGAGCAGCGTCGGGAAGTCGACTCGCCCAGTCTGGTAGCTCGCCAGCGCGGATTCGAACGTGAGCTGCACCTGCGGCAGCAGCGTCGAGCGGATGATCTCGCCCTGCTCGCGCAGCGCATCCAGCGAGGCCCAGTTCTGGCCCAGCTCGGACTGCAGTTGCGCCGCCGTTGCCTCGCGGCGAGCGGTGGCAGCCTCACTCATCGCCTGCGCCTCATTGACGTTGGCGCGGATGATGTCGGTCTGCCAAGGGATGTTGACTTCGAGCATCAGCTCGTAGTCCGTGAGGCGCGTGCCCTTCTGGATCACCGCGGCGCCGACACCAAGGTCCGGGATGCGACTCTTGCGCATCAACTCCGCGCCGCGCTCGGCCGCCGCGATCTGCGCGGTGTTCATCGCCAGTGAAGGGCTGCGTTCACCGGCGGAGCGGGTCAGTGCGGCGAAGTCGAGCGCGCGTTCCGGCAGTGGCCGCAGCTCGCGTGGCTCCGCGAGCGGCGCATCCGCGGGCCGCGCCAGCACACCGTTCAGGCGCGCGGCGGCCTGGCGCCGTTCGGAGCCCAGCATGATGAGGTCGGTGCGCAGACTCGTGAGCTCGGTCTGCGCCTTGATCACATCCTGCTGCGGCGTGAGGCCGCTGCCATAGCGCGCGCGCGCGACCTGTTCCAGATCGGCCATCACCGCGCGCAGGCTTTCGGTCACGCGCTGCGCCTGCGCCGTGTACCAGTACTGGCTGTATGACACCTTGGCGCGCATGCGCGTTTCCGAGATCACGACGCTGCGCTTCGCACCCGCGACGTTCGCTTCGGCCTCGGCAATACCGCGGCGCAGTTCACGCTTGTCGCCCAGCGGATACATCTGCCGAAGCGAGTACCGCGTACTGCCGGCGTTGGCAGGTGACAACGTCGGATCGCTGAAGGGAATGTCGCGCAGTTCCATTTGCACGACCGGATCCGGCAGAGCGCCGGCGCCGCGCAGGCGCTGCTGGGCGGCATCGGCTTCGAGCGACATCGCCCGCAGCTCCGGATTGCGCGCCTCGACGAAGGCGAGAACGCCCTTCAGGCTGGCGCCGAGCTCACTGTCTGCGGGCGCGCCAGGCGACTGGCCAAGGGATCCTGCGCCAACGCCGAACAATGCAAGCGCCAGGGAGAAACGCAACCACCAATGATGTCCGTGCACAACAACCTCCGGTCGAGACGTGGCGAGTGCGAAGAAGCACACGCCGTCAAGCGATGCGCACGTCGCGTGCGCATACCGGAAGGGCTAGAGCAGCAGTCTGGAGAGCCGCGCGTAAAGCGGCTCGGTGGGCGAGTCGTTTGCGGTCGCGTCGCCGCGCAACATGCTCCGCATTTGCGCAAGCGGCGCGCGGACCGGCGCCGCCACAAGAGGCAGGTCGGCCGTCGGCACATCCCCGGCGCGCGCCTGAACGCCGGGGTCTTCCTGTGGACAGTGGGTCGATGCTGTCTGCTGATCCGGCAGCACGCCAGAGCCGGCGTCGGCAACATGCTGCGGACACGGCAGATCGGCCACCGAAGCCTCGATCGGTGCGGGCGCCGTCGGCGTCTTGGCGATGCAAAGGCCCATGGCCGCGAGCGCGTTGCTGGTGACGAGTAGCAGCGCACACACGGCCGCCACTCCGCGCATGGGACGGCGCAAACGGTGCGCAGGGAAGCGTCGGCTCAACATGGTCGCGGCAGTATCGTCACGGCGGCCAGCTTACGCTTGACCCCGGTCAACGGCGTTCCGTGTAATAGGCCGCTAGGTGCCTACTTCACCGGCTCGATGCGGGTGATGACGAGGTTGTCGCCGGCCTGCTCCAGCGCGAACCTGACCTTGTCGCCCTCCTTCAACGGAGCGAGTTGCTTCGCATCCTTGACCGGGAACGCCATCGTCATCGGCGGCATGTTGAACGCCTTCAGCGGGCCGTGCGCCAGCGTGACCCTTTTCGTGTCCTTGTTGATGCGCTTGACCTGCCCCTCATAAACCTCGCTGCTCGTCGCCTTCGCCGTCGGCGCTCCGTGCGCATGCGGCGCGCTCATCTGCGCCTGCACCGGCAACACCAGCGCGATGCCGAGCACGGCAACAGGGAACCAGGCTGAACTCATGTCGATCTCCTTGCGTTGAAACGGAACAGCGCGCAGTGTGCCGTCGCGGCTCGCGCGACTGACGATCTGCGTCAATTCATTCCTGCGGCGGCGCGCTTCTCGTGCACGGCCGGCGACCAGCGGCTCTTTATGTAAGCCAGCGTCGCGACGATGTCGTCGTCGCTCATGGTTTTCCCGTAGGCCGGCATGTCCGACTGATAACCCCGCGGAGCGTGCTTGCCGATGCCGTACTTCGTGACCTCGAACAGGACCTGATCGTCGTGGTGCCACGTATGACCGCTTTCGTCGTGCGGCGGCGCCGGCAGGCGGCCACGCACATCGCGGGTGGTCCAGTTGGGTTCTCCTTGCAGTTGCGCGCCATGGCACGGCGCGCAGTGCAACTGGTACAGCGGCTCTCCGCGTGCGACCAACGTGCGATCGGCGTGATTGATCCGCACCAACTCCTGCGGCCGCAGCAGCCACGCCACAGTAGCGGCGGCCGCAGCGATCAGCGGAACAAGGAGCAGGAACAACAGCGATCTACGCAACGTCATCGGAAAGGGCAAGGTTAGGTCGACTCCAGCCGCGGCGATCATCGCTTCAACCTGGAGGCGCCGAGCACCAGAAAACTGCCCCTAAGTATGTCCGATCGCCGGAATTCATCCCGCCCGACCCCGAATTTCAGGCGCGGCACGCGTAATGAGCGGAGCGCACTGGCGACAGTGATGCTCATACCGTGAATAGGGCATCAATCGTCCGCGAGCACGGTCGATTGGCTGCCGCCCCCGATTGAAAGAATTTCGCCATCTGACATGGATCGCCGCCGCGCGCGGACGGCCTTGGCGAAATTCGAACAGGGAGAGCGGCACCGTCCGGTGCCCAGAAGAAAAATGAACGCAGTGCCGCTTCGTGCACTCGGCCTGATCCGCTGGGTCGTTAGCAAGTCGCCGATGTCCCCGTTATCAAGCACGGCGCTCGGCACCCCATCCCTTTCCGCCGTCATGCGGTGGGCGCTAGGGGTGCTGCTCGGGCTGGTGGTTGTCCTGCCCGCGCATGCGAACCAGACGGTCAACGACATCACGATCGATGAGGATCTGCCGCAGGCGCGGCGTGGCGTCGCGTACTCGCACACGATCCCGGTCTTGAGCGGCGGCACGGCACCGTACTCCTTCGTGTTGTCCGGTCCGTCGACACTGCCGATACGACTGACGCTCTCCCCCAGTGGCCTCGTCAGCGGCGTGATTAGTTGCAACGTCGGCAACGGCAACTACGGCCAGGATGTCACCGTCACGGATTCATCGGCCGTGCCGATCGTCGCAACGTTCTCCGGCAACAAGGGCCTGGCGATCAACGTCACGGCAGGCCCGGCGGGCACGTGCGTGACGTTGACCATCGCACCGTTGACCCTACCTCCGCTAACCGCCGGCAGTTCGTTCAGCCAGACCATCACGGCTTCTGGCGGCCTGGGCCCGTATACCTACGCGGTCACCGCCGGCACCTTGCCCGCCGGGGTCACCCTGAACGCGACCACCGGCCAACTCAGCGGCACTCCCTCTGCCGGTGGCGCTTACAGCTTCACAATAACCGCGACGGATGCTGCGGACTCGACTGGGTCGATGGCCTATAGCGGTACCGTCAACCCAGCGATTGCCGTCAATCCGCTGACATTGGCCGCCGGCATGGTGGGAACGGCGTACAGCCAGACGGTCACCGCATCGGGAGGCAGCGGCGCGCTGACATTGAGTCTCTCCGGTGCCTTGCCCGCGGGACTGACGTTCAACGCGTCGACCGGCGTGATCTCGGGCACGCCGACCAGCGCCGGCACCAGCAACTTCACGATCACCGCGACGGATGCCAACAGCGCAACCGGGTCGCGCCCCTACAGCATCACAGTCAGCACGCCGGTGACGGTGGACCCGGCGACGTTGCCCGCCGGCACCGCAGGCACGGCGTACAGCCAGACAGTAGCCGCGACGGGCGGCACCGGGCCATACACGTATGCAGCCACCGGCACGCTGCCGACGGGCCTGACGCTGAACGCGTCGACCGGCGTGATCTCGGGGACTCCGAGCGTCGCCGGGTCCAGCACCTTCACGATCACTGCCACGGACAGCGTTGGCGGTACAGGTGCGCGCAGTTACACGGTGACGGTGAATCCGGCGGTCGAGGTGAATCCGTCCAGCTTGCCGGGCGGCACCGTCGGAACGGCCTATTCACAGACCGTCTCGGCCACCGGCGGCAGCGGCGCTCCGTACACCTTTGGCGTCGTCGGTTCCCTGCCGGCCGGTTTGTCGCTCAATGCGTCGAGCGGTGTGATCTCCGGCACGCCGACGGCCTCCGGATCGAGCACCTTCACGATCAGCGCAACGGACACCAATGGCGCCGTCGGCACGCGCGCTTACACGGTAACGATGAACGCAGCCATCACTGTCAATCCGGCCAGTCTGCCGGTCGGCACCGTGGGCACGTCGTACTCGCAGAACGTGACGGCGACCGGCGGAACGGGCAGCTACACGTTCAGCGTCACCAGCGGTGCGCTGCCAGCGGGACTTTCGCTCAACGGCTCTGGCCTGATCTCGGGCACGCCGTCAGCCGCGGGCTCGAGCAGCGTGACCATCACCGCCACCGACGGCAACGGCGCCACCGGGTCGCGCGGCTACACACTGACGGTGCACCCGGTCCTGACCGTGAGCCCCGCAAGCCTGCCCGCGGGCACCGTGGGAACGGCGTACTCGCAGACGATCACCGCGAGTGACGGAACCGGCCCCTACACCTTCGCCGTGACCAGCGGCGCGCTGCCCGCAGGGCTGACACTGAACGCAGGCTCCGGAGTCATCAGCGGCACTCCGACCAGCGCCGGCGCGGCCAGCTTCACGATCACTGGCACCGACAGCAACGGTGCGATCGGCTCACGCGCCTACAGCGTCACGGTGAACGCCGCCATCGCCGTGAATCCCGCGAGCCTGCCGACCGGCACCATCGGCACGGCCTACAGCCAGACGATCACCGCGACCGGCGGAACCGGCAGCTACACGTTCAGCCTGACCGCGGGCGCACTCCCGACCGGGCTATCGCTCAATGCGTCGAGCGGCGCAATCACCGGTGCGCCGAGCGCGAGCGGCACCAGCAACTTCACGGTCACCGCCACCGATGGCAACAGCGCGACCGGCTCGCGCGCCTACAGCATCACGATCAATGCGGCAATCGCCGTCAACCCCGTGAGCCTGCCTGCGGGAACGGTCAGCGCTGCCTACAGCCAGACCGTGACTGCGACGGGCGGCACCGGCAGCTACACCTTCAGCGTGAGCAGCGGCACGCTGCCTGCGGGCCTGAGCCTGAATTCGGGCAGCGGCGCCATCACCGGCACCCCGACCGGCGCAGGATCGAGCAGCTTCACGATCACGGCCACCGACGGCAACAGCGCCACCGGCTCGCGCGCGTACAGCGTCACGATCAATGCGGCGATCACGGTCAATCCGGCGAGTCTGGCCAACGGCACCGTGGGCAGCGCCTACTCGCAGACCGTGTCGGCCACCGGCGGCACCGGCAGCTACACCTTCAGCGTCAGTACCGGCGCACTGCCGGCGGGACTGAGCCTGGCCTCCAGCACGGGCGTCATCTCCGGCACGCCGAGCAGCAGCGGCAGCAGCAGCTTCACGATCACCGCCACCGACGGCAACGGCGCAACGGGTTCGCGCGCCTACAGCGTATCGATCGCGGCGGGCATCAACGTCAGTCCGTTGTCACTTCCTGCCGCCACCGTCGGCACACCGTACAGCCAGACAATCAGCGCGAGCGGCGGGACGGGCGGCTTCACGTTCAGCGTCACCGCCGGCGCGCTGCCGGCCGGGCTCTCGCTCAATGCAGCGACTGGTGCAATTACCGGGACGCCGAGCGGTTCGGGCAGCAGCACCTTCACGATCACCGCCACGGACAGCGCCAGCGCCACCGGCACGCGCAGCTACACCCTGACCGTAAACCCCGCCATCGCCGTCAATCCGGCGACCCTGCCGGCCGGCACCGTCGGCCTGGCCTACAACCAGACCGTCAGCGCGACGGGAGGCAACGGCAGCTACACGTTCGCCGTCACGTCGGGCGCGCTGCCAGCGGGCCTGTCACTGAATGTGTCGAGCGGTGCCATCACCGGCTCGCCGAGCAGTTCGGGCTCCAGCACCTTCACCGTCACCGCGACCGATGGCAACGGCGCCACGGGTGCGCGCTCCTACACCGTCACGATCAATGCCGCCGTCGCCGTCAATCCGGCGAGCCTGGCGAACGGCACCGTGGGCAGCGCCTACTCGCAGACGGTTTCGGCGACCGGCGGCTCCGGCAGCTACACGTTCAGCGTAAGCAGCGGCACGTTGCCCGCGGGCCTGAGCCTGAATACCGGCAGCGGCGCCATCACGGGTACCCCGACCAGCGCCGGGTCGAGCAGCTTCACGATCACGGCCACCGACGGCAACGGCGCGACCGGATCGCGCGCCTACACGGTGCCGATCGCCACGGGCATCAGTGTCAGCCCGTCAAGTCTCGCCGCCGGAACCGTCGGCGTTGCGTACAGCCAGACCATCAGTGCCAGCGGGGGCACCGGCAGCTTCACGTTCAGCGTGACCGCGGGCACGCTGCCGGCCGGACTGTCATTGAGCTCCTCGGGTGTGCTGTCGGGCACGCCGTCGACCGCCGCGACCAGCAGCTTCACGATCACGGCCGACGACGGCGCGAGCACCGGCTCGCGCACCTACTCCGTGACGATCGGCACGCCGGTGACGATCAGCACGGCAAGCCTGCCGGGCGGCACCGTCGGCCTTGCCTACAACCAGACGATCGTCGCGACCGGCGGCACCGGCGCCTACACGTTCAGCGTCAGCGCGGGCACGCTGCCCGCAGGGCTGTCGCTCAATGGCGCAAGCGGGGTCCTGTCCGGAACCCCGACAACCGCGGCGACCAGCGCGTTCACCGTCACCGCGACCGACGGCAATGGCCGGACCGGATCGCGCGCCTTCAGCGTAACGATCGCCGCCGGCATCGCCGTGAACCCGGCCAGCCTTCCGGCAGCCACCGTCGGCACACCGTACAGCCAGAGCGTTTCCGCGACCGGAGGCACCGGCAGCTACACGTTCAGCTTGACGGCCGGGACCCTGCCGGCAGGTCTGGCCCTGAATGCCTCCACCGGCGCGATCACCGGTACGCCGACCAGCGCGACGGCCGCGACGTTCACGATCACCGCGACCGATAGCAACAGTGCGACCGGCTCGCGCAGCTACACGCTGACCGTGAACGCGGCGATCACGGTGAACCCGCCCTCGCTGCCGGCCGGCACCGTCGGTGCGGCGTACAGCACCACGATCAACGCCGCCGGCGGGAACGGCAGTTACACGTTCACGGTGTCGGCCGGGGCCCTCCCAGCGGGCCTGTCGCTGAACACCACCAGCGGCACCTTATCTGGCACGCCGACCACGGCAGCCACCAGCAACTTCACGATCACCGCGACCGACGGCAACGGCGTCACCGGATCGCGCGCCTACAGCATCACCATCGGGAACGCCCTCAGCGTGAATCCGGCGAGCCTGCCGGGCGGTGCCGTCGGTGTTGCATACAACCAGACCGTCAGCGCGACCGGCGGCACGGGCCCTTACACGTTCGCCGTCACCGTCGGCACGTTGCCCGCCGGGCTGTCGCTCAACGGCAGCACGGGCGTGCTGTCCGGAACACCGAGTGCCGCTGCCGCAAGTTCATTCACGGTCACTGCCACCGACAGCACCAGCGCAACCGCGTCCAGACCCTACAGCGTCACCATCAACCCGGCGGTCACCGTCAATCCCGCCAGCCTGCCGAACGGTACCGTCGGCGCGGCGTACAGCCAGGCCGTCACGGCATCCGGTGGCAACGGCTCGTTCACCTACGGCGTCAGCGCGGGGTCGCTGCCTGCGGGGTTGTCGCTCAACCCGTCAAGCGGCTTGCTGTCCGGTACACCGACGAGCGCGGCGACAAGTTCGTTCACCGTGACAGCGACCGACGGCAATAGTGTCACCGGGTCGCGCGCCTACAGCGTCACGATCGCGGCCGGCATCGCGGTCAATCCGGCAACCCTGCCAGCCGCGAGCGTCGGTACGCCGTATAGCCAGACGATCTCTGCCACCGGAGGCACAGGCACCTACACGTTCAGTGTCACCGCCGGAGCCTTGCCCGCGGGCCTGTCACTCAATCCTTCCACGGGAGCAATCACCGGTACGCCCACCACGGCCGCAACCGGCAATTTCACGATCACGGCGACAGATGGCAACGGCGCCACCGGATCGCGCAGCTACAGTTTCACGGTCAATGCCGGTATCGCGGTCAATCCAGCCGCACTGCCGGCAGCCACGGTCGGCGCGCCATATTCACAGGGCGTGACCGCCACCGGTGGCACGGGCACGTACACCTACAGCGTCACCGCGGGGAGCCTCCCTGACGGACTTGCGCTGAATGCGTCGACGGGTGTCATCTCCGGAACACCGACCGTTGCCGCGACCAGCAACTTCTCCGTGACAGCAACGGATGGAAACGGCGCCACCGGATCACGCGCCCTCAGCTTCGTCGTCAATGGCGCGATGGCGGTCAATCCGGCGATGCTGCCTAACGGCGCCGCGGGAACCGTCTACTCGCAGACTGTCAGCGCGACCGGCGGCAACGGCAGCTACACGTACAGCATCGCGAGCGGCAGCCTGCCGGCGGGACTGGCGCTGAACGCCTCGACCGGTGTGCTTGCTGGCATGCCGACGGCTGCGGCCACCAGCATCTTCACGGTGATGGTGACCGATGGTCTGGGAGTTACTGCGTCGCGCGCCTACACCGTCGAAGTGGCCCCGGCAGCGCTGACGCTCGAATCGACAACCCTCGGCAATGGCGTCGTCGGCAACCCCTACAACCAGGCGATCATCGTCAGCGGCGGCGTGGCCCCGTACGCGTTCTCCATCAGCAGCGGGCAGCTGCCCACCGGTGTGAGCCTCAATCCCGCGACGGGTGCGCTGAGTGGCACGCCGATCGCTGCAGGCACCTATGCCTTCACGATCCGCGTAGTGGACGCGAATGGCGCGACGGGAGCGTTCGCGCAATCGATCGTCGTCGAGCCGCGCCTTGACCCGACGGCCGATCCGACCGTGCGCGGTATGCTGGCCGCCCAGGTCTCGGCAGCAAGTCGCTTCGGGTCGGCGCAGATCGAGAACGTCGGTGCCCGCGTGCGCATGCTGCACTTCGGCCAGGATCCATGCTCGATGCAGTTTGACGTCGGCACCAACGCGCGGTGGGAGCGCGCCGACACATCGGTCGACGAGACCAAGCTCGCCGCAGCGCAGACACCGGAGCAGGGCACGAAGCAAGACAAGCGCACGCGCTGCGAAAGCCCATTCGCCTTCTGGGCCGGTGGCAACATCGACTTCGGTTTCCTGCGACCCAACTCGGCAACCGATCGCAGCGACTTCACGACCTCGGGGCTCACCTTCGGTGCCGATGCGCGCGTCATGAAGGGACTGGTGCTCGGCGCCGCCGTCGGCTACGGACGCGATTCCACCGATGTCGGAACGAATGAGAGCGAAAGTCACGCGCAGGGCGTCAATGCGACTGTCTACGGCTCGTACGAGCCGATCAAGTCCGTCTACATCGACTTCCTGCTGGGCTATGGCGACCTGAGCTTCGACGCCACACGTTTCAACCGTACCGCAATGATGCTGGGCGGCCGCAACGGTGCGCAGACGTTCGGCTCCGTGGGCGTCAGCGGCGTTGTCGACATCGGACGCCTGAAGCTCGCCCCGTATGGCCGCTTTGACCGCGTGCGCAGCCGGCTCGATGGCTACACCGAGAGCGGACCGAGCAGCGCGGCGCTCAGCTATGCCGATGTCACTGCGACCGAGGACGTCTTCGCCGCCGGTGTGTTTGCCAGCTACCGGATTCCGCTCGGTCGCGCGAGCCTCGAGCCGAACCTGCGCCTCGAGGCGCGGCGAGCCCGCGGTTCCTCAGCCGACCAGACGCTGTGGTACGCGGACCTCCCGACGACGACCTACGTCATCGCCGACGGCAGCCTGTCCGACACGCAGATGCTGGGCGGTCTGGGCCTTGTGCTGCGCATGCCCGGTGAGGCGTCGATCGGCATCGACTACAGCTATACGGGCAGCAGCGGCTCCTACCGCAGCGAAAGCGTCCGGGCGCTACTGCGGGCACCGTTCTAGGCGACTTCAGTTACTCGCGCTCCTCGACCGGGCAGGCAAGGCCTGCACTCGCCGGTTCACGAAACCGATCGGCCGCCGCTGGATCAGCCTGCGGCGGCCGATCGGGCGACTGTGCTGAATCAGCAGCTGCTCGATGCGCCCTTCAAGGCGTTACGAACAGCGTCATGGTCCCGGTCGTGATGACGGGCGGCTGGACCACGGTCACCACCTGTCCCGCGGTCTCCGTTTCATTCTCGGCCAGGGAATTGAACGTGATCTGGTCGAAGCCGGTCGAAAATGGGCTCCTGTTCTCGATATAGCCGGTCAATGTGATGGAACCGCTGAACAGCAGATCGATGTTGTCGGCCGGATCATCGATCCAGCAGTTGGAGTAAGTCACGATCAGTCCATCGCCCGGATTGAGTTCGCCATCCGGGTTGGCGAGCGCGATCTTGCGCGTGCCGGTCGCAGCGCCGGGCCGTGGCGAGCAGGCCGTATCAAGTCCCGCGGCACCCGCCGTCGCAATGCGGAGATCGTTGGCATTGATGAATGCCATCAGTTCGAGGACCATCCTGCCGCTTTCCGCGGCAAGCGCGCTGGCCGTGCCGCCGAACGAGGCAAGCCGCCACTGGTTGGGTTGCGTGTCGTCGGGCCAGACCATCAGGTAGCTATCCCAGTCGTAGCGGGTGGTCGCGGTGCCGAAGGTCAGCAGGATCGGCAGCGGATTGCTGTCGATCGTTGCCTGCACCGTCTGGCCAGGAAAGAAGCTGTTGGTGGCCGGAGTGACGAACTCCAGCTTGCCGCTGCTGGGTGCATTGTCACCGGCCCAGTTCAGCGCCTCGATGACCTGTACGGAAAAAGCCCCGAAGAGCATCATGCCGCTGTCGACGCCGGTACTGCCACCGAGCGTCCAGGCCTGCGCGGTCCGGTTCCAGGTGCCGCTGTACCGAAGCAAGGGATAAGCGATGCTGACGCCGTCGACCGAGAAGGTCAGCCGGGCGGAGTCCTTGGTCCCGATGTTGAAGTTGACAGTCGTCGGCATGGGCGGTGCTGCCTCGTCTCCAATGTCAACCGGGCCGGAATCGTCGTCACCACCTCCACCGCATGCCGCGAGGAGAACCGAGATCACTATGGCCGTGAATAAGCCAGGCGCTCTACGAAGTGAGAAAGCGCTATGCATAAATATCTCCCCAGAACGCGATCGCGCGCGCGACCGCCAACCCCGGCGCAGATCGCGAGACGATCGACCGCAAAAGCCCTTGTGTTCAATATGGGAACCGGCGACCTCGCCACATTGAGGTGCGTCAACCCATTTCAGAGACGGCGGTGAGGCAAAGCGGTCCGCTTTGCCCCTGCGCGTGTCCGTCCCTTGCCGCGCTGTGGTGGCGTTTCGGTCTCGACGTTCATATGGGTATCGCGAACGGAACACGCCGGCGTCCGTTCCAAGCGGTATCGTGGATGCGTGTTCGCTGGAGGGGCGATGACCGCGTTCTCTAAGTGGTGTTCGGCGTTGGCCGCGGCCCTGCTCGCGTTTTCCACGACCAGCGTCGCCCAGACGACGCCGAGCACCTTCGACACCCCACCCTGGTTCACGGAGACGTTTCTCGACTTTCGTGAAGACGCTGCCGACGCGGCCCGCGACGGCAAGCGGCTGATGATCTACTTCGGGCAGAACGGCTGTCCGTACTGCAAGCTGCTGATGCAGACGACGTTCACCGAGACGCGCATCGTCGACAAGGCGCAGCGCACTCTGGTCGCGGTTGCCCTCAATTTGTGGGGAGATCGCGAAGTGACGTGGGTCGACGGCCGGAAGATGACCGAGAAGGAACTCGGACGTGCGCTGGGCGTGCAGTTCACGCCGACCCTGCTGTTCCTCAATGAAAAGTCAGAGGTGATCGTGCGACTGAACGGCTATCAGCCCCCGCATCGCATG
Organism: uncultured beta proteobacterium; assembly: GCA_963766365.1. Lineage (GTDB taxonomy): Bacteria > Pseudomonadota > Gammaproteobacteria > Burkholderiales > Burkholderiaceae_F > JALORV01. Next base: position 630,198 of record CAVXZK010000006.1, read on the forward strand.
GACGCGACGCTTGACTACGTCGGGCAGCGCCTCGAGACCAAGCAGTCCTATCCGGACTACATGGACAAGGCGGCACGGGAGCCCGCGAAGGCCGAGCTGAGCCCGCAGCCGTTCTTCCTGAAGCCCCCGTACCGCTTGCAGAGAACGCCCGCATCGAAGCCCTTACTGGTCCTGATTGAGCGAACGCACTGCGCGAGCTGCGATGAATTGCATCGCGATGCGTTTACGCGACCCGAGGTCATGCGGTTGCTGCGCTCATTCGACGTGGTGCGACTGCAGCCGCGCGATGGAAGCGCGATAACGTCCCCGGACGGCCGGTCCACCAGCGTGGACGCATGGGTGACCACGCTCGGCGTTAGCTATGCGCCTACGCTGGTCTTCTTTGATCGCGCCGGCAAGGAAATTTTCCGCGTGGACGGCTACATCCGGCCCTTTCATCTGGCCTCCGCCCTCGACTACGTCGGCAGTTCCGCCTACCTGAAGGAAGCGAGTTTTCAGCGCTACCTGCAGGGCCGGGCCGACGCGATGCGCCATCGAGGCGAGGTTGTCGATCTCTGGAAGTAGCCACCCGGCTCAAGTGGGACTATTGCTTTGCGCCGTCGATGGCGCGCCTGCGGCGACGGTGCCCGTTGATCAGTTCTCCAAACAGTTCCCTTACCTTGGTACGCCCGATTTCGAGCGCACGGCGGCCCAGTGGCGTGATCCTGTAAATGCGCCGCTCCCTGCCTTCGCGCCGCTCGTATCGCGATACCAGGTAGCCCTTGCGTTCAAGGCCGTGAAGGATCGGATACATCGTGCCGGCGCTGATCTGGTAGCCGTGGTGCCCTAACTCCTCGATGATGGCCAGGCCGAAGATGGGACCTTCATCCGCGTGATGCAGGATGTGCAACCGGACCATGCCGCTGAAAAGGTCCTTGTCGATCATGCGTCCGCCCGACTGAATGTTGTTGAGGCCGCTGACAGCACTCCGGCCGCGCGCAACCGTTGCGACCGCGGCAGCTTAGCCGCCACGTGCGAAGTCCTCTCTTAATCTGAAGCAACAGGTGCGGACAGTAGCGGCTCACGCTAACGAAATTCGTTAGTACTGTGGGCGCTGGTAACGAACAGCGCCAAATTTCAGGGAGAGAAGATGAGAATGATTCGACAAGGAGCGCTGGCCCTCGCGGTAGTCGCGGCGGCGGCGTGCTCGACTCAGCAAGACGCGGCCGTAAGTCCGAACGCGCTCGTAGCCACCAAGGTCTCCTCCGCGCCATCGATGACGGCCGGCGCGACTGATCCGGTCTGGGCCGCCGCCAAGCCACTCCGGATCGAACTGTCCGGCGGCGAGAACTTCGGCGGCAAGGGCTCGACGACGGCAACGCTGAAGGCCGTTTACTCGGGCGACATGGTGTACTTCCTGGTCCAGTACGCCGACCCCACCAACTCGGTGCGGCGGGGACCGTTCCAGAAGCAGCCAGATGGCAGCTGGAAGAAGCTCGTCAGTCCGAACAACAAGGGTGGCGACGAAACCGAGTACTACGAGGACAAATGGGCGTTCCTGTGGCCGATCGATAACTCGGTCAAGGGCTTCGCGCAGGGCGGATGCGGGGTCACGTGTCACGTCGGTGAAGGCAAGCCGTTCGGCAACAAGTACACCGCGTCTGCCGGAGAGATGCTGGACATGTGGCACATGAAGGGCAGCCGCACGGCGCCGGTCGGCTTTGTCGACGACCAGTACTGCGACGACACCCGCTATGACCCGAAGAAGTCGCCGAACGCCGGTCGCAAGAGCGATCCAGGCGGCCCCGAGTACGGCAACATGAAGGTGGTCAACGGACGGCCCGAGTTCATGAACAAGGACGGCAAGCCGGGCAATGCCGGCGGTACGTTCTATGTGATCGACGGCAACCAGGTACCGTTCGACGACGCGCGGTTCAAGGCCGGCGACGAAGTGGCCTCCTACATGATCTACCACGTCAAGGGCGACCGCGCCGACATTCGTGTGGCCACCTCGTGGAAGGACGGCATGCTGACGTCGGTGGTGTCGCGCAAGCTGGTCACGGGCAGCAAGCTCGATGTGCAGTACAGCGACCTCAACGCGCAGTATCCGTTCGGTTTCGCCGCCTTCGACAACGCACAGGTGCGCCATGCGGTGCACTTCGACGCCAAGTATCTGGTGTTTGCGAAGTAAGGTTGAGCTGAGTTCGCTCCGCCAAAGGGGTGGTAAGTGCCACCCCTTTTCATTTGTCGAGTGATCCGAGTACCGAATCAGGCGCGCACGACACACGTCGTCGGAAGCGGCCGACCGAACGCCGATTGACGCACCACTCGGGGCCCTGTCGCATCTCGCACTACTTCGGTATCGGCTTCTTTCCGAGCATGTCCTTCAGGCCTGCAAACGGCGCAAAGGTTGCTGCAGGGCCGGCACCTGAGCCGCCGCCGCCCGCGCCCGTCGCCTCCAGCTGTCGCTGATGCTCGTTGTCGTGGCAGTACAGGCACAGCAGCTCCCAGTTACTGCCATCGGGCGGATTGTTGTCGTGGTTGTGATCCCTGTGATGGACAGTCAGCTCGCGCACATTCCTGTGTGTGAACTCACGGGCGCAACGGCCACAGATCCAGGGGTAGATCTTCAACGCCTTTTCGCGGTAGCCCTGCGCACGCTCGTCCGCGATGCGTCGCGCTTCTGCCACGACGCGGTCCAGTCTTCCTGGATCATTCGTTTTCATGCGACGGCGACATCCGTTGTCGTGAAGGGTGACTCATCAACGCGTCGGCGGGCTGCCGACCGGGCGCAGGCCGGTCCACTAACTCTAGGCGTATTCCATCAGGCGTTTCAAGACCCCTTCGTCCGTCACCTTTGCGGCGATCATCCGATTCGTCTCCGCCTCGAAGGGGACAGCGGCGCGCCCCGATTTCACGATGGCGAGGCGCTGCAGGAGTTCTCCGATGACGGCCCAGTCCTCATCAGTCATGAGCGCCTTCTCGAGCGGCACAGCTGCACGGACCCAGCAGTCAACGTCGCCGCCATAGCGCTGATAGATAGTCAATTTCTCGTCAGTGATCACGCGCGTCCGCCACAGTCAATCGATCAAGCCGCTGAGGGTAGCCATTTCCTCGCGCGCGTCGATCTGCTTCGAGCGAACCAGTGGAGGAGACGCCATTCTGCCCGGCAGCATGAATTGCATGGACGTCCGAAGCAGGAGCGAGAAGGCGGGCGACGCCGGCTCCGATGATCTCCAGGTCTTGCAGTCAGGCTCGGGCAGGCCAGGCGGCAGCGTGTCCTACCACTACGCATTCAACCGCTTAGCCGAATTGAGCCTGCGGTCGGCGGCAATCGAGGTCCTGGCGGGCGGCGCGGGCTACTTGCCTTTGCCTTGTCCCTTGCCGTTGCCATTGCCGTTGTTCTTGCCTTTGCCTTTGCCCTTGCCGTGCTCCTGCTCGTAGTGCGGCACGTAGACGCTGTTGTACCAGTCATCCTTGACGAAATAGACAGGACGGGCGCAGGCGTCGTACTTCTGGCAATGCTTCTTCCAGTCCTTGGCATGCCCGGGTGGCACGTGCAGGTAGACCGGTTGCACCGGTTGCACCACCTGCACGCGCTGGATCACCACCGGTTGCGGGTAGATCAACACCGGACGCGGGGCAGTGCCGATGTCGATCTGTCCATAGAAGCCGGGCTGGCCGATACTGATCGAAACGCCGACGTCGGCGGCCAATGCAGCCGACGCTGCGAGGGTGAGCAGGCTGGCAAGTACAAGGCGCTTCATGATGTCCTTTCGAATGACACTCACCTCAACGCTTGACACCTCGGGGACGAGGACAGCGCCGGGACGGACTAGCAGTCTTCCGTCAATGCCGGCGGCAGTTGCGACAAAAGTGAACGGCTGTGCGTCTCATCGGCACAGAGCGGGCCCAGAACGTCACGCATCCGGGGGATACCGATTGGATCAGCGCCTTCGGCACCCCGCTCTCCGGCTTTGCCCGGCGGACGACACTGGATCACTTGCGGATGGAGCGATGGCGTGGCGTTGACGCTGGCGCGCGACAACCATCTCGTCATCACCTGCGAGCATGGCGGACGCAAGGTCCCACGCGCCTACGCCGCGCTTTTCTCGGGCCGGGCGGATTCGCTGTCGAGCCACCGGGGCTGGGACGCCGGTGCGCTCGAACTGGCCCGTCAGATGGCCGAGGTTTTTGGTGCGCCGCTGCACGTCGCCACCACGACACGGTTGCTCGTCGACCTGAACCGCTCGATCGGTCACCCTCAACTGTTCTCGGAAGTTACCCGCCCACTTTCGCGAGCTCGCCGCGACGACATCATCGATGGTCACTACCGACCCCATCGGCAGGCGGTCGAAAGCGATATCGCGCGTCACGTTGCGTCGGGCCAACGGGTCATCCATGTCGCGTCGCACAGCTTCACACCGACGCTCGACGACGTACCCCGGCACGCCGACGTTGCCTGGCTCTATGACCCACGGCGCCCTGGTGAAGTGGCCTTCGCTCGAGCCTGGATGCGGGCGCTCGAACATCGGTCTCCAGAGCTACGCCTGCGCAGAAACTACCCGTATCAGGGTCGCGCCGACGGTCTCACGGCATCGTTGCGCAGGCACCATCCGGCGGCGACCTACGTGGGCATCGAACTCGAGGTCAACCAGCGCTTTGTCGAACAGCGCGGCACGCCCTGGCAGAGGCTGAAAATGATGCTCGTCGATTCGCTGAAGAAAGCCCTTGCCGACACGGCACGTCGTTGAACTTGTTGCAGAGATTCCTGCGCAGCGCTGTAGTGTGACTGCCTACCAAGCCAGCGGCGGCAATTCGCGGAAGACTTTCCGTGTCCCCTCGAGCCACTGCTGCGTCAGTGCGTCGAAGTAGACATCGCCCTCCTCGAACCGACGCCTCATCGTCACGCGCAGGCTGTCCCGGGCGTAGCACAGCAGATCGATTGGCATGCCCACCGAAAGGTTGCTGAGCATCGTCGAGTCGAATGACACCAGCACGCACTTGGTGGCATCTTCCAGCGTCGCGCTCGACGTCACCGCCAGATCGAGAATCGGCTTGCCGTACTTGGCTTCACCCGTCTGAAGGAAGCAGGTGTCGGTGTCAGCCTCGATGAAGTTGCCCTCGGCATAGATCCGGAAGAGCCGCATGTCTTCGCCAGCGATCTGTCCGCCGAGGATGAACGAGGCATTGAACTTAAGATCACTTGCTTCCAGAAACGGTCCGTCGCGTCGCTCAATGGCACGCATAGCATCCGACACCAGGTTGGCGACGTCGAACATCGAGCCGGCACTCCAGATGTGGGACGGTTCGGCCGCTGCGCGCTTGCGCAGAACGTTGATCACCGCCTGCGTCGCGGCAAGGCCGCCTGAACTGAGCAGTACCAGCACCCGGTCGCCGGCACGCTCGAACACGGTCATCTTGCAGAACTTGGCGTAGTTGTCGACGCCCGCGTGCGTGCGCGAGTCGCTGGCGAAGATCAGCCCCCCGTCGAGCTTGACGCCGACGCAGTAGGTCATGCGGCAGGGCTTCGCGGCCCACCGTTCGCGCTCTCGCACAACCCGCGACGCATTCAGACCACCGCCACTTCCTCGGCCCAGACCTTGAACCGTTCCAGCGTATTCAGCCCGAAGGTGCTGGACAGCGCAACGTCACAGGCATCGCGGCCGTGGGCGATGAGCACACGGCCGATGCGCGGCGTGTTGTTGCGCGCATCGAAGGTGTACCAACGGTCGCCCAGGTAGGCCTCGAACCAGCCGGCGAAGTCCATCGTCCCGTACGGCGGTTCGGTGCCCATGTCGCCGAGGTAGCCGGTGCAGTAGCGCGCGGGAATGTTCATGCAACGACAGAACGCGATCGCCAGGTGCGCATAGTCGCGGCAGACGCCACGCCCTTCCTTGTAGGCCTCCCAGGCGGTGCGCGTGCTCCGGGCGTGCGGATAGCCGAACTCGATGTGCCGGTGGACAAAGTCGCAGATCGCCTGCACCCGCGCCCACCCGGTCGGGCCGTTGCCGAAATGCTGCCACGCGATGTCGTAGAGCAGGTCGGTGTCGCAGTAGCGACTGCCCAGCAGATAGACCAGCGTTGATTCGGGCAGATGCTCGACCGGAACCTGCATGGCCCCGGGAGCCACGACATCCGGCAGGCCGCTGTCGTTGACCACCGCGTCGGTACTCAGCGCGAAGCGCCCCGGCGGCGCGACAATGCGGCTACACCAGTTCCCGAAGAGGTCGCGGTAGGAGCTGACCGGAACCGACGGCCGGGTGACGAGGTAGTCCGGGCGCACTAGATCGGACGCCCGCGAATAGTGGATGCTGAGTGCGAGGATCATCGGCGTCGGACCCTGGCATTGGTATTCGATCTCGAAGCCGACTCGAATCTGCATGTTTGTGGTCGCCAAAAGGAATCCTTCCGAGTGTTCCCTGGGTCGAGGGCCCTGATATCGCCCCCCTAAGTCTGTGCGCAAGCGGACATAATGGGAAATCAGGTGGCCGCACCTCGACGGAAGACTACGGCCATACGCGCCGAGGACGCGTCCGCTGCGCTCTCTTTACACCCTCTCATCATGACTAAACGACTGGTGTTCCTGGTGCCGGGCTTCTTCGGCTTCAGCTCTGTCGGCGCGGTGAATTATTTCGATGACGTCGAGCGCTCGTTGGGCGCTGCGCTGCGCCGGCGTGGAGTTGAGGCTCGAATCGTGCGGTGCATGACCCAGCCGACCGCGTCGATCCCGCGGCGCGCCGACATACTTCGCCGCCAGGTGATCCGCAGCGGCGGCCTGAGAGCGAGCGAGTTGCACTTTGTCGGCCACTCGACGGGCGGCCTCGACGTGCGCATGCTGCTGACCCCGGATGTGAAGATCGCCAGCGGCGACTCGGAGGAGCGCATCGCCCGCCTGACGCGGACAGCCATTTCCGTGGCCACGCCACACCACGGCACGCCACTCGCCAATCACTTCGTCACCATCCAAGGGCAGACGCTGCTGCTGGTACTGAGCGCGCTGGCGACCTCGGGGCAGGGCCGCGGAACCATTCTCGCCGCGGCCAAAGCTCTCGCGCTGGTCGCCCGGCTCGACGACTGGGTGGGGCGCGCCGAGGGGCCGCTCGATCGCATCGCCGAGACCCTGCTGCGCAAGATCCGTTTCGACCGACACGACCCGGCGTGGGCCTACCTCGGCGAAATCGAGCGTGATCAGGGCGCGGTGCTGCAGCTCACGCCGGAGGGGATCGACCTGTTCGACGCCGCTGTGTCGGATAAGCGCGGGATCGACTACGGCTGCGTCGTCGCGGGTGTGCCGAAGCCACGCGAGCAGTTCAGGCTGAAGGAACTCCTGGATCCGGAATACATCGTGCTGCGGGCACTCTTCCGGCTGTTGCACGTACTGACGGCGCGGCCGCACCCGCGTTATCCGTATCCCAAGCCGGGACAGGCGTTACAGCGGCAACTCGATCGGGGACTCGGCTTCAAGGCGACGCCCCAGATCAGCGACGGTATCGTGCCGACGTTGAGCCAGCTGCACGGTCGGCTAGTGCACGTCACGCGTGCCGATCACCTCGATCTGGTCGGCCACTACACGCTGGCGGGTGGCGGTACGGCGAACTGGTTGCCGTCGGGCGCCGGCTTCACTCCCGAAGCATTCGACGCGACCTGGGAAGCGATCGCCGCAGCAATCGCAAAAGGTCGCCGGACGGCTTGATCCCATCGACCCTCAGACCGCTGGCGGGTAAAGGGGGGGTGGCCAGGCCCTTGCTTCCCGCGCAGATTTCACCGAACCGTGCGGTCCGAGCGGGAATCAGCTGAGCAGCGCCAATGGCTCGAATTGGGCCTGCTCGCGGATCGTCGCAACGAGCCACATCCATGCGCTCGGGTTGTGCCTCACGAATTGCAACCAGCCGGTGACCTGGGCAGACACGAACCGATCCCTGGTATCGCGTATCCGCAGCTTGGCTGCACTGTGAATCGCGTGCGTTACCTCGTGCACGAACACGACAGCCCGCTGCGGCCCATGCAAGCACTCGTACAGCTCGACCGTCCGGTCAGTCTTGGTCTCGCTGAAATAGCCATCGACCTGATAACGCACGGCGGCATGATGGCGCAGCGGCTGGAAGCGCACGACATGCCCGTCAACGAGGACGGCCTTGGGAATGCAATAGCTTCGGTGCTTCACTCCTGACGCCGCATGCTCGAAGCGCGCCCCGGGTTTGACGGACTCTCCCAGCAGGCGGTTGAACCAGATCCACACTTCCGGATTCTGCTGGGCGAATGACACGAGGCCGGCCGCGAGACTCTGCGTAAAGGCTTCCTCGATGCAGCCGGTCTGGCAGCCCGCCGACTTATGAATCAGGCGGATGAGCGCCTTGAGGAACTGCTGCGCCAGGCGCTCGCCGGTCAGCGATTCGTGCAGCCAGACAATGCCGTGGCTCAGTTCGTACTCCATCAAGCGCCGTTGCATCCTCATCGTGTCGCGCGGGGCGTGGATGACGGCCAGGTGAAATGGCCCCACCGTCATGCTCAGCGGGAACGCCGCCTCGGCAGGTGGCCGGACGCCGGCGTTGAGCCAGGAAGCGAGGTGTCGCTGGGACGCGCGCGACATTCCGGGTGAGACGGCAGCGATTCGCATGGCAAGCTCGAGACTGGATTTGACCCATGTTACGACCGCCAGCCAGGCGCCGAATGACGTGACTGCGCCTGCCAGTGCCCTGATCAACGCCCTAAATGCAAGTACTCGCTTACGCCGAGTCCCTTGCGTTGGCTTGAGTAAGATCGAGGTTTGGGTCAAACGGCCCGCCTCGGTCGCTGGAAACTGAGAAGGGCCTCGGGACTGTTTGCCGACGTGAGTCTCGTAATCAGCTGCCAGCAGGCGCGCTGAGCAGCGTTCGGGAAGGCCAGGTTGTGGCAGTGCGCGATCGAGACTTCTGTCAGCCCGAAGTAAACAGTCGCGGGCTTGGAAGCAGACGCCCAAGCCGTCTTATTTCAAGCTCGTTCGTGCCGCACGACGTTGAACTGTTCGTCCGGTGCTGGTGGCTCGAAGTACGACGTCACTTCATCGAAGTCGGCTTCCGTCGTCCACTTTGCGCCCGGCGCCAGATTCAGCTCGAGGCTGCGTTGCTTCAGTTGGCGCTTGCACAGATCGTCCGACGCAACAATGAAATGGAGCTCATGATCGGCCTCGGCGCGCTCGTAAATCTCCCGGAACCATGCGCGCGACTTTCTCGTGTTGGCCGGAAAATCCAGGACGACCGTCATGCCAAGCGAAAGCAGCGCAACGACGTGGGGCGCAACGGTGGCACGAAGCCGAGCCGAGTACCTCAGGAACGCATCGAAGTCGACAAACTCGCCTGGGTAGAGACTCCCCAGCAGGTCATCCTGAACCAGCAACACTGCTCTTTCTCGCGCCGCCAACGATCTGGACAAGGTCGACTTGCCGGCAGCCATCTTTCCGCACATGAAGAACAGTTTGCCCTTTGAGCGCGTGTCCATTGGCCCCTCGAGGACGGACTGGTTGGCGGAGATTTTCGCCGAGGAATGGGTAGTCGAGACATTGGGTCCTGCAGTTGCGGCTGTGCCTCCTGTCCTTCGAGTCGAGCTCGACCTGGTTCATGGAAAGGAGCGGGCAACACACGACGCGAGCCGTACACTCAATGTGTGGTGGATTCCCGTCGAAATGGCTTGACTTCATCGACGCCGCCTAGCGAGGAACCATGAGCGCCCCCCAGAGCCGGACCGACCGAGTCCTCACCAAGGAAGAGCAGGAGCGCCTGAGCCCCGACGAGGTGCTGACGCTCTTGCGCGAAGGCAACGCCCGTTTCGTGAGCGGCGATGTCACCCACCGCGACCACCGGGCGCAGGTGCGGCACGCGGTGCTTGGCCAGTGGCCCAAGGCCGTGGTGCTGTCGTGCCTGGACTCGCGCATTCCCGTTGAGGACGTCTTCGACTGCGGCATCGGGGACCTGTTCGTGGCACGCGTGGCCGGCAATATCGTCAACGCCGACATCCTGGGCAGCATGGAGTTCGCCTGCGCGGCCTCGGGCGCGAAGCTCGTCTTCCTGCTGGGCCACGAGCACTGCGGCGCGGTGAAGGGCGCCATCGACGGTGTGAAGCTGGGCAACCTCACCGCGCTGCTCGACGTCATCGCCCCCGCGGCGGACGAGGTGCCGGGCTTCGACGGCGCGCGCACCAGCAAGAACGAGGCCTTCGTCCACCGCGTCGCCGAGCAGAACGTGCGGCGCATGATGAAGCGGATTCGCCAGGACAGCCCCACGCTGCGCGACCTCGAGGCCCAGGGTCGCATTCGCATCACCGGGGGCATGTACGACATGGCAAGCGGCGAGGTGGCACTGCTGGACTGAGTGCAGTGGGCGAGGTGGGCCCACCCGCTTCCGGCCAATTCATGGGGCAAAGCGGACTGATGCAATTGAGCTTTGAAGCCACCACTCTTGGACGGTGCCTTCCAGGGAGTGTCACCTAATTGGTGCGGGTAACCACTATTCGGCGCGCGGCCACTGCGTCGCTGAAGACCAGGTCAAACGATCCGCCCGGTGGCAGGGAATTCGTGTCGAACGTCGCGGAAGGGCCGCTAGTGGTGATACCCAGTACCGCGCGGGAGCCATCGCTGGCGATATGAGATGCGCTTAAGAATGGCAGCGCTTCGGCATTCCAGCGTACCGTCAACTGACCTGAAGCCTCGCTCCACCGGAATGCGAGTGCCGCTCTCAAATTGCCGGCATTGAGGATCGGTAGCGGCCGCGCGGTATCGAAGACTTCCACGCTTGCCACCTCGCCAGGGTCGGCCATCGCGACCACAAAGTGAGAGCTACCGGCCTGTGCGTCGGCGATCACCGCCGGCGTGAAAAACGCCGATTGCGTCGCCCCGGACGTGGTTTTGACACGCAACTCGTGACTTCCCCGCGCTTGCAGCGTTACCGGCACTGGCAGGACGGATGCGGGCGAGAAACTGACACCGGCCGCACTGATCTCGCCGCTCAACTGCAAATATCCATCGACGGGTGCCGACAATCTGACGCTCGCATTGGATGCGGTGTACCGCTCCAAGTAGTCCTGCACAGCGTCGTGGTTGTAGTCCGACAGAAAATTTCCGTTGCAGTACCCCATTACGTCAGTCATACGCTGACTCCCATAGAACGGCCCCAGCAGCAATGCGGTCGCGTCGTCGTAGAGCGCCACATCAGCCAGGGTCCCGCCCGCATATGGGAATGCCGGGTCTGCGTCCGTCACCGAACCACACGGCGCGTGCAGCCGTGAGAGGTTATGGCCGACTTCATGGGCCATCACGTTGGTCCATGCATTGAAACCGATTCCGAAGGGATCCGTAGTCACCACCAGATAGGACGCATCGAAGCCGACGGAGGCCATGAAACCATTGGTCATGGGATTCAGGTTGTTGACATACCCGATCCCGGAAGTACTGTCAGCGCGAACGCTGGTAGCCACGACGCCGTAATACAGCTTGTCAGGCGCCTCGGCCAGACGCAGTTTGTTGAGTGTCCGCAGCGCGTTTGACCAGCCGGAGCTCGATAGCGGCGCCATGCCTGGCATCGAGATGGCCGCCCGTGTGTCAACCGCAAGCGAAGCGGGAGCAATCGGAAGCACACGGGCCAACTGCGACCTGGCAACCACTGGCGACGGCATCGCTGGCGCCACGTTGTTTACGACGATCGGAACCATCACCACTCCAAGGGCGCTCGGCGGCGCCACCGCCGGAGTGACCACGACCTGCAAAGGCGCCGCCCCACCGACGACGACCCGCAGCGTGAGCCCGGCACGGATCCAGGGTTCTGGCAGCCGCACCGAAAACGCAGTGGCGCGATCGAATGGATCGGCCGCCTGGGGGATCGTGGCCGGACCGATCAAGGGCAACGGGCCGAACGACTCGGCCCCGATTTGTGCAGTCACTGTCACCAGAGGGCTCGCCGTTCCGGGGGCCGTCGACTGCAGGTTGACGCGAAGCAGCGCCGCGTTGCCGGGAATCAGGCGAAGTCGGTTGTCCGAACTGGAGCGCATGAAGCGCTGACCTATTTCAACGCCGGTCACTGTCAGCGTCGGCGAATACGCTCCCGCGGTTACGGGCTCTCCATTGGCCACGTCGAGTAGCACCGCGCCGACAGCGCTGGACGGACCCTCAAGCACCACCATCGTGTCGCTCTGAGAGACGATGGCGGCGGGGCTCATACCGATCGACGCGCCTGTCACGCGCAGCAGCGCGCTCCCGAGGACGGTCAGTCGCACAATGGCACCATCGACAGCCACGCTGAATCCTGTCACCCGCACGGCGGGCAGCACCATAAAGACGGGTCCTTCGACCACCTCATATGGGCTCGACACGCGAACTGCACCGCTTCCCGCCCCGGCCGGAACCCGAACCGAGACCTCGGTCTCAGAGCGCGCCTCCACCGTGGCAGACGCCGTTCCGAAGCTGACCGACGTTGCCGCGGAAAGTCCGCTTCCCGATAGGCGCACCAGCAGACCCGACGACCCGGTCGCCGGCGCGATGCTGGCGACACTCATGGGGAAATAGACCTCGACGGATACTTTCGTCGGCACCTGGTAGCTGCCGACCACCAACACCAGGTTCCCCATCACGCGCTGTAAGGGCGCCTGGAGCGTGACGCCGCCTGAAGAGCGCGACAACACCGTTAGCGTCACACCCTCCACGACAAACGACTGAACGCGATCCAGGTTGGTCCCCGTTAGCGCGAAACTCGCCCCGGGCAACAGTCTCAGGGTCAGTCCGCCGCTTACGCTGCTGACGGTGGGCGTCGTGATTTCGATCGAGACCGGCGATTCCAGGCTGAATCCATTGCCGATCATCGCAATCGGTCCGCTCACGGCATTCGGCGGAATGGTCACGCTGAGCGTGTCGGGTCCGGTCCTCGTGAAGGACACGGGCTCCGCACCGGCGAATCGGATCTGCTGCACGGCATCGAGTCCGATACCGGTGATCACGACGCTGTTGCCCACGAAGGCACTTGCAGGCGCCACCGAAACCAGCGATGGCAGCAGCACCTGCAGCATCTGACCGCTCGTGACAGTGAAGTCAGCCCCTTCAACCTGAACCGGCGCGCTGGTCGCGGTGGCGGGCAGCATGAACGTGAGCTGCTCATCGCTGCTGCTCGCGGGCGCGACGCTGCCAGCACCCACGCGTACGTTTGTCACCCCGGTCAGACCGCTTCCGGTCACCGAGACTGTGCTCCCGATCAACGCCTGACTTGGCGCGATGCTTATCACCTTCACCGCGGCTTGCGGCTGGCCGACCGGCGCACTCGTTCCTCCACCACCGCCGCAGGCAGAGGCCAGCACTGTCAACGCCGCAACGGCGAGGACCCTTAACGTGGGCTGGCTCAAATGGGTCCGTGCAATTGAATGGACAGACATGTATGCGCACTCCGCCAGGAGTCGTGTCATCGCCATGGCGCCTGTTAAGGCTCGACACGCGGGCGGTGCAGAGACTGGGGATCAGTGGTTCGGTAAACGAATGGATACCTGCAAGCAGTGAATCGCTATCGCGAAAAGTGCCTGCAAAACTGCGTCGAACTCTGCTTACCAGGTGGCCGCCCATGCCATGCCGAGTCAGCGGGTGACCCGCGCAGCGTCGCGCCTGTGCCCTCATGGGCCCGAAGAGATCCGACTGAGGGCGTCGAGTTTGCGGCCGCTCGCTGAGCGCCCGCCACAGGTTGGCACAGCCCGTGCCGAAAGTCCGCGACGACGGAGCCATACAGGCGGGAACGCCGCGCAATTGCCTTCGTTTTCAACGGTTCGGCATGCGCGTCGTCGCGCATATTGCCTTCCGTGATCGGCTGCTGCTGCCTTCTCAGCCGCGCGATCGGTAACGCCCGCCAACGCCCGCGCGATCCCGCCGGGAGCGACTCCAAGGAAAGAACGCTATCCGCATGAACCAAGCTGGAATGAACCGGACCTTGATGGCTGCGCCGTATGCGGCACTGCTCGCAGCTCTGCTTTCGGCGTGCGGAGGCTCTTCGACGTCCACGCCCATACCTGCAACCCAGGACAGCCTTGTCTTCGAGCCGGCGAGCGCGCTGGCAATCAAGCAGGGCAGCATCCAGCAGGTGAGCCTGGCGCTCAGCAGTACAGACAGCTCGACCGTCAGCGTCGCCCGTACCGTCCGCGTGACAACGTCCGACCAGGGCATTGCGGACGTCTTTCCGGATACTTGCACGCTGTCGAACGTGTCTGCGCAGTCCCGGCGGTGCCTGCTCACCGTGCATGGCAAGGTCAACGGCACGACCAGCCTTTCGGCCATCGCCGACGGCATCGCGCTCATCCAGATTCCGGCCGCCGTCGGCAGCGGCACCAATTACGGCCAGTTGTCCGTCGAGACCGCGCCCGGTACATACGTCACCGGCCCGGCAACGCTCGCCTTTCCGAACAGCGGCTCCGCACCGTACAGCCTGCGCGTGAAGGCCCGCATCAATGGCAGCTCCGGCATCGACAAGGCGGACAACGTCGTGATCCGCTTCACAGGCCCCACCGGTGTGACCTTCACGCCGTCTCAATGCACGGTCACGAGCCTCGCCCCAGACTGCGTGACCATGGTCACGCTGCCGGTGGCCACCGCGACCCCGATCGCCATCGCGGCCAGCGGCACAAACTACTCGGCCTACAGCAGCATTGCCGTCAACGCCACGCCGGCGGTCGTGACCAACAATGGCACGATCGCGCTCAGCACCCAGCACGGCAACAACGTTCCGAACGGCATGAAGGCACCGCTGTTCGTGAACTGGATCAGTCCGATGGCCCGCGACACCGTCGGCGTGACGCTGACCCTGCAGGGCACCGGCATCTCGTTCTACAGCTACCCGCCCGGCGACAACACCAAGCCGGCCTTGAGCCAGAGCCAGACCTGCAGCCTCGTCTACCTGGGCGTCGGCGAGACCGGCAACGCGCTGAGCTGCGGTCTCGGTCTGGTCGGCTCGGCCGCCAGCGGCAGCGTCACGGTGAGCGCAGCGGCCACCTCGTCGGGCGGACAGACCTATACCCTCGGCTCCCTTGTGCTCGGTGCGATCGCGCCCGCAGCGGCGGTGCGCACGGTCACGTTCACCAACAACAGCTCGAGCGAAACGATCTACGTCGGCATCACCGGCGGCGCCGCAGCTGCTTACACCGATGCCACGACAGCGGCGTATCCGCCCGGGCCGACCACCGTGAACCTGAAGCCCGGCGCCGCCTCGCAGTGCGGCCCATCCAACCCGCAGGCCGCCTGCCCGCTCGGCACCACCTGCATGCAGGGCGGCGCCTCGCCCAGCACCAATATCGGCAACACGCCGTACTACTGCTATTACGACACGCCGACGCCGTCCAAGGGCTACGCCATCGCCCCGACACAGTCGACGCAGATCTCCATTTCCGGCTCGAGCGTCGCGGCTAACCACGTGATCTGGTCCGGCAATTTCTATCCGCGCAGCGGCTGCGACCCGACCACCGGCATCTGCGAGAACGCCACCTGCCGCGGCACCGCCGGCGGACTGGTCTGCGGGCCCGGAACGGGTCCGTCACCCGGCATCAACACGCTGGCGGAACTCACCTTCCAGACAGCCGCGCAGCCGGACTTCTACGACGTGTCGATCATCAACGGCGCCAACTTCGCGACGGAGTTCGGGCCGATCAACATGCCGACGTCGACGTCCAACTCCTACCAGTGCGGAACCGCGGGCAGCAAGGTCGCGCAGAACGGCGGCTACACCGCCAGCGGCAACGGCCTGCCGGCGGCGCCGTGGACGATGGGGCCGAGCGCACAGTCGTTCCCGGTCGGCGCAATGACGACCGGCGATGCGGCCTCGTATTTCCGCATCGTCATTCCGACGACGACGCCCGTCACGACGTGCACGGTTCACACGGACTGCACCGATGCCGTCAGCAACACCTGCGGCTTTGCGATGTCAGACGTCGCCAAGGGCGGCTTCACATTCGAAACGCGTTCGTGCGGCCGGCCGGTGGCGTGGGCCACCGCCAACTCGATCTGGGGCGCCAATCAGACGTCGAGCAATGCGGCGCCGTTCAGCTTCACCACCAACTGGCCCAAAGGCCTCGCCGGCGGCGGAACGGTGAGCGTCGGCGACCTGCAGCTCTGCATCAACCAGACCTACAGCGCCTACATCGCGAACGGGACAGCGAGCGCGCCGGCGCAGCCGGTCGCGCTCGCGTGTGGAGGCGTGATGTGGGGCGCGACGCAAAGCGCGCTGCCGATCGGCAACCCCGCCACCAACGCCGGCCTGGGCATCACCTATCCGTCGACACCGGCATTCACCGCGAATGCCAATTGGCTCGACTACGTACTGCCGACGATCAAGTGGCTGAAGCAGGCGTGCCCGACCTGTTACACCTATCCGTTCGACGACATGACGTCGACCTTCACTTGCACGAACAACTCGGCCACCTCGCTCACGAACTACAGCGTGACCTTTTCCGATCTGAAGTGAGCCTCGCGTGGGCGTTTGTCCCAGGGTAACGCCCGGGTTCGCTCGCGAACTTGCGCGACCAGACGCCAAACGAAAGCCGCCTGCATGAACCTGCTGCGTTGCCTGCCTGCCTGCGTTGCTCTCACCGCCGCACTGTCCGGCTGTTCGTCGGGTGACACCGACGGCAGCGCAGCACCCGCGCCTGGCCCCACACCGCCCGCCCAGGCCTGTGCGCAGACGCTCTGGATCTCGCCCGATGGCAACGACGACGCCGGCAGCGGCTCGGCCGAGGCGCCCTTCCGCACGCTCGAGCGCGCGCAACTGGCCGTGCGTGCCCTCCCGCAACGCGGCCAATGCACGCTCGCGGTCAACCTTCAACCCGGGACTTACCGGCTCACCCGCACGTTCGCGTTGAGCGCGGAGGACTCTGGCACCGCCGAGCACCGCGTCATTTATCGCACGACGCCGGGAAGTGCCGCCCCTGCAGTGATCTCCGGCGGCGTGCCGGTGGCCTTCAACTGCGACGGCGCCGACTGCGTCGCGACGGTCCAGAGACTGCCGCCAGGACTGCTGCCGCGCCAGTTCTACGTGTACGGTGCGCGAGCCACGCGCGCGCGCTCCAACCCCGGCGGGCCGGTCAATCCCCTCTACATCCGCGTCGACGCCGGCTACTTCGGCCCGGCACTCACTCATCCCGAACTGGTCGAGGCCGTCACCCTCGCGCAGTGGAAGATGATGCGCTGCCCGGTGGCCGCCTACACCAGCGACACGCTGGTGATCCAGCAGCCCTGCTGGAACAACGCCAACAGCTTTCCTGCGCCGTGGAACTTCCAGCTCCTGAGCTGGCTGGAGAACGCTCCCGAATTCATGACGGAGCCGAACATGTGGTACTTCGATCCGTATGCCCGCACGCTGAGCTACAAGAACCCGCAAGCCACGACGCCGGCCGACGGCGTCCTGCCGGTGCTCGAGACGCTGGTCAGCGTCAGCGGAACACCGCAGGACCCGGTCACCGGGATCAGCTTCGAAGGCCTGGTCTTCGCGCATGCCGGATGGACCGGCCCTAACGACACCAGCGGCTATGTGGCCGACCAGAGCGGCAACCTGCTGCAGGGTGATGGCTACAGCCTCGAGCCGATCGGCCATCAGAAGACCCTCTACCCCACGCCCGGCAACATCGTGGTGCGCCATGCGAGCAACATAACGTTCGAGGGCAACACCTTCCGCCACCTCGGCGCCGTGGCCCTCTGGGTCGCCGCCGGCACGCGCGACGTACGCATCACGCAGAACACGTTTTCCGAGATTGCCTCGGCTGCCATCCAGCTCGGCGGCGTCAGCGCCGAGGACGCGCGACCGCAACCGGGCTTCGAGGTGCGCGGCACGCTCGTGGAGGACAACGACATCGCATTCACCGGCCAGGACTACTACGACAGCGCGGCCCTCTTCGTGGGCTTTGCCCAGGACACGGTGATCGGCCACAACACCATCCGGCACGTCCCGTGGAGCGCGATCGCCATCGGCTGGGGATGGGGGCTGTACGACCAAGCAGGCTTCCCGGGGCTGCCGAAGGCCACGCCGGGTTACTGGGGCTCGCACACGACGCCCACAGCCGCCCGCAACAACCGCATCGTCAGCAATCGCTTTGAAGGTTTCCTCGAGAAGCTGTGGGACGGCGGAGCCATCTACGCCAATGGCATGCAGGGCCCGGACCAGGACAATGGCCTGCTCATCCAGCTCAACGTCGCGCAGGACAAGAGGCCGGCAGCCGGCGCAAACATCTACTACACCGACGGCGGTGCGCGTTTCGTCACGCTCGATCGCAACGTCTCGGTGGGCAACGCGGTCGGCACCGTCGACTTCGGACCATGTCTCACTGGTTCATCGCTCGCCCCCGAGCTTTGCCTGGTCACGGGCGTGCTGCCGTACGGCAGCGACATTGGAGGCTGCCTGCCTGTAGGCGATCTGGTGTACACGGGGAATTACTTCCTGAACCCGGTCGAGTTCTTCGGGCCGACGCTCTGCACGAACCCGTCGATCCCGCCCGCACCGGTCAACGTGCAGCTCTCCGGCAACGTGCCGGTGCGCTCTGCGACGGAAGTCCCGACATGGATCCTGCAGCAGGCGGGCCGACGGGTACCTTAGCCCCGCCCAGCGGCATAACCATGAACGGGCTGATCCTCAAGCTGTTGCGCGCTGACTGCGCGCCGTTTGCCGTCAGGCTTTCGGAGAGTGAATTACAACTGGTTCTGCAGAATGCTGCTGATGACCTGGGCAAATAGAGTCTGTCGGAACCGCCGAAGGCAACTGCTTGATCTACCGAGGCAGCGGGGTCAGACGAAAGTCCGTCGGGCTCACTCAATCGGCAGAACGCGGCCCACTCCTGACATCGCGTTCGCCGGATAGCTGACGTGATTTCGGCGCCCGAAAGCTGCCTCGGCACTGAATGGCCACTTCGGAGGAGTCGCCTTTCGGCAGATCGCGACCCCTATGCACAGGTCGCAACTATGCGCAGTTGTCACCGGAAGGATGGCACCGGCACCTATGGCGACAGCGTTCGGGGCCGGCGTGATCTGCGCATAGTTACAGAGTCTGCAGGAACCGCATGAGTGAGTCCGGCGCCCGGAACCGTGCGTTCGGGTGTCGGGTGCTTGCAGTCGCGTGAGCGCCTTTTCCTTCATCGCGAGGTCGGCCTCCACGTAGCGATGGGTGGTGGTCGTGCTCTCGTGCCCGAGCCACAGTGCGATCACGTTGAACGGCACGCCCGACTGCAGCAAGTGCATCGCCGTTGTGTGACGCAGCGTGTGCGGCGAGACCTGCTTCTTGGCGATGCTTGGCAGGCGGACAGCCGCGCGCGAGACCGCAAGCTCAAGGCGCAGCGCGACATTGCAGCGGGTCATTGCACGGCCGTCGCGGTTGGGCAACAGGGCCGCTTCTGAGTGCAGATGCGGGTTCAGGCGCAGCCACGCACGGATCTCTTGCACGGTTGCCTTCCACAGCGGCACCGATCGTTGCTTGCGTCCCTTGCCGTGCAAATGCACACAGGCGGCGCCGTCGAGGACGACTCGACCACGCTCGACCCCGATGATCTCGGAGACCCGCGCGCCGGTGTTGTAGAGCATGGCCAGCAGCAGATGATCGCGCTGCGAGGTCCAACTCAATCCCGGTTGCCCCAACACCTCGAGCATCTCCTCGCGGGTGAGGAAGCCCAGCATCGGCCGCTCGAAGCGCTTCATCGGTACAGTCAATGCCCGCTCGACATCGTGCAGCGAGGCCACGTCGTGTCGGCCGGCGAACTTCAGGAACGCGCGCAGGGCGGTCAGCCGCAGGTTGCGGCTGCGAACCGCGTTGTGTCGGTTGTGCTCGAGATGGTCGAGGAACGCCAGGATCAGATCGGACTGGATGTCAGCCAGCCGCAGTTGCCGTCGGCGCCTTGCCCAGCGTGCGGCTGGCGAAGTCCAGGAACAGCGTCAACGCATCGCGGTAGCAGGCTACGGTGCGCGGGCTCACCGCGCGCTGCGCGACCAGGTACTCGGTGAAGAACTGCTGGACCAGCGCGGCGAACGACGGCGGCTTCGGTGCGGCGGCATTACGCATGGTGCACCTCCGCCTGCTGCATGAACGACTCGAAGCGTCCGGCGGCGAGCGCCATCAACTCCGGGACTGCCGAGAGGTACCAGTAAGTGTTGGTCACCATCGCATGCCCGACGTAGGTCGACAGCGACAGCATCGCCTGATCGATATCCACCCCCTGCGCCTGCCACTGCACGATGCGGCGCACGACGAAGGTGTGCCTCAGATCATGAATGCGCGGGGCATGGTGAGTTCCACGGTTGCGCCAGCCCAGTTGCTGGCGCAGCTCGGTGAAGACGCGATGCACTTGGCGGTCGCCCAGTGGCCGTCCACGCCGTCGGCCCCGCGTGCCGACGAAGAATGGGCGCATCGTCCTCGCGCAAGACTCGCCCGCCAGGTCGCGCATCCAGCGATAGCGACGCAGGGCTTCGACGGTGCTCGGGTGCATGGGCACCTGCCGCGACTTGCCGAACTTGGTCGGTGGATCGTCAGCATCCCGCCCTTGAGATCGACGTCCGCGTTGCGCAGCGCCAGCGCCTCGCCAGATCCGCAGTGCCGGTGCTGGCGATCAGACCGAACAGCGTCTCGAAGATGAGCGCCGCGCAGGCCGCGTCGCCGGTCCGAGTCGCCGCGCCGCGGCCAGCAGATCGACGATCTCCTGCTCGCTGTAGATGTGCGGCGCCTGGCGCTCGGGCATGCGCCGAAGATCGCGTCGTCGGGAACCTCGGTGCGCGGCTCGAACTGCTGCAGCCAGCGCAGTGAACGTGCGCAGCTGCTTCAGTCGGCGCGCCCAGGTGCGCGGGTCACGTGCTGCCGTGGCTGTCGCGCCGCGCCCAGTCGGCCATGACTTCCAGCGGTCAACGGTCCGCGATGCCCGGCAGACTGGACATGGCGCGCGAAGCTGCGCAAGGCGTAGGCCTGGCTCGCAGCCGAGAATCCCAGTCGGCGACGCTCGACCAGATAGCGTTCGACGACGCGACTTGCAGTGACGTGGCCGTGCTCATGCTGCGCTCCCGGGCCACGGCAGGGCCACCTCGGCAAGATTGCGGCTGTCGAGCTTGGCGTAGATCATGCGTGGTGTTCAGCGAGCGGTGGCGCAGCACGTCGGCCACTTCCTTGAGGGACGAACCCGCCGCCAGCAATCGGTTGGCCATCGTGTGGCGCAGCAGGTGCGAGCGCGTGTAGGGCAGCCCGGCGCGCGCGTAGGCCTGGCGGATCGTCTTGCGCACCAGGTCGGGGCCGACCGGCTCATCGCGCGGTGCGACGTGGCGCACGAAGACCGCGCGGTTGCGGGTCTTGGGGCGCTCGTGCTTCAGGTACGCGGCGATGGCCTTGCCGGTGGCCGCCGGCAGCGGCAGGACGTCTTCGCGGCGGCCCTTGGTGTGGCGCAGCGTGATCCGTGCCGGCGCGCCAGTCGATGTCGTCGAGGCTGAGCCGGGCGACCTCGCCGCTGCGCAGACCGAGATCGAGGGCGCAGCGCACGATGGCGTCGGCACGTCGCATGGAAGGGCCGGGCTCGGCCGAGCGAGCCGACCAGCTGCTCGACTTCTTCGGCCGTCAGCGTCTTGGGCAGCGAGGACAGCTGCCAGTTGGCGGGGTAGGACACCGCCCCGATCAGTCCGTGAACGGCATCGCCGAGCGAGGCGCGGTAGCGAAAGTAACCACGCAGCGAAGCGACCACCGAACCGACGCTCGCCGGCTTGCTGTAGAGCTTGGCCTGTTGGGCGAAGAACCGGCGAACATGCTCGGGCTTGATCGCTGCGATGTCGATGGCGCCGTCGCCGAAGCGCGAGGTCAGCAGCCGCGCGACGATGCGCAAGGCCATGTCCCGGGTCTTCGGCGCCAGGCCACGCACGTGGTCCATGTGCTCGTCGTAGCGACGCAGCTCCTCGTCCACCGGCGTCGCGCTCACCGCCGGCGACGCGATGGCGCCTTGAGCACGCAGCACCACCAGCAGATGCCCAGCGCGGCGCTGCAGGCCGCGCGGATCACGCTGAACCGGGCCGATGCAGCGGCAGCGCGGCAGGTGATCGTCAAGAAACGCGGCGACAGTGGCTTCGTCGATGCGCTGGACGCGCAGCCGCCGGCCATGGGCCCACTGTGCGAAATGGGCGATGCTGCGCACACAGTTGGCGATCGTGGTCGCGGCGTAGCCGCGCGCGGTCAGGTACTGCTTGAACGCATCAACGTAGGGCGCGAGAAGCCCCTTGGCGAGCCAGTCGATGCGCCCAACGCAAGACGGTCGAGAGTTGCC
>CAVXZK010000007.1:0-27093 GCA_963766365.1 uncultured beta proteobacterium
GAGCAGCAGCGGGTCCTTGAGCGACTCGTTCATCGTGAACTGCACCGGCAGCACGAGACCGGCGAGCGCAAGCGCGAGCGCAAACAGAAACCCGCCGACGACCGGCACCGGAATGCTGTACCGCTGCAACGCGGCTGAACGCGCCACGATCAGCTGCCCGACGAAGAACAGCGCCGTCGCCAGGGCCAGCGTGGCGAGCAGACCAAGGTTGATGGTCACGGTGTCATTGCCTGATGGTTCGAACGGTTCGTATCGGCTCCCACCGTACGTTCAAAGTCGGCGTCGGCGCTGGCGAGATCCCTCGCGCAAAAGCCCAGGTCCCGCAACAGGCCGTCGTTGAGCCGGTACACCCACGCATGCACCGTGAGCGGATGATCGCGCTCCCAGGCCTGCTGCACGATCGTCGTGCGGCACACGCGCCGCGCCTGGAACAGCACGTTCAGCTCGCAGAGCCGGTCGGCACGCTCGAGGTCGGTCGGCAACTCCGCAAGCTGCGTCGCGTAGGTGCGGGCGATGTCGCGGATCGGCAGCAGCCAGTTGTCGACCAGGCCGAGCGGCCGCTGTTCGTAAGCGGCCGTCACGCCGCCGCAGCCGTAGTGCCCGCAGACGATCACGTGTTCGATGCCGAGCACGTCGATCGCGTACTGCAGCACCGAGAGACAGCTGAAATCGTTGTGGAAGACGAGGTTGGCGACGTTGCGATGGACGAACAGCTCGCCAGGCGCGAGCCCTACGATTTCGTTCGCCGGCACGCGACTGTCGGAACAGCCGATCCACAGGTAACGCGGGTTCTGCTGCGCCGAAAGCTCGCCGAAGAAGCCGGGATTGCGCTGCTCCGTGGCAGCAGCCCAGCGGCGGTTGTTGGCGAAAAGTTGCGGCAGCTTGTTCAACGGCGCGGACCCGGAGCGGTGGTTAGCGGGAGTCTAGCAGCGCAGATGAACGATCCGCTCGTTGACCTTGGGGCGCGGCGCGGTTAGGTTTCGCACCGACTGACCCGACCGATTGATTTCTTACATTAACCGCGAAGGAAATGGGAACCGACATGGCAGCAAAGAAGAAAGCAGCGAAGAAGAAGACGATCCGTCGCACGACGCTGCGCAGCTCGAAGGGCACGAAGCTCTACGCAGTGCGCGCGGCGGATGGCACGTTCAAGGACATCCAGACCTACAAGCGCGCGCACGCGGCGGACATCCGCAAGTCGTCGAAGGCGGAGGCGACGAAAAAAGCAGCCAAGAAGAAGGCACCGGCCAGGAAGAAGGCCGCCGCCAAGAAAAAGTGATCCCTCGGGGCGCGCGGGAACGGGCGCCCCTTTTTCGGCCAGCCGAATCCCGGCTGTCTCTGACTGCACCACGGTGTCTGGTAATCTGCGCGGCGTGCTTCTCCTGCGCAACGCCGACGTCTATTCACCCCGTCCACTGGGCCTGCAGTCCCTCCTGATCGGCGGCGGCACCGTGCTCTGGATGGGTGCCGGCGGGGACCTCCCCGCACTACCGGCGGCGCTCGCTGCAGGCGCCGTCGAAGTCGACCTCGCAGGACTGCGACTGATTCCCGGCCTCATCGACGGCCACGTGCACGTCACGGGCGGTGGCGGCGAGGCAGGCTTCAGGACCCGGGTACCGGCGGTGCCGCTGACGCGCTACACGCTGGCCGGGGTCACGACCGTCGTCGGACTCCTCGGCACCGACGACGTGACGCGCGGTCCGCGTGACCTGCTCGCACAGATCTACGCCCTGCGCGAAGAGGGCCTGAATGCATTCGGCTACGCCGGGGGCTATCACCTGCCGCTCGCAACCCTGACGGGCAGCGTGCGTGGCGACCTTGTCCTGCTCGAACCGCTGCTCGGCATCGGCGAACTCGCGATCAGCGACCACCGCTCGAGCCAGCCGACCTTCGAGGAAATTCTCCGCCTCGCCGCCGATGCCCACGTGTCCGGCCTGATGACCGGCAAGGCCGGTGTCCTGCACCTGCACCTCGGCGATGGCCCTCGCGGCCTGGATTTCGTACGCCGTGCGCTCCGCGATAGCGAGATCCCGGCACGCGTGTTCAACCCGACCCACGTCAACCGCCGCAAGGCACTGTTCGACGAGGCCGTCGCGCTGGCGGGAGAGGGTTGCTTCATCGACCTGACCGCCTTCCCGGTCGAGGACGGCGAAGACGCCTGGAGCGCGGCGGAGGGCCTGCAACGCTACCTGGCGAGCGGCGCCCCGGCGGACCGGGTCACGATCAGTTCTGACGCCGGCGGCTGCCTGCCCTGCTTCGACACGCAAGGCCGCGTCAGCAGCATGGACGTCGGCCACTCCGGCGCCCTGCTCGAGACACTGCGGGCACTGGTCGACGGCGGGACGCCGCTCGAGACCGCCCTGCCCGCTTTCACGGCCAATCCAGCCCGCCTGCTGCGCCTCGCCGGGAAGGGCCGGGTCGCAGCCGGCGCCGACGCCGATCTTGTTGCATTGAACGCGACAGGCGGCGCGCATACGGTCATTATTCGCGGGGAAATCCACGCCCAGAACGGCCAGGCCGTCCGGCGGGGAACGTTCGAGAATCGCTAGGAGCAGCACGTTGCCGAGCATCGTCCCGGAAGGCGGAACCCGCGGCTGGATCATCCCGATCGGCGGCGCCGAGAACAAAGAGAACGACCGCCACATCCTCGAGCGGTTCGTCAATGTGTCCGGCGGTCGTGACGCCGACATCGTCGTCATACCGACGGCGAGCCGCCTCACCGAGACCGGGCCACGCTACGAGAAACTGTTCCGCGACATCGGCGCCGCCCGCGTAACGTCGATGGACTTCGACACCCGGCGCGACTGCCACGAACCTGGCCGGCTCGAGCGGCTCGAGCAAGCGACCGGCATTTTCTTCACCGGCGGCAACCAGCTGCGCATCTCGACGCTGCTCGGCGGCACGCCCGTCGCCAAGCTCATCCGCCTGCGCAATGCCAGCGGCGTGACCGTCGGCGGTACCAGTGCAGGTGCCAGCATCCTGAGCGAGCACATGATCGCTTTTGGCGACGAAGGCTCCTCGGTGATTTCCGGTAGCGTGCGGCTCGCCCCGGGCCTCGGCCTCACCAACCGCTTCATCATCGACCAGCACTTCCGTCAGCGCGACCGGCTCGGTCGCCTGCTGACGGCGCTGGCCTACAACCCGTTCGCGATCGGCATCGGACTCGACGAAGACACGGCGGCTTTCATCGGCCCCGACGAAACCGTCGAAGTCGAAGGCAGCGGCGGCGTCACGATCGTCGACGCGAGCGACGTCTCGTTCTCGTCGATGGATGCCGTGAGCGAAGGACAGCCGGTGTGCCTGCTGGGCCTCAAGCTGCACATCCTCGTGACCGGCGCGACCTTCAACCTGCACACGCGACTGGCACAGGCTGGATCGCTCATCGTTCCGAAGGAATAGGGTTTCACAGAGAGGGAGGGAGCCGGGAATGCGCATCCTGGACCGGTCCGTTTACGTCGGGCCTTCGCTTTACGCACATTTCCCCGTCATCCGGCTCGAACTCGACCTGGGTGAACTCGAGCACTGGCCCACGGGCCGGCTCGGCAGCGCGTTCGTCGACGGACTTGCGGCTGCGCTCCCTGGCCTCGCCGAACACGGCTGCTCTTATCGCGAGCCGGGCGGATTTTTTCGCCGCATGCGCGAAGACGAAGGCACCTGGCTCGGCCACGTGCTCGAACACGTCGCGATCGAACTGCAGAACATCGCAGGTGAGAACGTCACCTTCGGCAAGACCCGCAGCGCCAGCGCCCCGGGCGTCTACACGGTCGTCTATGAGTACGCGCAACGTGACGAAGGCATAGCTGCCGGCGAACTCGCGCTGCGGCTGCTGTGCTCGCTGCTGCCCGACGCGATCCGCCCGGCAGACAGCGTGCCCGAAGGCTGGAACTGGCCCGAGGCGCGCGACGAATTCATCCGCTTCGCGCAGCGGCGCGCGCTGGGTCCATCGACGGCGTCGCTGGTGCGCGCAGCCGAAGCCCGCGACATTCCCTGGCTGCGGCTCAACGACCAGTCCCTGGTGCAGCTCGGGCACGGTCGTTACCAGCAGCGCATCCAGGCAACCGTCACCGGCCGCACCTCGCACATCGCGGTCGAACTCGCGAGCGACAAGGAAGAGACCAACAAGATCCTCGCCACACTCGGACTGCCCGTGCCGCAGCAGGAACTGGTGCAGAGCGAAGGCCAGGCGGCCCGCGCCGCGCGGCGCATCGGCTACCCGGTCGTCACCAAGCCGTACAACGGCAATCACGGCCGCGGCATTTCCATCAAGCTCGCGACGGAAGACGAAGTCGTGCAGGGTTTCCGCGTCGCGAAGGAGCATTCGCGGTCGGTGATCGTCGAGACCTACCTCGAAGGCGACGACCACCGCCTGCTGGTCGTAAACGGCGAACTCGTCGCGGCCACGCGCCGCACGCCGGGCCACGTGGTCGGCGACGGCGTCAGGAACATCGTCGACCTGATCGACGTCGTGAACCAGGATCCGCGCCGCGGCGTCGGCCACGAGAAGGTGCTGACGCGGCTCGAGCTCGATGCCCAGGCGCTCAAGATGCTGCAGAAGGCCGACATGACGCCGGAGTCGATTCCAGCACCGGGCCAGATCGTCTACCTGCGCTCGACTGCGAACCTGTCGACGGGCGGAACGGCGACGGATGTCACCGACGTCATCCATCCCGACAATCGCGAAATGGCGGTGCGCGCCGTGCAGGCAGTGGGCCTCGACGTCGGTGGCGTCGACTTCCTCTCGACGGACATCACCGAGAGCTATCGCAAGATCGGTGGCGGCATCTGCGAGGTGAACGCGGCCCCCGGATTCCGCATGCACGTCGCGCCGAGCGAAGGCACCCCGCGTGACGCCGCGGGCCCCGTCATCGACATGCTGTTCCCGACAGGTTCGCCGACGCGGGTGCCGATCGCGGCGCTGACCGGCACCAACGGCAAGACGACCACGGCGCGCATGCTCTCGCACATCACCAAGATGGGTGGCTACACGCCGGGCCTCACCACGACCGACGGCGTCTACATCGACGGCCAGCGCACGGTGCAGGGCGACATGACCGGGCCGGTGTCCGCGCGCATGGTGCTCGCCGACCCGCAGATCGACATTGCAATCCTCGAAACCGCGCGTGGCGGCCTGCTGCGCGCCGGCATGGGCGTGCCCGAGGTAAACGTCGGCGCGGTGCTCAACGTGCAGTCGGATCACCTCGGGCTCAAGGGCATCGACACCCTCGAGCAGCTCGCCGAAGTGAAGCGTGTCGTGATCGAAGTGGCGAAGGATTGCGCGGTGCTGAACGCCGACGATCCGCTCGTGCTCAGGATGTCGGGTTACACCGAGGCCAAGAGCATCTGCTACGTCACGATGAACCCGCAGCACGGGCTGGTGCGTGAGCACATCCGTGCGGGCGGCCGTGCCTGCGCGCTCGAGGCCGGCGTCAATGGCCAGATGATCACGCTCTACGACCGCAGCAGCCACATTCCGCTGGTGTGGACCCACCTGATCCCCGCGACGCTCGAAGGTCGCGCGCTGCACAACGTGCAGAACGCGATGTTCGCCGCGGCAATGGCGTATTCGCTCGGCATCAAGCTCGATGCGATCCGTCACGGCCTGCGCACGTTCGACTCGACCTTCTTCCAGGCACCGGGCCGCATGAACGTCTTCAACGAACACCCGTTCAAGGTGCTGTTCGACTACGGTCACAACGCGCACGCGGTCGCGGCCATGGCCGACCTGGCACAACGGCTGGACGTGACGGGACGACGCATCGTCGTGCTGGCCGGCCCGGGCGACCGTCGCGACGAAGACCTGCGCGCGATCGCCGACGCGGTGGCGGGCCGTTTCGATCACTACATCTGCCGGCGCGACGACAGCCTGCGCGATCGTGCTCCGGACGAAGTGCCCAGACTGCAGGCCACGCAACTGCAGTCGCGTGGCGTCCCGGCGTCGGCCATCTCGATCATTCCTGACGAACAGGAAGCGATCGAGACCGCGCTCGACATGGGGCAGCCGGGTGACCTGCTGTTGATCTTTGCCGATGCGCTGATCCGCTCGTGGAAGCAGATCACCAAGTACAAGTCCGCCACCTCTCCCGCCCCAGCTGGAGAGGCCGCGCGCAGTGCGGCTGAAGGCGGTGGCGCGGGCGACGGCTATTCCGGCATCGGCGGCTTCATGGCGAGCGGCGCCTCTCCTCTCGTCACCCCGCCTGCGTCCACCTCTCCTGCTTCCATCGCTGCAGCGGGAGGGGCCGCCCACAGCGTGGGCGTGGGTCTTACGCGCAAGCCCTCTCGCCAACCGCCGCCTGTCGAGACGGGAACGGAATCCGCCTCGCATGAAGCCGGCGAGCTCGCCGACCAGCTCATGCCTGGGGTCATTCGCGATGAACGCGGCGTCTGGATCGCGCCGGAGACGGAAGACTGAACGCCGAACGCACCCTGCCGCTCGACGACTCGCGTCGGCTGATGGGCGGGAACCTGTTCTTCGCCGGCACCGGCGCGGTGCTGGAAACGGTCGGCGTCGCGATCGACGACGAGCTGTTGTCCGGCTGGTGCGCGCGCGTCGAGCGCGCGCGTCGACACCTCGGCTGGGACACGACTTCGCCCGGCATGCTGCTCACCCCCGCCATCGTTGCGCGCCGGCATGCCACGGGCGCGTCGCTCGCGCTGCAGGCGCCTGTGGACCAGCTCTTCACCGCGACCGAACTCAACGAGTGGGCGCTGTGCGCGAGCTTGTTCGAGCGTGATCCCGCCCGCTGGGCCAGGGTCACCGACGACCTGCTGGCGGACTATCTGGAGGACGCCAATGATCCCGCCGAGGTGATTCCGCCGGTACTGGAGGAGCGGGCCGCGCTGGCCAGGCTGACATTACGCGCAGCGAGTGAACGGCGACCCGATATCGTCTCACTGCTCGAGGTCGCGAGTGCACGTCGCATCGGTCACCTGCTCGACGAAGCGACACTGACGCTCGGCGCAGGCACAGGCGGCCGGAGCTGGTCACTCGACGCGCTGCCTGCCATCGACGAGGTGCCGTGGTCTTCGCTGCACACCATCCCGATCGCCGCCGTCACCGGATCGAACGGCAAGACCACCACGGTGCGACTCGTCGCTGCCTGCGTACGCGCTCATGGCTGGCGTGACGGCTTCAATTGCACGGACGGCGTCTTCATCGACCGCAAGCCGGTGGCGTCGGGCGATTACTCGGGTCCGGCAGGAACTCGCCTCGTGCTCCGCAACACGAGCGTGGATGCAGCCGTCCTCGAGACGGCCCGGGGCGGCATCCTGCGCCGCGGTCTCGCAGCAGATCGCGCGGACGTGGCCATCGTCACCAACATCAGTCCCGATCACTTCGGCGAATACGGCATTGATGACCTCGACGGCCTCGCGGACGTCAAGCTCAGTATCGCTCACCTGCTCGATCACGAAGGACTGCTGGTGCTGAACGCCGATGATGCCTTGCTCCGTGCCAAGAGCGGGGTACTCCGGCTGAGGCTGGGCTGGCAGCCGACACTCGGCTGGTTTGCGCGCAGCTACGATCATCCGGCGCTCGTGCAGCATCGCGCCCTGTCGGGCGCCACGTCGGGCGCCACGTCGGGCGTTCGTACCGGGCGCCTGTGGCTATCGACAGGCGGTCGCGAGCACGACCTGGGCGACATCGGCAACATGCCGCTGACGGTCGACGGAGCTGCCAGCTACAACGTCGAGAATCTCGCCGGCGCTGCACTCGTCGCGACGAAACTCGGCGTGCCGCCGGCGACCGTCGCGCAGGTGTTTGCGAGGTTCGGTCGCGACCCCGCCGACAACGCCGGGCGACTCATGCGCTTCGACATCGGCGGCGCGAAGGTCATCCTCGATTACGCCCACAATCCGGACGGCTTGCGCGGCGTGCTGCGCGTGGCACGGCAACTGCGGGCACCGGACGGGCGTATCGGCATGCTGCTCGGCCACGCCGGTAACCGGCTCAACGCCGACATCGAGGAACTCGCCCTCGTTGCGACTGAATTCAGCCCCGACCTGATCGTGGTGAAGGAAGACGAAGGCCACCTGCGAGGACGCCAGCCGGGCGAGGTGCCGGCGATCATCCAGAACGTGCTGCTGCGGAAGGGCCTGCCGGAAGCCGCGGTGCCGATCTGTCCGTCGGAAGTCGATGCGGCGCTGATGGCGCTCGACTGGGCGCGACCTGGCGACGCGCTCGTACTGCTCATTCATTCGGGAAGCGCGCGCACGCGGATGCTCGAGATCCTCGAGTCGCGTCGCACTGGTTAACCGAAACCCGCTTCGCTGCCCGCGACCTCAGGTCGGGGGATGGCTTGCCTTCCAGTCCATCGCGCGCCGCACCCGTCGCTCGACCGAGGGGTGCGTGTAGAACAGCACCTCCTCCAGTCTGCCCGGCCGGGGATTGCGGTACTCCGCCGTCTTCACCAGTGCCGACGCCATTGCATCCGGCAGGTTCTCCGTCTCGAGCGAATACTGGTCGGCCTCGTTCTCGCCCCTGCGGATCTGGCCGTTGACGATCGGCTGCACCAGCAGCAGAAACAGCGAGACCATGAAGAACAGCACAGGCAGGCCCGTGGGATCGCCGATCGACGCCGCGCTGCCAAAGGCACGCGCAAACCCGGGAAAGAAACGGTCCGCGAGGAAAAAGCAGGCGATCGCGAGCACGGACAGCAGCAGCACGGTTCGCCAGACGTGGCCGAGCACGTAATGACCGATCTCGTGGCCGGTCACTGCCTTCACTTCGTCGAGCGACGCCCCCTTGAACGCGACGTCCGAAATCGCGATGCGTGCCGAGCCCGCGATGCCCGAGACGTTGGCCGTGAAATTGTTCGACTGGCGTGAACCGTCGTAAACGAAAATGCGGTCTTCGGGCACGCCAGCCTGCTTCGCCATCGCGACCAGCGCATCGCGCACCTCACCCGCAGGCACGGGTTTGTAGTCGTTGAACAGCGGATCGATGAACACGGGACCCGCCAGCAGCAACAGCGCCAGCGCGAACGCCGTCAGGCCGCCCGACCACACCCACCAGAACCGTCCGGCCCGGCGGATCAATGCATAGACGCCGACGAAGAACAGCGCCACGAAGACGGCTGCGATCAGCAGCGAAAGCACGCCCTGGCCCAGGTAATCGATGAGCGGTTGGCTGGTGCGGCCGTAACCGCGTTCGCGCCACCAGTCTGTGTAAATCGTCCAGGGCAGCGAGATCAGGCCCGACACCACGATGTACACGGCAGCGACGACCCAGGCTTTCACGTTGAGTCCACGCCTGGCCAGCTTCGCATTGATGCGATCGAGCACGCCAGTACGCACGACGACCCACGTAACGATCGCGGTTGCCAGGAGATTCCAGAGCAGCAGCCAGTGACCGCCGGTGGTGTAGGCCGCGGCCTTCGCCAGCGCCTCCGCGCCGAGAGAGTCGATGTACGCGGCAGTGGCAGCCGATGGATCGAAGGACATGAGAACCCCTGGTTGGCTGAGGAATGGTGGGCCCGCTGGCCACCGAAAAGCCGCACTACGCTATTTATCCAACTAACGAAATCTGCATTTACGATTCAGACACACCCACCGATCCAACTCCAGGTTGCTCGCGCTGCGTCAGCGGGGCCTGTCGAGCAACGGCTCGACCATCGCGTCCTCGCCTTTTCCGGCGCGCACGGGATCGGCCGAGTCATTCCAGCCGAGATCCTGCGCCTCCTGCGGCGGGACCGGGTCGCTGGACAGCCATACCACCAGGCGCATGCCGTCCGTGAAGTACGGGTCGTCGGTGAGGTTGTGCCGGGGAGCCTCGCGGCTCGCCTCCCCGACTCCGCGCACGAACGCGAACCTGGAGACGGCTTCACTCTGCAGCAGGCTGTGGAACAGGTATTCCCTCGACTCGTCGACCTCCGGGTCGATCACGTGGGTCGTGAGCGTGGGCGATTTCGTCGTCACCTTGACGCCGATGTCGCGGCTCACCTGCCCGACCCATACCGGCTCTCCCTCACAGCGGTAAGGCGCGAGCCATAGCCGCATGTGGTTGCGCTGCGAGATCGTCGCTCGACCGCGCTGCAGCGCCACGTCCTGCATGCGGCCGAACGCGTACAGCGGACTGACCGGCGCGGTGAGGAACGAGTGCTTCGCCATGGCGGCGCCCACCATGCGTCGGATGCTGTCAGCCGTGATCGCCTCGGTGAAGGTCCAGCCGCTCGCGGCCAGTGCGGCGATGGCCTTCTCGCCCGTGCCGACGATCACCAGGTTGAGAGGGTCGCCATCGCCGGTGCCATCCGACCGCCTGGCGCAGCACTGCAGCGCCCGCAGGTGCTCGCGCAACTCGGATACGCTCAGGTCCGGAAACTCGTTCACTTTCGCGTACAACTGGCGCAACGGCGACAGTTCATAGTCGAATCCCTGCGTCGGCAGCAGGACGGCGAAGCGCAGTCGGACGGTCTGCTTGTGTCCGGACAGGCGCACGTCCACGAACCGCCCGCCGCGGGCGTACGAGGCATAGACATACCCCTCGTTGGTGGTGCCGGCGCGGACGAAGAACGGCATCGCGCTGGTCCGGAACACGTCCGTCGGTACCGAGCCGCCCTTGTCCGAGAGCTTCTCGCCGGCAAGCAGCGCCGCCTCGTTGGCCGAGTAATAGTCCCGGTCGATCGCGATGGGCAGCAGCCAGTAGTCGACGTTGCTCCGGTTCTCGATTCGCAGCCAGATCGGCTGCATGCCGCGAGTCGCGAGCTCCACGCCGAAGTACCGCGCCGCCTCGTCGTCGGTCGGGATGGCCACGTGGACCGTCACCCCACCCTGCTCCTGCACCTGCACCCGCCCGAGATCGAGCGCCAGTGCCCCCTGCCGGGCTGGGGCGGCGGGCGGAGCAGCCGCGCAAGCGGCCAGCAGGCAAGCCGCGAGAAAGGCGGCCCAGCGGCCCGCGCTTGCCGCAGGGCTACGACTCGCGAGCGCGGGTCGCTCTCCGGTCATTGTCCGGCCAGGGTCGTTTCCTTTTCCTTTGGTCAGGACCAGTGCCTCAGGATGTTCGGACTCTGCCGTTCGGTGTCGAACGAACGTAGACCGTAGAGTTGACTCTGCCGCCGAAGACGCCGCCATAGGGGTCGCAGTGTATTGCACCGGGTACGGCGACCACCATCCAATGGGTCGCGGCCTGCTCCACAGGCTCAACCCGGGCGCCCCGCGAGCGTTCGTGCTCGCACTGGCGCGGCGGCTCACGGAGCATGTCGGAGGCGAGCGGAGGTGGTGGGCCCGCTGGGATTCGAACCCAGGACCAAGGGATTATGAGTCCCCTGCACTAACCGCTGTGCTACAGGCCCGCCGCGGCGCGAATTCTACGCATACGGGGCCTGACCGGCACCCGTTCATGCATCCTCTTAATTCGCCGCCGTCACCCGGATCAGCTGCCCGTCTTCCTCGTCGGTGAGCAGGTACAACGCGCCGTCGGGCCCGTTCACGACAGTGCGAATCCGCTTCCCGAGCGCGTCGACGAACAGCCGCTCTTCGTTCACCACCTTGCCGTCACGCAGTTCGAGTCGCGCCAGTTCGCCTACCTTCAAACCGCCCACGAACACGTTGCCTTGCCACTGCGGAATCGCTGTCCCGGTATAGAACGCGAGTCCACTGGTCGCGATCGAAGGCACCCAGTAATGCACGGGCGATTGCAGCCCCGGCGCTTCCGTGCGATCGCTGATCGGCTTGCCTGAATACTCTACCCCGTAGGTGACGATCGGCCAGCCGTAGTTGCGGCCGCCGAGCGTGCGATTCAGCTCGTCGCCGCCTTTCGGGCCGTGCTCGTCCGTCCAGAGATCGCCGGTCGCTGGATCGAGCGCCGCGCCCTGCACGTTACGATGCCCGACGGACCAGATCTCCGGCAGTGCGCCGGCCTGCCTGAGGTACGGGTTGTCCGCCGGTGCCTTGCCATCGCGGTCGATGCGCACGACCTTGCCGATGTGATTGTCGAGCAGCTGCACCTTGTCGCGGCCGGAGTTGCGATCCCCCAGCGTCACGAACAGGTTGCCGTCACGGCCAAACACGAGGCGCGAGCCGAAGTGGTGCCGGCTGGCCATCGCCGGCTGCTGTCGAAAAATGACGGTGACCTCGCCGAGCCCGCTCTCCCCGAGCTTGGCGCGGACGACGCTCGTGCCATTCGTTCCCTCGCCGCGCGGCTCCGCGTACGAAAGATAGATGCGCTGGTTGCGTGCGAAATCAGGATCGAGCGCGACGTCGAGCAGGCCGCCCTGCCCGACCGCGTCCACCGCCGGCACGCCGGTGAGCGGCTCGCTGGCCTTGCCAGCGCGATCGACGACACGCAGCCGGCCGGGGCGCTCGGTGACCAGCGCGCGACCGTCCGGGAGAAAGGCGATACCCCAGGGGTGCTCGAGCCCGCTGGTGACGACCGTCAGCTGCACCCTGGCTTTCTGGGTAGCGACGACCCTGGCGTCGTCGCGGGCGCAGGCCACCCCGGCGCAGGCCAGCAGCGCAATGGCACCCAGCGAGGGAACGACCGAAAGCGTGGCGACTTTCGCTCGGGGCGGGGAACGGAGCGGCCGCGACATGAAGAACTCCAGGCGGGGATGGCGGATGCGGGCATTTTCGCATCTCTGCGGCCGGCGGAGTCAGCCAAAGCACCGCACCGGGCGGAATCAGTAGACGCAGCCCGTGGCGAAACGGGCTGCGCTACGGCGTCCTGCCGCTCAGACCCTGGGGGCGGCTGTGTCGCGGGCGGCCTCCTTCGCCCTGAAGGCGGCGGCCTCCTGCCTGCCTTCGAAGAAGTAGTAGATCAGGAACGCGAGGCCAACTCCGGCCGGGATCAGGCCGAAGAAGCGCACGTCCTCACCCGCCACCGCGCCCAGCGCGAGGAACAGAGAGATACCGATGAACAGCCAGATCATGCCGGTCAGCAGGTGGCGCGGCCGTTTGTTGCGGTCGAGTGGGCTGTAGAACGCTTCCGGCAACGCCGGCAGTTCCATGCCGCGCTCGATGGCGGCCATGCGCTCCTTGTGGTGCGCCTCGACGACGTCGCGACGGCGGCGATAATCGAGGATCTGGTAAATGATGGGAATCCCGAGCGACATAACGATCGCGACGATCGGGATGAATACGGCAACGACGTCTTCGTTCATGGGGCGGGCCTCCTGGGCTGTTGACGTTTGTATGCGCCAGCCGCCGCAAAGGTTGCACCGGTTCATCTTGCAACCTTCCGCCCAAGGGAGGCATATAAAGAGCCATGGACGAGGCAATCGCAGCTCATCTTGCGGCAGGCCGTCACGCCCGCGCGTTTGACCTGATCGTGCCCGAGTTCCGTAACCGTGTGTTTCGGCTGGCTTTTTCCATCCTCAAGGAACGTTCGGCCGCCGAAGATGCGACCCAGGAGACGCTGGTCCGGGTCTGGAGAGCCCTCCCGGGCTTCGACGGGCGGGCAGCCCTGGGCACGTGGATTTACGCCATCACGCGCAACACCTGCCTGATGGAACTGCGCAAGCGACGGCCAACCGTCTCGTTCGACGACCCGAACTCGAGCGAGGCGCAGCATGCCGCGGCGAGCATCGCGACGGGTCCGGCCGACGATCCGGAACGCGACAACCTGCTGCGGCTGGTCGAGACACTGCCCGACAACCAGCAGCAGGCGGTTCGATTGTTCTATCTCGAAGAACGTTCCTACGACGCCGTGGCCGAGGCGCTCGACATGCCGCTGGGGACGGTCAAGAATCTTCTGTTCCGGGCCCGCAAGCGCTTGATGGAGCTTGCCCAGCCCGAAGAGGTACAGGCCGCATGAACATCAATCATTACGTGCTGACGCCCGGACCCTGTGCCGACCACGAGTTCGACCTCGTCGAGCTGCACGAGGGCTCGCTCGAACCGGAACGCGCCTCGCTCCTGCAGCACCATCTGCAACATTGCACCCGTTGCCGTGACTACCGGGCAGCACTCGGTGAGTTTGATTCTGCGCTGGCACAGGCCCTGCCCCGCCCTGAGCTGTCGCCGGACTTCGACGCGCGCCTGCAGACCCGCATCGCGCAGCTGCAGAAGGTGCCGAATCGCACGGCGGCGCTCGCTGCGGCGGAGCGCGAGCACGACTGGATGCTGCAGAGGCTTGGGCGTGGGCTGAACTGGCGGACCGTGCTGAATGCGGCGGCGCTGGGATCGGTTGTCGGCGGCGTCGTCGTCGGACTGGATTCCATCGCACCGGGCCTGCTGCAATCACTCGGCCTGATCGGACCCCACGTGAGCGCGACCGTGACCTTCTCCATTGCACTCGCAGCGGTGTTTGCCGTGTGCGGTGCCTTGTTCGCGCGCGGGCCGACCGGCGGTTCGATGCTGCTTGCGGACTGATCGCCCCGCGCGGCTACTGACCAGTTCGACGCGCGTCGCTCACGCGTTGTGGTCCTCGATGATGGAGTTGCCACCATCGGCGATGATCAATTGACCGACGATGTATGACGCGGCTGGAGACGCAAGGAACGCAATCAGCGCCGCGATTTCTTCCGGCGCGCCCGAACGTCGTAGTGGCGTGCGCAGCCCAGCCGCGGCCTCCCGCTCGGTCTGCGAGCCCGTCGCAATCCAGCCCGGCGCGACCGCATTCACGGTCACCCCGTGCGGCGCCGCCTCGAGCGCAATGGCACGCGTGAATCCGACCATGCCCGCCTTCGCGGCCGCATAGGCCGTGTCCCCTGCCACTGCGGTCACGGCTCCGGTCGTCGAAGAAACGTTCACGATGCGGCCATGGCCACGAGCCTTCATGCCGAGCAGGAACGCGCGCGTCACGAGGAATGCGGACGTCAGGTTGCGCTCGAGCGAGCGCTGCCAGTCAACGAGGTCGAGTCGCTCGAGGTGACCGGGTGCATCCATCTCGCCGAGGACCGCCATGCCGGCGTTGTTGACCAGCACGCTCACGTCGCCGAGCGCTTCCGCGTGCTCATGCAATCGCTCGACGTCGGGCTCACTGGTCAGGTCGGCCACGATCGCGTGGGCCTCGTGCCCTTCGGCGCGGAGTTGAGCCGCTCGATCCTTGATCCTGTCGGTGGTCGAGACGATGAGGATGCGGTGCCCAGCGCAAGCGAGCGCCCGCGCCGTGGCAAAGCCGATGCCGGTCGGACTGCCGGCTCCCGTGACGACGGCGACGGTGCGCGCAGTCACGGCGTTAGCCTCAGACCTTGCGGGTCCAGCCAAACGTGTCGGGTGCGGTGCCGTTCTGGATCGCAACCAGCGCGGCGCGCAGCTTCTGTGTCACTGGACCAACGTCGCCAGAGCCGACGCGGACGTCCGTGCCGTCGCTGCGCACCAGCGTGCCGACGCCGGCGAGCACGGCAGCCGTACCGGACAGCGCGGCTTCACCGGTCTTGACCCACTCCATCATCTCGGCAACGTCGAACACGCGTTCCTCGACCTTGAACCCCATCTGCCTCGCCATCGTCAGCAGCGAATCACGCGTCACGCCGTGCAGGAAGGACGAGTCGAGGCTGCGCGTCAGGATGTGCCCTTCGCGGATCAGCAGGAAGTTCGCAGCGCCGGTTTCCTGCACGGAGCCTTCCGGGCAGAACAGCACCTGGTCGATCTGGTACTTCTCCTTGGCCGCGAGCGTCGGGCCCATGGCAGCGGCGTAGTTGCCGCCCGTCTTCACCATGCCGAGGTGCTCCGCGGTGCGGTGCTTCTTGTCCTCGACATAGATGCGCAGGGGTTTCATGCCGCCCGCGAAGTAATCCCAGACCGGGCTTGCCAGCACGATCAGCGTCGCCTCGTTCGACGGCTGCGACGCGGCACCGATGTTCGGCATCGTGCCGAACAGCACCGGCCGCATGTACAGCGCGCCGGGGGGTTCCGGCACCTGTGCACGATTGCGATCGATGGTCCGCAGGATCATGCGCTCGAGCTGCGCCTGCTCCGGCACCGGCAGCAGCAGCAGTTTCGCGCTCTGGCGCAGGCGCGCCATGTGCCGGTCCATGCGGAAGACGTGGATGCTGCCATCCGCGTAACGATAAGCCTTGAAGCCTTCGAAGCAGGTGCTGGCGTAGTGCAGCACGTGCGCGGCCGGGTGCATCGAAATCGGCGCCACCGGCACGAGCTGATCGGTCCCCCACGCGCCGTTGGCGTAGGTGGCGATGCTCATCTGGTCGGCGAGGAGCGTGCCGAAGGCGGGACGCGCTTGGGGGGACGTTGTCATTGCGTTGTTCTCGGGACGGGTCGGCGCTGTCAATACGACAGTTTAACCGGGGATGAAGATCGTCGCGGGGTGCTCGAGCAGGTCCTTGAGCGCCAGGATCATGGCCGCCGCGTCATAGCCATCCACGAAGCGATGATCGAAGGACGACGAAAGATTCATGATGCGACGGATGGCGATGGCGCCGTCCAGGACGACCGGACGGTCGATCGCCTTGTTGACCCCGATGATTCCCATCTCGGGCGCATTGATGATCGGCGTCGAAACGATGCCGCCCATCCTGCCGAGGCTGGTGATCGTGATCGTCGAGCCGCTCAGTTCCTCGCGGGAAGCCTTGCCAGCCTTGGCCGCCTCGGAAACCCGGCGGATCTCATCCGACAGGTCCCACAGCGTGCGCGCTTCGGCATGGCGCACGACTGGCACCTTGAGGCCGTCGGACGTCTGTGTTGCCACGCCCAGGTGTACCGGGCGATGACGCATCAGCACGTTGCGCTCGGCGTCGTAATGCGCGTTGCACTGTGGAAATTCTTCCAGCACGCGCGCAAGCGCCGCGGCGAGGAACGGCAGGTACGTGAGAGCCGGCGTTCCCTTCGGCGCCTTAGAGTTCAGGTGCGCGCGCAGTGACTCGAGCTCCGTGACATCGATTTCCTCGACGTAGGAGAAGTGCGGGATCGTGCGTGCCGCGTCCGTCATGCGTTGCGCAATGACGCGACGCACGCCGATGACCTTGACCTCTTCGACACCGCTGCGCTGTCGCAGCAACGACGGCGCGGCCGCCGTGCCGCCACTCTTGCCGGTGGGCACGGCACCGCTCATCGCGGCAGTGAAATCCTTCGGCATGATGCGGCCGCTCGGACCGGAGCCCGCGACCTGCCGCAGGTCGATGCCGGCCTCGCGTGCCTTGCGTCGCGTGGCCGGCGACGCTTTGACACGACCACCCGGCTCGCCCGCGTCAGCGGGAGTGGCCGGGCTAAGTCCGGTTGAGGGCTCTCTCTCTTTCACCTCTCCCGCCTGCGCCGGCGCCGGAGCCGTCGCGCGCGGCGGCGGTGCGGCCGCTGTCTGCGGGCCCGCCTCGCCACCCTCTGCCGCTGCAGCGGGCGAGGGGGCCGGAACGACGTCATCATCGGCCGCCTCAGTCTCGAACACGACCAACTCCGAGCCCACGCGAACCATGTCGCCGGGCTGGCCGTTGATCGTCACGACCTTGCCGCTGACCGGTGCCGGCACTTCCACCGCGGCCTTGTCGGTCATGACCTCGGCCATGACCTGGTCTTCCTGCACGATGTCGCCGACCTTGATGTGCCACGCGACGACTTCGGCTTCGACCGTGCCCTCGCCGAGATCCGGCATCTTGAAGACGTAACGCGTCATGCGGCCTCCATCACGGCCTTGAGGGCCGCAGCCACGCGCAGCGGACCCGGGAAATACTCCCATTCGAACGCGTGCGGATACGGCGTGTCCCAGCCCGCGACGCGGCCGATCGGCGCCTCGAGGTCCCAGAAGCATTCTTCCTGGATCGTCGCCGACAGCTCGGCGCCGAAACCGGAGAAGCGCGTGGCTTCGTGCGCGATCAGGCAGCGGCCGGTCTTCCTGACCGAGGTGCAGATCGTGTCGGTGTCGAGCGGCACCATCGAACGCACGTCGATGATCTCGGCGTCGATGCCGAGCGCCTTCGCTGCGGCTTCGCACACGTAGATCATGGTGCCGTACGCGACCATCGTGACCGCGCTGCCCTTGCGCACGATCTCGGCCTTGCCGATCGGCACGGTGTAGTAGCCGTCCGGCACCTCGCCTCTCGGATGCGTGCTCCACGGCACGGCCGGCTTGTTCGCGTCACCGTCGAACGGGCCGTTGTAGAGCCGCTTCGGCTCGAAGAACACGACCGGGTCGTCGTCCTCGATCGACGCGATCAGCAGGCCCTTGGCGTCGTACGGCGTCGATGGCATGACCACCTTGATGCCGCAGACGTGCGTGAAGATGCCTTCCGGGCTCTGTGAATGCGTCTGCCCGCCGCGAATGCCGCCGCCGCACGGGGTGCGGATCGTGACCGGCGCCCAGAAGTCGCCGGCGCTGCGATATCGCAGTCGCGCGAGTTCCGAGAAGATCTGGTCACACGCGGGGTAGATGTAGTCCGCGAACTGCACTTCCGCCACCGGGCGCAGGCCGTTCACGCCCATGCCGATGGCAGCGCCGACGATCGCACCTTCGGCGATCGGCGTGTCGAGCACGCGGTGCTCGCCGTACTTGCGCTGCAGCCCGTCGGTGACGCGGAACACGCCGCCGAAATAGCCCACGTCCTCGCCGAGCACGACCACGTTCGGATCGCGCGCCAGCATGATGTCCATGGCGGAGTTGAGCGCCTGGATCATGTTCATCTGCGCCATGTCAGACCCCCTGCTCCGTCCGCAGCTGCTCGCGCTGCTTGCGCAGGTGCTCCGGCATTTCCTTGAACACGTCCTGGAACATGAGATCGCGATTGAGGCGCGGTCCGTCCGTGAGCGTTCCGTACTGCACGGCTTCCTTCCAGCTTTCGGTCACGTGCAATTCCAGTTCCTGTGCCAGCGCCCGGTGACGTTCTTCGGACCATTCGCCGAGCGCGATCAGGTGATTCTTGAGTCGCAGCACCGGGTCGCCGAGCGGCCATTTCTCGTAATCGTCCTTGGGACGGTAGCGCGCCGGGTCGTCGCTGGTGGAGTGCGCCGCGCCGCGATAGGTGACGTGCTCGATCAGCGTCGGGCCGGCACCGGTGCGCGCGCGCTCCGCAGCCCACTGCGTCACGGCATACACGGCCAGGAAATCGTTGCCGTCGACCCGGATGCCGGCCATGCCATAACCCGGGCCGCGCGCCGCGAACGAACGCTGCTCGCCGCCCGCGAAACCCTGGAACGTCGAGATCGCCCACTGGTTGTTGACGATGTTGAGGATCACCGGCGCCATGTAGACGGAGGCGAACAGCATCGCGTGGTGAAAGTCGGCTTCGGCGCTCGAGCCTTCACCGATCCATGACACCGCGATGTCGTCCTCGCCCTTGATCGCAGCGGCCATCGCCCAGCCCACGGCCTGCGGGAACTGCGTCGTCAGGTTGCCGGAAATCGAGAAGATGCGGCCTTCCGCCCAGTGATACATCACCGGCAGCTGCCGGCCTTTGCACATGTCGCGCGTGTTCGACAGCAGCTGGCACATCAGGTCGACCAGCGGTCGCCCGCGGACCACGTAAAGACCCTGGTTGCGATAGGCCGGAAACAGCATGTCCTTCGGCCGCAGTGCCATGCCCTGCGCGACCGATACCGCTTCCTCGCCGAGGCAGCGCATGTAGAACGAGGTCTTGCCCTGGCGCTGCGCGCGCTGCATCCGTTCGTCGAAGATGCGCGTGAGCAGCATGTGGCGCAGGCCGATCTGCAGGTCCTGCACCTCGAGGTGCGGATTCCATTGCCCGACCGCCACGTGGCTGTCGTCGAGCACGCGCACGAGATCGATCGACAGGTTGCCGATGTCGCGAACCCGGGCGTTCACGTCGGGGCGTGGCACCGCGCCGGCCGGCGACGTCTCGAGGTAGCTGAAATCCGGTTCTTCGCCCGGGCGTGAATGGTGTTGCGGAATGTGCAGGCGTGAGCGGCGGGCCATCGCTTCCTCGCTGATTACAGATGCGTTGGAACGGTTGTAGCGGTAGATTACTGACGGTTGCGGAAGGGTGCGGAAATTGTTGCATTGCAGTGCAGCAATGCGAAACGCTTATTCCATGGAGAAGACGTTAATGGAAGAGGCATTACCCTCTCGTTTGGACAAGGCCGATCGGCGCATTCTGGACTTGTTGCAGCGCGAAGGCGCCCTCTCGGTCGCCGAGGTTGCCTCGCGGACAGGACTGTCCACCACCACCTGTTGGCGCCGCATCCAGGGCCTCGAGCAGTCGGGCGTGATCAAGGGGCGCGTCGCACTGCTCGATCGGGCTGCGCTCGGCCTCGACGTCACCA
Organism: uncultured beta proteobacterium; assembly: GCA_963766365.1. Lineage (GTDB taxonomy): Bacteria > Pseudomonadota > Gammaproteobacteria > Burkholderiales > Burkholderiaceae_F > JALORV01. The sequence continues at coordinate 20,098 of CAVXZK010000007.1, forward strand.
TCTTTGCCCACGTCAAGCTCTCGAGCCAGGGCCGCGATGCGATTGCAGCGTTCGCCGAGGCGATCCGCGAGCGACCCGAAGTGCTCGACTGCTACACGACGATGGGGGAATGGGATTTCATGCTGCGCGTGGTGACGCGCGACATCAAGGCCTACGAAGCGTTCTACCTGGACCACCTGTCGAAGCTGCCGAACGTGCAGTCGATCAATTCGTCGGTGACGGTCACCGTGATCAAGGAAACGACGATCCTGCCGATCGCGCTTTGATCGACGAACGGGGAACAGCACCAGGTTCGGTATTTTTCCGACTTATGGAGTGACCGCGGCTGCATTAGCGTATCAGCATCCTGTCCGGTCTCCGGGAGTAATGCCATGCGCTTCGTTGCGATCGCCGCTATCGTTCTGACTTCGACGCCGTTCGCCATGACGCCTGCGGCAGCAGCAAGCGGCCCGTGGCAGGCGTTGCCGGACGTAGCACCGGCGCCCGCGGACAATCCCACCACTGCCGACAAGGTCGAGCTCGGCAAGATGCTGTACTTCGACCCGCGGCTGTCGTCGAGCGGCACCGTGTCGTGCTTCACCTGCCACAACGTCATGGAAGGCGGTGACGATCACCGGCCGACGTCCATCGGCGTGCACGGCCATGTCGGCGGCCGCAATGCGCCCACGGTCTGGAACGCGGCCTTCCTGTCCAGCCAGTTCTGGGACGGCCGCGCAGCGACGCTCGAGGACCAGGCGAGGGACCGCCAGCGAACCCGATCGAGATGGGGATGGCCAACCTGGACGCGGTCATCGGCCGCGTGCGCAACATACCCGGATACAAGCCGTATTTTGAGAAAGTCTTCGGTGCAGGCGACGTGATCACCATGGACAACGCGGCCAGGGCGATCGCCGCCTATGAGCGCACGCTGATCACGCCGAACAGTGCGTACGACAAGTACGCCAAGGGCGACGCGAAGGCGCTCACGGAGCAGCAGGTCCGTGGCCTCAACACCTTCGCTGACGTCGGATGCACCAGCTGCCACCAGGGCCCGACGTTCAGCGGTCCGCCGCTGCCGGCCGGCACGGGCTTCTTCATGAAGTTCCCGACCTTCCCGGACAGCCCGTATGTCGCGAAGTACGATTTCATGAGCGACACCGGGCGCGCGAGCGCGACCAAGAACGACGCCGACAAGAACATCTGGCGGGTCCCCGGACTGCGCAACCTGGTGTACACGGCGCCGTACTTTCATAACGGTCAGGTACACACGATCGGCGAGTCCGTGCGCATCATGGCCAGCACGCAGCTGAACCGGTCGCTCGACGACGCACAGGTTGCCGACATCGTGGCGTTCCTGGAGACCCTCACGGGACCATTCCCGACCCAGCAGATGCCGCGACTGCCGCCGACCCCGGGCGACCTCATCGACTGAGGCCCGTGATCGCGGCCAGGGCCCGGGGCCGCGGGCTGCTTGCACCCCGCGACCCGCAGCCCGGCAGGTCTACGCGCCCGCTTACCGCGCGGAACGCTTCGCGACCGGCTTTCTTGCCACCCTGCGCCGCTGCTTGCGCGGCGTCGCAGTGGTCGGCGCATCCTCCTGCCCGAGCGCGCGCAGGAACATCCCGCGGACTTCGGCCACGTGGCGATCGATCGTCGCGGCCCGCCAGTGTTCCGTGGGGACCGGGGCCAGGACCTCCACGCGGATCGTCGCTGGCCGGAACAGCGTGGCGCCTTTCGGCTGCGACTCGAGGGCGTTGTGGATCACGATCGGCACGATCGGCACGCCGGCCTGCATCGCGAGATGAAAGGCACCTTTCTTGAATGGTCCAAGGCGTTCCGTCTGGCTGCGGGTGCCTTCCGGGGCGATGACCAGCGACCTGCCGTCGCGCAGCGCCTCAATCGCCGGCTTGAGCGCCTCAACCGCTTTCTTGTTGTTGGCCCGATCGACAAAAGCCACCTGCATCGCCCGGAACATGGGCCCGACGATCGGGTGACGACTCACCTCGATCTTCGCCACACCCGTGAAGTCCTCGCGCAACAGCTTGGCGACGACCACGACATCGGCCTGGCTCTGGTGATTGAACACGAACACCGCTGGCCGGTGCGACCACAGGTGCTGCCGTCCTTTGACCTGGAGTTCGAGGCCGATCGCGAGCGTAGTGAAATCTGCCCAGGAAGCGATCGCAAGATTGAGGCCCGATCGCGCATTGCCGCTCAGCAGGCCGGCCACGCGACCGGCGAACACGGCTGGGATCATGCTGCCATACGCAAGCGCGGTGCCGACGGCTTCGCGCGCCCCCGCGGCCCGGGAGGCAAAGCGCTGCACGGGCCAGCCGCGTTCGCGCGCCAGCCTGTCCAGCTTCGGGTCGGGATTGAGTGCGTGCGGGTGGCCGACGAGTTCGAGCAGCGGCAGGTCCTCGACCGCATCGGTGTAGAAGTGGCTGGCCGAAAGGTCGAGTCCCGCCGCGGCCGCGAGCCGGCGCGCCGCCGTGGCCTTGCCCTCACCGTAGCAGGTCGGCCGGACTACCTCGCCGGTCAGCACGCCGTCTTCGACTTTGAGCCGCGTGCAGAGCACGTGCTCGATGCCGAGATAGCGTGCCACGGGTTCGATCTGGTAGCGAGTCGCCGACGATACGATTGCCAGCGTGTGGCCGCGCTCGCGGTGCGCCCGCACCAGCGCCCTTGCTTCCGGGAAGATTCTTCCCAGCAGGTGCTTGCGGAAGACGTCCTCGCCGAGTTCCTCGAGCACAGACTCCGCAACGCCGCGCAGCGGTTGCGTGGTGCGTCCAACGACGCCGGAGAAGCCGGAGCGGCCGAGCTTGTAGTCGAGCATCGCGCCAAGGTTGGCGAGCATTTCTCGTGCCGGCATGGCGCCGCGCCTGAGGCGCTCGCCCAGATATGGGTACGCCGAGAATCCTTCGAGCAGCGTGCGGTCGAGATCGAAGAACGCACCGACACTGGCTCCACGAGCCGACTTTGCAAGGTGCGCGGTGACCTGTCGATGCGCCCTGGCGCGCGTCTGCGTGTTCATGTTCCTGTCCTCAAGCAAACTCGTCCGGCGCGGTGCGCCGCTGGTCGACCAGCAGCGCCAGACGGTCGATACGCCGGACGAGCGTGGCGAGCTCGGCCGCAAAAAGCCTGCGTTCGGTCATGAGCGGACTGGCCTCGCCGCCGAGCAGCCCGCGATGCTCCGCAAGTTTCAACGCCGCCTCGAAATAGGCCGGCGAGGCCGACTCTTCGCTGGCCACGCGGCGCTGCCGGACGCGCTGCTGACCGAGCGCGACGCAGCGCTTCAGAAATGACTTCCGCTCCAGTTGCTGCGATGGGTCCTCGAGCAACAGCGCGTCCGCCAGCACCCAGTACGCCTCGAAAAAGGGGCGCAGCGTCCCCGGCGTCAGCAGCGGGTCCAGCGATGCCAGCAGCTCGCCCGGGTCGCGCGGACCTGCGAGGCGCTCGCGCCAATCCGGCGCGCGCTGCGTCAGTTCGCGCTCCATCGAGTCCAGGAATGCCTCCTTGTCGTCGAAGAAGAACTCGAACTTGAGCAGGTCGCGCACCCGCAAGGCCTCGGCGCGGAACGCGCCGAGACGGTCGCCAACGTCCTGGCCGCTGGCGTGCTGCAGGGCCAGCTCGGCGATCGCGCTGGGTACGAAGAAGTGCACGCAGGTGTTGCGATAGTACGCGGCCGCGGTTGCCGCCGTCGGCGGCACCGCATAGACCGGCGTGACCCCGTCCTCGAAGACCGTGATCACGCCCGTGTGCCGCAGCTGCCCAAGCACGGTTTCCAGCACCTCGCGCGAGCCGAGGTCGACGTCGGTCGTGGTGGGCAGGGCGAGCAGTCGCACGAACCCGAGCAGCGCGCGCAGGTCGCGCACCAGTTCGCCGAACGTGAGCGCGCGGTGGCCGTGCGCCAGGAGAACGAACGTCACCATGGCGCTCGCCATGACCGGCGTCACGCTGTTCGCCTGCACGGCAAGCTGGAAGGCGATCTTCTGCAGGTCGAGCTTCGACGGCGTGCCATCACTGGGCTGCGATCCGAGTTCCTCCGCAAGCGACACGCCCTCGCCGAAACGGACGTGGATGCGACCGAAGGGGTTGTGCAGGCCGCTGACGTACTTCATGAACCAGGACGCCGACTCTGGCCGCTTGGTGACGCCTTTGGCCTCGGCGACGTAGTCGGACACCTCCGGGACCTGATCGTAAACGATGGCAACGGGCACCAGCATCACGTCGGCCGCCGCCGACCGGACATAGGAATCCACCACGTAGTTGAGCAGCCCGTAACGCGGCGGCATCAACTTGCCGGTGCGGGACCGTGTTCCCTCCAGCGCCCACAGCAGGGGAAAGCGCTTTTCGACGAGGTAGTCGATGTAGCTGCGCAGGACGACCTTGTAGATCGGATCGTCGGCAAGGTTGCGGCGTATGAACACGGTGCCCGAGCGCCGGCCGAGCGTGCCGAGTCCCGGGAAACTCATGTTGATGCCGCCGAAGATGTGCGTGGGAGGCAGGTCCATGTCATGCAGCATCGTGACCATCAGGAAGCCGTCGAGGTGCGACTTGTGGGTCATGAGGAACACGAGCGGGCGCCGCCGCGACATTTCCCGGATGCGTTGCACATCGGCCGCCGGAACCTGGATCTCGGGATCAAATCCCCGCGTGTAGAGGTATCGCCCGATCTCGGCCATGAGGTCCAGGTAGAACGTGCTGTGGACCGCCGCCATTTCCTGCAGGCAGTCCTTCGCGTGGCGGCGCACATCAGCGGGCGGGCGCCCGGTCTGGGCGGCGAGCGCGTCCAGCGCCGACTGCAGCGCCGGCTTGTCGAGCATTTCCTCGGCCACGAGTCGTGGCACCTTGTAGCGCGCGCCCCGGGTGCGGGCCTCGGCCCGTTCGAGGGCGAGCACCGCCTGTCGGCCTATGAACTCCGACAGTTGCGTCGCATCGCCCGGCGCACGCTGATGACTGTGCTGGAATCTCTTCTGCAGCGCCTGGAGGCTCGCGCCCTCTGCCGCCAGCGGGCGGGCGCGCGAGGGATCCTTGCGGTGAATCCAGCGCTGTTTCAGGGCGCCGGGGGCACGCGGGTCCCCCGCGACGAAGGCCGTGAGGTGCGCGCGTGCAGAGTGGTCGCCGCGCCTGGGAATCCACAACACGCGCAGCGGCACAAAGAACGCTGTCGGGGTGGTTGCGCACAGCTCGGCGATCCGGGCGATCGCCGCGGCGCGAAACCGCCCTCCATGCTCCCGCAGGCAGAGGAGTTCTGCGCCTGCTGCGTCACCCGTGCAGCCCTGGGCGTGCGTGTCTCTCAGCCACGCTTCCAGCAGGCGTCGTTCGAGCTGCGTCGTGTAGTCGAGCAGGAAAACGCTGCGGTGGCCGTCAGCCGATTGCCAGGGCGTGAATTCTCTATCGCTCATAGTCGGAGCGTGCTCTGGTGCCACCGCCCTCCCCCTTGCATCGCAATTTGACCCAGATCACGATGGGTTGCAATCAACCCGGTTCGGCATCTGTGGTGCATCGATGGCAATTGGACACGATCGGCTCGAGGCGATGTCGGCGCTGGACGCACTGCTCTATCGCGGCGACGAGCACCCGCGGATGTTGTCCGTCGTGGGCGGGCTGTACCTGCTCGACGGGCCGCCGCCACGGCGAAGCCTGCTGCGGTCGCTCGAACGGGCCACCCGGGCATTTCCGCGGCTTCGTCAGCGAGCGGTGGTTCCGCCGCTGCGGCTGGTGCTGCCGCACTGGGTCACCGATCCGGACTTCGAACTCGAGAACCACGTGCGTCAGGTGGCCGTCGCGGCACCCGGTTCGTTGCGTGAGGTCTTCGACGCGATTCGTCCTGAACTGGCGGCACCGCTCGACGCCGACCGGCCGCTCTGGGAGGCACTGATTCTGACCGGCCTGGAGGGGCAGCGCAGCGCACTTTTCTTCAAGATGAGCCACGCACTCACCGATGGCATTGGCGCGCTGCAGTTGTTCGCCGCGCTGTTCGACGACGGTGCGCGGCCCGCGAAGACACGGTTGCCGCCGGTGCCGCGCGCGTCCGACGCGGCCCTCAAACCGGTCGAGCTGCAACAGCAGGTTCTGGCACGGCTGCCGCAGGCCGCCGCCGCGGCCGTCTTGCGCCTGCTGCCGGGCCTGACCGATGCGGCGCGGTCGGCCATGCATGACCCGGCCGGATTTGCGCGCTCGGCCGAGGACTACCTGGCGTCTGCGCGCAGGGTGCTCGGCCTGCCCTGTCCGCCAGCGCCGGCGCTGGCGGGGCGCAGCCTCGAGCGTCGCTGCGCTGGGTTGACGGTGCCGCTGCCGGGGATCAAGCGGGCGGCACGCGCGCTCGACAGCACGATCAACGACGTCTATCTCGCGGCAATCGCGGGGGCGCTGCATCGCTACCAGCTGGCAACCGGTTTCGAGCCGGCCGACGTACCGCTGGCCGTGCCGGTGAACCTGCGACGTGGCGACGAAACCGCGGCGGGCAACTACCTCGGCTCGCTCACGCTGGCCGCACCGGCTTCGCTGCCTGATGCGGCGAATCGCCTCGACGCGATCCGCCGTGCGGTGGCGGCGGGCCGCGCAGAACAGGCGATCCGGGCGCACTCGTTGCTGGCGCCGCTCGTGGCGCGCATGCCCGACGCCGTGCTCGAGCGCCTGCTCAAGCAGGTCCCGCGGGCGGACGTGCAGGCCAGCAACGTGCCGGGCACTGCCGCGCGGCCGAAACTGGCTGGACGCAGCGTCCTCGCCGCCTATCCGTTCGGGCCGGTTCCTGGCGTAGGCGCCATGATCACGATGCTGTCCGTTGCGGAAGAATGCTTTGTCGCCGCCCACTTCGACCCGGCAGCGGTGACGGAACCCGAGGCGTTCGCGTCCTGCCTGCGGCAGGGGTTTGCCGAGATGCTGGAGGCGGGCGGTCAGTCCGGCGAGATCGACGCGCCGATCCTCGACCACGGGCGCGCCTGCGGCCGGTGATCAATGCGCGGTCAACCGCTGAGCCGCCGCCACAAGGCGCGACCGACGAGCCGGGCCTTG
>CAVXZK010000008.1:0-31496 GCA_963766365.1 uncultured beta proteobacterium
AGCGCCCCAGGGTGAGCAGACCGTGGTTGCGCAGCATGAGGAAGCGCTTGTCTCCGAGATCCCGGACGAGCCGTGCTTCGTCCTCTTCCAGCGCGACGCCCTCGTAGTCGTGGTAGGCGAGGGAGGAGAGCACGAAGATCGAGTGCTGCGACAGAGGCAGCACACCCGCCTCCTGAGCGGCCACGGCGACCCCGTTGACGCTGTGCACGTGCACAGAACACAGATGGCGTCCGCGCGGGCGGCATGGATGGCGCTGTGGATGGTGAATCCGGCCGGGTTGATCTCATGGGGGCTGTCGAGCACCTTGCGGCCCTCGAGATTGACCTTGACCAGACTGGACGCCGTGATCTCGTCGAACATCCAGCCGTAGGGGTTGATGAGGAAGTGATGCTCCGAGCCCGGCACACGCGCCGAGATGTGGGTAAAGATCAGATCGTCCCAGCCGAACCAGGCGACCAGCCGGTAGCAGGCTGCAAGCTCGACTCGGCGCTGCCATTCCTGTAATATATAGACTGGTCTAGTTATTGAGTCAAGGCACGATGCAGGCAGTACCTGGAAGCCGCCAGCGCATGATCGAGGCGGCGATCGAGCTGATGCGTGGTTCCGGCCTGTCGGGCGCGGGCATCAACGAGATCGTGCGCGAAAGCGCCGCGCCGAAGGGGTCCGTCTACTACTTCTTTCCCAACGGCAAGCAGCAGGTCGTCACCGAGGCGCTGGAAACCTATTCGCCGCGGGTTATGCGCTTCATCGAGGAAGCGCTCGCCGCCGGCAGAACTCCCGCCGCTAAGGTGAGGCGCCTGTTCGACGCCTTCGGGCAGCGGGTCGAAAGCGCTGACTTCCCGCAAGAGCTGCGCATTCGGAACTGTGTGCCTCGACCTCGACGGCGACCACGAGGCGCTGCGTGCGGTAGTGGGCGCGACGTTCGATCGCTGGGTGGAGTTGATCGCGCAGCACATCGACATGGGCGATGCGCGGCATTCACGGTCCTTCGCTGGACTGGTGCTGACGGCGATCGAAGGCGCCTACATCCGTGCACGTGCCGAGCGATCGAGCCGGCCGTTCCGTGAGGCGGGGGCGTGGCTGGCTGAACTCGTTGAGCCCGACCCATCAACGTCGCGCCGCAAAGCACGGCCTCCGAAACGTTGACCATGTGCGCACACGACTTTCCCGACGAGGGACGTCGTTCACGCAGTCGACAGAGCTTGAGGTGGATTGAAACACCAAGTCCGTAGCGAACGATTTCGAGGTTCACTCGGACGAGCTTTGCTTGGACAATGGGAAAGCTTCCCATTCGGGTCATGCAAAGTTTCATCTGGCGGAAGCCAGGTGATATCGAGCGGCTTGTAATCGGCAGATCAGGCCCGAGTTCGTTGCGCGATGCTCGCGTCACTTCGTTATCGAAAGCAGGTTTCTCGTGGACCCCGGCATCCTTCTTGGCATCTTCATCGGCTGGCCTGCACTTGCACTCGTGCCAGCCGTGTTCGGCTACTTCTACATAAGAGGTCGCCGCCGCGTGGTGCTGGCCACCGCGCTGCTCTGGATTGCCTACTTCCCTTACGAACTCGGCATGAAGCTGAGGATCCTGTGCTCGGGGGAGTGCAATATCCGTGTCGACTTGCTGTTGCTCTATCCCGTGCTGCTTCTGCTCACGTTGGCGAGCCTCGTCGTGATCGTGCGTGGCCGCGCCCGGGCACCCCGCATTTGAATTGTCAGTCGACTCTCTGGATGAGCGGCAACAGAAATGCTTGTTGACTCGAAGCGCTGTGATGACTGGTTTTTAAATCAGGTTTCGTTGGCACTGCGGTTGCGTTTTCGCCCGGGCCGACTTGAGTTGCCGGATCGTCCGATTCCGCGCGTCGCTCCAACAACAACACGCTTGCCGCTCTCCGCGGTCTTCGGACTCCGCTTCCAACGCTTTCCAGGCAGTCGATTGCGGCGCTGTGGCGCATCCATTCTTGAACCGGCGCGTGGCGCGCATCGGGTCGACTTCCAGCTTCTCTCCGAACGGGAGACGATGAATACGCAAGAAGCCAAGCTCGTGCTCGAAGCGGCGCTGTTGACCGCCGAGCAGCCACTCTCGCTCTCCGAGATGCGGCGCATGTTCGATGACGAGATCAACGCCGACACGCTGCGCGTGCTGCTCGATGGAGCTTGCGTGCGGACTGGGCGGGCCGCGGAACTGGTGGCACTGGCCTCGGGCTGGCGCTTCCAGAGTTCTGCCGCCATGCGGCCGTACCTGGACCGCCTGAATCCGGAAAAGGCGCCAAAGTATTCACGCGCGGTGCTTGAGACGATGGCGATCATTGCGTACCGCCAGCCGGTCACTCGGGGTGATATCGAAGAGATCCGCGGCGTGACGGTCTCCAGCCCCGTGATCAAGACGCTCGAGGAGCGCGGATGGGTGGAGGTCATCGGCCACCGCGAGGCGCCGGGCCGCCCCGCGCTGTTCGCGACGACGCGAGCCTTCCTCGACGACCTCGGGCTGCGCTCGCTTGAAGAACTGCCGGTCCTTGAAGAGGGCGCGACGGTTGCTCCTGGAATTCGAACTTCAGTTTGCCGAGGCCACGCGCGACATCGCGGTGACCGCGAAAACCCTGCCGAGGCCGACGCTGAGCCGTCGTCCCCAGCAATTGCGGCGGCGGATGCCGAGTACACCGCTGATTCCGCACCTCCTCCGACCCTCTCGGCCGCGACTCCCGCCTAGAACCTATCCCGATGAGCACCTCCCCGTATCCCGACGACGACGACGACACCGATCACAACCGTATGCCGCCCGGCCCGGCCGACGCAGCGGCTACCCGCGATGACAGCGCCGACGATGCTCTCGATGCCGAAGTCAATGGCAACGTCGCGGTGGCGTCCAGGGCGTGGCCCGGAAGGCGGTGGTGACGGCGAAAAGCGGCAGCGCAGTCCGAATGGCCGCCGCCGTCGCGGTCGTGGTGGCCGTGGCGGCGACGCGGATCGCGGTGCACCGGCAAACGCTCCGACGGGTGCCTCGACGAGTGCCCCTCCGAGCGCCGCGGCGCCTGATGTGCCGCCGCTGCCCCTGGCTGGTGAAGGCGACGACATCAATCCGGCGGCGATGGCCGAGGTGGCGCTGCCCCGCGAGTTGCTCGAGCGCGGTCGCCGCGCGGCCAAGCAGGCGCTGAACGCGCAGTCGGAAAAGTTGCACAAGGTGCTGGCGGACGCGGGCATCGGCTCGCGCCGCGATATGGAAGAACTGATCATTGCCGGCCGCGTGTCGGTCAATGGCGAGCCGGCGCACATCGGCCAGCGCGTGATGCCGAACGACCAGGTCAAGGTCAACGGCAGGCCGCTGCAGCGCCGGGTGGCCGGCGGGCGGCCGCCGCGCGTCCTGCTGTATCACAAGCCAGTGGGCGAAATCGTCACGCAGGACGACCCGGGCGAGCGCCCCACCGTTTTCGAAAAGTTGCCGAAGGTCTCCGGAGGCCGCTGGGTCGCCGTGGGCCGGCTCGACCTGAACACCGAGGGCCTGATCCTTTTTACGACCTCCGGCGAACTGGCGAATCGGCTGATGCCCGCTACGACGTCGAACGCGAATACGCCGTGCGCGCGCTCGGCGAACTCGATCCCGAGCAGCGCGACCGGCCAGTTGCTCGAAGGCGTGCACATCGAAGGCCAGCGAAGCGCCTTCAAGAGCATCGAGGACGCCGGCGGCAAGGGCGTCAACCACTGGTACCGCGTCGCCATCACCGAAGGACGCAACCGCGAAGTGCGACGCATCTTCGAGGCGCTCGGGCATGCCGTGAGCCGCCTCATCCGCATCCGTTACGGTGCGATCCAGCTGCCGCGCACGCTGGCCCGGGGCCGTTTCTACGAGCTGGCGCCGGAATGGGTAGAGCGCCTGGGTGCACGATCTGGGAATGTCCATCGACGAGGTCCGCAGTCGCGGTGGCCAGCCGCACGCTGGCAAGGGCGGACGCGGCAAGGGCGGCCCGAAGCACCGCGGGCGCCCGCAAGGCCCCGGGCAGGGCTTTGGACAGGGCCAGAATCTCGTTCCGGGCGGCCAGAGCTACAGCCCGATCAGCGGTTTCGGCCAGGCGCCGGGCTATGGCCAGGGACAGGGCCGGGGCTTCGGTCAAGGGCAGGGACAAGGGCAGGGCCGTGGCTTCGGTCAAGGCCAGGGTCAGGGCCGTGGCAAGGGCAAGCCCCAGGGCAATCGCCCGCCGCGCCAGCCGGACCCGATGACCAGCAGCGTCAACTACATCTCGCCGCCGGTCACGGACTGCCCAACAACGCCCTGGGCCTGCCCGGTCGCCGAACCGCCGGGCTCTTCCTACTAGCCTGCCCGCCGAGGGGCGGAGGGCTGCGCGGCGCTTGTTGCGGCGCGGATACGCCCTATAATGCACGGTCGCCGAGCGCGGTGATCGAGATTCGATCGTCGGGCGTCGGTTGCGCAGTCAGTCACCAAGGCAGCGGGAAAGCGGCTGTGATCGCGGGACCCTGTCGAATTACGATGGGTCTCGAGCTGATTTTTATTTCCGGGCTGCATTGCAGAGCAGTTCGGCGCGGATGGTGGGCCACGCCGTTTTCGAGGATCGGGCGATGGCACGTGTTGCGGCAGCAGTATCATCGGGCGGACCGTCGAAGGACTCGGTTACGAGTTCGTCGAGGCCGAGCGCCGCGGGCGGTCTGCTGCGGGTGACGATCGATGGCGAGGGCGGCATCGGGCGGGCCGACTGCCAGCGCGTCAGCCGGGACGACGCACCTTTTCGCGGTCGAAGATTGCGTGACGCGCGGCTGAGCGTCGTCGCCGGGGCTGGACCGGCCGTTAAGCAGGGGCGGATTCGGGCGCGTTCCGCGGGGCCGGGCGCGAGTCGCGCACCGGGGTGACCATCACGCCGTCGAGGCGATCGAGGACGGACGGCACGGTTGTCGAGACTGCCGGCGGGCGCGGGCGGGAGCGCGACGACCGATCGCGAAGTCGTGGCAGGGCTTCAGGCCGGCAAGCGCGCATAAGCGGCAGGAAGCCGGCCGCGGCAAGGGGGTCGGGCAAGAAGGTTGGGCAAGTGGAGGGCGAACAGCGGGATTTGTCTCGCCGACGTCGAGAAAGCAAAGCCGGCAACTGAACGAACTTCAGGGGCGGGGCAAGGAGTAGACCGGACCAGCAGAAGTTCTGCTCGCCGGTGGACGGCGCCTGCGCGCGAGTAAGAACGTTCCAGGGAACGGTCTTCGGTGTGCTCGAGTCCGCGCTGGCGATGGCGACGAACAAACTGTTCGCCGAGGAGGACGTCGACATCAGGGTCGCGGTCGATCGCGAGACCGGCGAGGACCGACGCGTATCGTCGCTGGCTCGTGGTGCCGGATGAAGCCGGCCTGCAGGAGCCGGGCCACCAGATCATCCTGTCCGACGCGCGCGATCAGATCGCCGACATCGAGATCGATGAGCACATCGAGGGAGCCGCCGCCCCGCCAGGACGTGGCGAGCGGCCGGCGCTTCGCGCAGGACACCAAGCAGGTGATTCTGCAGAATTCCGCGACGCCGAGCGCGAGCAACTGCTGAGCGACTTCCTGGCGCGCTGGCGACCAGCACCGTCAATGGCACGATCAAGCGCATGGACAAGGTGACCATCATCGAGATCGGCAAGGTGGAAGCCCGCCTGCCGCGCAGCGAGATGATTCCGAAGGAGGAACCTGCGCATCGGCGATCGTTGTCGCGCCTACGTACAGAAGATCGACCGGCTGGCGCGTGGACCGCAGGTGATCCTGTCGCGCACTTCGCCCGAGTTCGTGATGAAGCTCCAGTTCGAAGTGCCGGAAATCGAGCAGGGCCTGCTGGTGATCAAGTCGGCCGCGCGCGACCCGGGTGTGCGCGCAAAGATTGCCGTCTGGACCAACGATCGCCGCATCGATCCGATCGGCAACTGCGTCGACCGCGGCTCGCGCGTGCAGGCGGTTACGGACGAGTTGCCGGTGAGCGTGTCGACATCGCGCGCGTGGTCGGACGATCCGGCCCAGTTCGTCATCGGCGCACTGGCCCCGGCCAACGTCAGCTCGATCGTCGTCGACGAGGACAAGCACGCGATGGACGTGGTCGACGAGGACAACCTCGCGATCGCGATTGGCGCAGCGGTGCAGAACGTGCGGCTCGCGTCCGAGCTCACGGCTGGCAGATCAACATCATGGACGGCCGAACAACTCGGCGCAGAAGCAGGAAGCCGAGCAGGTTGGCGTGCGCCAGACCTTCATCGACAAGCTCGACGTTGACGAGGAAATGCCAAGGTCCCGATCTTCAGGCAGGGCTTCTCGACGCTCGAGGACGTCGCCTACGCGGCGGCTTAATGAGTTGATGGAAATCGAGGCCTTCGACGAGGAAACGGTCGAGGAGCTGCGCAACCGCGCCCGCAATGCGCTTCTGACCGAGGCGATCAAGCGCCAAGAGAATCTCGAGCAGGCCGAGAAGGACCTGCTGTCTTGAGGACATGGACGACGACCTGGCCGCCAAAGTGGCCGAAAACTCGATCCGCACCCGTGACGGCCTGGGCGAACTGGCCGTCGACGAGCTGACTGAAATGACGGGCATCGACGATGAGCGCGCCAGCAAGCTGATCATGGCCGCGCGCGCTCACTCGTGTCGCAGTCCGCGGAGCAGTAACCGGTGGCACGCGCTGTCCGGGACGCAGGAATAGGGAAACGTCATGGAAGTACTACAGCGGCCCAGTTTGCGACGGAACTGAAGTTGCTGCAGTTGCTGCTCGAGCAGCTGAAGTCGGCCGGAGTCGTCAAGCAAGCGGAGGGCGACGCACTGTCCGACCAAGGCGCGTCTGTGGTCTCTGCGCAAAGCCACGGCGGCGAGGACCGAAAAGAAGAAGATCACGCTGACCAACAGATGATGGAGATCAAGCAAGCCGATGCCTCGGCAAGGCGCACGATCCAGGTCGAGGTCCGCAAGAAGCGGGTGTTCGTGAAGCCGCTGACCGAAGCGACGGTCGAGCCCGAGGTGCGGCTCCGCCGCGCGGTCATCGACGAAGCCGAGCTGGCGAAGCGCGACAGAGGCGCGGCGCCAGGTGGAGTGTCCACGGCGCGCCAGATGCAGGAAGCGCGCGAGAAGGCCGAGCGCGCCACTCGCGGCAGCGGAGGAGAAGGAGCAGCAGCACGTCGACGCTGTGCGCGAGCGCGAGCAGGCGCCGCGGCCGGAACGTCTGGCGCGCGCCGAGGAGCGCAGCGTGACGCGGATCGTGCTGCCAAGGAGGCGGTCGAAGCGCAGCAGCGCGCGCGCCGCGCCGTTGAGGACGAGGTCGCCGCCATCAAGTCCATGATGTCGGCGCCGAAGAAGGTCGCCAAGGCGCTGAGCGGCGGCCGCCACGGCGCCAACGGCCGGGACACTGCACAAGCCGACCACCAAGCCCGAAGCCAAGCCAGGCGAGAAGAAGGACGAAAAGAAGCCGGGCGTCAAGGAGATCAAGAAGCGGCAAGCTGGCCTCCAGCTGGTCCGAGGAGCAGCAGAAGAAGCGCCAGCTCAAGACGCGCGGGGATTCATCAGGCGGGACCGATCCGTGCATGGCGCGGGCCGAGTGGGCCATCGCAAGCACGGCCGCGACGAATCCGAAGGCGCGACGGCGCAGATGCCGGTCGAGCCGACCGTGCGGACGTTCGGCTTCCCTGAACATCACCGTGGCCGACCTCGCGCACAAGATGTCGGTCAAGGCGGCTCAAGGCGCCGATGAAGCTGGGCCAGATGGTGACGATCAACCAGGTCCAGACCAGGACACGGCGATGATCGTGGTCGGTGAACTGGGCCACAACGCCCTGCGAAGCTGGACGATCCCGAGGCGCTGCTCGCCGAAAGCGAGGCGACGACGACAGCCGGTGTCGGCGAGGCGAACCCGAGCCGCGTCCGCCGGGCGGTCATGCTCATCATGGGCCACGTCGACCACGGCAAGACCTCGTTGCTCGATTACATCCGTCGCACCAAGGTCGCAGCCGGCGAGGCCGGGCATCACGCAGCACATCGGTGCCTATCACGTCGAGACACCGCGCGGCATCATTACTTTCCTCGATACGCCGGGCCATGAGGCCTTCACGGCGACGCGCGCGCGGCGCCAAGGCGACCGACATCTGGCGGTCGCCGCCGACGACGGCGTAATGCCGCAGACGAAGGGAAGCGATCGCGCACGCGAAGGCGCCGGTGTTCCACTGGTCGTCGCGCTGAACAAGATCGACAAGCCCGAGGCGAATCCTGACCGCGTCAAGCAGGAACTGGTGGCCAACGGCGTCGTCCCCGAGGACTACGGCGGCGAATCGCCCTTTATTCCCGTGTCGGCCAAGACCGTGTCGGTGTTGATGAACTCCTCGAGAACGTGCGCCCGCAGGCTGAGGTGCGCGAATTCAAGGCGGTCAAGAACGGGCCGGCCAAGGGCATCGTTATCGAGCTGGGACTCGATAACGATGCCCTTGGCCGGCCCGTTCTTGACCGCCTTGAATTCGCGCACCTCAGCCTGCAGCAGCACGTTCTCGAGGAGTTCGTCGACACCGACACCGGTCTTGGCCGACACGGGAATAAAGGGCGATTCGCCGCCGTAGTCCTCGGGGACGACGCCGTTGGCCACCAGTTCCTGCTTGACGCGGTCAGGATTCGCCTCGGGCTTGTCGATCTTGTTCAGCGCGACGACCAGTGGAACACCGGCCGCCTTCGCGTGCGCGATCGCTTCCTTCGTCTGCGGCATTACGCCGTCGTCGGCGGCGACCACCAGGATGACGATGTCGGTCGCCTTGGCGCCGCGCGCGCGCATCGCCGTGAAGGCCTCATGGCCCGGCGTATCGAGGAAAGTAATGATGCCGCGCGGTGTCTCGACGTGATAGGCACCGATGTGCTGCGTGATGCCCCCGGCCTCGCCGGCTGCGACCTTGGTGCGACGGATGTAATCGAGCAACGAGGTCTTGCCGTGGTCGACGTGGCCCATGATCGTGACCACCGGCGGACGCGGCTCGGGTTCGGCCTCGCCGACACCGGCTGTCGTCGTCGCCTCGCTTTCGGCGAGCAGCGCCTCGGGATCGTCCAGCTTCGCCGCAATGGCGTTGTGGCCCAGTTCACCGACCACGATCATCGCCGTGTCCTGGTCTAGGACCTGGTTGATCGTCACCATCTGGCCCAGCTTCATCAGCACCTTGATGACTTCGGCCGCCTTGACCGACATCTTGTGCGCGAGGTCGGCCACGGTGATGGTTTCGGGAACCGAAACATCGCGCACGGTCGGCTCGACCGGCATCTGCGCCGTCGCGCCTTCGGATTCGTCGCGGCCGTGCTTGCGATGGCCCTTCGGCCCGCGCCATGCACCGGTCCCGCCTGATGAATCCCCGCGCGTCTTGAGCTGGCGCTTCTTCTGCTGCTCCTCGGACCAGCTGGAGGCCAGCTTGCCGCTCTTGATCTCCTTGACGCCCGGCTTCTTTTCGTCCTTCTTCTCGCCTGGCTTGGCTTCGGGCTTGGTGGTCGGCTTGTGCAGTGTCCCGGCCGTTGGCGCCGTGGCGGCCGCCGGCTCAGGCGCCTTGGCGACCTTCTTCGGCGCCGACATCATGGACTTGATGGCGGCGACCTCGTCCTCAACGGCGCGGCGCGCGCGCTGCTGCGCTTCGACCGCCTCCTTGGCAGCACGATCCGCGTCACGCTGCGCCTGCTCGGCGCGCGCCAGTTCCGCGGCGGCAGCTGCCTCGCGCTCGCGCACGGCGTCGACGTCCTGCTGCTCCTTCTCCTCCGCTGCCGCGAGTTCTCGCTGGGCGCGCTCGGCCTTCTCGCGCGCTTCCTGCATCTGGCGCGCCGTGAACTCCGCCTGGCGCCGCGCCTCTTCCTCGCGCTTCGCCAGCTCGGCTTCGTCGATGACCGGCGCGGCCGGAGCCGTTACAACCTCGGGCTCGACCGTCGCTTCGTCGCGCTTCACGAACACCCGCTTCTTGCGGACCTCGACCTGGATCGTGCGCGCCTTGCCCGAGGCATCGGCTTGCTTGATCTCCGTCGTCTGCTTGCGGGTCAGCGTGATCTTCTTCTTTTCGGTCGTCTCGCCGCCGTGGGCCTTGCGCAGAGACTCCAGCAGACGCGCCTTGTCGTCGTCGGACAGTGCGTCGCCCTCCGCTTGCTTGACGACTCCGGCCGACTTCAGCTGCTCGAGCAGCAACTGCGGCGGAACTTTCAGTTCCGTCGCAAACTGGGCCACTGTAGTACTTGCCATAACGTTCCCTATTCCTGCGTCCCGGACAGCGCGTGCCGCCGGTTACTGCTCCGCGGACTCGAACCAGTGAGCGCGCGCGGCCATGATCAGCTTGCTGGCGCGCTCATCGTCGATGCCCGTCATTTCAGTCAGCTCGTCGACGGCCAGTTCGCCCAGGTCGTCACGCGTGCGGATCGAGTTTTCGGCCAGCTTGGCGGCCAGGTCGTCGTCCATGTCCTCGAGATCCAGCAGGTCCTTCTCGGCCTGCTCGAGATTCTCTTCGCGCTTGATCGCCTCGGTCAGAAGCGCATTGCGGGCGCGGTTGCGCAGCTCCTCGACCGTTTCCTCGTCGAAGGCCTCGATTTCCATCAACTCGTTGACCGGCACGTAGGCGATCTCCTCGAGCGTCGAGAAGCCCTCCTGAATCAGGATGTTGGCGATTTCCTCGTCAACGTCGAGCTTGTCGATGAAGGTCTGGCGCACGCCAACCTGCTCGCTTTCCTGCTTCTGCGCCGATTCCTCGGCCGTCATGATGTTGATCTGCCAGCCGGTGAGCTCGGACGCGAGCCGCACGTTCTGGCCGCTACGGCCGATCGCGATCGCGAGGTTGTCCTCGTCGACCACGACGTCCATCGCGTGCTTGTCCTCGTCGACGACGATCGAGCTGACGTTGGCCGGGGCCAGTGCGCCGATGACGAACTGGGCCGGATCGTCCGACCACAGCACGATGTCGACACGCTCACCGGCGAGCTCGTTCGTAACCGCCTGCACGCGCGAGCCGCGCATGCCGACACAGGTGCCAATCGGATCGATGCGGCGATCGTTGGTCCAGACGGCAATCTTTGCGCGCACACCCGGGTCGCGCGCGGCCGACTTGATCACCAGCAGGCCCTGCTCGATTTCCGGCACTTCGAACTCGAAGAGCTTCATCACGAACTCGGGCGAAGTGCGCGACAGGATCACCTGCGGTCCACGCGCCAGCCGGTCGATCTTCTGTACGTAGGCGCGACAACGATCGCCGATGCGCAGGTTCTCCTTCGGAATCATCTCGCTGCGCGGCAGGCGGGCTTCCACCTTGCCGATCTCGATGATGGCGTCACCTTTGTCCATGCGCTTGATCGTGCCATTGACGATCTGGTCGCCACGCGCCAGGAAGTCGCTCAGCAGTTGCTCGCGCTCGGCGTCGCGGATCTTCTGCAGAATCACCTGCTTGGTGTCCTGCGCGAAGCGCCGGCCGCTCGCCACGTCCTGGCGGGGCAGCAGCTCCTCGATGTGCTCATCGATCTCGATGTCGGCGATCTGATCGCGCGCGTCGGACAGGATGATCTGGTGGCCCGGCTCCTGCAGGCCGGCTTCATCCGGCACCACGAGCCAGCGACGATAGGCGTCGTACTCGCCGGTCTCGCGATCGACCGCGACCCTGATGTCGACGTCCTCCTCGGCGAACAGTTTCTTCGTCGCCATCGCCAGCGCGGACTCGAGCGCACCGAAGACCGTTTCCCTGGGAACGTTCTTCTCGCGCGCCAGCGCATCCACCAGCAGCAGAATTTCTCGGCTCATTGCGGTCTACTCCTTGCCCCCGCCCCTGAAGTTCAGTTCAGGTACCAGCTTTGCTTTCTCAACGTCGGCGAGCGCGAATTCCACTGTTGCGCCCTCCGCTGCCCCAACCTTCTTGCCCGACCCCTTGCCCGCAGCCGGCTTCCTGCCGCTTATGCGCGCTCCCGAGCCTGAAGCCCTGGCCGCGACTTCGGCGATCAGTTGCATGCGCACCCGCTCCGCCCCGCGCTCGCCCACGACCTCGAGCAACCGTCCGTGCAGTTTCCTACGACCGCCCGTGGTGGCCTGCGGTGCGTACAACTGCACCTGCGCCTCGGCCCCGGCGAAACGCACGAAATCCCGCGCCTGCTTCAACGGCCGGTCCAGCCCCGGCGACGACACTTCGAGCCGCGCGTACTCAACATCTTCGACCGCGAAAAGGTGCGTCAGGTGCCGGCTCACGCGCTCGCAGTCGGCCAGCCCGATGCCGCCCTCACGATCGATCGTCACCCGCAGCAGACCGCCCGCCAGGCGCTCGGCCTCGACGAACTCGTAACCGAGTCCTTCGACGGTCCGCCCGATCGTTTCTGATACTGCTGCCGCAACACCTGCCATCGCCCGATCACCTCGAAAACGGCGTGGCCCACCATCCGCGCCGAACTGCTCTGCAATGCAGCCCGGAAATAAAAAATGGGCTCGAGAGCCCATCCGTTGAATTCAACAGGCTTGCGCAATCACAGCCGCTTTCGCCGCTGCCTTGGTGACTGACTGCGCAACCGACGCCCGACGATCGAATCTCGATCACCGCGCACTTCGGCAACCGTGCATTATAGGGGCGTATCCGCGCCGCAACAAGCGCCGCGCGGCCCTTCCGTCCTAGGCAGGCAGGCTAGTAGGAAGAGCCCGGCGGTTTGCCACGGCGGAACCGGGCAGGCCGGCCGTTGTTGGGCAGTCCGTGACCGGCGGCGATGTAGTTGACGCTGCTGGTCATCGGGTCCGGCTGGCGCGGCGGGCGATTGCCCTGGGGCTTGCCCTTGCCACGGCCCTGACCCTGGCCTTGACCGAAGCCACGGCCCTGCCCTTGTCCCTGCCCTTGACCGAAGCCCCGGCCCTGTCCCTGTCCCTGGCCATAGCCCGGCGCCTGGCCGAAACCGCTGATCGGGCTGTAGCTCTGGCCGCCCGGAACGAGATTCTGGCCCTGTCCAAAGCCCTGCCCGGGGCCTTGCGGGCGCCCGCGGTGCTTCGGGCCGCCCTTGCCGCGTCCGCCCTTGCCAGCGTGCGGCTGGCCACCGCGACTGCGGACCTCGTCGATGGACATTCCCAGATCGTGCACCCAGGCCTGTACCCATTCCGGCGCCAGCTCGTAGAAACGGCCCCGGGCCAGCGTGCGCGGCAGCTGGATCGCACCGAAACGGATGCGGATGAGGCGGCTCACGGTCAACCCGAGCACATCGAAGATGCGCCGCACTTCACGATTGCGGCCTTCGGCAAGCGCGACGCGGTACCAGTGATTCACGCCCTGGCCGCCGGCGTCCTCGACCTTGCTGAACTTCGCCGGCCCGTCCTCGAGCTGCACGCCGTCGAGCAGCTGCTGGCGCTGCTGCTCGGTCAGTTCGCCGAGCACGCGCACGGCGTACTCGCGCTCGACCTCGTAGCGGGGGTGCATCAGCCGATTCGCCAGTTCGCCGGAGGTCGTGAAAAGGATCAGGCCCTCGGTGTTCAGGTCGAGCCGGCCCACGGCGACCCAGCGGCCTCCGGAGACCTTCGGCAACTTTTCGAAAACGGTGCGGGCGCTCGCCCGGGTCGTCCTGCGTGACGATTTCGCCCACTGGCTTGTGATACAGCAGGACGCGCGGCGGCCGCCCGCCGGCCACCCGGCGCTGCAGCGGCCTGCCGTTGACCTTGACCTGGTCGTTCGGCATCACGCGCTGGCCGATGTGCGCCGGCTCGCCATTGACCGACACGCGGCCGGCAATGATCAGTTCTTCCATATCGCGGCGCGAGCCGATGCCCGCGTCCGCCAGCACCTTGTGCAACTTTTCCGACTGCGCGTTCAGCGCCTGCTTGGCCGCGCGGCGACCGCGCTCGAGCAACTCGCGGGGCAGCGCCACCTCGGCCATCGCCGCCGGATTGATGTCGTCGCCTTCACCAGCCAGGGGCAGCGGCGGCACGTCAGGCGCCGCGGCGCTCGGAGGGGCACTCGTCGAGGCACCCGTCGGAGCGTTTGCCGGTGCACCGCGATCCGCGTCGCCGCCACGGCCACCACGACCGCGACGGCGGCGGCCATTCGGACTGCGCTGCCGCTTTCGCCGTCACCACCGCCTTCCGGGCCACGCCCGGACGCCACCGCGACGTTGCCATTGACTTCGGCATCGAGAGCATCGTCGGCGCTGTCATCGCGGGTAGCCGCTGCGTCGGCCGGGCCGGGCGGCATACGGTTGTGATCGGTGTCGTCGTCGTCGTCGGGATACGGGGAGGTGCTCATCGGGATAGGTTCTAGGCGGGAGTCGCGGCCGAGAGGGTCGGAGGAGGTGCGGAATCAGCGGTGTACTCGGCATCCGCCGCCGCAATTGCTGGGGACGACGGCTCAGCGTCGGCCTCGGCAGGGTTTTCCGCGGTCACCGCGATGTCGCGCGTGGCCTCGGCAAACTGGAGTTCGAATTCAGGAGCAACCGTCGCGCCCTCTTCAAGGACCGGCAGTTCTTCAAGCGAGCGCAGCCCGAGGTCGTCGAGGAAGGCTCGCGTCGTCGCGAACAGCGCGGGGCGGCCCGGCGCCTCGCGGTGGCCGATGACCTCCACCCATCCGCGCTCCTCGAGCGTCTTGATCACGGGGCTGGAGACCGTCACGCCGCGGATCTCTTCGATATCACCCCGAGTGACCGGCTGGCGGTACGCAATGATCGCCATCGTCTCAAGCACCGCGCGTGAATACTTTGGCGCCTTTTCCGGATTCAGGCGGTCCAGGTACGGCCGCATGGCGGCAGAACTCTGGAAGCGCCAGCCCGAGGCCAGTGCCACCAGTTCCACGCCGCGGCCGGCCCAGTCCGCACGCAGCTCATCGAGCAGCACGCGCAGCGTGTCGGCGTTGATCTCGTCATCGAACATGCGCCGCATCTCGGAGAGCGAGAGTGGCTGCTCGGCGGTCAACAGCGCCGCTTCGAGCACGAGCTTGGCTTCTTGCGTATTCATCGTCTCCCGTTCGGAGAGAAGCTGGAAGTCGACCCGATGCGCGCCACGCGCCGGTTCAAGCGAAAACCGGATGCGCCACAGCGCCGCAATCGACTGCCTGGAAAGCGTTGGAAGCGGAGTCCGAAGACCGCGGAGAGCGGCAAGCGTGTTGTTGTTGGAGCCTGCTACGCGCGGAGTCGGACGATCCGGCAACTCAAGTCGGCCCGGGCGAAAACGCAACCGCAGTGCCAACGAAACCTGATTTGAAAATCAGTCTATCACAGCGCTTCGAGTCAACAAGCATTTCTGTTGCCGCTCATCCAGAGAGTCGACTGACAATTCAAATGCGGGGTGCCCGGGCGCGGCCACGCACGATCACGACGAGGCTCGCCAACGTGAGCAGAAGCAGCACTGGATAGAGCAACAGCAAGTCGACACGGATATTGCACTCCCCCGAGCACAGGATCCTCAGCTTCATGCCGAGTTCGTAAGGGAAGTAGGCAATCCAGAGCAGCGCGGTGGCCAGCACCACGCGACGGCGACCTCTTATGTAGAAGTAGCCGAACACGGCGGCCGGCACGAGTGCAAGTGCAGGCCAGCCGATGAAGATGCCAAGAAGGATGCCGGGGTCCACGAACTCCTGCTTTCGATAACGAAGTGACGCGAGCATCGCGCAACGAACTCGGGCCTGATCTGCCGATTACAAGCCGCTCGATATCACCTGGCTTCCGCCAGATGAAACTTTGCATGACCCGAATGGGAAGAGTTCCCATTGTCCAAGCAAAGCTCGTCCGAGTGAACCAGGCGAAATCGTTCGTCCAGTGACCGCCGGTTCTTCGGCCCACTGATTTCTGGAAAGATGGCTCTTCGCATCGCCGCGGACTTTGGCTGAGTGAAGCGGTTCAATCCACCTCAAGCTCTGTCGACTGCGTGAACGACGTCCCTCGTCGGGGAAAGTCGTGTGCGCACATGGTCAACGTTTCGGAGGCCGTGCTTTGCGGCGCGACGTTGATGGGTCGGGCTCAACGAGTTCAGCCAGCCACGCCCCCGCCTCACGGAACGGCCGGCTCGATCGCTCGGCACGTGCACGGATGTAGGCGCCTTCGATCGCCGTCAGCACCAGTCCAGCGAAGGACCGTGAACGCCGCGCATCGCCCATGTCGATGTGCTGCGCGATCAACTCCACCCAGCGATCGAACGTCGCGCCCACTACCGCACGCAGCGCCTCGTGGTCGCCGTCGAGGTCGAGGCACACAGTTCCGAATGCGCAGCTCTTGCGGAAGTCAGCGCTTTCGACCCGCTGCCCGAAGGCGTCGAACAGGCGCCTCACCTTAGCGGCGGGAGTTCTGCCGGCGGCGAGCGCTTCCTCGATGAAGCGCATAACCCGCGGCGAATAGGTTTCCAGCGCCTCGGTGACGACCTGCTGCTTGCCGTTGGGAAAGAAGTAGTAGACGGACCCCTTCGGCGCGGCGCTTTCGCGCACGATCTCGTTGATGCCCGCGCCCGACAGGCCGGAACCACGCATCAGCTCGATCGCCGCCTCGATCATGCGCTGGCGGCTTCCAGGTACTGCCTGCATCGTGCCTTGACTCAATAACTAGACCAGTCTATATATTACGCACATCCCCAGCGAAGACAAGGTGCTGCCATGAACGATGCCGCCGTTGAAGTCCGTGCCACCGTCAGCGCCGAGGAGTGGCAGTTACGCGTGGACCTCGCGGCCTGCTATCGGCTGGTGGCGATGTTTTGCTGGGATGACCTCATCTTCACGCACATCTCGGCACGCCTGCCCGGTCCGGACCATCACTTCCTCATCAACCCCTACGGGATGATGTTCGACGAGATCACGGCCTCCAGCCTGGTGAAGATCGACCTGCACGGCAACAAGATCGCGCCGAGCCCCTACGAGATCAATCCGGCCGGCTTCACGATTCACAGCGCGATCCACGCCGCGCGAGACGATGCGCAATGCGTGCTGCATGTCCACAGCGTCAACGGCATCGCGGTCTCGGCCCAGGACCAGGGCCTGCTGCCGCTTTCGCAGCACTCGATGTTCGTGCTCTCGTCGCTGGCCTATCACGACTACGAGGGCGTCGCGCTCAACGAGGATGAGAAGCCGCGCCTGGTCGGTGACCTCGGCGACAAGCGCTTCCTGATGCTGCGCAACCACGGCCTGCTGACGGTCGGACGCTCGGTCTCCGAGGCTTTCGTCGCGATGTACTTCTTCGAGGCTGCCTGCCTGATGCAGGTGCGTGCGCAGAGCGGCGGCGGCAAACTGCGCCATATCGGCAAAGGCCTCGTCGACGGCGCGCAGGAGCAATGGGAACGGGTGACGCACGGTGCAGGCGGTAACCTGGCCTGGCCGGCCTTGCTGCGCAAGCTCGATCGCGTCGACAGCAGCTTCCGGCATTGACGCAGCGGCCGGAGACCGTCGCCTGGCCCGTCGCATTCGACTGACTTCGCGTGGTCGGCGCGGGCGCGATCACGCCGCAGTAGGTTTCAGTTCGCAGGAGAAGACCTTGAGCGATTCGTCACCAACCATCCGTTCGCTGACGGTGCGCGCCGTGCGCGTGCCGATGACCGAACCGCACCGCACGGCCAGCGGCATCATCACCGAGTCACCGCTGGTCCTGACGGACGTCATCACCGATGCGGGGGTCGAAGGCCACAGCATCACGTTCACTTACACCCCGGCCGCATTGCGGCCGACGGCCGACCTGATCCGCAATCTCGAGCCACTGATCAGCGGCGATGCGCTGGCGCCGCTCGACGTCGAGCAGAAGCTCGCCAAGCGCTTCCGGCTGCTTGGGACGCAAGGCCTGGTCGGCATGGCGCTCGCCGCGATCGACATGGCACTGTGGGATGCGCTCGCACGCCTGCAGGGCGTATCGCTGGTTCGATTGCTGGGCGGCGCGGAAAGGCCGCTGCGTCCTTACGGCGCGATCGGTTACGACGGCCCCGAGGGCTGCGCCAAGGCGGCGGCAGGCTGGGCGCGGCGCGGCTTCACCGGCATCAAGGCCAAGATCGGCTATCCGACAGTGCAGGAGGACCTCGACGTCGTACGGTCGATGCGGGAGGCTGCCGGTGCGGACATGGCCATCATGGTCGACTACAACCAGTGCCTCGCCCCCTCCGAGGCGGTGCAGCGCCTGCGGGTGCTCGACGGCGAAGGTCTCGTGTGGGTCGAAGAACCGACGTTGGCTCACGACTACGCCGGGCATGCACAGGTTGCACAGGCCGCGCACACGCCGATCCAGTGCGGCGAGAACTGGTGGGGCATACAGGACATGCAACACGCGATCGAGGCCGGCGCCGCCGACTACGTGATGCCCGACGTGATGAAGATCGGCGGGGTGACCGGCTGGTTACGTGCAGCAGCACTCGCCCACGCGAAGGGCCTGCGCATGTCCAATCATCTGTGGCCCGAACTCAGCGCGCGGCTGCTGTGCTGCACGCCGACGGCACACTGGCTCGAGTACGCGGACTGGTGGAACCCGATCCTCGCGGAACCGCTCGCTGTCGACGACGGCATGGCGATTGTCAGCCAGGCGCCGGGCAGCGGCATCGAGTGGAACCGCGCGGCGCTGGAACGTTACTCAGCCTGATCCGTGGCGACTCAATCCTGCGAGCGGCGGCGCGCAGTTGACCGCCGCAGCGACGGATAAGCGCTCAGTTCCAGTGTGGCGTGACCACCGCGCCGCACTGTGAGGTGCGCTCGCCCGCCGATCGGCAACGTCAGCTTGCGCGCCAGATGGCCGTAGGGCAGCCCCGTGTACACCGGCACGCCGGCGATCTCGCGCAGTCGCGCGACGACGGCGGTGAGAGCAAAGCCGTTGTCATTCGGCATCTGTGTCACCGGATCGAAATCGCCGAGCACGATGGCCTGCTGCTGCTGCAGCACGCCGGCATGCGCGAGTTGATAGAACAGCCGCTCGATCTTGTAGGCCGGCTCATTGACATCCTCGACCACGAGGATGCCGTGGCGCACGCGTGGGAAGAACGGCGTGCCGAGCAGCGCCGCGACCATCGCGAGGTTGCCGCCCCAGAGCCGCCCTGCATGATCGCCGGCCGGGCCATCCAGGTTGACGTCGACCGAGTAACGCGATGCTTCGATGAGCCCGAAGAAATGCTCGATCGTGTACGGGTCGGGCGCCGCCGCGCCGAAGTCGCCCGCCGAGGGCCCGGACAGGCTGACTCCGCCCGCGCGTGCCAGATACGCTAGGTTGAAAGCCGTGAAGTCGCTGTAACCGGCGATCACCGGCTTGCGCGCCTTGATCGCCGCGTAGTCGATGCGATCGAGCAGACGCGACAGGCCGTAACCGCCGCGTGCAGAGAGAACCACATCGATCGACGGATCGGTCGCGAAGCGCATCAGATCGGCGAGACGGAGCTCATCCGGACCAGCAAAACGCTGCTCGCGCGAGAACACGCTCTCGCCGGCCTCCACCTGCCAGCCGCGCCCGCTGAAGAAAGTCGCAGCACGATCGACGACGGCGGGATCAGGCATGTAGCCGGAGGGGGCGACAAGCCCCAGGGTGCTACGCGTCATCGCCCTCTTCCCCCGCCGGCAGCCGTCCGCTGCGGCGATGCTCGCGGCGCTCGGCAAAGAAACGCGACAGCAGCGCACTGGCCTCCTCCGCCAGCACGCCGGCACGGACGCTGGTGTGGTGGTTCAGCCGCGGCTCGTCGAACAGGTTGACCACGCTGCCGCACGCGCCGGTCTTGGGATCGGCGGCGCCGTAGACGAGCCGCTTGATGCGAGCATGTTGCATGGCGCCCGCACACATCGCACACGGCTCGAGCGTGACGTAAAGCTCACAGTGGTTCAGCCGATAGTTACCGAGCAGTTCGGCCGCCGCGCGCATCGCCTGGACCTCGGCGTGGGCGGTCGGATCGCTGTTGCCGATCGGCTGGTTGAATCCGGTGGCAATGACCTGCCCGTCGCGAACGACGACGGCGCCCACGGGGACCTCTGCGAGCGCCCACGCGTTGTGCGCCTGGTCGAGTGCCAGCCGCATGTAGGTGGCATCGGCATCCTCGGCTGGCCGCTCTTCTTCAGTCACCTCGATCTGGCTGGCCAGCCAGGCCTGCCGCCGCGCTTCGCGCTGCGCGTCGTGAGCCTCGCGCGCCGCCGACACGCTCCGGCCAATCTGACCGGCATCCAGCTCTGCGGCCGCGTCACCAAGCCACGCCGGCAACGCTCCCCGGTGATAGTCGGTGCCGTAATCGGAGCGCCGAAGAAAACCGGTGTCGACCAGCCAGCGGCGCAGTTCAACGTGGTCGGTGTCCAGCATGACGCCGGCGCCGGCGAGAAACGCTTTCAGCACGTCATTGGCCGCACGCTCGTCCAACAGCCGGTCTGCGGGAAACCACAGATAGGCACTCGCAAATACGAGTTCGAGGTCGCGGCCGTCCTTCTGCTGCAGCGAAGAAAGGTGCACCCCATTGCGGACCGCAAGCTGGGCCATGCGGTCCAGCCAGCTGGACGCGGAGATCGCATCGTGCATTTGCGTCATGGCGCGAAGTCTACCGAGGCAGGCCCACGGCCTTGTTCTTTGCCTCGGAGCGGCGGCGCCCGCCGAGGCAGACCCGATGTGTCACCTGCCAGCCCTCAACTCCGCTGCACCACCGCATCGATACATCACGGCCATCGATTCATCATGGCCATAGACTCGCAGGGAAGTCTTGTTGACAATCCGACTAGTAACGGCTGGCGTAACAGATCGATCGTTGCGGTCCTACCAAGCGAGGGGTTCGCCATGGAAATAGCCATTGCACTGGTGCTGTTGGTCATGGCACCAGTGGACCGCCCGCCTTAAAGTTGCCAGGCAGATCAACAGTTACCGGCGCCGACTCCGCCATGACGCTATCGCCATAAGCAACCGGCAGCGCCGGGCGTGATCGCATCGCATCCTACTTCTTCGTTCTGCTTGGCGGTAGTCGCCGACTGGGCCGACGCGGCGGCGTACCTGATCAGGCTCGAAGAAGTCTGCGTCCTCTTCGTCGTGTCGCAGAGCTTGCCACTTGGTTCGCTCGACTCAGGTCGGACGCGGTCGATGCCGCGCACTTCGTGCACGACGCGATTGGATACGGGCCCAAGCATCTGGTGCGGCAAGAGCACCCAGCGCTCGGTCATGAAGCCGGTCGGCTACTTCACGCGCAGCGATACCAGCAACACATCGGTGCGGCTCTCAACGCTGACGCCGATACTCTCCACCGGCGGCGACACCTCGAACGACAGATGGTGGGTCATGCCACTCCACAGCGCGCACTTCCTGTCCGCGAGGCCAAGACCTCTTCCAGATCGAGTGCCTGCTCGCGACCCGGCGCAGTTCTGTGCGACAGGAGGGGCATCATGGCCACGATTCCGAACGCATGCTGGTGCCGGCCAGCGCTGCCTTGTGCCTGCACTCTGACGTCGGTTACGCGGTTGATCGCAGTGGGAGCTTTGGGGCTGAGCCCCACGAAGGGGGCATGGCGAGCGCCGCGGCCTGCGCCGGATGTCAAGGTATCGATGGCAACAGCACAACCCCGGCACGCCGAACCTCGCCGGCCAGCAACCGATCTTCCTGCTGCCCGCAATGGCGGAATATCACCGCGGATACCGCAGCCCGCCCGCCTTGCAGGCGATGCTGCGACGTGCCGATGTCGTCGAGCTCGATAGCCTGAAGCTCTACCACAAGCCCTAATCGCCGAGTGCCCGCTTTGCGCCAGCGGTCGGCGATTCCGCGGCTGGCGAATCGCTGGCCCTGCGATGCACCGGCTGCCATGGCTGGTGCGGTGTCAGTGAGGACGCTGCCACGCCGATGTCCGCCGGACAGGACCCCGCCTACCTCGTCAAAGCGCAGTGCGGGTACCGCAGGTCTGGCCACCACGCATCGATGGAGCGACAGCTCGGCCCGCCGAGCGAGAAGGCAGCCCGCGACATCGCCGCGTACTTCGCGACGCAGCAAGGCCGGGCCTCGCAGTCCGAGCAGAACCTCGTTGCACGACGGTCGGACAAGTGCGACCGCTGCCATGGCGCTACCGCTGGCCAGCCCGCTGCTGCGGTTCCGTGCATTCGGGGTCAGGACAAGGACTATCTGGTCATGGCGCTGCGCTCTCATAGCGACGATCGCCGAGCAAGCTCGACGATGCACAAGATGAGCCTGCCGTTCAGCGAGGCGGCCATCGAAAGCCTTGCCGCCCATTACGCGAGCCAACCCGCGCGGTGAACAATCCCTTGCCGGACGGCGGCTGAGATTGCAGGAGGCGCTGGCGCGATGAGCTGGATCGACTTCGCGTGGCCAACCGTGTCTCGAAGCGGCCGGAGCGTCTCTGGAGCGCACGGTGAAGGCTCCATGCGCGATTCCCCAACGTCTGCGTCAGCGCCTAAAGGCGCCTACTTCATGTTCTGCCGCAGTTCGACCAGTACCTGGTCGAACGCATCAATGCGGATCAGTCCGAGCCGCGGATACTCCATATCCAGGATCACGAAGACCGCGCCGGCCAATGCGAACGCGAAAGTCGCCGAATGAAACCAGTGGCGCGAAGTTATCCCGGCCATCGCGTTGCCTGCGAGCAGGGCTCCGAGCAGCGCGAATGCGAACAGCAGCCCAAAAAGCACCAGAGGAGGATGGCTCTGCGCGGCCATCGTCCTCGTGGTCGTGATGTCGAACATCTGGTTAAGCGCGGGTAGTAGGAGCATCGCTATCGGCTGCGATGCTGCGGACTCCGCCACAGCCCGCGCCCAGATTTCCTGCTGAAGCTCGTCAGCGCGTGCACGTTCCGATTCCGCTTTGTCGACATCGGGGAACGCCCGGTAGACAGCGAGCCGCGCGTCGAGGTAGCTGCGGAAGCGCTCGCGCATTTCGCCCTGCGCAGCGGCAGGCAGCAGATCGATACGCAGGTAAGCGGTACCGATCGCGTTGGCCTCCTCGACAACCAGCTTGCGTCGTTCATCGAAGCGCGAGCTTGCCCCCGAGAATGTGAACGCCACCAGCAGGCCGAGCAGTGCGAACACCGCGCCTTCGACGACACCGGTCCCGGCCCACACCGCGTCTCCTTTCTGCCGAAGTCGTCGAACACCGATTCGGTGCCCAATCTCCAGGAAGAGGAGCATCGCTGCGCACAGCCCGGCTGCCAGCAGCACAGCGGTCAACGTGAACTGCATCCTGCGGTAGAGTTCGTTGGAACGGCGGCGATCATAGCGCCCGTTCGATCGGCGCTTCGCAGTTCACAGCTTCGTGGAAGGATCCTGATTTCGACCCGAAACGGGCCGCCTTCCGTTATGTACGCGCCCTCGAAGTCCCGACTCCTCGCTACTCCTTGCTCGACGCGATTGCGCTCGGAATCGATGTGACTGAGACCAAACACCCGCCGACGATCCAGGAGCGTGTGTACAGATGCCTGATCTGGTACACGCCCTGACGGCACGAGTGCCATCAATTCCAGGCTAGCGGTAGTCCCACCACGGAGCAGGTGGTCTGCTGCCCAACAAGGCGCTGCAGTCGGACTAAACGAGTGGCTGGCCTGCGCTTCACCCCAGGGAAGCGGTCACCGCTCCGGCTGTTGCGTGTCGCCACTCGCCTTGGTGCGCGACTGGATCGCGATGATCACCGGCACAAGGACCGAGGCGACGATACCGGCGGCGAAGCCGTTGTTGTAGAGGTTGAGGCCGCCGTGCACGGGTCCGACCGTCAGCGCGGCGGACGAGTGGATGAAGCCCGCGACGACGCCCCAGTGCCAGCCAAAACGACCCGCAATCGGCGCCAGCGTGGTCCCGAAAAGCGCGGCAAGCAGGATCGACGGATCGTCGGCGTTCCACGGCTTGGCCAGCGAGCCGAGGAACACGCCCACCATGATCGGAACGATGTTCCGCGGGTGCTTGCCGAACGCGGCGAAACCGACGATGGTGAAGATCGCGCCAATCACCGGTCCGTTCAGATTGCCGCCGATGGCAAGGATGTAGGCCATTCCGATCGCGCCGCACACGCCCATGTTGGCAAGCGTCGGCCCGAACCCGGCCAGCGCTATGAAATCGGTCGGCGACTGTCCCGTCGTGGCTATCACCTTTTTCATCCCGGCCAGTGTCGCTCGATCGATCCAGAAACCGACGGCGATCATCGAGATGAAGAGTGCCGACAGGAACGAGCCGAGCAGGACGTTGTTTCCGGTCGTCCAGATGAAGACCGGGTCCGGCACGAAGCCGTACGACTTGTACAAGGCGACGACAAGCAATCCTACGAGGCCCGCGGTGAACCCCATGTTGTAGAGGCTGAAACCCATGTGTGCCTTGAAGAGCTGCGCGGCGGCGGGCGGGAGGACGAAACCGATCACCAGGCTGGTCGACACCGCGAGCGGCAGGCTGACGCTGAGCGTGAGGCTCGAACTGAAGAGGATTTCGGAGAATATGGGCGCGAGCGCGACGCCAAAAAAGGCCGTGTTGATGTTGACCGCGAACGCTTCACCCTTGAAACGGGAAAACAGCCAGACGCCGATGACGATGCCCCAGATGTTCAGGAGGTTCTTGCCGAACAGTGCGAAGCCGAGCACGAGAAAAAGGCATGCCACCGCCGCGCCGGTCATCTTGGCGCCCACCCTGTAGTAGACAAGGCAAGCGCACAGCGTCAGCAGCCCGGCGTTCACGCAGGCAGCGCCGATGCCGCCCACACCGAAATAGTCGGTGAGCAGCGTGTCGCGCGTCGTCAGGATGGCCGCGAGCCCCCGTGCGACGGCAGAAGGGCCGTCGATGACCAAGCCGAACGCAACGAATGCGGTTGCGTACGCAGCGACAAGGGCCAGGATGGCCCGATCCGACACCGGCGCCGGGCCGGTGCCGTGTTGTGCTGCCTTCGTGCTCATTTGCACATACCTCAATAACAAACTGGAATCAGTCTCTGAAGTCCCCCAAGCGGCAGCGCTGCGCTAAGCTCGTGCAATCGCCGAGTACCGATGACGGCAAGAGGGAGCCCTCATGCAACTGACGCCCAGGGAGTTCGACAAGCTTCTCATCTACATGCTCGCCGAGGTTGCACTCAAGCGCAAGGCTAAGGGCATCAAGCTCAACTACCCGGAAGCGGTCGCGATCATCTCCTCCGTCGCGCTCGACGGGGCACGCGCGGGCATGACTATCGAGGAAGTGACAAAGGAGGCACGCACCGCGCTCACCAAGGCCGACGTGATGGATGGCGTCGCCGACCTGATCCCGATGGTGCAGGTCGAGGCCGTGTTCACCGACGGCAGCCGGCTCGTGACCGTACACACCCCCATTCAATGACCGGCGGACAAGGAGAGTAACGATGGCGGCCGTCAAGTCCTATCCCAGCCTCGCCCCCGACGTCGACCCGGTCAAGGGCAACGTTCCGGTGGGCGGTTATGTATGCCGCAAGGAGGAGATTGCGTACCACGAGAAGCTGCCGGTGACCACACTCACCGTGCGCAACACCGGCGACCGGCCGGTGCAGGTCGGGTCGCACTTCCACTTCTTCGAGGTGAACCGTGCGCTCGAGTTCGACCGCGCCGCGGCGTTCGGACAGCACCTCAATATCCCGGCGGCCACTGCATTGCGGTTCGAGCCGGGCGACGAGCGCGAAGTGAAGGTTGTTCCCTACGAAGGCAAGCGCGGCGTATACGGCTTCAATAATCTGGTCGACGGCCCGACCACGGGCAAGACTGCCGCGGCAAAGAAGGAAAAGGCGGTCGCGGCCGCGGCGAAGCGCGGGTTCCGTTCGCCGGCGGCAAGTAGCAAGACCGCAAAACGCTGACAAGGACGCGACATGGCCACCATTTCCCGCAACGAGTACGTCGGCCTCTACGGCCCCACGACCGGCGATCGCATCCGCCTCGGCGACACCGGCCTCTTCGTCGAGATTGAACGCGATCTGCGCGGCGCGCCCGGCGACGAAATCGTCTTCGGAGGCGGCAAGAGCCTGCGCGAAGGCATGGGCCTCGATAACCGGATCACGCGCGCCGGCGGAGCGCCGGACCTGGTGATCACCAACGTGACGATCATCGATGCCGTGCTCGGCGTGGTGAAGGCGGACGTCGGCATCAAGGACGGCCGCATCTGCGCCATCGGCAAGGCCGGCAACCCGCAGACGATGAGCGGCATCACCCCAGGACTGGAGTGCGGCCTGGCCACCGACGCGATTTCCGGTGCGCATCTCATCCTGACCGCCGGCGGCATCGACACGCACATTCACTACATCTCTCCGCAGCAGGCCTACGCGGCGTTGTCCAACGGCACGACCACGTTGATCGGCGGGGGCACCGGCCCCTCGGATGGCTCGAACGCCACGACTGTGACGCCGGGTCCGGGCAACATCCGGATGATGCTGCGCGCCTTCGAGGGCTGGCCGATCAACATCGGCATTCTCGGCAAGGGCCACGGCCACGGCAAGGCGGCGCTGGTCGAGCAGATCGCCGCCGGCGCAGTCGGCTTCAAGTGCCACGAGGACTGGGGCACCACGCCGGCGGTGCTGCGTTCGGCGTTGACGGTCGCCGACGAGATGGACGTGCAGGTGTGCATCCACACCGACACGCTCAACGAGTCGGGCTTTGTCGAGGACACGATCGACGCCTTCGAGGGCCGCGCCATCCACTCGTTTCACACCGAGGGCTCGGGCGGCGGCCACGCTCCCGACATCATCCGCATCTCGGCATTGCCCAACGTCCTGCCGTCCTCGACCAATCCCACCCTCCCCTACGGCATCAACTCGCAGGCGGAGCTCTACGACATGATCATGGTGTGCCACCACCTGAGCCCCGACATTCCGTCGGACGTGGCGTTCACCGAGAGCCGCATCCGCGCCGAGACGATTGCCGCCGAGAACGTGCTGCACGACATCGGCGTGATCTCGATGATGTCGAGCGACTCGCAGGCCATGGGCCGGATCGGCGAGTGCTGGCTGCGCACCATACAGACCGCCGACGCGATGAAAACCGGGCGCGGAAAGCTGCCGGAGGACGCGAAAGGCAACGACAACTTCCGCGTGCTGCGCTACGTGGCGAAGATCACGATCAACCCGGCGATCACGCACGGCATCTCGCATGTGCTCGGCTCGGTCGAGGTCGGCAAGATCGCCGATCTCGTTCTGTGGGAGCCGGCCTTCTTCGGCGCAAAGCCCAGGCTCATCCTGAAGGGCGGTGTCATCAACTGGGCGGTGATGGGTGACCCGAACGCTTCGCTGCCGACACCGCAACCGGTCTACTACCGGCCGATGTTCGGCGCGTTCGGCAAGACGCTTCCGGACACCTGCATCACCTTCGTCTCGGCCGCGGCGCACGCAGCGGGGATCAAGCGGAAACTCGGCCTCGAGCGCCAGGTCATCGCGGTGAAAAACACCCGCAAGATCGGCAAGCGCAACATGGTCCGCAATGCCGGTACGCCGAAGATCGAGGTCAACCCGGAGACCTTCGCCGTCACTGTCGACGGCAAGCACGCCACCGTGGCACCGGTTACGACCGTCTCACTCAACCAGAAGTACTTCTTCAGCTGACATCGGGCGCCGGATGATCCTCGTCGAAGCCGTCCTTGGAAACGCCGCCGACGCGCAGTGGGTCAACCGGCTCGCCGGCGCCGCCGTGGACGCACTCGAGCTTGACCACTGGGAAGCGCAGAAGAACCGCTTCCGCAAGAAGACGGCCGGTGGCGTCGAGCTTGCTGTCTCGCTCGACCGCGGCACCTTCATGCGCGACGGCGACGTGCTGGTCTGGGACGAGCAGGCCAGGCGGGCCGTCGTGGCCAAGCTCAGCCTGCGCGACGTGATGATCATCCACCTCGATGGCCTCGCGCCGCTCGCGCCCGACATCGCACTGCGCGCGTGTGTGGAGCTCGGCCACGCGCTCGGCAACCAGCACTGGCCCGCGCTCGTGAAGGGCAACCGCGTTTTCGTGCCGCTCACGGTCGACCGCAAGGTGATGAGTTCGGTGATGAATACGCACCGCTTCGAAAGCATCCGGTACGAGTTCGTGCCTGGCGGCGAAATCGTGCCGTACCTCGCTCCGCACGAGTCGCGCCGGCTGTTCGGCGGCGCCGAGGGTCCGGTGCATGTGCACACGCACGAGCAGTATGTCGCGGTCGACGGCGAGACCGGCCAAACGTACGCGCGTCCCCCCGTGAGCACGCCCGCCCACTCGCACGCACATGCTCACCCTCATTCGCATCCGCACGGAACCGATTCCGACCGATGATCGCCGGCGACCACGACGCGGTGGCGCCGGCGGCGGCCACGAGCCTTGCCCGCATGCTGCAGTTCGGGGACTCGATGTTCCCGGTTGGGGGCTTCGCGTTCTCGGGCGGGCTCGAGTCGGCGGTCCAGAAACGTGTCGTGTCAGACGCGGCGACGCTGGAGGCCTACGCGCGCACCGCAGTCGAACAGGCAGCGATGGGCGACGGCATCGCCGTCGTCTGGGCGCATCGCTCCGCAGTCGCCGGCAACCTCGATGAACTCGTGCGCATCGACCAACGGCTGTACGCGCGCAAGCTCTCGAGCGAGACGCGGACGATGTCGGTGCGGATGGGCAAGAAGTTCGCGGAGATGGGCGCCGAGGTGACCGGCGCGCCGGTCCTCGCGGCGTGGCGCGACCGCATCGCGGCCGCCAGCACGCCCGGCTGCTACCCGGTGGCACTGGCAGTGAACTTCGCGTCACAGGACCTGTCGGCGCGCGACGCGTTCGTCGTGCATCAGTACGGCGTCGCGACGATGATCCTAAGCGCAGCGCTGCGGCTGATGAAGATCGGCCATGTCGAGACGCAGCGCATGCTCTACCGGCTCAACGCGGATGTCGACGCTGCCTACGAGGTCGCGGCCCGGGCGCGACTCGCCGACATGGCCGGTTTCGCCCCGCTCGCCGAAGTGCTCGCGGCGGTCCACGTCAAGGCGCATGTGCGCCTGTTCATGAACTGAATACGGAACAACATCCAGGTGAAGAAGATCACGCGCATTGGCGTCGGCGGGCCGGTCGGCTCGGGCAAGACCGCGATCGTCGAGGCGATCACGCCGCGGCTCCTCGAGATGGGCATCAAGGTGCTGATCATCACGAATGACGTGGTCACCACCGAGGACGCAAAGCACGTTCAGCGAACGCTCAAGGGCATTCTCCTCGAGGAACGCATCCTCGGCGTCGAAACCGGCGCCTGCCCGCATACCGCGGTGCGCGAGGACCCGAGCATGAATCTCGCCGCCGTAGAGGACATGGAGGCGCGCTTCCCCGACGGCGACGTGGTGCTGATCGAAAGTGGCGGCGACAACCTGACACTGACCTTCTCGCCGGCGCTGGTCGACTTCTTCATCTACGTCATCGACGTCGCCGCCGGCGACAAGATCCCGCGCAAAAATGGCCCCGGCATCACCCAGTCGGACATCCTGGTCATCAACAAGACTGACCTTGCGCCGTACGTCGGCGCCAGCCTCGAGGTGATGGCGCACGACTCGAAGCTGATGCGCGGCGAGAAGCCGTTCCTGTTCACGAACTGCAAAACCGGCGAGGGCATTCCCCAGCTCGTCGAGCTGATCCGCAGCGATCTCCTGTTCGACCTCCGGCTGCCGTCCAAGCAGTCCGCGTAGATGGGCCTAGCCGAGGGCGCGCCGACGCTTGCACCCTGGGCCGCAGCCGAGGGTCTCGGCCTGTCGGCGGCGGGCTTCGCCGGCTTCCAGGACGAGCCGCCGCAGATGGCGAGCGGCACGGTCGGCAAGACGGGGTTCCTGCGCATCGGCTTCGAACGGCGCGGTGATCACACCATTCTGGCGGAGCTCGACCGGCGCGCGCCGTACATGGCGCAGCGCGCGCTGTATCCCGACCCGGCCATGCCCGACCAGGCCTGGCTCTTCATGATCACCACGTCGGGTTGTGTTCTGCAGGGCGACCGGCTCGCACTCGAGGTCGCACTCGGCCCCGGCGCACGGGCGCACGTCACCACCCAGTCGGCGACGAAGATTCACAGCATGGACGCGAACTACGCCGCGCAGACGCAGTCCATCACACTCGCCGACGGCGCCTACCTGGAGTTTCTGCCCGAACCATTGATCCCGCACCGGCGCGCGCGCTTCCTGAGCGAGACCCGGATGACGATCGCCCCGACAGCCACCGCGCTGTACGGCGAGATCGTCCAGCCCGGCCGCAAGCACCATCACCCGGACGAAGACTTCGGCGCCACCCTGCTGTCGCTCGCCGTCGAGGCGGAGCGGCCGGACGGCGAAGCTCTCTTCAGCGAGAAGCTTGTCGTTGATCCCGCGCGGCGACCGGTGCGGCAGACCGGCGTGATGGGTTCGTTCTACGTGCTCGGCAACGTGGTCCTGCTGACACCCGCGGACGTCGCTGAACGCGTCCACGCGCGGATCGAGGCCGAGGTGGATCTCGCTGAAGGCATCGCCTTCGGATCGTGCCGACTTCCGAACGACGCCGGCCTGATCTTCAAGGCGCTTGGCCGCGAGACGGCGCAGGTCAGGGCCAAGGTGCGCGAGTTCTGGGCGATAGCACGCGAAGAGGCCACCGGCGCCGGCCTTCAGCCGCCGTTTTTCTGGCGTTGACCGACCAGCGGGAGAATGAACATGAAACGGCTGCTCGATGGATGGGAAGGCCTGTGCACTTCATCGAAGCTGCTGCGCTTCCTCGACGTCAACCTGCGCGGCATCGGGCAGGTGATGTTCCAGGACAATCCGCTCAGCGGGCTGCTCTTCTTCATCGCCATTGGCTGGGGTTCGTCTGCCGCTGGCGTACCGCAGGTCGCGATCGGCGGGTTCGTGGCCGTGGTCGTGGCAACGCTGACGGCGTACTGGCTGCGCGTCGACGAAAGCGCCCTGCGCGCCGGCCTTTACGGCTTCAACGCCTATCTCGTCGGCCTCGCGCTGCCGACCTTCATGGCGCCGTCGGCGACGATGTGGGTGTACGTGGTCCTCGGCGCCGCTGTCTCGGTCGTGGTCACGCTCGCCCTCACCAACGTGTTCAAGACCTGGAGCGTGTCCGCCCTGACCGCCCCGTTCGTGCTCACGGCGTGGCTGCTGCTGGCCGCGACCAATGCATTTTCCGGACTCGACGGCGGCGCGCTGCCTGCGGTGGGCGAAATCGTGCCAATCGACCCGGCGGCGGCCGATCCGTTGCGATTCGGCGACTTCCTGCAGGGAATCTTCACGAGCATCACGCAGGTGTTCCTGAAGGGCCACGGCCCGGCCGCGCTGCTGCTGCTCGCCGGTCTGGCGGTGAACTCGCGCGCCGCCGCGATCTTCGCCCTCTTGGGCGCGGTGGTGGCGGTAATCACTGCGCATCTGCTTGGCGCGGAGAGCGAACTCATCACGGCCGGACTGCTGGGCTTCAACCCGGTGCTGACAGCGATCGCGCTCGGCGCGGTGTTCCACCGTCCCGGGGCGCGCGTCGTCGTCTTCACGCTCCTCGCCACGGTGCTGTCGGTCATCGTGCAGGGGGCGATGATGACTGTCATGACACCTTTCGGCATTCCGACACTGACCGCAGCATTCATCCTCGTGACGTGGCTTTTCCTGCTGCCACGACTGCAGCTCGATTGACCCGCGCGTACCGCGAGCCTCGATCCCATCGCCCCGCTTCCGCTCTTGCCCGCAGGCGCGGTCTCGTCGTCAATCAGGTCGCGTAATGCGGACGCTGCCAGCGCCGGCTCCTATTCCCACTCAA
>CAVXZK010000009.1:0-149639 GCA_963766365.1 uncultured beta proteobacterium
GAGCCTTCTAAGCTGTTGATCTGCCTGGCATCCGAGCATGGCGTCAACGTTTTTGCCGTCACTTTTACCGTCAACCCGGCAGGCACCAGCATTGGCGCGGGTTTCCGGGCGGTTCGGCCAAAGCTGACCTTTCGAGATCTATCGACATCTATCGATCCCCGGGAACATCGGCGACAGCATCGACGCGCGTCCATGTCGGTCAAGGGCACGCCCAAGAAGGGCCGGCATCAAACGCCCTAGGCTATTGTCCCGGCTCACTTTTCCGCCAGCTTTTTACCGTCAGGGACACCCATCAAGTCCCGGTCAGATGGGTCGCTTGAGGCATAGCCTGCAGAACGGGCGGCGGTTCGGCGATCCGGTAGCCCATCGCCCGGTAGCCGCGCAGGCGCTTGTCCCACATTCGCATCAAGGCCGGGTGGCCGGTGTCCACGAAGTCGATGATCCGCACGCTGGCCTTGCTGGCGTGCTCCCGATGCAACCGGCCAGCGTACTGCTGCAACGTTCCCTTCCATGAGACGGGCATCGCCAAGACCATAGTATCGAGGGGCGGATGGTCGAATCCTTCGCCGACGAGCTTGCCGGTGGCCAGCAGAATGCGCGGCGCATCGGGTGGGAGCGCATGGAGTTCTGCAATGAGCATGGCGCGTTGCTTCCTGGACATCCGCCCGTGAAGAACGAACGGTGGCGCGGGCTCTGCCCCCAACGCCACCTGGATGGCGTCGAGGTGCTCAGTGCGCTCGGTCAGGACCAGCACCTTGCGGCCCTGATCGAACGCTTTCCTAACTTCTGCAGCAATTGCTGCCGTCCTCGATCGATCGTTGGCGAGGTGCCGAAACACATCCTGAATCCCCGACTCCGGCGGCAGGTCAATCCGAGCAAAGCATGATCGAGGCAGCACCTCCAGGTCATGGGGGGCTTCGACGGGTCTCGCTGCCGTGTGCCGGATCGGTCCGCACTGCATGAAGATGATCGGCTGCTGCCCATCGCGGCGGATCGGCGTGGCGGTCAGGCCAAGCACGTACTTGGCCTTGCATCGCTTCAGGATGGCGTCGAACGACACGGCGCCGATGTGATGGCACTCGTCGACGACCACGTGGCCGTAGTTCTCGACGAGGGCATTGACCTCCCCTTGGCGGGATAGCGACTGCATAACCGCGATGTCGATCTTGCCGGTGCGCTTCGCCTTGCCGCCACCGATCGTTCCGACCACACTCCCGCCGAGGCCGAGAAAACTCTGCAATCGCTCCTGCCACTGCTTGAGTAGTTCGGTTCGATGCACCAGCACCAGGGTGTTCACGCCCCGGTGGGCGATCAGCGCGGCAGCGGTAACGGTCTTGCCGAATGCGGTCGGGGCACACAGCACGCCCACATCGTTACGCAGCATCGCGGCAACGGCGGCCTCCTGATCAATTCGAAGCGTCCCTACGAATCTCACATCAATCGGCTCGCCGGTGTTGCGCTCGTCCCTGAAATCGCAGTGGATTGCGTTTTCACGCAGCAAGTCTTGCGCGGCATCGAGGCAGCCGCGCGGCAGTGCAATGTGATGGGGATAGTTCTCGGCGCAGCCGATCACCCGCGGCTTGTCCCACACGGACAGCCGCATGGCCTGTGCCCGGTAGAACTCGGGGTTCTGAAACGCCGCGAGTCGGATCAGGCGGTTGGCCAGTGGCTGCGGAAGCTCCGCCTTCTCGAAGTAGACGAGGTTCGCCAATGTCAGGGTGAGCGACTTCGGCATCACACCAGGAATCTTCGCAAGCGATCGCGTGGCGCGCTTCCACGGCGTTGCAAGATCCTCATCGTCGATAAAGGTCACGTCTAGCGGATGCACGCCGCCGGTGGCCCGTACGATCGTCGGCTCGATATCGAACGGCGACATCGGCTCAATCGATGCCAGGAACTCCCACTGGTCCGGGTGCGGTCGCAGATCGGAGTCGCCAAACACAGCGCAGCCGTTCTCCCGAGCCTTCTTCTGCAGCGGCAAGGCGATCAGATTGCCGAAGCCACCGTTGGGCATGGTGTCCTGATTGGGAAACATTCGGTCGTAGGACGTGAGCTCCAGTTGCCGCGTGCGCGCGCAGGTGTGACTGATGATGGCGGCGCCCAACCGCCGGGCGTCCCGGGCCGATACGCGATTTGCGAAGAAGATCCAGGCGTGCGCCCCGTTTCCAGAGCGGGAAGTCTCGATCGCAATCGGGACGCCGAGATCGGTGCACGAACCGGCGAAGGCTCGAACATCCTCTCTCCACTCGGCATCGTCGAAGTCGATCGCGAGGAAGTAGCAACTGTCGTCCTCAAGCAGCGGGTAGACACCGATCGTGTGGTCACCGGCCAGGTGGGCGTAGATGGCAGCGTCCGAAAGCGGGATCAACGAGCGATTCCCACAGGCTCCGCACTTGATTCGCGGCTTCTCGCACACTCCGGCACGCCATTCGTTCGCACATGCAGGTGCGTAACCCGACTTGCCGGTCGTCTTGCTCTCCCAACGCACGGGGTAGACATCCGTGCGACCCCGAAACCGCCGGCGAAAGAGTGCCACTTTCGCCTCGGTGGAGAGTCGCGACGACTCGGTTTGCGGAGGAGAAGTTGTCGGTTCCGGCGCGAGACGCCACTCGATGCCGTTTGCCTCAAGGAGCGCGATCAGTCGCTCGTTCTCCGCCTGCAGCACGGCCAAGGATTCGGGCTCCGACGTCAATCGCTGGCTCGGCGGTGATCTCTCCGAAGCCGTCATTGCGGGTGTTTCCGATCTCGGGGCATCAGCAGCGCCGGATACCGCCTTGCACGCAATTCCTCGATGACCGCAGCGGAGAGCTTCCATCTGTCTCCGCCGATTCGCGCGATCAGCTCGGTCCAAACGCGCTCGAACGCTTGGATCGCATCCGCATCGCTCCAGCGCACGCTGACCGGCAACATCGGCGCGACGTCTTCGGTCAGGCTTCGCGTCAATTTCTCCAGCATGCGCTGCTCGGCCATCGCACGCGTGATCGACTTGCCCTCCAGGGCAGTGTAGTGGTCGAAGCAGGCGATGACTTGCTCCGGATCCAGCGGCAGCTGTTCGAGTCCCTGGTGCAGATCGAACAGGTCGCGGTTCCTGCGCCGCTGCAGCAGTGCGCGCAGCTTCGTGCCGAACAGTTCCTCGGGCTCGAAGGAGGCGATCTGCGCCGTTCCGCGGTACCAGTCGCTTTCCACGGCGAACGGATAGCGTCGAACACCAAGCAAGCTCGCGTGCTCCCGAGTATTGATCTCGACCTTCAGCTTGAGCGTCGCCGGCGCATCGATCTCGGGCGTGAACTTGAACACCAGGTGCATCGAGTGCCCGGCCTGCTCCCGGCTGCATTTCCCGAGCCACGACAGCGCCGCGCGAATCGCGTCGACCGTGCCACCGATGGGCTCGGAATGCGTCTGGACGAGATCGATATCCTCCGAGTAGCGCAGCGGTTGCTTGAAGAGCAGCTTGTGGATCGCCGTACCACCGCGGAATGCGATCTTCCCCGCCAACGCCGGCGCAGTGAACAGGTCGCACAGGGCGCGACAGATGATCAGGTCCTGCTCGACCTGCCGCAGGTCCGGCCAAGGCGCTTTCGTACTCCACGCTTGCAGAAAGGCGGCGGGAATCACTCCGCGATCTCCACCGCTTCATTGATCAGTAGCTTCCACTTTGGATTTCGCTCGCCAGGCTGCGCCAAAGCCTTCACGAGCGGCCTGACGGCCGGATCGAGCGGCAGTGCCGTCCTGGCACGTTTCACGAACCCTTGCAGCGCGTCGGCCTGGCGCGCGTGTCCCGTCAGATCAAGCAGGTAGCCAAGCCGGCGGACCGCCGAATTCTCGTAGGCGCCGGCCGCTTTCTGCAGCAGGCGCGGGCTGGCCTTGGCGCCGATATCCTTGACGATCTGTGCGACGCCGTTGATGCCAGCCGCCTTGTGAAAGTAGCGCATGCAATCGAGCAGCGTCAGCTCGACGCCAGCCACCGTGGCGAAGCCGGCGTCGCTCTTCATCTGGTCGACCAACGACTCCTGATTGACCTGCCTGAATGCGTCCGGACCCTGGTATAGGAACTGCAGGCGATGGCGACCCAGATCGAAGTCCCGCAACTGCCTCGGGACGACAACCTGGAACACCATGCTGGCTTGGTGCGAGGCGCCGTGGAACGCCGCCGCACGCAGCAGCGAAAC
The DNA here is from genome assembly GCA_963766365.1 of uncultured beta proteobacterium. Lineage (GTDB taxonomy): Bacteria > Pseudomonadota > Gammaproteobacteria > Burkholderiales > Burkholderiaceae_F > JALORV01. Next base: position 4,170 of record CAVXZK010000009.1, read on the forward strand.
TCGGTAGTCGATCCCCTGATGCTTCATCAGCGGGTCGATCCATTTCACGGGGTCCGGCGCGCCGGCGACCTGATCTTCTGGGCGCAGGATGAGATAGAAGCCGTGCCTGGGATTCGCCAGGCGGCGCTTGTTGATCCCGCGCGTGATCGCCGCCGCCAGTGCCGACGGCTTCAGGCCAAGCGCAGTGGCTACCTCATCCCGGGAGAAGTAGGCTCGTCCGCGGGCAAGCAGATCGTCGAGGAAGGATTCAAGGGAAGCCATGCCAAAACATACGCAAAACTAGACGAAATATCAAGAGTTTTGCGTATGATTTGGGTTACTCCCACTCGATCGTCGCCGGCGGCTTGCCGCTGATGTCGTAGACGACGCGGTTGATGCCGCGGACTTCGTTGATGATGCGATTGGAGACGCGGCCGAGCAGTTCGTGCGGCAGGTGCGCCCAATGCGCCGTCATGAAGTCCGTGGTCTGTACGGCGCGCAGCGACACGACCCACTCGTAGGTGCGGCCGTCACCCATCACGCCCACGCTCTTCACGGGCAGGAAGACGGCGAATGCCTGGCTAGTGCGATCGTACCAACCGGACGCGCGCAACTCCTCGATGAAGATCGCATCGGCCCGGCGCAGCAGATCGGCATAGTCCCTCTTCACTTCGCCGAGGATCCGCACTCCCAGTCCGGGACCCGGGAACGGATGCCGGAAGATCATCTCGCGCGGCAATTCGAGCGCGAGCCCCAGGTTGCGCACCTCGTCCTTGAAGAGATCGCGCAGCGGCTCGAGCAGCTTCAGGTGCAGCGTCTCCGGCAGGCCCCCGACGTTGTGATGGCTCTTGATCGTCGTCGCCTTCTTGCTCTTGGCTCCCGCGGACTCGATGACGTCCGGGTAGATCGTGCCCTGCGCCAGCCATTTCGCGTTCGGCAGCTTCGCCGCCTCTTCCTGGAACACGTGCACGAACTCGCGGCCGATGATTCTGCGCTTGTCTTCCGGATCGGCCACGCCTTTCAGCGCACCCATGAAGCGCGCCGTCGCGTCGACCGCGATCAGCTTCATGCCCATGTGCCTCTGGAAGGTGTCGATCACCTGCTGGCCCTCGTTCAGGCGCAGCAGCCCGGTATCGACGAACACGCAGGTAAGCTGCTTGCCGATCGCGCGATGAATCAGCGCCGCGGCGACTGATGAATCGACGCCGCCCGAGAGACCGAGGATCACTTCCTCTGAACCGACATCGGCTCGGATCCTCTCGACTGCCTCGGCAACGTGGTCGCCCATGATCCAGTCGGCGCGGCACTTGCAGATGTCGAGCACGAAGCGACGCAGGATCGCCTCGCCCTGCAGCGTGTGCGTGACTTCAGGGTGGAACTGCACACCGTAGAAGTGGCGCGCTTCGTCAGCCATGCCGGCAATCGGGCACGACTCGGTCGACGCCATCAGCTTGAAGCCCGAGGGCATCTCCACAACCTTGTCGCCATGGCTCATCCAGACGTTCAGCAGGCCATGGCCCTCGGGGCTGCGGTGGTCCTCGATGCCCTCGAGCAGGCGCGTGTGGCCACGCGCCCGCACCTCGGCGTGGCCAAACTCCCGAGTATGTCCACCCTCGACCCTGCCGCCAAGCTGCTGCGCCATCGTCTGCATGCCGTAGCAGATGCCCAGCACCGGCACGCCCAGGTCAAATACCGCTGCAGGGGCCCGGTCGGTCGAATCCTCGTACGCCGACATATGACTTCCCGAAAGCACGATGCCCTTCGGATTGAAGGTCCGTACGAAAGCGTCGCTCACGTCGGCCGGATGGATTTCGCAATAGACGCTGGCTTCGCGGATGCGACGAGCGATCAGCTGCGTCACCTGGGAGCCGAAGTCGAGGATCAGGATCTTGTCGTGGTTCATCGGGTTCCGGACCGGCTCGGTCGCCGGCTACTGAAAAAAACAAGGCCCGCCGCACGGAGGCAGACGGGCCGGAGTGTGATCGTCACGGCGCGAACCCTTAGGTCTCCATCCGGTAGTTCGGTGCCTCTTTGGTGATGCGGACATCGTGCACATGCGACTCGCGCATGCCGGCCGACGTGATCTCGACAAACTCCGCCTTGGTGCGCATCTCATCGATCGACCCGCAACCGCAATAGCCCATGCTGGAGCGCAGTCCACCGGTCAGCTGGAAAATGATCGCCAGCACGCTGCCCTTGTACGGCACCATGCCCTCGATGCCCTCGGGCACGAACTTGTCGACGTTGGCATCGTTGTCCTGGAAGTAGCGCTCCGCCGAACCTTCGGTCATCGCGCCGAGGCTGCCCATGCCACGGTAGCTCTTGTACGAACGGCCCTGATAGAGGATCACCTCGCCCGGCGCTTCCTCGGTACCGGCGAACATGCCGCCCATCATGACCGTATAGGCACCGGCCGCCAGCGCCTTCGAGACGTCACCGGAAAAACGAATGCCGCCGTCAGCGATCAAGGGCACGTCCGCACCCGCAAGCGCCGCCGCCACATTGGACACGGCGGTGATCTGCGGCACGCCAACACCGGCGACGATGCGGGTCGTGCAGATCGAGCCGGGGCCTATGCCGACCTTGACCGCATCGGCTCCAGCGTCGACCAGTGCCTTGGCCGCGGCCTCCGTGGCGACATTGCCGCCGACAACATCGACCTGGGGGAAGTTCTTCTTAACCCAGCGCACGCGGTCCAGAACGCCCTGGTGATGGCCGTGCGCGGTGTCGACGATCAGCACGTCGACTCCGGCCTTGACCATCAACTCGGCACGCTCTTCGGAATCCGGGCCGGTGCTGATCGCGCCGCCGACTCGCAGCTTGCCCAGTCCGTCCTTGGCCGCGTTGGGGTGCTCGGTTGCCTTGGTGATGTCCTTCACCGTCACCAGGCCGCGCAGTTCGTCGTTACCGTTGATCACCAGCACGCGCTCGAGCCGGTGCGTGTGCATCAGCGCCTTCGCTTCTTCGAGGCTCGCACCTTCGCGCACGGTCACGAGGCGCGACCGCGGCGTCATGATCTCGCGGATCGGCGCATCCAGGCGGGTTTCGAAACGCAGATCGCGGTTGGTGACGATGCCCACGATCTTCTTGCCATCGACCACCGGCAGCCCCGAGATCTTGTGGGCACGCTGCAGTTCAATCGCATCGCGCACCGTCATGTCCCGCGTCAGTGTGATCGGGTCGCGCAGCACGCCAGCTTCGTGGCGCTTGACCTTCTGCACCTCGGCGGCCTGCTCCTTCGGCGAGAAGTTCTTGTGGATGATCCCGATACCGCCTTCCTGCGCCAGCGCAATGGCCAGACGGGCCTCGGTCACCGTGTCCATGGCGGCGGCGACCAGGGGAATGTTCAGGGGGATGTTGCGGGAGAGCTGGGTCGTGAGCTGGACGTCGCGGGGGAGGACCGCCGAGTAGGCGGGGACGAGCAGCACGTCATCGAAGGTCAGCGCCTTCTGAACCAACCGCATAGGTGTCCTCATGACGCAAAAGCGGAGTATACCGGGCGCGGTTTTTGGCCGATTCATCGCGCCATGCGAGGCTTAGCGCGCAAATGGGGGTGAGTTCACCCGCCATTCAACTTGCTTCGCCCGACCCAAGCAATGGAAAATCCTTCGCTACAGGAGACACCATGTCGGAATCGAGACCCTCGCCGCGCACCATTCTGCTGGCGGCCCTGCTGGTGACGGCAGCGAGCCTGCCCGGGCCAGCAGCCGCCCAATGGGCATGGAAGGACGACAACGGACGCGTGGTCTACTCCGACCGGCCCCCGCCGGCGGGCGTGAAGTCCGATCGGATCGTGCGCCAGCCGACCAACACCCAGACGGTGCTGCCGTCCCAGACGTCCGGCGGAGGCACCGAAACGAAGGCCGCCACGCCGGCCTCGGACGCCCGTCCCGCCTCCACGGGGCCAAAGACGCTGGCAGAGCAGGAAATGGAGTTCCGCAAGCGCCAGCAGGAGCGCGCCGACGCCGAGAAGAAAGCGCAGGAGGAGCAGTCACGCGCTTCGGCCAAGGCCGCGGAATGCGAGCGCGCCAAGGGTTATCTGCGGGTACTTGAGGACGGCGGGCGTGTCGCCCGCACCGATTCCTCGGGCAATCGCGAGTTCCTCGACGATTCGCAACGCGCCGCGGAAATCGACCGCACACGAAAGACCGTGCAGCAGATCTGCGGCTGACCGCTAGCCCTTCCTGCTCCCGCGCCGACGGCGCACCTGCGCACGAATGCGCCTGGCCTCCTTGGGGTCGACCGTCAGAGGACGGTAGACCTCGATACGCTCGCCTGCGCGCACCATCGCGTCCAGCGCGACCCGGTGATTCCAGACCCCCGCACGGAGCTCCGCGTCTCGTAACGTGGGCTCCAGTTCAAGCAGGCCCGAGGCCATGATGGCCTGGCCGACGGTCGCGCCAGGCGCGACCACGGTCTGCAGCACGTGCTGGCGCTCAGGCAATGCATAGACGACGGTAACGATCACTCCGTCGGCCCGTAGATCCGCTCGGCGCGCTGCGCGAATGAGTCGATCATCGAATTCGCTATGAAGTCGAACACCGGTGCCACCGCCCGGCCGAGCAGTCCGTTCGCAAACTCGTAATGCAGGCTCAACTGCACCTTGCACGCGCCCGGACGCAATGCATTGAAGTGCCAGATGCCTTCGAGCGCGCGAAACGGCCCGTCGACCAGCGTCATGCGGATCTGTTCCGGATAGCGCATCTGGTTGCGCGTGGTGAAGCGCGACCGGATGCCTCGATAGTCGATCTCGACGCTGGCGTCCAGGCCGCCACCGTGCTCCGGCACGACGCGCGAGTCACTGCACCACGGCAGGAACTCCGGGTACTCCTCAACGTCGGCCACCAGATCGAACATCTGCTCGGCGCTGTAGTGGACGAGGACGGATCGTTCGACGCGCGGCATGGCAGGTGAGATATAAACGGGGATTGTATTCACGTCGGGCAGGCGGTTTGCCGTGGCGATCGTCCAGAACAAGAAAGCACAGCACGATTACTTCATCGAGGACCGCTACGAGGCGGGACTCGTGCTGGAGGGTTGGGAAGTCAAGGCCGTCCGTGCCGGCCGCGCGCAGTTGAACGAGGCCTATGTCGTCATCCGCGGCGGAGAGCTGTTCCTGCTGAACGGCCACATCAGCCCGCTGCCTACCGCTTCCACACACATCACGCCGGACCCGACGCGAACCCGCAAGCTGCTGCTCAAGGCCGAGGAGATCCGCAAGCTGATCGGCAAGGTGGAGCGCGCCGGCTATGCGCTGGTGCCGCTCGACCTGCACTACAGCAAGGGCCGGATCAAGCTCGAGGTCGGGCTAGCCAAGGGCAAGCGGCAGTTTGAAAAGCGGGCGGATGAGCAGGAGAAGGAATGGAAGCGGCAGCAGCAGCGACTGCTGCGCCAGCGCAATCGGTAGCCGCACGCTTTCGGCGCAGGCTCATGCCGGCGCAGCCGGCGTGAAGCGGCCCGGGGCCGCGTCCCTGAGCCAGGATCACCAGCACGTCTCAGTGCAGCCACTTCGCCTGCCGCGCCAGTTTCTGCATGTCGTCAAAGGTCGGAGCTCCTTGCCGCCGCGCTTCGGGCAGCAGGCGTGCCATCAGCAGAGCCGTAGCAAAGGCATCCGCCGCCGCGCTGTGGCGCACAACCACGGGAATGCCATAGTGCTTCAGCCACTCGTCCAATGACTTGAACTGGGCCTTCGGCTCCAGCGCCGGAGCAAGCTCTGCGAGATCGAGCCACGGATTGTCGAACGGCTGGTTTACGTAGTGCTTGGTGACCCGCGCGAGAAAGCTCCGGTCAAACGGCGCGTGGAATGCGAGCATGGGAGCCCGCCCGACAAAGTCCATGAATGCGCGCACCGCATGCTGCGGATCGGTGCCATTGAGTTGGGCGTGCGCGCCGACACCGTGCACCAGGATGTTCTCCCGGGAACTCGCCGTCGCCTGCTTGACGATGATTTCGAGGCTGTCGCCTGGCGCCACGCGCCCATCGACGATGGCCACGGCGCCAATGGAGATAAGGCGGTCGTTGGTCAAGTCCATGCCGCTGGTCTCGACGTCGACCACGACCCAGCGCTGTGGCGAGACCTCGCGCCGCCCGCCGAGAAGCCAGTCGAACAGGCCCATGTCAGCCGGGGAAGTCGAGTTCGAGGCGCTGCTGTGCCTTGCGCGCCTGGCGAAACGCTTCGTTGATGATGCGGCGGTCAAGCGAGGATAGATCAGACAGTTCGACCTCGTTCGGATTTTCCTCGGCACCCGAATAGGTCTGCGCCCGCCGGTGCTGCGCTCGCAGACGCATCAGCTGAAAGTATTCAAACGAGGGCACCCAGGCGCGCACGTCGTCCGCCGGCAGCTTTCCGGCTTCGCCAAGCCGCTTGAACCGCTCGGCGGTATTGGTCTCGTGCAGTCCGGCGGCCAGCGCCCAGATGCGTGCGGCATCAACGAACGGCACCGTTCCATGCATCTTGAGGTCGACACGCGCCGCGCCGCCCTCCCCGAACAGCGAATCGACGATGCCGCGTCCCGCCGGCGGGCGGTTGCGCAGCGCGTTGTCCGACATCTGCTTGAGGAAGCGCGCGTTGCGCTGTGCGCGGGCCACGACCTCCACGCGTAACTGGTTGGCCAGTAACCCTTCGCCGAAGAGCGGGCGGAAGTCGAAGAAGATGCTCGAATTGAGCAGTGCGTCTGGGTCGCCGCGGTCGATCCATCCGGCGAACAGCGCGTCCCAACCGGCATAGTCCAGGCACCATGCGGGGTTGCGGGCCATGATGTTGCCCTTGCAGAGGGGGAATCCGCAGGACGCGAGGGCCTCATTGGTCCAGTCCGCCAGCTCCAGCATCTTCTCCTTGGTCGTCCTGTCCGCGACGTAAAGGATGCCGTTGTCCTGGTCGGTTGCGATCGTCTGCTCGCCACGCCCCTCGCTGCCGAACGACAGCCAGCAGAAGCTGCGCGGATCGAGACTCAGGCGCTGCGTCCCGAGGGTCAGCAGCCGCACGGTCAACTGGTCGTTCAGGTGGCTGATCAGCCGCGTCAGCTGCGATGCCGAGACGCCCTGGGCCACGAGGTGATGCGACAACCGGCGCACGTCGGCCGCTGCCACCGCCAGGGAGTCGATGTCCTCGGCGCGGCGGATCGCCACCGCCAGTTGCCTGACCGTCAGCCGTTGCAGCGCGAACAGGTCTCTCTCGGACACCACACCGGCGACACGCTGTGCGCCGGCTTCCTTGCGCATGATCGGGATGTGGCGGATCGAATGCTCGGCCATCAGCAGGGTGGCGTCCGCCGCCGTCTCGTCGTCATCGAGTGTCAGGACGTTCGAGGTCATCACCTCGCGCACCGGCGTCGACAGCGGCACCTCCGGCAGGATCACACGGCCGATCAGGTCGGTCCGGGTCAGGATGCCGCGGACCCTCTCGCCACCGATGTACGGTTCCACGACGAGCACGGAACCGACGTGGGCCGCATGCATGCGCCCGAACGCCTCACGCAGCGGAGTGTCGGGTGAGCAGGTCAGAGCGGGTCCCCGCATCAGTTCAGCCAGTGGGGTGGCCATCGTGCGCTCGGCCGAGGCTTCGCTGGCGTAGGTCTGCTGCAGCTGGTGTCGCGACAGATCGAGCAGCGCACCGAGGCGCCGTTTGCAGAAATCCAGAAACGGCGCGCTACGACGCGTCAGTGCGACAAAGTGCTCACGCGGCAGCATCATGCAGAAGGTGTCGCCGACCGAGCGGTACGTGAGCGTCACCGGTCGCTCGGCCAGCAGCGCACCCACCGGGAAGCAATCTCCCACACCTGCCTCGTAGGCCACGCCTTTGGCGTCCGGGGCATGACCCTGCACCCGCCCCTGCTTGACGATGTGGCAATGTGCCGGCACCGAGCCGCTGGGCGCCAGCACGATCTCGTCGGGAGCGAAATAGGCAATCTCGACGTTCTGGATGACGTAGTCGACGTCGGCCGCGCTCATCGCCGAGAACGGCACATAGGCCGTCAGCAGCTGGCGCAGTCCGGCGGCGATCGTGGGTGCTGCCATGCTGTCTCCTCAGAGGCTGCAGGGCGCCGATCGCCTCAGGCGTCCGGATCCTGCTTCTTGTTCGAGTCGGAGCGATGTCGCCCGCGCGCGTCGATGATCATCCAGATGGCGAGCGCGACACCGATGCCGGCAATCAGGAATTCCACGGCGATCGTCCTATCGCTCGGGTCCCTGGGCCTTGACCACGGTCATGGCGGTGGAGATCAGAGTCGCCACGTCACCCATGTTGGCCGGCACGATCAGCGTGTTGTTGGTCTTCGCCAGGCCGCTGAATGCATCAACGTATCGTTCGGCCACCTTCAGATTCACCGCCTCGATACCTCCAGGGTGTCCGATCGCCTCGGCGACCTGCCGGATCGCCTTGGCAGTCGCATCGGCGATCGCGACAATCGCCGAGGCCTCGCCAAGCGCCACATTGATCTGGGCCTGCTTGTCGCCCTCGGACTTGGCGATGGCAGCCTCGCGCGCGCCGGTCGCGATGTTGATCTGCTCCTGCTTGCGACCTTCCGAGGAGGCGATCAGTGCACGCTTCTCGCGTTCGGCGGTAATCTGCGCCTGCATCGCGTGCAGGATCGCATTGGGTGGCGTGATGTCCTTGATCTCGTAGCGCAGCACCTTCACACCCCAGTTCATCGCCGCCTCGTCGATTGCCGACACGACGCTGTGGTTGATGAACTCCCGTTCCTCAAAGGTCTTGTCCAGCTCGAGCTTGCCGATCACCGAGCGCAGCGTCGTCTGCGCGAGCTGCGTGATTGCGAGGATGTAGTTGCTGGCCCCGTAGGAAGCACGCTGCGGATCGGTGACCTGGAAGTACAGCACGCCATCCACCTGCAGCTGGGTGTTGTCCTTGGTGATGCAGACCTGGCTTGGCGTATCGAGCGGAACCTCCTTCAGGCTGTGCTTGTAGGCCAGGCGATCGACGAAGGGAATGACGATATTGAGTCCGGGTTGCAGGACCGCGTGGAACTTGCCGAGTCGCTCGACCACCCAGGCGTTCTGCTGCGGTACGACCTTCACCGCCTTCACGACGAAAGTCACGGCAACGACAAGCAGGACGACGGCGATCAGCGACAGTCCATCGATGAAAGGAAACGGCATGGAGTTCTCCTAGCGCGGCTTGGGCGCCACGATGAGCCGGTTGGCGTGGATTTCCCGAATGACGAACTCGCCGCTCGCCGGCTGCTCGCCCGGCGCCAGTTCGACGTCCCAGACAGACCCTCGGTAGTTCGCCCGCGCCGTGCGTGCCGTAGTCCAGTTGTCTACGCGCAGTGACTGGCCGATATCCATGTTCTGGACTCGATCGTCGCCGCGTTCGTGCAGACGCTTGCCGAAGCGCGTCGCGCGCAGCCAGATCGAACCCCCGACGCCGATCGCCGCCGCGACGACCAGCTGGAGCGCGAACGGCGCGCCGGCAAGGGCGGCCAGGCCGGCGACGGCAAGTGCAATCGAGATCACCAGCAGGTAGAACGTGCCGGTCAGCAGTTCGGCTACCAGCAGCCCGAATGCGACGACGAACCACCCGATGAACGTGTCCATGGCGCTCCCTCCGTGCGGCGTTAGCTGCGGGTCGCGGACTTCAAATCAAGCGCATCTGCCCGCCGTTGATGAGCGGCGCACGATCGGCACCGTTCACGCGCCCGCGCCAGCCGCTGCCACGTCTCGACCACGGTGTCCGGGTTCAGCGAGATGGATTCGATGCCCTGCTCGACCAGCCACTCGGCGAAGTCGACATGATCCGAGGGTCCCTGCCCGCAGATGCCAATGTACTTGCCGCGTGCGCGGCACGCCACGATCGCCTGCGTACAGCAGCGCCTTGACTGCCGGGTCGCGCTCGTCGAAGCCTTCGGCCACCAGGCCGGAGTCGCGATCGATTCCCAGCGTCAGCTGCGTGAGGTCGTTCGAGCCAATCGAGAAACCGTCGAAGTAATCGAGGAACTGATTCGCCAGCAGCGCGTTGGACGGGACCTCGCACATCATGATCAGGCGCAGGCCGCCGCTGCCGTTGACGGCGCCACTCCCACGCGACAGCCCGTTTTCGGCCAGCAGCTCCGTCACCCGCTTCGCCTCCGACAGCGTGCGCACGAACGGCACCATGATCTCGACATTGGTGAGGCCCATCACTTCGCGCACGCGCTTCAGCGCCGCCGCCTCCATGCGGAAGCACTCGCGGAACGACTCTGCGATGTAACGTGCCGCGCCGCGGAACCCGAGCATCGGGTTCTCTTCGTCCGGTTCGTAGCGCGAACCACCGATCAGCTTCTTGTACTCGTTGCTCTTGAAGTCGGACATGCGGACGATGACCGGCTTGGGCCAGAAGGCCGCACCGATCGTCGCGATGCCTTCGGCGAGCTTGGACTTCAAAGAACGCCCGCGGTGAGTCATAGCCGGCAGCGAGGCGCTCCAGGGCCGACTTCAGATCGGCATCGATGTTCGGGTAGTCGAGCACCGCCTTCGGGTGCACGCCGATGTTGTTGTTGATGATGAACTCGAGGCGCGCGAGCCCGACACCGGCATTGGGGAGAGACTGGAAATCGAAGGCGAGCTGCGGGTTGCCGACGTTCATCATGATCTTGACCGGGATCTCCGGCAGCTTGCCCTGCTGCAGGGTCTCGACCTCCATTGCGAGCGCCCCGGCGTAGATGTGGCCGGTGTCGCCTTCGGCGCAGGAGACGGTCACCGTCATGCCATCGGTCAGGACATCGGTCGCATGACCGCAGCCCACGACCGCCGGGATGCCGAGCTCGCGGGCGATGATGGCCGCGTGGCAGGTACGGCCCCCGCGGTTGGTGACGATCGCCGCCGCGCGCTTCATCACCGGCTCCCAGTTCGGGATCGGTCATGTCGGTGACGAGCACGTCACCCTGATGCACGCGATCCATTTCGGACGCACTGCGGATGTTGCGGACAACGCCGATTCCGATCTTCTGCCCGATGGCACGGCCGGTGGCGAGCACCGCACCCTTGCCCGTCAGCTTGAAGCGCTGCTGCGTCTCCGCGCTCGCCTGCGACTTCACGGTCTCGGGCCGGGCCTGGAGGATGTAGAGGCGGCCGTCGAGCCCGTCCTTGCCCCACTCGATGTCCATCGGCCGCCCGTAGTGCTGCTCGATCTGCACCGCATAACGCGCCAGTTCCAGCACATCGGCATCGCTCAGCGAGAAGCGATGACGCTCGGCATCCCCGACGTCGACCGTGCGCACCGCGCGCCCGATGCCGCCCGCCGGATCGAACTCCATCTTGATCAGCTTCGACCCCAGCGACTTGCGGAGGATCGGGTGCTTGCCGGCCGCGAGCATCGGCTTGTGGACGTAGAACTCGTCGGGATTGACGGCGCCCTGGACCACGGTTTCACCGAGGCCGTAACTCGAGGTGATGAACACGACATCGCGAAAACCCGATTCGGTGTCCATCGTGAACATCACGCCGGCCGCGCCCCGGTCCGAGCGCACCATGCGCTGGATACCAGCCGACAGCGCGACGTCGGCATGGGCGAAGCCCTTGTGCACCCGGTAGGCGATCGCCCGGTCGTTGTACAGCGATGCAAAGACATGCTTGATGCGGTCCAGAACATCGTCGATGCCGTCGACATTCAGATAGGTCTCCTGCTGACCCGCGAACGACGCATCGGGCAGGTCTTCAGCCGTCGCGCTGGAGCGCACCGCAACGGAGAAATCACTTGAGTATTCTTCTACAAGTCTCTGATAATGAGCACGAATATCGTCCTCAAGTCGCTTTGGAAGGGGCGTGTCGACGACCCAGGAGCGGATCTCGGCGCCAGTCTTCGCAAGGGCTCGGACGTCGTCGATATCCAGAGAATCCAGCGCAGCCGCGATGCGCTGCCGCAGCCCACCGGCCTCCAGGAAGTCGCGGAATGCGTCAGCCGTGGTCGCGAAACCGTCCGGAACACGGATGCCGGTCGCCTCCAGATGGCCCAGCATCTCGCCGAGCGAGGCATTCTTGCCGCCGACGGACTCCACATCGGTCATCCGCAACTGGCTGAACGGTACGACGTAGGCCCCGGGTGACATGCCCACTCCTGTTCTTATGGTGTGACTAGAATTCGCCGATTCTACCGAGCGGCCTCCCTTTCATACTGCGCCGCATCAGCGAGGACTTGATGCCCGACCGCCATTCCGGCCCGTTCGACCGAACGGCGTTCTTCGTCTCCGACGGCACCGGCATCACCGCCGAAACCCTTGGCCACAGCGTCCTGACCCAGTTCGGCGACCTGCGCTATCGGCCGCAGCGCCTGCCATTCGTGGACTCGGTCGAAAAGGCCCGTGATGCTGCGGCGCGAATCAATGACGCCGGGGAGCGAGACGGCAAGCGCGCGATCGTCTTCTCGACCCTGGTCAATCCGGTGGTGTCCGCTGAGCTGCGGGGGGCCACCGAAGCCTTTGTCATCGAGATGTTCGAGACTTTCGTCGAGCCGCTCGAGCGCGAACTGGGAATGAAGTCCACCCACACGATCGGGCGCTCGCACAACATCGCCGTGAATTCGGAGGATTACAAGAACCGGATCGAGGCGATCAACTTCGCTCTGGCACACGACGACGGCCAGTCGGCCACGGGTCTGGAGAAATCGGACGTGATCCTGGTCGGCGTCTCCCGCTCGGGCAAGACACCGACCTCCCTGTACCTGGCGATGCAATACGGCGTGAAGGCCGCCAACTACCCGCTGGTCCCCGAGGATTTCGAGCGCAACCAGCTACCCTCGGTGCTGCCGTCCTACAAGGGCAAGCTCTTCGGCCTGTCGATCGCCCCCGAGCGCCTGTCCGAGGTCCGCAACGAGCGCCGCCCGAACAGCCGCTACGCCTCGTTCGACAACTGCCGCTACGAGGTCGAAGCGGCTGAGCGGATGATGCGGCGTGAAGGCATTCGCTGGCTGTCGTCGACGACCAAGTCGATCGAGGAGATCGCCGCGACGATCATGCAGGAGGTACGGCTGGACCGGCGCTCCTACTGAGGCGGATGCCCCGAGCCGGCGCTACCTTGTGCCCTGCTCGCGGCGCCGCCTCTGCTCGAACAGGCACACGGCGGCCGCCGCGCCGACGTTGAGCGACTCGACCGCGCTGGCGATTGGGATTCGCAACCGGCGCTGCGCAAACCCGAAGGCTGCCGCGCTGAGTCCCCGGCCCTCCGATCCGAACATCCACACCGTTGGCCGCAGGCCCCAAGACGCTGTGTACAGCGGTTCGCCACCGCCCGCATCCGCCGCGATCCGTTCGGCGTCGAATGCCGCGACAAGGCGCTCCGGCGGCACATCCTCATGGATCGACAAGGCGAAGTGCGCGCCCATTGCGGCACGCAGCACCTTGGGGGCCCAGAGGAACACCGTGCCGGTCGAGGCCGCGACGTGCTGAACGCCGGCTGCCGCGGCGGTTCGCAGCAGCGTGCCAGCGTTGCCCGGGTCCTGGATTCCATCCAGGTACACCGCATCCGCGACTTGTCCGATGGGAAGCTGTGGCCGCGGGATCAGGATCTCGATCAGGATGCCAGCGCCGTGTTCCACCGGCGCGATGCTGCCGTACAGGGTGCGTGACAATTCAGCGACGCGTACCCCGGCATATTTCGCCGCGGCGTCGGCAAGGGCCCGGACGGATGCACTCGCGGCTTCGCTGATGACGACCGCCGCAATCGACACCCGGGCCGCCAGAGCGTTCTCGACCAGATGCACGCCTTCGGCGATCGAGCGCTCGGTCTCGCGACCCGCCCTCGGGGAGTCGGCGAGGCGACGCAACCGCCGCACCAGCGGGTTATCGGCCGAACTGATGCGCACCACGACCTGCCGGAACAACGTTCAGCAATGCACGCACCGGAGCGAACGACTGCCGGTGCAGGCAGCAGGGCCCGAGCCGCTGCAGATTGCTCAGGTGCTCGGGCGTCCCATAGCCCATGTGTTGCGCAAATCCATAGCCCGGATGCTGCTCGTCGGACGCGCGCATCAGCGCGTCGCGCGCGGTCTTCGCCAGGATCGACGCGGCCGAAATGCAGCGCTCGGTCGCATCGCCGGCGATGATCGTGCGCCCGGGAATCGGCAGCCGTGGCATCTGGTTGCCGTCGACCAGCGCGTAGTCGGCCGCCACCTGCAATCGCTCCACGGCACGCCGCATCGCCAGCAGCGTCGCCTGCAGGATGTTGAGCGTGTCGATCTCCTCAACGCTCGCTTCCGCGATTGCATAGGCAATGGCGCGTTCGCGGATCCGTAGCGCGAGTTCCTCGCGCCGCTCGGCACTCAGCACCTTGGAGTCGGCGAGGCCGTTGATCCGTCGATCGGGGTCGAGGATCACCGCGGCGGCCATCACCGGTCCGGCCAGTGGTCCGCGCCCGGCCTCATCGATGCCGCAGATTCGACCGCCCTGGCGTGCCGCCTGCTCGAAGAGGTCGAGGTTCATCGCACGGCGCTGCACGCTCATCGCGCTTCCTCGATGATCGCCGCCGCCGCCAGCGCCGCCGTATCCCGCCGCAACTCCTCGTGCATCGTGGCGAACCGCTGCTCCAGCTTCGACCGTAATGCACGATCGTGCAGCTGCGCCTGCAGCGCGTCGGCCAGCGCCGCCGGGGTCGCTTGCTCCTGCAACAGCTCGGGCACCAGGAACTCGCCGGCCAGGATGTTCGGCAGTCCCACCCAGGGAATCATCTTCTTGCGCCGCATCAGCCAGGCCGAGAACGCCGGCATTCGATAGGCGATCACCATCGGCCGCTTGTAGAGCGCCGTTTCCAGAGTGGCCGTGCCGCTGGCGACCAGCACGGCGTCAGCCGCCTCGAGGCAATCATGCGAACGCCCGTCGACCAGCGTCAGCCGCCGCGCCAGATCCGGAAACGCCGACGCCATGTTCACCAGCATCGATTTCAATGCGACATCAGCCGCCGGGATCACGTAGCGAAGATCAGGCTCGCGCTGTCGCAGCGCGTCGATGGCAGCGAGAAAGGTCGGACCGATGTAGCGCACCTCGTCAGCGCGTGACCCCGGCAGCACGGCGACGACCGGGCTGTCGGCTACCAGCCCCAGGCGCTGACGCGCGGTCGCGGCATCGGGAAGCATCGGGATCATGCTGGCGAGCGGGTGTCCGACGTACGTGGCCGCGATGCCGGCTCGATCGTAGATCGCCTGCTCGAACGGAAACACCAGAAGCATGCGATCAACCGCGCGGCCGATCTGCACGATGCGTTCGCTGCGCCACGCCCAGATCGACGGGCTGATGAAGTGCACGACGCGGATGCCGCGGGCGCGCAGCTTCTCTTCGAGAGCGAGGTTGAAATCCGGCGCATCGACGCCGACAAAGACCGCGGGCGGCTGCGCCAGCAGGCGCTGCGTCAGCGTGCTGCGCAGCTTCAGCAGGCGGGGCAGGTGCCGCAAAACTTCGACATAACCGCGCACCGACAGCTCGCGCACGTGTGCCCAGGCATCGAACCCGGCCGCGATCATGCGGTCGCCACCGACTCCGGCGCAGCGGACATCCGGCAGTCGCCGACGCAATTCTGCGATTACGCCGGCGGCGAGCAGATCGCCCGAAGCCTCCCCGGCCACGAAGGCGCAGGTGCTCGCAGGTTGCATCAGCGGATGATGCCTCGCTGCGAGCTGTCGACGAATTCCTTCAGCAGGCCGATTGCCTCAGCGGACGCCGGGTGCTCGGTCGCCATGGCCGCGAGCGCCGAGACGGCCTCGACGGTGGTCATGCCTTCCTTGTAGAGCAGCTTGTAGGCGCGCCGCAGCAGGTTGATCGTCTCGGCCTGGAAGCCGCGCCGCTTCAGGCCCTCCGTATTGATGCCATGCGGCTCCGCCGGGTTGCCGTTGCACATCACGTAGGGCGGGATATCGCGCAGCACGATCGAACCGCCGCCCGCCATCGCGTGCGGGCCGACCGAGCAGAACTGGTGGACTGCTGAGAGCCCGCCGATGACTACCCAGTCGCCCACCGTCACGTGGCCGGCAAGCGTTGCATTGTTGGCCAGGATCGTGTGATCACCGACAACGCAGTCGTGCGCGATGTGGGCGTAGGCCATGATCCAGTTGTCGGAACCGATGCGGGTGACGCCACCGCCCTGCGCAGTGCCGAGGCTGATGGTGCAGCACTCACGCACGGTGTTGCCGTCGCCGATCACGAGTTCGGTGTCCTCGCCGGCGTACTTCTTGTCCTGCGGCGCGCCTCCGATCGAGCAGAACGGGAAGAACCGGTTGCCGCGGCCGATCGTCGTGCGCCCGCTGATGACCACATGGGGACCGAGCACCGTCCCCGCGCTGATGCGCACCCGCGCACCGACGATGCTGTACGGACCGACCTCGACGTCGTCCGCCAGCTCGGACGTGCGGTCCACCAGCGCCGTGGGATGGATCCTGGACACTACGGCACTTCCTTGGCCTTGTGCAGTGCGCACATCAGTTCCGCTTCACACACCACCTCGCCATCGACCAACGCGCGGCAGGTGAACTTGCCGACGCCGCGCTTCACCCGATCCATCGTGGCCTCGAGGCGCAACTGGTCGCCCGGTTCGACCGGGCGCTTGAAGCGGGCGCCATCGATGCCGGCAAAGAGAAACAACGTCCCCTCGGGGTACGACGTCTTCATGGTCACGTAGGTGAGCACGGCTGCCGCCTGAGCCAGCGCCTCGATGATCATCACGCCAGGCATCACCGGATGGCCCGGAAAGTGGCCCTGGAAGTGCGGCTCGTTCACGGAAACGTTCTTGATTGCCGCAATGCGCACGCCCGGCTCGAGCTCGAGCACCCGGTCCACCAGCAGGATCGGATATCGGTGCGGCATCAATTGCAGGATCTGCTTGATGTCCAGTTTCATTCTTTGGCGTCTCCCCGGCCCGCGGCCTCCAGCTCCCTGATGCGTCGACGCAGGTCCTCGAGCTGTCGCACGATGGCCGCCGCCTTTTCCCACTCGCGATTCTTCATGATCGGGAAGAATCCCGTGTAATGCCCGGGCGTCGCGATCGACCCCGAGACCACGGTCGCCGGGCCAATGACGCAGCCGTCCGCGATCGTCAGGTGACCGGCAATGCCGGCCGAGCCGCCGATCATGCAGTTCCGTCCGATGCGCGCGCTGCCGGCCACCCCGACACAGCCAGCGATGACCGTGTTCGCGCCGACGAAGCAGTTGTGTCCGATCTGGATCTGGTTGTCCATCTTGACCCCGGACTCGACCACCGTGTCGCCCATCGTTCCGCGGTCGATGGTCGTGTTTGCGCCGATTTCGACGTCATCGCCGATGACAACGCGTCCCAGCTGCGGAATCTTGATCCATTGCCCGTCGAGAGGCGCGAAGCCGAAACCATCGGCTCCAATCACCGCGCCACTATGAATGATGCAGCGCGCTCCGATCGTGCAGTCGTCCAGCACGACAGTGCGCGGATACAGGCGCGAACCGGCCCCGAGGACACTACGCGCGCCGAGATGTGCGCCAGCCTCGATCGTCGCTCCCGGACCGACGACCGCGTCCGCACCGACCACCGCACCTGTGCCGACCGAAGCGGTCGGGTCGACGCGTGCGCCGTTGCCGATGACCGCGCCGCGGTCGATCCCCGCTGCCGCCGGCGGCGTGGGATGCAGCAACTGTGTCGCCAGTGCGAACCACGCATACGGCGCATCGACGATGACCAGCGCGCCGCTCGGCCGCGCTTCAAGCGCGTCGGCATCCTGCAAAGTCAGAACGATGGCGCCGGCCTGGGAGCTCTGCGCATCACGCCGGTAACGCGGGTTCGCAAGGAAGGCGAGATCGGTGGCGGAAGCGGTTGCAAGCGGCGCCACCGAGGTGACGCACCGTTCCGCGCTGCCGCGCACCGTGGCACGCAGCCGACCCTGTGTCTTTTCAATGATGGCGACTGTCAGGTTCGACAGCGACAGTCCGCCGGTGGCCATCGGCTACTTGGCGTTGTTGAGCGCGCGCAGCACCCGCTCCGTCATGTCGATGCGCGGGTTGAAGTAGACGGCTTCCTGCACGATGAGGTCGTACTTCTCCTGCTCGGCGATCTGGCGAATGATGCGGTTGGTACGCTCGAGCAGGCCCTGCAGTTCCTCGTTGCGGCGCTGGTTGAAGTCCTCGCGGAACTCGCGCTGCTTGCGCTGGAATTCGCGGTCCATCTCGGCAATCTCGCGCTGCCGGCGGACACGATCGGTCTCAGACATCACCGGGCCGTCCTTCTCGAAGCGCTCGGCCGTCGACTTCAGTCGTGCGCCCATCTCCTGCATGTCTTTGTCCCGCTTGGAAAACTCGGCCTCGAGTTTCTGCATCGCCGCCCGCGCGGGCTGCGAGTCGCGCAGGATCCGGTCCGAGTTCACGACTCCGACCTTCAGTTCCTGCGCGCCGGCAAGCGGCGCTGCCGCAAGCAGCGCGGCCACGGCTGTTGCTGAGAGCCACTTGGTCATAGGGTTTCCTGCCAGCATTGAAGCGCAGGATTTTGCCACATCAGAACCCTGCGCCAATCTGAAACTGGAAGCGCTGGATCCGATCCCATGGTTCCGAATTCAACGGGTAGGCATACGAGAGGCGCAGCGGTCCCATCGGCGAGATCCACGCAATGCCGATGCCCGCCGAATAGCGGACCAGGCTCCAGTCGACCCCGGAAGTGTTTCCGTAGAACGGTCCGGAACAGTACGCCGCAGGGTTCACTGCAATGTCTGCGAACAGGGCGCCGGCCTGATAGACGCCATTGCAGCCGGGTCCCCAGACCTGGCCCATGTCGAGGAACATCGTGGCACGCAAGGTCTTGTCGGCACCGGGAATCGGCACCAGTGCCTCGAAGTTGGCGTTGAATCGGCGGGTGCCGCCCAGCGGGTCACCGAAGACGTCACGTGGGCCGAGCGTGGCGGCCTCGAAACCACGCACGCTGCCAATGCCGCCCAGGTAGAAGTTCTTGAAGAACGGGTAGGGCCTGTCGCCGTAACCGTTGCCGTAGCCCAGTTCGGTATTCATTGCGAGCGTCAGCCAGCGTCCGAGAGGAACGAACTGCTGGAACTGGTACGTCAGCCGGTAGTACTCGAGATCCAGCACCGGCAGCGCGAATTCCGCAAACGCGCGCTGATAGCGTCCCCGCGTCGGAATGATCAGGCTGTCGCGGCTGTCCCGCGACCAGCCCATGGTCAGCGCCAGGGCATCCGATGACTCGCCGAACTCCTCCACGTACTCGATGTAGCGCGGCGGCGAAGTCGGCGTGAGGTCGATCGTCGTGCCTTCATAGCGCAACCCGAAGAACACGCGGTCGTACTCGGTGAAGGGAACGCCGTAGACCAGCCCGGCACCGCGGGTGTTGTACCCGACGCTCGAGAGGCCCAGTTCGGCCAGGTCCGAGTTGCGGTAGTAGACCTCGACGGTCCGGCTGATGCCTTCCGGCGTGATGTACGGATCGGTGTGCGTCAGCGCGACGACAGTGTTCGACTTGCTGGTATTGAGCTCGAGCGACAGCGCATTGCCGGTGCCAAACAGGTTCTGCTGAGACAGGCCGGCCGTCAGCACCAGGCCTTCGGAGCTGGAGTAGCCGGCACCGAGCTGGATGTTGCCGGTCGCGCGCTCCTTTACCGTCACGTTGACGTCTACCTGGTCGGGCGCCGTCGGCACTGGCGGTGTGTCGATCGTGACGGTCTCGAAGTAGCCAATGCGATCCAGGCGCTCCTTCGACAGACGAACGCGATCGGCATCGAACCAGCCGGCCTCGGCCTGCCGGACCTCGCGCCGGATCACTTCGTCACGCGTGCGCGTGTTGCCGCCGATGTTGACGCGGCGTACGTACACGCGCCGGCCAGGGTCCACGAGGATCGTGAACGCCACCTCGCGCGTTTCCTTGTTGGCCTCGGGCACCGGGTTGGCCGATGCGAAGGCGTAGCCGAGCGTGCTCATGCGGTCCGTCACCGCCTTGCCGATCGAGTTGACCTGCTCGGCGTTGTAGACGTCGCCCGGCTTCACGTCGATCAAAGGCTTCAGTTCTTCGTCGAGCCCCAGCAGCTCACCACCGAGCGTGACGCCCGATACCGTGTACGGCTCGCCCTCGAAAACGTTGATCGTGACCGCGATGTCCTGCTTGTCGGGCGTTATCGAGACATTGACCGAGTCGATGCGGAAATCGAGGTAACCGCGATTCAGGTAGTACGAGCGCAGGGTTTCCAGGTCGGCGCCAAGCTTCTGCCTCGAGTACTGGTCGCGCTTCGTGTACCAGGAGATCCAGTTCGGGGTCGAAAGCTCCATATTCGAGCGCAGCGTGCGGTCGCTGTACACCTTGTTGCCAGTGAACTCGATGCTGCGGATCTTCGAGATCTCGCCTTCCTCGACCGCAATCGAGATGTTCACGCGATTGCGCTCGATCGGCGTGACGGTCGTCTTGATCTCGACGCCATAAAGGCCGCGCGACAGGTACTGGCGACGCAACTCCTGCTCGGCCCGTTCGAGCAGCGACCGGTCGTAGATGCGGCCATCGGTCAGCCCGACGTCACGCAGCGACTTCAGTACCTGGTCCTTCTCGAACTCCTTGACACCGCTGAGATTGACGGTCGAGATTGCCGGCCGCTCCTCGACGATGACCACCAGCACGTCGCCGTCGACTTCGAGGAGCACGTCCTTGAACAGACCGCTCGCGTACAGCGCCCGGATCGCCTGGGTGCCGCGCTCCGGATCGAACCGGTCACCAACGCGGATCGGCAGGTAGGTGAAGACGGTGCCGGCCTCGGTACGCTGGATGCCCTCGACGCGGATGTCGCGTACGACGAACTCCTGGGCATGGGCTCCGATGCAGTACGCGGCCAGCACAGCCGCTGCAACGCGACGCAACGTCAGCGTGACGCTGCGCCTAGATGACACGCGGCGCTCCAACTCGGTTTTGCATCATGCCGGGATCAGGAGAGCAGCCGCATCAAATCGTTATAGAGCGCCAGCATGGTCAGCAGGCCCAGCAGCGCCACACCGGCACGCTGCCCCCACTCGATGACCCAATCCGCTGGCGGGCTGCCCTTGAGAATTTCGATCAGATAATACAGGAGGTGCCCTCCATCGAGCATCGGAATCGGCAGCAGGTTAAGCACTGCGAGGCTGATGGAAACGAGCGCAAGGAAATTCAGGAACGGCGCGACGCCGATGCGCGCGGTCTGGCCGGCGTAGTCCGCGATCGTGACCGGACCCGAGAGGTTCTTCCACGAAGCCTCGCCGGTGATCATCTTGCCGAGCATCTTCACCGAGAACACCGCGGTGTCCCAGGTCTTGCCCGTCGCCAGCACAACGCTTTCGAACGGCCCGTACTGAACCTTGATCAGTGGGGGCCGGTCGCTCAACTCCGCCCCGATGCGACCAATAGCCTTGCCCTGCTCGTCGTTCACCAGCGCCGGGGTCACGGCGAGCCGCACGAACTCACCGCCACGTTCCACGCCCAGTTCGAGTGACCGACCCGCGGAGGAACGAATGCGCTCGATCAGGTCGCGCGCGGACTTGACCTCGTTGCCGCCAGCCTCGACGATGGTGTCGCCGACGCGCAGGCCGGCGCGTGCCGCCACGCTGTCGTCCGACATCCGGTTGATCCGTGGCGGTCCGGTGTAGGGCAGCACGCCGAGCCCGGCCACGACGTCCGTCTCGAGGTCCGCTGAAGACAGTTCGCCGGGCTCGATGGTCAGGCTGCGTCGCTGCCGGTCGGCACCCTCGACCTCGACCGCAATCGGTGCTTGAGCCACCGCCTTCTGCAGCAGCAACCAGCGCAGCTCGTTCCACGACCGAACTGCAGTACCGTCGACTTCGACGACGGTGTCGCCGGCTTCGACACCGCCACGGGCTGCTGCAGTGGCCGCCGGCGGCGTCCCCAGCGTCGCGCGCGGCTCGAACACACCAATGACGTTGAGCAGCCAGTAGACGAAGATCGCCAACAGCAGGTTGGCCACGGGACCGGCCAGAACGATCGCGATGCGCTTGCCGACCGTCTGGCGGTTGAATGCGCGTGCGGCCTCCTGCTCGGAAGCGGGGGCGGCCTCCGGATCGCGCTCGTCGAGCATCCGTACATAGCCACCGAGAGGCAACGCCGAGACGACCCACTCGGTCCGGTCCGGCCCGCGCACCCAGCGCGCGATCGGTCGGCCGAACCCGATCGAGAAGCGCAGCACTTTGACGCCACACCAGCGCGCGACCCAGTAATGGCCGAGTTCATGAATGACGATCAGCACGCCGAGCGTGACGAGGAATGCAACTACAGTGGTCATCAGGTTCATGCGGTTCCTCAGCCGTGCTCTGCAACGACACGCGCGGCGCACTCCCGCGCCAGCGAGTCAATCTCGAGAATTTCGTCCACCGTCGCTGCCGCTGCGGGCTGATACTCGTCGAGTACCCGCTGAATCGTCGGCGCGATACGGACAAACGGCAAGCGCCGCTCCAGGAACGCTTCGACAGCGACTTCGTTGGCGGCGTTCAACACTGCGCTCGTCGCGCCTCCGGCACGCAACGCACGATAGGCGAAGCCGAGGCAGGGGAAGCGCGCCAGGTCCGGGGCTTCGAAGGTCAGCGCACCCAGGCGCGTGAAGTCGAGCCGATTCGCACCGCTCTCGACCCGGTCGGGCCACGCCAGCGCGTACGCAAGCGGCGTGCGCATATCCGGCGAACCGAGTTGCGCCAGCACCGAGCCGTCCGGAAACTCGACCATCGAATGAATCACGCTTTGTGGATGAATCACCACGTCGATGCGTTCAGCTGGCATGCCGAACAGCCAGCTTGCCTCGATCACTTCGAGGCCCTTGTTCATCAGCGTGGCCGAATCCACGGAAATCTTGCGCCCCATTACCCAGTTCGGGTGCGCGCAGGCTTCGTCCGGCGTAACGCTGTCCAGGTCCCGTCGATTGAGGAAGGGTCCGCCCGAGGCGGTCAGCACGAGGCGCGCCTGGCCACGCTGTTCGTCGCTCGAGCCAGCGAGGCACTGGTGGATCGCATTGTGTTCGCTGTCGACGGGCAGCAGTTCCCCGCCCGCCTTGCGGACTGCGGCTATCAGCAGGCTGCCGGCACAGACGATGGCCTCCTTGTTCGCCAGCAGCAGGCGCTTGCCGGACTGCGCCGCCGCAAGCGTTGGCATCAGCCCTGCTGCCCCGACAATTGCCGCCAGCACGGTGTCGACTTCCGGCGCCTGCGCCACTTCGGCAAGAGCCGTTGCCCCGGACCGTGCCACGCAACCCGAACCCCGCGCACGCAACGCGTCGCGAAGCTCGCCCTCGCGACGAATGTCGCCGATCACCGCTACGGACGCGTCGTGGCGTGCGGCGAGTTCGGCGAGCGCCGCCGCGTTCGACTGAGCCGTCAGCGCGTGGATACGGTAGCGACCGGGATGGCGCGCGACAACGTCCAGCGCGCTGGTGCCGATCGACCCCGTCGCTCCGAGCAGCGTGATCGTCCGCATCAGCGGGCCCAGGTCCAGAACAGCGCCGCGGCAGGCAGCAGGGCCAGCATCGCATCGAGCCGGTCGTAGAAGCCGCCGTGGCCAGGCAGCAGATGACCGCTGTCCTTTGTTCCGGCCTGACGCTTCAGCAGGCTTTCGAAAAGATCGCCGACGATCGAAACGGCCACGAGGAAGGCAAGGGCAGGAAGCGCGGCAATGACGCCAAAGGCATCAAGCAAGCGATTGGTATAGATAGGCGCGGCGGGGACTGCCTTCCACACAACCATCGCCACGATGATGACCGCGGCGATCGCCCCCCACACGCCGGCCCAGGTCTTGCCGGGGCTGATGTGCGGCGCAAGTTTTTTGCGACCGAATGCGCGCCCGCTGAAGTAAGCCGCCGTGTCGGCGAGCCAAACGATGACCAGCACCGACAGCAGCGTGGCCGCCCCAACGCGCAGGAAAAGCATCAGTGCACACCACGCAGCCAGCGGAAGCAGCACGGCGAGCACAGTCGACAACGAAGGCGCAATGCGCACCGGCCCGCTTCGCTCGGACCGCAGCAGCAGGCTACCCACTACGAGCCAGACTCCGGTGGCAACGGCTACCAACGGCATCGTCGCAGCGTCGACCAGAGACGGGGCTGCGACCAGCGCGGCGACCTGGGCGGCACCCAGCACGAGCGCCACCGCGACAGCGGACGCAAGACGCCACCCTGCAAGCCGCAGCCATTCGGCCTGCGCAAGCGCGAAAGCGACCGTCAGCAGAATGGCAAACGCAAGCGCAGACCAGGCCAGTGCCCCCAGCAGGAGCGCAACCAGGACAAGCGCCGTGATGACCCGCTGCTTCAGCACGCAGCGGCCCTCAGGCGGCGTTCTGGATCGATGACTCGGCCTCGATCTGCTCGCCGGTCAGCCCGAAGCGGCGCTGCCGGCCGGCGTACCAGCGCAATGCCGCGTCAAGCTCGACCGCGTCGAAATCCGGCCACAGCACATCACTGAAGTACAACTCGGCATAGGCCATCTGCCACAGCAGGAAGTTGCTGACACGGCGCTCGCCGCCGGTGCGGATCAACAGGTCCGGATGGGGCGCGAACGCCAGCGCAAGACGCTGTTCGATCGCCTTCTCGTCGATGCGCACATCGGTCCGGCCGGAGGCCAGCTGCTCGCGTGCGGCGCGTTCGGCTGCCTGCGCGATGTCCCAGCGGCCGCCGTAGTTCGCGCAGACTGTCAGGTGCAGCCGGTTGTTGCTCTCGGTGCGCCGCTCGGACTCGGCGATCAGTCGCCGTAGCTCCGGATTGAAGGCGGCGATGTCACCGACGATGCGCATGCGGACCCCGAGTTCGACGAGCTTGTCGATCTCGCGCTGCAGCGCCATCATGAACAGGCGCATCAGCGTCGAGACTTCGTCGGCGGGACGGCGCCAGTTTTCCGAACTGAAGGCGAAGAGCGTCAGGTACTCGATACCGCGCTCGCCACACGCACCCAGCGCCGCCCGTACCGCCTCCACCCCACGATGGTGCCCAGCGACACGCGGATTGCCGCGCGATACGGCCCACCGGCCATTGCCGTCCATGATGATCGCGACGTGCCGCGGCCGGACGGCTGCAGCAGGCTGCGCTGATCGCGGGTCGTCGCTCACGGAACGTCGCCAGCCGTCTAGACGGTCAGCACCTCTTTTTCCTTCTCGACGACCATTCTGTCGACCTCGACCACGTAACGGTCCGTCAGTTTCTGGATCGCCTCCTCGGCACGCCGGTCTTCGTCCTCGGAGATCGTCTTCGCCTTGAGCAGTTCCTTGACCTGATGGTTGGCATCGCGACGCAGATTGCGGATGGCCACCTTCGCATTCTCGCCCTCGTGCTTGACGACCTTCACCAGTTCCTTGCGCCGCTGCTCCGTGAGAGGGGGCATCGGCACACGGACGAGGTCGCCAGTGGTCGCCGGATTGAGGCCAAGGTCCGAGTCACGGATCGCCTTCTCGACGACCGGGACCATCTTCTTTTCCCACGGCTGCACGGTGATCGTGCGGGAGTCGCCGAGACCGATCTGCGCCACCTGCGAGAGCGGCACCATCGACCCGTAGTAGTCCACCTGGATGTGGTCCAGCAGGCCCGTATGTGCGCGGCCCGTGCGGATCTTCGAATAGTCGCCCCGCAGCGCTTCGACCGACTTCTGCATCTTCTGTTCGGTGGTCTTCTGGATCTCAGCAATGTTCATTCGGCTCTCCTTGCACCGGGTTCCTCAGACGTGCACCAGCGTGCCCTCGTCCTCGCCGAGCACGACGCGCTTGAGTGCGCCCGGCTTGGTGATATTGAACACCTTGATCGGCAAACGCTGGTCCCGGCACAGTGCGAACGCCGTGGCGTCCATGATCTGCAGGTTGCGTCCCAGCGCTTCGTCGAATGTGATCGTCGAGTAGCGTGTCGCCTTGGGATCCTTCTTCGGATCAGCGGAATAGACTCCGTCGACCTTGGTCGCCTTCAGCACGATCTGCGCCCCGATCTCCGAGCCGCGCAACGCCGCCGCGGTGTCGGTCGTGAAGAACGGGTTGCCGGTGCCGGCTGCAAAGATGACGACACGGCCCTCTTCCAGGTAGCGCAGCGCCTTCGGCCGGATATACGGTTCCACCACCTGTTCGATGTTCAGCGCCGATTGCACGCGCGCCTCGATCCTCGCGCGGCGCATCGCATCCTGCAGCGCCATCGCGTTCATGATGGTGGCCATCATTCCCATGTAGTCGGCCGTGGCACGGTCCATGCCGCCGGCGCCGAGGGCGACACCGCGAAAGATATTGCCACCGCCGATGACGATGGCGACCTCGACCCCCAGCTGCACCACTTCGCCGATGTCCGCGACCATCGCTTCCACGGTCTGGCGATTGATGCCGAAAGCATCGTCACCCATCAGGGCCTCGCCCGACAGCTTCAGCAGGACGCGTCGGTAAGCGGGAGTCGTCGAGGCTCCGGTCATCGCTCCCCCTTGCGCCTCAGCCCCGCGCCGCGGCCGCCTGCGCAGCGACCTCGGCGGCGAAGTCGGTCTGTTTCTTCTCGATGCCCTCGCCGACGACATAGAGCACGAACTGGTTCACTTTCGCGCTCTTCGCCTTCAGCAGCTGCTCGATCGTCTGCTTGCCGTCCTCGGCCTTGACAAAGACCTGGCCCAGCAGCGTGACTTCCTTCAGAAACTTCTGCACCGTGCCCTCGGCGATCTTCTCGAGCATCGCCTCCGGCTTGCCGGCCTCACGGGCCTTTTCGACCGCGATGCGCCGCTCGGCATCCAGCAGGTCGGCCGACACGCCGCTTGCATCGAGCGACTTGGGCTTGCTCGCCGCGATATGCATTGCGACATCCTTCGCTAGGTCACCCTCCGCGCCGGTGATGTCGAGCAGCACGCCGATCTTGCTGCCTCCGTGCACGTAGCTCGCCAGCGTTCCCGCGGCTTCAACTCGCGCAAACCTGCGGATCGCCATGTTTTCGCCGATCTTGCCGACCAGCGCGGTACGCACCGACTCGACGGTGCCGCCGGCCAGCGGCAGGGCCGACAGTGCGGCGACATCGGCCGGGTTGCTGCGCGCCACCAGGGCCGCAAGGTCCCTGGCGAACTTCAGGAAGTCATCGTTCTTCGCGACGAAGTCCGTTTCCGAGTTGACTTCGATGATCGCGCCCACCTTGCCGTCGATGTGCACGGCGACGACGCCTTCGGCCGCGATGCGCGCTGCCGCCTTGCTCGCCTTGTTGCCGAGCTTCACGCGCAGGATCTCTTCAGCCTTTGCCAGGTCACCGCCAGCCTCGGCAAGCGCCTTCTTGCATTCCATCATCGGCGCGTCGGTCTTTTCGCGCAGTTCCTTCACCATTGCTGCGGTGATTTCCGCCATTCAATGCTCCTGCATTCGTTGAACTTCATCGCAAAAAAGGGGCTTGCGCCCCTTCTTGCCGCCTGCAACCGCGCAGGCTACTGCTGTCCTTCGGCGACCTCGACGAACTCCTCGTCGCCGCCGGTAACGGCCTGGACGACGCCTTGCAGCGCGGCGGCCTTGCCTTCCAGCACCGCATCGGCGATGCCGCGGGCGTACAGGCGCACGGCACGGCTCGAGTCGTCGTTGCCCGGAATGACGTAGGTGACGCCTTCCGGGGAGTGATTCGTGTCGACCACCGCGACCACCGGGATGCCAAGCTTCGCGGCCTCCTGTACGGCGATCTTGTGGTAGCCGACATCGATGACGAACAGCGCATCCGGAAGAGCGTTCATGTCCTTGATGCCGCCGATCGACTTGTTGAGCTTCTCCACTTCGCGGGCGAAGTCGAGTGCCTCCTTCTTTGTCAGGCGCTCGGTGCCGTTGTCAGCGATGATCTGCTCCATCTCCTTGAGGCGCTTGATCGACACCTTCACCGTCTTGAAGTTGGTCAGCATGCCGCCGAGCCAGCGCTGGTCAACGAACGGCATGCCACAACGCTTGGCTTCCTCGACGATCGTGTCGCGCGCCTGCCGCTTGGTGCCGACCAACAGGATCGTCCCGCGATTGGTGGCCAGCTGGCGAACGAACTTGGTCGCGGCCTGGAACTGCTCGAGCGTGCGCTCGAGGTTGATGATGTGAATCTTGTTGCGGTGACCGAAGATGTACGGCGCCATCTTCGGATTCCAGAAGCGGGTCTGGTGACCGAAATGAACACCGGCCTCCAGCATTTGACGCATGGTCACGGACATGTCTGCATTCTCCAAGGTTGGGTCCAGCGCAATCGCCGACGCAGCCCGGTGTCGATCGTGAGGACACCGGAATGCACCTTGGTGGCGGTGCGCGCGATTTCTGCCTCGCAAGACCCCGCAAACCAGGAGTCCTTTACGTGCCCGGGCTCCGATTTCGGGAAACTCGCCTAAGCTTTTGATTTCAAAGCGCGAGGCAGCCCGATATTATAGCCACCTGTAGCGCTTCGCTCAAGCCGCCTGGACCGCGCCTTTTATGACCATCGTGATCAAGACACCCGCCGACATCGAGGCGATGCGGCTCGCCGGCCGGCTGGCCGCCGAAGTGCTCGACTACATCGCCCCTTACGTCAAGCCGGGGGTGACCACCGGCGAGCTGGACCGGCTGTGCCACGAGTACATGGTCAGCGTCCAGGGCACGACGCCCGCACCGCTGAACTATGCCCCGCCAGGCTACCGGCCGTTTCCGAAGGCGATCTGCACCTCCGTCAACCACCAGGTCTGCCATGGCATCCCGGGCGACCGGGTGCTCAAGAACGGCGACGTCGTCAACATCGATGTCACGGTGATCAAGGACGGCTACCACGGCGACACCAGCCGCATGTACTTCGTTGGTGAGTCGTCGATCGCGGCCCGTCGCTTGTGCGAAGTGACGTACGACTGCATGTGGCTGGGAATCGAGCAGGTCCGGCCGGGCGCCACGATCGGCGACATCGGTCATGCCATCCAGACTCATGCCGAAAAGCATGGCTACAGTGTGGTGCGCGAGTTCTGCGGGCACGGCATCGGTCGCAAGTTCCACGAGGAACCGCAGATCCTGCACTACGGCAAGCCCGGTACGCTCGAGAAACTCGTCGCCGGCATGACCTTCACCGTCGAGCCGATGATCAACGCCGGCCGGCGGGAGATCAAGGAACTGGCCGATGGCTGGACCATCGTGACGAAGGACCACAGCCTGTCCGCGCAGTGGGAGCACACGGTCCTCGTGACCGAGACCGGCTACGAGGTCCTGACCCGCTCTGCCGCGACGCCGGCACCGCCGCGCTTCGTAGTAGCGGAGTGGACCGGCGTCACCTCGCCCGAGCCCGCCACCGCGTAATCAAATGAACGACGTCGGTCTCCAGCAGCGGGATCGCCTGCGACTGGAGCGTGATGCCCTTGTCGCACGCTTTGAGGCCGGCGGACCCGTGGAAGGGTTGCTCAAGGGCCTCGCCCGTTCGACGGACGGCTTGCTGCGCGAGCTGGCTCAGAGCACGGGCCTCGAGCAGCATGCCGCGCTGGTCGCCGTCGGCGGCTATGGCCGGGGTGAGCTTTTCCCGCATTCCGATGTCGACGTCCTGATCCTGCTAGAGCACGAACCCGACGCGGCCGAACGCGCGACGATCGAACGGCTCGTCGGACTGCTGTGGGACTTCGGGTTCGTTCTGGGCCACAGCGTCCGCACGGTCGATGAGTGCCAGGCCGAGGCGCGGGCTGACGTTACCGTGCTGACCTCGCTGCTCGAGGCGCGCCGCATCACCGGCCAGAAGCGGCTGTTCCAGCGCTTTCAGAGCGCGATCAGCGAAACACTCGATCGCAACGCCTACTTCCGCGCAAAGGTGCTCGAGCAGCGGCAGCGTTACATCAAGTACAACGAGTCGCCATACAGTCTCGAGCCGAACGTGAAGGAAAGCCCGGGCGGACTGCGTGACCTGCATGTGCTGCTGTGGCTCGCCCGCGCCAGCGGCTACGGCACGCGCTGGGCGGAGCTTGCGCGCAACGGGCTCATCACGGCGGAGGAAGCGGGTCTGATCCGCCGCAGCGAACGCCGCATCAAGGAAATCCGCGCCTGGCTGCACCTCGTGACCGGCCGGCGCGAGGACCGGCTGGTGTTCGATGTGCAGCAGGCCGTGGCCGAGCGCGCCGGTTACCACGCCACCTCCGCACGCCGCGCAAGCGAAGTGCTGATGCAGCGCTACTACTGGTCCGCCAAGGCGGTCACCCAGATGAACACCATCGTGCTGCAGAACATCGAACTGCGGCTGTTTCACCCGGCCGACGAGCCGGCATTACCGCTCGACGAGACCTTCGTCACCCGCAGCGAGTTGCTCGACCTGCGCGTCCCCGATGCCCTCGACGGCGACCCGAACGGCATCCTGCGGGCGTTCCTCCTGATGGCGCAGCACCAGGAACTGCGCGGCATGTCGGCGCCGCTGATGCGCGCGCTGTGGCACGCGCGCGTCCGCATCGATCCGCGCTACCGGCGGGATCCGCGCAACCGCGCGACATTCATGGCCATTTTGCAGCAGCCCAAAGGCGTGCTGCACGAACTGCGCCGCATGAACCAGCTCTCGGTACTGGGGCGCTACCTGCCCGTGTTCCGCCGCATCGTCGGCCAGATGCAGCACGACCTCTTCCACGTCTACACCGTGGACCAGCACATCCTGCAGGTGCTGCGAAATCTGCGACGCTTTACCCTCGCTGAGCACGCACACGAATATCCGCTGTGCAGCCAGCTGATCACCGACTTCGATCAGCCCTGGCTGCTGTACATCGCAGCGCTGTTCCACGACATCGCCAAGGGGCGCGGCGGCGATCACAGCACACTGGGCGCGCGTGACGCCCGGCGCTTCTGCCGTGAGCACGGTCTCTCCGCGGAGGAGACGGCGCTGGTCACGTTCCTCGTGGTGCACCATCTGTCGATGTCGCAGGTCGCCCAGAAGCAGGACCTGGCCGACGAGGCGGTGATCCAGCGCTTTGCCGCCCTGGTGAAGACCGAGCGCCGCCTGATCGCGCTCTACCTGCTGACCGTGGCCGACATCCGCGGCACCAGCCCGAAGGTCTGGAATGCCTGGAAAGGCAAACTGCTCGAGGATCTATTCCGTTCGACGCGCCGCCTGCTCGGTGGCGGCAGCGTGTCGTCGACGGCAGTGCTCGAAGGACGCAAGGAGGAGGCACTGCGCATCCTGCGGCTCTACGGGCTGTCCGACAGCGCACGCGAGGGGCTGTGGGAGCAGCTCGACGTCGTCTACTTTCTGCGGCACAGCGCGCAGGACATCGCCTGGCATACGCGATCGCTGTTCTCGAGGGTGCGCACCGAGAAGCCGGTCGTGCGCGCGCGGCTCGCGCGCATAGGCGAAGGCGCGGAAGTGCTGATCTACGTGCAGGACCAGAAGGACCTCTTTGCCCGCGTGTGCGGCTATTTCGATAGCCGAAACCTCAGCATTCTCGATGCACGCATCCACACTACGCGACACGGTTACGCGCTCGACACCTTCCTCGTCACCGACAACGGCCACACGCCGCACTACCGCGAACTGCTGGCACAGGTGGAACATGAACTGGCCGAATGGATCGCGAAGCGCCACGAACTGCCGCTACCGGTGAAGGGACGGATGTCACGCCAGTCGCGCCATTTCCCGGTCACTCCGGAAGTGCGCCTGGTGCCGGACGAGCGCGGCTCGCGCTACCTGCTGTCCGTGACGGCCACCGACCGGCTGGGACTGCTGTACTCGATAGCGCGCGTCCTGACGCAGCACAACCTCAACGTGCACACGGCCAAGGTGCTGACGCTCGGTGAACGTGCCGAAGACATCTTTCTGGTGTCAGGCGCGGAACTCGGGCAGGAGCGCAACCAGCTCGAGATCGAACAGGACCTGCTGCTGGCGCTCGCGCCCTAGGCGGTCAGTCGTCCGGCTGCTCCGCCATTTCCGGGAACAGCACGTCGGTAAAGCCGAAGCGCGAGAAGTCGCGCACCCGCATCGGGTACAGCACACCATCCAGGTGATCGCATTCGTGCTGCACCACGCGAGCGTGAAAGCCTTCGGCGACGCGCTCGACCGGACGCCCCTCGAGATCGAAGCCGCGGTAGCGCAGGCGGCTGTAGCGCTCCACGACACCGCGCAGGCCGGGCACCGACAGACAGCCCTCCCATCCTTCCTCGGTCGCGTCGTCCAGCGGCTCGAGCTCCGGATTCAGCAGGATCGTCTGCGGCACGGGATCTGCATCAGGATAGCGCGGGTTGCGCAAGGTTGGGTCGGCGTAGCCGAAGATGACAACGCGCAGCAGCACACCGATCTGCGGCGCCGCGAGCCCCGCGCCGTTGGCCGCGTGCATCGTGTCGAACATGTCGGCGACGAGGGTGCGCAACTCCGGGGTTGCGAAATCGCGTACCGGCTCGGAGGGGCGCAGCAGCCGCGGGTCCCCCATGCGCAGGATCTCGCGGATCACGACGCTGCTTCGAAGAAACTGTTCACGATGCGGACCGCGCGCGTCATTGTCTCGCGCATGACTTCCTCGAGTTCCTCGAGCTTGATTTCATGCTTGCTGTCGCCACGCCCCGCTGCGTGATTGACCACCACGCCAAGCGTCGCGTACGCAAGCTCGGCCTCCCGCGCCAAGACCGCCTCCGGCATGCCCGTCATGCCGACCATGTCACCGCCATCCCGTGCAATGCGCTCGATCTCCGCGGCGGTTTCGAGCCGCGGACCCTGCGTGCACGCATAGACGCCGCCATCGATGACGGCTTCGCCGCACGCAGCGGCGGCCGCCAGCAGACGCTGTCGCAGCGCCGGCGTGTACGGCTCGGTGAAGTCGACATGGATTACGGGCATCTCCGAACCCTCGAAGAACGTCGCCTTGCGACTGTGCGAGTAATCGATGATCTGGTCGGGGACAACCAGCGTCCCGGGGCCTATGTCGCTGCGTATGCCGCCGACGGTCGCCACCGACACCACGCCCTCGACCTTCAGTTCCCGCAATGCCCAGAGATTGGCGCGGTAGTTGATTTCGTGCGGAGCGAGCGTGTGACCGTACCCGTGGCGCGCGAGGAACACCACCTCGGCACCGGCAACCCGGCCAAACGTCAGTGCGCCCGAGGGCTCGCCGTACGGCGTGCGCATCACCTGCCGTCGCGGCGCTTCCAGCGTCGACAGCTTGGCCAGTCCACTTCCCCCAATGATCGCGAACATCAGTTTTCCAGCATGGATTTCAGTTGCGCCTCGTCGATGACCGGCACGCCCAGTTCCCGGGCCTTGTCGAGCTTGCTGCCGGCTTCATCCCCGGCGACGACGTAGTCGGTCTTCTTTGAAACCGATCCGGACACTTTGCCACCCGCTGCTTCGATCCGCTCCCGCGCCTCATCGCGCGTCCAGTGCGGCAGCGTACCCGTCAACACGACGGTCTTGCCAGCCAGGGCCCCGACGGCGCGGTGCCGCCGCTTGCCCTCGGGCCAATGCACGCCGGCCGCGCGCAATTGCTCGACCACTTCGCGGTTATGCGGCTCGGCGAAGAAGCGCACGATCGACGCGGCCACTACCGGCCCAACATCCGGCACCTGCAGCAGTTCGTCCTCCGAAGCCTCCATGACCGCCTCGAGCGAGCCGAAGTGGCGTGCCAGGTCCCGCGCAGTCGATTCACCGACATGGCGAATGCCCAGCGCGTAAATGAAGCGCTCCAGAGTCGTGCTGCGTGCCCGTTCGAGCGAGGCCACCAGATTGGCCGCGGACTTCTCCGCCATGCGCTCGAGTGCGGCGATCGTCCCGAGCCCCAGCTTGAAAAGATCGGCGGGCGTGCGAACCAGGCCTTCGTCGACCAGTTGCTCCACGAGCTTGTCCCCCAGTCCCTCAACGTCCAGCGCGCGACGGCCGGCAAAGTGCAGCAGCGCCTGCTTGCGCTGCGCCGGGCAGACCAGGCCGCCGGTGCAGCGCAGGTCCTTCTCGCCCTCCTCGCGCGCGACATGGGAGCCGCACACCGGGCAGGCGGTCGGCATTGCAAAGACACGGGCGCCCTTCGGTCGCCGGTCCGGCAGCACCGAGACCACCTGCGGGATGACGTCGCCGGCGCGACGCACGATCACCGTGTCGCCGATCATCAGGCCCAGGCTGCGGATGTAGTCCTCGTTATGCAGCGTCGCATTGCTGACGGTCACCCCGCCGACGAATACCGGCGCCAGGCGGGCCACCGGAGTGATCTTCCCGGTGCGTCCGACCTGGACATCGATGCCGGTCACCTGTGTCAGCTCCTCCTGTGCCGGGTACTTGTGCGCCACCGCCCAGCGCGGCTCACGCGAGACGAAACCGAGTTCGCGCTGCAGTTCCAGCCGGTTCACCTTGTAGACGACGCCGTCGATGTCGAACGGCAGCCGGTCGCGCTGGGCGGCAACCTCCGCGTGAAAGGCCACCAGATCCTCGGCGCCACGCGCGACGCGACGCTGCTCCGCGACCGGGACACCCATGGCGGCGAGCGCGTCGAGGAGGCCGCTGTGCGTCGGCGGCACCTGCCAGCCTATGACCTCTCCGAGGCCGTAGGCGTAGAAGGAAAGGGGTCGGCTCGCGGTCGCCTTGGCATCCAGTTGCCGCAGGAAGCCCGCGGCCGCATTGCGCGGATTGACGAAGACCTTGTGGCCCGCCTCGCGCTGCCGCTCGTTGATCAGTTCGAATTCCTTCCGCCGCAGGAACACTTCCCCGCGCACCTCGATCACCGCCGCGTGTGACCCGCCCAGTCGCAGCGGAACCGCACGAATGGTGCGCGCATTGGGCGTGACGTCCTCGCCCTCCTCGCCGTCGCCCCGGGTCGCAGCGCGGACCAGGATCCCGTGCTCGTAGCGCAGATTGATGGCCAGGCCATCGAACTTCAGCTCGGCGGAATATTCGACCGGCGGATCCGCGTCGTTCAGCCGCAGTTCGCGCCGCACTCGCGCGTCGAAGGCGCGAGCGCCATCGGGGCCAGCGTCGGTCTCGGTGCGTATCGACAGCATCGGCACCGCGTGACGCACCTTCTGCAGGTCGGAACGCACCGCACCGCCGACGCGCTGCGTCGGCGAATCGGCGGTGACCAGGTCAGGGTGCGCCTGCTCGAGCGCCTGCAACTCGCGGAACGTGCGGTCGTATTCCGCGTCGGGCAGGCTCGGGGCCGCGAGGACGTAGTACTCGTAATCGGCGCGCGCGATCGCTTCGCGCAGCTGCTGCGCCCGCGCCTTTGCTGAAGGATGCCGTGCCGCACTCATCCCGGTACCGGCAGCGCGACGTCATACTCAGTCATTGCGCGATGCTCTGCGGTCCGCTCGCTCGGCTAGGCCGCATAGAGGCGGCGCGCCCGTTCGGACCCTGCCGCGATGCCTTCAGCCTGCATCTGTTCGTAGAGCGTCGCCAGTTGGGCCGCCACCGCGAAGTGGCCGTCGCGCTGCACCGGACGGCCGTTGTCGTCGACGACACGGCCGCCCAGTCGCGCCGCCAGCTGTTCGGCGACCTGGAACTGCACTGTCAGCGGTGAACTGCCGGGCCGCGCCAGTGGCACGTCGATCGACACCGCCAGCCGCGGCGTGGGCAATGACGGTGCACTCAGAATCAGTTGCAGTTCGCCGGTCGCCTCACGCAGTTCCCAGCGACCGGTCCCGGCGGGCATGAAGCCAAGCGCAGCGGCCGCGGACTGAATGGCATCGGCGCTCCAGGGTTGCTCGCTGGCCTCGACCGTCAGCGTGATCTGCACATCGAAGCGGGCGCACAAGCGATCCAGTTCGGCGGCCTGCGTGACCAGCCGGGGCACATCGGGCGCGTCGAAGTCCGCGTCGACTGCCAGCGCAATCTGCTGAGTGGCAGCGATGAAGCGGGCGGCATCGATCTCGCCCAGCACGCCGTTGCGATGCGCCATCTGCACCGCCACCAGCAGTTCCGAATAGAACCCGAAGCGGTCCGGCGCCGTCCACTGCTGCGACTTGGCGTCCCAGACCGCGAGATGGGCCGGCAACGGCAACTGCAGTCGATCCAGCTGGCTGCGCGCATCGAGCGCCGTGACCCCGTCGACGGCGTGTGTGCAGCGCAGTTCCACGACGAAATCCAGCAGCGGATCCTCGGACCAACCGTCCGGAAGCGCGTACGCCGAAGGCTCGGCACGCTCGCCGGACGACTCGTCGTCGGGCGTTCCCGCGGGGGCCGACTCACCGGCGGACTCCGCCGGAAGGACATCGGGCTCGCCAGAGGCCGAAGCGTCCGGCGCACCGAGTGCCGTGTCGAGCCGGGGCTCGATGCGGCGCGCGACCGGCCTGGCCGCCGTGGCGGGCTTCAGCTCCGCCAGCGGATCACCGACCCCGCGGCGCAAGGCCGCATCGAGGCGCGCCAGCGCGCGCCGCTCCTGCCACCGGCTGTAGATCCAGATCGCCAGCAGCAGGACACCGGCGATTGCAAGCAGCGCCCAGTGCAGGTCGGTCATCGCGGCTACGCCGCCTCGGCCGTCAGCCGGACGGCGCCTTCGATGTCGACCGCGACGATGCGCGAGACGCCCTGCTCCTGCATGGTCACGCCGATCAGCTGCTGCGCCATTTCCATCGCGATCTTGTTGTGCGTGATGAACAGGAACTGCGTGTTGTCGGTCATCGATTCGACCAGCCGGCAGAAGCGGTCAGTATTGGCGTCGTCGAGCGGCGCGTCGACCTCATCAAGAAGGCAGAACGGCGCAGGGTTCAGTTTGAACAGCGCGAACACCAGCGCCGTTGCTGTCAGCGCCTTTTCGCCGCCCGACAGCAGATGGATCGTGCTGTTGCGCTTGCCGGGCGGCTGCGCCATCACCTGCACGCCCGCGTCGAGGATCTCCTCGCCGGTCATGATGAGTCGCGCCTCGCCACCGCCAAAAAGTTTCGGGAAGAGTTGCCCGAACTGCGTATTCACCTGGTCGAAGGTCTGCTGCAGCAACTCACGCGTCTCGCGATCGATCTTGCGGATCGCGTCCTCGAGTGTCGAGATGGCTGCCTTCAGGTCGGCCGACTGCGCATCGAGGTACGCCTTGCGCTCGCGCGACGTCGTGAGTTCCTCCAGTGCCGCGAGGTTGACCGCTCCCAGCGCCGCGATCTCCTCCGCAAGCCGTGTGATCTCGACCTGCAATGCCCCGGCCTTGATGCCCGCAGTCAGCTTCTCACCGAGCGCAACCTCGTCGGCCTTGACCTCGGCGAGCTGCCCTGCCATCTGCTCCGCCGCGAGCCGAGCCGCCTGTTCCTTGAGCTGCAGTTCCGTGATCTTCTGCCGGCGGGGCTCGAGTTCACGCTCCAGCGTCAGGCGGCGCTCGTCGGTGGATCGCAGCTGCTGTCCCAGCTCTTCGAGCTTGCTGCGCGCCTGGCGCAGCGCCTCCTCGGCCGCCGCACGCTTGCCAATCCAGCCGTCCAGTCCGGAGCGCGCGGCGCCGTCGTCGAGCCGGCTCAACTCGGCGGTCGCCGCCGTCACATCCGCCTCCAGTCGCTCGGCATCGGCGGCGGCGACCTCAGCCGCGTGCGTGACGTCGCGCTCGCGTTCGCGGTTTGACGTCAGCGCAAACTCGACCTGCTGTAGCGCCGTCTCGAGCGCGCGTTGTTCGTCCCGAGCGGCCCGCAGCGCCTGGTCGGCCTGCTCGTAGCTCACCCGCGCGGTCTCGACCGCTTCCTGCTGTGTCGCCAGCTCGGAGTCGAGCTGCTGGAAACGGTTGTCCGCCTCATCGCGGCTGCCGCGCAGTTCGCGCTCGTGGGCTTCGATCTCGGCCAGTTCGGCTTCGATCTGCCCGCTGCGATGCTTCACGCGCTCGATCAGCTCACCGAGCCGGACGACCTCGAGTTGAGACGTGTGCAGCACGCCGCGCACGCGCTCGACTTCGCGCCGGCTCGCCACCAGCCGTTCCTGCGCCTCGCGCAGCGCCGATTCGGTCCGCGCCAGCGTGGCGGTACGCTCCTCGACGATCAGCCGCTGCGCGCGGATTTCCTTCTCCAGATTTTCGATCTCGAGGCGGCGTGCCAGCAGGCCGCTCTTCTCGTCGTCCGCCGCGTAGAAGCGCACGCCGTAGCGCGACACGATGTGCCCTTCGCGAACGACGAACTGCCCTCCGACAGGAAGCTGGTCCCGCGCGGCGAGCGCGCCCGCCAGGTCGGGGGCAACGAAGATATTCGCAAGCCAGTCCATGAGCACGGCAGACAGCGCGGCATCGTGACCGCGCACGCGGTCCGACAGGCGGCCGAAGCCGGGCATATGACCGCCCTCGCGTGCGACCGCGCCGGTCGTCGAATAAAACGCTACGCGCGCCGGCGGTTCGCTGGCGGCCAGGCCACCTACGGTATCCAGTCGCCCCACTTCGACGCTCTCGACGCGCTCGCGCAGCACGGCTTCGAAGGCATTCTCCCAGCCGTGTTCGACGTCCAGCTTGCGGAACAGGCGTGGCAGCGTGTCCAGCCCCTGCACCGCTAGCCACGGATCCAGCCGGGTATCCGCTTCGACACTCGCCTGCACCTGGCGCAGAGCAGCCAACCTGGCTTCGATACGCGTCAGATTGTCCTGCGCACTGGCACGCTGCTCGGACTGCTGCTGACGATCGGCCGTGGCAACGCTGACCTGGGTTTCGGCAGTCGCCTGTGCCGTGGCGTGTTCGCCGATCTGTTCCTCGAGACGGGCGACCTCCTGCTGCAGCTGGGCGAGCCGCTCCTCGTCCGGCGACCCGATCGAGGCCCGCTCTTCCGCCAGCCGTTCGCGCCGCTGCTGCAGCACCGCGAGTTGCCGATCGATGTTGCGCTGTTCGACTCCGGCCGCATCAATGGCCTGCTCGGAAATCGCCGCCTGCGCCCGCGCCGCCGTCATCGCCTCGCGCGCCGCCTGGTAGGCGCCTTCGAGCGCCGGCAGCGTGCCTTCATGCTCGACGCACGCCAACCGGGACTGCGCCAGCCGCGTCGTTGCGTCTTCGATCGTCTGCAGCAAGCCGGCCGCACGCTCCAGCAGTTCAGTGCGCTCGTCCGAGCGACGGGCCCGCGTGACCTTCAGCGTCTCGATCTGCGACAGCAACCGGGTGCGGCCGTCGACGATCATGCGGATCTCGGACTCCAGCCGCGCCACTTCGGCGTTGACCTGCAGCAGCGCTCCCTGCGCCGCGTGCACTGAATCGCTGGCCGCATAGTGCGCGGTCCGTACGTCTTCGAGGGCACGCTCGGTCCCGCGCAGTTCGGCAACATGGCCCTCCAGCGCCGTGGTGCGCGCCTCGATGTCACGCGCCGCCTTGTCGCGCTCAGTCTCGGCCTCGCGCTTGCGCAGCAGCCACAGCATCTGCTGCTGCTCGTCGTGCGCGGTCTGCATGTCGCGATAGCGCGCCGCGACCTCAGCCTGCTGCTCCAGCCGCGCGATCTGACTGTCCAGTTCGCGCACGATGTCTTCGACCCGTGTCAGGTTGTCGCGCGTGTCCGCAAGGCGGTTCTCGGTTTCGCGCCGACGTTCCTTGTATTTCGAGATGCCCGCCGCCTCCTCGAGGAAGATGCGCAGCTCCTCGGGGCGCGCCTCGACGATGCGCGAGATCATTCCCTGCCCGATGATCGCGTAGGCGCGCGGTCCCAGGCCGGTGCCCAGGAACATGTCGTGCACGTCGCGACGACGAACGTTCTGGTTGTTGATGTAGTAGCTCGAGGCGCCGTCGCGTGTCAGCACGCGCTTCACGGAAATCTCCGCATACTGGCCCCAGGCACCGCCGATTCGCCCGTCGCTGTTGTCGAAAACCAGCTCGACACTCGCCCGGCCCGCCGGCTTGCGGTTGACCGAGCCGTTGAAGATGACGTCCTGCATGGACTCGCCACGCAGCTCGGCCGCCTTGCTTTCGCCGAGCACCCAGCGCACGGCATCGATGACGTTGGACTTGCCGCAGCCGTTGGGGCCGACGACGCCGACGAGACTGCCGGGTACGTCGATCGGTGTCGGATCGATGAATGACTTGAACCCGGCGAGCTTGATCTGCCGTAGACGCACGTGAGTTTGAGAGGGAAAGGGTGGAGGTAAGTCCCCGGGCGCAACGAGCGGCACGGCCTGTGCTGCCCGAGGATGCGAGGGGATCAACAAAAACGCGTTCGTATAATAACAGCGCATCACTTCTCGCTGCCGCATCCCGCGCGCACGCGACCTGCGAGCCACGACCATGGCCACACGTCCCAGCAAGACGCTCGAGACTTTCGCGAACCCGGCGCCGCAGCGCGATTACCTCGTCCACATCGAGGTTCCGGAGTTCACCTGCCTATGCCCGCTGACGGGCCAGCCCGACTTCGCGACCCTGGTGCTGGACTACGTGCCGGACAAGCGCAACGTCGAGTTGAAGGCGCTGAAGCTATACGTCTGGTCGTACCGGAACGAAGGGGTGTTCCACGAGGCGGTGACCAACCGCATCCTCGATGACCTGGTTAACGCACTGAAGCCCCGCTTCATCCGCCTCACCGCCCGCTGGTACGTTCGGGGCGGACTGTTCACTACCGTCGTGGCCGAACATCGCAAGAAGGGTTGGACGCCGCTGCCTTATGTGGAACTGGTGAATCCTGGCATCGAAGGGAGCCCGACACGGCCGGGTCGCGCATGAATCCCGACCTCGACCGCCTGCATCCCTACCCGTTCGAGCAACTGCGGCAGCTGTTTTCCGACCTCACTCCGCCCGCAGGCCTGCCACACATCAACCTGTCGATCGGCGAGCCGAAGCACGCCACTCCGCCGTTCATCCTGGAGGCCTACGCCGAGGCGCTCGGCGGCGTCGCCAACTACCCGCTGACGGCAGGCCAGCCGGCACTGCGCGAGGCGATCGCCGCCTGGGCCACGCGCCGTTATTCGCTGAAGCGGCTTGATCCGGCCACGCAGGTGCTGCCGGTCGCAGGTTCACGCGAGGCGCTCTTTTCCTTCGCGCAGGCGGTCATCGATCGCACCTGTCCGGCACGCGTGGTCTCGCCCAATCCCTTCTATCAGATCTACGAAGGCGCCGCGCTGCTCGCCGGAGCGCAGCCGCTCTATCTGCCGACGACACCCGCGAACGGCTTTCGCATGGAGTTCGAGCGCCTCTCGCCACTCGACTGGGGCAGCGTGCAACTAGTGTACGTGTGCACACCGGGCAATCCGACCGGCCGCGTGATGACGCTGGAAGAGTGGGGACGGCTCTTCGAACTCGCCGACCGGCACGGCTTCATCATCGCGTCGGACGAGTGTTACTCCGAGGTCTACATCGACGAGGCGACACCGCCGCTCGGGGCGCTGGCCGCGGCCACCCAGCTGGGCCGCGACCGCTTCGATCGCGTCGTGATGTTCTCGAGCCTGTCGAAGCGCTCGAACGTGCCCGGCATGCGCTCCGGCTTCGTTGCCGGGGATGCCGAAGTGCTGCGCAAGTTCCTGCTGTATCGCACCTATCACGGCACCGCGATGAGCCCTCCGGTGCAGACGGCGAGCATCGCCGCCTGGAACGACGAGGCACACGTCGTTGCCAACCGACGCCTGTACGCGCAGAAGTTCGCGCAGGCGACGCCGGTGATCTCGAAGCATCTCGATTGCGGGCGACCCGATGCCGCGTTCTACCTCTGGGCGCGCACGCCGATCGCCGACACCGAGTACGCGCGCCGGCTGTTTGCTGAGAAGAACGTCACCGTGCTGCCGGGCAGTTACCTGTCCCGTTCGGTCGGCGGCTCGAATCCCGGCACCAACTTCGTCCGCATCGCACTGGTCGCCGAACCCGCGGAAGTTGCCGAGGCCACCGCACGCATCGCATCCCTGAAACTCTGAGTCCAGGAAGACACCATGTCGCTAGAACAGACGATCAACGAAGCGTGGGAGCAGCGCGCCACCCTGTCGCCCGCGTCCGCCCCGGCGGCCGTGCGCGAAGCGGTCGACCATGCAATCGCGGAGCTCAACACGGGCCGCGTGCGCGTCGCCGAGAAGGCGGACGGGCAATGGGTCACGCACCAGTGGCTGAAGAAGGCGGTGCTGCTGTCATTTCGCCTGAATGACAACCGCTTGATACACGCCGGCGAACTGGGCTTCTTCGACAAGGTGCAGCCGAAGTTCTCGCATCTCGATGAAGAACACATGCGCGCCACCGGCGTTCGCGTCGTGCCGCCGGCAGTGGCGCGGCGCGGCAGCTTCATTGCCAAGAACGTCGTGCTGATGCCCTCGTACGTGAACATCGGCGCCTATGTCGACGAAGGCACGATGGTCGACACCTGGGCCACGGTGGGCTCCTGCGCGCAAATCGGCAAGAACGTCCACCTGTCCGGCGGCGTCGGCATCGGCGGCGTGCTCGAACCCCTGCAGGCCAATCCGACCATCATCGAGGACAACTGCTTCATCGGTGCCCGTTCCGAAGTGGTCGAGGGCGTGATCGTCGAGGAGAACGCGGTCCTCGGCATGGGCGTCTTCATCGGGCAGAGCACCAAGATCTTCAACCGCGAGACCGGCGAAGTGACCTACGGGCGCGTGCCCGCGGGCTCGGTGGTCGTGGCCGGCTCGCTGCCGTCGCGCGAGTGCAACCTCTACTGCGCCGTCATCGTCAAGCAGGTGGACGCGAAGACGCGGGCCAAGACCAGCATCAACGAACTGCTGCGGACCTGACCGACGGTCCCGCAGCAGCCCAAGCGGGCGCCGATAGCCCGTTACGCCCTCTTTTCATCCGATCGGACGGATTCGCATACCGACCCCTGCGGCCGTATGCTGTATTCCTCTGCGGCACGAGGTTTCCCATGTCGTCTACTCCCATGTCCCTGGAACGCCTGTTCGGCCTGATGGCCGAAAAGGCGGCGTCGGACTTGTTCCTGTCGGTCGGCTCACCGATCACGATCAAGATCAACGGCGTCTGTGTGCCGATCAACCAGGAACGCCTGGCGCCGCAGTCGATCGTCTCGCTGCTGGCCGAGCGCCTGACCGATGCGCACTTCCGTGAACTTGAGGATGCACGCGAACTCAACATCGGCCTGCCGGTGCAGGGCATCGGCAGCTTCCGGTTGTCGGCCTTCCTGCAGCGCGGTTCGATCTCGGCGGTGGTGCGCTTCATCCCGCACGACATCCCCAAGCTCGACGAACTGCACCTGCCGGAAGTGCTGAAGGACCTGGTCATGGAGCGGCGCGGACTGATCCTCGTCGTCGGTGCAGCCGGCTCGGGAAAGTCCACGACAATCGCGTCGATGATCGATCACCGCAACGAGCTCGTGACCGGTCATGTGCTGACGTTCGAGGACCCGATCGAGTTCCTGTTCCGCAACAAGAAGTCGATCATCAACCAGCGCGAGATCGGTTCCGACGCACGTACTCTGCAGGCTGCGCTGCGCAGCGCGATGCGACAGGCGCCGGACGTCATCTTCATCGGCGAGATCCGCGACCGCGACACGATGAGTGCGGCCCTGGCCTATGCGATGTCGGGCCACCTCGTCGTCGCCACCCTGCACGCGACCAACAGCGCCCACGCGCTGAACCGCGTGATCAGCTTCTATCCGCCGGAGACCCGGCAGGCCCTGTTCCAGGACATGTCGGTGGCGATGAAGGCCATCGTTTCTCAGCGGCTGGTGCGCTCCAAGCGCGGCGGCCGCGTGCCTTCGGTCGAAGTGCTGGTGAACACGCGGCACATCGCCGACCTGATCGAGCGTGGCGATGTCCAGGCGATCAAGGAGGCGATGGAACAGAGCCTGGCGCCCGAGAGCATCTCGTTCGAGCAGAGCCTGTATTCGCTGATCCAGGCAGACCAGATCACGCG
This sequence comes from uncultured beta proteobacterium, assembly GCA_963766365.1. GTDB lineage: Bacteria > Pseudomonadota > Gammaproteobacteria > Burkholderiales > Burkholderiaceae_F > JALORV01. The sequence continues at coordinate 47,654 of CAVXZK010000009.1, forward strand.
CGAGGACGCGCTGTCCGCGGCCGACTCGCAGAACAACCTGCTGTGGTTCATCAACAACGCCGGCAAGGCGCGCGCGCAGCTGCATTCCGACCGCAAGGAAGAGAGCACCGACGCGTCGTTCTCCGAGTTCACGCTGAACATCTAGGGCGGCAAGCCCTGCCGTTACAATCGGCGCGCCTTGCACGCCGGTCCATGCGTGCGCTGGCGCGCGCATGAGCCCCACCCTCCAACTCGTCCACGATCTGATTGCCCGCCGCTCGGTGACCCCCGACGATGGCGGTTGCCAGTCCATGCTCGCGGCGCGGCTTGCGGCGTCGGGGTTCGCGACCGAAACGATTGCGAGCAACGGCGTGACCAATGGCTGGATGCGCCGCGGCCGCAGCGCCCCAGTGTTCGTCTTCGCCGGTCACACCGATGTCGTTCCCACCGGCCCGCTCGAACAATGGCACTCGGATCCTTTTACGCCGACGCTGCGTGACGGTCAGTTGTACGGACGCGGAGCCTCGGACATGAAGAGCTCCATAGCCGCCTTTGTCGTCGCCGCAGAAGAATTCATCCGCGCCCACCCGCGGCACCCGGGCTCGATTGCGCTGCTGCTGACCTCCGACGAGGAAGGTCCGGCGACCGATGGCACGACGACGGTCGTCGAGGCCCTGCGCGCCCGCGGCGAGAAGATCGACTACTGCGTCGTCGGCGAACCGACCTCGGTCGATCGCCTCGGCGACACGATCAAGAACGGCCGTCGCGGTTCATTGTCCGGTCGCCTGACCGTCAAGGGCCAGCAGGGCCACGTCGCGTATCCGCACCTCGCCCGCAACCCCGTGCACATGCTGGCGCCGGCGCTGGCGGAGCTGGCCACCACCGACTGGGACCGAGGCGACGAATTCTTTCCGCCGACGACCTTCCAGGTTTCGAACATCCACGCCGGAACCGGTGCAGGCAACGTGATCCCCGGCGCCTGCACGGTCGACTTCAACTTCCGCTTTGCACCGGCGTCGACCGCCGCGTCGCTGCAACAGCGCTGCGAGGCGGTCCTCAGGCAGCATCGCGTCGACTTCGAGATCGACTGGACGCTGGGCGCTGCGCCTTTCCTGACACCGCGTGGCACACTGTCTGCGGCGATCAGTGCGGCAATCGAAGCCGTCACCGGCGCGCCGCCCGAGCTTTCGACGACCGGCGGCACCTCGGACGGCCGCTTCATCGCGACCTTCTGCCCGCAGGTGATCGAGTTCGGTCCGCCCAATGCGACGATCCACAAGGTCAACGAGCAGATTGCGATCGCCGATCTCGAACCCCTCAAGGACATCTATCGCGGCACGCTCGAGCGCCTGCTCGGCTCCGCCTCCACGACATGACGACGCTGATCGACGCCCAGGCGAACCTGCGCACACTGCGCGACGTGCTGCGCTATGCCGTCACGCGCTTCAACGAAGCCCATCTGTTCTACGGCCACGGCCAGGGCGACGCCTTCGAGGAAGCCGCCTTCATCGTCATGCGCACGCTGAAGCTGCCGCTCGAGCGGCTCGAGTTCTTCGCCGACGCCTACCTGACGCATGCCGAGATCCACGAGCTGCTGCAGGTCATCGACCGGCGTGTCAAGAAGCGCCTGCCGGCCGCCTACCTGCTGAACGAGGCCTGGCTGCGCGGCTACAAGTTCTACGTGGACGAGCGCGTCATCATCCCGCGCTCATATATCGGCGAACTGCTGGACGAGGGCCTGACGCCGTGGGTGAGCGACCGCGATGCCGTCAGCGAGGTGCTCGACATGTGCACCGGCTCGGGCTGCCTTGCGATCATGGCCTCGGACGTCTTTCCGCGCGCGTCGATCGATGCCGCGGACATCTCCGCCGATGCACTGCAGGTCGCGCGCCGCAACGTGGCGGACTACCAGCTCGAGAAGCGCGTCAGCCTCGTGAAGTCGGATCTTTTCGCTGCCCTGGGCACCAAGCGCTACGACGTCATCCTGTGCAATCCGCCCTATGTCACCGACAGCGCGATGGCCAAGCTGCCGGCGGAGTACCAGCACGAGCCGCAGGTGGCGCTGGCCGGAGGCCGCGACGGCATGAACTTCGTCAAGACGCTGGTGCGCCAGGCACGTGGCCACCTAAAGCGCGGTGGTCTGCTGATCGTCGAGGTCGGAGACGGACGTGCCGCGGCGGAAAAAGTGTTCAACGACCTTCCGCTGACCTGGCTCACGACCAGCGCCGGCGACGACATGGTGTTCCTGGCGCGACAGGAAGAACTGCCCTAGCCGCTCCACCGAATCACCATCAATCCCGCTGGAGGCTGACCGGCTGAAGCACACCGGATTCCGACTGCATGCTGCGGCTCATCGACATTGCACTCGCGCGCGGCGCCCGCACCCTGTACCGCGGGGTGTCGCTGATCGCGCGTCCCGGCGAGCGCATTGGCCTCGTCGGCGCCAATGGCTGTGGCAAGTCGACGCTGTTCGCGGCGATCCTGGGTGAACTCGGCGTCGAGTCCGGCACGCTGGAGTCGCCCGCACAAGCGCGCATCGCGCACGTGGCGCAGGATATCGAGGCCGGCACCGAGCGCGCCCTCGACTATGTCGTGGCCGGCCATGCGCCGCTCGCGGCCGCGCGTGCCGAACTGACGGCTGCCGAAGCGAGTCACGACGAGATGCGACTCGCGCTGGCGCACGCGACCCTCGCGGAGCTCAACGAAGGTGCGATCCTGGCTGAAGCGCAGGCCGTCATGCACGGCCTCGGCTTCGCGACGGCGGATGGCGAGCGACCGGTGTCCGCGTTCTCGGGCGGCTGGCGCAATCGCCTGGCACTGGCGCGTGCGCTGCTGCGCCCGGCGGACCTGTTGCTCCTCGATGAGCCGACCAACCACCTGGATCTGGACTCGGTGGTCTGGCTCGAGTCCTGGCTACGCCGGCAGCCGGCCACGGTGCTGGTGATCTCTCATGATCGCGAGTTCCTCGATCGCATAGCGGAGACGATCTGGCACGTCGACCAGGGCACGATCCGGCGCTATGCCGGTGACTTCACGGCCTTCGAGCTGGCCTGGCTCGAGCAACAGAAACAGCAGGACTCTGCCGCGAAGGCGTACGCGCGCACCGCGGCGCATCTGCAGAGCTTCGTCGACCGGTTCCGCGCCCAAGCCACCAAGGCCCGTCAGGCGCAGAGCCGGCTCAAGATGCTCGAGCGCCTGACCGTCATCGAACCGGCGCGCGCGCGGCGTGAATGGCGTTTCGAGTTTCCCGAGCCGGTGCGCGTACCGGAGCGACTGCTCGATGCGGAGGACATGGCCCTCGGATACGGTGAGCGCACTGTGCTTGCCAATGTCACGCTGACGGTGCGGGCCGGTGATCGCACTGGCATCCTCGGCGTCAATGGCGCAGGCAAGTCAACCCTCGTCAAGGCGATTGCCCGCGAGCTGGCGCCGCTGTCCGGTGAGCTGCGGCGCGGTCAGGGGCTGGCCATCGGCTACTTCGCGCAACATCAGCTCGACCAGCTGCGACTCGACGAAACACCGCTGGCGCACCTGCGCCGCCTCGCACCCGATGCGCGTGAGCAGGAGTTGCGCGACTTCCTCGGCAACTATCGCTTCCCCGGCGAGATGGCCACTTCGCCGCTCGGTCCGATGTCGGGCGGCGAGAAGGCGCGCTGCGCGCTCGCGCTGATCGCCTGGCAACGGCCCAATCTGCTGCTGCTGGACGAGCCGACGAATCATCTCGACATGGAAACCCGCGAGGCGCTGACGATGGCACTGTCGTCGTACGAGGGCGCGCTGCTTCTCGTCTCGCACGACCGCCATCTGCTGCGCGCGACCTGCGACCAGCTCTGGCTGGTGCACGACGGACGCGTCGCTCCCTTCGACGGGGACCTCGACGACTACGCGGCGCTGGTGCTCGCGAGCCGGCGCGACCGCAATGACACAGGCGCTGGCGACGCGTCCAGCCGGCGCGCACAGCGGCAGCAGGAGGCGGCGGCCCGCCAGCGCCTGGCCGACTCGCGACGCCCGTTGCAGTCGAAGCTGAAGCGCCTGGAAGAGGAACTGGCCCGTGTATCAGACGAACTGCGCGAGCTCGACGCACGGCTGGCCGATCCGGACTTCTACCACGCGGGACATGCCGACGAGGTCGCGGTGACGTTGAAGCGCCGGGGCGAGCTTGCCGGCCGCGTGGACGAGCTGGAAGCCCGCTGGATCGCTGTGACCACGCAACTCGAGGCGATCGCATGACGGCCGACGCCCCGCTCGCCGGGTTGCGCATCCTCGACCTGACGCGTCTGCTGCCAGGCCCGGCCGCAACGCGGCATCTCGCCGACTTCGGCGCCGATGTCATCAAGGTCGAGGACACCGGTGCCGGCGACTACATGCGCGACTTTGAGCCGCATATCCCCAATGCTGCCGGGGAGCCGGTCAATCCGGCCTTCGAAGCCATCAACCGCGGCAAGCGCTCGCTGGCGATCGATCTCAAGCATCCCCGCGGACATGAACTGCTGCTGGACCTGTGCGGGTCCGCCGATGCGCTGATCGAAAGCTTCCGGCCCGGCGTCATGGCACGCCTGGGGCTGGGGTGGGACGTGCTGCATGCGCGCCATCCGCGCCTGGTGCTGTGTTCGATCTCGGGTTACGGCCAGACCGGTCCCTGGTCGCAGCGCGCGGGCCACGACATCAACTACATTGCCACATCCGGCGTGCTCGACCAGATCCGCGCCAACGGAAAGCCGGCGATACCCAATCTGCAACTCGGCGACCTGCTCGGCGGGGCGCTCGCGGCTCTCTCGTCGCTGCTGATCGCACTACTGGCTGCGCAACGCACCGGGCAGGGCCGCTGGATCGATGTGGCGATGACCGAAGCGCTGCTCGTCCATCACTTCTTCCCGCACGCCGAACTCGATGCCGGCCAGACACCGGTGGCGGGCGCCACGTTGCTGACGGGCGGCGCCGCCTGCTACCGGGCCTACGAGACCGCCGAGGGCCGCCATCTTGCCGTCGGTGCGCTGGAACTCAAGTTCTGGGAGACGTTCTGCAACGCGGCCGGCTTGACGGAGCTGCGCACGCGTCACTGGGCGCATGGCGAAGCGCCCGGATCCGCGGCGGCGCTGCAGACCATCGAACGGGTCGCCGACTGCATTCGCAGGCGCACGCTGGCCGAGTGGACCGACGCTTTCGCTGCCGTCGATGCCTGCGTGACTCCGGTGCTGACACCCGCAGAAGCGCTCGCGCATCCGCAAGCGGTCGCCCGCGGTGTCGTGCTCCACAGCGGTCGCATCACTGAAGTGGGGCCGCTGGCGCGGGTGTCGGGCCATGCGTTGCAGCCGACCGCGGCGCCGCATGCGGGACAGCACACGCGCGCACTGCTCGCTGAACTCGGCATTGGGCCCAGCGAGATCGAGCGGCTGCTCAATGACGGCATCGTCAGGGAGCCGGCATGATCGAGCGGCGCCGCCTGCTGTTGATGCGTCACGGTGCGGTCGACTATTTCGATACCGACGGGCGACCCTACCCGCCCGACGCCGTACCGCTGACCCCGGACGGCATCGAGCAGGCGCGCGCGATGGGTGCCGCCCTCGCGGCAGCGGGCGTGCGGATCGATCGCGCCATCACAAGCGGTCTGACGCGCACGCGCGAGACCGCGGCACATGTGCTCGAGGCCTCCGGCATGTCGCCACCCATTGAGCACTGGTCCGATCTGCAGGAAATCCGGGCAGGCCACCTCCCGAGCATCCCGGACGCCGAGCTGCGTGCCGCGTTCATCGGTGCCTTCGAAGGCCCGGTGGCGCGCGAAACCCGCTTTCTCCACGGCGAAACCATTGGCGAACTGCTCGATCGCACACTGCCCGCGCTCCAGCGCCTGCTCGCCGCGGAAGACTGGGACATCGCCCTGATGGTCCTGCACGGCGGGGTCAACCGCGGCCTGCTGTCGTGGTTCCTGACCGGCCAGGCGGTATTTCTTGGTGGACTCGCCCAGGACACCGGTTGCCTGAATATCATCGACGTGGGCACCGGCCCGGCCACCAGTGTCGTGCGCGTGATCAACTTCTGCCCGATCGACACCCTTCAGACCACGACGCGCCTGTCGACGATGGAGCATCTGCTCCAGAAGTACCTGAAGCTGCGCGAACGGCGCAGCGACCTCGGAGATCCAGGATGAGCCAGCTCGGCGAAGTGACCGGACGCCATGCCTTCGATACGGAGCGCCTGCGGGAGCACCTCGAACGCCACCTGCCCGAGTTTCGCGGACCCCTGGAGGTGCAGCAGTTCCAGGGGGGGCAGTCGAATCCCACTTACCTGTTGACGACGTCGACCGCGAAGTACGTGCTGCGCAGCAAGCCGGGTCCGGTCGCGAAACTTCTGCCGTCGGCGCATGCGATCGAACGGGAATTCCACGTCATGCGCGCCCTCGCCGCGCACGGCATACCGGTGCCATGGACACTGCTGCTCGTCACCGACGAGAGCATCATCGGCCGCGCGTTCTACGTGATGGAGCACGTCGACGGTCGCATCTTCTGGGACCAGTCGTTGCCTGGTGCATCGAGTGTCGAGCGGTCGGCCATCTATGACGAGATGAACCGCGTGATGGCGCGGCTGCACACGGTGGACATCGAGCGCGCGGGCCTATCGGACTACGGAAAGGCCGGAAACTACTTCGAGCGGCAGATCGCGCGCTGGAGCAAGCAGTACCGCGCTTCGGAAACCGAGACGGTGGAGGCGATGAACCGGCTGATCGACTGGCTGCCGGACCATATTCCGCCTGGCGACGAGACGACCGTCGTGCACGGCGATTACCGGATGGACAACCTGATCTTCCATCCGAGCGAGCCGCGCATCATCGCGATCCTCGACTGGGAACTGTCCACGCTCGGTCACCCGCTGGCGGACTTTTCCTATCACTGCATGAGCTGGCACATCCCGCCCGGCGCCTTCCGCGGCATTGCGGGGCTGGACCACGCGGCGCTCGGCATCCCGTCCGAGGCCGATTACATACGGCGTTATGCGGAGCGCACCGGCCGCGGCGCGATCGAACACTGGAATTTCTACCTTGCCTACAACCTGTTCCGCATAGCCGCGATCCTGCAAGGCGTGTACAAACGGGCCACCGAGGGGCTCGCTTCGTCCAACAACGCGACACAGGCGGGCCGCAACGCACAGGCGCTGGCCGAGATCGGCTGGCGTTACGCCGAACGCTCCTGACAACGAACATCTCTGCACCATGGCTCTCCTCGACAGTCGCCTGACTCCCAGCGCGATCGTCCGGCACCTCGACCAGTACGTGGTCGGCCAGGAGGATGCGAAGCGCATCCTCGCTGTCGCCGTGTACGCGCACTACAAGAAGATCGCCCGGTCGCAGGCCGACGGCCTCGAGATCACGAAAAGCAACGTGCTGCTGGTCGGACCCACCGGGACCGGCAAGACGCTGGTCTGCGAGTCGCTGGCACGGCTGCTGAAAGTGCCGTTCGTCACGGCCGACGCGACCTCGCTGGCGCAGTCGCGCTATGTGAACGACGAGATCGAGGCCATCCTCGAGCGGCTACACGACAAGGCCGAAGGCGATGTCTCGAGCACCCAGCAGGGCATCGTCTTCATCGACGAGATCGACAAGCTGCGCTCGGCAGCGGACGCAGCGCGCGGCCAGTCGGGCGAAAGCGTGCAGCACGCGCTGCTGAAGATCATGGAGGGTGCGCCGGTCCGGCTGCGCAGCGGCCAGTATCTCGACACGACCAACGTGCTGTTCATCTGCGGTGGTGCCTTCGTCGGGCTCGACGTGATCATGTCGCAGAGCCATGGCTTCGGCTTCGTCGCGACCTCGGACGCTGACAACCAGCGCATCCTCACGCGTCTCAACGCACGCGTGAAGCCGACCGACCTGGTCGAATTCGGCCTGATTCCCGAGTTCACGGGGCGGCTTGCGATCGTCGCCCGCTTCCAGGACCTGACACGCGACATGCTGGTGCGCATCATGACGGAGCCCCGCAACTGCATCTACCGGCAGTTCCAGGCCATCCTCCAGGCCGAGGGCGTCGAACTCGTGGTGGCACCGCGCGCCTTCGAGGAGATCGCCGACCTCGCGATCGAGTACAAGTCCGGCGCGCGCAGCCTGCGCGGGCTGTTCGAGGAACTGATCACGCCAGTGCTGTACGCGATTCCGGACCATCCCGAAGTCAAGCGCGTCGAGCTGAATTCGCTGTTCGTCGAGCCGCGCTACTTCCGCGCTCCGCCCGCGCACTGAACCGGCCCGCGGAGCCGCATTGCCGTCGCTCGCTGCCGCGCGTCGCGTCGTCTTCGGACTGGCGCTCGCCAGCTTCGTGCTGTCGTTCTTCCATCGCACCGCGCCCGCCGCAATCGCCGGTGAACTGACCCGCGCCTTCGATATCAGCAGCACGGTGCTGGGCACGCTCGCCGCGACGTACTTCTACGTCTACACCGTGCTGCAGATCCCGGTGGGCGTGCTGGCCGACACACTCGGCCCGCGCAAGATCCTGGCGGCCGGATCGGCGATCGCGGCGGCAGGTTCGCTGCTGTTTGCACTGGCACCGGTGTGGGAGATCGCCGCCATCGGTCGCACGCTGGTCGGCATCGGCGTATCGGTGGCGTTCATCTCGATCCTGAAGCTCTCGGCCGTCTGGTTCACGCCGCAGCGCTTTGCGACGCTCGCCGGCGTGACGATGTTCGCCGGCAATCTCGGCGCTGTTGTTGCCGGCGCGCCGCTCGCCTGGATCGTCACGCTGACGTCCTGGCGTACGGTGTTCGTGGCACTCGCAGTCCTGTCAGGCCTGCTGGCGTTGGCGACCTGGCTGCGCGTGCGGGACCGGCCCGAGGAACTGGGGTTTGCGCCAGTGAACGCCGCGGCGCCCGCCGTGGGCCGGGTGCCCTGGCTCATGGCGGTCATGCGCGTCCTCGCCAATCCGGCCACCTGGCCGCCATTCATCGTGAATCTCGGCGTCGGCGGCAGCTTCCTTGCCTTTGCGGGCCTCTGGGCGGTGCCCTATCTGCAGCAGGTGCACGGCATGTCGCGGGTCCTGGCCGCGCAGCATTCGAGCCTGCTGCTGCTCGGTGTCGCCTTCGGATCGATGGCGATCGGCCTGATCTCCGATCGACTTGGCAGCCGGCTTGGCGTCATGCGTACCGCGGTCGTGCTCTACACGATGTCGTGGTTGCCGTGGATACTGCACGTGCAGTGGCCCGTATGGGCATCCTTGGCGTGGTTCCTGCTGATGGGCCTTTTGATACCGGGCTTCACGCTGTCGTGGACCATCGCGAAGGAAGCCAACCCGCCGCAGTACTCCGGCATCGCCACCTCGGTCGTGAACACCGGCATCTTTCTCGGCGCCGGCATCCTGCAGCCCCTGGTGGGATGGGTGCTCGATCTCGGCAAGGCGAGCGGCGACACCGCAGCCGCCTGGGATCGTTCACTTTTCGTTCTGTCGGGGGCGGCGCTGCTCGCGCTGCTCGCGACTCTGGTGCCGGCACGCCCGGCCGGTCACCGCTGAGGCCGCGAGCCTCGTTGAGCGGGGCCTAGGTCTTGGTGGATCGGGACCGCACCAGGCCAGCCAGATAGCCGGCAACGCGCGCCGGCTGCAGCAGCAGGCTGTAGCCGAACATGTAGACCAGCAGGCCCCCGACATTGCGGCGGATTCTGAGACCGTGGTCATGGAACATCGAGCGCATCACGAAGAAGATCGCCAGATTCAGCAGCAGTACCGCAGGCAGCAGCGTCAGCACCATCGGACCCATCAGCAGGTGGCTGCTGTAGATCACCGAGAGAATGACGCCGGGGACGAAACCCAGCGTGAATGCCAGGTCGGTCCACGGAAACAGCAGGTGCCAGATGACGAACAGCATCGACCGGCGCTGCTTGAGCAGAGGGGCCGGAAGCTCGCGCAGCGCGCGCAGCGTCACGCGGGCATGGCGCATGCGCTGCCGGGCGAACGACTTCACGTCGGCCGGCACGATGACGAAGCAGCAGGCATCTTCCGCGAAGCCCACACGCCAGCCGCGCTGCAGCAGGTCCCACGTAAGCAGCACGTCTTCCGCCACGTCGGCGCGCCAGCCGCCCACTTCCTTCAGCGCCTCGCGATCGTAGATCGTGAATGCCGCTTCGGCGACGACGGTGCCCTGGTACAGCGACTGCATCCGCTTCATCGCGGCCAGGCCATGGAAGTAGTCCCATTCCTGGGCACGCGTCAGCCAGTTCTGGCGCGAGTTCCGCACCAGCACGCAACCAGAGATGGCACGCACGTCACTTTCGGCGGCGACGTAGCGCTCGACCATGCTCCACAGGGCATCGCCGAACAGGATGGCATCGGCGTCCAGCGTCACGATGAGGTCATGCTGCGCTGATTCGAGCGCCCGGTTCAGCGCAGCGGCCTTGCCGCGGTTACGGCTCTGGCGCAGCACCTTGATCCAGCGGTAGCCCATGTCGCGCACGATCTGCGCGGTGCGATCGCTCGACGCGTCGTCGATGAGGATCACCTCGAACGGGCCGGGATACTCCTGCCGGCGGATGCTTTCGATCGTCTGCGCAATCGACTGCGCCTGATCCCGCACGTACATCAGCACCGACAGCGCAGGGTAGCGCGCCAGGGCTCGGCGCGGGGGGCGGCGGTCCAGCAGGAGGCTGGCCACGACGAACATGTTCATTGCGCTGGGCACCAGCGCCAGACCACCGATGAAGAAGATCGCGGCGATCAGCCCCACCGCATCGGCCAGTGCGTTGAACCAGAATGACGACGCCCACACAGTGAAGGCAAACCACAGCACGGTCACGGTGCTCACGATGATCAGCTGCCGCCGCTGCGACGGCTCGGCGTTGCGCAGTCGCGGCAGATTGATCAGCGGCGCGCGCGTGCTGACGGCGGGGACATCAGCCTCCGGCGAGGAGGCCTTTGACGTCTTGCGAGCAGGACTGTTCATCCCGGGTTTCTTCCGGTGCCGTGCATTTGCGCACGGAACGAAAAGCGGCACGGAACGCGACGACTCCTGCGCGATGGGCTGCAGGTTTCCGCACTCTTACTCGCCACTTGTGACTGGCTGGTCATCGAGGCTTCGCCCGTTCGGCCGTCTGGCGGACTTCAAACTCCCGCTTGGCCTTGATGTACTCGTTGACGCACTCCACGGTCGCGCTGGCGGCTGCATCCCGACAGGTTGCCGACGGCTTGTAGAATCGCTTCCAGGCCTCCTCGGCATCTACCGCGGCACTGTGCGCCTCGTCAGCGGCAGCGCGCCGGCTCGCCAGTTCCTCTCGTTCTGCCCGCGCCTTGGCCTCGGTCGCGCCGTCCGCGAGCATCTCGCGACGGGCCTTTTCTGCCGCCGCCTTCTCGATCTCCAACCGCTCAAGTTCCGCGGCCGCCTTTGCCTTGCGCTCGGCCGCGGCCTTGCGGGCCGCAGCTTCCTCGGCGGCCGCCTTTCGGGCCGCCGTCTGCTGGGCGAGCTGCGACGCCGACACGGAGGCGGCCTGGCTGGGCGAACTGAACGCGAAGGCCTGTCCTGCCTCGAGCCAGTGGAGAATTGCGCCGGCAGTGATCAGGACGGCCCCACAGCCGATGCACATCAGGGGACTAATGCGTTGCAGCGGATTGAATGCCCGGGCAGAGCCCTCTTTTGCGACCATCTTCAACGAACCGGAGAGGCGGGTGGTACGGCCATTAACGGCAGATAGCCGCTCAATTGCAGCGGCGGAACCGCCCAATTGATGCTCATCCGCACACGAATTCGGAATTGACCGGCGTAGCGTCCGCAACTTCGCGGAACGGAGTCCCCTCCAGCCCTGCACACCGGCCTGGTGGGACACCGGCGCTTGCCGGCCGATTGCGCACCTTGATGGCTGCGGCTAGATTGGAGCCAAGATCGAGCAATCGGACCAGACTGCACGGAGCAGCGTGCGGTCCGGTGGTTGGTGTCCCCGCGGTTTCACGTGTTTCAACCGATACAGAGAAAGACACATGGCAAAAGGTCAGCTGCGAAGCAACAAGGAAAAGAAGAAGCCCAAGCAATCCAAGAAACAGACTGGGCCCGCCGTTCCATTTGGTTCGGCCAAGAGCAAGACTCCCCCCGCGAAGTAAGAGAAGCGGTCCGGGCGAGGCTGGCGGACCTGCAGCACGTCACTTCGAGCCGCGTTCGCGCGCGGCAACCACCGCTGCGCCCGGAGTCATACCAAGATCGCGTGCACGCGGCTTGCTGCTCCGTGCACCCGTCGCCGCACAAGCACGAGTAACCTCGGCCGCCCATCCACGCACGAACAGAGGGGTCCCATGCATCCCATTGCCCGCACTTTCGCTACGGCCATCGTCATCGCTGGTTTCGCCATGACTCCAGTGCATGCGCAGTCGAACGCGCCGGTCGTCCTTTCCGCCAATGACAAGGCCATCCAGTGGGGCCCCTGCCCTGCGTTCCTGCCCGCGGGTTGCCAGATCGGCGTTCTTCATGGGGACCCGGCCAAACCGAACGTCGACATTTTCTTCAAGGTGCCGGGCAAGTCGAAGATCGCCGCCCACAAGCACACCTCGGCCGAGCGCATGGTGCTGGTTCAGGGCGAGATGCAGGTGACCTACGAAGGCCATAGGCCGATAACGCTGAAGCGCGGCGCCTATGCCTACGGCCCGGCCGAACTGGTGCACGAAGCCGCGTGCCTGAGCGCTGATCCGTGCGTGCTGTTCATCGCGTTCGAACAGCCGCTCGACGCCATTCCGATGAAGATGGCTGCGGCCAAGGCGGCCGAGGCGAAGGCGGCGTCAGCCGAACCCAAGGCGAAACGCGGCGGCTGCTAGGTCGAGACACTTGCGACGTGCCTCCCGGCGAGGTCGCTCGCGCCGGACACGGACTCAACGCTCGCTGGACGGTCGTGCAGCCGCTCGCGCGAGAAGCGGCTGGATCAGGTCCATTGGCAGGGGAAAGATGACGGTTGACGCGCGGTCGCCGGCCACTTGCGTCATCGTCTGCAGGTATCGCAGCTGCATCGCTTCCGGTTGCTGAGCAAGCATTTGAGCGGCCTCAAGCAGCGCGACCGCCGCCTGCTTCTCGCCCTCGGCGTGGATCACCTTGGCGCGCCGCTCGCGCTCCGCTTCGGCCTGGCGCGCGATTGCCCGCACCATCGTTTCGTTCAGGTCCACCTGCTTGATCTCGACGTTGGTGACCTTGATGCCCCACGCATCGGTCTGCGCGTCGAGGATGCGCTGGATGTCGAGATTCAGCCGCTCGCGCTCGGCCAGCATCTCGTCCAGCTGATGCTTGCCGAGCACGACGCGCAGCGTGGTCTGCGCGAGCTGGCTCGTTGCGATCAGGAACTTCTCCACCTGGATGATGGCCTTCTGCGGATCCACTACGCGAAAGAACACGACGGCATTGACCTTGACCGAAACGTTGTCGCGCGAGATCACGTCCTGCGCCGGCACGTCCATCGTCACCACGCGCAGGTCGACTCGCACCATCTGCTGAATGCCGGGAATGATGATGACCAGGCCCGGCCCCTTGACCTTCCAGAAGCGGCCGAGCTGGAACACCACGCCCCGCTCGTATTCGCGCAGTATGCGCAGCGCGGAAAAGAGAAAGAACAGGATCAGCGCCACCACGGCGCCGTAACCGATCGGCAGGTCGAACAACATGGTTAACTCCCTCCAGATGAATCGGTGACTTCCAGCGTCAGGCCATCGATGCCGGTGACGCGCACGCGCTCGCCGATCACGAGTGGCGCGGTGCTGCGCACGCGCCAGCGCTCACCGTGGATTTCAGCCCAGGCGGAACCCTCTTCGATCACGGTGACGACGCCGGCGGCCCCGAGCAATTCCTCACGTCCGCTGACGATCGGGCGCCGACGCGCTTTCAGTGCGAAAGTACCAAATGCCGTGATCGCCGCCGCGCTCGCAATCGCGAGTCCGACTACAAAAGGCCAGCCGACGTCGAAGCCCGGATCGTCCGCGTCAAAGAGCATCAGACCCCCGACGACGAAGGCGATGAAACCTCCGACACCGAGCGCGCCGAAGCTCGGCAGGAAGAGTTCGGAAATCATCAATACCACGCCCAGCGCAAGCAGCGCGACGCCGGCCCAGTTGACCGGCAGCAAGTGGAACGCGTACAGCGCGAGCAGCAGAGAGATCGCGCCCGCGATGCCCGGAACCCCGAACCCCGGAGTCGTGAACTCAACGAAAAGGCCGTAGATACCAACCATCATCAGCACCATCGCAAGCATCGGGTTCGACAGCACCGCCAGCACTTTCGTGCGCCAGTCGGGTTCTATCGCTTCGACCGGCGCGCCGGCCAGCTCCAGTTTCACCTTGCCGACCGGCAACGACACCGTCCTTCCGTCGATCTGCCTGAGCAGGTCCTTCACATCGACCGCGACGACCTCGATGACGCCGCCACGCAGCGCCTCGTCGGCCGACAGGCTGCTGGCTTTCAACACGGCCTGCTCCGCGAATTCGGCATTGCGGCCGCGCAACTGCGCCAGTCCGCGGATATAGGCCGCCGCGTCGTTGACGGCCTTCTCGCGCATCGAATCGGCCGAACTGGGCGCAGAGCGCTTGTCGCCGGACTTGGCCGCGTCGTCCTTGCTCTTGTCCGTCGTGCCGGGGCGTGCGGGCTCTTCGCTGCCCGGCATGCCGATTGCCACCGGCGTCGCGGCGCCGAGATTGGTGGCCGGGGCCATCGCAGCGATGTGGCTGGCATACAGGATGTAGGTCCCGGCGCTGGCGGCACGTGCGCCTTCGGGGGCGACGAAAGTCGCCACCGGAACCGGCGAAGCGAGAATCTCCTTGATCATGCGGCGCATCGACTCGTCGAGCCCGCCCGGAGTATCCATTTGCAGGACGACAAGCCGCGCACCGCGGGTCTGGGCACGGGCCAGGCTGCGGCTGAAGAAGTCGGCACTGGCCGGCCCGATGACCCCTTCGATCTGCAACACGAATACCGGATTTATGGCCGCGGTCTGGGCATTGATCCATGCGCTCCAGATCCCGACAAGCAACGCGGCGAGCGATAACAGCACAGTGCGTATCCGCTGTCGGCCCAAGAGATTCACGGGTCGTTCCCTCCGGTCCAGTACACGGATCCATCTTGCTCCAATTGCCGCGGTCGTGCATTTGAGGACTTGCCCGTGGCTCACGGCCGGCGCACCCCTCTCCGCGTGGCCCCGCATCGCCCATGGAGCGTTCCGTCGACCTGCCGGCTTGCCACGAAATCGACCTTCGGCGGACATACGGCGCGATTGCTAGCCCGACGCCGACACCAGCTGCTCGCGCCTGTAGCGCTGAGCCGTGCTCCGATCGAGCGCGACGTCCGGTCGCACGTCGGACCCTGAGCTCGATTACCGACCGGGTAGCTTTACCGTGACGACCTTGCCGCCGTAGCCGAACTTCTGATCCCGCGCCTGGACCAGTACCGACTTCACGGCCTGCGGAATCATGACTGCATAAAGATCCCTGGTGAACGGCTGCTCGTTCTGGTGATCGTGCAATAGCTTGCGCTCTCCAAGGACCTCATTGCCGGGTGTGTAGACACGGAAGCCGTCTGCGTACCGTTGGGGTGTGTCGTACCTCGATGAGATTGTCACGTCGAAGTCGAACAGGTTCGGTCCGGATGCCCTCACTTTGACCGCGACGACATCGGGGAAACGCTGCTCGCTGCCGCTGCCCGGTTGCGCGCCGGCGGAGCAAGCCGCGGCCAAAATGAACAGCAGGACCAGGCAACGACGCACAACTCCGTTATCTGTCATCCCAAGCACCCTCGCCTCCGCTACAAGCCGCCTAGAGCCCTTCGGGCAGCGGTATCCATTCCCGCGCATCGGCCGTAGGCAACGGGATGCGGCCTGCCGCCCAGTCGGCCTTGGCCTGCTCGATGCGGTCGCGGCGTGACGAGACGAAGTTCCACCAGATGTGACGCGGGCCGACAGGCTCGCCGCCGAGCAGCATCACGGTCGATGCAACCGGCGCCGTGAGGACTGGCGCTGCGAGGACAGGAAAGACGAGCATCGTCTTAGGCCCGTACGTCTGACCGCCCCACTCCACCGCACCACTGACCACGTAAGCGGCCCGCTCCGGATAGCCGCCGGGAACTTCAACGCGGGCTCCCATAGGCAGTTCAAGGTGCGCATAGAAGAGCGGCGAGTGCGTTCGCACGCTGCTCGTCTTGCCGAATGCGGTGCCGGCGATCAGGCGACCCTGTCCCGCGGCGAATTCGATCGAAGGGATTTCGTCCCGCCCGTAGTGCTCGAAGTTCGGAGCGTCTTCCTCGTGGGCCTCGGGCAGCGCGACCCAGGCCTGCATGCCATGCACGGCGCCACCGCTGTCGCGCATACCGTCGAATCGTTCGGAGTGGCTGATGCCCCGCCCCGCCGTCATCCAGTTGATTTCACCGGGACGGATCACCTGCTCCACACCGAGCGAGTCGCGGTGGGTCAACTCGCCGGCGAAGAGATAGGTAATCGTCGACAGGCCGATATGCGGATGCGGCCGGACATCTGCCTTTCGCGGCACCGGAGCCGTCAGCTCCAGCGGGCCGAGGTGGTCGAAGAAGATGAACGGACCGACCATGTGCCGCTTCGGATGCGGCAGCACGCGGCCGACATGGAAGCCGCCCAGATCGCGCTCGCGGGCCGGGATCACCATCTCCGGCACGAGCGCGGGGTCAGGCACCTCGGTCATCGATGGTCTTGCCGGAGCGCGTTCATCACTTCTTCTGCGGCGGTTGTTCGTGCATCTTGCGCAGCTGGTTGAGCCAGTCGGTCCAGTCCTGCGGGCCCTGTGTCCAGCGCTTCTGCAGGTTCGCGAGGACGCTGCCCCAAGCGCGATCGAAGTACGCGTAGGCCTTGTCCCACTCACCGCCGTCGCCCCAGCCAGTGTGGTGCAGGGTAACGCGGGTTTGCTTCTCGGCAATCGGTTCGAAGCGGACGATGACCAGGGTCCGCTGCTTCCGCGCCTCTGGCAGATGCGGCGGCGCATTCCAGTCGAACGACATCATCTTCTTCGGCTGGAGCGCCATGTAGCGCATGCCGTCGGCGCCCTTGCTGCCCGGCGCGGCGAACGGATCGAAATGGATCTCGAACGCACCTCCGACGCGCGGCTCGATCTTCGCGTCGGGAGCGAAGAAACTCATGATCCCTTCGCGGGTGGTCCAGCTGTCCCACGCCTGGTCGAGTGTGGCGTCGATGACCACCGTCTTCTCGATCGCGCGTTCGGCCGACCGGGCCGCATGGCCGGGGGCAAGGACGATGATCGCCGCCAGGACCGCGGCGATCACTGTTTGACGCGTCATGTCGACCCTCCTGTTGCCCGCCCGATGACCGACAAGTACGCGGCGAGCACGCTTACCCAGCCGTTATCGTAGTTCTCCCGGACTTCCAGGGCCCGCGGTCCCCGCGCTTCCCAACCGGAGTGAACCACTTCGACGCGGCAGGAGGAAGACCCCTTGGCAGCGAACGAGACCTCCAGCCGGGTCGCCTCGGCCGGATCACCGGCAGGGTGCCAGGTCATTGCAAAGTGGCGCGGCGGATCCCACGCCAGCACCGTCCCCCATGCCGCCTGCGTCCCGTTTCGCGCCAGCTCCAGCACCTGCCCGCCGACACGCGGCTCGATATCGACCCGCAGCGCATCAGCGCCGGCACAGGAATGGGTCTTCAGCGGCCACCAGCGCGCGAGCCCGGCCGTGAAGAGTTCGAACGCCTGTTCCGGGGCGAGCCGGACGACGATGCTCTTGACGACTGGTGGCACACGGGCTTCCCGCACTGCGCTCATCTGCGACCTGCCTTGCGGTTGTTGGCCACCAGCGCGTAGCGCATCAGCGCCCGCTCCCACAGCTTGTCCAGGTCGTCGCGCAGCGCAGCAAGCGCCTCCGGTCGCACGGCATACAGGTTGCGCGTGCCCTCGCTCCGCGCAGTGACCAGCCTGGCGTTTTCCAGCAGCCGCAGATGTTTCGAGACTGCCGGCCGGCTCACCGGCAGCCGCTCGGCGATCTCGCCGACCGACTTCTCTCCTTCAACCAGCAGGCGCACGATGCTCTCGCGGGTGGGATCGGCCAGCGCGGCCAGCACGGCAGCGGTCTTCAACGCATCACCATTGATTCAGTAACCATGCGGTTACCGTAATCTCACGGTTACCGAAAGTCAAGCCCAGGGATCGATCACCAGCTTGCCGACCGCGCGCCGCGCCAGGAGGGCGCCCAGCGCCGCCGGCGTGTCGCCCAGCGCGTAGACCCTGGAAACATGGGGCTTCAGGCGCCCCTGGGCGAGCCAGATGTAGAGCTCCTTCAGCATGGCCAGGTTGGACTTCGGCTCGCGGCGCGCGAACTCGCCCCAGAACACACCGATGGCCGAGGTGCCCTTGATCAGCAGCAGGTTGGCCGGAATCTGCGGGATCTGCCCATCGGCAAAGCCCACGACCAGCAGGCGTCCGCGCCAGGCGAGGCTGCGCAGCGCCGCCTCGGTGTACTTGCCGCCGACCGGGTCATAGACGACATCGACGCCCTGGCCCTTCGTGGCGGCCTTCAGCTCCTCGCGCAGGTCGCCCGTCGAATAATTGATTGCGACGTCGGCGCCGCGCTCTCTTGCCGCGTCGAGCTTCTCCTCGCTGGAGGCGACCGCGATGACGCGGGCTCCGGCGATCTTGCCCAGTTCGACGGCCGCCAGGCCGACACCCCCGCCCGCGCCGAGCACCGCCAGCGTCTCGCCCGGCTTCAGCTGGCCGCGATCGAACAGCGCGTGATGCGAGGTCGCATAGGTGAGCGTGAACGCCGCGGCCACGTCGGAGCGGACTCCCGGCGGCAGCGGCGCAGTCGCCGCCGTCGGCGCGCAGACAAACTGCGCAAACCCGCCCAGGCCAACGAACGCAGCGACGCGGTCGCCCTGCTTCAGGTGACTCACGCCCTCACCGAGCGCATCGATCGTCCCCGCGACTTCCGTCCCCGGGGTGAACGGCAATGGCGGCTGCACCTGGTACTTCTTCTGCACGATCAAGGCGTCCGGAAAATTGACTCCGGCCGCCTCGACGCGCACCCGCACTTCACCGGCCCCGGGCTCAGGCAACTCAAGCTCGCTCACCCCCAGCCGGTCAGGCATTCCCCACTCGACGCATTGAACGGCTTTCATCGCTCCTCCTTAGCGGCGACTCTACACGCGAGCCGATCCGGCCCGCGTCTGCGCTGCGCTATCCTGATCGCAGGAGGAGAAGACGATGGAGTTTCAATTTTCGAGCCGCGCCCAGGAACTTCGGGAACGCGTAACTGCGTTCATGAACGAGAACGTCTATCCCGTGGAGCGACGCTTCCACGACGAGATCGAGGAGAACACAAGACGAGGCGCACGCTGGACGCCGACGCGCCTCATCGAGGAACTGAAACCCAAGGCGCGCGCGGCCGGACTGTGGAACCTGTTCCTGCCCGATTCGCCGCACGGCGCGGGGCTCACGAACCTGGAGTACGCGCCGCTGGCGGAGATCATGGGCCGCGTGCCTTGGGCTACCGAGGTCTTCAATTGCTCGGCGCCGGACACCGGCAACATGGAAACGATCGAGCGCTACGGTTCGCCGGAACAGAAGGAGCACTGGCTCAAGCCACTGCTCGCGGGCGAGATCCGCTCGGCGTTTCGCGATGACCGAGCCCGAGGTCGCCTCATCGGACGCCACCAACATCCAGACATCCATCCGGCGCGACGGTGACAGCTACGTCATCAACGGCCGCAAGTGGTGGACCTCGGGCGCGGGCGATCCGCGCTGCAAGATCTACATCGTCATGGGCAAGACCGACCCGGAGGCGCCCCGGCACCAGCAGCAGTCGATGATCCTAGTGCCGGCGGACGCGGCTGGACTGACGGTCGTGCGGCCGCTGAATGTCTTCGGCTACGACGATGCGCCGCACGGCCACATGGAAATCGTGTTCGAGAACGTCCGCGTGCCGGTTACGAACATCCTGCTCGGCGAGGGACGCGGTTTCGAGATTGCGCAGGGCCGCCTCGGCCCGGGGCGCATCCACCACTGCATGCGCTCGATCGGGCTGGCCGAGCGCGCGCTCGAACTGATGTGCAAGCGGCTGGCGAGCCGCGTCGCCTTCGGCGGCCCGGTGGCGCGCCAGACGGTGTGGCAGGAGCGCATTGCCGAGGCGCGCTGCATGATCGACCAGGCGCGGCTGCTGACGCTCAAGGCGGCGTGGATGATGGACACGGTCGGCAACAAGGCCGCGAAGGCCGAGATCGCGATGATCAAGGTCGTCGCCCCGAACGTCGCCTGCACCGTGCTCGACTGGGCGATCCAGGCTCACGGCGGCGGCGGCATGTGCGACGACTTCCCGGTTGCCTATGCGTACACGCTGGCGCGCACGCTGCGCCTGGCCGACGGCCCCGACGAAGTCCATCGCAACGCGATCGCGAAGATGGAAATCGCCAAGCACGTTCCCCTTCCACCACGACATTGAGGGACGCGATGATCGACGTCTACACCTGGCCGACCCCGAACGGCCACAAGGTCCACATCATGCTGGAGGAATGTGGGCTGCCTTACACGGTGCGAGCGGTCGACATTGGCGCTGGCGACCAGTTCAAGCCGGAGTTCCTGAAGATCAGCCCGAACAACAAGATCCCGGCGATCATCGACCACGAAGGGCCGGACGGCGAGCCGATCGCGCTGTTCGAATCAGGCGCCATCCTCATCTACTTGGCGGGCAAGACCGGACGCTTCCTGCCGGCGGACGTTCGCGGCAAATACACGGCGCTGCAATGGCTGATGTTCCAGATGGGCGGAGTGGGTCCGATGCTGGGACAGGCCCACCACTTCCGACTCTATGCGCCCGAAAAGATCGAGTACGCGATCAACCGCTACACCAATGAAGCCAGGCGGCTGTACCAGGTGATGGACCGGCGGCTTGGAGAGGTCGAATTCTTCGCTGGACCGTACTCGATTGCCGACATCGCGATCTTTCCGTGGACGCGCTCGCACGCCAACCAGGGCGTCGATCTCGCAGAGTTCCCGAACGTGAAACGCTGGTACGACGCGATGGAGGCGCGCCCGGCCGTGCAGCGCGGAGTCAAGGTGCTGGCAGACCGCCGCAAGCCCCTCACCAGCGAAAAGTCGCGCGAGACGTTGTTCGGCGCACAGCAGTACGCCAAGCACTGACGGGTTACTGAACCGGGTTTTTCAGCAAATTGCCGAAAGGCACTGGCAGGACGTCGATGCCTTCATCGGCGAGTTCCGCGGCCTGGTCGCGCGACGCCAGACCGCGAATCGAACGCTTCGGCGCCTCGTCGTAGTGGATGCGCCGCGCCTCTTCCGGGAATTGTTCGCCGACGTCTTCCGTGTTCGCGCGGATGTGCTGTGCCATTTGCAGCATCAGCGACTGCATCGCCGCGTCATTCGGCATCGTGACTTCCTGCTTCGCCTGCGGCGCCTCGACGCCGCGGTTGATGCGCGGCGCAGACAGTAGCTTGCGCACCGTGTGACTGCCGCACACCGGGCATTCGACGAGGTTCGATTCCTGCTGGCGATCGAAATCCTCCGCCGAGGCAAACCAGCCCTCGAAGGCATGTTCGTTGTCGCAGCTGAGGTTGAAAACCTTCATAGTCGATTGGTGCCGCGGGCCGGAATCGAACCGGCATGCTTGCTTGCGCTTGCGGCGGATTTTAAGTCCGCTGTGTCTACCAGTTTCACCACCGCGGCGGTGATAAGGACCGGTAAAGCCTAGCAGTTACCCGCCTCTGGAATCGGCCGGGGCGCCGGGCCGCCCCAAGGCCCGGGCGCTGATCAAGCGTTCGAGATGCACGTGCGCCGCAAAGCGGCGCGTACATCTCGAACGAACGACGTTGGAGGCGGGGGTCGGAATCGAACCGGCGTACGCGGATTTGCAGTCCGCTGCATGGCCACTCTGCCACCCCGCCAGAGGGGGCTCAAACCAAAAGGGGAAGCGCGTGGCTCCCCCCCGAAATTATGGAGCGGGCGAAGAGTCTCGAACTCTCGACCTCAACCTTGGCAAGGTTGCGCTCTACCAACTGAGCTACGCCCGCTCGAAGCAGCGAATTATATCGGCGGACGAAGGGGTGTCAAACCACGCAGTGACTTTCAGCGTTCGTTGTCGAGGTGAGGCCATGCCATGCGCAGGTACACGAACATCGAATAGACAGTGAGCGCGGCTGCCACGTAAATCAGCAGCGTACCGATCAGATGGACGTCGATGACGCCGAACAACTTGTCGTGGAACAGCAGCATCGGGATCGCGACCATCTGCGCAATTGTCTTGATCTTCCCCAGCGAGTTGACCGCCACGCTGGCGGACTTGCCGATCTGCGCCATCCACTCGCGCAATGCCGAGACTGCGATCTCGCGTCCGATGATCACCAGGGCGACGAACTCGTCGATGCGGCCGAGCGACAGCAGCACGATCAGCGCGGCGCACACCATCAGTTTGTCGGCCACTGGATCGAGGAACGCGCCGAGCCGGCTCACCATGCCGTACTTGCGGGCAATGTAGCCGTCGAAGGCGTCGGTGATCGCCGCGAGCACGAAAAGCCAGCACGCGGTCGCGTTCTTCCAGTGCGCTGGAAACCAGCTATCCGGGACGTAGAAGATGGCGACGATGACCGGGATCATCGCGATGCGCGCCCAGGTGAGCGCCATCGGCACGTTGAAGGTCAGCGGTGGGCTATTCGGTGGGCTGGCCATGCAATTGTGCGTAGATCCTCTCCGCGAGCTTACGCGAAACGCCTTCGACGGTTGCGATGTCGTCAATCGATGCGGCGGCCAGGCCGCGCATGCCACCGAAGCGCGCCAGCAGTCGCTGCCGGCGCTTCGGGCCGATGCCGTCCATGGTCTCCAGCTGCGAGTTCTGCCGCGACTTGGAACGACGCGCCCGCATGCCAGTGATCGCAAACCGGTGCGCCTCATCCCGGATCTGCGCGACCAGCATCAGCGCCTGGGATTCACGCCCGAGCACGAGCGACGGACGGTCGTCGGGAAACACGAGTTCCTCGAGACCAACCTTGCGGTCCTCGCCCTTCGCGACGCCGACCAGCACGCCCGGGTCCAGCCCGAGCTCCTCGAACACCTGCCGGGCGACCATGACCTGCCCCTTGCCGCCGTCGACCAGCACCAACTGCGGAAGAATGCCCTCGCCACGTGCCACGGGCGCAAAGCGCCGCGACAGCACCTGGCGCATGGCCGCGTAGTCGTCCCCCGGCTCGATTCCCTCGATGTTGTAGCGGCGATATTCCGCCGAGCGCATCTGATGGTTGGCAAAGACGACACACGACGCCTGGGTGGCTTCACCTGCCGTATGGCTGACATCGAAGCACTCGACGCGCAGCTTGTCGGCATCCTCGTCGGCGACGTCCAGTCCGAGCGCCTCGATCAGTGCGCGGGTTCGCGCCATCTGCGAGCCTTCTTCGGCCAGCCGGCGAGCCAGAGCCAGGCGTGCGTTGGCCTCCGCCATCTCCAGCCAGCGCCGACGGCTCTCCTGCGGATGGCGCACGATCTGGACGCGTCGGCCGCTCGCTTCGGACAGGAAGATGCCCACCTCCTCGGCGTCGATGTCCGCATTGACGATGAGGGTCGGTGGGCACGGCTGCGCCGCGTAGTGCTGGGAGATGAACGCTTCCAGCACCTCCACGGGATCGGCGGCCTCGCCGACACGCGCCGGGAAGTTCGACTTGTCGCCGAGGTGTCGGCCACCACGGATCATCGCGAGGTTGACGCAGGCGAGCCCGCCGTCGACGACGACGGCCAGCACATCGGCGTCGGCCTCGGATCCGGTGGTCTCCATCGCCTGCTGGTGCAGGACGCGAGACAACGCACCCAGCTGGTCGCGGACTGCCGCGGCCTCCTCGAACTTGAGGTCGGCGGCGAGCTGCTGCATGCGCCCTTCCAACTCGCGCATGACATCGTCCGTCTCGCCGCGCAGGAAGCGCACCGAGCGGTCGACGTCCTGGGCGTAGCTGGCGGAATCGATGAGACCGACGCAGGGCGCGCTGCAGCGCTGTATCTGATGCAGCAGGCACGGACGCGAGCGATTGGCGAATACCGTGTCTTCGCAGGTGCGCAGCCGGAACACCTTCTGCAGCAACTGGATGCTGTCCTTCACGGCCCAGGCATTCGGGAACGGCCCGAAGTACTGCGCACGACGATCAACCGCGCCGCGGTAGTAGGCGATGCGCGGATAGGCGTGATTGGTGAACCTGAGGTACGGGTACGACTTGTCGTCGCGGAAGACGATGTTGTAGCGCGGCGCCAGCGACTTGATCAGGTTGCTCTCGAGCAGCAGCGCTTCGGCCTCCGAACGCGTGGCCGTCGTGTCGATCCGGGCCACCCGGGCCAGCATGTGCGCCATACGCGGACCGACGCCCTTGTTGAAATAGGACGCAACGCGCTTGCGCAGGTCGCGGGCCTTGCCGACATAGAGCGCCACTCCATCCGCATCGAGCATGCGATAGACGCCAGGTAGGTGTGGCAGGCCGTCGATGACGCGGCGCGGTTCGAAGGGGGTAGTGGTATCGGCCATGGGCGCGATGGCGGCGCAGCTTATAATTACGGGCTTTGCCCGAGCAGCGGATCGGGGCTGTGGTCGGTGTGCGGAGGTTACGCGACCGCGCCCGTGGTTCCGTCCGGTCTGCGCTGCTGCGGGCAGCGCAGGGGAATTCCAGGTCGCCGCGCCGAGCCGTGCCGCACCCTTGGCGAGGCAAGTAGCGCGCCGTGACCCGGAATCCGGCGGGCAATCCGATCAATCGTTCGCCAAGCGCGAACCAGAACAACGTCGTTACGAGACTGAACCATGGCCAAGATCCTCGCCACTGAAATCCGCGCCGGCAACCTGCTGGAATTCGACAAGCGCGTCTGGCGCGTGCTCAAGAGCTACCACGTGCACGTCGGCGGCCGCGGCGGCGCCTACATGCAGATCGAGATCAAGGACATCGAGAGCGGACAGAAGCGCAACGAGCGGCTGTCGACCGACGAAAAGGTTGAGCGCCCGTTTATCGACCGCCGCAAGATGAGCTACTCGTACCACGATGGCAGCAACTGGATCTTCATGGACAACGAGACCTACGAGCAACTCACGCTGGGTGACGATTTCCTCGAGGGCCAGACCGGCTATCTGATGCCGAACATGGAAGTCGAGATCAATTTCCACAATGGCCGCGCGATCGGCATCCAGCTGCCGACAACGGTGGTACTCGAAGTCGTCGACACCGAACCCGGCATCAAGAACGCCACGGCGACGACATCGTTCAAGCCGGCCAAGCTGGAAACGGGCATTTCGGTGCAGGTTCCGCCCTTCGTCAATACCGGCGAGAAGATCCGCGTCAACACCGACGACGGCTCCTACGTGGAACGCGCCTGACGGCAGCGGCGCGCTAGCGGCCGTTACCCTTCTTGCCCGGGCCTTTCCAGCCGCCCTGCGCCTCGCGAATCTGATCCCGCAGGCGCTGCCGCTCCTCCGGCGTCAGCCGCCTCGGCGCTTCGCCCTCGGCCGCACGCTGTTCCCGCTGCTGCAGGAAGCGCTGGCGCATCGCCTCGCGTTCCTCGGGCGACATCTTCTGCCACATCTGCCGGCGTTCCTCGCCGGGAACCCGCCGCATCAGAAGTTCGCGCTGCTCGGGTGACAGGTTCTGCCACATTTCCCGGCGCTGCTCGGGCTTCAGGCCCTGCCACGCCTGCTGCCGCTCGTCCGGAGTGCGGGCGGCTCGAAACGCCTCGCGCTGCTCCGGCGTCATCTGCTGCCACATCTGCTGGCGCTGCTCCGGGGTCAGTCGCATGCGCGCAGGATCGCCCGCTCCCGGCTGCGCCAGGACCATGGACGCGTGCAGGCATGCCAGCGCGAGCGGCAACGTCTTGAGCAGCGACGCGAGACGCAGCGTGAACACGATATGAACGATTCCGGGCCAGGCGGCCATTGCAGCCCTTATTCTCGTCGCGGTCGGTCCCGCCGCGCGCTACAGTCTGTAACAACTTGTGAAGCATCCCGGCGGGCCTCTCGACCGGTCGTACGATGCGCGCCGACTCCCCAGACCTCCGTTCACCCACATGACTCGCAATGCCCAACCGAAAGTGCTGGTGGTCGACGATGATCAGCGCCTGCGCGACCTGCTGCGTCGCTACCTGGGGGACAACGGTTTCAACGTCTTCGTCGCGGAAAACGGGCAGGCGATGAACCGCATCTGGCTGCGCGAGCGCTTCGACATGCTGGTGCTGGACCTGATGATGCCGGGCGAGGACGGCCTGTCCATCCTGCGGCGCCTGCGCGGTGGCAACGATCGCACGCCGATTGTCATGCTGACTGCCAAGGGCGAGGACGTCGATCGCATCATCGGCCTGGAGATGGGAGCCGACGATTACCTGCCGAAGCCATTCAACCCCCGCGAACTGCTCGCCCGCATCAACGCCGTGCTGCGACGTCGCGCGGCCGAGGAAGCACCGGGCGCACCGAGCAGCGATGGCGAGCCGGTGGTCTTTGGCGAGTTCATGCTGGATCTCGTGACGCGAACCCTGTCGCGCGCAGGCGAGCCGGTGCCGCTGACTACCGGCGAGTTCGCGGTGCTGAAGGCCTTCGCGCGGCATCCGCGCGTGCCGCTGTCGCGCGAGAAGCTGATGGAAATGGCGCGCGGTCGGGAGTACGAGGCGTTCGATCGCAGTCTCGACGTGCAGATCTCGCGGCTGCGCAAGTTGATCGAGCCCGATCCGGCTAAGCCGCGCTACCTCCAGACGGTCTGGGGCCTGGGCTACGTCTTCATTCCGGACGGACAAGCGTGAGCCGGACACGATGAATCTCCGCTCGCCGCCACTGTTCTGGCGGACGCTGCTGCTGGTCCTGTTGCTGATCATCGCCAGTCTTGCGGCCTGGTTGCAGAGCTTTCGCGTCTTCGAGCGCACACCGCGTGCCGAGACGATCGCGCAGCAGATCGTCTCGGTGGCGCGGCTGACCCGCGCCGCGCTGGTGTACGCCGACCCCTACGTGCGTCGCGACCTGCTCGCAGAACTGGCACGAAACGAAGGCATCCGCATCTTTCCGCTCGAGCCTGACGACGCCGTCACGCCGCTGCCCGATCGGCCGATCCTGACACTGGCGGCGCAGTCGATCGTCGATAAGCTGGGTCCGGGCACCCAGGTCGTCGCCGCGGTCAACGGTGTTCGGGGCATGTGGGTCAGTCTCCGCATCGACGAAGACCGGTACTGGCTTTTCATCGAACGCGACCCGGTGGCGCGCAACATCGGCACACAGTGGATCGGCTGGGCCGCCGTCGCGCTGCTGCTGTCGATCGTCGGTGCGGTCCTGATCACTCGCGTCATCAACCTCCCGCTGGCGCGGCTGTCCGAGGCAGCCCGCGAACTCGGGACGGGCCGTACCCCGGCGCCGCTGCCGGCGAACGGGCCGGCCGAGATCCGGACCGTGAACGAGAGCTTCAATCGCATGGTCACCGATCTCGGCAAGCTCGAGGAAGACCGCGCAGTTTTGCTGGCGGGCATATCGCATGACCTGCGTACGCCACTAACGCGGCTCCGCCTCGAGCTGGAAATGGCCAACCTGCCTGCCGATGCGCGCGGCGCGATGATCTCTGACCTCGAGCAGATGGACGCGATCGTGCGGCAGTTCCTCGACTACGCGCGGCGCTCGCCGCAGCAACCGGCCGAGCGCATCGACCTCTCGAGCCTGGTCGCAGGCGCTGTTGCCCGCTCGCGCCTCGAGCACGAGCCGCACGCCGCGGTCAACCTGCTGGTCGCGCGCGACATCAGCATTACCGGGCACCGCACCGAGCTCGACCGCGCGCTCGACAACGTACTCGTCAATGCGGCGCGCTACGGCCGCGACCCGGCGACCGGCCGGCTCGACGTCACCGTCTCGGTGGCCACGGACGGGCAGGACGCCGTGATCAGCGTCGCCGATCACGGGCCGGGCGTCCCGGCGGAACAGATCGAGCGCCTGCTGCGACCGTTCGAGCGCGGCGACAGTGCACGCAGCGGCAGCGGCGGCGCAGGACTCGGCCTGCCGATCGCCCAGCGGATAGCACGGCTGCACGGTGGCACGCTGCGGCTGCTGACCAACTCGCCGCACGGCTTGCGCGCCGAGATCACCCTGCCGCTCGAACGCGAGTCATGAGTGCGGTCGCTTTCAGGAAGCGGCGCGCAATGCTGAGGGCACTCGGCTGCGGCGTCGCGGTCTCCGGCCTGCCGGTCGCCCTCGCCCAGGGTTCGGCTGGGGTCGACGGACCGCCGCCTCACCGCCTGCCGCTCTCGACGGTCGACGACCTGGAGATCGCGCAGCCGGCCGAGCTTGACGGCGAGGCGATTGACCTGGCCGTGCTCGCACTTGGCATTCTCGACCTACCCAGTGGCCGGTTCGTAGGCGTCGATGGCTTGCTGCTCGAAGGCGCGGCGTACGCGCCGTCGGTTCCCCCGGGCCGCTACCCGGTGCAGATCGTCCTGGCGCGCGTGCCTGGCGGCGACGAGCGCGTCGCCTTCATGCTCGTGAGGCTCACCGAAAAACCGGTACGGCGCTGGAGCAACGCGCTGATCGAGGGCGAGGATCCCGACTCGCTTGCGGAAGATGAAGTCTCGGTGTTCGAGGTTGAATCCGGAGTGGCGGGCCTGTTCGACGCAACGGCGCTCGCCGGCTGGCGTGCCGAGATTCCGCACAACCAGGGAGTGTTCCGCGAGCTTGAGCAGGTCCTGCGTGAGAATCGGCGGCCCGTCTGGACCTGGGCACGGGTGCGCGCCGCCGGAGGTTCGGGCTTTCTCGTGACCGCGGGACTGGGCGCAGGCGAGTACGCGGCCTACTGGGGCAGGGATCGCGACGACAGCATCGTGTCGCTGGTCCTGGATTTCGACCTGCTCGACTGGGCGGGATTGCCCCGTGAGCCGGCCGTCACGGCCTGACCAGCAGCACTACGGCCTGGGCGGCGATTCCTTCCTCGCGACCGAGAGCGCCCAGTTTCTCCATCGTCTTGCCCTTGACGCTGATTGCGCTGCGTTCAACGCCGGTGCATTCGGCTATCGCCTCGCGCATCGCCTCGACATGCGGCGCGATCTTCGGCCGCTCGGCAATGACGGTCGCGTCGATGTTGCCGACGCGCCAGCCCGCGTCGCGTACGCGTCGCGCCGCCTCGCGCAGCAGCGCGCGGCTGTCGGCGCCGCGATGCTGCTCGTCGGTGTCCGGAAACATCGCGCCGATATCGCCCAGCGCTGCAGCGCCCAACAGCGCATCGGTGATGGCGTGCAGCAGCACGTCGGCGTCGGAGTGACCGAGCAGTCCGCGCTCAAATGGGATCTCGATGCCGCCGATGACCAGCCTGCGCCCGGGCACCAGCGCATGAACGTCGAACCCTTGGCCGACGCGAAACTCTGTCATCCGAGCCGCCCCTGTTCGCCGAGAATGGCACGCGCGAGCACCATGTCCTCCGCCGTGGTCACCTTCAGGTTTCCGGCGCCCCCGAGCACGAGGCGCGGTGCATGTCCGGTGCGCTCCATCGCGCTGGCCTCGTCAGTGATGGCATCGAGCGAGCCTTGACTCAGTGCGGCCCGCAGCGACGCCACGCGGAAGAGTTGCGGCGTCTGTGCGCACCACAGATCGGTGCGCTCGAGCGTGATGCCGACGCGGCCGTCCTCGCCGCGTTTCAGTGTGTCGGCCAGCGGGACCGCCAGCAGGCCACCCCCGTCATCGCTGCCAACCTCGTCGATCAAGCGTCCGAGTTGCCCTTCGGTCAGGCACGGACGGGCCGCGTCGTGCACCAGCACGCGATCGTCGTCATTGGTGCGCGCGGCAATGGCGATCAAGCCGTTGCGCACGCTCTCCGCCCGCGAGTCACCGCCGACGGGAAGGAACTCCACGCGCTCCTCGTCCACTTCGAGGGCCTGCCACCGCGTATCTGACGGAGCAACGACGACGAAAATGCGATCGATGCGGCCGTCGGCGAGCAGTGCATCGATGGAATGCTCGAGCATCGTTCGGGTGCCCAGTGTCATGTACTGCTTCGGCAGGTCGGACCCGCCCATGCGCGCGCCGACCCCGGCGGCGGGGATAAGAGCGATGTATCGAAGCGGGCCGGACACGGGATGGGCTTGGATGAGGGAGCGGCGAGGGCGAGCCAATAGCCCGCTTCGTATAATAACGACCGAGTTCGGCGGCCCTTGAGCCCTCGCAACGGAGGGTTCGGTGGCCGCTGATTTTTTTGCCGTGAGCAACGATGTCCCGCTAGCCCCGCCTGCCCTTGGGGGCCTTGTGCCGCAATCACTGCCGGTTGCAGGGACTCGCATTGCCCTTTCCCGGCCACCCGGATCGGCTGACGCCCTCCTGCTCGCCCGGACCGCGGCGTCCGCTCGGGACCAGGGACGCCTCCTGATTGTTGTCGCGGCCGACGCGCTCGACGCGCAGAGGCTGGTCGACGAGATTCCCTATTTCGATCCCACGCTGACCGTCCGGCCGCTGCCCGACTGGGAAACGCTGCCGTACGACACACTGTCGCCGCACCAGGACCTCGTGTCCGAGCGGCTGGAGACCCTGTTCCGGCTGAGCCAGGGCGCGCGGAAGATCGACGTGCTGGTCGTGCCGGCGACCACGGCGCTTTACCGGCTCGCGCCGCCCCAGTACATCGCCGGACACACCTTCTTCTTCCGGCAGGGGCAGACCGTCGACGCCGAGGAGTTGCGCTCGCAACTCGTGTTTGGCGGCTACCAGCACGTGAGCCAGGTCGTGGCCCCGGGCGAGTTCGCGATCCGCGGTGGCCTGATCGACCTCTTTCCGATGGGCTCCGCACTGCCCTACCGCCTTGACCTGCTCGACGCCCAGCTGGAGACGATTCGCGCGTTTGACCCGGACACGCAGCGTGGCCTATATCCGGTGCCCGAAGTGCGGCTGCTGCCGGGGCGCGAGTTTCCGATCGACGAAGCCGCGCGCCAGGCCTTTCGCCGGCGCTGGCGCGACCGCATCGAAGGAGATCCGAGCCGATCCGGCGTCTACAAGGATGTCGGCAGCGGCATCGCCTCCGCGGGCATCGAGTACTACCTGCCGCTGTTCTTCGACGAGACGGCGACCCTGTTCGACTACCTGCCTGCAACTGCACTGATTGCGCTGCACGGCCCGATCGAAGCGGCGATGAACCGCTTCTGGAATGAAACGAGCGAGCGGCATCGCTTCCTCGCACGCGACCCGGCGCGCCCGATCCTGCCGCCCACGGCGCTGTTCCTGAACGCCGAAGCCTTCTTCGCTCACACGAAGGACTACGGCCGGATCGCGCTGGCCGAGCTCGCCGCGGACCTCGCGAATACGCCGTTCGAACCGCTGCCTCCGCTTGCGGTCGAGCGTCGCGCCGAGGACCCGGTCGGGCGTCTGCGCCGCTTTGCGGAGGCTTACGGCGGCCGCATCCTGATCATCGCGGATTCCGCCGGTCGCCGCGAGACGATCGGGCAGATGCTCGCCGAATACGGTGTCCCATTCGGCGACAGCACGGACTTCGCCGCCTTCGTGCAGAGCCCGGCACGGCTGGCGCTCGGGGTGGCGCCCCTGCACGAGGGATTCGCGCTGCGCGAGCCGCGGATCGCGGTCATCACGGAGACCGAGCTCTACGCCGCCAGCCCGCGGCGGCTGCGCGGCAAGCAGCGGGAGCGCGCCTCGAACGTCGAGGCGATGATCCGTGACCTCGCCGAGCTGCGCCTCGGCGATCCGGTGGTGCATGTCGAGCACGGCATCGGACGTTACCTCGGCCTGCAATCGATGGACATGGGCAGCGGGCCGACCGAGTTCCTGCAGCTCGAATACGCCAGCGAGGCGACCCTGTATGTGCCGGTGGCGCAACTGCACCTGATCGGCCGCTACAGCGGGGCCGACCCGGCTGCCGCGCCACTGCATCAGCTCGGCAGCGGCGACTGGGACAAGGCGCGCCGCAAGGCCGCCAAGCAGGTGCGCGATACCGCCGCGGAACTTCTGAACCTGTACGCGCTGCGGGCCGCGCGCAAGGGCCACGCCTTCGAGTTCAGGCAGCACGACTACGAGGCGTTCGCCGAAGGCTTCGGCTTCGAGGAGACACCGGATCAGCAGGCAGCGATCGACGCCGTGCTGAAGGACATGGGCGCCGGCTTCCCGATGGACCGCCTGGTGTGCGGCGACGTCGGCTTCGGCAAGACCGAGGTGGCGCTGCGTGCGGCGTTCGCGGCGGTGGCCGGCGGCAAACAGGTCGCGGTGCTGTGCCCCACGACGCTGCTGGCTGAACAGCACTGCCAGACGTTCCGCGACCGCTTTTCACAGTGGCCCATCAACATCGTCGAGCTGTCGCGTTTCCGTTCGACCAAGGAAGTGTCCGACGCCATCGCCGGCATGAATACCGGCACGGTCGACATCGTGATCGGCACCCACAAGCTGCTCAGCGAGGATGTCCGTTTCGAGCGCCTCGGCCTGGTGATCATCGACGAGGAGCACCGATTCGGCGTGCGGCAGAAGGAACGGCTGAAGGCGCTGCGCGCCGAGGTCGATGTGCTGACGCTGACCGCGACGCCGATCCCGCGCACCCTGGCGCTCTCGCTCGAAGGGATTCGTGACTTTTCGGTCATCGCGACGGCACCGCAGCGGCGCCTGGCGATCAAGACCTTCGTGCGCAAGGAGTCTGCCAGCCTGATGCGTGAAGCCGTGCTGCGCGAATTGAAGCGCGGCGGCCAGGTCTACTTCCTCCACAACGAAGTCGAGACGATCGGCAATCGCCGCGCCCGGCTCGCCGAGCTGCTGCCGGAAGCCCGCATCGAGATCGCGCACGGCCAGATGCACGAACGCGACCTGGAGCGCGTGATGCGCGACTTCTACCAGCAGCGCTTCAACGTGCTGCTGTGCTCGACGATCATCGAGACCGGCATCGACGTTCCCACCGCCAACACGATCATCATCCATCGCGCCGACAAATTCGGCCTCGCGCAGCTGCACCAGCTGCGTGGACGTGTCGGCCGCTCGCACCACCAGGCCTATGCCTACCTGATGGTTCCCGACGAAGGCGGGTTGACGAAGAACGCGGAAAAGCGGCTCGAGGCGATCCAGAACCTCGAAGAACTCGGCAGCGGCTTCTACCTCGCGATGCATGATCTCGAGATCCGCGGCGCCGGCGAAGTGCTGGGCGAGAACCAGAGCGGCAACATGCAGGAGGTTGGCTTCGATCTCTACACGCAGATGCTCAATGCCGCGGTCCGCGCGCTGCGGTCGGGGCGCGAGCCCGACCTGCTGGCACCGCTCGCCGCGGTGACCGAAATCAACCTGCACGTGCCCGCCCTGCTGCCGCCCGACTACGTCAATGACGTGCATCAGCGGCTGTCGCTCTACAAGAAGCTGGCCAGCTGCGACGACGAGGACGCGCTGATCGGCCTGCAGGAAGAACTGGTCGACCGCTATGGCAAGCTGCCGGAGCCGGCCCGCGCCTTGATCGAGACGCACCGCCTGCGGCTGGTCGCGGAGCGGCTCGGCGTGAAGAAGATCGATGCGTCGGGCGAAGCCATCGTGGTCCAGTTCGTTCCCAATCCGCCGGTCGATACGGCGCGCCTGATTGCTCTGATGCAGCGCTCGAAGTCGATGCGACTTGCCGGGCCCGAGCGCATGCGCATCGACGAGAAGCTGCCGCAGCTGGAGATGCGCCTGCAGCGGCTGCGCGAAGTATTCAAGGCGCTGGGCTGAGCCGCCTCGAGGCACCGATGGTCGGCTCTCTTACACTGCGCTCCCGATGAAGGACCTCGTGATCCAGGGGCCGGCACTGTCGGCCGAGGCGCTCGATACGTTCAAGGTCGTCTGTGCGCCTGAACGCATCACCGTCAACGCCCGGTCGGCGCGTTGCCTCAGTGTCGGCGACGATCTCGAGACGCGCCGCGCCGTGCGCGGCCTGGGGGACTACTGGAAGCTCGACTGCGCCTTCGTCGACCCGGCCTGGAAGCTCGCCGACTACCGCCTGCTGGCGCTCGACATGGACTCGACGCTGATCACGATCGAAAGCCTCGATGAAGTCGCGGCCTACGCGGGCAAGGGCGACGAAGTCGCTGCGATCACCGAAGCGGCGATGCGCGGTGAGATCGCCGATTACAGGGAAAGCCTGCAGCGGCGCGTCGCCATGCTCGCCGGCGTCGACGCGGCGCTTCTGCAGCGCGTTTACGAAGAGAAGCTCGCGCTCAGCGAAGGCGCTGAACGGCTGGTCGCCGACTGTCGCGCCGCTGGCCTGCGCACGCTGCTGGTCACCGGCGGCTTCACCTTCTTCACTGATCGAATCAAGCAGCGACTCGCCTTCGATGCAACACGATCCAACGAACTCGAGATTGCCGACGGCCGCCTGACAGGAAAGGTCACCGGGCCGCAGGGCGATGACATCCTTGACGCCGAGGGCAAGGCGCAGGCGGTGCGTGACCAGTGTGCGGAGCTGGCGTGCGCTACGGATCGCGCGATCGTCATCGGCGATGGTGCCAATGACCTGAAGATGATGGCACTCGCCGGAATTTCGGTGGCCTGGCGCGCGAAGCCCGTCGTTCGCGAGAAGGCCACCTTCGCGCTGAGCCACGCGCCGCTTGATGGCGTGCTCGCCTGGTTCAGCGACACGGCCATGGCATCACGCTAGCAGGCAGGCACCGGTGAGCCGCAATCACCTCACGCGCTTTGCCTGGCTGTCCATCGCGGCGGCTCTCGCGACGATTTCCATAAAGGCAGGCGCGTGGTGGCTGACGGGCTCGGTCGGGCTGCTTTCGGACGCACTCGAATCGATCGTCAACCTGGTGGCTGCGGCGATGACGCTGTGGATGCTGGCGCTGTCTGCGCGGCCGCCCACCGAAGAGCATGCCTACGGTTACTCGAAGGCCGAGTACTTCTCGAGCGGACTCGAGGGCGCTCTGATCTTCGCGGCCGCCCTGGCGATCGCCTGGACGGCGATCGATCGCCTGCTCCACCCCCAGCCGCTCGAACGCGTCGGCCTCGGCCTCGGGCTTTCGCTCGGCGCCACAGCGATCAATTTCGTAGTGGCGCGTGTCCTGATGACGGCCGCGCTCCGCTACCAGTCCATCGCCCTTGAAGCCGACGCGCATCACCTGATGACGGACGTCTGGACCTCGGTCGGCGTCGTGATGGCCGTCGGCGCCATTGCGCTGACCCAGTGGAACTGGCTGGACCCGGTCATCGCGCTGGCGGTCGCCGCGAATATCGTCTTCACCGGCTTCTCGCTGGTGCGCCGCTCGGCACTTGGGCTGCTCGATCGCTCACTGCCGGGGGAGCAACGTGCAGCAATCGAGTCGCTGTTGCAGAAGCACCGCGCCGACGGCATCGACTTCCATGCGCTGCGAACCCGGGCCGCAGCCGGCCGCTCATTCGTGTCGGTCCACCTGCTGGTTCCGGGGGCTTGGACCGTTCAACGCGCGCACGAGCTCGCGGAGCAAGTCGAGCGCGAAATCGCAGCGGCGGTGCCAGGCGCGTCGGTGTTCACCCACACGGAGCCGCGCGAGGACCCGTCGTCCTACGAGGACATTGCGCTGGACCGCGCCCACACCCACCCCTGAGCGTCGAATAGCCGCTGGGCGGCCCGGTCAGCCGGAGGTACGCGCTTTCTTGTTCTGGTCGATCCAGATCCGTTCATTGCCGGTGTCGACGTGGACAAAGCCGCGGCCGACGTAGAACCCGGTGCCGCCGCGGCCCAGCACGCTCGACATGCCCGCGAGCTTGACGTTCGAAACGCCCGGCACTGAAATGTCCGCCGCCTGGCCAACGACGTGCCGCGAGTTCAGCGCAGCACCCTCGGTCTTGTTGTTGGTCCGGCGGGTGCGATAGCCCGAGTGAATCTCGATCGGTGCATCGGCGCCGGAGTGCCGCAACCAGGCCTGGATACCCGCCAGCATGTCCAGCAGCGACCGATCCATCGCGAACACCCGATCGGCCTGAAGGTCGCGCAGCATCCAGCAGAGGTGCAGGTACTCGTCCTGGTTACGACCGCCGGTGGCGGTCCAGTAAGTCGCCCGCAGTTCTTCCTTGCCACGGCGCAGCCACAGCGTGCGCTTGTCCTTCAGCAATTCCAGCAGTCGCGGGTCCGCGGACTGCGGCGCCGGTGCGCCCAGCGCGCGCGCGATCGGCAGGGCGCCACAGAGACCGCAGGCCGCGGCGAGCACTACCCGGCGGCGCTGCGGATCGCGCTGCTGACAGCCCCGTTCAACTTCGTCCATCGTCCCGCTGCAACTCCCTGCGTCAGATGCGTTCGAAGACAGCTGCAATCCCCTGCCCGCCACCGATGCACATCGTCACCAGCGCGTAGCGGCCGCCAACGCGCTGCAGTTCGTACAGCGCCTTGATCGTGATGATTGCGCCGGTGGCGCCGATCGGGTGTCCCAGCGAGATGCCGCTGCCGTTCGGATTGACCTTCTCCGGCGGAAAGCCGAGATCCTTGGCGACAGCGCACGCCTGCGCCGCGAACGCCTCGTTGGCCTCGATGACGTCGAGATCAGCAACCTTCAGGCCCGCCTTTTCGAGCGCCATGCGGGTCGCCGGCACCGGGCCGATGCCCATGATCTTCGGGTCAACGCCGGCGTGGCCGTAGCTGACGAGACGCGCAAGCGGTTTCAGGCCGCGCTTCTCGGCCACGCTGCGCTCCATCAGCACGACGGCGCCCGCACCATCGTTGATACCGGAGGCGTTGCCTGCTGTCACCGTGCCATTTTCCTTCGCGAACACCGGCTTCAGTTTGGTCATGTCCTCCATCGTCGTGCCTTCGCGGAAGTGCTCGTCGGTGTCAAACACCGTTGGGCCCTTCTTACCCTTGATCTCGATCGGCACGATCTGGCTCTTGAAGTGGCCGGCCTTGGTTGCCGCCGCAGCACGCCGATGGCTTTCGACGGC
This sequence comes from uncultured beta proteobacterium, assembly GCA_963766365.1. Taxonomy (GTDB): domain Bacteria; phylum Pseudomonadota; class Gammaproteobacteria; order Burkholderiales; family Burkholderiaceae_F; genus JALORV01. The sequence goes on from CAVXZK010000009.1 coordinate 84,401, forward strand.
GAGCGCGTCCTGCTCCTGGCGCGTGATGCCCCACTGCTTTGCGACGTTCTCGGCCGTCACGCCCATGTGGATCACGTCGAACGGGTCATGCAGCGCGCCGACCATCATGTCGATCGCCTTGAAGTCGCCCATGCGCTGGCCGAAGCGCGCGGTCGGCATGATGTACGGGCCGCGCGACATGTTTTCGGCGCCGCCGCCGATGGCAATATCGGCGTCCCCCAGAAGGATGCTCTGCGAAGCCGAGATGATCGCCTGCAGGCCGCTGCCGCACAGACGGTTCAGCGTCAGGCACGGCGTGTCCTGGCCCACCCCGCCGTTCAAGGCTGCGACGCGCGCCAGGTACATGTCCTTGGGTTCGGTATTCACCACATGGCCGAAGACCACATGACCGACTTCGCCGCCCTTCACGTTCGCTCGCTTCAACGCCTCGGCCACGACGGTGGCGCCGAGCTGCGTCGGAGGAAGGTCCTTCAGGCTGCCGCCAAAGGTTCCGATGGCGGTGCGGGCTCCACTGACAACGACGACTTCACGCATTCGGTTCTCTCCCAGGTTGGCAGGCGGCGCGGTGGGCGGCGTCTGCAGGCGCTCGAACAGCCGTGGATTCTTGCACGAGCGTCTCGCTTCGGCTTGACCTGGATCGGACCCGCATCCCGTCGATGCGTTTGGGGCGCAGACTCCCGCCGGCTCAGCCGGCCCTGGCGGGCTGCGCCAGCGCCTCCGCCAGAAGCGCCGGCAGCTGGCCCTCGCGGAGTGCCGACCCGGCAGCGACCTGCGTGGCCATGTCGTCGGGTGCCATTGAATGCTCCAGCGCGGCGCGCAGTTCGGTGATCAGGCGTTCTTCGTTCGGCTGAACCAGCGATCCGGGCTTCCTCGCCTCCGCCTCGACCGCGCCCAGTAGCAGGGCGGCCGTGCCGGTCTGTCCGCGCCGCCAGAACAGATAGGCCCACTCCTCGAGCCAATAAGTGCGGGACCGCTGCATGACCGCCAGCCCTTCACGCGCCGCGTCCGACGCTTCCTCGATTCGACCCATTTCGCTCAGGATGCCGATCAGGTTGGCGAACAGGACATCGGTATCGGCCAGCGTCGTCGGCCGTCGTCGCAGGTCATCCAACAGCCGGAGCGCTTCCTGCGCCGCTTCTTCCAGCGGCCCCAGCTGCCACAACAGGTCGACGAGGTTGTTGCGGGCGATCACCTCGAGGCGCCAGTCGCCGGTCCCCGTACTGAGGCGGACTTCCTCGCGCTGGATCGCCAGCGTCTCGCCCAGCCGGCCGGCGCGCCGCAGCAGTGAGCTCTCGCGCCGCAGCAGGTGAATGTGGAACTCGGCCGGCCAGTCGGGGCGGATCAGGCTTCGCGCTTCTGCGAATGCCGCCCGCGCCGCGGCCTCGTCACCCCCCGACAGCTGATAGGTCATGAGCCGGATCAGACTGGAGAAGACGCGGCGCGGCTTGCCCTGCGCCTGGTACAGCGAGCGCGCGCGTTCCGCCGCATCGAACTTCAACCGGTGAGGAACTCTGGCCGTCATGTTGCCGGCGGCGAGCGCACGCCAGTAGCGCGCCGCGACAGCATCGTCGACCATACCGTGCTCGACCGCATCGGCGTGCGGCAGCAGCCAGTCGGCACATTCCACCGCGTAGTCGATCAGCGAACCCGCATGCGCCGCCAGCGCGATCGCGACCTTCGGGTCACCGGCGTCGGAAGTCGCCCAGGTGTAGGCGGCGCGCAGGTTGTCGAGTTCGGGAACCACCAGAGCAGCGTACTGGTCCGTCCGCAGTTCCCCATCCATGTTGATGTCGTCGACCCGCCGCAGGAAATTCAGCATGCCCTCGGCGTGCCGACGCAGCGCATCGGCGGTCTCGCCTTCCGCGAGCTGCTCAAGCGCAAACGCGCGGGCCGACTCGAGCAGCCGGTAGCGCGGCGGCTCTCCAACGTCGGCCACAACCAGCGACTTGTCGACCAGCACGCTCATCAGATCGAGTACGGCCCATTCGTCCAGTTGCACGTCGCCAGCCACTGCCTGCGCCAGTTCCATCGTGAAGCCACCCGCGAACACGCCAAGGCGACGGAAGACGACGCGCTCCTCTTCGTTGAGCAGCCCGTAGCTCCATTCGAGCGCCGCGCGCAGCGTCTGATGCCGCCGCAGAGTGGCGCGTGCGCCGCCCGTCAGCAGCTTGAAGCGCGCATCGAGCTTGTCGCGAACGGCGCGCAGCCCGAGCGTGCCGACCCGCGCCGCCGCGAGTTCGATCGCCAACGGCAGCCCGTCGAGCCGCCGACAGATGTCGATCGCGAGCGGTGCGTTTTCCGCCGTCAGCACAAAGCGCGGGTCCACGGCCCGCACGCGCGCTTCGAACAACGCGACAGCGCCGAAGTCGTGCGCATGTCCTGCCGCGCTGTCAGCCGGCACGGCCAGCGGAAGCAGCCGGAACTGCTGCTCCTCGGGCACGCGCAGCGGCTCCTGGCTGGTCGTCAGAAAGGTCACGTTGGGAGTCGCCCGCAGGACGGCAGCCACCAGCTGCGAAACGGCGTCGAGTAGGTGTTCGCAGTTGTCGAGCACGAGCAGCAGCGTTCGCGGCTCGAGTGCCGCGACCAGCTGTTCCGTCGGTGAACCCGATCCTTCGAGCTTGATGTCGAGCGCGCCGGCCACGGTGCTCGGCAGCAGCGCTGTGTCGGACAGGCCAGCGAGCTCGACCATCCATGCACCGTGCGCCCACCGATCGAGCGAGGCGTGCGCGGCGGCCTGCGCCAGGCGGCTCTTGCCGATGCCCCCCGCGCCGACGACCGTCACGAGCCGGTGGGCGACCAGCAAGGCGGCCACGGCCTGCAGCTCGTCCGAGCGCCCGAACAGTTCAGGCAGTTCACGGGGCAGGTTCGTGCGAGGCATCGACGCCTGTCGCAGCTCCACCCGTGCCGCGACGGTGTCGCCGGAGCTCTTGTTGCCCACCTGCGGCTGGCCACTGATCGCTGCCGCGAAGCGGTAGCCACGGCCGGGAATCGTCGCGATCGCGCGCGGACCGAGCAGCTTGCGCAGACTGCTGATCTGCACCTGCAGGTCGTTTTCCTCGACGACCAGCCCGGGCCAGACCAAATCGAGCAATTCGCTCTTGGTGACGAGCCGGTCGCGCCGCTCGATCAGCGCCATCAGCACGTCGAAGGCGCGCGCGCCGACGCTGGCCGGTGCGCCGTCGACCAGCAGCTGCCGCTCGCCGGGCCGCACTTCGGCTCGGTCGAATCGCAGCGCCTCAGACAGCGGGGGTTCCTGCGCGTCCGATCTCATCTGTCCCAGTCTGTACAAACCCTCGCGCCCAGGCAAGCCTCCCCTCCGCTGCCGCGGCGGGGCCAGACCCTGCGGCCAGCGGTTTCAGAACGTTTAAGGACCGGATTCAGGACGTCAAAGGACTGAAGGCGGGCTCGGCGCGCACAGTTCAGCCATCGAGACGCAACACCGATAAACCCCTGAAATCGAGTCCGAAGGAGCCCCAGATGAACCGCGAATTCAAGTCGATCCCGAATGCGCTCCGCGCTTCCCTTGCGGTCGCCTCAGTGCTCGTGAGCCTGCTGGTCGTCGGCTCGATGGCCAGCCTGGCGGACCACTACTACGCCGAAACGCTGCTGGCGACTGCGCAGAGCGCAGTCGTCGCGCAGCGCTGACGAGAGCAGTAAGGATCAGAACCTTGCCGTTAGGCCCAGCATCGCCTCGTACTGCAGGAAGGTTTCGCTGCGCAACACGACGATGCAGCCGCCGGAGCACATGAAGCCCCCGGAGCTGTTGACCAGCGTGAAGAAGCCGCGGCCTTCGGCGCGCAGCGCGACGTTCTTGCCCAGCGGCCAGTAGTAGCCGACGCCGAGGTTGAGCGACGGCTTGGTCTCCGTGCCGTACCCGGTGGCGCTCGGTGAGAACTGCGTGGCCCCGAGCCCGCCCACCACGTACCAGCCGCGATCGATCGGCCCTTCGATGAACGCCGTGCCGCCGACGTGCAGGTAGCGGACCGTCAGGTCGAAGGGTGCGGCGCCGCCGCCCGGCGACAGTGTCGTCGTCTGCTGGCTGTAGAACAGTTGCAGTTCGCGTGAGGGATCCAGGTCGACGCCAACAGCCGCCGCGAAGGCCGCCGAACTCTTGATCGAGGCGCTGGTGTTGTCGGTGACGTTGTCGATGCCGTTGCTGCCGATGTAGCCGACGTAGAGCGTCACGCCGAACTGTGCCGCCGCCGGGCCGGACACGGCGGAGAGGATGCCACCCAGCACGAGCGCGCCCAGTCGCGCCGGCAGGCTCATGCCCAGTGCCTCCCGAAAACCGGAGCGACCTCCGGCAACTCGTCGACACGCTGCATCAGCGCCGCGAAGAACGGATGGGCTTCCTTAAGGTAATCGCGCATCTTCCACCAGCGCGACAAGTTGGCCAGGTAGACATCGCAGACATAGGGCCGCTCGCCGAGCAGGAACCCCTTCTTCTGCGGGAACGCCTGCGCAACGATGTCCCAGCCCAGCTTCATGCGTACGACCGCAGCGCGCTCGACCGCAGCGTGGGCTGCCGGCGAACGCGAGGTGGTCCAGCGCCCCGGGTAATCGGCCACGCCGACCGCGCCATAGACCGTCGCCGACGCGAACTGCATCCAGCGCAGGCAGGTGGCGCGGTCACGCGTCGACGGCGCCGGGATCCAGTCGCTCGGATGACGCTCCAGCAGCGTCCACAGCACCGCCACGCTTTCGGTGAGGACTTCGCCACCGGGCGTGATCAGCGTCGGCAACTGGCCGAGCGGGTTCACCTGCTTCAGTTCCTCGAAGCAGGGACCGGGCGGATCGCTCCACGGCGTCGCGTCCTTCATTTCGAAATCGAGACCCAGCGCGCTCATCATCACTTCGACGCTGGCCCCGCCCGAGCGGTTTGCCGTGTACAGGACGTAGCGAGTCGTCACGCGAGCACTCCGTGAAGGTCATGCGCATCGGCCGATTTGACGGTGACGTCGACAAAATCGCCGACAGCGACCTCGCGGCGACCGGTCTTCACGTAGACCACCCCGTCGATCTCCGGAGCATCGGCCGCGCTGCGCCCGAGCGCCACTGTCGGCCCGACCTCGTCAAGCAGCACGCGCTGCCGACTGCCGATCTTGCGCTGCAGCCGGCGTGCCGAGATTTCCTCCTGGACCTGCATGAAGCGCGCACGACGCTCTTCGCGCAGGTCGTCTGGCAGCTGACCTGCCAGCGCATTGGCAGCAGCGCCCTCCACCGGCGAGTAGGCGAAGCAGCCGACGCGATCCAGCTCGGCCTCGCGCAGGAAGTCGAGCACGTGCGCGAACTCCGATTCGGTCTCGCCCGGGAAACCGGCGATGAAGGTCGAGCGGATCGTCAGGTCGGGACAGATCGCCCGCCAGGCGCGGATGCGCTCGATGTTCCTCTCACCCGAGGCTGGGCGCTTCATCGCCTTGAGCACGCGCGGATGCGAATGCTGGAACGGCACGTCAAGGTACGGCAGCACCCTGCCCTCGGCCATCAGCGGGATGACTTCGTCGACATGCGGATAGGGATAGACGTAGTGCAGCCGGACCCAGACGCCAAGTTGAGCCAGTTCACGAACCAACTCGGTCATGCGCGTACGTACCGCGCGGCCGCCTACGAAGTCGAGCTTGTAGCGCAGATCGACACCGTAGGCGCTGGTGTCCTGCGAAATGACGAGGATCTCGCGCACACCCTGCTTCACCAGGTTCTCCGCCTCGCGCATGACCTGGCCGATCGGTCGAGAGACGAGGTCGCCGCGCATCGACGGAATGATGCAGAAGCTGCAACGATGGTTGCAGCCCTCGGAGATCTTCAGATACGCGTAATGCCGCGGTGTCAGCTTGATGCCCGCAGGCGGCACGAGATCGGTGTACGGGTCGTGCGGCTTCGGCAGGTGCCGGTGTACGTGGTCGAGCACCTCGGTCGCCGCATGCGGCCCGGTCACGGCCAAGACCTTGGGGTGGACCTTGGCCACCAGGTTCTCGCCCTTGTCGCTGCGCGCGCCAAGGCAGCCGGTGACGATCACCTTGCCGTTCTCCGCCAGCGCCTCGCCGATCGCATCGAGCGACTCCCGCACGGCGGAGTCGATGAAGCCGCAGGTATTGACGATGACGAGATCCGCGCCTTCGTAGGTCGGGCTGGTGGCGTAGCCCTCGGCGCGCAGCTGCGTGATGATGAGTTCGGAGTCGACCAGCGCCTTGGGGCAGCCCAGAGACACAAAACCCACCGACGGAGCGGTGGGCTTGCTGGCGGATGGACGCGACCGCCGGGCGGCGCTCGTGGCGGTCATCGCCTGCCGTTGACGACTACTTCTTCTCGCCGGGGAAGCCGGGGAAGCCGGTGAACATCGAACGCGCCTGGTTCTGCATGTTCTCCTGCATCTGCACGAACAGGTTCTTCGACTGCTCGATGTAGCTCGACATCATCGACTGGATCATCGGCGACTGCATGTTGACGAACTGTGTCCACATCTCAGGCCCGATCTTGTTCGTCTCGTAGAAGGCCTTGCTTTGCTCCGACAGCTTGCCCTGGATGTCGATGAACGCCTGGATATTCTTCTCCAGGTACGAACCCATCATGCCCTGCATGGCATTGCCGTAGAAGCGGATCACCTGGGACAGCATCTGCGCGCTGAACATCGGTACGCCGCCGGCCTCCTCCTCGAGGATGATCTGCAGCAGTATCGGCCGCGTCAGGTCATCACCGCTCTTCGCGTCAAGGACCTGGAAGTTTTCGTGGTCGAGCACGAGCTGCTTGACGTCCGCCAGCGTGATGTAGGTGCTGGTTTGGGTGTCGTACAGGCGTCGGTTCGGGTACTTCTTGATCAGGCGTACTGGTGTTGCCATGGTGTCCTCGTGTTCTCCCCGCGATTGAAGCGCGTACACCTGTCGTCGCAGGCGTTTCCTCTGTTATGCGGCAATTCTAGCCACTTTTGCCGCAGCGCAACGGAAAGCCTCAGGGGTTTGCCAGGTCGGAATTAACTCCGTCGAATTGCGGGTGCTGGTCTATCGGCTTCTGACCTGCGTAGGTCGGCCGCGCCAGCGTCGATCTCGGCGCCCAGCGCCACGACGCCATCTTGCAGCGCGCGGAACGCGGCTTCGATCTGCTCGTCGGGGCCTTTGACGCCCAGTTCGATGTGCCGTCTCGTCAACCGGCCATCCCGACCGTCGCCCACCGAGGGCAGGCTGAAGGCCTTGACGGAAGCGAACTGCGCTTCGATCTGCTGCATCAGCGGAACCAGCGCCGACTCCGGAGTCTCGAACACGATCAGCGAGCGCTCAGCGACGACGCTGCTGCCGAACGCCGACCGATAGTGGGTGTCGAGCACCCAATCGAGCATCGGCCACGCCATCACCGGAAAGCCGGGCACAAACCAGTGTCTGCGAATCGAGAAGCCGGGAATGCGGTTGAAGGGATTGGGGATGATTGCGCTGCCGCGCGGGAACTCGCCCATCGTCAGCCGCTGACGATTCTCTGGCGTGGTCATGTCCGCGCTGCCGCGGCCCTCGCGCGCCATCTCGACGCAGCGCTCAGTGATCAGGACCCGCGCTTCCGGATGCAGTTCCAGCGGAACACCCAATGCCTCGGCCGCGGCCTGGCGCGTGTGATCATCCGGGGTCGAGCCGATGCCGCCACAACTGAACACCACGTCGCTGCCAGCCAGTGTGCGTCGATACAGGTCGATCAGCGCAGCGCGATCGTCGCCGGCGTAGTGCGCCCATTCGAGCCGCAGGCCACGTGCTTTCAGCAGTTCGATGACGCGCGCGAGATGCTTGTCCTCGCGCTTGCCGGAAAGGATCTCGTCGCCGACGATGACCAGGGCGAAGCGCGGCGCGTTCATGCGCTGACCGCCGATGGCGCCGGGCGGCGCGACACGAGGCGCTTCAGCGCCAGCCACTGCTGCGCCCAGAAGCCGCGACCGTAGTCACGGGAAGCACCCTGCGGCAGCGGCAGCTGGTCGCTGATGCCGGTCGGCACGACCTCGCGGCGGAAATCCGCCGTACCGAAGAGAACATCCCACACCGGGAACAGCACGGCGAAATTGCAGCCGCGATGAAGCCCTTCGTGCCCGAAACCCATCGCATGGTGACGGCGATGAAACAGCGGGCTGACAGTCACCCGGCCGAAAGGCCCGAGCGACGTGCGGAGGTTCGCGTGCTGCAGGCTCTGCAGCACGCGCGTCGCCACAATCAGCAGCACGAACTGCGCCGGCTCGACGCCGATCGCCAGCGCGAGGGCCGCCTTGGTTGCATCCATGATGAGGTCGTCGAGCAGGTGGTTGCGGTCGTCGCTCCAGAAGCTCATCTGCCGCTGCGAATGATGCACCGCATGCAGCGCCCACCACCATTCGAAGCGATGCTGCCCGCGGTGCAGCCAGTAATCCACAAAGTCGAAGACCAGCAGGTAGAGGAGGAAGGTCACCAGCGGGACATCGGTCACGCCGGGCCAGAGGGCGTCGAGATTGAACGGCGTGAAGCCAGCGGTGCGCGTCAACGCGGCGAGTTCATCGAGCAAAGGGGTCAGCAGCAGGAACAGCACCAGCGGCACCAGCCCGAGCCGTTGCAGCAGCGTGTAGATCACGTCGACGCGCGTGCCGCGGCGGTCACCCCAGCGTTCGGCAGGAAAGAGTGCCTCGAGCGGCCGCAGCACGAGGTAGAGCACGAGGATCTGCGCCAGTCCGAGAAGAAACCACTCGGTCGCGTCATATGCAGTCTCCTGGAAGCGCATCCAGCCGAACGTGTACAGCAGTGGCTGCACGCAGGTCTCGAAGAGCCACGCCTGCGCGGCGGTGAATGCACTGGTGACGATCTCGATCATCGTGCAGCGGAAGCCGTGCGCGATGCGGCGCCGGCAATGACGGCGGGGGGATCGCCGCGACGGTAGTCGGGGTGCTCACGCAGCGTCCTGAAGCACAGGCCCCTCTGCTTCAGCCCGGAGATCAGAGGATCCAGCATGGGCGCGAACGGGTCCTTTCGCGACCAGATGCCGAGGTGTGCCATCAGCACGTCGCCATCACGCACGTCGCGCAGTGCGCGCTCAAGCAGCACGCGATTCGGATACTTGTCCGAGGGCAGTTCGTCACCCAGGAAGCCCGTCTCCGCCCAGCGAACGTGCGCATAGCCACAGGCCTGGGCCGCAGTGCGGGCGCGCGCGGTCACGTGTCCCCCCGGTGCACGCCAGACCGCGTCGAGCGGCTGGCTGGTGTATTGCCGGAACGCCGTGTCAACGCGCTTCAGCTCGGCGCAGAACTGCGCGTCGCTGAGAACCGCCGCTCGAGCAGCGCCGTCGCCGAACTGCGGCCGATAGCCGATTCCCGCGGACGATTCGCTGATGCGCCCGTGGCGCCACGTGTGGGTGCCAAAGGCATGGCCCTCTGCCGCACGTGCCTTCCAGTACCCGGCCCAGGAGGCATCGAGCGAAAAATCGCCGCGCGGCGTCTTCTCGTTCGCGAGGAAGAACGTCGCCGGCACATCGTGTTTCTGCAGGATGGCGGCGATATCCTCCGCATGGCGCATGCTGCCGGTGTCCAGCGTCAGGTAGACGACGCCTCTGCACTGCTCGGCAGTGGCGTTCAGCACCGGCACTGCCAGAGCGAATGCCGCTGCGACACCTCGCAGCAGCATGCCGCGCCTCACGCGCAGGATCGACCGCCTCACTTCCAGGCTGCCGAATTGGCGAAGAAGATGCCGTGCGGCGAACGGCCGACCGCGATCTTGTCGACCACCTTGCGCTGGGCCAGGTCGACAACCGAAACCTGCTTGATCCAGCGCTGCGTGACCCACAGGAATTTCCCGTCTGCGCTGATCTCCATGCAGTCGGGCCCGCCGGGCACCGGGATGTCGTACAGGCGCTCCAGCGTGGTCTGGTCGATGACGCTGATCGTGTTGTCAACCCGGTTCGAGACAAACAGATGCCGGCCGTCACCGAGTGGCCGGAAGTTGTGCGCACCCTTGCCGGTCGCGATGCGCTTCACGAGCTTTTGCGACCGCCAGTCGATCACTTCCACGTGATCCGCGCCGGTCATGCCGACCAGCAGATGCTTGTCGTCCGGTGTCGTCCACACACCGGCAGGCATGGCACCCACCTTCAAATTCCACAGTATCGACTGATCCGAGAGCCGGACCGCCAGCAGCTCGTTGCTGTCCTGGATCGTCACGAAGGCGATCTGGCTGTCGGCCGAGAATGCGATGTGACTCGGCGTCTTCGGCGCCGAGACTGAGCGCGCGAGCTTCAAGTCCTCACCCCGGACGGCATAGACATCGATGCGATTCAGACGATTTCCGGAGACAAGGAACCATTTGCGATCCGGCGAAAACCCGATCTGGTACGGGTCCGGTATGTCGCGGACGCGACGCTGGATTTCGCCCGTCTTCGGGTCGAGGAACATCAGGTCGTTACCGGCCGCATTGGCCACGATCAGCGTCTTGCCGTCGGGCGTGGCCATCAGGTGATGGGGCTCCTTGCCGACTTCGAAACGCCGGAGCTCCTTGCGCGTGTTCTGATCGATCAGGCTGATCGTCGCATCGCCCGAGTTGAGCACCACGACAACGCCGGCACTTGTGGCGGCCGCAAAGCACCACGCGGCCATGCCGACGGCCACTTTCCTGAGTATTCCCATACCCTGCCCCCCGTGCAGTGAATGCGCTCCCCGCCGAACGGAATTCTAATGGAGCGATGTCCGCGAAACGCCCAGCTGAACGTCTGAACTGCGCAGGGCGCGTAAGGGTTGACCGACGTACCGCCACGAGTGACCAGTGATCCTTAAAAGTGCCCTGCCAAAGTTGCCGAGCCAGTGAGCCCTGGCGCCCGGCAACTGTGCTTAAATCGGCCATCGAGCGTTGTCGCTGCCGCACCCGGGAGGTCGCCGATGTCCATGCACTTGCGCTCCACTGTTGCCTCGATTGCCGCGCTGGCCGCAGTGCTGGCCGCCGGGTGCGCGACTCCCGAATCACCCAAAGCCACGACTGCGGTGGTCCCAGCACCCGCGCCCGTTGCCCAGGCCACGCCCGGTAAATCGGCGCCGCTTGAAGTCGTGTCTGCGCAGTTCGGTGTTTTCGGCGCCGACCCGACGGGACGTCGCGTCCTGTACGAGACAGCCAAGTTTCCCGCCGTCATCGCGGCGCCCTACGGCTGGTACATCATCTTCAAGACAGAAAAGCCGACGGTGATCTGGCGCGAGGAATTCGAACTGCCCGAGCCGCCCCCCACCTGGGGACCGGGCGAGGCGATGGGCATCTACACGATTTCACCGGATCGCAAGACCGCCGTCACGGAACGCATCATCCCGACACGGCTCGGCTTCATCGCCAACGAATGGCGCTACGCCCCCGGCGATCCGATCGGCGCACACAAGATGCGCGTCTACATTGACGGCCAGCTGATCCGCGAGTTTGCCTTCGACATCGAACAGGGTCCGAAGGACGAGCCCGCACCGCGCCGCGGTCCGCACGGCGGCTCGACGCCGCGGTCAACGACATAAGGGACTTGCCACCCCGTTCGCGGGCAGACTGACGGCGCCGCCCGGCGCCGGACGCACGACGAGCACACCGGGCCGCACTCTCGAGACGTCAACCTGAAGCGGCCGGTTACCGACTCGTAGAGGCCTGACCGCTGCACCGTCCTTGTGTCCTGCCGCGTGCCCGTGATTCGGGCCCCCTCAAAAGAGCTGCAAGACCGCAGCCGCGCCTGGCGCCACACGAAATGAGGCCTGCTGTCATCGCCGGGCCATCACAACCGGCTGCTGCGCCAGTTGTAAACCCTCGACCGTGTAATGCGTGGCCAGCCCGTCGATGATGGCCGCGATGGCAAGCGTCATGACGACGGCCCCGGCGGCGAAACCACAACGGAGCGAACGGGGCTTTGAACGGGTCTGGAGGTGGTTGTTCATCGCGCACTCCTCATCGGTTGGACGTGTCGGTCTGGACGGCCGAAGGAGCCACGTGGTGGGCTCTTGTCCTTAGGGACGCGGTGATGCGGCAAAACCGGACATCGCTGCCGCGGCGGCAGCGCAGTCAGCGTGCGGCGACCTGAGACTTCGCCTTGGGAAACGCCGCCGGTTGCAGAGCGATTGGTGCCGGCGCGATGGCGAGTCGCCGCAGGTGCGGCAGGAACGAGGCGGCGAGGCGTGGCCGGGCGCCGGCGACCATCGCCTTGCCACGCGCGACTTCGCCGGTGGCGATCAGCGCGTGGCCGTACCACCAGGCGGCTTCGGCCGCCATCGGGTGCTCGGTGTCGAAGTCGCGCCAGAATGCGATGACGCGTTCGAACTGGTCGCGAGCCTCGGACGGGCGATGCAGGTGCAGCAGCGACTGGCCGCGCCAGAGATCGTGCTGCGCGTCAAGGGGAGAGAATGGCTACAATATGCCCTGTCACTTCAGAGCGGTTCGACTGCGACTCGTCAAGAGCGTCCAAAGCCTCCTGGTACTTGCCAACTCCGAGCTTCGCGGCTCCGAGTTCTCCGAGCTCGTACCGCAGCTCGAAGTGATCCAGTCTTCAGGCCGCAATCTGCTTTGACGTACTGATTCTTCAGCAATTGGCTCCGACGTCTTGAAATCGCCTTCAAGTCGCAATGCAATTACGTTGTCGTATCTCGCCTCGCGCCTGCCACCACGAATCACCTTCGGCTTCAGCCTGCCGTCCGAACTCTGCGTAGTGAGCTCGCGCGCCCTTCGTATCGCCAGACATCTCTAACGTGGCGCCTTCCAGGTGGTGCAGCATCCACGCGGCCCGCCTTCTCATAGGCCCAACCGGCAAGTTCTCGTTCCCCCGGCGGACTTCTTGGAGCAACGGCCAGAGCTCATCAGGTCTCCAGATTCCGAGCAGAGTAATAGCGAGCGTCTCTGCAATCGACGCCCGCCGCAGACTTCCAATGGGCTCCGTAGCTGCAGAGATCGTGTAGGCCTCTCTCCTCAATGCGATCAATTCCTTGTAGTCACGGAAAACGTAGAAGACTCCGTTGGAAAGGTTCAGCAGCGCATCGCCAAGCACGCGGCTGTTAGGTCCGTGGTGAGCGCGAGCAAGATCAACATTTTCGCGCAGCAACTTCAAGCCCTCGTCGCAGCGGCCCGTCTGGCAAAGGAGTCCGGCGTACCACGCTTGCACGCGCAGCATCACTGGGTGGCCAGGGCTCAGCTGGGGGTTACCGCGGGCCGTATGCCAAACAGGTTCAACCATGCTAAGCGCTTCCTTGCGCTTTCCGGCCCGTGTCAACGTAGACACCACGGACAGCGTCGCTTCCGCCTTCTTCGGATGTCCTTCTGGATACGTATGCTCGGCGAGCGCCGCGATCTCTTGGGCCTCGGCCAGCGCGTCAGCCGTGGGGTCCTCTCCTGTATATCCGATCGACAGCACTGCCTTCAGCGTTTTGCGTGCGAGCAGTGCCTCGATCAGCAGCTGGGTGGCGGGTTTACCCAAGGCACGTGCGGCGTCGACGACAGCGTCGAGTTCTTCGAGGGCCTTGGTGCCGTCGACGATCGGCCACTCGGCCAGGCGCACGCGAGCAGTGAGTAGATCGGGGTTGTCTTCACCGACTCTGCCGCGCGCCTCGTCCACCGCCGCACGCAGCGTCTGACGTGCGGGTTTCCACGCACCGCGGTTGCGATACGCCGTCGCGATCGCCAGCCGCACCTCCAGCTGCAGGTCCGGTCGCGTAGCGAGTTCGTGTGCGACCCGGTCACGTGTGGCATCGAGCAGCGCCATGTCCGCTTCCCGCGTCCGTTGACTTGCCTGCGGATCCGCCTCCTGGATCACCGACAGCACGAACTGTTTGATGGTGTTGGCGTGCTCGGCCTCCTGGTGCGCTTCACGTGCCTGCCACAGCGTCGCCGCGAGGCCGATGACCAATGCGAGCAGCACCGCCGAGCCCGCAGTCACCGCCACCTGGTTGCGCACGACGAAGCGGCGCAGCCGATAGGCGCGGCTGTCACGCCGCGCCTGCACCGGCCGGCGCTCCAGATGGCGTTCGAGGTCGTCGGCAAACTCGGCCGCGGTCTGGTACCGCTCCTGCGGTCGCTTCTTCAGCGCCTTGAGCACAATCGCATCGAGGTCGCCGTGCAGCGCCCGCCGCACCGCCTTGTCCTTTGCCGCGGTGCTGGGTGTGGCTGGATCGACCTTGACGATTGCCTCTTCCAGCGCACCGCGGCTCTGCACGTCGGTGCGACCGAGCCGATACGGCCGCGCGCCGGTGAGGAGTTCGAACAGCATCACGCCGAGCGCATAGATGTCGGTGGCAGTGGTGATCGGCTGGCCGAGGATCTGCTCGGGGGCGGCGTAGCTGGGCGTCAGAGCCCGACCGCTCATGCGGGTCAGTTCAGTTTCTTCAGTCGAGGTGCTGTCGGTCGCCAGCAACTTGGCGATGCCGAAGTCGAGCAGCTTGACGTGCCCCTCGGCGGTGACCAGCACGTTGCTGGGCTTCAGATCCCGGTGCACGACGAGGTGCGCGTGGGCATGCGCCACGGCGCGGATCACTTCGACGAAGAGGCGCAGGCGCGCATTCGTGTCCTGGTGCTGCTGCTCGCACCAGGCGAGGATCGGCTGGCCTTCGACGTACTCCAGCGCAAGATAGGGGCGACCAGCCTCGGACCATCCCGCATCGAAGAGCTGCGCGATGTTCGGATGGTTGAGCGAGGCCAGCACCGCGCGTTCGCGGGCGAAGCGCCGTGCCAGGCCACGGTCGATCCACTCGGCGTGCGGCAACTTCAGCGCCACCTGGCGCTCAAAGGCGCCATCAGCACGTTCAGCCAGCCACACCGCACCCATGCCGCCTTCGCCCAACGGGCTGACGAGGCGGTACGGGCCGATGCGCTGGCCGGCGTGTTCCTCCGCGGGCAGTGGCGGCGGCCGCGCGACGAAGTCGGCGGTTTCGGTCCGGTCGGTGGCGGCCAACAGGCGCTCCACCAGTGGCACGAGATCTGCGTCCGCTCTCGGCAGGCCCTTCAACCAATCGCTGCGCGAGATCTCGTCGAGCGCAAGCGCCGCCTCCAGCAGCCGGTTCAGCCGATGCCAGTCGGCGCGCGGAAGATCGGCAATCGCGGGCATGGACGCCCCAATTCAATGCAGCTCTCGCTACGTGTAAGGACGCATTGGCGACGGAAAACCGGACATCGGGTCAGGTCCGCAGCGACACCGACAGCAGCATCCGGGCGCGGTCCCAGTCGCGCCGCACCGTGCGCTCGGTCACGCCGAGCGCTTCGGCGATCTCCTGCTCGGTCAGGCCGCCGAAGAAGCGCATCTCGACCACCTGCTTGAGCCGCGGGTCGGTCTTCTCGAGTTCCGTGAGCGCCACGTCGACGCGTTCGATGTCGTCGTCGGTGCTGGGCGAACCGTCGAGGATTTCCGTGGCGAGGGTGACGTCGAGCCACTCCGCCGCCACGCCGCTCAGCGCGCCGCTTGCGGGCGAAGTCGACGATCACCGAGCGCATCGCCTGCGCCGCATACGCCATGAACTGGCCGCGACTGTCGGCGTCGATGCGCGCCGCGTGGTGCAGCCTGAGATACACCTCGTGCACCATCGAGGTGGTGTCGAGCAGTGTGATCGTGTCGTTGCTGGCCAGTTTGGCGCGGGCCATCCGGAGCAACTCGGGATAGACCAGGGCCACAACTTCATCGATCGCCGCGTGGTCCGTGTCACGCGCGCGCCGCAGCAGATCGGTCACATCGCCCATCGCCCCGTGTCACCGCTCCGAGGGATAAACCAATATGCCCCTTGCGGCATGTGGGGCTTTAGCGCTGCATCAAGGATCGGCGGGTATTTTCCGTTGGCTTTGCCCGGCTCGGCACCGGTCGCCGCGGCACTTCTGGCAGACGGCCTCCCGAGCGTTCCTGCCGTTAGCGCCGCAACGCCTCCCACGCCTTCTGCAGGCGCTTGGAACTGACCGGCATCGGCGTGCGCAGCTCCTGCGCGAACAGACTGACGCGCAGTTCCTCCAGCAGCCAGCGGAAGTCCTCGAGCCGCGGGTCGGGCACGCCCTTGCGCGCCGCCACTTCGCGCAGCCACGGCACCTGCAGCGCGGCCACTTCCTGCAGGCGCTGCGCATCGCGCGCGGGGTCGTCCTTGATCTTGTCGAGCCGCAGCGCGATCGCCTTCAGATAGCGGGGGTAGTGCGCGAGCTGTCCCGCCGGTACGTCGACGACGAAGTTGCGCGGGAAAAGCCGCTGCAGTTGCTGCTCGATGTCGCTGATGGCCACAGCGAAGCCGCGCGCGCCGTTCATCTTCTTTGGCAGGAGCGCCGCTCCGGCGACGATCGTGCCGAGCAGCCGCGCGATCTCCTGCGCGATCAGGCTCAATTTCGCCCGCGCCTCGTCCTTTCGCGCGACGAAGCTCGCACGATCGGTGGGCCAGGGATCAACCAGGCAGGTGCGGTCGATCGCCGCGACCAGTACCTGTTCGCGCATCGCCTCGAAGCTGGCAAACGCTGCCGCGAGCGCCGGCACCGTGCCCGCCTGCATCTGCGTCGTCTGCAGGCTCGCCAGGCTCTTCTCCAGGAACTTCAGCTGCTCGCGCAACTGCAGCCGGAACAGTCGCCGCAGCCCGGCGCGGTGCTGCAGGCGGGCCTCGTCGGCGTCGTCGAAGACCTCGATCTCGCAATGGTCCTGCCGGTCGACCAGCGCCGGGAATCCGACCAGGGTGACCGTGCGACCGTCGGCGCCGCGGCGCTCGAGCTGCATCAGCTCAGGCAGCTCGCCAAAGTCCCAGTCGCGCAAGTCGGATTGCAGGCTGTGCGCCACCGCAATGTCGGCGCGGGCGGCTGTGCGAAAGCTCGACTGGATCTCCTCCCCCAGTTCGGCGCGCAACTGCGCGACGTTCCGCCCCATGCCGAGCTGGCGGCCGTGCTCGTCGATGACCTTGAAGTTCATCGCCAAGTGCGCGGGCAGCGTTTCCAGCTTGAAGTCGGCGCGCTGGCAGACCACGCCGGCAGTTTCGCGCACATCGGCGATCAGCACGTCCAGCAACGGCTCGTCGGTGCGATGACCCTGCCGGGCGGCGAAGGCGGCCGCGTAGTCCGGCAAGGGAACGCAGTGGCGGCGCAGCTTCTGCGGCAGCGACTTCAGCAACAGATGCGCCTTCTCTTTCAGCATGCCCGGTACCAGCCATTCGGTGCGCGCGGCATCGATCTGGTTCAGCGCCGCCAGCGGCACGGTCAGCGTGACGCCGTCGCGCGCACTGCCCGGTTCGAAGTGGTAGGAAAGCGCGAACGTCGCTTCGGGCCCGGCCTTGCTGCGCAGCTTCAACTGCTTCGGAAAGAGATCCGTCGTGACACCGGCTGCTTCGTGCCGCATCAATTCATCGCGCACGAGAAAGAGCAGCCTGGGCTGTTCGCGCTCGGCGGCGCTGCGCCAGCTGCTCGAAGGCAGCGCCGGTGGTGATGTCCGCCGGAATGACGCGGTCGTAGAACGCGAATATCAACTCGTCATCGACCAGCACGTCGAGTCGCCGTGAGCGATGCTCGAGTTCCCGGATGTCGCGCAGCAGCCGCTGGTTGTGCATGAAAAATGGCGCGCGGGTTTCATACTCACCCGCAACGAGCGCTTCGCGGATGAAGATCTCGCGCGCATGGCCCGGATCGAGCGGCCCGTAGTGCACGCGGCGTTGCTGGTAGACAAGCAGCCCGTACAGCGTCGCGCGCTCGAAGGCCATGACCTGTGCCGGCCGCTTTTCCCAGTGCGGATCGCCGTGGGACTTCTTCAGCAGGTGCGCGCCGACGCGCTCGAGCCAGGCCGGTTCGACGTTGGCAATCGTCCGAGCGAAGAGTCGCGACGTCTCGACGAGCTCGGCCGCGATGATCCATCGCCCGGCCTTCTTCAGCAGCGACGAGCCGGGCCAGATATAGAACTTGATGCCGCGGGCTCCGGCGTACGGAGGCTCACCACGATCGGCATCGAGCACCCGGCAGCCGACGTTGCCGAGCAGTCCCGCGAGCAGCGCCAGGTGCAACTGCTCGAACGTCGCGGGCGACTCGTTGAGACGCCAGCCCTGCTCACCCACAAGTGCCGCCAGCTGGCCGTGGACGTCGATCCACTCGCGCACGCGGCGCGGGCTCAGGAACTGGCTGCGCAGATCCTCGGTGAGCTTGCGGTTCGACTTCTTGTGACCGATACGCTCGTGTACGAAACTCCAGAGCTTCACCAGCGTCAGGAAGTCGCTCTTGTCGTCAGCATGGCGACGATGTGCCTGGTCCGCCGCCTCCTGTGCCTCCAGTGGCCGCTCACGCGGATCCTGCACCGACAGCGCCGACGCGATGATCAGCACTTCGCTCAGGCAATGCTGTTCACGCGCGGCGAGCAGCATGCGTGCCACGCGCGGATCGAGCGGCAACTTCGCCAGTTGCCGTCCGACAGCCGTCAGCTCGTTGCTTTCGTCTACCGCATTGAGTTCGGCGAGCAGTTGCATGCCGTCGGCAATTGCACGACCCGCCGGCGGCTCGACAAACGGAAACTGTCCGACGTCGCCCAACCCGAGCGACTTCATCCGCAGGATCACGCTCGCAAGCGACGCCCGCAGGATCTCCGGATCGGTGAAGCGCGGCCGCCTGGCGTAGTCATCCTCCGCGTACAGCCGAATGCAGATGCCGTCGGCCACGCGGCCGCAACGGCCGGCGCGCTGGTTCGCGGCCGCCTGTGAGATCGGCTCGATCTGCAGCTGCTCGACCTTGTTGCGGTACGAGTAGCGCTTGACCCGTGCCAGCCCGGTATCCACGACGTAGCGGATGCCCGGGACCGTCAACGACGTCTCCGCGACGTTGGTCGCAAGCACGATGCGTCGCCCGGACGTGGAAGGCCGGAACACCTGGTCCTGTTCCTCAGTCGACAAGCGCGCAAAGAGCGGCAGGATCTCGGTGCCCGCCCCGCCAGCGGGACGCGTGCCGATCCGGTGCTTGCGCAGCGCCTCGGCGGCCTCGCGGATCTCGCGCTCGCCCGGCAGGAATACCAGCACGTCACCACGACCGGCACCGGCGCACTCATCGACCGCATCGACCAGCGCGTCCATCAGTGTGCGGTCGTCGGCATCGTCCGCATCGGCCACCGGGCGATAGCGGATCTCGACCGGATAGAGCCGGCCCGAGACCTCGATCACCGGCGCCGGCTTCTCCGGCGTGCCGAAATGCCGCGCGAAGCGCTCGGCATCGATCGTGGCCGACGTGATGATGAGCTTCAGGTCCGGCCGGCGCGGCAGCAGCTGCCTCAGGTAGCCGAGCAGGAAGTCGATGTTGAGCGAGCGCTCGTGCGCCTCGTCGATGATCAGCGTGTCGTACTGCGACAGCAGAGGATCGGCCTGCGATTCGGCGAGCAGGATGCCGTCGGTCATCAGCTTGACTGAGGTGCCCGGTCGGGTCTGATCGGTGAAGCGCACCTTGAAGCCGACGACGTCGCCCAAGGGTGTCTGCAGCTCCTGCGCAATGCGCCGGGCGATGCTGGAGGCGGCGATCCGGCGCGGCTGCGTATGGCCGATGAGGCGGCTCAACCCCCGCCCAAGCTGCAGGCAGATCTTCGGCAATTGTGTGGTCTTGCCGGAGCCCGTCTCACCACTGACGATGACGACCTGGTGCTCGGCGATCGCGCGTGCGATGTCCCCGCGCCGGACCGAAACCGGCAGTTCCTCAGGAAAGGTGATGGCCGGCAGCGGCGCGCGAACCCGGGGCCCCGCTTGGCGGGGCGGGCTGGGCGGTGTGGGCTGCATCGGCTCGCGCGCACCCTGCGGTGCTAGCGCGTCATCGGAGTCTCGGTCGCTGGAAGGGCCGCGCCATGGGGGGCCGGAGTGAGCACGAAAGTATACTTTCACCGATGAACGATGCCTCGATAGCGCAGCCGCTCGCCCGGGTCGCCGACCAGGCGCAGTTCGTCACGTGGCTGCGCCAGGTGGCGCCGTACGTGCACGCGCACCGCGGCCGCACCTTTGTCGTCGCTTTTTCCGGCAGCCTGATCGCATCCGGCCAGCTGACCGCGCTGGTGCAGGACATCTCGCTGCTCAATGCGATGGGCATCCGCATCGTGCTCGTGCACGGCTCGCGTCCGCAGGTACAGGCGCAACTTGCGCTCAAGGGCATCGACTCGCGTTTCCTGAACGGCGTGCGCATCACCGATGCGCCTGCGCTCGAATGCGCCAAGGAAGCCGCCGGGGAAATCCGGCTCGATATCGAGGCCGCGTTCTCGCAGGGGCTGCCGTCGACGCCGATGGCGCACTCCAAGGTGCGCGTCGTCAGCGGCAACTTCGTGACCGCGCGCCCGATGGGCATCATCGACGGCACCGACCTGCAACTGACCGGCGTCGTGCGCAAGGTCGACACCGAGGCGCTGCGTTTCGTGCTCGCCAACGGCGGCCTGGTCCTGATGTCGCCGCTGGGCTTCTCGCCGACCGGCGAGGCATTCAACCTGACGATGGAGGACGTCGCCTGCAGTGTGGCCACGGCGCTCAAGGCCGACAAGCTCGTGCTGCTGACCGAGACCGCCGGGATCAACGGCAAGGATGGACGACTGATGAGTGAACTCTCTGTCGAGGACGCCGAGACCATGCTGGCAGCCGATGAGGTCACCGGCAACGCGGCCTTCAACCTGAACTACGCCATCAAGGCCTGCCGCGGTGGCGTCGCGCGTGCGCACATCCTGCCGCACGCGCTTGACGGCGGCGTGCTGGTCGAGCTCTTCACCCACGATGGCGTGGGCACGATGGTCGCTCCCGAGAACCTCGAGAAGATGCGCGATGCAACCGCCGACGATGTCGGCGGCATCATCAAGCTGCTCGAGCCGCTAGAGGCCGACGGCACACTGGTCAAGCGGCCGCGCGAACTGATCGAACGGGAGATCGACCGCTTCACCGTGCTCGAACACGACGGTTTCATCTTCGGCTGCGCCGCGCTGTATCCGTTCCCCAGGGAGCGGACCGGCGAGCTTGCGTGCCTGACAGTGCAGCCACACTATCAAGGCTATGGCGATGGTGAGCGACTGATGAAACGGATCGAGGCCAGGGCCAAGGCCGCGGGCATCGACCGGCTCTTCGTGCTGACGACGCGCACCGCGCACTTTTTCATCAAGCGCGGCTTCAAGCCGGCGAGCGTCGACGACCTGCCGCCGGCGCGGCAGAACATGTACAACTGGCAGCGCCGCTCGCAGGTGCTGATCAAGACCCTTTAGGAGAACGCTTCATGACGCGCATGGTTCAATGCGTGAAACTCGGCCGCGAGGCCGAGGGACTCGACTTCCCGCCGGTTCCCGGTGACCTGGGCAAGCGCATCTGGGAGAACGTGTCGAAGGAAGCCTGGGCCGGCTGGCTCAAGCACCAGACGATGCTGGTCAACGAAAATCGGCTCAATCTCGCCGACACCCGCGCACGCAAGTACCTGCTGACGCAGATGGAAAAGCACTTCTTCGGCGAAGGGGCCGACGCGGCTGCAGGTTACGTGCCGCCATCGAACTGAGCGCGGCGCCCTGGCCGGTTTGACGGGCGGCCGTTCAGCGCCGCGCCGGCTGCGGCAGGTGCGCCATGATGGCCGTGTCGAACGGTGACCAGACTGGCGTGCGAATGCCGGAGACCGCGAGCACGCGTCGCGTCCACTCGTTGCACGTGTACCAGAACGTGTACCGCGGCACCGCCTCGTAGAACGCATCGCCATCGACGTAGCCCGGCGCATCGACCTTGCGCAGCTCGCCGTCGGGTCCACGATTGAACGACGCACGGATGGCCGCGACCAGATGCCGGTACTGCCCTGGGGACACGCGCACGCGTCGCGCGTTGTAGGCGAGCGGCGACTCGATGTACTCGACGTGCATGACGCCCTCCCCGAGGCCACTGATGGCGACGAGTGCCGTCGTGGGCCGTAGGTCGGCCCAGGTCGGCGTGGTCAGCATGAAGCCGCGGTCCCCCCAGCCGAAGGCTATCCACTCGGTCGGCGCCGCCAGCGCGCGCATGTGACGCGCGGGGAATTCGGTGCTCCAGTCGATCGCCGCCGAGCGGGTCGGCACGACGATGTCGGCATGGACCCCGTTGGTCCGCACGTAGATCGGAATGCCGCCCGGGCTTTCAACGAAGTCGGCATTGCGCGGCCATGCGCCCAGCGCCAGCGCCGTCACGGCGTATCCCGCAACAAAGATCAGCAGCGCCGCGAGCACTAGGCCCGCCGCGCGCAGGAGCAGTCTCACGGCCGGCGTGACTGCCGTACGCCTTCCGCTGTGCCGAGAAGCAGGACAT
Source organism: uncultured beta proteobacterium (assembly GCA_963766365.1). GTDB lineage: Bacteria > Pseudomonadota > Gammaproteobacteria > Burkholderiales > Burkholderiaceae_F > JALORV01. The sequence continues at coordinate 106,572 of CAVXZK010000009.1, forward strand.
CGGCGCCACGCGCCGCGAACAGCCCGCAACTGACGACACCGACGATGCGTTCGATCCGCGCCTCGAGGGCGACCGGATCGTCGATCCTCAGTCCGTGTACATCGAGGATGACGTTGCCGTTGTCGGTGACGAAGCCACTGCGGAGCTGAGGCCGCCCTTCGAGCTTGGTCAGCTCGCGCATCACGTAGGCCGACGCCATCGGGATGACTTCGACCGGGAGTGGAAAGCGGCCCAGACGCTCGACCAGCTTGCTGCCGTCGGCGATGCAGACGAACTTGCGTGCCACGGCGGCGACGATCTTTTCCCGGGTCAGCGCACCGCCTCCGCCCTTGATCATCGAGAAGCCGGCGTCAATTTCATCCGCGCCGTCGACGTACACGGCGATCTCCTCGACCTCGTTGAGGTCCACCACGCGGATGCCGCAGTCCCGCAGGCGACGAGTCGAGCGCTCGGAACTCGACACCGCGGCGGACACGGGCACGCACGCAGCGGCGAGCGCATCGATGAAGAAATCGACGGTCGAGCCGGTGCCGACGCCAAGGACCTGGCCGGGCGCCACGAATTCCACCGCGGCGGTGGCGACTGCCTTCTTCAGTTCGTCCTGGGTCATTGCGCTCAATCCTTGTCGAGGTCGACAAAGCGTAACAGCGCATGCGGCCGGGACATCGCCCCGGCGCATTTCAAGCATCGGTGGAAAAGACTAGTGAGCGACCGGCCGGGCAGGCGAGCGCACGATCCAGAACGGACGAGGCCGGACTTCACAGTAGCTGCGCATCGCGCTGTCAGCAAAGCGCGCGACCCGTGGGCGCAGCGCCAGGTTGGTCGTCAGCAGCTGTGGCGAGTTGTCCTCGCTTTCGACGATGTAGCCGTGGCCGTAGGGCTTGAGGACCACGTTGCCATTGATGCGGACGTGCTGTGAGCCGACGGTGACAATGCCGCGCTGGTAGCTGCTGTGCACCAGGCAACCGCTGACGCAGCTCTCCGCCGCATCGCCATTGTTGTGCCAGTGCAATGGATAGCGCCCCGGTCGGTTGAGTTGGCCCATGCGCCGGAACTCGACTCCGGAGAAGCGAGCGATCGCCCGGCGTCCGGGGATGCCAGGCTGCATCGAGCCCGCAATCATGCAGAAACCACCCAGGCTCGCGCGCTCCGATTCGGTGCAGCCTTCGACGACAACGTTGCGTTCGAGCAGGACGGCCTTGGCGAGCGACCCCGGGAGCACGTGGTGCAGTGACGCATGCTGTCCATGGTGTCGATGCTCCACCGGGCGGTCGAGCGTGAGTGTCAGGCAGTCCGCACCGACTTCGCGAATCGTCCGTTCCTCGACCAGCGAATGGTCGTGGCCCGAGGCGACCGCGATGCGTTCACCGACGCGCCAGTCCACTGGCTGGGCCAGGCGAATCGTCCCGTGACCGGGTGCCGCGGTGGCACCGAGAGCTACCCACGAGGTTCGGTGCTGCCCGTGCAGGTCGATCGTGCCGCCATCCAGCGCCGCGAGGAACTTGCTCCCCAGCAGGGCATGCGGCTTCACGGCCTCACCGACACACAGCGTGATCGTCAGTCGCTGCCGGAACGGGCGTTCGGCGTCGCCGGCGGCGAGCCGGCCGTCGCCGTGAACGCAGATCCAACCGGCGCGGATCGACGTGTCACGCGGCGCGACCAGCAACGTTCCCTCGATCTCGAGGCTGCCGAGATCAATGTCCTGATCCAGGACGATCGTGCGACCCGCTTCGATGCGGACCGCGGACCCGCTAGCCGGGATGCAGCCACCCCAGGTCGTCGCCTCCGACCAGCGCTGCGCGCCGTCCGGGAAGACGTCGGAGGGAGCAGGCGGTGCTCCCGCGGCCTGGAATTCGAGGTAGCCCATTGGTGACGGCTGTTTCAGTCCTGGCGCCCGGACCTGAAAACGACAATGCGCCGAGCGGAGAACGAAGGGTACGGCAGGGACAGGAAGCGTCAATCACGCTGCCTGCATCCAGAAGGATGAACCGGCTTCGCTGCGCAGTGACGCTCGCTATTTCTCGCGTTCGGACGTGACGAAAGGCGAATTCTAGCGCCGCGACGGAGGCAGATCCGTGCACGCGCCCTCGGCCACCTCGGCGGCCAAGCCGATCGACTCGCCCAGCGTCGGATGCGGATGGATCGTGCGACCGATGTCGACAGCATCCGCACCCATCTCGATCGCCAGCGCCACTTCGCTGATCAGGTCGCCGGCATGGGTGCCGACGATTCCGCCGCCAACGACACGGTGCGTTTCCTCGTCGAACAGCAGTTTGGTGAAACCCTCGTCGCGACCGTTGGCGATCGCGCGGCCCGACGCAGACCACGGGAACAGGCCTTTCTTGATCTTTCGGCCCTGCTTCTTTGCGTCGTCCTCGGTCAGGCCAACCCAGGCCACTTCCGGATCGGTGTACGCGACCGACGGAATGACGTTCGCGTCGAAGTGCGCCTTGTGTCCGGCGATGACCTCGGCCGCGACGTGACCCTCGTGCACGGCCTTGTGCGCCAGCATCGGCTGGCCGACGATGTCGCCGATCGCAAAGATGTGCGGGACGTTGGTGCGCATCTGGCTGTCGACCGGGATGTAGCCGCGCTCGTTGACAACGACGCCGGCCCGATCGGCACCGATCTTCCGGCCATTGGGAGTGCGCCCGACCGACTGCAGGATCAGGTCATACCACTGCGGCTCGGCCGGCGCCGACTCGCCCTCGAAGTAGACCAGCAATCCCTCGGGCTTGGCCTCGACCGAGACCGTCTTGGTCTTCAGCATCACGTTGTCGAAACGGTGCGAGTTCACCTTCTGCCAGACCTTGACGAGGTCGCGGTCCGCTCCCTGCATCAGGCCGTCGAGCATCTCGACGACGTCGACCCGCGCACCCAGTGTGGAATACACCGTCGCCATTTCCAGGCCGATGATGCCGCCACCGATGACCAGCATCTTCTTCGGCACCGCCGGCAGCGTCAGCGCTCCGGTCGAGTCGACGACGCGGGGATCGTCCGGAACAAACGGCAGTCGCACCGCCGCCGAGCCTGCCGCGATGATGGCGCTGGCGAAACGGATCACCTGCTTCTGGCCGGTCTTGTCCTGGGCGTCGCCGCTGGTCAGCTCGACCTCGAGGTGATTCGGCCCGACGAAGCTGCCGTAGCCGCGCACCACCGTGACCCTGCGCATCTTTGCCATCGAACCCAGGCCGCCGGTCAGCTTGCCGACGACCTTGTTCTTATGCGCGCGCAGCTTGTCGATGTCCACTTTCGGCGCACCGTACTCGACGCCAAGGCCGGCAAAGTGCGCGGCCTCGTCCATCACGGCTGCGACATGCAGCAGTGCCTTCGAAGGAATGCAGCCGACGTTGAGGCAGACGCCGCCCAGCGAGGCATAGCGTTCGACCATAACAACCTTCTGGCCAAGATCTGCGGCGCGGAACGCCGCGGAATAGCCTCCCGGGCCCGCACCGAGCACCAGCACTTCGCACTCCAGGTCCGCCGTTCCCGCATAGGTGCCGGCAGCGGGGGCAGCGGCGGCCGCCGGGACGGGCGTCGCCGCGCTCACCGTCGCCGCCTTCGGCGACGGTGGCGTTGCCGCCGCGGCTGCCCCGGTCGTCTCCAGCTTCAATATCGGCGTGCCCTGCGACACCTTGTCACCGAGCTTGATCCGCAACTCCTTCACGACGCCGGCGGCCGACGAGGGAATCTCCATCGAGGCCTTGTCGCTTTCCACCGTGATCAAAGACTGTTCCTTTGCCACGGTGTCGCCGGGCTGCACCAGCACCTCGATGACCTCGACATCCTTGAAGTCGCCAATATCGGGTACCACGACGTCGATAAGGGAGCTCATGGGGCCTCGCTGCCGCGTGCCGCGGCCGGATCAATGCTGAAGACGCGCGCCGGCAGGGAGGAGCTCTTGTCGAACTCCGCGCCGGCCTTCACGCCGATTTCGGCGATGCGGCGTGCCGAGCCGGTACGCTCGTACGTCGCGTACATCGCGCCGAGAGCGAAATTGCGACCGGAGCCGATGCCCCAGAAGCGGTCGAAACTGAACACCTCGCGATACGAGTAGACGCCGTAGATGCCGCTGGCGTTGGCGATCAGCGCGGTGATATGCGACGACTCGTAGGGATCGCTGTCCTCCTCCTTCGGATTGAGGAAGAAGCGCTCCTTGAGCACGGGATGCAGGCGCTGGAAGGTGCTGAAGATCTCCTGGCGGCTGCCCAGCAGGACCTCCTCTCCCAGGTGGTGCAAGGCCTGCGCAAACACCGCGAAGTGGGCCGTGCTGCCGGCCAGTCCGATGTAGGAGTCACGCACCTTGAAGATCTTCTCGTTCATCTCGTAGCCGTGCGGCAGCCGCGTTTCACCGAAGGTCACGAGCGCGTCGGACGCGATCGCGATCTCGCTCCCCTTTTTGACGACAACGATGGTGGTCATGCGGCATAGAACCCGAACTGTGGCGATCCGCCCACTACAGCAACACGCGACGGAAGTCGGCGAGGATCTGCGCGAGCATCACGTTGAAGCGCGCCGCGCCGGCGCCGTCGACGACACGGTGATCCCACGACAGCGACAGCGGCAGGACGAGCCGCGGGACAAACTGCTTGCCGTCCCACACCGGCTTCATCGTCGAGCGGCACACGCCGAGGATCGCGACTTCGGGCGCATTGATGATCGGCGTAAAGGACGTGCCGCCAATGCCGCCGAGCGACGAAATCGAGAACGTGCCGCCCTGCATGTCTGACGGCCCCAGTTTGCCGTCCCGCGCCTTGGCGGCCAACGCCGAGGTCTCCTGGGCAATCTCGAAGATGCCCTTCTTGTCCGCGTCCTTGATGACCGGCACCACCAGGCCCTGCGGCGTATCGGCCGCGAAGCCGATGTGCCAGTAGTTCTTGCGGATGATCGCGCCGCCCTCGGAGTCGATCGAGCTGTTGAAGTCCGGGAACTTCTTCAGCACCGCGACACAGGCCTTGATCAGGAACGCCAGCATCGTCAGCTTGGGCGTGTCCTTGCTCTTGGCATTTTCATTGTTCAACTGGACGCGGAAGGCCTCCAGATCGGTAATGTCGGCATCCTCGTGATTGGTGACATGCGGGATCGTCACCCAATTGCGCGACAACGCCGGCCCGGAGATCCTGCGGATGCGCGACATCTCCACGCGCTCGATCGGGCCGAACTTGGCGAAGTCCACGACCGGCCACGCCGGCAGGTTGAGGCCCAGGCCGGTGCCGGCCGCAGCAGCGGGCGCCACGGCCGGACGTGCCCCGCCCGACATGACCCCTTTCACGTGCTCCCGCACGTCTTCGGTTGTGATGCGGCCTTTGGCTCCGCTGCCACGCACGTGAGTCAGGTCGACGCCGAGTTCGCGCGCGAACTTGCGCACCGACGGCGACGCATGCGGCTTGGCACCGGGCGCCGGGCCGAGGTCGACCGGCTGTGGCCGCGCTCCCATTTCGGTCGCGAACGCGGTCGACTTCGGCAACTCGGACTGGGCCGCCTGTGGTGCAGCGGCGACCGCCGCGGGGACTGCGGCCGGCGCCGCCGCGGCTGTCGCTGCGCCTGTCAGCAATGCGACCGGGCTGCCTTGCGACACCTTGTCGCCGATCTTCACCCGCAGTTCCTTGACGACCCCAGCCGCCGACGAGGGAATCTCCATCGAGGCCTTGTCGCTCTCGACAGTGATCAGCGACTGCTCCTTCGTGACCGTGTCACCGGGCTTGACCAGCACCTCGATCACCTCGACGTCCTTGAAGTCGCCGATGTCGGGAACCACCACCTCGATGGGGCCGGCAGCGGGTGCGGCCGCGGGCGCTGCAGGCGGAGGCGGCGCCGGAGCTTTCGCGGGAGCTGCCGCCTTGGCCGCCGCCGGAGCCGGGCTCGGCGCTGGCGCGGCCGCCCCCCCGCTGGCGTCGAGGACAAGCACGAGGCTGCCCTGCGACACCTTGTCGCCCAGCTTGACCCGCAGTTCCTTGACGACCCCGGCCGCGGACGACGGGATCTCCATCGACGCCTTGTCGCTCTCAACGGTGATCAGAGACTGCTCGGCCTTGACCGTATCGCCGGGCTTGACCAGCACCTCGATCACCTCGACGTCCTTGAAGTCGCCGATGTCCGGTACCTGAACTTCCACGAGCTGACCCATGTCGTCGGCCCTTTCTTTGCGTTTGTCCCTGCGCTACAGGTAGAGCGGGATCGTGGCAGAGGGTGCGCCAGGCGCACGTTGCTGCGTCTTTCGCTGCAGCCGCGTCTAGGCCGTCGACGGATTTCGTTTGTTCGGGTCGATTCCGTACTTCTTGATCGCCTCCGCGACCTTGGCGATCGGCACGACGCCTTCGTCGGCCAGTGACCGCAGCGCGGCCAGCACGACAAAGTGTCGGTCGACCTCGAAAAACTCGCGCAGCTTCGCGCGCGTGTCCGAGCGGCCGAAGCCATCAGTGCCAAGAACGCGGTAGTCGCGACCGCGCGGAATGTACGGGCGGATCTGGTCGGCGAAGAGACGCATGTAGTCGGTCGTCGCGACGATCGGACCGACGGTCTTCTCGAGCTGCTGCGTCACGTAGGTCTTGCGCTGCTTGTCGGCCGGATGCAGCAGGTTCCAGCGTTCGGCCTCGATGCCATCGCGCCGCAGTTCGGTGAAGCTGGTCACGCTCCAGACGTCTCCGGAAACACCCCAGTCCTTCTCCAGGATTTCGGCGGCGGCGATCGCCTCGCGCAGGATCGTGCCACTGCCCAGCAGCTGCACGCGCGCGATCGACTTGCCCATGCCACTTCCCGCCGGCCCTTCTCGCAGCAGGTACATGCCGCGCAGGATGCCTTCTTCCTGGCCCTTCTTCAGACCCGGGTGCGGGTAGTTCTCGTTCATCACCGTGATGTAGTACCAGACGTTTTCCTGATCCTGCACCATGCGCTTCAGCCCGTGCTGCAGGATCACGGCCAGCTCGTGCGCGTAGGTCGGGTCGTAGCTGACGCAGTTGGGAATCGTCGCGCTCATCAGGTGCGAGTGCCCGTCCTGATGCTGCAGCCCCTCGCCATTCAGTGTCGTGCGTCCGGCTGTCGCGCCGAGCAGGAAACCGCGGGCCTGCATGTCACCGGCGGCCCAGGCGAGGTCGCCGACGCGCTGGAAGCCGAACATCGAATAGAAGATGTAGAACGGCACCATGGTGCGGTTGTTGGTGGAGTACGAGGTCGCCGCCGCCACCCACGAACTCATCGCACCCGCCTCGTTGATGCCTTCCTCGAGGATCTGCCCCTGCTTGTCCTCGCGGTAGTACATCACCTGGTCGCGGTCGACTGGCTCATACAGCTGCCCCTGCGACGAGTAGATGCCTAGCTGGCGGAACATGCCTTCCATCCCGAAGGTGCGCGCCTCGTCCGGGATGATCGGGACCACACGCGGACCGACGTTCTTGTCGCGGACCAGTTGCGTCAGGCAACGCACGAACGCCTGCGTCGTCGAGATCTCACGACCTTCCGCCGTCGCCTCGAGCACGGGCGCAAACGCGTCGAGCGCGGGCGCCGCGATCTTCTCGTCGGCGGTGCGCCGGCGCTGCGGCAGGAAACCGCCGAGCGCACGACGGCGCTCGTGCAGGTACTTCATTTCCGGCGAGCCGGCGTCCGGCTTGAAGAACGGCACTTCCTCGAGCTGGTCGTCGGGCACCGGAATGGCGAAGCGGTCGCGGAATTCACGGATCGCCGCGGTATCGAGCTTCTTCAGCTGGTGCGTCGGGTTCTTGCCCTCGCCGACCTTGCCCATGCCGAAGCCCTTGACGGTCTTGGCGAGGATCACCGTCGGTTGGCCGGTGGTCTTCACCGCCGCCGCGAAGGCGGCATAGATCTTGTGCGGATCGTGCCCGCCGCGGTTCAGGCGCCAGATGTCTTCGTCGGTCATGCGCGAGACCATTTCCAGCAGCCTGGGATCCTTGCCGAAGAAGTTCTTGCGCACGAAGGCCCCGTCGTTGGCCTTGAAGTTCTGGTACTCGCCGTCGACGGTGTCCTCCATCACGCGCAGCAGCCGGCCCTCGGCATCGCGCGCCAGCAGCGGATCCCAGTACGAGCCCCAGATCACCTTGATGACGTTCCAGCCGTCGCCGCGGAATCCGCCCTCGAGTTCCTGGATGATCTTGCCGTTGCCGCGCACCGGTCCATCGAGGCGCTGCAGGTTGCAGTTGACGACAAAGATCAGGTTGTCGAGCTTCTCGCGCGACGCGAGCCCGATCGCGCCGAGCGATTCGGGTTCGTCCATTTCGCCGTCGCCGCAGAAGACCCACACCTTGCGCCCTTCGGTGTTGGCGATGCCGCGCGCATGCAGGTACTTCAGGAAGCGCGCCTGGTAGATCGCCTGGATCGGGCCCAGGCCCATCGACACGGTCGGAAACTGCCAGAACTCCGGCATCAGTTTCGGATGCGGGTACGAAGTCACGCCCTTGCCGTCGACATCGCGGCGGAAGTTGTCGAGCTGCTCCTCGGTGAGCCGCCCCTCCAGGTAGGCCCTTGCGTAGACGCCGGGCGCGCAATGCCCCTGGAAGTAGATCAGGTCACCGCCGAAGTCGGCATGCGGCGCGCGCCAGAAGTGGTTGAAGCCCACTTCCATCAGCGTGTTCACCGACGCGTAGCTGGCGATATGGCCGCCCAGGTCGCCTTCGCCGCGATTGGCGCGCACCACCATCGCCATTGCATTCCAGCGCATGTACGAGCGGATGCGCTCCTCGAGCACCGGGTCTCCCGGCGAGTGCTCCTCGAGGTGCGGCGGAATCGTGTTGATGTACGCGGTGTTGGCCGAGTACGGAATGTGCGCGCCCGAGCGGCGCGCCTTGTCGATCAGCGCCTCGAGCAGGAAGTGGGCGCGCTCCGCCCCTTCGCGTTCAAGCACCGTATCCAGCGCATCGAGCCACTCCTGGGTCTCGAGCGTGTCGGGGTCATTCGCAGCCTTTGGAATGGCGGACATCGTTGTCTCCTGGACGATGGAGCGGCCTGGGAAAACCAGTCGGCCTCGCAACATTGGCGCGGCCTCGTTGTATTGGAAATCGACGATAACAGCTTCGCAGGTGCCTCTCAAATTACGACATCTAATTTCATAATGCGGCAGACAATTCTGCCCAGTGTGATCGGCAGTCGAACGGGCGGACGCTGCCGATAATATGCGCGCACAGCGCTGAAGACACATCTTTCGCCTGCGCCCGTGTCCGCTTCCCCCTCTCCTCCTTCGCCCCCCCTGCCCCCGGACGCCGTACAGCTGGCGTTCGATCGCATGGCGCGCGCTCAATCGCGCCGCTTCGAATTTGCCCGCTTTGTGCCGCTGATCGCGATTGCCCTGGTCGTCGCGCTGATCGCCGGCATCGCCTACCTGCTCGTCAATGAAGACCGTGCGCTGCAGCGTGACGCGCTCCATCGGGACACCGATACGCTTGCGCAGTCGCTCTCGCTGCGCCTGCAGGCCATCAGCGAAGCCACGAACGCGCTCGCCCGCGATGCATTGAGTACCGACCGCGCCGAGCGGCGCTTCCTCGGCGCTGCGCGCGACGCGATGCTGGCGAAGCCGGAGGTCGTGCACGTTGCGCTGGTGGACACGTCGGCTCGCGTGGCCTGGTCCGTCGCTTCACCGGGGCCGCTCGGCGAGTCAGTGCGCGCGCCAAACACGCAACTGACCTCCGAACGCATCGTCGCTGCCATCAGCAACGCCCGCGAAGCGCACTCGTCATTCTTCTCGCCAACGTATGACGACTCCATGGGCTCAGCCGGTCCGGACAATGGCGGACCTTTCACGGACCTCGTTGCACCGATCTTTGTTGACGATCTTTACATGGGCGCCGTGCTCGCCCGGGTCTCGCTGCCCGAGTTGCTGCGCCGCTCGGTCGCACCGGACGTGGCACTGCGCTACCGCGTCAGCCTGCTCACCGACGCCGGCAACACGCTGGCATCGACGACTGCCAGTGAAACGCCCGAGGACGCGCTCGTCTATGTCGTACCGATTTACCTGTTGCCGGATGGCGTCATGCTGGAGACGTCGGCCTTCCGGGTGCGCTCACCGCTCCTGAAGAGCGGGCTCGCCTGGGTCGTGGCCGGATTGACGCTGGCCGTTCTGATCACGCTCGTCGCGCTGGTCCGGCGCGATGCGCGGCAGGCGAAGGTTGAGCGCGCGCTGCGTGCCGAAACGGCATTCCGCCGCGCCATGGAAGACTCGCTGGCAACGGGGCTGGCGGTCATTGACCGCCTGGGTGTGCTGCGTCATGTCAACGCGGCGTTCTGTCAGATGACCGGCTGGCAGGAGGCCGATCTGGTGGGGCACAGCGCGCCGTTTCCCTATTGGCCGCCAGGACAGTTTGCCGAGCACCAGACATCGTTGAATGCGCTGCTCAAAGGCGAGGCGCCGCAGAGCGGCTTCGAACTGAAGGTCCTGAGGCGTGACGGATCGCTTTTCGACGCACGGATGTACGGCTCGCCCCTGCTCTCCGACGATGGCGAGCAACTCGGCTGGATGATCGCGATGGCGGACATTACGGAGCCGAAGCGCATCAGCGAGCAGTTGGAGGCTGCGCACGAGCGCTTCACGACTGTCCTGCAATCCCTCGACGACGCCGTGTCCGTGGTCGCTCCGGGGTCGTCGGCGGAGCAACCCGACGAGCTGCTGTTTGCGAATCGCGGATACCGCACGCTCTACGGCGCCGACGCCTTCGGCCACCGGCGCCTGCAGGAGGCCCTGGCCGCCCACGGCAGCGGCATTGCCGGCGAGGCCTATGACGGCACGCTGAAGCGCTGGTTCGATGTGCGCACACGCGAGATCCGCTGGGTCGACGGCCGCGACGTGCGGCTGCAGATCGCGACCGACATCAGCGACCGCAAGGCAACCGAAGAAATCGTGCGCCAGCAGCAGGAGAAGGTGGCGCTGACGTCACGGCTGATGACGATGGGCGAGATGGCGTCATCGCTGGCGCACGAACTCAACCAGCCGCTGACGGCAATCAGCAATTACAGCCTCGGGACAGTCTCGCGCCTGCGCGATGGCAATGTCACCGTCACCGACCTGCTGCCCGCGCTGGAGAAAACGGCGGGCCAGGCGCAGCGCGCTGGCAACATCATCCGGCGCATCCGCGAGTTCGTGAAGCGCTCGGAGCCGCGACGGCGCCCGACGCCGGCAAGCCGCATTGTCGAGGACGCGATCAGCTTTGCCGATATCGAAGCCGCCAAGAAGCAGATCGTGATCCGCACGCAGGTGCCGGCCGACCTGCCACCGCTCAACGTCGACCCTATCCTGATCGAGCAACTGCTGCTGAACCTGCTGAAAAATGCCATCGACGCAATGGAGAACGCCACAATGCGGCGCATTGACCTGGTCGTGCGACGTCTCGATGACATGGCCGAGTTCTCGGTGATCGATCGCGGCTGCGGCATCCCGGCCGAGCACCGCGACAGCCTGTTCGAGCCGTTCTTCAGCACGAAGTCGGACGGGATGGGCATGGGGCTCAACATCTGCCGTTCGATCGTTGAATTCCACCAGGGCCGGTTGCTCCTTGAGGAAAACCCTGAAGGCGGAACCATCTTCCGCTTCACCCTGCCGCTTGCGACGACTGCTTCGGTCGACGAGAATGCGCGCCACCTTGACGCGAAACAATCCAATGGACTCTGACGATGTTCTGGGCGTGGTCTACGTCATCGACGACGACGACGCCGTGCGCGACTCGCTGCAATGGCTGCTCGAGGCGAGCCGCTATCGCGTGATCGGTTTCGACAGCGCGGAGAAATTCCTCGCCGGCCACGATCCGGAAGCGATCGCCGTGGCCATCATCGACGTACGCATGCCCGGCATGAGCGGGCTGGAACTGCAGGACGAGCTGATCGCGCGCAAGGTGCCCTACCCGATCATCTTCATCACCGGTCATGGCGACGTGCCGATGGCGGTTTCGACGATGAAAAAGGGCGCCGTGGACTTCATCGAGAAGCCCTTTGACCAGGCCGCACTGAAGGCGCTGGTCGAGCGCATGCTCGGCGAGGCGCGCACACGGGCAGCCGAGAGCGAGAACCGCAAGCTGAGCGAGGCCCTGATGGCGAAGCTCACGGCGCGCGAACAGCAGGTGCTCGAGCGGATCGTTGCCGGTCGGCTGAACAAGCAGATCGCCGACGACCTCGGTATCTCGATCAAGACGGTGGAGGCGCATCGCGCCAACATCATGGACAAGCTCAACGCGAATACGGTGGCCGACCTGATGCGCACCGTGCTTGCGGGGGGCGGACTGCGCCAGTAATCCCCGTCCGCGCCGGTAAACTTCGCGGCTTTCCCGGATGTCAGCGAAGAAAGGTTATCGGCCATGACGGCGCGCCTCATCGACGGCAAGGCCCTTGCCGCCTCCATACGCGCCAGCCTGGCGCCGCGCATCGCGCGCGCCAAGGAAGCGGGGCAGCCGCCCGGTCTTGCGGTCGTGCTGGTCGGTGACGATCCCGCCTCCGCGGTTTACGTCCGCAACAAGATCCAGGCCTGCGAGGATGTCGGCATCCGCTCCTTCGCCGATCGCCTGCCGCCGAGCACGTCCGAAGCCGAACTGCTTGCGCACATCGACAAGCTGAATGCCGACCCGGCGGTGCACGGAATACTCGTGCAGCTGCCTCTCCCCGGCCACCTCGATGCGCAGCGTGTCCTTGAAACCATCGCGTTCGACAAGGATGTCGATGGGCTGCATGCCACCAACGCCGGGCTGACGCTGATGGGCGTACCCCACTTCCGTTCCTGCACTCCGTACGGCGTGATGAAGATGCTCGAGCACACGGGCATAGCCGTGGAAGGCAAGCACGCGGTCGTCCTCGGCCGTTCCAACATGGTGGGCAAGCCCATGGCCATGTTGCTGCTGGCGGCCAATGCCACAGTGACGATTGCGCATAGCCGCACGCGCGACCTGCCTGCAATCACGCGACAGGGAGATATCCTCGTCGCGGCAGTCGGGCGCCTCCATCTCGTCACGGCAGACATGGTGAAGCCCGGCGCAGTGGTCATCGATGTCGGAACTAACCGCACGCCGGAGGGCAAGCTCACGGGCGATGTCGACTTTAAGGGCGTCAGCGAGGTCGCCGGGTGGATTTCGCCGGTGCCCGGCGGCGTCGGGCCGATGACGATCACGATGCTGCTCGTGAATACCGTCGAGGCGGCCGAACGTCGTGCCGGCTTGACGACGTAGCGAGCGGGCCTGGTGCCTGCTCCGTGAATCGCCGAACTCAAAGACAACCATGCCTACCATCGACAATCCCCTCCTCGACTTCAGTGGCCTGACCCGCTTCGACCACATCCGGCCCGAGCACGTGACGCCGGCGATCGAGGTCCTGCTCGACGGAGCGCGTGCTGCGGTGACACAGGCTTCCCGCACCGAGGTACCGGCGACCTGGGACACGGTTGTGGAGCCGCTGGACGAAGCGACCGACCGGCTGTCGCGCGCGTGGGGCGCGGTCGCGCACATGAACGCGGTGGTCGACACCCCGGAGCTGCGTGCCGAGTACAACGCCAATCTGCCGCGCATCACGGTGTTCTGGACCGAGCTCTCGCAGAACGAAGCGCTGTATGCCCGCTTCAAGGCGCTCGCGGCCGCTGCCGACTTTGCGCAGTGGCCGGCGGCGCGCCGCAAACTTGTCGAGAACGAACTGCGCGATTTCAGGCTCGGCGGGGCCGAGCTCAACGCGGCGGACAAGCAGCGGTTCAAGGCCGTGCGCGAACGGGAATCACAGGTGTCGACACGCTTCGCCGAAAACATACTGGACGCGACGAATGCGTTTGCGCTGTTCCTTGGCGACGCGTCGCCGCTGTCCGGTGTGCCGGACGACGCGGTCCAGATGTTCCAGGAGGCGGCGGCCGCTGACGGGCGAACCGGCTACAAGCTGACGCTGCAGTACCCCAGCTACTCGGCGGTCATGGACTACGCAGACGACCGCGCGCTGCGCGAAAAGCTCTATCGCGCCTATGTGACCCGCGCCTCCGAGTTCGGCAACCCGGACTGGAACAACGGCCCGCTGCTGGTCGAGCTGATCCGGCTGCGGCAGGACAATGCGAGCCTGCTGGGGTATCCGGCCTTCGCCCACGTGTCGCTGGTACCCAAGATGGCCGAATCACCCGATGCGGTGCTGAAGTTCCTGCGTGAACTCGGCACGCGGGCGCGGCCCTATGCCGAGCGCGATGTCGACGAGCTGCGCCGATTCGCGGCCGAGAATCTCGGTATCGCAGAGCTGATGCCGTGGGACTTCAGCTTCGCGAGCGAAAAGTTGCGCGAGGCGCGTTACGCCTACTCGGACCAGGAACTGAAGCTCTACTTCACCGAGCCGCACGTCCTGGGTGGGCTGTTCAAGGTCATCGAGACACTGTTCGGCGTCGCGATCCGCGAGGAAGCGGCACCCACCTGGCATCCGGACGTGCGCTTCTTCCGCATCGAAAGCCAGGGCGGCGACCTGGTGGGCCAGTTCTACCTGGACCTGTATGCCCGCGACAACAAGCAGGGCGGTGCCTGGCAGGACGATGCGCGCAGCCGCCGCGGCCGCCGCCTGGGGCTGTCGTCGCCCGTTTCCTACCTCACCTGCAACTTTTCGCGTCCGGTGGGGGGACGGCCGGCGACGTTCCGCCACGACGAAGTGCTGACGCTGTTTCACGAGTTCGGCCACGGGCTCCATCACATGTTGACGCGCGTTGACGAGCCGTCGGTATCCGGCATCCACGGCGTCGAATGGGACGCGGTCGAACTGCCCAGCCAGTTCATGGAGAACTTCGCCTGGGAGTGGGAGGTCCTGCAGCTGCTGACCGGCCATGTGGAGAGCGGTGAGAAGCTGCCACGCGCGCTTTTCGACCGCATGATCGCCGCCCGAAACTTCCAGACCGGCTACTACACGGTGCGGCAACTCGAGTTCTCGTTGTTCGACATGCTGCTGCACAGCCGACCCGCGCCGGAGACCGAGCAGCAGGTCCTGGCGCTGCTCGGGGAGGTCCGCCGCGAGGTAGCGGTCTTCTTCCCGCCCGAATACAACCGTTTTCCGCACTCTTTCTCGCACATCTTCGCCGGCGGCTACGCGGCAGGCTATTACAGCTACAAGTGGGCCGAAGTGCTGTCGGCCGATGCGTATGCGGCGTTCGAGGAGGAAGGCGTGCTGAACCCGGCCACCGGCCAGCGGTTCCGCGACGAAGTCCTCGCCGTCGGCGGGAGCCGCCCGGCGATGCAATCGTTCATCGCCTTCCGTGGCCGCAAGCCGACCATCGACGCCCTGTTGAGGCATCACGGCATGACTTAGTCAGGAGAGCGATGAAAAGCGGTGTGTGGTTGGCGTTGGCCCTGCTAGCGGTCGGGAGCGCAGCCGAGGCGCAGTACCGCTGGCGCGACGCTGACGGGCAGATCAACTACGGGGACCAGCCGCCCTACGACGCCCGCGAACTGCAGCGCGTCGATAACCGCGGCCCCATGACTCCGAACGATCCGAACGCCGCCCTGCCATTCGAGTTGCGCCGCGCGATGGCGCGGCATCCCGCGGTGATGTACACCAGCAGTGACTGCGATCCGTGCGACAGCGCGCGGGTGTTTCTGCGCCAGCGCGGCATCCCGTACTCGGAACGAACTGTCGACGGTGCGGACGACATTGAAACGCTGCGCCGCCTGACCGGCAGCGACAAGGTGCCGGTGCTGATGCTCGGCAAGGCTCCCCTAACCGGATTCAGCGCGCCTGAATGGGCCCGCGGCCTGGGGGCGGCCGGATATCCGGCCGAGTCACGACTGCCCCCCGGCTACACCGGCGAGGCGCCCCAGCCCCTGGTTCCGCGAGCCAGCGGACCTGCGAACCTGGTCGGGCCCGCGGCGCGCGCCCGCTGAACTCCACGCAACGAGGATTTGCCGATCATGTTCCTCACGTCCCTTACGGCCAGCATCTTCGTTCTCGCGATGCAGGCCGCGCCCGGCGCCGAAGTCGGCGCGCCGACTGCAAACTCGCCCAAGGTGACCTGGCGCTGGACCGACTACCGCGGCCAGATCAACTACGGCGACCGACCGCCTCCGGATGCGCAGAACCTGCTGCGCATCGACCTGTCGATGATCGGCGAGCAGACACAGTCGCTGCTGCCCTACCAGGTGCGGCGAGCCGCTTCCAACTTTCCGGTGATGCTGTTCACGGCGAAGAACTGCCTGCCTTGCGGCCCCGCGCGCGACTTCCTGAACAAACGCGGCATTCCCTTCGCAGAGCGCACCATCGAGTCGGGTGACGACGCGATGGAACTGAAGCGCCTGACCAACGCTGAAGGCGTCCCTGTCCTGACGCTCGGGGCCAAGCCGCTGCTCGCATTCAACCCGGACGACTGGCACGACGGGCTGGACGCCACCGGCTATCCGCGCACCTCGATGCTGCCGGTCAGCTTCAAACAGGAACCGGCCCGCCCGCTGACGCAGAAAGCCAAGCCACCGCCCGCGGCACAATAGCGGGATGCCGCTCACGCTCGCCACCTGGAACGTCAACTCCCTCAAGGTCAGGCTCCCGCACCTGCTCGACTGGCTCGCGACGCATCGCGTCGACATCGTCTGCCTGCAGGAAACCAAGCTCGTCGACGAGAATTTTCCGGTGACTGCACTCGCAGAGGCCGGGTACTCGGGCGTTTTTGCCGGGCAGAAGACCTACAACGGCGTCGCGCTGCTGACACGCAATGACACAGTGGCTCCGACCAGCGATGTCGTCGTTGCATTGCCGGAATTCGAGGACGTGCAGAAGCGCATCATCGCCGGCACCGTCGGTCGGCTGCGCGTTATCTGCGCGTACTTTCCGAACGGCCAGAGCGTCGGTAGCGAGAAATACGACTACAAGCTGCGCTGGATCGCGGCGCTCGCCGCCTGGCTGCGGCACGAGCTTGCGCGTCATCCGCAACTGGCGCTTGCCGGCGACTTCAACATTGCTCCCGAGGACCGCGACGTCCACGATCCCAAGGCGTGGGAGGGCCAGGTTCTCTTCTCCGAGCCGGAAAAGCAGGCCTTCCGCGATCTGCTCGCCCTCGGCCTTGTCGACAGCTTCCGGCTGTTCGACCAGCCCGAGCGCAGCTACACATGGTGGGATTACCGCATGCTCGCGTTCCGCCGCAAGATGGGACTGCGCATCGACCACGTGCTGCTTTCCAAGGCGCTGGCCTCGCACTGCACCGCCTGCACGATCGATGTCGAGCCGCGGCGCCGTGAGCAGCCCAGCGACCACGCTCCGGTGATCGCGACGCTCACGCTGTAGCCCGCATGGCCGCGCCATCCATCGTCATTCGCCGTATCGAAGGCGGCGACTGGATCGACGTGTGGACCATTTTGCGCGACACGTTCGAGCGCGGTGACACCTACGCCTTCGCGCCAGGCAGCAGCGAGGCAGGGATCCGGAGGGCCTGGGTCGAGGTCCCCGCCGCCACCTACGTCGCCTGCGCGCCGGAGGGCCGCGTGCTGGGCACCTACTACATTAAGCCCAACCAGCCGGGACTCGGCGCACATGTGTGCAATTGCGGGTACGTCGTCGCCGCGGACGCGCACGGCCACGGCATCGCGACGGCCATGTGCGAGCACTCCCAGAAGGAAGCGCGCGCTATGGGCTTTCGCGCCATGCAATTCAACCTCGTCGTCTCAACCAACGAGCGCGCGGTCCGACTGTGGAAGCGGCTCGGCTTCGCCTTGGCCGGCGCTCTGCCTGGAGCCTTCCGCCATGTCGAGCTGGGCTACGTCGATGCATTCGTCATGTACAAGACTCTCGACGATTAGTGTTCTCGATAGGTCGGGTCGAGATCCGCACCAGCGCCAGATAGAAGCGGAACGGACCGAAACCCGGCCAATTGCTGTCGTCCCATCCTACCGTCGAACTTGCCTGGGAGCAGACGTGCTGGGCAAGGTCTACTTGGCAAACCCCTGGCATCTTCTGGCGATCCGCTCCGCTTGATCAGGTGTTTGAGTCGCAGCCAGGCTAGGCCGGGTCGGCTCTTTGCCTATCCTCCGGAGAAGTCGTCTGAACGATTGCTTGGCTTTGAAGTGCTGCCTTGCCGTAGCAAGCAGCCGCTCAAGCAACGTTTCAGACCGTGGCTGCACACGATCTGCCAACCTGGAGTGCCGCGAGCTACTCTGAGTAAGGGGCTGCGCCGGACACCGGCGCGGCGTCGGCCAGGATGAAGAGCAGCACGTTGCCGGGCTCCGACGTGGCGTCGCTGCGCAGGCCACCGACAAGGCCGTTGACCGGGCTGGTGTACTCCGCCACCACTTCGCCGAAAGCGTTGCGCTGGATGGCCACCTTTTGTCCTGGCGTGACCTTGGCATTCAGTTTGACCAGCAATTCGATGAATCCACCGTGGGTGGTCAGCACGGGAACCGCACTCTTCCCGATGTAGACGTTGGCATCGACGGCGGTGCGTCCGATCGCACCGGGAACCACGCCGTAGTGCTTGAAGACGTTCATCGTGCCTTCGACGAAGAGCGGAATCATGTCGAGATCCAGCCGCCGCGCCACGCCGACCTCCGGCGTAAAGGCGGGAATGCCGGCATCGATGTAGGCGTTGTGCAGCACACCAGGGTAGGCCGGGTTGTCCCAGATCGCCGGAACGGGGTAGAGCATCATCATCGTCTTCACGTCCGGGATGCGCATGTCGCCGATGTGAAAGGCGGATACGTCCAGGCCGGTGGTCCCGGTATGGAAGTCGATGGCCAGGTCGGTATTGGGCTTGAGCAGCCGGTTGAACACCAGCCCGGCCTGGCGGCTGACGGCACCGACGCCGTTTTCGTTGCCGGGCCATTCGCGGTTCATGTCGGTCAGCTCGAAGCCGCGCCCGGAACTCGGCCAGCGGCGCTGCATGCTCTCCATCGCAGGGCGCGCGATGTCCAGCACCGCCATCACGGTGCCCGACATTTCCGCCGGGTTCAACTGGCCCATGACGGTTTGTACGGTGTGCACCGAACTCATCTCGTCACCGTGCACGCCGCTGGTCAGGGTCATGCGCTTGCCGGGCTTGGCCCCCTTGGCCACGATCACCGACACGTACCAGTGCTGTCCCGTCGACATCTGCACGCCCTGGAAGTACAGCAGGTGCTTCTTGCCGGGCTCCAGGTCTGCGGTGTTCAGGGAACTGACGACTTTCTTGCCATTGATCACATCCCCGGTGTAGACCGTGCTGATCTTGGCCGGGGTCGCAGGGGCGCTGGTTTGGGCTTGCGCCATGCCGACGCCGCTCAGTGCGAAGACGGTGATCAGCAGCGACTGCGTGAAACGTCGCCTACGGCTATCCAGAGGCACTCTCAACATGATTCGCTCCCAGCTAAAGACGTGAAATTCCAAGAGCCTGACGGGCACATTCGCGGACAGTATCGGTTTAGTGGAAGCGGCTCTTTGCGATGAATCTAAGTGCAAGGGGTCTAGGGCTGCCGAGCGAGCGTCTGTCCGCTCTCAGGGGATGCTGAGAGACGGCTGTCGCGAATCGGCGAAGTCCACTTCAGGTCGCGCTAGACGCGCGCCTCGATAGACTCGACGCGGCCAGAAGCGGAAGTCTGACTGTTGAATATCGCGTCCAGTTGACCCGCTTAATCGCTGTCGGCTGACCCACGGGAGTCTGCTGCAACTTTCTGACTGCCCGCGACAAGGCCTTCCGACATCCGGGTCAGCGAAACTCGATAATCTGGGTCAAGTGGACACGATACTCAACAAACAAGCGCCTGCATGAGCGATCCCTTGTCACAGGAACCTGGCGACATTCAGGACACTATCCTGCGTGTGCTTGAGCGGAACCGGCTCGCTGTGCTGGCTACCCAGCGTGACGGTCAGCCTCACGCCAGCCTTATAGCCTTCACGCCGTTAGGGGGCCTGCGGTTCTTGGCGTTTGCCACGTATCGCGAAACACTCAAGTACGAGAGCATCGGGCAGGACCCAAGGGTGGCGATTCTTGTGGAGGACAGAGAGAGCGATCTCAGGTATTCAGGTCAGCGGCTCGTCCTTACAGCACTTGGTAAAGCGATCGAGACTCCTGAAGAGGAGCGACACGCATACATCGCAAAGCACTTGACGCGGCACCCTGGCCTTCAGAACTTCCTCCGCTCGCCGGAGTGCGAGTTCATACGTGTGGCCGTTCATGCCTATCAGGTAGTGGGCGGGATTGACGATGTGCAGTGGTTCGAAGTCGGAGAGTCTGCTGCTATCTAGCTAGCGCGTGCAGCCGAAATCCTGCTCAGTCAATCGCGCTGCATTTGGCTCGACGGCCGGCAGCGTGTGCCATCGCCGGCTGAGGCTGATGTGTGGTTCGTTGAGCGTCCGCTTCTGGGCTGCTCGAGTCAGTCGGGTTTTTGGGATGAGGCGACTTCCGCTAAGGATCGACTGCCGCCCAAATGCGCGACCGGCAGACTGCCGTTCCAAGCGGTCGCCACTTGCAGCGTCCGCTTGCGCTCTGTCAGGGCAAGAGCACAGCGCTGCCCAGCACTTGCGCGGCACGCAGATTGACGAGAATCTGGATCACGACCGGCAGGCCGATGAACCAGATCACTCCGCCCAGCGAACGCCGCAGCGTACGCGGCTGCACGGTGTAGGACTCCGGCTCGACAAACAGGTCGCGGCGCGGAAAGAAGCGCGGAGTGCGATTGCAGTAGTCCACATACACCTGCCCGAACTTGCCACGCAGGAACTCTTCCTCGCCGGCAATGACTGCCGGATACACCAGCACGAAGAACGCGATCAGGAACAGCGTGAGCGTGATCGTTTCGGTGGCGAGCCCGATGCCGATCAGGCCGATGAACGAGAAGAAGTAAAGCGGATTGCGGCAGACCGAATAAGGGCCCTGCGTCACGAGTTCAGAGCTTTTGTAGCCGCTCGAGTAGATCAGGCACCAGATGCGGCCCACCATGCCGATGGCCGCCAGCACGATGCCGACGAGGAACATC
This sequence comes from uncultured beta proteobacterium, assembly GCA_963766365.1. Taxonomy (GTDB): domain Bacteria; phylum Pseudomonadota; class Gammaproteobacteria; order Burkholderiales; family Burkholderiaceae_F; genus JALORV01. Next base: position 127,427 of record CAVXZK010000009.1, read on the forward strand.
GCGCGGCCCACCAGCGTGCCCTGCCATACGCTGCCGGTGGCGAGCAGCGCCACGACGAACGCAATGCCGAACACACGGGAGACGGTGATGCGGTGCTGCGAGAAGAGTCGGGCGAGCGGAGACATGACCTGCCGATTCGGAACGAAACGCGGATTATCGCGCGATGAACCGTAGCGCCTGGAACCTCGGGTCGTCTCACGCGTCTCTGTCCGCCTCCTGCCCGCTGGAATCCCGCTCACGGCGCTTGCGATACGGGCCCACGACCTGGGCGTCGACCCAGCGAGCGAACTGGATGGCCGTCCGCTCTGTGCGGCGGTCCAGCCATGCGGCTAGCCCCTTTTCCGAGAAGTACAGCAGGCTGGAGTCCGGCGCCTGACGCAAGCCATCGCGACCCACGATTTGGCGCACGCGCTCGGGATCCCGGGCGTCTGGTTCCGTGCCCAAGGCATCGAACACGTCGGCGGCCGAAAAGCAGATCGCATCCTCGTCGAACAGGATGCGGATCTGCCGCCCGTCGAATTCGTAGTAGCGACCATTCCACTCCTGCCAACCTGCTTCGCGCAGCATTCGCATGCCGAGACGCGCGGCGCGATACAGTGCCCACAGCAGCCATAGCGCCCAAAATGGCGCAGCAAGGATGGCGCCGAGGCCGAACACTCCGCCGCGATAGTCGCCAAGCAGCAGCGCGCCACCCACGCCGAGCCAGGAAAACCAGAACACCCAGCCCCAGCGGACGACACGGGCGTCTGGATCACGAGCTAGAAAGGAGTCGCGCGGATTCACCGCGCGGAGGTTAGCGCAGCGGCTGCGGTACCCCGGTGTTCACGCTTTGTCGGCCGGCTGGTGCGCCAGCACCGTGGCACCGCGGCGCCGGTTCTTCAGTCGCCGCTCGAAAGCGTCGATATACGTATAGATCACCGGCACGACGACCAGCGTCAGCAGCGTCGAGGTGATCACGCCGCCGATGATCGCGCGGCCCATCGGCGCCTGCTGCTCGGATCCCTCCCCCAGCCCGATCGCCAGGGGCAGCATGCCGAAGATCATCGCCGCGGTCGTCATCAGGATCGGCCTCAGTCGAACCTGCCCGGCCGCGAGCAAGGCATCGTTTCGGCTCAGGCCATCGCGCTGGCCGCGGTTGGCAAAGTCGACGAGCAGGATCGCGTTCTTGGTCACGAGCCCCATCAGGAAGACGATGCCGATCATCGAGAAGATGTTGAGCGTCGTATTCGTCAGCAGCAGCGCCAGCATCACGCCCACGATCGACAGCGGCAGCGAGGCCATGATGGCGACGGGCAGGAAGAAGCTGCCGAACTGCGAGGCCAGCACCAGGTAGATGAAGATCACGGCGAGCAGCAGCGCACCGACGATCGCCGCGTTCACTTCCTGCTGCTCGCGGATCTGGCCACCGACATCGAAACGCAGCCCCGCCGGCAACTCGTAGGTCTTCACCAGCGCCTCCACTTCCTGGCCCGCGTCTCCCGCGGGCCGTCCCTGCACGTTCGCGAACAGTGCCACGCGCCGCTGCAGGTCCTGGCGCCGGATGTTCTCCGGATTGAACGTGCGCTCCAGCGTGGCAATCGCACGCAGCGGCACAACCTCCGGGGTGCCGTCGGCCAGCTGTCGGCCGGTCGCGATATTGAGGTTCGCGATGTCGTCGGCGATGGTGCGCTGGGCCAGCGGCAGCTGCGTGATGACCTCGTAGTTCTGGCCGTCAGGCGCCAGCCAGTAGCCGGAGTTCTCGCCGCCGACCATCGCGCGCAGTGTCGTTCCGAGCTGCGCGTGGGTGATGCCGTACTCGGCCGCGAGCTCGGGCTTGAGCCGCACCGACAGGGCCGGCGTGCCCTCCTTCACCGAAATCTCTACGTCGGTGACCCCCCGGATCTGTTGCACCCTGGTCTTGAGGTCGGCAATGACGCGATTCATCTCGGAGTCGTTGTTGCCGAGCAGCGCCACGTAGATCGGCGTGTTCCAGCCCACCTTCAGGTCCACCCCCGGAATGCTGGCGACGCGCGCGCGGATCGCTTCCTCGAGCTGGCGCTGCGACCGGCTGCGCTCGCTGCGCGGCAAGAGCTTCAGCCCGAGGTTCGCGGTGTTGCGCGTCCCGTCGGTTCCGATGCCGGTATCCACCGCGTCGATTTCCTTGAATTCCCTGAGCGCCTCCTCGACACGCTTGACGCGCTCGTTCGCGTACTCGAGGCTGGAACCCACCGGCATCGTCAGACGCACTGACGTAAAGCTCTGATCGGCCTCGGGCATCATCTCCGTGCCGACGATGCCGCCGATTGGAATCGCGGCGAGAAAACTCGCGGTGGCGATGGCGAGCGTGCTCTTGCGATGCGCCAACGCCCAGCGCAGCAGTCGGTCGTAGATCGCGTGCACTTTGTCCAGCAGGCGCTCGAAACCGCGCAGCATCGGCCCGACGAAGGGCAGGCCACGCGCACCTTCCGGCGGGTCACGCCACACCGCCGACAGCATCGGATCCAGCGTGAAGCTGACGAACAGCGACACCAGCACTGCCGCCGCGACGGTGATGCCGAACGGGTAGAAGAACTTGCCGACGATGCCGCCCATGAACGCGATTGGTACGAACACGGCGACGATCGACAGCGTCGTGGCCAGAACCGCCAGTCCGATCTCGTCGGTGCCCTCGCGCGCCGCGGTGTGATGGTCCTTGCCCATGTGAATGTGGCGGACGATGTTCTCGCGCACGACGATCGCATCGTCGATCAGCAGTCCGATGCACAGCGACAGCGCCATCAGCGTCATGTAGTTGAGCGTGAAGCCGAGCGCGAACAGGACGGTGAAGGTCGCGATCACCGAGATCGGCAGGGTGAGGCCGGTGATCACCGTACTGCGCCACGATCCGAGGAACAGGAACACGATGAAGACCGTCAGCAGTGCACCCTCGATGATGGTCGTCTTGACGTTGTTCACGGACTGCTCGACGAAGTCCGACATCGCCCACATGAATTTCAGTTCCATGCCGGGCGGCAGCTGCTTACGGATGGATTCCGCCGCGTACTTCAACTCGCGCCCGACGTCGACGATGTTGGCGTCCTGCGCCTTGAACACCGACACGCCGATTGCCGGCTGGCCATTGACGCGCGACAGCGACTGACGGTCGCGTTCCGCGTCGACGACAGTGGCGACCTGCGAGAGCAGAATCGGCACGCCGCCCTTGCGCGCCACGATGATGCGTTCGAACTGGGCCGGCGACGACAGGCGCCCGTCGACGCGAATGATGGATTCCGAGGTGTCGTTGTGGATCGTGCCCACCGGCACCGAGACGTTGGCGGTGCGCAGCGCCTGCACGACCTGGTCGACCGAAAGGCCGAACGCGGTCAGCTTCGCCGGGTCGACGCGCACCTGGATCTGACGCGTGACGTTGCCACCGAGATCCACGCGACCGACACCCTTCACGCGCTCGAAGCCCTTCTGCACGACCTGCTCGGCCAGCAGCGTCAGTTCGCGCGGAGTCTTTTCCTTGCCCATCAGCGCGAAAGACGCGACCGGCTGGTCGTTTTCGCCGCCGGCGCGCTGCACCACCGGGTCCTTCGCATCGCGCGGGAAACCGGCGCGGATCTGCGCCAGCTTGTCGCGCACTTCCTGGATCGCCCGGTCCATGTCCACTTCGTAGCGGAACTCGACCCACGTGAGCGACCGGCCCTCGTCCGAGCGCGACAGGATGCGCTTGACGCCGGCGACGGTGTTGGCCGCGCTTTCGATCGGCTTGGCCAGGTCATTTTCGACCTGCTCGGGCGATGCCCCCGGATAGTTCACCCAGATCTGGACGCCCGGCGGGCTGACGTCGGGCATCGGCTCGACGCCGAGGCGCGCATAGGAGAACAACCCCAGCACCGTGAGGCCGACCATCACCATCGTCGCGAACACCGGGTGATTGATCGAGACCCGTGTCATCCACATGAGAGCAGTCCTCTTCGCGATGCGCCGCTACGCGGCCGTCGCGCGGTTCAGTTTGGCGAGGCGGACTTGCCGTCCGGCGTGCGACGATCGGCGAGCTTGGCCTCGCCGGGCACGCCGACGACCTTCGCCGCAAGGCCGTCCTTGAGGTTGTCGAATTTCGTGGCGAGCACGACGTCGGACGGCGACAGTCCCGACGTGATTTCCACGAGTTGCGCGCGTTCGTCGCGCTTTCCGGTGGCGATGTTCCGACGCGCCAGCTTGCCGTCGGCGATCACCCACACGTAGCTCTGCTGCCCGTCCGAGCGCACCGCGGACATCGGCAGCGACGGCGCCTCGGATTCCGGCATCGTGGTCAGCATGACCTTCGCAAACATGCCGGCCTTGAGCAGTGTCTCCTCATTCGGCAGCGAGACATAGATATTGACGGTGCGTGTACCCGGCTCCGTGCTGGGATTGATGCGCTCAACCCGGCCGGTGAACGAGCGTCCGTGTATGCCCTCGATGTCGACCTGCGCGGTCATGCCCTTGCGGATCTGCGGCACGTCGGACACCGGAACCTGGGCCTGAACCTCCAGCTCCGCCAGGTCGACGATCGCCATCAGCGGCGCATCGAAGGCCAGCTTTTCGCCCGGCTGCACGTGGCGCCTGGCGACAACGCCCCCGATAGGCGCGCGAACGACGGAGTCGTTCATCTGGATCTGCGTCTGCTCGAGCTGCGCCTTCGCCGCGGCGACGGCTGCGAGCTGCGCCTGGTACGCCGAGTCCGCCGTGTCGAAGGCGTTCTGCGAAATGAAGTTCTGCTTCACCAGCTGCGCGTTGGCGAGCCGCGTCCGCTCGGTCGTGGCCAGCTGCGCACGCGAGGACTCGTAGGTCGCAGTGCGCTCGGCCAGTTGGGCACGCAGTTGCGCGGTGTCGAACTCCGCCACGATCTGGCCGGCGCTGACGCGATCACCCTCGCGCACCAGCACGCGCTTCACTTCGGCCGACAGCTTGGAGCGCACCGTCGCCTGGGACACCGCCAGCACGCTGCCGGGCACGCTGAGTTCGACCGACAGCCGCTTTGGCTGCACGGTCACGACGTCAGCGCGAGCAAACTCCAGCGGCGGCCGCTCGTCCTTCTGGGCCTGCGGCTTGGATTGCCGCGACGCGATGACCGCGCCTCCGCCCCCGGCAATGGCCAGCACCACCAGCCCCACCAGCCAGCCGATCTTCGTGCGTCGTTTCATGGAGCTCCCCGGGCATGGCTTCGACGCCGGGTTGACGTCGAAAGTTTGCGCGGATTCGTGACCCGCCGGCCATGCCGTCTACGTGGGGGCGGATTATCCGCGCGCGCTTCCCGGTGTCGCCAGCAGTGCGACGAAGTGCAGGCGGCCGCGACGAAACGCAGCCGGCGGGGATGGAGTGCCGGGTCTGCGCCACAATCGTCGGGCGGTGACCGCAGCCGCCGCCGGTTCAGTCTTCCAGTTGCAGTTCCTGGATCTTCCGGGTGATCGTGTTTCGGCCGACGCCCAGGCGCGTGGCGGCATCGATCCGGCGCCCGTGGGTGTGCCGCAGCGCGGTGCGTATGACGGCCGCCTCGAAATCCCGGGCGAGGCTGTCCATGACGTCGGGGAATCCGGCCTGCAGTCGCCGCTCGACTTCCGCGATCAGCGACGCGGTCCAATCGCCCGTCGGAACCGCCATCAGGGTTGGCGCCGCCGGAACCGCAGACATCGTGGGCTCGGTCCGGGCCGGAATCGCTGCCGGTGTGTCCTGGCGCATTTCCAGCGGCAGGTCCTCGACCTTGATGACCTGGGCCGGCGCCAGCACGGTCAGCCAGTGGCACAGGTTCTCGAGCTGGCGCACATTGCCCGGGAACGGTTGCTGGCTGATGAAGCGCAGCGCTTCTTCCGACAGCTTCTTCGGCTCGACGCCCAGTTCCTGGGCGCTCTTCACCAGGAAGTGGCGGGCCAGCAATGGAATGTCCTCGGAGCGTTCGCGCAGCGCGGGCAGCCGCAGCCGGATCACATTGAGGCGGTGGTACAGGTCTTCGCGGAACAGGCCCTGGCGCACCCGCTCTTCCAGGTTCTGGTGCGTGGCCGCTATGACGCGCACGTCGGCCTTGATCGGTTGATGGCCGCCAACGCGGTAGTAGAAGCCATCAGACAGCACACGCAGCAGGCGCGTCTGCAATTCGGCGGGCATGTCGCCGATCTCGTCGAGGAACAGCGTTCCGCCCTCGGCCTGCTCGAAGCGGCCGCGCCGCATCGCCTGGGCCCCGGTGAACGCGCCACGCTCATGGCCGAAAAGCTCGGACTCCATCAGGTCGCGCGGGATCGCCGCCATGTTGAGCGCGATGAACGGCGCCGCAACCCGCGGGCTGTGCTTGTGCAGCGCTCGGGCCACCACCTCCTTGCCGCTGCCTGACTCGCCGGTCAGCAGGACGGTCACGTTGGACTGGCTGAGCCGCCCGATCGCGCGGAACACGTCCTGCATCGCCGGCGCCTGGCCGAGGATCTCCGGGACCTCGCCCAGCGCCTCGTCGGTACTCGACTCGCGCACGCTCTCGTCGACCGCGCGGCGGATCAGCTCGACGGCCTTGTCGACATCGAATGGCTTGGGCAGGTATTCGAAGGCCCCGCCCTGGAACGCGGAGACCGCACTCTCAAGGTCCGAAAACGCCGTCATCACGATGACCGGCAACGCCGGGTGGCGTCGCTTGACCGCGCGCAGCAGCTCGATGCCGCTCATGCCGGGCATGCGGATGTCGGAGATCAGAACCTGCGGGCTGTCGTGTTCGAGCTCGTTCAGCACATCCTGCGCCACGCCGAAGGCCTTGCACGGCAGGTTCTCGCGAGCGAGCGCCTTTTCGAGGACCCAGCGTATCGAGCGATCGTCGTCGACGATCCAGATTGGCTTCATGGGAGCGGTATCAGGATGCGGAAATCGGTTCGGCCCGGCCGGCTATCAACTTCGATGATGCCGTCGTGCTGCTGAACGAAGGTCTGCGCCAGCGTGAGTCCGAGGCCGGTGCCGTCGTCGCGGCCCGAAACCAGCGGAAAGAAAATGCGGTCCTTGATGTCATTCGGTACGCCCGGCCCGTTGTCGATCACATGCAAGTCCAGTGCCAAGCGATGTCGGCTGCGCGCGATCGTCACCTGCCGTGCCACACGCGTGCGCAGCGTGATGACCGCATCGCCGGCAGCGATGCGGGACTCCAGCGCCTGCGTGGCATTGCGCACGATGTTGAGCAGCGCCTGGATCAGCTGTTCACGATCGCCAAGAAAGTCGGGGGCGCTCGCGTCGTAGTCGCGCTCGATCGTCAGTCCGCGCGGGAACTCCGCGAGGATCACCAGTCGCACGCGCTCGCACACTTCGTGGATGTTGAGTTCGCCCACCATGCGCGGACTGCGATGCGGCGCCAGCAGCCGATCGACCAGCGCCTGCAGTCGATCCGCCTCGGCGATGATGACCCGTGTGTATTCGCGTTGCTCCGGCGACGCGAGTTCCGCGTCCAGCAGCTGCGCGGCGCCGCGAACGCCACCCAGCGGATTCTTGATCTCGTGGGCCAGGTTGCGCAGCAGCTGCCGGTTCGCCTCGGATAAACCAAGCTGGCGCTCTTCGCGATCGACCTTGAGCTGCTGCTCGATTTCGGAGATTTCAAGCACCAGCGGAGTGCTTGAACCGTACTGCGCCGTCGCGGTCACCCGTACCGGGACGGGCTCGCGTCCCAGGCGCTTGAGTTCAAGTACCTGCCGCCGTTCGCCAAAGGCATTGTTGCGCGCATCGGCCACCAGTTCCTGCATCTGCAGCGAGTCGCCGATGACCCGCTCGGCAGACTGTCCAAGCAGGTTCTTGCGGGAAATACCGAGCAGCAGTTCGGCAGCCTGGTTCACATGCACGATGCGCGCCGACGCGTCGAGCACGAGGACCGCGGTCGACAGCAGGTCCAGGCCTTCGAACGGACTGCCGATGAAGGGCTCGATGGGCACGTACGCGCTCACCCGGCGACCCCGCGGGCCGCCGGACGGCCATCGGCCTTCCGGAAATTACTGGGTGCGCAGCAACGCGATCTCGCGGCGCAGGGCGCTGACGTTGTTCTCGACGCGCGTGATGTCGTCGCGAAGTCGCTGGACCCGCTCCTGATAGAGCGCGTAGTTGCGCTCGTCACCGCGTCGCTCCGGCTCGCCGCTGTTGAACTCGGCGCGCAGGCCGCCCAGGCGTTCTTCCTCGGCCCTCAGTTCGTCCTCGAGGATGCGCCGACGATCGCTGTCGCGCGTGCGCTGGGTGTCGCGGTCGACGCGCGGAAAGGCTGCCGGGGAGACGGTGACTCGTTCCTCCACCGCTGGCCGGGTGCCCCGGTTCGCAGGCTGCCGCGGCGCGGGCAGCGACAGTACCGGGCCCACATCGACCCGCTTGCAGCCCTTGCCGCTGCCGACGTTCTGGAACGACTTGTTGCCCTGGTCGTCCACGCAGAGGAAGATGTCCGACGACTGCGCCATGGTTGACCACGGCACCGCGGCACCAACGCACAGCACGAAGATCGGCAGCAGTCGTTTCACCTGCGCACTCCCCACGACACGAACCGCCGGCAGTGTAAGGCAGCCACACGGCCGGAATAAGCCCAACTGCAAGCAGATCGGGGGTCAGTTCGCGCATTCTGGGGAGGTCGAAGTCATCTCGGAGGCTGAAGCAAACGGGGGCGGTCACCCGCCCCCATCGCTTTGCAAGGCGCGGACGCCTTAGGACCCGTAGTACATGTCGAATTCGACCGGGTGTGTGGTCATGCGGAAGCGGGTGACCTCTTCCATCTTCAGCGTGATGTAAGCGTCGATCATGTCGTTGGCGAACACGCCACCACGCGTCAGGTACTCGCGGTCCCTGTCGAGGTTGTCGAGCGCCTCATCGAGCGATGCGCACGGATGCGGAATCTTTGCGGCCTCCTCGGGCTCCAGGTCGTACAGGTTCTTGTCCATCGGCTCGCCAGGATGGATCTTGTTCTGCACGCCGTCGAGGCCGGCCATCAGCATCGCCGCAAACGCCAGGTACGGATTGGCGGTCGGATCCGGGAATCGCACTTCGACGCGGCGCCCCTTCGGGTTGGACACATACGGAATGCGGCAGGACGCAGAGCGATTGCGTGCCGAATAGGCCAGGTTGATCGGCGCTTCGAAGCCCGGCACCAGGCGCTTGTAGGAATTCGTTCCCGGGTTGGTGAAGGCATTCAGCGATTTCGCATGCTTGATGATGCCGCCGATGTAATAGAGCGCGAAGTCCGAAAGCCCGGCGTAACCATTGCCGGCGAAGAGATTGTTGCCGTCCTTCCACACCGACTGGTGCACGTGCATGCCCGAGCCGTTGTCGCCGACGACTGGCTTTGGCATGAAGGTCGCTGTCTTGCCGTAGCTCGCCGCGACGTTCCACACCGTGTACTTCAGGATTTGCAGCCAGTCAGCACGCTTCACCAGCGTCGAAAACTTGGTACCGATCTCGCACTGGCCCGGTGCCGCGACTTCGTGGTGATGGACTTCCACCTCGACGCCTTGCTGCTCGAGCAGCAGGCACATTTCGGAACGAATGTCCTGCAATGAATCGGTCGGCGGTACGGGGAAGTAGCCACCCTTGACCGGCGGACGATGCGCGAGGTTGCCGGCCTCGTAGTCGATCCCGGTCGACCACGGCGCCTCTTCGGACTTGATGCGGACGTGGCAGCCCGACATGTCGACGTTCCACGTCACGCTGTCGAAAATGAAGAATTCGGGCTCGGGACCGAAGTACGCGGTGTCGCCCATTCCCGTGGATTTCAGGTAGGCCTCAGCGCGCTTGGCAAGCGAACGCGGGTCGCGGTCATAGCCTTTGCCGGTCGATGGCTCGATCACGTCGCAGGTGATGATCAGCGTGTTTTCCTCGCGAAACGGGTCCATGCGCGCGGAGCCGGGATCGGGCATCAGCAGCATGTCTGACGCTTCGATTCCCTTCCAGCCGCCGATCGACGAGCCGTCGAACGCGTGGCCCTGTTCGAACTTGTCTTCCTCAAATGCCTTGGCCGGCACGGACACGTGCTGCTCTTTGCCCTTCGTGTCGGTAAAGCGCAGATCAACGAAAAGAGCCTCGTTGTCCGTGATCATCTTCATGACATCTTTGGCCGTGGCCATTCTTTCCTTCTCCTCTATCGCTCGTGGTTGAAAACGATCCCGGCTCTCGGGCCTGGACGCAGCAGGAACTGGTGCACCGCAACGCAGGAACTATGCCAAAGCCCCGTCGGAGGGCTTTGATCCTGCACTACCCTTGTGCGACATCGGGTTACCTTCCTCCCGATTATTCCAGCACGCCGCGGGCGCTAGGTCTAACTGCACCACGGCAGTGCATTATGCGCCAAGAACGAGCACACACGCACCGTTTCGATGCTTAGGAGCCGGAGGGCAAAAAAAGCGCCTGCAAATCGCTCAGGAAGCGCGCGCCGAGGGCGGTCGGGCGCCAACGCGCGTGATCGACGGTCATCAGGCCGCGGCGTTCGGCCTCCTCCAGCTGGCGCTGAATCGCCGTAGGCGGCAGCCCTGTCCGTTCGGTGAACCACATGGCCGGCACGCCCTCGAGCAAGCGCATCGCATTCAGCATGAACTCGAACGGCAGGTCCGCACGTCCGACTTCGACATCTTCGGCGAGAAACTCGCCGCGCGACGCCCGCTGCAGGTAGCTCGCCGGGCTGCGATAACGGACCTGTCGCACGACGCGATGGGGAAACGACAGCTTGGAGTGCGCTCCGGGTCCGACCCCGAGGTAATCCCCGAAGCCCCAGTAATTGAGGTTGTGCCGCGACTCGCGCTCCGCCCGGGCATACGCGGAGACTTCGTAGTGCCGGTAGCCCGATTCCCCGGTCCGCTGCTCGATCCACGCGTGCATCGACGCAGTAACGTCTTCGTCCGGCAGCGGCGGTGGGCGCTTGGCGAAGACCGTGTTGGGCTCGAGCGTCAGCTGGTAGAGCGAAAGATGCGGCGGCTCCAGCAGCAGCGCCTGCTCGACATCGCGCTGCGCTTCTTCGAGCGTCTGCTGCGGCAGTCCGTACATCAGGTCGAGGTTGAAGTTGTCGAACGCGCGACGGGCGACCTCGACCGCGGCGAGCGCCTGGCGGCGATCGTGGATGCGACCTAATGCCTGCAGCTTTGCTTCATCGAAGGACTGGATCCCGAGCGACAGACGATTGACGCCGGAGGCGCGATAGGCCGCAAAGCGCTCGGCTTCCACGGTGCCGGGGTTGGCCTCCAGCGTGATCTCGCAGTCGGCCTCGAGCACCAGCAGCGCGCGGACGTCCGAGAGCAGACACTCGACACCGGCCGCGCTGAGCAGGCTCGGTGTGCCGCCGCCGATGAAGACACTGATGATGCGTCGTCCCCAGATCAGCGGCAGCGCCGTTTCGATGTCGGCACGCAGCGCACGCAGGTAGTCCGCTTCGGGGATCGCGATCGCTCCTCCTTCCGGTTCGTGGGAGTTGAAGTCGCAGTAGGGACACTTGCGCACGCACCAGGGGAAGTGGATGTATAGCGACAGCGGCGGCAGCGCCGGCAGGCTGAGCGTCCCAGGGCGCAAATACACAGCAACGTCCGCCGGCGTGGCGCCGGCAGGCGCAATCGGAATCACGTCCATGGCCGCGCCGTCCTCAGCGCCACGCGACCAGGCGCTGTGCCAGGTCGCGCATTGCCAGGCCGCGATGACTGATGCGGTTCTTGTGCTCGGCGGCGAGCTCGGCCGCGGTCTGACCACAATCGGGCACGAAGAAGAGCGGGTCGTAACCGAAGCCGCCCGCGCCACGCGGTGCGAGCAGGATCTCGCCGTGCCAGCGCGCGTCAGCCACCAGCGGCTCGGGATCATCGGCTGAGCGCACCGCAACGAGCACGCAGACATAGTGGCCCCGGCGGTCGGTGCAACCCTGCAACCGGCGCAGCAGTTCCGAGTTGTTCGCGGCGTCGTTCGCATCCGCGCCCGCAAAGCGCGCCGAATGCACTCCGGGCGCACCGTCGAGCGCCTGCACGCACAGGCCGGAATCGTCGGCCAGCGCCGGCAACCCGCTCTGCGCCGCCGCGTGGCGAGCCTTCGCTAGCGCGTTCTCGAGGAACGTGAGGTGCGGCTCCGCGGCCGATTCGATGTTGAGCTCGCCCTGGGAGACGACCTCGAAATCCTGCTCCCGCAGCAGCGCGCGGAACTCGCGGAGTTTTCCGGCGTTGGCGGACGCCAGCACGACGCGTCGGATCATCGGATATCTCCCGCGGGGCGTTGCCGGCTCAGACCTCGTCCAGCGCGTGCTTCTGCGCGGCGACCAGCTCCGAAACACCTTTGCGCGCCAGCGCCATCATCGCTGCCATCTGCGCCTCGGTGAACGGCTCACCTTCCGCCGTGCCCTGCACTTCGACAAAGCGGCCGTGCCCGGTCATCACGACATTCATGTCCGTCTCGCACTGCGAATCCTCGGCATAGTCGAGGTCGAGTATCGCGGCCGCTTCGAAGACCCCAACCGAAACGGCGGCGACATGGTCGCGCACCGGCAGGTTCTCGATCATGCCGCGCTCGCGCAGCCAGCGCGACGCATCGACGGCGGCGACATAGCCGCCAGTAATGGCGGCGGTGCGCGTGCCGCCGTCCGCCTGGATCACGTCGCAGTCGATGTGCAATGTGCGTTCGCCGAGCAGCCGCAGGTCGAAAACGGCTCGCAGGCTGCGACCGATAAGCCGCTGGATCTCGTGCGTCCGACCGCTCTGCTTGCCCCGCGCGGCCTCGCGGTCGCTGCGAGTGTTCGTTGCGCGCGGCAGCATGCCGTACTCCGCGGTGAGCCAACCCTCGCCCTTGCCTTTCAGGAAGCCGGGGACCTTTTCCTCGACGCTCGCGGTGCAGAGCACGCGCGTGTCGCCGAATTCCACCAGCACCGAGCCCTCCGCGTGCTTGGTGTAGCGGCGCGTAAGGCGTACCGGACGCAGCTCGTCCGGGCGGCGCCCGCTGGGTCGTGCAAAAGGGGATGACGTCGAGGACATGCGGACCGTCCGATCAGGGAGAAGCCCGCAAGGCTACCGCAGCGCGCACTCAACGCGCCCGGCCGGTGTGCGCTACTTCGTTACGAGCTTGGACGAGCGCTGGATCGCCTTCTGGATCTCGGCAATCGCGTCGTCGATCTGGTCTTCCGACAGCTCCTCGTCGGCCGCCGGCTCGCCATGTCGCGGCATCTGGATCGTCGACGCGACCGTGCCTTCGGGGATGAGCAGCGTCGACACCGGATCCTCGGTCGGCGGCACCATCTCGACCGATTCCGTACCGGCCCAGGTCATCGCGATCGCGGTGCAGTTGTCGGACTCGGGGCCGCCCAGTTCGAGCGCCAGTTCCATCAGTTCAGGCACCGCGCGCATGACGGTCTTGCCGGTAAACGCCTCGGCGATCTGCCGATCGCTCAGCGAGCCCCAGAGTCCGTCCGAGCACAGCAGCACGGTGTCGCCGTTGCGCAGCGCGAACGGGTGGCTCACTTCGACCGTCGGCGCGACGTACGCGCCGATGCAGTTGAAGATCCGGTTGCGCTCCGGGTGGTCCTTCGCATCCTCGGGCCGGATCAGTCCGGACTGCACCAGGTGATGCACGCGCGAATGGTCGATCGTGCGCTCGAGGATGCGGCCGCCACGGATCAGGTACAGGCGGGAGTCGCCGACATGCGCCCAGATAGCGACACCCTGCTGCACGATGCATGCCACCAGCGTCGTGCGCGGCGCTTCCGGCAGGCTGTGTTCGGCCCGATAGCGATGCAGTTCACGGTGCGAAGCGAGCACCGATTCTTCGAGGAAGCGTGCCGGATCCGGGAGGATCGGCTTGGCATCGCGCTGGTAGATCGACGCGATCGTCTGCAGCGTGAGCTGCGAGGCCACTTCGCCACGCGCATGGCCGCCCATGCCGTCGGCCACCAGGATCAGCATCGAGTCGCGGGTGTACAGGTACCCCATGCGGTCCTGGTTGATCCGCCGACCGCCCTTCTTGCTTTCCTGGTAAACGGAAAAACGCATCAGCGCTCCTCGTGTACGCGACCGCTGGCGCGGTCGCACGTGCACTCGTCGCGATCAGTCAGGCGGGCCGCCTTCGGGCGGCCGGGCGGTGGCCCGCAGTACGAGGGCAGGCTGGTAAGCATCTTGCCGTAAGCGTGCCACCGAAGCGTGCCGTTGTAATGAAAAAAATCGACTGGCTCCGCCAGCGATTTTTTCTGTTCAAACGCGCAAAAGTAGGGGTGCACTTTTGCGCGCCCTTCAAAACCACGTGATGTTGTGGTCCTTCATGAACCGGGAAAAGCGGTCTTGAATGCTGCGCCAGCGCGCACCAGTGCGTTCCATGACCGAGAACTCCGGCCGCTCCGGCACGTTCTGCAACAGCTCCTTCTGCACCGCATATACCGTCTGCGGGCGCTCCAGCGAATTCAGGCGCAGGCAGCGCTCCACCATCGAGATCAACTGGTTCGAATACAGGCCGCGGAACGAGCGCAATGCCGTAGGCATCTTGTCTTCCTTCAGGCGCTGGTCGGACTCCTGCGGCGGCATGCCGGACATGCAGGCGTAGATGCACGAGCCGATCGAGTACACGTCGGTCCAGGGCCCGAGTTCGGCATCGCGCTTGTAGAGCTCGGGGGCCGCGAATCCCGGCGTGTACATGGGATAGGTCTTGTTGATGTCCCGCTGCAACGTCTGCCGCGCCGCGCCGAAGTCGAGCAGGATCGGCGTGCCGTCCATGCGCAGGTAGATGTTCGCCGGCTTCACGTCGAGGTGCAGCAGCCGGTTCGAATGCACTTCGCGCAGCCCGTTCATGACCTGCGCGAAGACGCGCCGCACGAAGCGCTCGGACAGCACGTCCTTCTGCTCCTTGTTGCGGTTGCGCAGGATGTGTTCCTGCAGCGAGCGCCCGGACTCGTAGTTCATCACCATGTAGACCGTATCGTTCGAGCGGAAGAAATTGATGACTCGAACGATGTTGGGGTGATAGATCGACGCCAGCGCCCGGCCTTCCTCGAAGAAGCACTTCAGGCCAATGCGGTAGGTGTTCAGGTTCTCGGGCGCGACATAGGGCGACAGCTCACCCGGTTTGCGCTGCGCAAGTGCCGCCGGCATGTACTCCTTGATCGCAACCGAGTTGCCGTTCTCGTCCGTCGCAAGATAGACGATCGAGAATCCGCCGCTGGAGATCTTCTTTACAATGCGGTAGCCGCCGACTTCGAGGCCTTCGGGCAAAGATGCGTTGGTCTGCGCCGGCATGAGTGCTACGCGTGAGAAGATCAGGACGATTCTAACGAAAAGGGTCCTGCCTCCCGTAGCCTCTTAAGGCTCGAAAAGAGGGCCATACCGAGGCTTCGAGCGTGTCGATCTCTTACCTTCCAGCGCTGCCATGAAACCCGTCGCCAGCATGACCGGCTTCGCCGTCGCCAGTCGCCCGACGGCAATCGGGCCGGTGACTGTCGAACTGAAGACGGTTAATTCGCGGTTCCTTGATCTCTCCGTCCGCTACCCCGACGAATTGCGCAGCGTCGAACCGGCACTCCGCGAAGCCATTGCTGCACGTGTCAATCGCGGCAAGATGGAATGCCGTCTCTCGGTGACCCGCGTCGGAACGGATGCGGCCGGCGGCGTCAACACTGCAGCGCTTGAACGATTGCGGCGTCTCGCCGGTGAGGTCGAGGCGGCACTTCCCGGCATTGCCGGACTCACGACAGCCGATGTCCTCGGCTGGCCGGGCGTTGTCGATGCACCGGTGGCCGATCCCGAGGCGTTGCGTGCAGCGGTGCTGGACGCGCTCAACGACGCACTGGAGGCCCTGGCCGCCTCGCGCCAGCGCGAAGGCGCGGCGCTCCGCACCGTCCTGCTGGCAAACTGTGATGCGATCGATGCCATCGCCGTTCAGGTCAAGGGCCGTGCGCCCGACCTTCTCGCCTCGGTCGAGCGCAAGCTGGTCGAGCGCCTCGAACAGGCACTCGGCCGGGCACTTGCTGACGCCTCCACGCTGACGCGCGAGGAAGTCGCCGACCGCATCCGCCAGGAGGTGACGCTGTATGGCCTGCGCATGGATGTCGACGAGGAGATCAAGCGGCTGACGACACACGTGACGGAAGTGCGCCGCGCGCTGGACGCGGGCGGACCGGTCGGACGTCGCCTCGACTTCCTGATGCAGGAGCTCAATCGCGAGGCGAACACGCTGGGTTCCAAGGCGGCGGCCATCGAGATGACCAATGCCTCCGTCGAGTTGAAGTTGCTGATCGAACAAATGCGCGAGCAGATCCAGAACCTCGAATGAAAATCACCCCCGCGGCTCCGCCTGCAGCGCTGGACGCCGGCCAGACCGGCAGCATCTTCCTCGTGGTCGCACCGTCCGGCGCCGGAAAGTCAACGCTGGTGAACGCCCTGCTGGAGCAGGACCGCGGCATCGCACTGTCCATTTCACATACGACGCGACCACCCCGGCCGGGAGAGGCCGACGGGCGTGAGTACCACTTCGTTTCCGTCGATGAGTTCATGCGGCTGCGCTCGGCCGGCGAGTTTCTCGAGAGCGCCGAGGTCCACGGCAACTACTACGCCACCTCGAGCACCTGGATCGAGCGGCAGATCCGCGACGGCACCGACGTGCTGCTGGAGATCGACTGGCAGGGCGCGCGGCAGGTCAAGGAGCGCTTCGGCCACGCGGTCGGGATCTTCATTCTTCCGCCGTCTATTGACGCTCTTGAGGCGCGTCTTCACAAGCGCGGACAGGACAGCGCGCAGGTCATCGCCCGTCGGCTGCTCGCCGCCGGCAGCGAAATGGCGCACGCACCCGAGTTCGACTACGTGATCATCAACGAGGACTTCGCCACGGCGCTGGCGCAACTGGCCGCGATCGTCACCGCCACCCGGCTGCGCTATGGCAGCCAGTCGGCCCGACACCACGACCTCTTCGCTCAACTGGGAATTGGCTAGGCGGGCCGCGTGTACGCGATTGCTGCGCAATCGCACATGCACTCGGCCCGATCTGATCAGTCGGTCGAGCTTGGGGCGACCCGGCGCCCGGCCGATCTTCAAAGTCACACGCACAGTTGACCCTGCCTGGGCGGTGCGCTACTGGCAGCCGGATCGCAGCCGGGACTGAGCGTGGTGAGTCCGCCGGTCGTACGAGTCTCCTCCTCGGCTAGAATCAGGCCAATCCCATTCCTCCGAGATTGCCCATGGCCCGCATTACCGTTGAAGACTGCCTGAAGCACATCCCCAACCGCTTCCAGCTCGCGCTGGCCGCGGCCTACCGTGCGCGCCAGCTCGCCCAGGGCCACACGCCCAAAATCGACACCAAGGACAAGCCGGCAGTCGCCGCGCTGCGCGAAATTGCGCAGGAAAAAGTTGGCATTGAAATGCTGCGCAAAGTACCGACGTAGGCCTAGTCGTGGCCTGCACCGTGTGACGCCAGCCCCGACGCCAGGCAAGCACGATGCGGCCCGAGGATCCCCCGCTCCCCGCCAACCAGCCTTCCCAGCCCGGCTTCGCCCGGCGCGCCGCGGAGGCGCTCAAGAAGGCGGTCTGGCGCAGCGATTCCCCTGAAGCTCCCGCCACCAACGGCGTGGCGACCGTTGCCACGCTTTCGGATCGCGTCAAGAAGTACCTGCCGTCGTCAGACGTGCAGAAGGTCAAGAATGCATTCCGCTTTTCCGACGAAGCCCATCTCGGGCAGTTTCGCCGCAGCGGCGCGCCCTACATCACCCACCCGCTGGCCGTCGCCGAGATCCTGACCGACTGGCGCCTCGACGGCTCCGCGATCCAGGCAGCATTGCTGCATGACGTGCTGGAGGATTCCGGCATTCCGAAGCAGCAGCTGGTGGAAAAGTTCGGAGCGGTCGTGGCGGAACTGGTCGACGGCGTCTCGAAGCTCGACAAGCTGCAGTTCTCGTCGACCGAGCAGGCGCAGGCGGAGAACTTCCGCAAGATGCTGCTCGCTATGGCGCGCGACGTGCGCGTCATGCTGATCAAGCTCGCGGACAGGCTGCACAACATGCGCACGCTCGACGCGGTCGAGCCCGAAAAACGGCGGCGCATCGCTCGCGAGACGCTGGAGATCTACGCGCCGATCGCACATCGCCTGGGTCTCAACAACCTGTTCCGCGAACTCGAGGAACTGAGCTTCCAGCACCTGCATCCGATGCGCTACCGCGTGCTGCAAAGGGCGGTGCTGGCGGCGCGCGGCAACCGGCGCGAACTGCTGAGCAAGATCCTGCAGTCGGTGCGCAAGGCGCTGCAGGAAACCAAGCTGCGCGCCGAGGTCTATGGCCGCGAGAAAACGCTGTACGGCATCTACCGCAAGATGCTCGAGAAGAATCTCTCGTTCTCCGAGGTTCTCGACATCTATGGTTTCCGCATCGTTGTCGAGACGCGCAGCGAGTGCTACATCGCGCTCGGTGCGCTGCATGCCCTCTACAAGCCGGTGCCCGGCAAATTCAAGGACTACATCGCGATCCCGAAGGTCAACGGCTACCAGTCGTTGCATACGACGCTGATCGGGCCGTATGGCACCCCGGTGGAGTTCCAGATTCGCACGAAGGAAATGCACCACGTCGCCGAGTCCGGCGTCGCCGCACACTGGCTCTACAAGGATGATGATTCCGACCTTTCGGAACTGCAGTCGCGCACGCACCAGTGGCTGCAGTCGCTGCTGGAGATCCAGCGCCACACCGGCGATTCGAGCGAGTTTCTCGAACACATCAAGGTCGACCTGTTCCCGGACAAGGTCTATGTATTCACGCCGCGGGGCAAGATCGTTTCCCTTCCCCGCGGTGCCACGGCGGTGGACTTTGCCTACGGCATTCACACCGATGTCGGCAACAAGTGCGTCGCGGCACGCATCAACGGCGAGATCCAGGCGCTGCGCGCACCGCTGCGCAACGGCGACATGGTCGAGATCGTGACCGGCCCCGTGGCACGCCCCAACCCGTCGTGGCTGTCTTTCGTGCGTACCGGCAAGGCGCGCTCCGAGATCCGCCATTTCCTGCGCACGATGAAGTTCGACGAGTCAGCCGAGCTCGGAGAGCGATTGCTGGCACAGGCCGCGCGCCAGTTCAACCTTTCGCTTGCCAGCGTCAGCGATGCGCAGTGGGATGAGGTGATACGTCAGGCCGAAATCGAATCGCGCGCAGCGCTCTTCGCCGACATTGGACTGGGCCGGCGCCTTGCGGCCGTGGTCGCGCGGCAGCTGGCGATAGCGGCCGGCTCGGAGATCTCCGGTGAGACCGCCACCGGCTCGGCCGTGCCCTCGACGGCAGCACCGGTCGTGGTCCGCGGCACCGAGGGGATGGCGGTGCAGATGGCCAACTGCTGCCATCCGATCCCGGACGATCCGATCGTCGGCCATATCCGCAAGGGCCAGGGGCTGGCAGTGCACCAGACCGACTGTATCCATGCGCAGCGGGCACGCAAGGCGGATCCGGATCGGTGGATCGAGCTCACCTGGGCGCGGGACGCCGCCACGTTCTTCACTGTCGGCCTCGACGTGAACGCCATCAACGAACGTGGCGTGCTGGGCCGGATCGCGGTGGCGATCGCCGAGGCAGACTCGAACATCCTGAACGTCCACGTCGACGACGAGGACGCGCACATCGCACTGATCCACTTCAAGGTCCAGGTGCGGGACCGCACGCACCTGGCGCACGTGATCCGTACGTTGCGGCGGGTCAAACAGGTCGTGAAGGTGGTGCGGCCGCGCGGCGGCACCCGCGCCCACCCTCAGGACGCGGCGTAGCTCACGGCCAGGACTTCCAGCGTTTCGAGGCCGGCCGGTGTCTTCAGCTGAACCACGTCGCCTTCCCGCGCCTTCAGCAGCGCCCGTGCAATCGGCGAGATCCAGCTGACGCGGCCGCGCGCCGGATCGACCTCGTCGATGCCGACGATCATGATCTGATGCTCCTGTCCTGACGCTTCGTAGCGGACCGTCGCACCGAAGAAGACCTGGTCGGTGGCGGGTCGAGTCGCCGGGTCGACGACCTCAGCGATGTCGAGCCGCTTCGTCAGGAAGCGGATGCGCCGGTCAATTTCGCGCAGGCGTTTCTTGCCGTAGATGTAATCGCCATTTTCCGAACGGTCGCCGTTCGACGCCGCCCAGGAGACAACGCGCACGACTTCCGGGCGCTCGGTTTTCACCAGGTGCGCGAGTTCGTCGCGCAGACGTTGGTAGCCGGCTGGCGTGATGTAGTTGCGGACACCCGCGGGCAGCTCCGGGAGTTCGACGTCGTCGTCCTCGCCCGCGTCTTCCTTGACAAACGCCTTGCTCATGCCGTCCGGTGAATCCTTCTGCTGCTGCACCGTCTATTCTGCTCGCAACGCATAGCCGATGCCTGTCCGATAGGCTACCGTGATCGCCGGTCGATGCTGCCGGGAGCCGAGATGAACTTGTCAGCCAACTCATCCGCAACACGCACCGAACGCGACAGCTTCGGTCCGATCGAGGTTCCGACCTCCGCGCTCTGGGGGGCGCAGACGCAACGGGCGCTGACGCACTTTCCGGCCGGCGATCGCATGCCGCTGACACTGATTCACGCGATCGCACGCATCAAGGGTGCGGCCGCGCGGGCCAACGCTGGCCTTGGCCTGCTCGACCGGCCACGGGCGGAAGCCATTGCAGCCGCCGCCGACGAAGTGATCAGCGGCCGACATGACGTGCACTTTCCGCTCCCGGTGTGGCAGACCGGCTCCGGCACGCAGACCAACATGAACGTCAACGAGGTCATCGCCAACCGCGCCGCGGAACTCCTGGGCCAGGTGCGCGGCAGCCGTGCGGTGCACCCGAATGACCATGTGAACCGTGGCCAGTCGTCGAACGACGTGATCCCTACGGCGATGCACATCGCCCTCGCCCTCGCGATCAGGCAACAGCTGCTGCCGGCACTCGACGAGTTGCGCACCACGCTCGCGGCCAAGTCGGCCGCCTTCGATTCGATCGTGAAGATCGGCCGCACCCACTTGCAGGACGCCACGCCGCTGACGCTCGGGCAGGAGTTCTCCGGCTATGTCGCCCAGCTGGACTTTGCCCGAAGCGCGATCGAGGCCGGGCTCACGACGCTGTACCCGCTCGCCATTGGCGGCACTGCGGTCGGCACCGGGCTCGCGACGCATCCGGAATTCGGCGCCCGGGTGGCCGCCGACATTGCCGATTCCACCGGACAGCCGTTCACGGTCGCTGCCAATCGCTTCGCTGCGCTGGCGGGGCACGAACCGATCGTCTTCACGCACGGCGTACTGAAGACGCTGGCGACCGCCCTCGCCAAGATCGCCAATGACGTGCGCTGGCTGGCCAGTGGACCGCGTTCCGGGCTGGGAGAGATCTCGATTCCCGAGAACGAGCCGGGCAGTTCCATCATGCCGGGCAAGATCAATCCGACGCAGAGCGAGTCGCTGCTGATGATCTGTGCGCAGGTGTTCGGCAACGATGTTGCCGTCAACTTCGGCGGCGCGACCGGGGACTTCGAACTCAACGTCAACAAGCCCTTGATCGCTGCCAATGCACTGGCGAGCGCGCGCCTGCTTGCCGATGGCATGCGCTGTTTCGAGGAACACTGCGCCCGCGGCATCGAACCCCGCGAGGAGCGCATCGCCGAGTTGCTCGACCGCTCACTGATGCTGGTCACCGCGCTTGCGCCACACATCGGTTACGACAAGGCGGCGGCGATCGCTCACAAGGCGCACCACGAAGGCACGACGCTGAAACAGGCGGCGCTAGCGCTGGGGCACGTCACCGCGGACGAGTTCGATCGGCTCGTCGATCCAGCCGCAATGACCCGGCCGGCGCCCTGATGCACCCGCGGCTGCGCAACAGCCCGGCTAGACTACCCGGTTCGGAAACAGCGCCCTCAGCGTGGCGTGGAACAGGTCGGCAAACCGGTCGAAGCCGGAGCGCGACGGATGCAGTTCGTTGTGCCACGAGCCCTTCTGCTGCGGCAACGTGCCCTGGCCGTTGATGAAGGTGACCAAGGGCGCCGCGGCGAGCGCCGTCAGCATCGCGGCGAACTGTTGCAGCATTTCCTTGACGACCTCGAATGCCACGGCCTGTGACGGAAAGCGCCGCAGGTCGAACGTCGGCTTCAGCCACGGGCCCAGGTGACAGATGCCCCGGCCATCCGGGATCGCAAAGTCATAGCCCTGGAATACCAAGTGCGTGTCCGGGCTGAGCGCGTCGCGGACTTCGATCAGGTCCTCATAGCCCGCGCGCACCAGCGCCAGGGCCGCATCGAAGCGGGGCTTGTTGATATGGTCGGCCGGCGGACGCGCCGGATCAAAGTCCCGGATCCACAACGCCATCG
>CAVXZK010000010.1:0-283653 GCA_963766365.1 uncultured beta proteobacterium
GCTCGTACAGGCCGGTGGCCAGCATGGTCAGCGACATCTGGCTGGTGTAGGACTCGAATCCCTCGACAAAGCCGATGCGAAAGCGGTCCGACCGGTGGCGCAGGAAGCCGTCGAAGTCGTCACGCACCCGATCGAGCCGCGCCTCCAGCCCCGGGTATTGGCGCGCGAGGATGATCTTGTTGAAGTCGGCATGCTGCTGGTAGTGCTGCGCCTCCTGCCGGCAGAATCGATCCACCTCTTCCTTGAGGGCGGCGTCGCGGATCAGCGGCATCACTTTGCGCATGGACTTCACGATGAAGGGCTCCAGGTGCACGACATACAGACCCAGCGCCGTGTGCATGTACGACAAGGTGGCATTGCCTGCGATAGAGAGCGGGTTGAACGCCTCGGCGGCCGGCACGTCGAAAGCCATCTTGCGAATGGGGATGGGGTGGGTGATCGCTTGCCTCGGATTCGTGGCTGTGGCAGTTGCCACCCACGAAGACTGGCAGGCCACGCAAGGCCTGTCGTGAGGCGAGCGACCCAGGCCACATGCGAGTTCGGAACGGGGTCAGCGATTCATGGGGCGCAGGCCCCAGACTTCCGTCGGCGCCCTGGGCGTCCGTGACTATCGCCTGCGGTCGCGCGGTCAGTCGCGGCCGAGGCCGGCCTTGCGGGCCAGCACGATGGCCTGCGCCCGTTGCGGCGTGCCGAGCTTGGCGAAGACATCGGTGACGTGATTGCGCGGGTCTTCTCCGCAATACCCATGGCGGCCGCAATCGTGCGCGTTGCTCAGCCCGCGCGCCATGTGGTCGAGGACCTGCGTCTCACGAGCCGTCAGGTCGCCCAGCGCAGGCGCGGCGAGGGTCACCGGTTCGCTGCCGCCGAGGAAGTCGTTCAGCGCCGCCTGAACACCGGCCACGCCGGCTGATCAGGCCGCAGGATGGCTCCTGCCCTTCCAGCGGCAGGAAGCGCGCGCCGGGGATGGCCGCGGCCAGGCGCCGGCCGGCTTCGAACGGCACCATCGCATCGCCGCGCAACGTGAAAGACGAGCGTCGGCGCGCCTATGTTGCGTGCCTCGCCGCGCACGTCGAAGGTGTTGAATGCATTCCAGAAGCTGGCAGGCTGCTTCGGCGTCGCGCTTCGACGCTGCATCTCGTCGATCCACTTCAGCTGTTGTTGCCGCCATTGGTCTCAGGCATCAGCAGGCTGGCGAACATCTCCGGAAGGCGCCGACCTTTCGGCCCGAGCCTATCTCGATCATCTTCGAGAAGGTCCGCGCCTGCTGGGCGAGTCGCTCGGCGGCATCGCTGATGTACGCGCCGTGCAGGTAGCTGTTCGTAGAGCACCGACTGGCTGACCCGCTCTGGTGACGACGCCGCATAAGCCGCGGCCACGGTCCCGCCTTGGCACAGGCCGAGCAGCGCGAAGCGAGGCAAGTCGAGCGCATCAACGACGGCTTCGAGGTCGGACACCATGTCATCGAGCGTGAACTGCGCACATCACGGTCGGATAGCCCCGAGCCTCTCGGGTCATGCGCGCAGGGTCCGCCGCTCGGCCAGGGCTTCGGACCAATGGCGCCGAGACAGGGCTGCCAGTCGAGCTTCAGGTGCGTCGAACCAGTTGTTGACGCGCACCAGCGGCGGCCTCACCCGCGGTGGCGAACGCGATCGTGTGCCGTCGCGAGACGTGCAGAAGTGGATGCGTTGATTCATAGGGGGCCGAGGACTGCCGCGTCAGGGTCGGGCGATTGTGCGCCTCGGCGCGACGCCATCCTCGATGCCGCGAAACCGTGGGAAGCGCACGTTGTCCACCCGCGGGCCAGCCGGGTGAACAACTTGGTGTCCGTCTTGAGTCCCGCCATGACCGACCCCTGCACCCAGCGGATTCTCAGCACGCCCGAGGCCGACATCGATCCGGCCGAGACACAGGAGTGGCGTGACGCCTTCGACGCGCTGGAGGCGGCGCAGGAGCCTAGGGGCGCCGCTTAACCAGTCCAAGTTTTCGGCCGCACCCCCGTTCGGCCAGTTTTCACTGCTGCGCGCCGTTCAATCCCTCCAGCGTCGATCGGCATCACCGGAAAGATGGCGTTGATCTGCCCGGTGCCCGAGCTGCCGAGTGCGCACACTCCTCTCGATGGAAGGCCGTCAGGGATGGGCACTATGAGCTTCAGCTCACCATGAACCGGTCGGAAGTGAGTGTCGGCTCCTGGCCGCGAGTCGTCCTCTGCGAGGTCATCTTCGAATCTCGGAGCGCGCATCGACGATCAGGCCAATGACAAAGCCGGCCACTACCAGCCCGGCGTAGACGATCGGAAAGTCATCCAATTGTGGAAAGAGCCAGTGGCAGAACCACGCGGCAGCGAAGCCAACGACCGTTCCGATAAAGGCGCCTTGACCGAGACCGAAGAAGTCCAAGAGTCACCCGTTGCCCGCTTGACCTAATGCTAAACGACGTCGGCTTCCGGGTAGATCGACCTGTATCGGTCCACGGCCGGTGCTGGCCGCACCTAGTCTCTTGCGCTCGATTGACTACTCACCAATTACGAGCCTGTAACGCTGGCCGACGCTGATCGGGGCGATCGTCGTGGTGAATGCCAGGGCAGCGTTGCCTGTGCCGGAAACTCGCACCAGCGTCACGGCGCCCGCTGCGTTCGCCGTCGTGCTCGGTGTCACATCCATGCCTGGCACGGGCGGCATCGCGGTCGTAACCGTGGGGATCAAGAACACCTCCGTCGAGAACGACGCTGCAGTTGCAGCCAACCCCTCAGGGAGCAGAAACGCTGCCGAGTTCGGCTCATCTTCTGACGCATTGCGTCCTATGGCCTCGTTAATCGCAGCGACGATCTGCTGTTCTTGCGGTAGTCCGGTCTCGCCGATGGTTGGAATTACGAAGGCATCGAGTGCGGGAAGGATCGCCTCGCGCACCTGCTCCGCTGCGGTGAGCCCGGCGACGCCGCTGTACTCCACCGTGACTCGTGCGAGGTTTTGCATCTCATCACCCGCACTCAGTGGATCGATCACCAGATCAGCGCCGGTAAAGTCGAAGATAAAACTCAACGGGATGTAGAGCTGCAGTTCAGCCAGTTTCAATCCGAAACTCACTTTTACTTCCGACGTGTAAATGAGTCCGAAGCCGCCTTGGGCAGCGCCGCCCTTTGGAATGAAAGGGACGGCATGCAGGCGGTGGTTCTGCACGATGATCGAGGTGGCTTGATCTAGGTCGGCCTCGCGCACGGCGTCGTGCACCTGAACGGCCAGCGGCACGAAGAACATCCTGGCCAGGGTTTCAAGGTCGAAGCAGTCGACAGCCTCGCCCGGCGGAGGAGTCGACAAGGTCACCTCAATCGCGATCATCCGGCATGGCAGCGCGAATCCCGCTGCATTGGTGTCCGATTGCAGGCGCCGCCAAGGTAATGCTTTGTCGTCGTCTTCGACCAATGCCAGCGCCGCCATGCCTTGCCTTCGCGGTGAAGGTGGTGGAAAGAAGTAGTACCGCGATGCCAGCGAGATGTCGTCTTGGCGGATCGGCACCGCAACCAGCTCGCCATGATGACGTGCGACCCAACCGGCAACGTCGGTCAGCGCGGAGGGCTGAGTTGACGCGACGCGACTGACACTGAGGAACACGAACTGCTGCGGCTGAGGCAGACCCGTGTTCGCGGTCACATGAACTTCCAGTTGCCGTACGTCGTAAATCGCGCCGCCTGAGTCGTAACTGATTCTGGGCGGGCTGCTGGAAGGATGGGATTCCAGCTCGAGCACAACGTCGGCTGCAGGCTGCCCCGTCACTGCATTGCCCCTCAACCGCCCCTCGAGCTCGGTGCTGGGCGGTTGGATCGTGGCTTGGCAGCCGGCGCAGATGTGCACGGCTGCCAACACGGCAGCCTTCCAAGAAACGGCCGAACAGCCCGGCAAGCCGGGCGCGCTCGCCGCCGCGCCGCCCGTTAGGCCATCGATACGCATGCGTGCTCCCCCGCCCGGTGTCGGTGCCGTCATTAGAACGCGAGGCCGACCTTTCGGCCAGTGTCACAGCGAATGACCGCTATTAGGCAGGTCAGTGCGGTTCATCGCATGGCCGCAGCTGGCCGCGTGACGCCTATCAGACCGTCTCGACGCCGATGACGAGACGCTGTCCCAGCAGGCTGATTGCCTTGGCAATGCGCGGCAGCTTGGATCCGTAGTGCGGGTCCAGCAGCCGACGGACTTCCTTCTCGTCGACGCCGAGCCGCTTAGCTAACTGCACCTTACTGATGCCCGCCTGGCGCATAGCAACGTACAGAGCTGCCTTTGCCACGGTTTCGGCCGGCGGCGCAACCCAATGCTCTCGGCGCTTGGCCTTGCTCGGCTGCGGAAAGTCGACACCCTCCGTCAAGTATGTCGCGAATACCTCGTCCATCGCGTCGGCGGCCTGCTCCAGCGCGTCTTCGACGGTCTCGCCTTGAGTCACAAGCTCCGGCAGGTCGCGGCAGGTCACGACGTAGCCGCCTTCCTCGGCGGGTGTGAGAAGCACTGGGTACTGAAAGCGGTTCATACAACTCCTCTACAAATCCTTGACCCTGATTCCCAGCTGGGAGCACATCGCGTGCAAGGTTCCCGTCTTCAACTCGTCCTTGAGGTTACGAACGACCGTGAACGTGCTTCCAAAGTAAAGGGTCTGGTGGCTACCCTTTCCGCGCGCCGCGTTCAGAACGACCGGGACACCTCGAGCACGGCCGAGGGCCTTCACCTTACGGACGAACTCATTGCCGGTCACGCATCATTGTCGGACGAAAACGTCCGAGTGTAAAGAGGTTCGATTTGCAGGGAAAACCGTCCGCTCTTGGGCACTTCAGGGTCGGCGACCCTACGACCGGACTTGGCCGCCCTCGGCCGCCGACCCTCGTGTTGATTCTCCTACCGCATTGAACCCTTCCGCTCCAGAGCCAAGGTGAACTTCGTCACAACCTTCTCGAAAGGATCCTCTAGCTAAGTGCTGTATCCGCACATGGATCGACTTCCACCAAGAGCGGCGGACCCAAAGGGGTCGAGCGCCGCGACTTCAACTGCGGTGCCGGCGCGATGTTCGAAGTGCAGTGCGGCCGGCACCCGCCTGGCCGCCAGCCATGTCCATCAACGCGCCATCGCCCGGACTAGCCGCGCTTCAGTTTGTCGCGCTGCTCCTGGGTGAGTACCGCATCGATCTGCCTCCGGGCACTGAGCGACAGGTCGAACATCTGTTGCCGCAGTTCTGACATGTCGCGGTAACTCTTGCTGAGCGGCGCGTCATCGCGCTGGTCGGAGTGGTACTGCTCGTTCATCTGCGCTTGCTCATCTTGCATCTTGCCCATCAGGTCCCAGTGCTTGCGTCGCACGTCGTTCTGGATCTTGGCGATCTTGCTGCGTTGTTCTGCGGTGAGGTTGAGATCGGCTCTAGAGGCATAGCCGCCCATCATGCCGGACCCCATGCCATAGCCGGGGCCTTGGCCGCCCATCATGCCGGGTCCCATGCCGTAGCCGCCCATCATTCCCGGCCCCATGCCGTAGTCCGGACCGAAGTTGCCTTGCGGCGGGTTCGCGACAGCACTCGCTGCCACGGCGGTTGCGCCCACCAGAATGCCGGCGTTCAATGCTTTACGTAGATTCATGCGTTTCATGGCTCAATTCCATTCAGATTCAACAGATTCAAGTGATCCTAAGTTCTGTTCAGTTACCCCTTTTTGCTGGTTCGATTGACGACCCACACTACGAGACCTACTACCACGGCAGTCAGCAAGATCGGCACCAATATCCCGCCGTATCCACCCATGCCGCTGTACCCGCCCATCCAACCGCTGCCCGACCCGGCGCCATTCATCATGGTCCCGCTCTGTGCGAGCACAGCACCGCTGGACAACAGGGCTGGAGTACCAGCAGCCATCGCAAGAAGACTTTTCATGAACGCTCCCAAATGAAAGACGATAAAAACAGGAAGCGCTTTGGCAACCGACGCGTGACTTGAAGGGCCTCTCACGCGTGAACCAACAATTCCAGTCGTCGCGAGCCAGCTTCCCGGATAGCCTTAAGTGCTACAGAGCCGCCCGCTGCAGATGAGTGAAGACGTCAGCATCCGAACCGCTTGACTGAAAGTACGTCGAATGATGGTCACGGTCTGTGCGGAACCGAACGTAACGCTGCGGGTTTCCCCCTTTTTTGTTATGTTGGTGGGCGATGAGCCGAGTCTGTTCAGGAGCTGACAGCGACGGAAATGCGATGGCTCTGAGCGCCGGTCACACATGAATTTGTCGGGGATTTGGTATCTGCTGATCACGTCCGCTTTACGGTTGATCGGCTGAGCTATGACGAAGTGTGGTTTTGGCCGATTGCGTCATCGGTTGATCGTGAGACGAGTGACGCGGCCTATCGTGAGGCCCTGGACGAGAATCGAGAAGACCACCACGCAATAGGTGAGCGCAAGCACCGTGTCACGGGGCTGCCCTGAAGGCAAGGACAGCGCCAGTGCCACGGATATGCCACCGCGCAGGCCGGCCCACGTAAGCACGGACGAGGACCCGGCGGGAAGCCCAACCCGTGGTCCTAGGAGTCCGAACGGAAGACCAACTGACAGCCATCGGGCAGCAAGGGTGACGCCGACTGCCGCTGCGCCCGCGACTATCAATGGCCTTGAGAACGCGATAAGCAAAACTTCCATTCCAATCAGCACGAACAGGATGGCATTGAGCATCTCGTCGACGAGTTCCCAGAACATGTCCACATAGCGCCTGGTCGTGCTCGACATCGCAAGCGCACGGCCATGGTTGCCAATCATGAGTCCGGTCACCACCATTGCCAGGGGTCCGGACACGTGCAGGTGAGCAGCCAACGCATAGCCTCCGACGACCGCGGCCAGGGTGAGCAGCACCTCGACTTGATAGTGGTCCACGCTCTTGAGAAGCCGGTACGTGACGTAACCCAGCACCAGGCCAAAGATGATGCCGCCGCCCGCTTCGCGCAGCAGCGTCTCCACGGCTGCTCCCATTGTCGGCGTGGTGCCGCTTGCCAACATGCCGAGCAACAACGAGAAGATCACAACGCCGACGCCATCGTTGAATAGAGACTCGCCGGCAATCACCAGTTCGAGATTCTTCGGTGCACCGGCGGACTTGAGGATTCCCAGGACCGCGACCGGATCCGTCGGTGAGATCAGCGCGCCGAAAAGAAGGCAATAAGGGAGCGAAAGCTGAATTCCGCCGACTGACAGCACGCCCCACATCCCAAATCCGATCAGCAGGGTCGAGAGCATTGTCCCGACGATCGCCAGGCCGGCGACTTGCCAGCGGTAGGTCCGCAGCTCACTTAGGTCCACGTGCATCGCGCCAGCGAACAGCAGCAGCGACAGCATTCCCTGCATAAGCACGTCGGAGAAGTCTATGGATCTCAGCAGCGACTCCTCATAAGCTCGAAGTCCGAAGTCGAGTCCGAAGGCGTTGAGCGCCACAATGCAGAGGGATAGCACCAGCGCGATCACCATCACGCCAATCGCGGTCGGCAGGCGGACAAACCTGTGGTTCACGTAAGCCAGCAACGCCGTCAACACAATGCAGGCTGCGGCAATGTCGAACATCGATCCTCCGCTAGGCGCTCAGGCCCGATTCTCGCTCAGGTGCGGAGTCGCTTTGGAGGTCCGCTATCAGGCAGATGGCATAGCTACCGGCGAAGGCGGCTTCTGGCCGCACACAGACGGCAGATCCGGCCGGCGCTGCCGGTCCCGTCCTCTACCTCGGTCTTCTCGACATGGGGATGACGTTCGGGTCCTGAGCGTTCTCTGCCGCGGGAGTTGCGACTCGCTGCAGGAACTGCGGCGCCACATTCCACTGCTGGCCGGTATCGGCGATCACCGTGACAGTCTTGCGGTTGTAGCGGGTCAACACACCCATCACTGGATGGTGGCCGTCGGGTTGGAACTGGACACGCTCGCCCACCTTGAACTCCAACATCCGAACGTGAGATCGCATCTGCTGCAAGAGCCGCAAGCGTTCGACGATTCGATGGTTGAGGTCGACCAGTTCCGCTTCCGTAAGGCGGTCAATGTCAATCTTCATCGGTCACTCTCCCTGGCCGACTCAGTCACGCCGCTTTGAGCTCGAAGTGAACCTTGCGACCGATCGCGGTCGCGATGTTGACCAAGGCATCGAGCGAGAACCGTGAAACCCGCCCGCGCAGCAAGTCATTCATACGTGGCTGCGTGACACCGCAGCGCCGTGCCGCTTCGACCTGCGTCCAACCTTGTTCCCTCACGATCGCCGCAATCTTCTGCATCAGATCGGTGCGGGCGCGCAGGTTCGCTGCCTGCTCAGGGGTGTCGGCCAGTGCGTCCCACACACTGTCGTAACGATCGACGGCTTTCTTCTTCATCTCCGTTCCTTCATCACCTGCGCCAGGCGCTGCCTGGCGATGTCCGTATCCCGTTTCGAGGTCGCCTGCGTCTTCTTCTGGAAGGCATGCAAAACGTAGACGGCATCGGCCAGCCGGGCCGTGTAGATCACGCGGTACGTTCCCGAGTCGTCCCAAATCCTGATCTCTTCGACGCCCTTACCGATGGACGGCATCGGCTTGAAGTCATCTGGCGTCTGGCCCCGCTGAACTCTGTCGAGCTGGTAGCCGGCGTCATGCCTCGCCTCCTCGGGAAACTCGCGCAATCGCTTGAGCGAATCACCGACGAAGACGATGGGCTTCATGTGGCAAATATATCAAGACGAATATACCAAGGCAAGAGACGAACCCAAGGTCGGATCACGGGCGGCCAGGAGTTTGCTGCCGGCGTCCGCTGTGAGGCGGAGTGATGCTGCCCTGCACGTCTGCAATCGGGAGGATCTCGCGGTCGTGGTCAATGACAGGTTGTGGCCGGACGCTGAAGCCGGTAGGCCCCCCAAGCCGACTCTGCTGGAGATCAGGGCAACCGACCGCAGGCGCAGTTCGGACCGACGCTCTGTTCGAATTGCCGTTTCCGCGGGCCGTCGAGTTACTTCGAACCGTCATTCAACGATTCAAGAGGCTCCGCCCTCTGCAAACCCGCAAGCCCGGAACAAAGATCATCTCTTGACAGATGGCCGTGACCATCGTCGACCTGCTCACGTTTCCGGTCGGATCGATCAAGTTGCCGGTCGCGGCGAGCACGAACGACGGCATGCGCAGCATCAGGCCGGCTCATCGTGAGCCGGCCTGATGTTCTGCACACGCATCGATCAAGGCGTCTGCATCGGGTCGAGACCCGCGAGCATCAGGAGCGGCTCATCCACGACGTAATCGGGCATCGTTGGGAATGCCGCCGTCTCGCTGTAGGAGTCGACGGGAGGGTCGAGCAGCAACCCGGCGACCTCGGTTTCAGTGATCGGGAACTCGGCTTCGAAGGCTACGTAGGTGGGCTCCTCGCTGGCCGCGGCCTCGGACGGAACGTTTTCGCCCAGGTACTTCGACGCATAGCCGTTTGCGCGCCAGTCCGTCGAAGCGGAACGGGCTTCTGACGTGAACGGCTGGGGCTCGTCAGCCGCGGCGTCAAAGGGGACGTTTTCGCCCAGCCACTGGGAATTGCTGGCGTGCGCGGAGGAAACCGCCAGCGCAGCCGCGGTCATGGTCATTGCAAGTAACTTGACTGCAGAGTGGTTCATTGCGTTCTCCAGGCGGACTGCCGTGGCAGCCGCGTCATGCGGTTGAAGTCGACGAGGCTCTGTGCCCGGTCGTCCTCGTCGGCAGGCTTGCCAACGTGGAGAGCAGCGTAGGAGCCGCACGTCACGGGCGCGACGCAGAAAGCCGCAGCGAACGTGCGGCTTGTACGACAAAGCGGATGTAGAAGATTCGCGCTGTTCAGCGCGACCAGGGCGGGGGGCTCATGCCCATTTTCCATTTCGAGCGCGCGCGCTCGGCCGCCACAGGATCGACCGCGTGCAATGCCGCCAGGGCAATCGAGCGGCGATCGACCTCGAAGAATGCGCGTAGCGCCGCGCGCGTATCCGAGCGGCCAAAGCCATCGGTGCCGAGCGCAACGTAACGATCGCCGATCCACGGGCGGATCAGGTCCGGCACGCTGCTGACGTAATCCGAGGCGGCGATGACCGGTGCGCCCGTCATCGGCAACTGCTGCTCGATCCACGACGTGGCACTAGGCTCGCCGAGCCGGGCGGCGCGTTCGAGCGCCATCGCCTCGCGCCGCAGTTCGGTGAAGCTCGTGACCGAGTAGACATCCGTGGCGACGCCGAACTCCGACTCGAGCAGTTCCGCAGCGGCGAGCGCTTCGCGCAGGATCGTGCCCGCGCCGAGCAGGCGCACGCGGGACGCTCCTAGCGACGATGCTTGCAAGCGATACAGACCGCGCAGGATGCCCTCGCGTTCGCCTTCCCGGTCGGACGGCTGGGCATAGTTCTCGTTCATCACCGTGACGTAGTAGAACTCGTCGTGCTGCTCCGTCAGCATCCGGCGCATACCGTGCTCGACGATCACCGCGAGCTCGTAGGCGTAGCACGGGTCGTAGGCGCGGCAGTTCGGCACGGTCGAGGCGATCAGCTGGCTGGTGCCGTCCTCATGCTGCAGGCCTTCGCCCGAGAGCGTCGTGCGGCCGGCCGTCGCGCCGAGCAGGAAGCCGCGCGTGCGCGAATCCGCTGCGGCCCACAGAAGGTCGCCGACGCGCTGGAAGCCGAACATCGAATAGAAAATGTAAAAGGGCAGCATCGGCAGGCCGTTGGTGGAATAACTGGTGCCTGCGGCAACCCACGACGCGATGGCGCCGGCTTCGTTGATTCCCTCTTCGAGGATCTGGCCGTTCTTCGCTTCCCTGTAGAAGCTGATCTGCGCGCTGTCTTCGGGTTCGTAGAGCTGCCCGAGCGGCGAATAGATGCCGACCTGGCGGAACAGGTCCGCCATCCCGAAGGTGCGCGCCTCATCGGCGATGATCGGCACGATGCGCGGTCCCAGCGCCGGGTCCTTCAGCAGCGAGCCGAGCATGCGAACGAACGCCATCGTCGTCGACATCTCCTTGCCGTTCGCTTCGAGTGCGAAGCGTGCAAACGCTTCGGCCGCCGGTGTCGCGAGAGGGTCGCACACCGAGGAGCGGGACGGCAGATAGCCGCCAAGCTTGGCGCGGCGCGCATGCAGGTACTTCATCTCCGGGCTGTCGTCACCCGGCTTGTAGAACTCCACGTTCTCGACTTGCGCGTCGGTGAGTGGCAGGCCGAAGCGGTCGCGGAAGTCGCGCAGCCCCTCGGCGTCGAGCTTCTTCTGCTGGTGGGTCGTCATGCGCCCCTGGCCGGCCGTGCCCATGCCGTAACCCTTCTTCGTCTTGGCCAGGATCACCGTCGGCTGGCCGCGGTGGCGCACCGCCGCGTGATAGGCCGCATGGATCTTCACCGGATCGTGCCCGCCGCGTCGCAATCGATCGATATCGTCGTCGGACAGGTGCGCGGTCAATTGCGCCAGCTCTGGAAACTTGTTGAAGAAGTGCTCGCGATTGAACCTTCCATCGGTCGCCGACAGGGTCTGGAACTCGCCGTCGACCGTTTCGTGGAAGGCGCGCAACAGCAGCATCTGCGTGTCGCGCGCGAACAGCGGGTCCCAGTCGCTGCCCCACAGCAGCTTGATCACGTTCCAGCCCGCACCGGCGAAGAGCCCCTCGAGTTCCTGGATGATCGAACCGTTGCCGCGCACCGGTCCGTCGAGCCGCTGCAGGTTGCAGTTGACGACGAACACCAGGTTATCCAGCCCTTCGCGCGCGGCGATGCTCAGCCCTGCGAGCGACTCGGGTTCGTCCATCTCGCCATCGCCGACGAACGCCCAGACCTTGCGCGCATAGGTTGGTGCCAGTCCGCGATTCTCGACGTAGCGCAGGAAGCGCGCCTGGTAGATCGCAAACAGCGGCCCCAGTCCCATCGAGCCGGTCGGGAACTGCCAGAAGTTCGGCATCAGCCAGGGGTGCGGATAGGAACTGAGCCCGGGGCCCGACGTCTCGCGGCGATAGTGATTGACCTGCTCGGCCGTCAGCCTGCCTTCGAGGAAGGCGCGCGCGTAGACGCCGGGCGCCGAATGCGGCTGGAAGTAGACGAGGTCGCCGCGCGACTCCAGCGTCTCGCCGCCGGCGCGGAAGAAGTGATTGAAGCCGACCTCGAAGAGATCCGCCGCCGACGCATAGCTGGCAATGTGACCGCCGAGTTCAGGGCTCGCCTGGTTCGCACGCACGACCATCGCCAGCGCATTCCAGCGCACCAATGCCGAAAGCCGCTGCTCGATCTCTAGGTTGCCGGGAAACGGCGCCTGCTCGCCCAGCGAGATCGTGTTCAGGTAGGGCGTGTTCAGTACCTGCGGCAACGGCACGCGCCGTGTACGCGCGTGCTGCAGCAGCTGTTTCAGCACGAAGGTCGCGCGCGCTGGTCCCTCGGCCTCGATGAGCGCGTCGAGCGCTTCGAGCCATTCGCGCGTTTCCTGCGGATCGCCGTCATCCTCGGGCAGCCGCCACGCGGCGTTGGGATTCAGCTTCGCGAGGTCGTCGAGGTTCATCGGCGCTCGGGGGGAGGTGGGTCGGCCATTATCACCCTGCGCCGCGCCGCGGCAACGAGGGCCTGCCGTGATGGATACGCCACGGGCCAGCAACGGAATGCTGGCCGGCGAGGGCAACCGATGCCGTGTGCCCCCGCGGCGGTGACTTCACGCGGCGGCTGGGCCGGCTTCCCGCGCGGCCGGGACCGATCGTGTCGCGTAGTCCAGCGCCTGGCCGATGTCAGCGAGCAGATCGTCGGTGTCTTCCAGGCCGACCGAAAGCCGCACCAGCCCGTCGCTGATCAGGTGTGCGCGACGCTCCTCCGGGGTGTAGGTCGAGTGCGTCATGCTGGCCGGGTGCTGAGCAAGGGTCTCGGCATCGCCGAGACTGACGGCGCGCGTGACCAGCTGCAGCGCATCCATGAAGCGCTTTCCGGCGTCCAGGCCGCCGTGCAGTTCGAACGCGACCATGCCGCCAGCGCGCGCCATCTGCCGCCGTGCCAGCGCATGCTGCGGGAAAGTGCCAAGGCCCGGGTAGTGCACGGCCTCGACCGCGGGATGCGCAGCCAGACAGTCGGCAATCGCCTGCGCGTTGTCGCAGTGGCGCTGCATGCGCAGCGGCAAGGTCTTCAGGCCGCGCAGTACCAGGAACGCATCCTGCGGCGACAGCACCGCGCCCGTCAGGTCCTTGAGGCCCTGCATGCGTACACGCTGCGCCAGCTCCGCATCGCGGAACACGGCCGCACCCGCGGTGAGGTCGCCGTGCCCGCCGAGGTACTTGGTGGCCGAGTGCAGGACGATGTCGGCGCCGAAGTCGAGGGGGCGTTGCAGGTACGGGGTGCAGTAGGTGTTGTCGACTGCTAGCGGAATGCCGTGTGACCGCGTAACGCGTGCGACTGCGGCGATGTCGGTCAGACGCATGTTCGGGTTTGCCGGCGACTCGAAGTACACGAGCCGGGTGCGCGAGCTGATCGCGGATTCGAAACGTGCCGGATCGCTCATGTCGACATGCCGGACCGTGACGCCGAAACGACTCATGCCATGGTGCAGCAGCGCGAACGTGCAGCCATAGAGCGTCGTGTCGACCAGCACCTGGTCGCCGGCAGAGAGCAGCGTCCACAGCGTGGCCGAGATGGCGCCCATGCCGGAACCGAACACCACGGCCGCAGCGCCATTTTCGAGCGAGGCCAGGCGTGCCTCAAGCAGGGCGAGCGTCGGATTGGCGATGCGCGTGTACGTGTATCCCGACTGCTCGCCGGTGAAGATGCGCATGCCGTAGTCGGTGGTCGGGAAGGCGAACGTCGCCGACACGTGGATCGGCGGCACCAGCGCGCCCTGATGGTCGAGCGGGTCGTAACCATGATAGATCGCGCGTGTCGCGAAACCGAAGCGGGAAGCCAGGGCAGTCATCGAAGTCTCCGTAGGGATCGGTCGGCGCGGAATGGCGTGACGACACGGAAGACATGCTAGATTGCAGTCCGGGCAAATGCTTTTTGTTCTTTGCTTGATATGTGAATTATGGCGCAAATAAAAAATAGAAAAGCATTATTAAGAGCAAAAAGTAATCATCCAATGACGGCGACTGACGGCCTCGACCGCATCGACCGCAAATTGCTGCAATTGCTCCAGGCCGATGCGCGCCTGTCCGCCACCGAGCTTGCCGACCGGGTTGCGTTGACCACGGCGCCCGCGTGGCGGCGCGTGAAGCGTCTGGAGCGGGAGGGCTATGTCCGCGGCTATCACGCGTGTCTCGACGGCGCCCGGCTCGGCTATGGCGTGACCGCGTTCGTGAGCGTGATGCTGGAAAAGCACACGCCGGCGGCCGGACGGGCTTTCGAGGACCAAGTCCGCGCGATCCCGCAGATACTCGAGTGCCACAACGTCTCGGGACGCTACGACTTCCTGCTGCGCGTGGTCGCTGCGGACCTTGAGGCCTTCGGTCGCTTCGCGCGCGACACGATCCGCGCACTGCCCGGCGTCAAGGAGATGTACTCGAGCTTCTCACTCAGCGAGGTCAAGCGTGACTCGGGCATCCCGCTGGCGGATGGCGGATTGCGATAATGCCCGGCATGGACTCCCTGACGATCACCCGCCCGGACGACTGGCACCTGCACCTGCGCGATGGCGCGGCGCTGGCCGCGGTGCTGCCGCACACGGCGCGCCAGTTCGCCCGCGCGATCGTGATGCCGAACCTCAAACCGCCGGTCACGACCGCGGCGATGGCGCAGGCGTATCGCGCCCGCATCCTGGCAGCGCTGCCGGCGGGGCTGGCTTTCGAGCCGCTGATGACGCTCTACCTGACCGACAACACGCCGGCCGACGAAATCCGCCGAGCACGCGAGAGCGGCATCGTGCATGGTGTGAAGCTCTATCCGGCCGGCGCGACGACGAATTCGGATGCAGGCGTCACCGACATCCGCAAGCCGCGTGCGGCCCTGGAAGCCATGCAGGAAGTCGGTCTGCCGCTGCAGGTGCATGGCGAGGTCACTCACACGCGGGTGGATGTGTTCGACCGTGAACAGGTCTTCATCGACGAAGTGTTGCATCCGTTACGCCGCGACTTCCCGGCGTTGAAGGTGGTGTTCGAGCACATCACGACGCGCGAGGCGGCGCAGTACGTGCGCGACGCGAGCGGGCCTATCGCGGCGACGATCACCGCGCATCATCTGCTCTTCAACCGCAACGCGATCTTCATGACGGCGGACGGCAAGGCCGGCGTGCGGCCGCACTATTACTGCCTGCCGGTGCTGAAGCGCGAGGCACATCGGCTGTCCCTGGTCGAAGCGGCCACCAGCGGCAACCCGCGCTTCTTTCTCGGCACCGACTCAGCGCCGCACCCGCAAGGCGAGAAGGAAACCGCTTGCGGCTGCGCCGGCTGCTACACCGCGTTCAACGCGCTCGAGCTCTACGCCGAAGTGTTCGAGGACGCGGGCCGGCTCGACCGGCTCGAAGCTTTCGCCAGCCACTTCGGCGCCGACTTCTACAACCTGCCGCGCAACCGCGGCACGGTGACGCTGCAGCGCCGGGCCACGACGGTGCCGGCTGAGCTGCCGTTCGGCGAGACCACCGTGGTACCCCTGCGCGCAGGCGAATCGCTGCGCTGGAGTCTCGCCGCCTGATCGCCTTCGACGCGTTGCGGCCCTGGATGGCGGCCGTCGCTGCCGACCTGCCGCTGCTGGCTGCCGCCGACCCGCGCGCTGCGCTGTCGCGAGCGGCCACAAAGCGCGGCATCACGGCCGCGAACGGTCGTCCGCTCGAATTCGTTGCCGCCGATGACGCGCCGCTGCGCACCGCCTACGAGGCGCACATCGCCGCCAGCGGCCGCGTGCCGACACGCCTGAACGCACACGACCTGTTGAACGCGCTCGCCTGGCTGGCCTTTCCGCGCAGCAAGGCGCGCCTCAACGAACTGCAGTCGGCGGCGATTGCGCGCGACGGGGTCGGCGCGCGCCGCGGTGGGGTGCGCGACGCGGCCACGCTCTTCGACGAGAACGGAGCGGTCCTGGCGACCGACGACGCGTGGGTCGTGCAGCGCCTGCGCGAGCGGCGCTGGCACGAGCTCTTCATCGACGGTCGCGCGCGCTGGGACGGCGTGCGGGTACTGGCCTTCGGCCATGCGCTGATGGAAAAGCTGGCGTCGCCCTACAAGGCCATCACCGCGCACGCGCTCGTGCTCCCGCGACCGGCATCGACCGACAGCAGCGAACTTGATGCCGCAGTGGCGGACTTGCTGGACGAGGACTTTGGCACGACGGCGCTGCTGCCGTTACCGGTGCTCGGCATCCCGCGCTGGTGGGCCGCGAATGAGGACCCGGCGTTCTACGACGACGTGTTCGTGTTCCGCACCGCACGGGTCGGGTCCGTCGGTACGCCGCGCGGGTAAGGGTCGAGGGTCTCGACCGGCCGCCCGGCCCGCTGGGCGATGAGCCGCACCGCCTGCTCAAGCTCAGCCGGTGTCTTGCCGTGCGAGACGCGCCACGACTCCCAGGCGCGCCCGTCGGCCAGCACGATGCGGTACGCGGGCTGCCGCACGATGTCGCCGTGCCAGGCCTTGCGCGACTGCAGCACTTCGACCGCACGGACGTCGGCGTACGCATACGAGCGACTCTGCAGGGTCCACAGCGGATCCCAGGTGAGCGAGCCTGGGGTGACGTGCAGGTGCCAGCCGGCCAGCAACAGCGTCGCGACGATGCCGGCCGCCGAGGCCAGCCCGCCCTTGAGCCACGCGAGTGGTTGCGGACGGAGCCGATCGTGACGTGCCCGCGCGGCAAGAACCGCGTGCAGCCGCTCGGGCGGGAGCGCTCGCGCCCGCCGTCGGCTCCACACGGCCAGGGCCACCGGCCAGGCGAGCAGGGCGGCCGGTACCAGCCACAGCAGCAGGTTTGGGGCT
The DNA here is from genome assembly GCA_963766365.1 of uncultured beta proteobacterium. Classification (GTDB taxonomy): domain Bacteria; phylum Pseudomonadota; class Gammaproteobacteria; order Burkholderiales; family Burkholderiaceae_F; genus JALORV01. The sequence continues at coordinate 16,849 of CAVXZK010000010.1, forward strand.
AGCCGGACGTCGCCCGCGGGTGCAACCGCAGTCGCGGCGGCTGAAAGGGCGATGGCGGCGAGCACGGCGACCGCCGCGCCAGCGAGCAACCCTTCGCCGAGGCCACGATGCCAATCGCTGCGATACTGCGCGTCCCAGACGCCTGCGGGGCCGGGAGTCGTAGCGAACGGCGGCAGTCGCCGGAGAACCGACTTGAAGAGCTGCCAGGCGCCAGCGGCCAGAGCAACGACGACCGCAAACGCGGTCCACTGATAGAAGTCCATGTTTAGATACCGAAAGATGCAGCCCGACGACAGGGCGCAAGTTCACCAAGGCGTCCGGCACGGCGCCATCCGGAGTTACGCGAGATCATGCAGACGGGTGAATCGATGAACGTCCTCGTGACCGGCGCTGCGGGTTTTCTCGGACAGCGCCTGATCCGGGCGCTGCTGGAAAGGGGCGAGCTGCACGCCGGCGGGCAGGCTCGGTCGATCGCGCGCATTACGGCGCTCGACGCGGTGGCGTCGGCTGCCGATGACGCACGCGTGCGCGTCGTGCAGGGTGACCTGGCCGATCGTCAGGTGCTGGCGCGGGCCTGTGATGACGGGATCGACAGCGTCTTCCACCTCGCGGCGGTGGTGTCGGGCGCGGCCGAAGCGGATTACGAACTCGGCATGCGCGTGAACCTCGACGGCACCCGCGCGCTGCTCGATGCCTGCCGCGCACAGCAGGCTGCGCCGACCTTCGTATTCGCGAGCTCGGTCGCGGTGTTCGGCGGCGATCTGCCCGAGGTGGTGGAGGATCACACGATCCCGGCACCGCAGTCGAGCTACGGCGTGCAGAAGCTGATCGGCGAACTGCTGGTCGGCGACTGCACGCGGCGCGGCTACCTCGACGGACGCGCGGTCCGCTTGCCGACGATCGTCGTGCGGCCAGGCAAGCCCAATGCAGCGGCGTCAAGCTTCGCGAGTGGAATCGTCCGCGAACCGCTGGCGGGGGAAGAAGCACTCTGTCCGGTCGGCCCGGAAACGCGGCTGTGGGTGATGTCGCCGGCGCAGGCGGTGCGCAACCTGATCCATGCGCACGAAACGCTGTCAGCGGCATGGGGCCGGCAGCGGGCGGTCAGCCTGCCGGGCTTGACCGTGTCGGTGCGCGAGATGCTCGACGCATTGCGACAGGTCGGCGGCGAGGCGGCGGTGCGACGCGTGCGCTTCCAGCCCGATGAGCGCATCGCGAAGATCGTCTACGGCTGGCCGGCGCGCTTCGATGCAGCGCGTGCGCAGGCACTCGGGTTCACGGCAGACACCGACATCGAGTCGATCGTGCGCGTCTACGCGGAGGAACACGCGCGATGACGATGAAGAAGACCGAACTCGAGAAGCGCAAGGGGCTGAAGATCGCCAACGCCCTCAGGCAGTCCGGTCAGCGGTTCGACACGTCGGCAGTGGCGGACCGGCGTGCGCAGCGCGAGCGCGACCGCGCTGCCGGGCTGGTACCGTTCGCGGTCAAACTACCGGGTGAACTGCTGCAGCAATTGCACGAACAGGCCCGGCAGACCAACCAGCCGCTCAACGAGTTAGTGGAACGCCTGCTGCGCACCGGATTGAAGACGGAGGGAGAAGGACAATGAGTTTGATCACGACCGCAAGCGGACTGCAGTACGAGGAGGTGCGCGTCGGCGCCGGAGCACAAGCACGTTCGGGACAGGAAGTCACCGTGCATTACACCGGCTGGCTCCTGGACGGCAGCAAGTTCGACTCGAGCCACGACCGGGGACAGCCGTTCGCCTTTGGGCTCGGCAGAGGCCAGGTTATTGCGGGCTGGGACGAGGGCGTCGAAGGCATGCAGGTCGGTGGCCTGCGCAAGCTCACGATTCCACCGCAGCTGGGTTACGGCGAATTCGGCGCGGGCGGCGTCATTCCGCCGAATGCGACGCTGGTGTTCGAGGTCGAGCTGATCGACGTCGGCTGATCCGCCGGCGCGTCGCTGTCGCTCAGCCGCCAGCGCGCGCCAGCCAGCCCAGCATCAGCAGTCCCGCCGCCGCGACCCAGCTTCCGACCGCGCGTAGCGCGATGCGGCCCCACGCGGCCTGGATCGTCGTGACCTGCGCGGCCAGGATAGCGAACAGGCAGCAGGCGGCTGTGACCGCACCGGCGAGCGCAAGCGTGCCGGAACCTCCCAGCGAAGCGCCGTTCACGTAGCCGTGCAGCAGTCCGGCCATACCCGTGAACAATGCGACCGCGGCGACTTTCAGACTTGTATTGAGCGCGACGAGAGCGCCGGCGAGGCCGAAGGTCAAAGTCGTCAACACCGGCAGTGTGAGGTTCGACGGGAAGAGCATGCCGACCGCGCCACCGGCCAGCCATGCCAATGGCAGCGCCAGAAGCGCCCAGCGCGCGGCCTGCGTGCCGCGCTGGCCGGCGAGCAGTGCGAGCGCGACGACGACGAGCAGATCGGCCGGCGTCAGTACGACATGGGCGATCCCGTCGTAGAACGCACCGAACCCTGTCTCCACGAGGTGCGCGCGCGTCGGCGCTGCGGCCAGCGCCAGCAGTCCGATGAGGGCGCTCCGCTTCAGAACGGCCGTCATGCGATCGCCCTCCAGAGGAAGCAGAGCCCCGCCAGCGCCACACCGCCACCCGCGGCGCGCACAACCTGTCGCCCCATTGCCCAGCGATGCGCGAAGCCGATGAGTATGCCGACCGCATGCAACAGCCCGGTGGCGACGACGAAGCCGAGACTGTAGAGCAGCGCACTCGTGCCCTCGGGCAGTTCGCGGCCGTGCGCGTGACCGTGGAAGATCGCAAAGAAAGCGACGATGAGCGCAGCGATCCAAAGCGGCGGCCGGACTTCCGCCAGCACCATCGCGCCCAGCACCATCGCCGACAGCGCAATGCCGATCTCGACCCCGGGTAACGGAAATCCGAGCAGGCCTATCAGTCCGCCGAACGCCATCACGAGCGGAAACGCGACAGGCAGCACCCAGATCGCCGGCGCGCCGAGTACCGCACCCCACAATCCGACCGCAACCATCGCCAGCACGTGGTCGAGTCCCGAGACCGGATGGGCGAGCCCCGCGAGGAATCCGGCCGCCCGGCCGCTTTCTTCGTGCGCGAACGCGATCGCCGGCAACAGTGCGAGGAGCGCAACGCGCACCATCACGCAGGACGCCGACCGGCTTGTCATGCGACACCTCGCAGCAGAATCGCCACGCGCTGAATCGTCCAGAACGCCCCGAGCGTGCCCACCAGATAACCCGGCAGCCGCTTGACGATTCGCGGCCAGTGAATCTCCAGTAGCCGGAATGCGCGTTCGAGCAGCAGGATCAACAGGACGAACGCGAGCTGACCGATCTCGACGCCGACGTTGAAGAGCAGCAGCGCCAGCGGAATCTCGCCCTTGGGCAGGCCGAGCTGCGCCAGTCCGCTCGCGAAGCCAAACCCGTGCAGCAGTCCGAACGCGAACGCGACGACCCACGGGTGGCGGATCGTGAAGCTCGTCTGTCCGCGCCAGCGCCGCACGATCTCCGGTCCGAGGAACAGGATCGACAACGCGATCACGGCGTTCAGCGGCGCCGCTGGCACCTGTGCGATGCCGAACGTGGCGACCGCCAGCGTGATGCTGTGCGCAATCGTGAACGCGGTGACGGTCTTCACCAGCATCCAGCGGTCGCGCACGATCAGCAGCAGCCCGAGCACGAACAGCAGGTGGTCGACGCCGAGCAGGATGTGCTCGATGCCGAGATAGAGATACGCGCCGACGCCGCGCCGCGTGTCGCCCGCCGCACGCAGCGTGACCGACGGCTGTATCGGCTTCAGCACGTGCGTCTCGACGCTCTCGTCGGCATGCTGCACGCGGACCAGCACGTCGGTGACGAACGCCTCGAGCCCCTCGATCGCGATCGCCTGCCCGGCGAGGCCGGACCTGCACTCGAGTCGCGCCGTGAACACCCAGGCGGTGCCGGCGCGGCTGCTGCGCGCCTCCCCGATCTGGCGGCAGGTCTCCGGGAACACCGGCGCTATCGGCATGCGCGTATCCGAGCCGCCGAGCGAAGGCAGCTTCCACAGCACGTCGTAGCGGCCGGGCGCCGTCTCCTTCAGTTCGAGGAAGCCGGGCTGAAGCTCATGTGCAGCGACAGGCGCGAAGAGAAGTGGCGCGATCGCCGCCAGCAATGCAAGCAGCCCGCGCAGCGCGCGCGTCATGGCTTGCCGGCCTCCGGCATCTGCACCTTGATCGCGTACTTCGCGCGCAGCTTGTCGTAGAACGCCTTCGCAAGCGCCTGCCGTCGGGCGTTCGCCCATTCGCGCTCGACCAGCGGGCGGACGTCATCGAGCGCGGACGTGCCGCCCGGCTGAAGCGCTTCCAGGCGTACGACGTGCACGCCGTATCCGGACGGAATCGGACCCACCCACTGGCCGACCGGCTGCTTGACGAGCGCCTCGGCAAACGCGCTGCCGAACAGGCGCGCGACCTCCGCCTGCGGCATGTTCTCGTAGCGCGCCTCAAGCAACAGAAGTCGGTCGCCCGACTTCGCAGGATCGACACTTGTGCCCGCCCGGCTCAACGAATCGAGCAGGCGCCTTGCATCCGCGTCGATAGTCGACGTGCGCTTGCGCGGGTCGAGGTACACCTGGACAAAGGTCACACGCGGTTCGCTGCGAAAGGCTTCGGCGTTGGCCTTCAGGTAGGCGTTCAGTTCCTCATCGGTCGGCTTCGCGAGAGCCGCCGCCTCTTCCGAGACGAACTCCATTTTCTGCTGAAGGCGTCGACGGATGATCGAGTCGTCACGGTCGAGTCCGAGCGCGAGTGCCTCGCGGTAGAACACTTCCTCGCGCACGTGTGACTCCACCAGTCCGTCGAGTTCCTCGCGCGTCGGCGGTCGCTGCCAGGTGCGGCGAAAGTTCTGCGCGAGGTTGCTGACGCGCGCCTCGCTGACGACGATTTCGGTGCTGGCCGTATTGGCGCTAGTTGGACGCAGCCAGGCATCGAGCGCGAAGAACGCCGCGCCGAGCAGCAGGAACTGGACGAGGGGCTCGCGCGCGAGCGACTTCAGCATCGTGCCGCGTTTTCTGCCGGGATCGAGGGCGGCGCGTCAGCCGCGCGCGCGGTCGTTCAGCCAGCCGCGCGCCGTGGCGACGTCGGGCGCCGGCCCGTACAGCCGAATGACACCGAGGGACAGGGCTTCGTCGAAGGTCAGGCTGCCGGCAGCAATCGCCTCGACGACGGCGATGTCGGTGACCACGACCACGTCGCCCCGCTCAGGGCCCTCGACGTGCAGGAGGGACTTGACCGCGCCTCGTTCCGCTTCAATCCGGTTCCACATGACCGGGCCGAGTAACACCACGGCGAGGCTCGGCCGGGTTGTCGTCGTGCCGGGTTCCGCCAGCCGCGCCACAAACTGGCGCAACAATGTGTTCGCCCGGATCCCCCGCATCGCTGCGCGTGCCTCCGGCGTGAGGTCGTCGCGCTGCGCAAGCGGATCGCGCGGTAGTTTCCCGGCAAGCTGCGCTTGCCAGATGGCCGTGCCCACGTGAAGCGACTCTGGGTACGCCAGGTTCAGGACCCCGCGGCGCATCGTGATAGACGACGGATCCTCGAGGCCGCACGCGGTGGCCGCTGCGGCGACGGCGAGGAGCGCGCCGCCGATCGCGATCGACAGCAGGCCAGCGACACGACGGCGTGCGGGGTTCATGACGGCGAATACCAGATCGGCGCCGTGTACGCGCGCTCCTGCAGGGTCATCGTCACGCCGGCCGGAGCCTTGATACCGAAGCGCTTGACGTCGTATGCCGTCCACCGCGGCGTCGGGATCTCGAGCACGCGGGCGTAATAGAACGCACGATCGCCCGGCTTGAAGTCCGGGTCGCGCCACACGGTGATCAACTCGGGCGCGCCGACCGAGTTGGTCCACGTCGCATTGGCCACGTCGACGCTGCTGCCCACCGACGGTACCTTGCTGTCCTTGCCGGGCTTGCGGTCGCCGCTCCACACCACGTCGTAGACGCGTTCCTGCAACTCACCCTTGGCATCCATCCAGCCCTTGACGATCTGAATCCGATCGAGATTGGCGCCGATCGGGTCCTTCAACGCGGCAACGAGGAAGGTCGGCGCCTTGCCGGCGGGTGCTTTGGCAAGATCACCTCCCATCGGTACTCCCTTGGCGTAGCCGACCGCGGCGGGCAACCGGTTCTGCGCGTCCTGCGCCGCGAAGTCCCAGCCGCCGAAGAAGCGCACCGCCATACGCGTGCCCGTGGTGGCATACGTCTCGCGGCGCTTCATCGCGTCGAAGATCGCTTCGCGGCTGTTGTCGGTCGCCCATACCGCAGCGAACCCAGAGGCACCGACTTCCCAGTCCATGATGCGAACGCCGGACTTTGCGTTGTTGAAGAAAGTCGCACTGATCCGCTCGGGGCTCGGCTCCTGCGGCACCGTCTTGCCGAAGAAGTTGTCTTCCTCCATCGCGGCGAGGCCGGTGTGCGAATCGCTGCTGCCGATCATGCCGAACTTGAAGGGGTTGACTCCCAGTTTCGCGTCCAGCTTGAGGCCATTCTTCAGTGCCGAGCGGGCGTACTCGAACTCGAGCATATCCTTCGTCTTGGCCACGGTTCCATCGAGATTGCCCTTGTCCCAGAGCTCGAAGTTCGCGAACTCGTCGTTCAACGACAGGAACGGATGCGCCTCCCCGGTGCCCTTGGTCTGCGTGACTTCATAAAGCGGTTCCCAGCGTGCGCGCGTCGCGGCGTACTCGCGATCGATCGGCTTGCCGAACGCCTCGACGACCGGGAACATCCGCCCGTTGCTCAGGTTGCCGTTGTGTGCGATCGCGAGCACTTCGGTGCCCGTCTTCTCCTGCGTCGCCGCCATCCACTTCCACAGGTCGACCGGGTTGTCGCTGCCGAGCGGCTTCAGCGTCGTGTACGGCTCGACCAGCGAGGCCTGCGCGCCGTTGCCGCGAAAGATCACGTTGCGGTGCAGGTTGTTGCCGCCGGTATTGGACGTCCACTCGAAGCCGATGAACGCGGTGAACCGCCCGGGGTCGTTGTAGTCCTCGGCCGCCTTGATCGTCTGCTGCCACGCGCCGCGGTAAGCGGTGGTGCCGGGCAGCGGGAATCCCTCGGGCATCTGGCCCTTGCCAAAGCTGACGATGATGTCGATCGCCGCCGCAGCGCCTTGCCCGCCGCGGATCTGGTCGTACCACTTGCGGCCCTGCGGCGTCGCGAGCAGTGCCGGGTCCCCGCCCATCAGCAATGGGAAGAAGCCCATGCCATCCGAGTGATCCGCGACCACCAGCCAGTCGAGCGGGCGCGACAACTGGACCCGCTGCCCGGTCGACGAGGTCACTTCCTCGCCGCGTGCGAAGCGGTAGGCGTCACTCGGGGACAGGCGGGCGCCGAACGCGCCCGCATCCATCGAGAATCCGGTGTGCAAGTGCGTGTCGCCGAACAGCGGTCGCGTCGGGAACTTGCGGCCCGCGTAGGGCGAGTAAAGCGGCTTGGCAGGATGAACCTTGTCGAGCGTCGCCTTGTCGGCGGTCCCGGAGATGCCGACGTTGCCCTGTTGCGCCAGTGCAGCCCAGAAAACTCCGCCGCCGACCGCGAAGGCAATGGCTGCCCTAATCAACCTCTTCGCACTCATTCAAGCCTCCCGGCACGACCGCGCTAAATCGGGTCGTCAGTGTAGCCGGCGGTTACGGAGTGTCGCTCTACGAGCGCGGCGAGTACCAGATCGCCGACGTCCACGCGCGCTCCTGGTGCTTCATCGGAACGTCCTTGGACATCTTCACGCCGAAGCGCACCTGGTCGTAGGCGGTCCAGCGCGGCGTCGGAATCTCGACGACGCGTGCGTAGTAGTACGCGCGCTGCGAGGCCTTGAAGTCCGGGTCCTTCCACACGGCGCCGAGTTCGGACGCGCCGATCGTGTTGGTCCACGTGGCCCGCTCAACATCAACCGTATCGCCCACCGGCGGGACCTTGCCGTTCTTGCCGGGCTTGCGGTTGCCCGACCATGCGACGTCGTAGATCTTCTCGTAAGTCTTGCCCGCGGAATCGACCCAGCCCTTGACGATCTGGATGCGATCGAGGTTTCCGCCGACCGGGTCCTTGAGCGCCGCGACGAGGAACGTCGGCGTCTTGCCGGCCGGCGCAGCGTTGAGTTCTCCACCCATCGGCACACCCTTCGTGTAGCCCGCCTCGGCGAGATAGCGCGAACGCGCGTCGTCGGCGTTGAAGTCCCAGCCGCCAAACAGACGCACCGTCATGCGCGTGCCAGACGTGGCGTACACCTCCTTGCGCTTCATCGCGTCCCACAGCGCTTCGCGCGTGTTCTCTGTCGCCCACACCGCGGCATAGCCTGCGGCGGTGTACTGCCAGTTGTAACGCGTCTTGCCGAGGCCCTTCTTGGACTCGTGTTCCCAACGCGTCGGGCTCGGCTCCTGATCGATGTGCTTGCCGTAGAAGTTGTCTTCCTCGATCGAGGTCAGCGAGTTGTGCACGTCGGTGCCGCCGATGATGCCGAACTTGAACGGGTTCACGCCCAGCTTCTTCTCGTGCATCAGTCCCTGCGCCAAACCGGGACGCAGGTAGTTGGTCGGCATCATCTCGCGCGACAGCGGCTGGCCTTCGAGCGTCAGGTTGCCGTACTCCCAGCCGGCGATGCCGAAGTTGGCGAACTCGTCGTTGGGCGACAGCAGCGGGTGAGTCTCGCTCGCACCCTTGGTCTGCATCATCTCCTGCAACACGTCGAAGCGCGCGCGCCGCTCGGCGTAATCCTTCGTCAGCGGCTTGCCGGCGAAGTCGACCGACTCGAACATGCGCCCGTTGGACAGGTTGGCGTTGTGCGCGATCGCGAGTAGCCTGCCGCCGGTCTTCTTTTCGTAAGTGTCCATCCACGCCCAGAGCTTTTCGGGGTCCTCGCTTTGCCAGGACGAGAACGGCAGGATCTGGTCGGACTTGTCCTTGCCGTCGCGGAACATGATGTTGCGATGCAGATTGTTGCCACCCGGGACCGAGGTCCACTCGTAACCGATCATCGCGGTGAAGCGGCCCGGTTCGTTGAACTTGTCGGCGGTGGCGGTGTACTGCTGCCAGACCGACTTCATAATTGGGCCGACGACCTTCGGGTCCTTGATCGGCGGCGGCAGCGTGTTGTTCGCCTGCGCCGATATCAGTTCCCGCATCGTCGTGGCCGCTTCCTGCCCACCTGCCTTCATCGCCTTGCCCCAGCGCTCGAGCGTGGGGTCCGACGCGAACGCGGGGTTGCCCTCGTAGACCTGCAGCATCACGCCAAGGCCCTCGGCGTGATCGGTGACCACGAGGAAGTCGAGCGGGCGCGACAGCTTGGCAGGTACGCCGGTGGACGAGATCACCTCCTCGCCGCGCGCGAACCGGTAGGCCTGCTCCGGGGTTAACCGGGCGCCCGCCATGAACGCGTCGCCGGAGTTGGCGGTGTGGTTGTGCGTGTCGCCGAAGTACACCCGCGTCGGGTACTTGCGGCCGGCGTAGGGCGAGTATTTCTTCTTGACCTCCATCTGCGCCGGGGTCTCGGGCTTGCGGGCGTGGTCCTCGCCGTCGTAGTGGTCAACCGCGGCCTTGACCACGACGTCGTCATTGGCGCCCACGCCCGGCGGGCTCTGGGCTGGCGCACGACTTGTCATTACCAATGCCGCCACCATGACTGCGCTTGCCGACACGGCAAACACTGCGTATCGACTCCCTTTGGGTGCCATCGCCCTTCTCCCCTCGACGTTCAGGTCGTGCAATCTTCGGATTCAGAACTTGTAGACGGCCTTCAGCCAGATGTAGTCGCCGTCGAGGCGGTTCTTCGTGTCCATCTCGAACAGCCACTTGAACTCCACTACGAACGACTCGGTCTTGCTCAACGGCTGGATGTAGCCGATCACGGGACCGAGCCCCGCGGTGCGCCCCTTGAAGCAGCCAAGCACCGCGCCCGAGCCGCTGTCGCAGCTCACCTGCTGGAAATAGAACCCTTCGGCACCGAGTGTCATAAGCCCCGTGCCCAACGGCAGGATCTGCTCGATCGCCCCGTCGAAATGCAGAACACTGCCGCTCTTGTAGTCGGTGTCGGGATTCTCGGTGTTGATCGCGTAGCCGGTGTTCAGCAGCGCGTTGAAGCCGCTCTTCGTGTTGCTGTAGGTCACGCCGAACACCGGATCGAACGTCCAGTAGTTCAGGCCCGGATTGCCGAGCCGGCCCTCCTGATAGCTGCCGGTCGGCGCGTAGATCGGCAGCACGAAGTTGTATTGCCAGTGGCTATCGGGTTCCTTCCACGCCAGCATGGTCGGAATGAACGTCAGGTCGCCGAAGCCCGAAACGCTGCTGTCGACCCGTCTCGTCACTCCGCTGCGCGACTGCACGCTGGCCGAGACGTCCAGAAAGGAGTACGGCAATGCGGCGACCATCGAATAGGTCGCGCCGAAAACCTTCCCCTCAAACGCATAGATGCCCGCCAGAACGAAGGTGTTTGCCGTGGCCTCCAGGTTGCTGGCCAGCCCTGCCGCGGTCGGGATCTCTTTCGTCGCGCTGCCGCTGTAGTTGAGGTACATCGGCTTGATGATCATGCCCGGTGCGGTCGGCGCGTTGTCGATGAGCGTGGACATCGAGCCAGGGATCACGTGGGTCGTTCCGCCTTCGCCGGCCGTGGCCGTCTGCGAAAGCGCGAGGGTGAGCGACACCATCGCACCCGCCGCCGTGCGACGCCAGAGCTGCGTCGATCGAATCCTTTTGGACGACCTTCTCATTCTGCGACTCCTTTTTTTGCTTTCCTGGATGAACGTCCCGCATGGGTCATGCGCGCTCTGCAGCTCAGGGCGTGTACCAGATCGGCGAAGTCCACGCGCGCTCCTGAATCGTTGCCGGCACGTCCTTGAGAAGCGGCAGGTTGTTGCGTACGGCGTCATACGTCGTCCAGCGAGGGGTTGGAATTTCCAGCACGCGGACGTAGTAGAGCGCCGGTCGCTTCGGATCGAACGCCGGATCGGTCCAGCGGCCCATCAGTTCGGGGGCACCGATGCTGTTCGTGTACGCGGCCGTCTTCGTATCGACGGTGTTGCCGACCGGCGGCAGCTTGCCGTCCTTGCCCGCTTTGCGTTCGCCGCTCCAGGCGACGTTGAATACCTTGTCTTGCGGCTCGCCTTTCGCGTCGACCCAGCCCTTGACGATCTGGATGCGGTCGAGGTTCGCGCCGTTCGGGTCCTTCGCCGCCCAGACCGTGAACGCCGGCGCCTTCGACAGTGACTTGAGGGTTCCGCCCATCGGCACGCCGGACTTGTAGCCCTGCTCGACCAGTGCCTTGCCGTCGGCCGGTGCAGCCAGATCGGCACCTCCGAAGAGCCGCGCCTTGATGCGCGTGCCCGAGGTCACGAACGACTCGCGCGCCGCCATCGCGTCCCAGATTGCAGCGCGCGTATTTCTCGTCGCCCACACGGCCGCGAGCGTCCCGGGACTCGACTCCTTCGCCTTGATCCAGCCATCGATCTCGCCCTCGCGCCGGACCTGCACCGTGTCGTCGGCGGGGCCGTGACTGCCGATGTAGTCGTTCTCGGCGACGTCCGAAGGCAGGCCGTTATGGTTGTCTGTGCCGCCCGTGAAACCGAGCTGGTACGGATTGGCGCCGAGCTTCGCCTGATAGTCGAGTCCCTTGATGACCGCCCAGCGTACGAAGTTCTGCTTCTGGAAAGTGCGGCCGCTGAAAGTCGCCACGCTGTCCGCGTTCTCGAAGTTCGCGAACTCGTCGGCTGGCCAGAACTTGCGGTGCACCTCCGAGTTGCCCTTGATCTGCATCATCTCGATCAGGCGCTCGAAGTGACTTCTGCAGCCGCGCGTAATCGGCGGTCAGCGGCTTGCCGGCACGGTCGGCCGCGTTGAACATGTAGCCCTTGCTGCCGTTCGAGTTGTGCGGGATCGCGAGCAGCCTGCGGCCCTGCTTCTCCTGCTCCGCCATCCACGACCAGAGCTTCTCCTCATCGTCGGTGTCGAGGGCCGAGAGCGGCACTTCGGGTACGTTGAGGTCGCGGAAGAGGACGTTGCGGTGCATGTTCCCGGCGTCACGCGAGGCGGTCCATTCGAAGCCTGCCAGCGTCGTGAATCGGCCGGGCTGGTAGTGGTCGCGGGCCGCCTTGATGATCACGTCGTTCCAGGCCGACTTCGTCGTCTCCGGCCCCGCGTAGAACGGCGGATGGCCCGGGTTGTCGCCGCGCATGTTGCTGATGACGTACTTCACGAACCACGCGCGCTGCTCTTCGACGTCCTTCAGGCCGCGCAGTTCAGCCAGCATCGGGTTGTCGTAGCCCTTCGCGCCCCTGACCTGCGCGGAATACATCTCGCCGATGAACTCGGCGTGATCCGAGACCGCAACGAAGTCGAGCGGTCGGCCGATGTTGTGCTTGATCCCGTGGACCGTGACTTCCTGCCCCTTGGCGAAGCGGTAGGCCTCGTCCGGCGTGATGCGCGCGCCGCCGATGAAGGCGTCCATCGAGAACGAGGTGTGCACGTGTGTCTCGCCGAAGAACGCCTCCTTGAGCGGACTCTGCGGCACGGCGGCCTCAAGCGCCTCGACGGTCGGGGGTTTCGGGGCCGCCGTCGCGGCCGCTTCGGCCTTGGCGGCGGGCGCTTGCGGCGTCTCGGCCTGTTGACCACAGCCGCTCAATATGAGCAGCGCGCAGGCGATCACACCGGTTGCACTCAACTTGGCACTCATCGTCTTCATCTCCCCTTGTCCTTGCGGCTACTTCGGCAGTGGCAGAGTTGCACCGGACCAACTCCGAGCACTCTTGCCTTTCTGCTCGTCGTAATTTTGGACGACTCCCTCTTTCACGGATTGGATTTCCGGAAACTTCCGGGTTTCGTTCGGCGCAACGCGTGCGGTCGATGCCTCGCGCCGTTACGCCTCATTCTTGGCGGGACGAGGCTGAATCAGTGCGATCAGGCACAGGGCGCCCGCCGCCACGGCGATCTGCACGAACAGTTTCATCGACGGTCTCCTTGGCCCGGTGCCAGGTCGAATGGGTTCCGGGACAAGAATTTGACTGAATCGAGAGCCGTCCTTCATGCCGCTCCATGTTGCGGCACCAGCAGCCGCACCGCGATCAGACCTGGATCAGTTCCACTTTTCTTCCCGGCATTCGCTGCGCCGCTTGTCGTTGTCCAGCTTGCTGCAGCCGACTTTCTTGCCGTCATTGTTTCCGTACTTACGTTGACGGCATTCATTGCGCGCCTTGTCATTGTCGAGCTTGCCGCAGTTCACACCCTCGTACTTGTTCTTGTCGTCGTTCGCCACGGCCATCGAGCTGGCCAGACACAGAAGCACAATCGGCAGCAATTTCATCAAACGCATGATTTGGAACTCCTTGTGGTGGGGTATTTCAAGCAAGAGCAACTACCTGTTCGACTTGACCTAGTTGCCCGACGAAAACTTCTCGGCTCGCGTGCGCTTACGGCGCGCGGCCTGGCTGGAATCACTTGGTAGATTTGTCGACCTTGTTCTTGGCCTTCTCGGTCGGCGTGTCGTCCTTCCGTTTCTCGACCGGTCCCTTGTCAGCGACCCCGGCAGTGCGCTTGGCGGTGTCCGATGCCGCCTCCTTCGGGTCACAGCGCCCACCGACACCGACGGTAGCTTTGGTGGCCGCAGTCATTGCCGGACTGGTGCCGGCAGCATGCGCCTCCGAGTCCTTCGGTTTCCATCTGTTGGTCGGGCGCGCGTCCGCCGCCCTGGGACCGCTGGCGTTTGGCGCGGTAAGTCTGTTGACCGGAAGTCAACGTGCGGCAATGGCGTCGCTCGCCAACTTCTTCATCGGTTGCGGAGTCGCGCTGGCAGTCGTGCGGCTGCACGGCAATCGGTCTGACAAACCGGCCACGTGATAGCCATGGGGCGTGACAAGGGCTTCACGGCGCCGATCCTGAAACCGACAGACTGTCAACGTGACCGAATCCTGCATGAAGACCCGCTGTGGCCTATTTACGCACACCGTCCGTTGCAGTCCGCCCAACTCCTTGAGCGCGACGCCTCCGATCATGTCCCCCGCTTGTAGACCGTCTTGCCTTCCTTGATGGTCTCGACAACCTTGATGTCCTTGATCGCCATCGGCTTCACCTTCAGCGGGTTCTTGTCGAGGATCACCAGGTCAGCCAGCTTGCCGGCTTCGAGCGAACCCTTGATGTCGCCCTCGCGGTGCTGGTCCGCCGCCCAGATCGTCATCGCTTTCAGGCCTTCGATCGGCGTGACGCGCTGATCGGCGCCGATCACCGTACCGGCGCGTGAGACGCGGTTGACGGCTGACCACAGCATGAACATCTGGTCGAGCGGCGCGACGACGAAGTCGGTGTGGTTGGTCGGCTTCAGCCCCTTGTCGATCGCGTCGCGCATCGGACTGATGTACATCGCCTGCTGCTTGCCGCGGTTGGCGATGTGCGCCTCGGCGAAGTAATAGGTGTGCAGCGTGTAGAACGACGGCCGGATCTTGTAGGCAACGTACTTGTCGATCTGGTCCTTGCGCGTGAACTGCGCGTGGATCATCGTGACGTTGCGTTCCTTGCCGAGGTCGGCCGCTGCTGCGGACTCGTGTGCCTTGATGAAGGCATCAATAGCGCCATCGCCGTTGGCGTGCAGGTTCAGCGGTACGTTGAGGTCATACACGGCCTTCACCGCCTTGTTGACGACTTCTTGCGGCGCCGTCAGCTCGCCGCTCCAGTCCTTTTCGCCCCCCGGACCTCCCGTGAGGTAAGGCTTGGTGAAGAACGCGGTCCTGCCCTGCGGCGAGCCGTCGATGGTGATCTTCACGCCGCCAATCTTCAGCCGGTTGTCGTATTTCTGCCAGCCGGAGACGGGGTTGTTTTTCAGCACCGCCTTGAGTTCGGTGATGAACGGATAGGCAATCACGTCGATGACGTAGCCGCCGGACTTCGCGGCACGCTGCATCAGGGCAAGCTCCGCGGCGTGCGTCGCACCTTCGTGCGCAGTGGTGACGCCGGCCGCCGCGTACAGCTTCTGGCCCGCGATGGACCACTCGACCTCCTGTGCCGAAGTCGGCTTCGGCAGTGAAGCGAAGATCGGCAGGTACGCGGTTTCCATAATCAGCCCGAACGGCTCGTTCGTTCCGGGTTTGCGCACGATGACGCCGCCCGGCGGTGTCTTGGTCTCGGCGCTCAGGTTCCACTTCTTCATCGCCGCCGAGTTGAGCACCGCGCCGTGCATCGACACGTGCCCCGCCAGGATAGGGTTGTCGGGAAACGCCTTGTCGAGATCGTCGCGGTTGAGCAGCCGCCCGTCCGGCATGACGTTCTCGTCGTAGCCGTAGCACTGGATCACTTCGCCCTTGGGAGTCTTCTTGTCGGCGGCGAACTTCCTGATCGCGGCGATGATGCTGGGTACGTCCTTCGCCGGGCCCGCGGGCGGCGCGTAGAGGTTGCACTGGTTGGCCACCGTCAGCGAACTGAAGTAGTGGCTGTGCGCATCGATGAAACCCGGCAGCAGCGTCTTGCCGGCGAGGTTCACCATCTTCGTCTTCGCGCCCTTGTGACCCGCTTCCACTGTCTTGCGGTCGCCGACGGCGAGGATCCTGCCGCCCTTCACGGCCAGCGCCTGTGCCGACGGTGCGTTGTCGTTCATCGTCACGATGTCGCCGCCGACATAGATCGCGTCCGCGGCGGTGGATGGCTGCCCAACGGCGGGCGCGGCAATCAATGCGGCGCCGAGAAGCGCTGCGAGACGGCTCAGATTCCGTTTGTTCATTCCTGGGTTCCTCTTTTAGGGCCTCAACTTATTCCAAGTTTCGTCGGCCAGGGCCGCTAGAAGTACGCTGCGCTCGGCCTCCACACTGCAACTCGGCTTTACTTCGGAAAAAGCAGCGTCACCACGAGGCGGAATCCCCAGCCATGCGGACCACCCTCCGGGCCGTCGGCCCAGTAACGCACCCCGCCACCCACGCTCACCAGCTGGTCGCCGACCTTGGGCACCTTGGACACGATCGCGTTGATCGGCACGGCCCACTGTTCGCGCTCCCAGTCGTAGGTGCTTTCCGTGTTGAGCGTGAACGACCACGCGGTCGGCGTCGTGTAGCTGACGAAAGGCTGCACGAAGGTCGCGCTCACGTCCTGCCTGCCGCTCCCGGCGGACGACTAGATGTGGTTCGCGAGCAGCCCATAGGTCCACGGACCATCCTGCTTGAGCGCCACCCCGGCCGGCCCCGCGCCCCACTTCTTGACCGACAGAAGACCGTCCGACCTGTTCGGCAGCAGGAACACCGGCCCCGCAGCCCAGATCCACCCGCCGGCCGTCGGCGCCTTCGGCGAGAAGAAAACGCTCTGCACGATGTCGCCGATGCACGACTGGCTGCCCGCGCCCGGATAGATCTCGTCCTGCCAGCCAAGAGCCAGAATCGTGCGCGAAATCAGGCTCCACTCTGGGCTGAGATCGACCGGCAGCACCGGCTGGATGTTGAGCTGCCGGCCGCGTACGCTGACGCGGGCGACACCCGGGTCGCGAGTTCGGCCTGACGTCAACCGGCCGCGACGACCGCGGCTTAGACCTTGAGCCGCGCGGTCGCGCGAATGGCGGACAACGTCGCGTTCGGTGTGATGACCTCAGGGTCGGTGCGCAACTCGACCAGGGCCGGCAAACGCTTCTCCCGGATGAACGAGAGTGCCGCGGCCAGGGCCGTGCCGAACTCGTCGGTCGTGCCGACGGCCGAGCCGAAAGCGCCGAAGGACTGCGCATAATGGGCGAAGTCAGGATTGGTGAGCCGCGTGCCGTGGTCCCGCCCCGGGAACTCCCTCTCCTGGTGCATGCGGATCGTCCCGTACATCGAATTGTTGAAGACAAGTATCAGCACGGCGGCGCCGTACTGCAGCGCAGTGGCCAGTTCCTGTGCGGTCATCAGGAAATCACCGTCGCCGGCAAAGGCCACCACGGTACGTTCGGGTGCCGCAATCTTTGCGGCGATCGCGGCCGGCACGCCGTAGCCCATGCTGCCGGCGGTCGGCGCGAGTTGCGTGCGCAGTCCCGGATAGCGCCAGAATCGATGGGCCCAGCCGCTGAAATTGCCGGCGCCGTTGGTGAGGATCGCGTCGTCGGGCAGCGCACGGCGCAGGATCTGGATGACCTCCCAGAGATCGAGCGCCGGATGGGCATGGGTATAGACGGCGGGCCTTTGCTGCCAGGCCTCGAATTCGGCGCGCGCGCCTTCGAGCAAGGGGCGCCACGGCGGTTCCTCGACCGGCACCATCATCGCCAGCCGTGACGCGAACTGCGGCATGCCGGCGTTGATGGCCAGGCTCGGCTGATACACGCGGCCGAGTTCCTCGGCACCGGAGTGCACGTGGACCAGCGTCTGCTGCGGCACCGGTGCAGTCAGCAGCGTGTAACCGGAGGTGGTCATCTCACCCAGCCGCGGACCGATGGCGATGACGAGGTCCGCTTCGCGGATGCGCAGGGCCAGCCTGGGATTGATGCCGATGCCGACATCGCCGACATAGTTCGGATGGTGGTTGTCGAACACATCCTGCGCGCGGAATGCGCACGCCACCGGCAGGTAGTTCGCCTCGACGAAGCGCTTGAGGTTGTCGCAGGCGGCTTCGGTCCAGCCGGGTCCGCCGGCAATGACGATCGGGCGCTGGGCCCGTCCCAGCAGGCGGCGCAGCCCGGCGACCTGCATGTCCGAAGGGGCCGCCTGGACCGGCTGGTGACACAGCGCGTCGGTCACGTCAGCGACTTGCGTCTGCATGTCCTCGGGCAAGGCCAGCACGACCGGTCCCGGTCGTCCACTGGTCGCCACCTGGAACGCGCGCGCGACGAACTCCGGGACACGCGCGGCGCTGTCAATTTGCGCAACCCACTTGACCATCGGCCCGAACATCTGACGGTAGTCGATCTCCTGGAATGCCTCGCGCTCGGCAAAGTCGGTGCCGACCTGGCCGATGAACAGGATCACCGGCGTCGAATCCTGGAAAGAGGTGTGGATGCCGATCGCTGCGTTGGTGGCACCGGGGCCGCGCGTGACGAACGCCACGCCCGGCTGGCCGGTCAGCTTCGCGTACGCATCGGCCATGAAGGTCGCGCCCGACTCGTGGCGCGTGACGATCAGCTTGATCATCTCGCGCGCGTCGTACAGCGCATCGAGCACGGCGATGTAGCTTTCGCCCGGGACGCAGAACGCGTGGTTCACGCCCTGGATCAGCAGCTGGTCGACGAGGATGCGGGCGCCGGTGCGCGATGCCATGCGGGCGGTGTGGCCGGAAAGGAGGCGGCAGGATAGCAGCGCGGCGCAGGCCGCGCGTTCGCCCGCCGCAGGCGATCAGTTCAGCGGACGGCGTGGCGGCAGGTAGATGTCCTGCCGGTAGGTCAGCACCGCGTGCGGGGTGAACACCACGAGTGCAGAGAACAACATTCCCGACAGCAGCGCCTCGCCCCAGGCCAGCAGCAGCGAGTAGGCAAGATGATCGCCGAAGAGCCGCGTCGCACCGGCCGATTCGACGGCTGACAGCGCCAGCACGAGCGCGCTGGCGCAGACCGTGGCCGCAAGCGTGACGAACAGTCCGTTGCCGATGATGAAAACGAAGAGATTCCTGGGCAGGCGCCGTTCGATCTGCTGTTGCAGGGCGGTCGCCAGCCATGCCGGGATGACGGCCAGCACCGCGCCATTGATGCCGACGTTGAACCACGTCCCGCGGTCGAGTGCCGTGTACAGCACCAGTGCGGCCATCAGCCCGAGGACCGCACGGGCGCGGCCGAAGACGAGCGCAAAGAGCGCGCTCCCGAGGAGCCCGAAATCCATGCCCACCGGCGAACGCACATGCAGGGCCCAGAGGAGCGCGGCAATGACAATTGCGGCGAACCACGCATGCTGTGCTGTGCTGGTCGGCAGAAAGTCGTGCCGGACGGACGCGATGGCATGCGCGACGGCCGGGATGACGATCAGCCAGCCCAGTATCGCGAGTGCGAAGGGAGCGTCGGCGTGCAGCAGGTTCATGGCGGACACTTGATGGTGAGCAAATTATGCGCCGGGCACGAGCGCGCCAGGCCGTGTAGCGACCCTGCCGCTGGAGCAGCCGGGTAGACTGGATTGAATGTGATCACGGAGGCTCCGAATGAGCGCCATACCGCCCCGCGTCGACCTCGATGAAGTCGCGCAACTGGTGGAGCAACTGGAGCGGGACCTTTCCCGGGTGCGGACCGGAGGCGCCAGCGTCGATACGCTGCGTGCCGAAGTCGAGCAACTGCGGGAGGCCCTGTCCGGGCCCGAGACTGCACACCAGGAGGTGCACGAAGGCCTGCACGGCATTAGGGAGCGCCTGTCGTCGGTCTCCGACGAAGTGGTTGCTGACGCGCTGAAGGGCTCGGACTACCTCGCCCGCATCGCGCGGATTCTTGGCTTGGGATAGCCACCGTGCAGTACGTCAATCTGGGCGCGAGCGGACTCAAGGTCTCGCGCATTGCCCTCGGCATGATGACCTTCGGCACGCCTGCGTGGCGGCCATGGGTGCTGGATGAGGCCGCCGCGCGGCCGATCGTGCGGCGTGCCCTTGAACTCGGCATCAACCTGTTTGACACCGCCGACATGTACTCGGCGGGGCTGTCGGAGGAGATCACCGGTCGGCTGCTGGCTGAAATGGCGCCGCGCTACGAAGTCGTCATCGCCACCAAGCTCTTCTATCCGGTCGACCTCGCATTCAAGGGCGGCAACGATCCGGGCCCGAAGCCGGTGCTGAAACCGAACCTGAGCGGGCTGTCGCGCAAACACATCTTCGCGGCTGCCGATGCCAGCCTCAAGCGGCTCGGCGTCGATGCCATCGACCTCTACCAGATCCACCGCTTCGACCCGGCGACGCCGATCGAGGAAACGATGGAAGCACTGCATGACCTGGTGCGGGCGGGCAAGGTGCGCTATCTCGGTGCCTCCAGCATGTGGGCCTGGCAGTTCGCGAAGATGCAGCACGTCGCGGAACGGCATGGCTGGACACGCTTCAGCTCGATGCAGAACCATTACAACCTGGTGTACCGCGAGGAAGAGCGCGAGATGATCCCGCTCGCCCGGGACCAGGGAGTCGGCCTGCTGCCATGGAGTCCGCTGGCGCGGGGTTTCCTCGCCGGCAATCGCGGCCGCGACGATCGCAGCGCCGGTGCCACGGCGCGCGCACGCACCGACGACATCGCGCTGAAGCTTTACTACGACGATGCCGACTTTTCGGTGCTGGAGGCGGTGAAGGCGCTGGCGCAGCAGAAGGGCGTGTCGAACGCGACACTCGCCTATGCCTGGCTGTTGTCACGTCCCGGGGTGACCTCACCGATCGTCGGTGCGAGCCAGGTGTGGCAGCTCGAGGAGGCGGTCAAGGCGCTCGACGTCACGTTGAAGCCCGACGAGTGCGCTGCACTGGAAGCTCCGTACCGACCGCACCCGGTGCTTGGGCACAGCTGATTCCGTTGGCGTCAGGCGCCGCGGGGACTGGCTGTGGCAGGAGTGCGTGGGGAGGGCGGCGTCGCTTTGGCCGCCGCGGAGTGTGAGGTGCCGGAGGACGGCCAGGCTGACGAGCGCAACTGGATGTTGCGCACCTTTTCCTCCAGAGACGACTTCGTCAGCGGCTTGAGGATCGTGCCGTTGGCGCCGAGACGGATCGCTTGCAGCACCTCGTCCTTGCTTGCCTCGCTGGTGATGAGCAGCACCGGCAGGTCCTTCAGCTTCGCGTCGGCCCGGATCTGGCGCAGCAACTCATAACCGTTGACTCGCGGCATGTTGATATCGCTGATGACGAAGTCGTAGGTAGTTTCGCGCAGCATCTCGAGGGCCACTCGACCGTCGCTCGCTTCGTCGACCTGGCGAAACCCGAGCTCGGTGAGCAGGTTGCGCAGGATGCGTCGCATCGTCGTGAAATCGTCGACGACAAGGAAGCGGGTGCTTGGGTTCTGGGCCATCGGTCAGTGTTGGGTGTGGAACACGGAGCAGGGCGGTGCTCGGCGGGGACCAAGAAGGCAACGGACCAACTCCGGTTCCACCTTCATGATGTCGGCAGCCGGGTGGCCCGGCTTGACTGCGCCGGCTCTTTTCAACGGATCGCGCCGACGTGCGGCCGACGGACGGCCGGCTGCGGCCGCAAGCGCTGGAATTGACGGGCCGAGCGCGGCGTTCTCGGCGCACTTGGTCGCAGCCTGATACCGCAAACTTGGGACCTGTTGACTGCCGCGGGGAGCCTGTGATGGATCTCACCGAACCGACCAGTGTTGGATTCAATACCCTGAACCGCCCTACGGGCCCGGCAACGCTGGGAACGATCACGGTTCCGACCGTGGTTGGCTCCGCGTCGGCAATTGCGGCTGAGCGCGGCGCGGCGAATCGCGAGATCGCTTCATGGCGCCAGTTGAAGATGTGGCTCGACGGTGAAAGCCTGCAGTCGGCGGCGACGGTCAAGCTGATCGGCGTGCATGAAGGCAAGTCGCTGCTCGTGACGGCGCCGGACGAATCACAGCTCTTCATCCGCGAAGGGCGGCTGTACCGCTTCCGCAGCTTTTCGGGCGAGTACGTCTACGAATTCGTGTCGCCGCTGCTCAAGGTCTGCACGGCACCGTTTCCCTACCTGCATATTGGCTGGGCCGGTACGCGCCAGGTGGAAAGGCGCAATCTGCGCGCTGCGCGCCGCGTGCGGTCTGACCTCCAGTGCATGGTCTACCCGGGTCATACTGCCAGCGGCCGCTTTGCCAAAGGCCAGATCCACGACCTGTCCACCGCGGGCGCCGCGATCACGCTGCAGGACGAGCTGGCCGTGTTCTACGACGAGATCCGCGTCGTGTTCCGTGTGCACGTGGCTGAGCAGGAAGTGCTGATCGAGGCGCGCGCCCGTCCGGTCCGCAAGCCGGAGCCCGGCGCGACCGATCCCACCCTCGGTGTCGCCTTCGTCGGCCTGGGCGATCTCGAACGTCTCGCCCTTCACGCCTACGTCAACGCCGCGCTGGTGCGCGAACTCGAGATACCGCTTTACGCCTGACGCCGCTCACGTACGCGACGCGCTGCGCGCGTCGCACGTGCGCTCGCGGCAGTACGGTTCGCGCATCGCGCGAACCGCTCAAGCCTGATTAGTCGGCTGCGCTCCGGAGCAGCCGCGCGCTCCGCTGAAGACCAGACCCACGCACTCCTCCCCGCGTTGCTCCTAGCAGTGCCAGGATTTCCGTTCCCTCCCCGCCGGGCGGGGAGGGTGCAGGGAGGGGTGCACATCTCCTCCCGCTCGGCGGGAGGCCGGGTGGGTGCCGTGCTGTTAATGATCGGCGGAGCGTGCGGCCGCTCCGGAGCGCAGCCGACTAACCTGTCTTGAGCGCGCACGCAGTGCGCGTTACCGGAGCGAGCGCACGTGCGACCGCGCAGCGGTCGCGTACACGAGCGACGTCTCAAAAAAAATGGCCCGGTTGCCCGGGCCAAATAGCGGAGGAAAGGAATGCCACTTGCACTTAGCCGGCGGCCGTGGCCTCCACCGGCACCCGTCGGTTTTCCCGACGGCAAATCAATGCAGTGTTTCTTCGGCGGGCGCGGTGGTGATCTGGGCCTTGCCCTTGCCGGCACGGGCCGGGGGTTCGCACAGGCCACACACGTAGTCCTTCGTCAGTTCGAACGTGTGGGTGACAAATTTGCCGCCACACTTGCAGCAGGGCGTCAGCGTCACCATGCCGGCATCGACGAACTTCACCAGGCGCCAGGCGCGCGTCACCGATAGCAACGGCTCCAGGCCCTGAGCGCGAATCTGTTCGAGGTACAGCTCGTACGCTTTGATGATGGCGTCGATTTCCTCGAGTTCGCTGCTCTTGTCCAGGTACTCGTACATGTTCAGGAACAGCGACGAATGGATGTTCGGCTGCCACGTCATGAACCAGTCGGTCGAGAACGGCAGCATGCCGCGCGCCGGGGACTCACCCTGCACTTCCTTGTACAGGCGCAGCAGCCGCTCGTACGACAGGTCAGTCTCGGACTCCAGCACCTGCAGGCGCGCGCCCAGCTTGATCAGCGCAATCGCGCGCTGGATCTGGCGGCTCTCGGAAACAATGCTCTTGATACGCATGACTCGGCTCCCCGCGCGTAGTCAGTGATCAGGCGGTGACGTCGGCCAGTTGGCCGGCCATCACGATGTTGGCGTGCAGCCCGGCGACGGCGGCACCCGCAGCGGTCGACTTCGACTTGCTGTGACTCGTCAGCAGGTTCCACACCATGTCGTCGTCGAAGCGGAAGCGCAGGATCAGCTGGTTCGATCCGGCGATCTTCATCAATTGCGCCGGGGAGAGCTGGTCGATGATCGTCGCGACCTCTTCCGACACGCCGAGGCGGTACAGCGCCTGGGCCTTGTCGGCGCGGATCATGTGCTGGGCAAGCACCAGGTAGGCGAGGTTGGCCTCGCGGATTTCCTGGAGCAGTTGTTCGTTGCTGGCTGCGATCGTGCTCATTTCGGTCCCTCCTGCTTGGGCCCGCATCGGCGGGCGTGATTGGTTGCGAAGTGGTGCCATTGTGCGAACTGACCCGGCCGAGTTGAATCGGCGCACTGCCACGCCGCACGTCGGCCTCTGTCTCGTCGTCCTGTAGGGCTTTTTCCTACACTGATCCTCCTCACGGCCCGCCGCGAGCCCCACGCAGGTGGGTGCGGGCGGCGCAGCGGAGCCAGAACGCTGCCTGCGTGCCCTTCCGAAAAGACAGATGTTTGGCCGTTCACTTCGTCGATGCCCCGAGCATGTGCATCGCTAGAGTTCGCGCATGGACTACGTATGCACTGCGGGCGCTGCGACGAGGGATCTCATGCCGCCGGACGATGGACTGAGCGCAACTACCGGTCGGGAGTCGATGATCGAGCACTACAAGGCGATCGCGGCGTCCAGCCGGCGCATGCTCGATGCTGCGCGTCGCGATGACTGGGACCAAGTAAGCCGCGAGGAAGACCGCTGCCGCAACCTGATCAGCGGGCTGAAGCAGGCCGGCGCGGCGGGTGAAGTGCCAATCGGACGCCGCCAGCGTCTTGTCCTGCTCCGCGCGATGCTCGCCGACGACGCCGAGATCCGCGATCTGTCCGAGCCCTGGCTCAAGCAGCTGGAGGCGCTGCTGTCCGGCCGTACGAGCCGCACCACGCTGCGCTGATGCCGCGCGCGTCCCATAACGCCCGTAGCGAAGGGCCGCGATGGGAATGACATCGCCCTTTCCCGAGCCGCCGTCGCCGGCGCTGGCGCCGTTCGTCGTCCGCTCGCGCGTAGAAATCGTCTCGGCCTTGCGCCAGCTGCGCGACCAGCACCTGCTTGTCACTGTCTACTATGGCAACGACACCGGCTTCGCGGTGGGCAGCGTCCTGGACGTGCACGCCGGGGCCGATGAGCTCATCGTCGACCTGACCGTGGACGCGGTCGGGCGGCAGGCGATCGCTGCGGCCGGGGCGCTCGTGCTGGTTGGCTTCGTCGATAACGTCAAGCTGCAGTTCTCCACGAAGGCGGCGCAGGCGCTTACCCCGAACGGTGCGGCGTTCCGCGTGCCGCTGCCACAGGAAATGCTGCGTCTGCAGCGCCGGTCCTCACTGCGCGTGAAGACGCCGGCGCTGCTGTGCCGCGTGCCGAAAGAGAAGGGTCAGCATCACGTGCTGCGCGTCAGCGACATCGGTCTCGGCGGCCTGGCGCTGCAGGGGCCGGTAGACCGTGCACTCTTCGTAGTCGACCGGGTCATCGAGGGCTGCCAGCTCCAGACGTCCAGTGGTCGCAGCGTTCAGGTGGCGCTGCGCGTGCGGCATATCGAGGCCCTGGTCGGCGCTCGTGACGCCGAGCGCATCGGGTGCGAATTCGTCGGCATGACGCCGGCTGTGCGCAATGGTCTGCAGCAGCTGATTGGCAGCGTCACGCTGCCGGCCGAATCCCCGGAAGTCAGGCGTACGGACTGAAACAAGCCGGCGGGCGCGGGCCCGGCCCGCGTGTCGCCAAGCGGCTCAGCTCTCGGCAGGACGCGGCAGCAGCGTGCGGGCGCCGTACATGTCGAGCCAGGCGCGCTGGTACTGCGAGCCGGTTCCGACCCACGCGACCGTACCTACTGACAGCGCGGCGGTGTAAAGCGCGGCGACGCGGTCGGCAGCGTCGCCCCTGCACTTCAGGTGCACCGCGCACAGCAGGTGCATGTGATCTTCGACATAGCGACGTTCGACCACGCGCGTGCCGCGTGCACAGGGCAGCAGGGATTCGGGCAGGCCGGCGATGCCGCGCCGGCCGTCAGTGGTGCGTGCCGACGTGTTCTCGAACCAGACATACAGATCACGCTCTTCCGCTTGGACAGCCACTTCGACAGTCGCTGCGGCAGGCGGTGCCGGCAGCAGCGGACGCGTGGCGATCTCGGCCAGTTGCTTCATCAGTTCAGCGCGCGTCATCGGTCGTGGCTCAGAGTGATGCATGACCCGAGCATCGGCCGCGGTGCTGTTGCGCTTGAGCTGAACGTGTGCCGGAATGGGATGGCAAGACGCAGCATTTCCGGGTGCGCCGACGAACGGTTGGCTGCCATCATCCGAACAGCCGAGACGATAACGACAGGCGGTCGCCGCCCCTTAAATATCCGGGCTTCTTGCCGATATTCCCCGCTTCGTGAAAGGCACCGGCCCCGAAGAATGCAACTCATCGGGTCATCGAGGTCGGTCGTGAAAAACGAAGCGTTCCTGTACAGCTACACCGCACCGCGCCTGTTCGAGAGGCACGACTACGTTCGCCAGTACACGCCGCTGGTACGCCGCATCGCGCACCAGATGGTCGCGAAGCTCCCGGCGAACGTCGAACTCGACGACATGATCCAGGCCGGCATGATGGGGCTGATGGACGCGATCTGCCGCTATGAGGAATCGCAGGGTACGCAGTTCGAGGTCTACGCGTCACAGCGCGTGCGCGGCGCCATGCTGGATGAACTGCGCGCCAACGACTGGCTGCCGCGCTCGGCGCGCCGCAGCCAGCGCGACATCGAGAACGCAATCCATCGCCTCGAAGGCGAACTCAAGCGCGCACCCTTCGAAGCCGAAATCGCCAAAGAACTCGGGCTGCCGATCGCCGAGTACCGCCAGATGCTCAACGAGGCGCGCGGCTCGCAGCTGGTCTACCTCGACGACCTCGGCGGCTTCGATAGCGACGATGACTATCTCGAGCGGCACTTTGCGGTCAGCGGTGGCGAGCCCGGCGAGTTACTGCGCGACAAGCGTTTTCGCCATGCACTGGTGGCCGCGATCGACGAGCTGCCGGAGCGCGAGAAGCTGCTGATGAGCCTCTACTACGAGCAGGATCTGACGCTGCGCGAGATTGGCGCGGTCATGGGCATCACCGAGTCCCGCGTGTGCCAGCTGCACAGCCAGGCGGTGGCGCGCCTGCGTTCCAAACTCAAGAACTGGTAGTTTCGCCGCACGCCGCCGTCAGAGCCGGGAGGCGATCGATGCGCGCCGCAGCGCGCCGCGTTTCAGTCGGGCCCGACGGCGCGCAGGGCGGCGAGGCGCGCATTGACGGTGCCGGCCCCCGACGTTGCAAGGCCCGCGACCGCCCGCCCGCCATCGACCGCGGCCAGCTGCGCCGCCTCGAAGGCGAATCGTTCATATTCATCGCTGCCGGTACGCCGCATTGCGCGCAGCGCGTTGGCCTGTGGCGCCAGCAGTCGCAGTACGTGGTCGCGGCGATTGCCGGCGTCGGCGAGTCGCGCCGCGTCGTTGGCGACCAGCGCATCGCTCTCGTCGTGAAGGGCCTGCAGCAGCTCGGCGAACAGGCGCGCGGTGGGGTTGTCACCCATGGATCAGTGCCTCCTTTCCGGCGCGATTGCCGACAGCACGCCGTCGGCGACTTCGCGACTGTCGGGTGCATAGCGGCCGGCCGCGATTTCGAGCTGCATGGCCCGCACGCGCGTCTCGTTGACGCCGGCCGGAAGCGGCAGCGATCGTGCAGGCTGGATCCAGCCGCTGCACAGGATGTCGGGAAGGTGACGGGTCGTCATGTTTCTGCCGGAGACTTTATGGGGCGGAGTACGGCACGCACGCGGCGATCTTTAGCGACCGACGGCGCCGCGGCCGCTTTCCGTCGCTTCGGGGTGCGCCGCGGAAGCCGGCTGCGTGAGTTCAACGGCGGCCGTGGAGTATTCTTGATTTGAAACCGATCGCGCCCCGTCGCCCACGCGTGTCAGATTCCACTACCCGGCTTCGCCGTCCGACACCTCCGCGCGTGCGGCGTGATGAGGGTGCCGTGTCGGCGCCCGACGTCACTTCAACCGACCGCGGACTCGCGCTGGGGCTGGCGCCGGCAGGCTCTGCAGCCGCAGTAGCCACGGGCGCCCCGCGCACCCGGGTGACGGCGGCTCCCGGCCTCGAGTTCTTCGAAGAGTGTCCCGACGCGATCCTGCGCTTCGACGCCCAGCGGCGAGTGGTGTATGCCAATCGGGCCATCGAACGTGCAACGGCCATCTCTCGTCGGGAGTTCGTCGACCACACGCTCGATGAAGTCGAGCGCTTCGCCGAGTTCGCGCCGCTGTGGAATGAAAGCCTGGCCGCCGTGCTGGAGTCGCACGAGGGACGCTGGTTCAAGTTCTCGTATCCCCACCCCACGGGCACCAAGCTCTTTGACGTGCGACTGCAGCTGGAGACTGGCGTCGATCCCGAACATCTGCACGTCACCGCGGTGCTGCGTGACGTTACGGTGCCGAAGTCGGCACTGCGCGCCACCCGGGCGGCCGGGGAGTTCATCGAGGGGCTGCTGGCTAGCGCCAGCATTGGCATCGGTGTGCTCGATCGGGACTGCATCTACCGCGTCTGGAACGACCATCTCGAGGACCTGCTCGGCGTTTCCGCCCAGAAGGTGCTGGGTCAGCCTTTCAGCGCGGCGGCTGGCCTGTCGCGGCTGCCGGGCCTCGAGGCCGAAGTGCAAGCCCTGGCGGGCGGTGCGAAGCGTGCCCCGCTCGAGGTCGAAGCGCGGTCGCCGGATGGCGAGCGGCCATGGGTGCGCGTCAAGCTGACGCCGGTGTTCGACTCGAGCGGTCACTTCGACGGCGTGTTTGCAACCGTCGAGCGGATCGATCGGGAGCACTTTGCCGAAGGTTCGCTGACCGCGCTGCGGCGTGCGCTGGAACGCGTCGGTGAGATGGTCCTGGAGGTCGACCGCCACGGCAACGTCGTCGACGCCAACGACACGGCGCTGTCCACACTGGGCTACGAGCGCGAGGCTCTGCGCGGTGTCGCACTGGGTGCGATCGACGTCGACATGGGTGACGGTGATTTTGAGACCCTTTACGAGCAGCTGCGCGTGCGCGGTTCCTACCGGGGATCTGCGAGCTACCGGACACGCTTCGGTTCGACCTTCCCGGTCGAGGTCGTCGTGCAGCGGGTGGAGCAGAGCGGTCGTGAGTTCATACTGCTGCTCGCGCGTGACGCGAGCGAGCGGCGACGCGCGGAACTCGCCCTCACGGACAGCGCGGAACGCTTCCGCGCGCTGTTCGACGAAAGCCCCGTGGCAACGCTGCTGCTGGACGCCGGTTTTCGTGTGATCGGCGCCAATCAGGCAGCCAGCGAGACGCTGGGGTACTCGGTCGACGAACTCGTCGGGCGGGACCCGGAGGCGCTGGTCTTCCCGGAGGACCAGCGTGGCTACTGCACGACGCGCGAGAGGCTGCTCTCGGGCGAGCTGCAAAGCGATACGGACGAGCGCCGTTTCGTGCATCACGACGGCCGCATGGTCTGGACCCGGCTGCATGCGCGCGCGGTGGCCGGCGGCGAAGGACTGCGGCATTACCTCGTGGTGCTGGAGAACTTCACCGATCGCAAGATCTTCGAGGAACAGCTGCAGGTCGCACTGCGCGACCAGCAGACGCTGTTCGAGACGATGTCGGTGGGCGTGGCACAGACCATGTCCGGCAAGATCCTGCTCGCCAACCGCGAGTTCGCTGACATGTTCGGCTACCGCGATGGCCAGGTCATCGGCATGCCGCTATGGGACCTGACGATCGACCGTGACAACCGCATGCCGAACGAGATCTCGGGCATGCCGGTCGTGCGGGCCAACCAGACGACGAGTGCCGAGGTCGTGCTGTTCCGCAAGGACGGCGAGCCGATCTGGTGCCTGGTGCAGGCGCGGCCGATCCAGTCGGAAACGCCGGGCCTGGAATCGCTGCGCGAGGCGATCTACACGTTCCAGAACATCTCAGAGATGAAGCGGCAGCGCGAGGCATTGAGCCGCTCGCTGCTCGAACTCAACGTCGTGCTCGACGCGACGGCGACCGGGGTCATGCACCTGCAGGAAGACAAGGTGGTCCGCTGCAACGCGCAGGCGCAGCTCATGTTCGGCCGCCCCGGTGCCGAACTGGTCGGCACGCCGATCGGTGCGCTGTTTGCTTCGGAGGCCGACTACTTTGAGGCAATCACACCGCTGCGCGCCCAGCTTGCGACCGGCAATCCGGTGTCCTTCGAGGGCCTGATGCAGGGTCGAAGCGGTACGTTCTGGGGCCTTGTGTCGTTGCGCAATGTCGATGCGCAGGCGCCCGCGAAGGGAATGATCGCGTCGATTCTCGACATTTCCGACCGCAAGAAGCAGGAAGAAGAGCTGCAGACAGCGCTGGCGCAGCAGCAGCTGATTTTCGATACCGCCCTGGTGGGGTTGCTGTTCGTGCGCGATGGCCGTCCCGTTCGGGCCAATAGCGCGATGGACGAGTTGCTGGCTTGCGAGCCCGGCGGGCTGGTGAAGCAAATTCAGCTCTTCACGCACCCTACCGATCACCTGCTGCTCGCCAGCCTCGCGGAACACTATCCGCGCATCCGCGAGACCGGTGCCTGCGAGTTCGAGCTCTACATGTACCGGCGCAAGGCCGACCCGATCTGGGTGGCGGTGCAGGGACGCGCGGTCAATCCGGAGCGGCCCGAGCTGGGTTACATCTTTGCCTTTGTCGACATCGACGAGCGCAAGCGCTCGGAGCGCGAGCTGCGCTCGACGCTCACCGAGCTGCAGCTTATCTTCGACAACGCACTGGTCGCGATGCTGTATGTATCGAACGACCTCATCCTCAAGGCCAACGCGGCGACCGAGCGGCTGTTCGGCTACGACCCGCGTGACTATTCGGAACTCGTGGTCTCTTCGCTCTTTGCGGCGCCGGTCGACTGGGAGCAGGTTGCGGCCGAAGTCATGGAGACCGGCCCCGACGAGCGCTACTCGTTCGAGCTGCTGATGCGCCGGGCCGACGGAACCACCTTCTGGTGCGCCGGCAACGGCCGGCTGCTCGAGCCGGGCTCCCCCGAGCGCGGCCTCATCCTGTCGTTGATGGATGTCGACGCGCGCCGCCGATCCGAGGAGGAGCTGAAGCGGGTGCGCAACTACCTCGACCTGGTGGTCGAGAATCTGCCGGTGCTGGTGTCGGTCCGCGAGGCCGAGACCGGCCGCTTTGTCAGCTTGAATCGCGCCGGCGAGCAGATCACCGGACTGTCGCGACAGCAGGTGATCGGCCGCACCTGGCGCGAGGTGTACGCGCGGCAGTTTGCCGACCTTTACGCCGAACTCGACCGCAAGGCGCTGGCCTCGGGGTCGCAGGTTGATCGCCCGCGCGACGTGATGTTGCGGGCGGACGGCAAGCGGCTCACGGTCAATCAGCGCGTCGTGCCGCTGTTCGAGCCGGGCCCCGGTGTCGAGGCGCTGCCGCGCTATGTCATGTCGATCATCGATGACCTGACCGAGGAAGTCCGCGCCGAGGTGGCGCTGCGCGAGACCGAGGCGCGCTTCCGCCAGTTCGCCGAGAACATCGACCAGCTGCTG
Organism: uncultured beta proteobacterium; assembly: GCA_963766365.1. Taxonomy (GTDB): domain Bacteria; phylum Pseudomonadota; class Gammaproteobacteria; order Burkholderiales; family Burkholderiaceae_F; genus JALORV01. The sequence goes on from CAVXZK010000010.1 coordinate 47,578, forward strand.
TTCATCATGACCGGAGATTTCTCCGGAGTGCTGTATGTCAACCCGCGCTACCAGGCACTGCTCGGCGCGCCGGTCGGGGAGCTGATCGAGAACCCGCGCAGTGCGCTGCGGCACGTCGTGGGCGAGGACTCGCCGCGCGTGCTGCGCATGCTGCCGCGACTGGTCGCGCGCATGCGGCGCCTGCTGCGTTCCGAGTTCCGCGTGCGCATCAATCACCCGTCGCGGGGCGTGCGCCTGATCGACATCCGCCTGAACCCGGTCCGCATGGAGGATGGAGCGATCCGCGTGTTCGGCGTGGCCGATGACATCACCGAGCGCGAGGCCGCCGAGCGCCAGCGCATGGAAGAGATTGTCAAGCAGCGCGACATCCTGGTGCGCGAGGTGCATCACCGCATCAAGAACAATCTGCAGGGCGTGGCGGGCCTGATACAGCAGGCGGCAGTCGCGCGGCCCGAAGTGGCGCCGGCCCTCGAGGAAGCTGCGGCCCAGATCCAGGCTATCGCGCAGGTGCACGGCCTGCAGATCCGCTCCACCGGGACCCTGCCGGTGCTCGGGGTGGCGCAAGGCATCTTCCAGAATCTCGCCAGCATGTTCGGCGTTGAGATCCGTTTCGAACCGCCGCCCCCGGACCTCTGGCGCTATGGCCTGCCGGAAAGCGAGGCGGTGCCGCTGGCGCTGGTCATCAACGAACTGGGAACCAACGCGATCAAACACCGCACGAGCCGGTCGGACGTGATCCAGGTGCGCGTGAACGCGCGGGCCGAAGGCATGGACTTTTTGATCGAGAACCCGGGGCAACTCAAGCAGGGCTTCAGCCTGCAGGACATTGCCGCGAGCGTGTCCGGTCTCGGTCTGGTGAAGGCGCTGTTGCCGCGTCGAGGCGCACAGCTGTCGATAGAAGGTACCGGTAATGTCGTGCTGGCGCGCCTGCAGCTGTCGCCGCCGGCGGTTCGCGAGGAGAATGTCTGAGCCGACGCACCGGAGTACCGGCGGCGTCTGCGAAAACGAGCGAAGATGAACGAAGAACATCCCCTGATACTCGTGGTTGATGACGACCGCCTCGTCCTGGCGACGCTGGTCGCCGGTCTCAAGCAGGCAGGCTTCGAGGTGATCGAGGCTGACAATGGTGACGATGCGATCCTGCTGGCGCGCCAGTACAAGCCAAAGCTCGCGATCCTCGACATGCGCATGCAGGGCAAGTCCGGAATGGACGTCGCGCGCTACCTCGCGGCGAACACCGGCACCGGCTTCATGTTCCTGTCGGCCTTTGGCGATGCCGACATCGTCGAGGAAGCGACGCGCATGGGCGCGCTCGGCTACCTCGTGAAGCCGCTTGACGTGCGGCAGATCGTGCCCGCTGTCCGTGCCGCACTGGCGCGCTGGGAGGAACTGCGGGCCACGCCCGTCGTTGCGCCCGAGGGCAGCGGGACGCCGGGCCGCGAGGAATGCATCGCGCTGGGCATCCTGATGGAGCGGCTGCGCATCGACTACGACCGCGCACTGGAGGCCCTGCGCGCACAGGCACGCGCCGAGGGCATGAATGTCGCCCAGCTCGCGGCCAACATGGTCGAAGCGGCCAACCGCCTCAACTCGATCCCGCGCTAGGCGCCGATGCCACCGGGCGACTACATCCAGCGCTTTGGCTTTCGTCGCTGGTACGAACGGCAACTGATCGAAAGCCACGGCTATCTGGCGCTGGGCTTCGTGGCGCTCATCCTGATGCTGTCGGGCGCTGAGGTGCTGAGCGACATGAAAGCCGGCGCCGGCTACGTCACCACGCTGCTGGTGGCAGCGGGTGGTGGGCTGCTGGTCCTGGTGTCCTGGAAGCGCTTCAACGTGCTGCTGGCGCGGGCAGAACGCTTTGCCGAAGCCGCCGAGTGCCCGGCCTGCAAGACGTGGGGCAAGTTCCGCGTGCTCGGCCAGGAAGCCGCCCCCGAAGACGACCCTCCCGAGGCCGGCCGCCCCCGCTGGCTGCGCGTGCGCTGCACGAAGTGCGGGGGGGAGTGGAAGATAGGGTGAGCGTCGCTCGTGTACGCGATCGGCTGCGCCGATCGCACGTGCACTTGCTCCGATACGGTTCGCGCCCTGCGCGAACCGTTCAACACTGATCAGTCGGCTGCACTCCGGAGCGGCCGCGCGCTTCGCCGAGTAACCAAGGCGGTTACTCCACCCCGCGACGCATCTTGCGGTGCCAGGATTGCCTTTCCCTCCTCGCCCGGCGAGGAGGGTGCAGGGAGGAGTGCGCCATTCCCTCCCGCGTGGCGGGAGGGCAGGGTAGGTGCACGGGAGTTAAAAGTCGGCGGAGTGCGCGGCCGCTCCGGAGCGCAGCCGACCAACTAATCGGAGCGAGTGCACGTGCAAGTCCTGGCAGCGCCGGGACTTGCGTACACGAGCGGCGCTACTCCCAAAGCGTGAAGTAGAACGTCGCCCCGTGCCCGGGATTCGGGGCGGGGACGGCTTCGGCCCAGATGCGACCGCCGTGGCGGCGGATGATTTTCTGCACGGTGGCAAGGCCAACACCGGTGCCGGGAAATTCGTTGGCACTGTGGAAACGCTGAAACAGGCCGAAGAGCTTCTCGGCGAAACGCATGTCGAAGCCGGCCCCGTTGTCCTTCACGAAATAGGTGCGCGTGGCGTGGTCGTCCCGGGTACCGAATTCAATTCGTGCTTGCGGTGTCTTGGCGGTGAACTTCCACGCATTGCCCAGCAGGTTCTGCAGCACCAGGCGCAGCAGTGTGCTGTCGCCGTCGGCGCGCAAATCCGGTGCGATGACGAATTCAACGGCGCGCGTATGGTCCTGGCCGCGCAGATCATCGGTGAGTTCGCGGGCGATCTGGGTCAGGTCGACGCGCTCGCGCGTGAGTTCGCGGCTGGTCATGCGCGACAGGGACAGCAGCGTCTCGATCATCGAGTTCATGCGCTGGCCGGCGGCGACGATCCGTCGCAGGTGGTCGCGGCCGAGTTCGTCCAGCGGCTTGCCGCGGTCTCCGTAGTCCTCGAGCACGATCGTGGCGAAGCCGTCCACGACGCGTAGCGGGGCGCGCAGGTCGTGCGACACGGAGTAGGAGAAGCTGTCGAGTTCGCGCAGCGCGTGCTCGAGCTCGACCGAGCGTTCGGCGAGTTGCCGGTTCCGCTGCTCGAGGTCTGACTTCAGCTGAGTGACCTCGCCGGCCGTCGCCGGGGCGGCGCTCCCGAGCAGGGGAGTGAGGTCGTGCGCGGCGCCGGCATAGCCGCGGAAGGTGCCAGTGCCAGAGAACAACGGCGCGCCCGAGAGGGCGAGGATACGCAGCGGCTGTCCATCGGTTCCGTTCACCTCGACGCGCACGTCGAAGTAGGGTGCGCGCGCGGCGAGTGCCGTCAGCAGAGCGCGCGGTGCGTCGGCCCCTGGGGCGATTTCCCACGGGCGGCGGCCGACGAGGGACTTGCAGTCGAACCAGTCAATCGCACGATGACTGCGCTCGACTTCGACAACCAAGCCATCCGCGTTGGTGCGCCACGACCAGGTGGCCGAGGCGGCCAGGGATTGCCGCATTGCATTGAGTTCGCGTCGGGAACGGTGCTGCTGGGCGAGCACGACGCCAGTCAGTGCGATGAGCGCGCCGATCGACGCGGCGCCAAGCAGCCACAGCGCGGCGATGCCGCCCTGCGGCGCGCCGAGCGCCACGGTGGCCGCCGACGCGGGCGATGCCGCGCTGGCTGCGACGAATGTCGCTGCGGCCGCTCTAGCGACGCGTGCGAGTGCACGCTCGCGTGCACCGGCGCGTGTCTGCGCGTTCCTCGTCAGAAAAGTTGCTTTCCCCACCGGTTCCGATTGTGCAGCAACACAGGGGCCGACGCGAGTGCGCACGCCTGCTTGGCGGTGTCTGAAATGCCCTTGGAGGGTGCGGCTTTTCAAGGGGTTGGGCTCCCCGCTTCGGACTAGCCTGCCATGACGTTCCGACTGGTGCGTTCGCTCGCGCCCATTCATGCCGCACGCGCAGATTCACTCTCTACTGCAGCGAATTCGACGACTGGTTCCCGTTTTACGGCCAGTCGCGGAGTCGGCCGCCGTCGGCGAGGATGTCGCGACCGCGGATGCACGATTTGATCCGATCGCACTGCCTGGAGGACACGCGCGCTTCAGCTCGATCGCGGTGCCGCTGATCGGCGTTCTGGTGCTGGTCGCGAGCTGGACAGTGGGCATCAGCTACTACTTCCATCATCGAAGCGCCGAGCAGGTGTTCCTCGGAACGCAGCGTGCCAAGGCCGAGCGGGCGGCGACACTGGTCAACGCCACCATCGCCAGCGACTACAGCGCGCTGCAAGACTCGGCGCGCCGCATGGCAGAGCGGCCCGAACTGGTGGCGGCGCTGCAGCGTGCTGATGCGGATGAGGCCGTGCGGGCGTGGGCACAGCGCTCGCGTTACAGCGGCGAGGAGGTCGCCTTCGAAGTGCATGACGCGCGCGGCCAGCTAATCGAGCGGGTCGGCAGCGCGGAGCAGTACCGCCTCGAGAATGCGGCCAAGGACGAAGCGGTGAAGTCCGCCCTGTCCGGACGCGACAGCCTGGTCGCCGAGGCCGGCGAAACCGGACTGACGTTGCGCGCCATCGCGCCGGTTGCGTCTGGCGGGCGAGCGCTCGGTGTCATCGTCGCGGAGCAGCGCATTGACGCTGCGTACCTCGGCACGCTAGCGTCGAAGATCGGGCTTGATATCTCCCTGGTGAGTGGCGGCCGCGCCCTGGCAGCCAGCGCGACTCCGGCAGACACCCGCTGGCTCGATAAGACGGCCCGGTTCGTCACGGGACGCTCGCCGGCCCAGATCGCGCTCGATGGCGGGCTCGACATCGCACTCGCACCGCTGGCTCTGACTCAGCAGCCGCTGGCGGTCGCGGTGATGATGCCGAACAGCGAGGCTTACGACACATTATCGGAGTCGACCGAGGCGTTCATTGCCGTGGTGCTGTTCGCGATTCTGGCGACGATCGCCGCGGGCCTGTACCTCAGCCACTACGTGATCCAGCCCGTGAAGGCGTTGACCGAGAGGGCGGAAGAACTGTCGCTGCGCTTTGCGGGCCGGCGTGCTGCCCGCCGAGGCGATGAACTCGACTCCCTGGTCGGCTCCTTCGAGGCGATGACGACGGCGCTGCTGTCGCACTCTGACCGTCTTGCCCGCGCGCACAAGAGCGAACTGCAGAACAGCCTCGAGCTACAGCATCAGTACGCGCAGATGCGGCTGCTGCGCAGCCTGGCCACCGCGGCAAACGAGAGTGGCACCGTCGAATCGACGCTCGAGCGCGCGCTGCAGGAAATCGCTGGCTATCTAGACTGGCCGCTCGGACGGGTGGCGCTCCAGCAGGAGGCTGTTGCCGATGCGGCGCTGCCGCCGCGCTCTATCTGGTTCGCGCGCGATACGGAACGCTTCGGCGCGTTCATTGATGCGAGCAACCGCACGCCGATCGTTCCTTCGCCTGATCACCTGATCGGACGCGCGTATCTCTCCGGCACGCCGCACTGGGTCTCCGACCTGTCGCGCATGTCCGACTGGGACCGGCTGGTCGAGGCACTCGATGCGGGCCTGCAGACCGGCATCGTCATCCCGGTCATCGCGCGCGGCCACGTGACCGCGTTCATCGAGTTCTTCTGCGACCACCGCGTCGAGGCCACCAACGAACAGCTCGAACTGCTCGAGGCGATCAGCGCCGAACTCTCGCGTGTGGCCGAACGGCAGCGGGCCGAGCGCGACGTGCGCGAGCGCGAGCTGGAAGCGAGCCGCCTGGCGATGGTTGCGTCGCGCACAGACCAGATGGTGATGATCCTCGATCCGTCCGGTCGCATCGAATGGGCAAATGACGCCTGCGCGCGCTTTTCGGGCTACTCGCTGCAGGACGTGCGGGGAACATTGGCGCACACGCTGCTGCGCGGACCGCAGACCGATGCTGCGGCGACCGATGCCATTGCCGAAGCGGTCGTGCGCGGCGAGCCGTGTCGCGTCGAGTTCGTGGCCTATACCCGCGACGGCGAGATGCGGGTGCTCGAGGTCGAGGGCCAGCCCCTGCGCGACGAACAGGGTCGCTACTTCCAGTACGCGCTGATCAGCCCGGACATCACCGAGCGCAAGCGCACCGAGGCGGCGCTGCGCGAGAGCGCGGAGTACTTCCGGGCGCTGTTCGACGAATCGCCGGTGGCGGCTGCCATCCAGGCGCCGGATTTCCGCATCGTTCGTGCCAACGCCGCGCACACGCGGATGCTGGGCTACACGATCGACCAGGTGATCGGCAAGGACCCGATCAACTTCTATCACCCGGACGACATGGACGCTGCGCATGCCTCGCGCCGCGCGCTGTCCCGCTCGGAGCGTGGCCCGACGACATTCGAGCGCCGCATGTTGACCGGCGATGGCCGCACGATCTGGGTCCGCGGGCACTCTGTGCGCTTCAGTGATGCCGGCGGCGAGCGCTACACGCTGACGATCCTCGAGAACATCACCGAGAGCAAGCACGTCGAGCATGTCCTGCGCGAGGCCAAGGAGCTTGCAGAGGCGGCAAGCCGTGCGAAGTCGCAGTTCCTCGCCAACATGAGCCACGAGATCCGCACGCCGATGAACGGCGTGATCGGCATGACCGAGCTGCTGCTCGACACGCCGACTGGCCGACGAGCAACGCGAGTACTGCCGACAGACCGTGAATCGCTCCGGCGAGGCGCTGCTCGCGATCATCAACGACATCCTCGACTTCTCGAAGATCGAAGCCGGCAAGCTGGAGCTCGAACCGGTCGACTTCGACCTGCGCGACGTCGTCGAGGACGCGGTCGAAGACTGCTCGCCGTGCGGGCGCCGCGCAGAAGGGCCTCGAGCTGGCCTGCCGCATCGCGCCCGACGGTGCCCGACGCGCTGCGTCGGCGATCCCGGTGCGCCTGCGCCAGGTGCTCATCAACCTGGTCGGCAACGCCATCAAGTTCACCGAGCACGGGCGAGGTCATCGTCACGTGTCGGCTGCGCGCACAGCCGACGGCGGAGGCGCCGCGAGTCAGCTTCGACGGTGCGCGACACCGGCATCGGCATCGCCGCCGAGACGCTGGAGCAGACTCTTCGAGCCGTTCACGCAGGCCGACAGCTCGACGACGCGACGCTACGGCGGCACCGGACTCGGCCTGGCGATCTGCAAGCAGCTCGTCGAGCTGATGGGCGGGCAGATCACGGTCGAGAGTCGCTTCGGCGAGGGCTCGGTGTTCCGCTTCGACGTGCCGCTGCCCGCCGGGGAGGCCGCGGCCATTGCGGCGCCGGCCAATGTCGGTGAGTTGCGCGGTCGGCGAGTGATCCTGGTCGAGGACAACCCGACCAACCGCAGCATCCTCGAAGCCCAGCTGCGCGGATTTGGCATGGATGTGGCGACGGCCGACAACGGCGCCACCGCGCTCGAGCTGCTGCGCGCCGCGGCGCGCGCCTCGACGCCATTTGACGCTGCGGTGATCGACATGAAGATGCCGATCATGGACGGGCTGACGATGGCGACCGAACTGCGCCGCGATCCGCTGCTGGCTGAGGTGCGCATGGTGATGCTCACCTCGCTGGGCAGCGGCAACGAGGCCCGGCTGGCTTACGACAGCGGGATCGAGGCCTACCTGACAAAGCCGGTGCGCCAGGCGGAACTGGTCGAGGCGCTCGGCGCGTGCTGCAGACCGAGTCTCCGAGCGCTCCGCCCGTCCTGACGGTGCCACCAGGACGGCGTGCGCGGGTACTGATCGTCGAGGACAACGCGGTGAACCAGGAAGTCGCCCGTGCGATGCTGGCGGAACTCGGATGCTCGATCCGCGTGGCTGCCGACGGCCGCGAGGCACTGGCCATACTGCGCGACGATACGTTCGATCTGGTATTCATGGACTGCCAGATGCCGGAAATGGATGGCTTCGAGGCGGTGCGGCGGTTCCGCGCCTCGGCCGCAACCGGCTATGCGACGCGCGGCGATGTGCCGATCGTCGCGTTGACCGCGAACGCGCTCGCCGGCGACGCCGAGCGCTGTATTGCTGCGGGGTTCGACGATTACCTTGCCAAGCCGGTGCGCAAGGAGCAACTCGATGGTGCGCTGCTGCGCTGGGTGGGGGAGGTGGGTGGCCCGGCGACTCCGGACGCTGCAACGCCCTCCCTCGAGCCTGCGATCGAGCCGACGACGCGACCGGCGCACGCGGTTGCGGAACTGGGCTCGACGGATGAGCGGCCGGCGATCGACCTGACTGTCATCGACCTGATCCGCGACATGGAGCGGCGTGGCGCGACCCGGCTGCTGGAGCGGCTGGTCGCCACCTACATCACGACAGCGGCACGCCTGGTGGCGCAGGCGGCGTACGCGCTCAAGTCGGGCGATGTCCCGTCGCTGCAGCACGCTACCCATACGCTGAAGTCGTCCAGTGCCAATCTGGGCGCGATCGAATTGTCGCGGCACTTTGCTGCGCTGGAACGACATGCGCGTGCCGGTGCGATCGATGCGGCGCGCGCGGAATGGGGCGCGACGCAACTGGAGTACGAGCGCGCCATCAAGGTCCTGCAGGAAATTCTGGCCGCTGACGAAGCGGTCGTGTCGAACTGAGGGTGAAGTGCGAGTAATGAACAACGAAGCTCCACGATCCGGCAAGCGGGCTGAAGAACCGCAGGATGGCACCGGCTCGGCGCCCCGCGCTGACCTCGTGCTGCTGGTCGACGACGATCCGGTCGCACGCCTGCTGACTGCGTCCGCGCTGGCGGAGCGCAACTGGCGCGTGATTGAAGCCGACGGTGGCGCGGCGGCGCTCGAGCTGTTTGCCGACAACCAGCCGGACGTCGTCGTGCTCGACGCGCTGATGCCGGAAGTCGACGGTTTCATCACCTGCGAACGCCTGCGGCGGCTCACCGGTGGCGAGCATGTGCCGATCCTGATGCTGACCGGGCTCGATGACGAAACGTCGATCGCGCGCGCCTACGAGGCCGGCGCCACTGACTTCTTCGTCAAGAGCACCACGCAATGGACGCTGCTGTCCGAGCGGCTGCGCTACATGATCCGTGCCTCGCGCATGCGCGAGGAACTGGCGGAAAGCCGCGCCAAGCTCTCCAAGGCGCAACGCATCGCGCGCCTCGGCAGCTGGGAATGGGACATCGCCGGGCGCTGGGTCAGGCTGTCGGAGGAATGCTTCGCGATCGCCGGGCTGCCGTCGCAGGAGGACGGGCTCGCCGACTGGTTCGTATGGTCGCGCGTCGTCGAGGATGAACGCGCCCGCATCGAAATGATGTTCCGCGAGGCGCTGGCGGGCAACGGCCAGATGAACTTCGAGTGCCGCATCGCCCGTCCGACCGGGCAGGTGCGCGTGGTTCAGATCGAAGGCGAGGTCGATCGCGACGAAGCCGGCCGGGCCAAGGCGGTGCACGGCGTGATCCAGGACATCACCGAGCGCAAGCAGGCCGAGGACCAGATCCGGCAGCTGGCGAACTACGACAGCCTGACCGGCCTGCCCAACCGCCGCTTCTTCCGCGACCAGTTCCAGGCCGCACTCGAGCGCGCCCGCACCAGCGGTTCTGCGGTGGGTGTGCTCTTCATCGATCTCGACCGGTTCAAGCAGATCAACGACACGCTGGGACACCAGGTCGGCGACCAGCTGCTGCGCGAAGTTGCCAAGCGCCTGCATCAGTGCGTTCGCGAGAACGATACGGTCGCCCGCGGGGCCGAGGCCACGGGCGCGCTGCGCAACGGGCGCCCGCCCAGCATCGGTTCGGCAACGCGCAACCTCGCGGCGGGCTCGCATATCGCTCCGGTGATCGGCAGCCGACGTCGAACAGCGTTGCGCGACTTGGCGGTGACGAGTTCGACGATCCTGCTCTCGGACCTGGCGGAGCCCAGCGCCATCGAGGCGGTGGCGCAGCGACTGATCGAGACGATGCGACGCCCGTTTGCGTTCTCCGGCCACGAGCTGTTCGTGACGGCGTCGATGGAAGTCGCCCACCTATCCGGTCGACGGCGGCGTGTGTCGACACGCTGCTGCGCAAGGCCGACATTGCGATGTATGCGGTCAAGGACAGCGGCCGCAACGGCATCATGCGGTTCTCGAACGCGATGAACACCGCGACCGCCGAGCGCTGGCGCCTGGAGACGGCATTGCACCGCGCTCTCGAACGCGAGGAACTGGTGATGTACTACCAGCCGAAGGTAAACGTCATCGACGGGACGATCGTCGGTGCCGAGGCACTGATGCGCTGGAAGCGGGGCGGCGAACTCGTGCCGCCCGGCGAGTTCATCACGGTGGCCGAGGAGTCGGGTCTCATCGTGCCGATCACCGAGTGGGCGGTGCGCGAGGTATGCAAGCAGATGGTGTCGTGGGCGGAAGAGGGCATGCCGCCGACGCCGGTGTCGATCAACATCTCCGGCCGGCACATACAGCGTGCCAACCTGGTCGAGCCGGTGCAGGCGGCGCTGGCGGGTTTTCGCCTCGACGCACGCCTGCTGGAGCTCGAGCTCACCGAGACCGTGCTGATGCAGAACCTGGGCCACGCATTGCCGCTGCTGCAGGCGCTGAAGGACCTCGGCGTGGCGATATCGGTGGACGACTTCGGCACCGGGTACTCATCGCTCTCCTACCTGAAGAAGCTGCCGATCGATACGCTGAAGATCGACCGCTCGTTCGTGCGCGAACTCGAAACGAGTGGCGACAACGCCGCGATCGTCGCGGCGATCATCGCGATGAGCAAGAGCCTGAAGCTGCGCGTTGTCGCGGAAGGCGTGGAAACCCAGGGGCAGATGACACGGGCTATTCGACCAGGGCTGCCAGCTGATGCAGGGATTCCTGTTTCGCCCGCCGTTCCGGGCTCGGACTTCCATGCACTGATCCGCAGCAGCGTCGGGCGCCCGCATTGGCGCGTGAACTTCGGCCCGCGGCGCGGCGTCACCGGCCCGGCGATGCCGGTCGACGAGCACTCGAACGGCCGGCACCACGGCAAGATCACCAACGACTTTGTCGGTCCGCCGCGACCGGCGGCTGAAGCCAGCGAAACGCTGAAGCCGGTGAACGAAGGCGGCGAGAACGGCGGCGGGCAGCGCGATCGAGCGCTCAAGTGGGCGACGCGTTTCATCGGGCGCGACGGATAACGTGGGTCGCTACGCGGGCTTCTTCTGCGCAGAACCGCGCCGTCAGCGTCGGTCGTGAAACGACGACGAATAATCCCGCGCAGCGGCGAACGAAGCGGCCGCGCCGGCTATTCCACCAACCCGTGCTTGATCGCGTAATGCGTCAGCTCGGCGTTGTTCGACATCCCCATTTTTTCGAGGATGCGGGCGCGGTAGACGCTGACAGTCTTCGGACTCAACGCCAGTTCCTCGGCGATGTCGGAGAGGCGCTTGCCCGACGCCATTAGTTTCAGCGTCTGGAACTCCCGGTCCGAGAGCTTTTCGTGCGGCGCGACCGCCTCTTCCGGCGCATTGAGGTTCTCGATCAGCGCCTGTGCGATCTCCGGTGTCACGTACTTCTTGCCGGCGATGACCATCGACAGGGCCTCGAGCAGCTTGTCCGGCGCGCTGCCCTTGTTGAGATAGCCGAACGCCCCTGCCTTGAACGCGCGTACCGCGTACTGGTCCTCGGGATACATGCTGACCATCAGCACCTTCAGGCGCGGGTACTCCTCGCGCAGCGACTTCAGGATTTCGATGCCGTTCTTGCCCGGGAGGCCGACGTCCATGACGAGCACATCAGGCTCGCCGTGCTTCTTCAGTTCGGCACGCAGCTGGCCGTAGTCCGATGCCTCGGCCACGATCTGCGCGTCGGGATGCTCGGAGAGCACCTGTACGATGCCGCGACGCACGATCGCGTGGTCGTCAACGACGATGAGCCTAACCGGCATCGGAGCCTCCCTCGAGCATGGCGGCGGTGCGCGAACGCGCGGCCGCCTGCGGCGGAATCGAGAACATCACGGTGGTGCCGCGGCCCGGGGATGACGAGATCTCGGCCCAGCCATCGAGCCCGCGGGCCCGCTCCAGCAGCCCCCGCACGCCGAATCCCGGCGTAACAGCGAGACTGTCCGGCTCGAAGCCGGCGCCATCGTCGGCGATCTCCAGCGTCACCTCATCCTCGAGTGCGAACAGCTGCACGTGCACCGAGTGTGCGCCCGCGTGCTTGCGCACGTTCGTCAGCGCTTCCTGGGCCACCCGGTACAGCGCCGCGGCGCGGTCGGGTGCGATCTCGAACTCGTCACGATTGCTGCGGAAGTCGATTGGCAACCCGGTGCGCTCGCCGAAGCCGCGAGTCAGCCACTCGAGTGCAGCGACCAGGCCGGCATCAAGCACCGCCGGGCGCAGCGCGTGCTGGATGCGATGCGTCGCCACGACCGCGGACTCGAGCAACTGCTGGATCGCCTGCAGCCGCTCGCGGTGCTGTTCAGTGCCGACTTCACGCGCCAGGCGAACCACCTCGAACTTCAGTGCAGTCAGCGCGCCGCCGACATCGTCGTGGATCTCCTGGGCGATCGCGCGGCGCTCCTCTTCCTTGGCGCGCTCCAGGTGCTGAGTCAGCGCGTGCAACTTCCGCTCGCTTTCGACCAGCGCATCGGCGGCGTTGCGCGCCTCGCGCCGCGTGCGCGCCGCCGCGAGGCTGTGCTGCAGGGCCGCTGCCACGCGGAACATGCGTGTCTTCAGCACGAAGTCGTCGGCGCCGGCGTGCAGCGATGCCACGGCCAGCTCCTCCGACATCTCGCCGGACAGCACGATGACCGGGATATCCGGATCGACAGACTTGGCCACCTTCAGCGAAGCGAAGGAGTCGAAGCGCGGCAGGTTGTGGTCGGTGATGACGGCATCGATCGGACCCTGCGCGAACGCATCGCGCATGCCGGCTTCATCCTCGGCACGCACAGCGCGCGGCCGCATGCCTTCGCGCATCAGCATGGCAAGCAGCAGTTCGTAGTCGAGTTCGGAATCCTCGACGACGATCAGGCGCGGGGCATTGGGGTCGGACGCAGTCACGGCGGTCGCGATTGTGGCGGAATGCAGGTTCAAGTGCTGGACGCTACGCGTCGTTCGGCGCGCCCGCTGGGCAAAAAAGAGTGGTGTTCCGGCATCGGCGCCGTGCACCCTTGAAACCGCACCAAGGAGCCTAAAATGCAATCAGCAAAGTCCGCCGGGCGATCGCGGTGGCCTAACGGTCATCGAGGAAAGTCCGGACTCCGTAGAGCAACGTAGCAGGTAACGCCTGCCCACCGCGAGGTGAGGATCAGAGCAACAGAGACGAGCCGATTCAGTTCGGGTGAAACGGGCAATCTCTACGCGGAGCAACACCAAATAGGCGGCCGATGATCCTGCTCGGGGAGGTCGCGGGTAGGTGGCTAGAGCCGGCGGGTGATCGCCGGCCCAGAGGAATGATCGCTGCGGCGCCTGCAAGGGCATCGAACAGAATCCGGCTTACAGGCGGACTTTGCCTTCTTGTCTCCGACCGATGCTTCCGGGCCGGCGATTGATTGGAGCTATCGCCCGGCGCTGGCTCGCGGGCCCACAACGTTGCATGCTGGGTGGGCCGATAGTTTTTCTTAAGGACCGCCCCGGTTCCTGAGGACGCGACTTCCGCCTGCGGACCCTACGTGACGGTTCGAGCGTCGAAGGCGCAGCGCATTTGAGGTTTCACTTTCAGACCGTGCGCTAACCCATTCAATTCCCTCGATATTTCTTTGCCAATTTGCCTGAAGGACCGCGCCTAAGTCCTTGTTGTCATTGGAAATTCCGCCGTATTTCGCTTGACCTTCGGAATTGCGGTGAGATACAGTGGCACCCCGTGTGAAATAGTGGGAGACAGTGGGTTAGTTAGTGTTCGCTTCGAATTTAGGCGAAGCACCAGCTACCTCCTTGTCACGTCGACGTGTTCCAGGGCGCATCACAACTGACGCTGGATGGCAAAGGCCGGATTTCGATGCCGGCGCGCCATCGCGATGCACTCGCCAGTAGCTGTGAAGGCCGTCTGACGTTGACGCGCCATCCTGATGGCTGCGTGCTGGTCTATCCGCGTCCGACCTGGGAAGCGCGGCGCCAGCAAATCGCGCAGCTGCCGTACTCGGCCCGCTCGCTGCAACGCCTGCTGCTAGGCAGCGCGGTCGATGTCGAGCTCGACAGTGCCGGACGCGTACTGGTCAGTGGCGAATTGCGAACGGCAGCCGGGCTGGAGCGCGACGTCATGCTGCTCGGCATGGGTGCGCACTTCGAACTTTGGGACGCGTCGCGACTGGCCGAGCACGAGCGCCAGTCACTGGCTGATGGCCTCCCCGATTCCGCCGCGGACTTCACGTTTTGACGGTGCATGACGCCGTCGCCAACGCCCGACGCCCGCGGGCATCGAACTGTCCTTGCCGAGCAGGCGGTCGATGCGCTGGTCACGGACTCGCAAGGCATCTACGTGGATGCGACCTTCGGGCGTGGAGGCCATTCGCGACTGATCCTGCAGCGGCTTGCGCCCACGGGGCGGCTCATTGCGCTCGACCGGGACCCTGCGGCGGTGGCTTCCGCGGCCGCGATCTCCGACCCTCGATTTCACATCGAGCACACCGCTTTTTCACGCATGGGTGCGACGCTGGCAGCGCTGGGGATCCCTCAGGTGCAGGGCGTGTTGCTGGACATCGGCGTGTCTTCGCCGCAGATCGACGCGGCGGAGCGGGGCTTTTCGTGGCGGGCCGACGGCCCGCTCGACATGCGCATGGACACGACGCAGGGCGAGACGGCAGCGCAGTGGCTGGCGCACACATCCATCGATGAACTCACTGGAGTAATCCGCAACTATGGGGAAGAACGGTTTGCTTCATCGATTGCAAAGGCGATTGTGGCTCGCCGCGAGGCTGGGCGGCCGGTTGCAACCACCCGCGACCTTGCCTCGGTCGTGGCAGACGCGATTCCCCGCAAGAGCCGCGCGGACGGGGCACAGCATCCGGCCACGCGGACATTTCAGGCTGTACGGATTCACGTCAATCAAGAGCTTGCGGAATTGGCGCTAGTGCTCGAGCAGTCGGCGCGGGTCCTGCGGGAGGGCGGACGGCTGGTCGTGATCAGCTTCCACTCCCTCGAGGACCGCATCGTCAAGCAGTTCATCGAGGCGCACGCGCATCCCGAGCGCGCCGACCAGGGCGCGCGCGGGCTGCCGCTGCGCGCGGACCAGTTGCCTGCGCCGCGCCTCAGGTCGCTGGCACGCGCGCGCGCGGGCGACGCTGAAGTCGCCGCCAACCCACGCGCGCGATCCGCGGTGATGCGCGTGGCCGAGCGTACGGCGGCACCGTGGCCGGAGCGGCCCGCATGATCCGCCGCGGTGCAGTCCTGCTTGCGGCGCTGCTGCTCTTCGCGTCCGCGCTCGGTCTCGTCACCGCGCAGCACCGCACGCGCTCGCTCTTCATCGATCTCGAGCGCGCGCAGCAGGAGACCAAGCAGCTCGACGTCGACTACGAGCGCCTGAAAATCGAGCTGGCCCGGCTGTCGCAGCCGGCCGCGGTCGAACGTGCGGCACAGCGGCTCGGATTCCGCGCGCCCGGCGCCAGTCAGACCGTGTACCTGAACCTGCCGGAAGCGAGCGCTGCGGCTCCGGTCGCGCCGGGAGTGCGCAAATGAAAACCGGGGCGCGCAGTTCCGCGGCGGGAAGCGGTAGGCGGTCGGACGCCACGAGCGCGCGCCGCGAACGCCTTGCGTCGGGCGCCCATCCGTTGCTGAACGTGGCCCTCCCGGCGTGGCGTTCCAAGCTGATGCTCTTCCTGCTGTTCGTCGGTTTCGTGGCGCTCGGGGGTCGCGCGTTCTTCCTGATGGGCGGGGTCACGACGGAGTTCCTGCAGCGCCAGGGCGAGGCCCGTTATGCACGAACGCTGGAGATCCCCGCAACGCGTGGACGCATCACCGATCGCAATGGCGTAGTGCTGGCGTCGTCGGTGCCGGCGCGGGCCGTCTGGGCGATTCCAGAGGACGTCACGGCGACTCCGGCACAGGTCGCCGAGCTGGCGCGCCTGCTCGACATGAGTGCGGGCGAACTGAAGCGGCGGCTCGACAACGAGGATCGCAGCTTCGTCTATCTGCGGCGACAGGTGGACATGCAGGTGGCGGACCGTATCAGCGCGCTGAAGATTGCCGGTATTCACTCGAGTCGCGAGTTCAAGCGCCACTATCCGGAAGGCCCCACCAGCGCGCACATTGTGGGCTTCACCAATGTCGAAGACCGCGGGCAGGAGGGCATCGAGCTCGCTCACGAGCGCCGGCTGGCCGGGCGTTCCGGGAGTCGCCGCGTCATCAAGGACCGGCTGGGACGCGTCGTCGAGGACGACTGGCTGCGCGAGCCGGTCGATGGCCAGGACCTCGCGCTCTCGATCGACAGTCGGGTGCAGTACATCGCCTACTCGGCTCTGAAGAACGCGATCGACAAGCATCAGGCGAAGGCGGGCGCGGCGATCGTTCTCGATGTGCGGACCGGCGAGGTGCTCGCGCTGGTCAATTCGCCGACATTCGATCCGAATGCGCGCGGCCGGCTGTCGGGTGACGCGATCCGCAACCGTGTACTGACCGACACGTTCGAGCCGGGCTCGACGATGAAGCCCTTTGCGATCGCTGCGGCGCTCGAACAGGGCAAGGTGCGTCCGGACTCGCGCATCCAGACCGCGCCGGGCCGGCTGACGATTGGCGACCGCACGATCGGTGACGCGCATCCGCATGGCGTGCTGACGGTCGAGGAAGTGGTCGCCAAGTCGAGCAATGTCGGAACCGCGAAGATTGCGCTCGAGTTGCCGGCCCAGACGCTGTGGGAAAGCTACACCGCGCTGGGATTTGGGCAGGCGCCACGCATGGGTTTCCCTGGCGCGGTGGCCGGCCGGCTGCGCCCTGCGAAGACCTGGCGGCCGATCGAGCAGGCGACGATCTCCTACGGTCACGGTGTATCGGTGTCGCTGGTGCAACTGGCGCGCGCGTATTCCGCACTGGCCCGCGACGGGGAACTGGTACCGCTGAGCCTGATGAAGGTCGAGGAGGCGCCGGCCGCCGTGCGCGTGTTCTCGGCGCAAACCGCCATCGCCATGCGCAAGATGCTGGAGATGGCGGTCGGGGACAACGGTACGGCGCCCGCGGCGCGCATCGCCGGATACCGCGTAGCCGGCAAGACCGGCACGGCACAGAAACTCAGGAACGGCCAGTACGTCAAGGAGTATGTCGCGTCGTTTGCGGGCTTCGCTCCCGTCTCGGATCCGCGCCTGGTGATCGCCGTGATGATCGACGAGCCTGGCGGTGGCGCGTACTACGGCGGGCAGGTGGCCGCACCGGTCTTCGCGCAGATAGCTGGCGCCTCATTGCGCGCACTGCAGGTCGCGCCCGACGGTCCGCTCGAAGCGCCAAAGCAGTTGCTGGCGCTGAGGCAGGGACGATGAGTGCGGCGGCGGTGCAGGGCACCGCTTTGTCCGGATCGCGAGAGGCGCTCGCGTGGTTGCAGCGGACCTCCGGGTCGGGGTCGAGCGCGAAGCGGGACCTGCGGCTCGACAGCCGAGCGGTGCGCGCCGGGGATGTCTTCATTGCCGTGGCCGGCGAGACGACCGACGGACGGCGCTACCTCGGCGATGCGGTCGCCCGCGGTGCCGCGGCCGCCCTCGTGGACGCCGAAGGCTGGAGCGGTGGGGACTTTGCGGTGCCGGTAGTCGCGGTGCGCGGGCTGCGCGATGAGCTGGGCACGCTGGCGGCCGAGTACTACGGCCGCCCGAGCGACCGTCTGGTTTCGGTCGGCGTGACCGGCACGAACGGCAAGACCTCCTGCAGCCAGTGGATCGCGCAACTGCTGACTCGCGAGGGGTGGCGCTGCGCCGTTGTCGGCACGGTCGGCATCGGGTTCCCGGGCTCGCTGCAGGCGAGCGACCTGACGACGCCGGACCCGGTGTCGCTGCAGCGAGAACTGCGTCACCTGCTGGACGCCGGCGCGCAGGCGGTGGCGATGGAAGTCTCGTCGATCGGTCTCGCGCAGCGACGCGTCGACGGCATGCGATTCGAGGTGGCGCTTTTCACCAACCTGACCCGCGATCACCTTGACGTACACGGCACCATGGAGGGCTACGAGGCCGCCAAGGCGATGCTGTTCGACTGGCCCGGGCTGAGCCACGCCGTCATCAACCTGGACGATGCGGCCGGGCAGCGCATGGCCGGGCGGGCGCTGGCGCGAGGTGTCGATGTGATCGGCTACAGCGCGCAAGGCAACATGACGGCGCGACCCGTGGCTCCGCGCCTGATCGCCGAGGACATCCGCGCCACCGCCCACGGCCTGGCCTTCGAACTGCTGATCGACAAACGGCGCTTCGGCACCGAGGTGTCGCTGGTCGGACACTTCAACGTGGCCAACCTGCTTGGCGTAGTCGGAAGCTCGATCGCATGCGGCATCGCGCCCGAGACGGCCGTCGCCGCGCTGCCGGGGCTGGTACCGCCGCCCGGGCGCATGCAGCGCGTGCCCTCGTCGACGCAGCCGCTGGTGATCATCGACTACGCGCACACGCCGGATGCGCTGGCGCAGGCGCTGGCCGCGGTACGACCCGTCGCGTGGGCGCGCGGCGGCAAACTCTGGGCGGTCTTCGGCGCCGGAGGCGACCGCGATCCGGGCAAGCGCGCACCGATGGGGGCCGCCGCCGCGGCCGCGGCCGATGTCGTGCTCGTCACCAGTGACAACCCGCGCACCGAGGATCCGCACAGGATCATCGAGGACATAGTGCGCGGAACTGCACAAGCGCACCGCGTGTTGATCGAGCCGGATCGTGCGCAGGCGATCGAGACGGCCGTCGTGCAGTCGGAAGCGGCCGACGTCGTGCTGATCGCCGGCAAGGGGCACGAGGACTACCAGATCATCGGCACCGAGAAGCGGCCGTTCTCCGATCTCGAGCAGGCGCAGCGCGCGGTGCAGCGTCGTGCGGAGGGCCCGGCGTGAGCCTGATGAGCGTCGCCGAACTGGCGGCCGCCGTATCGGCCCAAGGCATGCGGGGCAACGGCAGCGTCGTGTTCTCGAGCGTCTCGACGGATACGCGCACGCTGGCGCCGGGCGCGCTGTTCGTCGCGCTGCGGGGCGAGCGCTTCGATGGACACGACTACACGAGCGCCGCTGTGGAGCGTGGCGCCGTCGCGCTGCTGGTGGAGCGACCCATCGAGAATGACGTGCCGCAGGTGCTCGTCGCCGATGCCAAGCGTGCACTCGGCGTCGGCGCTGCACTGTGGCGCGCGCGTTTCGCGCTGCCGGTCATCGCCGTGGCCGGCAGCAATGGCAAAACCACGGTCACGCAGATGATCGCGTCGATCCTGGCGCAGGCCTACGGCGAGAAGCAGCGCCTCGCGACGCGCGGCAACCTTAACAACGACATCGGCGTGCCGCTGATGCTTTGGCAGCTCACGAAGCAGCACAAGGCCGCGGTCTTCGAGCTCGGAATGAACCACCCGGGCGAAATCGCCACCCTCGCCGAGCTGGTGCGACCCACGGTCGCGCTCGTCAATAACGCACAGCGCGAGCACCAGGAGTTCATGCAGTCGATCGAGGCGACGGCGTACGAGAACGGCGAGGTGATCGCCGCCCTGCCGCTTTCCGAGGCGGGGGTCGCGGTGTTCCCAGCCGATGACGCCTGTGCCGCCATTTGGCGCGCCCTCGCCGGCACGCGGCGGGTCATCGATTTCGCGCTGGAGGCCTACGCAGTCGTCACCGCGACGTACGAGTTGAAGCCCGACGGCGCTCGCGTGTCGATGGCCACGCCAGCGGGCGTGGTCGCCGCCAACCTCGGGGTCACTGGAGTGCACAACGTGCGCAACGCGCTGGCGGCGACCGCGTGCGCGCTGGCGATCGGCGTGCCGCCGCGTGCGATCGGCGCCGGCCTCGAGGCGTTCCGGCCGGTCGGCGGGCGCGGCGCTCGGCTGCGTACCCGGTCCGGCGCCGCGCTGATCGACGATAGCTACAACGCGAACCCCGACTCGGTCCGTGCAGCGATCGAACTGCTGGCGGGCTATGGTCATCCGCGCGTGCTCGTGCTCGGCGACATGGGCGAGGTCGGCGAACGAGGTGCCGAATTTCATCGCGAGATCGGCGAGTACGCCCGCACCCGGCAGATCGATGCCCTCTATGCGATCGGCTCCCTGACGCCGGAAGCCGTGGCGGCCTTCGGCGGCGGCACTCACTTCAACGATGTCGATTCGCTGATCGCCGCGTTGTCCTCCCGGCTGGAGCCCACCGCCACCGTGCTCATCAAGGGCTCGCGCTTCATGCGGATGGAGCGCGTCGTGCACGCGCTGGCAGAACCGTCGACCGATCCGGCTGTCGCGGGAGTTCACTGAATGCTGCTTGAACTGTTCGACTGGCTGGCGCGAGACATCCGGGCGTTCAACGTCTTCTCGTACCTGACGTTGCGCGCCGTGCTCGCCGCCGGCACGGCGCTGGTGATCGGGCTTGCCGCGGGACCCTGGGTGATTCGCAAGCTGACCGAACTGAAGATCGGCCAGGCCGTGCGCAACGACGGTCCGCAGACACACCTCGCCAAGACCGGCACGCCGACGATGGGCGGCGCGCTGATCCTGATCTCGATCGGCATCACGACGCTGCTGTGGGCGGATCTGTCCAACCGCTTCATCTGGGTCGTGCTGATTGTGACGGTGGGCTTCGGGTGGATCGGCTGGGTCGACGACTACCGCAAGGTCGTGCACCGGAATCCCAAGGGCATGAGCGCCAGGGAAAAGTACTTCTGGCAGTCGCTGATCGGCCTGGTCGCGGCGTTCTACCTCGCCTTCGCGATCGCGGCGCCGTCGACCGACCGGATCTGGGACCTGATGCTGCTGTGGGTGCAGCAGGGTTTCTACATCGATCTGCCGCCACGCTCCGACCTGCTGGTGCCGTTCTTCAAGAACGTCGCCTATCCGCTCGGCGTGTTCGGCTTCGTCGTGCTCTCCTACCTCGTCATCGTCGGCACCAGCAATGCGGTCAACCTGACGGACGGACTCGACGGGCTCGCGATCATGCCGACGGTAATGATCGGTGCCGCGCTCGGGGTGTTCGCCTATGTCGTGGGCCGGGCGGATTTCGCGCGTTACCTGCTGTTCCCGTACATCCCCGGTGCGGGTGAACTCGTGATCATCTGTGGCGCGATCGCCGGCGCGGGCCTGGCCTTCCTCTGGTTCAACGCCTACCCGGCCGAAGTCTTCATGGGCGATGTCGGCGCGCTGGCACTCGGCGGAGCGCTCGGCACGATCGCCGTCATCACGCGGCAAGAGATCGTGCTCTTCATCATGGGCGGCGTGTTCGTAGTCGAGACGGTCTCCGTGATGATGCAGGTGGCCTTCTTCAAGTGGACCAAGGGCCGGCGCATCTTCCGCATGGCACCGCTGCACCACCACTTCGAACTCTCGGGATGGAAGGAGACGCAGGTCGTCGTGCGGTTCTGGATCATCAGCATGATGCTGGTGCTCGTAGGTCTCTCCACGCTGAAGATCCGATGAGCGAAGTCAAGCACGACGGGTGCGGCTGGACGAGGCTCATGCGCGCAGCGCGTGAAGCGAGCGCTGCGAGCGGCCGAGGCCAGACCTCACCCGTGCGGTTCTGGATCATCAGCATGATGCTGGTGCTGGTAGGTCTTTCCACGCTGAAGATCCGCTGATGGCGCAGGCACTCGTCCTCGGACTCGGCGACAGCGGGCTCGCGATCGCGCTCTGGCTGGCACGGCAGGGCTGGTCGCTGCGCGTGGCGGATACGCGCGCAGCGCCGCCGCAGCTCGACGCGCTGCGCTCCCATGTGCCGGCGGCCGAGTTCGTCGGCGGTCCGTTCACGGAAGCTTTGCTGGATGGCGTCGAACTCGTGGCGATCTCGCCCGGCCTGTCGCCGACGCACTCGGTGGCCGCTCCGCTGATGAAGGCGGCGAAGGCACGGGGCGTCGAGGTCGTTGGTGAAATCGAGCTCTTCGCGCGCGAGCTTGCGCGGCTGAAGCAGGACCAGGGCTATGCCCCGCGCGTGCTCGGCATCACCGGTACCAACGGCAAGACGACAACGACGCGGCTCGTCGGCATGCTGGTCGAGCGCTGCGGACAGCGTGTCGCCGTCGCCGGCAACATTGCACCGGCCGCGCTCGATGAACTGGCCGCGCGGCTCGACGCAGGAGACCTGCCGGAAGTCTGGGTGCTCGAACTCTCGAGCTTCCAGTTGCAGACGACGGCGAGCCTCGCGTGTGACGCGGCGGCCGCGCTGAACCTGACTCAGGACCATCTTGACTGGCACGGGACGATGGAGGCCTATGCCAAGGCGAAGGAACGCATCTTCGCTGCCGGGACGGTGCGGGTGCTGAATCGGGACGACCCGCGCGTGGCCGCGATGGCCGGACGCAAGGCGACTGTCGTGACCTTCGGCTCGGATAGTCCGACGCAGCCGGATGACTACGGCCTGGTTCACGAGGGTGGAATGACGTGGCTCGCCTGGGCGGAAGACACGAGCCTGCCGACGCGGCGCCGGAAAGCGGCCGCAGATCGGCCGGGTGTTCCTGCCGAAATCCATGTGCATCGCCTGATGCCCGCGGATGCACTTCGTATCCGCGGCCGCCACAATGCCCTTAACGTCCTGGCCGCGCTGGCGCTGGCACGCGCGATCGGGCTGCCGCTGGCACCGATGCTGCACGCGTTGCGCGAGTACTCCGGTGAACCGCACCGCGTCGAACTCATCGCCAGCCTGCGAGGAATCGAGTACTACGACGACAGCAAGGGCACCAACGTCGGTGCCACGGTCGCCGCGCTCGACGGTCTGGGAGCCGAAGGGCGCCGGCTGGTCGTGATCCTGGGCGGCGACGGCAAGGGACAGGACTTCACGCCACTGGCGGCGCCCGTCGCGCGTCATGCGCGCGCCGCGGTCCTTATCGGGCGCGATGCGGCACTCATACGTACGGCGCTGGCACCGGTCGTGAGCCAGATACCGGTGCTCGACGCCGAGACGCTTGAGGGCGCGGTGCGTAGCGCCATCGAACTGGCGCAGCCCGGCGATGCGGTGGTTCTGTCGCCCGCCTGCGCAAGCCTGGACATGTTTCGCGATTACCGGCATCGCGCCGAGGTGTTCGTCGATGCGGTGCACGAGCTGGCCGCCGAAGCGGGGCAGCCGTGCTGAAGCGCTGGCTCGACGGCCTGAAGCCCTCGCGCTCGCGAGGCAGTCGCGCGCCCGCGGCCGGAGGAGCGGCGCTGGCGCTGGCTGGCCTGGGTGGCGCTCCGGCAGCCAGCACAGCTCGCCAGCCGACGGGAGTGGACCGCACGCTGATGGCCGTCGTCGCGGCGCTCATCATGATCGGCACGGTGATGGTGTACTCGGCATCCATCTCGCTGGCGGATTCGCCACGATTCAATGTTGCACCGACTCATTTCCTGATGCGGCACCTGCTGGCGCTGGGGATCGCCTTCTGCGCGGCCGCGCTGGCGTTCCAGGTGCCGATGCAAACCTGGCAGCGACTCGCACCGTGGGTCTTCTGCGGCGCCTTCGCCTTGCTGGTGCTGGTGCTGATCCCGGGCGTCGGCAAGGGGGTCAACGGCGCCCGGCGCTGGATTCCGCTCGGTGTGCTGAACCTCCAGCCGTCCGAACTGATGAAGGTCGCCTGCGTGCTCTACGCGGCGAACTTTACGGTGCGCAAGCAGGATTTCATGCACCAGTTTGCCAAGGGCTTCCTGCCGATGGCCATCGTGATGGGCGCAATCGGCGTGCTGCTGCTGTTGCAGCCTGACCTGGGCGCGTTCGGCGTCATCGTCGCGATCGCGATGGGAATCCTGTTCCTCGGCGGCGTCAACGGCAAGCTGTTCGCCGGCATCAGCGGCGCGCTCGCCTTGGTTTTCATGCTGGTCATCTGGCTCTCGCCGTGGCGCCGCGACCGCATCTTTGCCTATCTCGACCCCTGGTCCGAGGCCAACGCACTGGGCAAGGCGTACCAGCTGTCGCATTCGCTGATCGCGTTCGGCCGCGGCGAGTGGTTCGGCGTCGGGCTTGGCGGCAGCGTCGAGAAGCTGCATTACCTTCCCGAGGCCCACACGGATTTCATCCTCGCGGTGCTGGGTGAAGAGCTTGGACTGGTCGGGGTCATGACCGTCGTCGTGCTGTTCTACTGGCTGGTGAAGCGGGCCTTCGAGATCGGTCGCCAGGCGATCGCGCTGGAGCGGACCTTCGCCGGACTCGTCGCGCAGGGCATCGGTCTGTGGATCGGTGTGCAGGCCTTCATCAACATCGGCGTGGCGACGGGTCTGCTGCCGACCAAGGGCCTGACGCTGCCGCTGATGAGTTACGGCGGCTCGGCGTTGCTATCGACGCTGGTCGCTCTGGCGATTCTGCTGCGCGTCGACCGGGAAAACAGAATCCTCATGCGCGGAGGCCGCGCATGAGCGCGAACGGCCGGTCCGAAGCGCTCATTCCGCAGCGCGCAGCGCGGAGCGCAGCCCAATGAATCACCTCGTCGTCGTCGCAGCAGGCACCGGCGGCCACGTGATGCCCGGCATCGCGGTGGCCGAAGCGCTGCGCGGTCGTGGTTGGTCCGTGAGCTGGCTGGGAACGCAGTCGGGCATGGAACGCGGATTGGTCGAGCGCCATGGGATCGCATTCGATGCGATCGATTTCAGCGGCCTCCGCGGCAAAGGACTGAAGACGCTGCTGATGGGCGGCTTTCTGTTGCTGCGCGCCCTGTTTCAAAGCCGCGCGCTCCTGCGTGCGCGCTCGCCCAAGGTGGTTTTCACGACCGGCGGTTACGTGGCCGTGCCCGCCGGCATGGCGGCCAGCACGCTGGGTGTGCCGCTGGTGCTGATGAACTCCGACGCCGATTCGCTGCTGTCGACGCGGCTGCTGTCGCCGATTGCTTCCGGCGTGCTGTGTGGCTTCGACGGGGCGGCAGCGCAGAAGGCGGGTGCCAAGGGGCTGGTCACCGGAAATCCGGTGCGTGCGGAAATCGCCGCCATCCCGGCGCCGGCGCAGCGTTATGACGGCCGCTCAGGCCCGCTGCGATTGCTGGTCATCGGCGGCAGTCTCGGCGCGCAGGTGCTGAATGAAACCGTGCCCGCCGCGCTCGCCCGCATGCCGGCAGATAGGCGTGCGCGCGTGGTGCATCAGTGCGGGGCCAAACACGTGGACGCGGTGCAGGCGGCGTATCGCGATGACGGCGTCGAGGCGGAAATCGTCCCGTTCATCGACGACATTGCCAGGCGCTATGCCGATGCGGATGTCGTGCTGTGTCGCGCCGGCGCAATCACGGTGACCGAACTGGCGGCCGCGGGCGTCCCCAGCATCCTCGTTCCGCTGGTCGCGTCGACGACTCACCACCAACGCACCAACGCCGAGTTCATGGCGAGCAGGGCCGCCGCGCTGCACCTGCCGCAGAACGAGTTGACGGCGGAGGGCCTCGCTGCGCTGCTGTCGGGCCTGACACGGGAACGCCTGCTCGAACTGGCCACCGCCGCGCGCGCGCTCGGCAGGCCCGACGCGACGACCACCGTTGCCTCGGTCATCGAGAGGGTGGCGGCATGAGGCCAGCGTGTCCCCGCCTCGGGGTTCTGGCGTGCCTATGGATTGCGCCGCTCCGCGCGACCGCTCCGGAGGAGCGGCGCCTAACTGGTCACTGCGAGTGCACTTGCGAGCCGCAGGCTCGCGTGCACGAGCAGTGTCTCCTATGAAGCACGCGGTCAAGCACATCCATTTTGTCGGCATCGGCGGCTCGGGGATGAGTGGCATCGCCGAGGTCCTGCTGACGCTGGGTTACAGCGTCAGCGGATCCGATACGGCGACCAGCGGGACCACGCGCCGCCTGGCGCAACTCGGAGCGCAGATCGCCCAGGGCCACGCAGCCGAAAACGTCACCGGGGCCGATGCGGTGGTCGTATCGACCGCCGTCTCGGCCAGCAACCCGGAAGTGATGGCGGCTCGTGCACACCGCATCCCGATCGTGCCGCGCGCTGTCATGCTGGCCGAACTGATGCGGCTGAAGCAGGGCATCGCGATCGCCGGCACGCACGGCAAGACGACGACGACCAGTCTGGTTGCCAGCGTGCTGGCCGCGGGGGGGCTCGATCCGACCTTCGTCATCGGCGGCAGGCTCAACTCGGCCGGCGCCAACGCGCGTCTCGGCACCGGCGACTACATCGTCGTCGAAGCCGATGAATCGGACGCGTCGTTCCTCAACCTGATGCCGGTGATCGCGGTCGTGACCAACATCGACAACGATCACATGGAGACGTACGGCCACGATTTCTCGCGGCTGAAGCAGGCGTTCGTCGAATTCCTCGGGCGCCTGCCGTTCTATGGCTCCGCCGTGCTGTGCATCGACGATCCGCACGTGCGCGACATCCTGCCGTTCGTCTCGAAGCCGGTGCTGAGCTACGGTTTCGCACCCGAGGCGCAGGTGCGGGCGGTCGATGCCGTACCTGACGGCACGCGCATGCGGTTCACGGCGCGGCGCGAAGGCCAGCCGCCGCTGGCGGTCTCGCTCAACCTGCCCGGAAATCACAACGTGGCCAACGCGCTGGCTGCAATTGCCGTCGGCACCGAACTCGGAGTGGCCGATGCGGCGATCGTCGACGCGCTCGGTTCGTTCACCGGGGTCGGCCGCCGTTTTGCGCGCCACGGCGAGCAGCCGGCGCCGGGCGGCGGCAGCTACACGCTGATCGACGACTACGGTCACCACCCGGTGGAGATGGCCGCGACGATCGCGGCCGCGCGGGGGGCGTTCCCGGGCAGACGCCTGGTCCTTGCGTTCCAGCCGCACCGCTATACCCGCACGCGCGACTGCTTCGAGGACTTCGTCAAGGTGCTGTCGACGACGGATGTGCTGTTGCTTGCGGAGGTCTATCCGGCGGGTGAGGCGCCGATCGTAGCGGCCGATGGCCGCTCGCTGGCGCGGGCACTGCGGGTGAGCGGCAAGGTGGAGCCGATGTTCGTCGAGGCGATTGACGACATGCCGGCGGCGCTGCACGACGTCGTCCGCGATGGCGACGTGGTGATCACGATGGGCGCGGGTTCGATCGGACAGGTGCCGGCGCGGCTGATGGCAGCGGGTGCGGAATGAGCAGTTCAGCAAGTTCGTTCGGCAAGGTCGGAGTGCTGTTCGGAGGCAAGTCCTCCGAGCGCGAGGTTTCGATCATGTCGGGCACGGGCGTGCTGAACGCCCTGAAGAGCCGCGGCGTCGATGCCCATCCCTTCGATCCCGGCCTCCAGAGCCTGGCCGAACTCGAGGCCGCACGCTTCGATCGAGTCTTCATCGCGCTGCATGGACGTGGCGGTGAGGACGGGACGATCCAGGGTGTCCTGGAGACGCTCGGCGTGCCCTACACGGGCAGCGGGGTGCAGGCCTCGGCGATCGCAATCGACAAGGAGACGACGAAACAGATCTGGCTGCAAGCCGGCATCCCGACCCCGGCGCATCGCGTCGGCCATGCGACCACTGACTGGATGCAGGTCATTGCCGAACTGGGCGACCAGCTGATCGTCAAGCCGTCGCGCGAGGGCTCGACGATCGGCATCACGAAGGTCACCAGCCATGACCACAACGAACTCGAGTTCGCGTTCGAGGCGGCGGCGCAGTACGACGACGCGGTGCTTATCGAGCAACTGATTGTCGGGCGTGAACTGACCTGCGCGATCCTCGGCGAGGGCAGCGTGGCCGAGGCGCTGCCGCTGATCGAGATTCGTGCGCCCAACGAGAACTACGACTATCACAGCAAGTACTTCAGCGACGACACGAAGTACCTGTGCCCGGCTCCGGTGGATGCCGACTCGGCAGCTCGCGTCAGCCAGCTGTGCCTGCGCGCCTACCGCGCGCTCGGCGCGCGCGGCTGGGGTCGCGTGGACGTGATGCTGCGCGATGACGGTGCGCCGTTCCTGCTGGAGCTCAACACCTCGCCGGGCATGACCGGCCACTCGCTGGTGCCGATGGCCGCGCGCGCTGTCGGACTGAGCTACGAGGACCTGGTCCTGCGCATCCTGGCGATGGCGACGCTAGACACACGGAGGCGCGGATGAGGGCGGCCGGGCTGATGAATGCGGCCGCCCTGCTGGCAGCACTGGTCGCGACCGGACTGCTGCTCGTCGCAGGTGCCCGCTGGTTTGCGGCGCGCCCGATGTTCGACTTCAAGCGCATCGAAGTGCGCGGCGATCTGCAGCATGTTTCGGCGGCATCGATCCGGGCGGCGATCGCGGGTCGGTTGAAAGGAAACTACTTCACGATGCGGCTGGACGAGGCGCGTCGACTGCTGGAAACCGTGCCCTGGGTCGCGCAGGCCTCGGTTCGACGCGTGTGGCCGAACCGCCTGCTGATTACGCTGCGCGAACACCGCGCACTGGGCGGATGGGGCAACGGCCGGCTGCTGTCGGACAGCGGTGAGCTCTTTGTAGCCAACGTCGCGGAGGCCGAGATCTTCGGCCCGCTGCCTGAGTTCAGCGGCCCGGATGCCGAAGCGCGGACGATTGCAGCGCGTTACTACGAGTTCGCTGCGCTGATCGCGCCGCTGTCGCTGGCGATCGACGCGATCGACGTGTCTGACCGCCGTTCCTGGACGCTGCAGGCCAGTGGACCGGGCGTGTCCTCCACGGCCCTGGAGCTCGGCCGTGACGACCCGCCGGGGACGCTGCAGCGACGCATGAGCGACGTGGTGGCGTCGTATCCGATGATGGCCGCGCACGTTGGTGGCCCCCCTGCGCGCATCGATGCGCGCTACGCCAATGGCATCGCTGCCGCCGCGCCATCGCGCGCTCCTGAAACGCAGGCCCGACCAGTCCGACCATGAGAACCGAAACTAAAGACCTGATCGTCGGCCTCGATATCGGCACGTCCAAGGTGGTCGTCGCCGTCGCGGAAGCGCAGCCCGATGGCCGCTTCCAGGTGATCGGCCTCGGGCAGGCCGCCTCGCAGGGTCTGCGCAAGGGTGTCGTCGTCAACATCGAGGCGACTGTCCAGTCGATCCGCCGGGCGCTCGAGGAAGCGGAGCTGATGGCGGCGTGCCAGATCAAGGACGCCTTCACCGGCATCGCGGGCAACCACATCAAGAGCTTCAACTCGAGCGGAATGGTGGCGATCAAGGATCGCGAGGTCTCGGCGAGCGATGTGACCCGCGTCATCGAGACCGCGAAAGCGATCAACATCCCAACCGACCAGCAGGTGCTGCATGTGCTGACGCAGGAGTTCATCGTCGACGGCCAGGAGGACATCCGCGAGCCGATCGGAATGAGCGGTGTGCGGCTTGAGGTGCGCGTTCATATCGTGACCGGCGCGGTCAGTGCGGCGCAGAACATCATCAAATGCGTGCGCCGCTGTGGCCTCGAGGTGCAGGACCTGATCCTGCAGCCGCTGGCGTCGTCGCTCTCGGTGCTCACGACTGATGAGAAGGAGCTCGGCGTCGCGCTGGTGGATATCGGCGGCGGCACCAGTGACATTGCCATTTTCACCGGCGGCGCGATCCGTCATACCGCGATCATCCCAATCGCCGGCGACCAGATCACCAACGACATCGCGATGGCGCTGCGCACGCCGATTCCAGACGCCGAGGAGATCAAGGTGCGCTGGGGCGTCGCCAAGGAAGTGCTCGCCGATCCGAACGAGAAGATCGAAATTCCGGGGCTGGGCGACCGCGGACCGCGGTTGCTATCGCGGCAGGCGCTTGCCGCGGTGATCGAGCCGCGTGTCGAGGAACTTTTCACGCTGACGCAGCAGGTGATCCGCGAGTCGGGCTACGAGGAACTGCTGTCATCGGGAATTGTGCTGACGGGCGGCACGAGCCTCCTGCCGGGCATGACCGAGCTGGCCGAGGACGTGTTCCTGAAGCCGGCGCGCATCGGCTGGCCGCACTACGACGGGTCGCTCGCCGATGTCGTCAAGAACCCGCGTTTCGCGACGGCGATCGGCCTGCTGGTCGAAGCCCATTCGCAGCGCCAGCGCGGCCGCAAGATCGCCCAGCAGACCGGCTCATTCAAGCAGACGTTCAAGAGGATGAAGGAATGGATCGTCGGCAACTTTTAGCGCTCGCAAGCGATGTACGCGACGCTGTGCGTCGCACGTGCATCGCTTGCGCTCAAGTCAACGCGGCCGCCTTCGGGCTGCCGGGCGGCGACTGCGGCATGAAATGCGCGATTCGCTTTGGCGAATCGCGCGACGGCGGCATTGGAGCTGTGAGCGAAGCGCTCGCAGCTCGAGGTCGTCCGTTCGTTGCCTTTGTTAGCGCGAGCCGTGCCGAGCCGCCTCAAGCGGCTCGCGCTAATCCAAACACGTCCGGCGCGCACGTGCGAGCCGAAGGCTCGCGTACACGCCGGACGCCCGTAGAAGCGGGCAATGCCAAGCGCGTTGTTGCAGTTGCGCTTTTGGCCTTGCGCGTTTCGCATTGATGCAGCAACCAAACCGAGGAGCAGGAGCACACGATGACATTCGAGATACTTGAGACAGAAACGCGCGGCACGATCATCAAGGTAGTCGGTGTCGGCGGCGCGGGTGGCAATGCGGTCGAGCACATGATCCGGCGCGGGGTGCAGGGCGTCGAGTTCATCTGCGCGAACACCGATCACCAGGCACTGGCACGCTCGTCGTCGAAGAACGTGCTGCAGCTGGGCCAGACCGGCCTTGGCGCAGGCAGCCGTCCGGAGGCGGGTCGCCAGGCTGCCGTGGACGGCCGCGAACGCATCGCCGACGCCCTGCGCGGTGCGCATATGGTGTTCATCACCGCGGGCATGGGCGGTGGGACAGGCACGGGTGCGGCGCCAGTCGTTGCGGAGGTTGCGAAGGAGCTTGGCCTTCTGACCGTTGCCGTGGTTTCGAAGCCGTTCGAATTCGAAGGTCCAAAGCGCATGAAGGTCGCAGAGAGCGGACTCGCTGAACTCGAGGCGTCGGTGCATTCGCTTATCGTCATCCTCAACAACAAGCTGGAAGAGGTGATGGGTGAGGATGCCGAGATGGCGGACTGCTTCCGAGCGGCCGACGACGTGCTGCACAACGCCTGCGCCGGCATCGCCGAGATCATCAATGTCCCGGGGCTCGTCAACGTCGACTTCGAGGATGTCAAGACGGTGATGAGCGAGCACGGCAAGGCGATGATGGGCACGGCCACTGCGTCGGGCCTGGACCGGGCGCGCATCGCGGCCGAGCAGGCGGTCGCCAGCCCCCTGCTGGAAGGCGTCGATTTGTCCGGGGCGCGCGGCGTGCTCGTCAACATCACGGCGTCGCAGTCGCTGAAGATGAAGGAAACGCGCGAGGTGATGAACACGATCCGCGCCTTCGCGGCTGAGGACGCAACCGTCATCTTTGGAACCGTGCGCGACGACTCGATGGGCGACGCGCTGCGCGTGACGGTTGTCGCGACCGGGCTCGGACGCGCCGCCTCGAAGAAACAGTCGACGCCGTTCACTGTCGTGCGCACCGGAACCGACAATGCACCGTTGATGGTGAATGGGACGAAGGAACCTGCGGCCGGCGGCTCCGACTACAGCCACCTCGACACGCCCGCTGTCTGGCGATCACGTGAGTCCGCCCAGTCGCGCGTCTCCGCACTTGAAGACAGCGGCAGCGACCGCTACGACATTCCGGCGTTCTTGCGGAAGCAGGCGGACTAGCGTCGCTCGTGTACGCGATCGGCTGCGCCGATCGCACGTGCACTTGCTCCGATACGGTTCGCGCCCTGCGCGAACCGTTCAACACTGATCAGTCGGCTGCGCTCCGTAGCGAGCCGACTAATTATTCCGCGGAGGGTGCACGTGCGACGGCGGAGCCGTCGCGTACACCCTCCGCGACCAGCGACTTGTATGCGTGCCACGTCGCATGACCGATGACGGGCGCGGCTATGACGAGGCCAATGAAGAATGTCGCGAATCCGGCGGCGATGACGAGGACTATCAGCAGGGCCCACACCACCAAAGGGAGGAAATTGGCAAACAGGGCGCGCACGCTCGTCAGCGCGGCGACGACGGTGTCGGTACCGCGGTCCAGCATCATTGGCACCGACACGACACTGACGGCGAAAACGATGGCAGCAAACAGGGCGCCGACGGCAAAGTAAGTGAGCAGGAAATCGATGTGCTCGACGGTGACGACCTGTTCGACAAAGCTTTTCAGTGTCGGCATGCCGCTGGAAAAAAACAGCGCGAAGGTAACCAGCGACGCTCGTGCCCATACCAGCATGATGATCGTCAGCACCAGCGCGAACAGGCTGAAGGCCCCAAGGTTGGCTCGCCACGCCGACATCGTGTCACTGAAGCGCACGGGTTCGCCCCGCTGCAGGCGCCGGCTGATGTCGTACAGCCCGGTGGCAAGAAAGGGCCCGAGCAGCAGGAAGCCGGCGGTCATTGCCGACGTGTACTCGTAGGCATGGCGAAAGACCAGGGCGATCAGCCAGCCCATCAGCGCGAACACCGCGCCGTAGGCCAGGCTCGCCGCCGGGGCATGGCGCAGGTCCGCCCACCCCTGCGCGAGCCAACCGAAGGGCGCAGTGACCGGCACCGAGCGGATCGGCGGGAACGGCGATGCAGGTTCGGGCGTGGCGGGCGACTCGGATGCGGTTTCGGGGGTCACGGCTCGGATCGGCTGGATCGATTGCGGGAGACGCAATCATTCTCGACCGCCCGGCGCGCGGAAGCTCGCCGCACTGCACAAACAACGCGATAAAATGCGTGCATGCTGAAACAACGAACGCTCAGGCAATTGGCGCGCACGGTAGGCATCGGGCTGCACAGCGGCACGAAGGTTGAACTGGTGCTGCGTCCGGCCGCTGCCGAAACCGGCATCGTGTTCCGCCGCGTCGACCTCGATCCGCCGGTGGAGATCAAGCTGACCCCGGAAGCCGTGGTCGACACGCGCATGGCCACGACGATCGGTCGCGACAACGTGCGTATCGCCACGATCGAGCACATGATGAGTGCCCTGGCGGGGCTGGGCATCGACAACTGCTATATCGACGTTGATGCCCCCGAGATCCCGATCATGGACGGCAGTGCTGCGAGCTTCGTATTCCTGCTGCAGGCGGCCGGCATCGAGGAACTCAACGCACCAAAGAAATTCGTCCGCGTATTAAAGCCCGTGGAGATCGTCGACGGCGACAAATGGGCGCGCCTCGAACCGCACTTCGGCTACCGGCTGAAGTTCTCGATTGATTTCAATCATCCGGCGATTGACTCCACCGAGCAGGTGGTCGAAGTCGACTTTGCGCATGACTCCTACATTCAGCAGGTCTCGCGTGCGCGCACGTTCGGATTCGTGAATGAAGTCGAGGCTCTGCGCGCCGGCGGTCTGGCGATGGGCGGGACCTTCGAGAACGCAATCGTTATGGACGAGTACCGCGTACTGAACACGGACGGGCTGCGCGCCGGCGACGAGTTCGCCAAGCACAAGATACTGGATGCGATTGGAGATCTCTCGGCGCTCGGGCGGCCACTCATGGCCAGCTATTCCGCCCACAAGTCTGGGCACGCCATCAACAACCGCCTGCTGCGTGCGTTGCTGGCGGACGCGACCGCTTTCGACGTGGTGACGTTCGAAGAGGACAGCCTGGCCCCCGCCGCCTTCCTGCCGCACGCTCAACCGGCCTAGGACGCCGCGCCGTCGCGACGGCGCGCCAGCGCTGTCGCAAGCCGGCGCAGGGCGCGTCCCAACGCCGAATCCGGCAGTTCCTCTGCGGCGTGCTCGACCGCACTGACGCCGCGATCCGTGACCGCCGCAAATGGCTGCCCGGTACTTGAGGCCTCCTCCCTCCCCTGTCCGGGGTAGGACGTGCCGCCAGCTTGAACTCGTGTCTTGATCTCGTAGACTTGCAGCCCGTGAGTGCTCAGCGCAGCGAGCAAGCGCGGGGTGGCCTGCCGCAGTTTGGCGGACTCCGCCGCGGAGTCGACGGCGATCCAGAGGACGCCGTCCCGAAGTTCGCAGCGGCCGGGAGCAAGCAAGTCCATGCTCGGAGCCACCGATCGAGCAATCGGGGCCAGCAGACGGCTGATCGTCTGCGAGGTCTCCCAGCGTGCGAGCAGTGCCGCAGCGCCGGGTGACTCCCGCAGAGCCTCGGCGATGGCCCGGGCGCTAGACATGAAGGCTGGTTGGCGTTGCCGTGGGGCAGCGTTCCAGGAAACAGGAGAGGGCAGTGCAGATCATCGTGGTGGACCGTCGATTGGCGCAGGCCCGCACGATCTCAGTGAAGCGGCACCACCTTGCCGCGGCTGCGATCTTGCTCACGCTGTCGGTCGTGTTGCTTTCCACTCTGTTTTCGCTGCTCACGGTGCGGGCGGCGAGCCTGTTTCCGTTGCCTTTCATATCGGATGTTATCGCGCTGGTCACGCGCGACCAGGCGGAGCGCAAGGACCAGTATGTTCGCGAGAATGTCCAGGCCGTGACCCGCAAGCTGGGCGAGGTGCAGGCGCAGTTGCTGCGCCTCGACCTCCTGGGCGAGCGTGTTGCCAAGGCGGCGGGTATTCGGCCCGAGGAGTTCCGCTTCCGGGATCTGCCGGGGCGCGGCGGCGCGCCCGGCGCGCCGATGAGCTTCCGCGACCTCGAGGCCGAATTGCAGGGATTGACCCGCAGCGTGGAGCAACGATCCGATTACCTGTCCGTGGTGGATGCGGAGCTCCGTTCGCAGCAGGTGCGCAAGGCCCTTCTGCCGGAGAGCCAGCCGATCGCCGACGGATATATCGGATCGGGGTTTGGCTGGCGCACGGATCCATTTACCGGAGAAATGAGCCGCCACGAAGGAATCGACTTCGCAGCGCCCTTGGGTACGCCGATCCATGCGGCTGCCGGTGGGGTGGTCGGGCTCGCGGAACACCATCCCGTCTGGGGGAACGTGGTCGAGATCGACCATGGCAAGGGCCTGATGACACGGTATGCGCACGCCAGTCGCCTGACGGTCAGTGCGGGCGCCCTTGTCAGGCGCGGGCAGAAGATCGCCGAAGTGGGCACCACGGGCCGATCGACCGGGCCGCACCTTCATTTCGAGGTACACAGCCAGGGCGTGCCGCAAAATCCAGCGAGGTTCCTGGTCGCCGAAGGCAATCCGCTCCAGCAGCCGGCGTCCAGCGCCCGGCGAGTGGATGTCAAGGCCCTTGCGAACGCTGCTGCCGCCCGCAATTAGGCACCTAGTGGCTCGAATGGGGCGCTTGACCCCTGTGACATAATTTTCGTTTTGCGCAACGCCGGCGGGCCTTTGGCCACCGCGCGCAATCACCTCTGGGCGTCGACGCGCAAGCGCGACCCGTGTCCCGCATGATTTCCGGTTTCCTGACGAAGATTTTCGGCAGTCGCAACGAGCGGCTGCTCAAGACCTACCAGCGCAACGTCGAGCGCATCAATGCATTCGAGCCGCAGATCGCGGCGCTCTCGGACGAAGCGCTGCGCGCCAAGACGGACGAGTTGCGCGGACGCGTCGCTGCCGGAGAGACGCTCGAGGCGGTACTGCCCGAGGCCTTTGCGGTGGTGCGCGAGGCTGCCAAGCGCACCCTCGAGATGCGGCACTTCGACATGCAGCTCGTTGGTGGCATGGTGCTCAACGACGGCAAGATCGCCGAGATGCGAACCGGCGAGGGAAAGACGCTGGTGGCGACGCTCCCGGCCTACCTCAATGCCCTTGCCGGCAAAGGTGTGCACATCGTCACGGTCAACGACTACCTTGCGAGTCGCGACGCGGAATGGATGGGCAAGGTCTACACCTTCCTCGGAATGACCGTCGGCGTGATCCTGTCGCAGCAGTCCACCGAGGACAAGCGCGCCGCCTACGCGGCCGACATTACCTACGGAACGAACAACGAGTTCGGCTTCGATTACCTGCGTGACAACATGGAATACGCCGTCACCGACCGGCGCCAGCGCGGGCTCAACTACGCGATCGTCGACGAAGTCGACTCGATCCTGATCGACGAGGCACGCACACCGCTCATCATTTCCGGTCCCGCCGAGGACCACACCGAGACTTATCGCCGCATCAACGAGGTGCCGCCGCTGCTGACGCGGCAGAAGGATGAGAAGGGCGAGGGCGATTACTGGGTGGATGAAAAGGGCCACCAGGTGCACATCTCGGAGTCGGGCCACGAGAAGATCGAGCAGATCCTGCAGCGCCAGGGCCTGCTGACCGAGGGCGAAAGCCTGTATGCGCCGGGCAACATCATCCTGATGCATCACCTCAACGCGGCGCTGCGCGCGCACACGCTGTTCCACCGCGACCAGCAGTACGTGGTTCAGAACGACGAGGTGATCATCGTCGACGAGTTCACTGGTCGACTGATGCCGGGCCGACGCTGGTCCGAAGGCCTGCATCAAGCGGTTGAAGCCAAGGAAGGGGTGAAGGTCCAGGCGGAGAACCAGACCTACGCCTCTATCACGTTCCAGAACTACTTCCGGATGTACGGCAAGCTCGCCGGCATGACGGGCACTGCGGACACCGAGGCGTACGAGTTCCAGGAAATCTACCGGCTGGAAACGGTCGTCATACCGACGCACCGGCCCATGATCCGCATCGATTCCCAGGACAAGGTGTATCGCACGCTGAAGGAGAAGTACGCGGCGATCATCGACGACATCAAGGACTGCTACGAGCGTGGTCAGCCGGTGCTTGTCGGCACGACGTCGATCGAGAACTCCGAACTGCTTTCGAACCTGCTGAAGCGGGACGGATTGCCGCACCAGGTGTTGAACGCCAAGCAGCACGCGAAAGAGGCAGAGATCGTCGCGCAGGCGGGGCGTCCGAAGGTGATCACGATCGCCACCAACATGGCGGGCCGTGGCACTGACATCGTGCTCGGCGGCAACGTCGCCAAGCAGGTGCAGTTCGTCGACGCCGACGAAAGCCTGCCGGAAGCCGAAAAGCAGGTGCGTACCGAAAAGCTGCGCAGCGAGTGGCAGTCGCTGCACGACCACGTCGTCGGCGCCGGCGGACTCAAGATCATCGGTTCCGAGCGGCATGAATCGCGCCGGATCGACAACCAGCTCCGTGGCCGGTCAGGCCGGCAGGGCGATCCGGGAGCGTCGCGGTTCTACCTGTCAATGGAAGATCCACTGCTGCGGATATTCGCCGGCGACCGCATGAAGGCGATCATGGACCGCCTCAAGCTGCCGGAGGGCGAGGCGATCGAGGCCGGCATGGTGACACGGTCGATCGAAAGCGCGCAGCGCAAGGTCGAGGCCCGCAACTTCGACATCCGCAAGCAACTGCTCGAGTACGACGACGTTGCGAACGACCAGCGGCGCGAGATCTACCGGCTGCGCAACGAGATCCTGGAGACCGAGAACACAGCCGAGATGGTGACCAACCTGCGGCGCGGCTATTTCACGGACATGTTCCGCAGCTTCGTGCCGGCCGAATCGGTCGAGGAACAGTGGGACGTGACGGGACTGCAGGCGGCACTTGCTGGCGACTGGCAGATCGAACTGCCACTCAAGCAGATGCTCGACGAGTCCGAATCGATGAACGACGAGGAACTGCTCGGGCGGGTGCTGAAGGCCACGGACGAGACCTATGACTCGAAGGTTGCAATCGTCGGCCGCGAGTCGTTCGCCGGCTTCGAGCGCTCGATCATCCTGCAGACCCTGGACCAGTCCTGGCGCGAGCACCTTACGGCACTCGATGCGCTGCGCCAGGGCATCCATCTGCGCGGCTACGCGCAGAAGCAGCCGAAGCAGGAATACAAGCGCGAGGCGTTCGAACTGTTCGGTTCGCTGCTCGATCGCGTGCGCGCCGACGTCGTCCGCATCCTGATGAACGTGCGCATCCAGTCGCAGGAAGAGGCGCAGCTCGCCGAGAAGCGCATCGAGGAAGAGAGCGAGCGCCGGGCCGAACTGGCCCGCGCGCAGCACGCGGAGTTTGGCCCGGCCGTGTCCGAGGAGCCCGTCGACGTCGAGGCACTCACGCTGCCGGACGAGGCCGAGGCCAAGACCCAGCCTTTCAAGCGGTTCGGCGACAAGATCGGCCGCAATGATCCCTGCCCCTGCGGCTCGGGCAAGAAGTACAAACAGTGTCACGGCAAGATCGGCTGAGCGAGACATCCGCGCTCGCTACGCTTTCTGGCAGTTGAGCATGCAAGAGGGGGCGTCTCCTGCTGGACCTCGCGCTCTAGAACCACGAGAGCGCGGGCTTTCCTTGCGGTAACGTTCGGCCTTCACTTTTCCGTCGAACTGCAATGCCTGTCAATCTGCAGCCGCCACGTCGCGAGGACCTCTGGCCTGTTGCCGGCGTGGAGCTCGGCTGGGCCGAGTCCGGGATCCGCAAGGCGAACCGCAAGGATCTGCTGGTGATCCGGCTCGCGGAGGGCGCAACGGTGGCCGGCGTGTTCACGCAGAATCGCTTCGCGGCGGCACCGGTGCAGGTCTGCCGCGAGCATCTCGCCGCCGGGCCGATCCGCGCGCTTGTCGTGAACACCGGAAATGCCAATGCAGGCACCGGGCAGCCCGGGCTTGCCGCAGCGCGAACCACGTGCGAAGCGGCCGCGCAGCTCATTGGCTGCGCGGCTGGCGCGGTCCTGCCGTTTTCGACAGGAGTCATCATGGAACCGCTGCCGGTGGAGCGTCTCGTCGCGGGACTACCGACGGCGATGGGTCGGCTGGCCCCAGGGCAGTGGCTGGAGGCTGCGGAGGCCATCATGACCACCGACACGCAGCCCAAGGCGGTGTCGCGGCGCGTGACGGTCAACGGGCACGTGGTCACGCTCACCGGCATTGCGAAGGGCGCCGGAATGATCCGGCCCAACATGGCGACGATGCTGGGATTCATCGCGATGGACTGCAGCATGCCGCGACCGCTGCTGCAGTCGCTGACGCAGGACATTGCCAGCCAGTCCTTCAACCGGATCACGGTCGACGGGGACACGTCGACTAACGATTCCTTTGTCGTGATCGCGAGTGGCGCGGGCCCGCTGAAACTGTTGGCGGTCTCGGACGCGGCTTATGCGCCGCTGCGCGAGGCGCTCGCGGGCGTTGCGCGGCAGCTTGCGCAGGCCATCGTCCGCGACGGCGAAGGCGCCACCAAGTTCATCGAGGTGCGTGTCGATGAAGCGCGTTCGGTCGACGAAGCCGCTCAGGTCGCATACGCCGTGGCTCACTCGCCGCTGGTCAAGACGGCGTTCTTTGCTTCCGATCCGAATCTCGGTCGCATCCTTGCGGCGGTCGGCAACGCCGGTATCAGCGATCTCGATCCGGCGCGTGTACAGCTGCTGCTTGACGACGTCTGGGTCGTGCGTGACGGCGGCCGCCATCCGGACTATCTGGAAGCGGACGGCCAGCGCGTCATGAAGAAGTCGGAGATCATGGTCCACCTGAAGCTCGGCCGCGGGCATCAGTCGACGTCGGTCTGGACGACGGATTTTTCGCACGACTACGTCTCCATCAACGCGGACT
This sequence comes from uncultured beta proteobacterium, assembly GCA_963766365.1. Taxonomy (GTDB): domain Bacteria; phylum Pseudomonadota; class Gammaproteobacteria; order Burkholderiales; family Burkholderiaceae_F; genus JALORV01. The sequence continues at coordinate 86,838 of CAVXZK010000010.1, forward strand.
ACCGCTCATGAGCGCGGGCAAGCGGGGGATCGCCGCGCCGGGCGCGGCCAATAAAGCCGATGCGCTCGAGCGCCTGGCGGATGCGCTGGCACGGATCGAGGCGCTGCTGCCGCGAGCCACGGAGCCGGAATCCGCAACTGCCATCGCGTTTCGCTGGCGCAAGCGCCGCTACTTCGGCTTTGAGCGCGGCGAGCTGCATGCGGTGACGTACCCGGCACTCATCGCTTTTGAAGATCTGCAACACGTCGATGAGCAGAAAGCCGCGATCCGTCGCAACACCGAGCAGTTTGTGCGGGCACTGCCGGCCAACAACGTCCTGCTGACCGGCGCCCGCGGCACCGGAAAGTCGTCGCTGATCCGCGCCTGTCTGCACGCCTTTGCATCGCAGGGATTGCGTCTTGTCGAAGTCGACAAGCGCGACCTGATGGATCTCGCGGACCTGGTGGCGTCGCTCGAGCAACGCACGGAGCGTTTCATCGTCTTCTGCGACGACTTGTCCTTTGATGCCAGCGAGGCCGGCTACAAGGAACTCAAGGCGGCGCTCGACGGTTCCGTCGCCGGGCGAGCCGACAACGTGCTGATCTATGCGACGTCGAATCGTCGCCACCTGATGCCGGAATTCATGCGCGACAACCTCGCGGCGCAGTACCAGGAGGACGGCGAAGTGCACCCTGGAGAAGCCGTCGAGGAGCGGGTATCGCTGTCCGAGCGATTCGGGCTATGGCTGACGTTCTATCCGTTCCGCCAGGACGACTACCTCGACATCGTCACCCACTGGCTGGCCGAGCTAGGCGTGGCGACAAGTGAGCACGACGGCGCGAGAATCGAGGCGCTGCAGTTCGCGCTGCAGCGCGGCTCTCGCTCAGGCCGCGTCGCGCTTCAGTTCGCACGGGATTACGCGGGCCGCCATCTGCTGGAAAGCGCGCGCTCGCGGCAATGAGTGCCCGGCCGCTCGTCGACGTTGCGGTCGGCGTGCTGATTCGCCCAGACGGCCGCTTCCTGCTCGCCAGCCGCCCCGAGGGTAAGCCTTACGCGCACTACTGGGAATTTCCGGGAGGCAAGCTCGAGTCCGGCGAGTCCGTCGCGCACGCGCTGGCCCGTGAACTGCACGAAGAACTCGGCGTCGACCTCGGGTCGGTGCACCAATGGATCGTTCGCGAGTTCGAGTACCCGCACGCCCATGTGCGGCTACATTTTTGCCGCGTCTACGCCTGGTCCGGCGAACTGTACGCGCGGGAAGGCCAGTCGTTCCGCTTCTGTGCGCTCGATGATCTCCCGGACGGCCCCTTGTTGCCTGCGACCGTGCCGGTGCTGCGCTGGCTGTCGTTGCCGGCGGTCTATGCCGTGTCGAACGCGGCCGAGCTCGGTGCACCGGCCTTCCTGGAACGCCTCGAGCGGCGGCTCGCCGGCGGTCTGCGGTGGGTGCAGTTTCGCGAGCCGCTGCTCGAGAAGGCGGCCGCGGAATCTCTGCTTCGCCAATCACTCGAGCGCGTCCGCCAGCATGGCGGCAAGGTCCTGGTCAGCAGTCGACATCCTGCAGAGTGGTGGCAGTGGGCCGATGGTGTCCACCTGACGGCGCGTGACCTGCATGACATGGCGAGTCGGCCTGAAGTGGACTGGGTCGGTGCGTCAGCACATCGCCGTGCTGATCTGGAACGGGCTGCCGCCATCGGAGCCGACCTCGCTGTGCTTGGCCCGGTTACTGAGACGGCGTCGCACCCGGGCACCAAGGCCGTCGGCTGGGAAGCATTCGCAGCGGCCGTGGCGGGCAGCGGCGTGCCCGTCTATGCGATCGGCGGCCTGACGAGCGCAGACGTGAAGCGTGCGCAGGACGCCGGGGCGCAGGGGATCGCGATGCAGCGCTCGGTTTGGATCGAGGATTAACCGGACTTCTTTCCGTCCGAGGGCGGATCCTCGCCCTCGTCGGTCTGCCGTCCCGCAATCGAGTAACGGTCAGACGCCCAGGCGCCCAGGTCGATCAGCTTGCAGCGCTCGGAGCAGAAAGGCCGGAAAGCGTTCTGCTGCGACCAGCGCGTGAGCTTGCCGCAGTTCGGGCACTTCACCTGCGTCATCGGACCTCAGAACGCGCAGAGTGCCAGTTCAAACGGGATGTCGCGCTCGACTGAGCGCGGCTTCAAATCACGGTCCTGCGTCGTGAAGCGAATCCACAGCATGTACTTATTGGCGCTGATCTCGGGAATCGCATTCAGCGATCCGTCGATGCGGACCTGCAGTAGGGCGTATGTGCGACCCTGCAGCATCTGCTGGAACGATCCCTGCGCCGCCGTCTGCCGGCTCCGATGCGCGGTCTCTCGCAACAGCTTCAGCACGATTCCGAGCGCCGAGTGGAACTGCATCATCGGCTGGACCCAGGACTGCAGGTCACGCACTCGACTGCCGAGGTCCCGCGTCAGCCAGGCGTGGTAGGAAGGAAGATCGAATTCGCAGGTTCCGCCCGGAATGATGGCCCGGCTGCGGATGCTCATTAGCCACTCGTTGTCGCGCACGTGCTGGCCGGCCTTGCCGGTCGTGGCGTTCAGCGCCTGCTGCGCCTGGTCGATCTCGGCGAGAACGGAGGTCAGGGCAGCTTCGGACACCTGAGGGTTGTTACGCAGTGCATTGAGCGTCTGCTTGTGACGCTCAAGCTCCTGCAGCAGGTCCGACTTCAGGTCGGCTCGCGAAGTGACTTCGAGGATCTCGAACAGCGTCAGCAGCGCCGTATGGTGGCAGTACGGATGCTGCTGTTCGCAGAAATACAGCAGCTTGTCGAACAGGTCTTCGAGCCGCAGCAGCGTGCGGATGCGCTCGCTGAAAGGGTATTCGTATAGAACCTGACCGTCGGTCGACATGGACGCAGTACGTGCGTGAGTGCGGACGACGATATCACAGGGCGCCGGTTGAAGCGGCCTCCGAGGCGTAGCGGCAATAGGCCGCGTGGAGGCGGGCGACGCGAGGCTGGAGATCGGCAAGCGGCGCTTCGTTGAAGAGCACGTCATCGGCAGCGGTTAGCCGGGCAGTGCGATCAGCCTGTGCTCGCAAGATGGCTTCGGCGGTGGAGCGATCGATGTTCGGCCGCGCCTGAACTCGTGTGAGCTGTGTCGCCTCGGCGCAGTCGATCACCAGAACCCGGCGCACTCGTGTGCTCCAGTCACCTGATTCGACCAGCAGCGGAATCACGAGCACTGTATAGGGCAGGCTGGAGGCCAGTGCCTGTGCGCGGGACTCGGCGGTCGCGCGAACCCGCGGGTGCAGAATAGCCTCCAGGCGTCGCCGGACGTCGCTGTCGGAAAATGCGCGCGCACGCATCCAGGCCCGGTCCAGTCCCCCCTGCGGAGTGATCGCGTCGGTGCCGAATTCCTCACGGAGTTGATCGATGGCGGCGCCACCCGGGGAAATCAGCTCGTGAACCAGGTAGTCGGCATCGATGATGCCGGCGCCGAGTGCCTTCAGCATCTCGGCAATCGTGCTCTTGCCGCTGCCGACGCCACCGGTCAGTCCTATCCGGTAATCGGACATCAGGCCGGAAGCAGAATGGCAGTCAGTCGTTCTCCCGCCAGCATGACGATGAAACCGGCCGTGGCGAGATAGGGGCCGAAGGGGATGGGGATCTCCCGGCCCCGGCGAGCCAGCACGATGAGCACGATGCCGACAATCGCACCGACGACCGACGAGAGCAGCACAACCGGCAGCAGCGCCTGCCAGCCCATCCAGGCCCCCAGTGCGGCGAGGAGCTTGAAGTCGCCATAGCCCATACCTTCCTTGCCGGTCGCCAGCTTGAAGGCCCAGTAGATCGCCCAGAGCGCGAGGTAGCCGACTGCTGCACCGATGACCGCATCGCGCAGCGTCACCCCAGGTATCAGGCCGGCAAGGTTCGCCAGCAAACCGAGCCACAACAGCGGCAGGGTCAGGTCGTCTGGCAACAGCGTCGTGTCGGCGTCGATGAACGTGAGTGCGACGAGCGTCCAGGTAAACACCAGCACCAGGCCCGAGGTCCAGCCGAAACCGAAGCGCCAGGCGATCAATCCGGACAGCGCAGCCGTGAGCAATTCGACGATCGGGTAACGCACTGATATTGGGGCCTTGCACTTGGCGCATTTGCCGCCCAGCAGTATCCACGAGATGACGGGTATGTTGTCACGAGCGCGGATTGGCGTGGCGCACGCCGGACACTGCGACCGCGGCACCAGAAGGTTGTAACGGCCAGCCTCGGTAGGAGACTTGCCTTCGAGTTCGGCGCACTGGACACGCCACTCGTTCTCCATCATGCGCGGCAGCCGATGGATGACGACGTTCAGGAACGAGCCGACTGCTAGCCCGACCAGAACGGCGGCGGCGATGAACGGCGAACTGTCGAGCACGAGATGGGCGGGTCGCAGGGCGGCCCGCTCGGAGACCGCCTAGACCACCTGGCCCAGTTTGAAGATCGGCATGTAAATCGCAATCACGATGCCGCCAATGATGACGCCCAGGATCACCATGATCATGGGCTCGAGCAGGCTGGCGAGTGCATCAACGGTTTCATCGACTTCACGTTCGTAGTAGTCGGCCACCTTGGAGAGCATCGAGTCGAGGGAGCCTGATTCTTCGCCGATCTGCGTCATCTGCACGGCCATGTTCGGAAATACGCCAGTGTTCTGCATGGATTGCGCGAGGCTGGTACCGACATTCACCTCAGTCTGAATCGACTTGGTGGCCTCCTTGTAGACCGAATTTCCTGCTGCCGGACCGACGGAGTCCAGGGCCTCGACCAGTGGGACACCTGCTGCGAACGTCGTGGCCAGCGTCCGGCTCCAGCGTGCGATCGAGGCCTTTTGCAGCATCTCGCCGAGCACCGGAAGCTTAAGGACCAGCCGATCAATCGTTGCCTGCACCTTGGCCGATCGGCGCCACGCCTGCACCAGGAAGTAGATTCCGCCGAACAGGATGCCGAAGACGATGTACCAGTACTTCACGAGGAAGTCCGACATCGCAATCACGACCAGCGTGGGTGCCGGCAGGTCCGCACCAAAGCTCGTGAACACCGTCTTGAACGACGGAATCACGAAGATCATGATGATCGATGTGACAAGGATGGCGACCAGGATGATCATCACCGGATAAAAGAGCGCCTTCTTGATTTTGCCCTTCAGCGCGATCGTCTTTTCCTGGTACATCGCCAGGCGATCGAGCAGCGTCTCGAGAATACCGGCCTGCTCGCCCGCCGCGACGAGGTTGCAGAACAGCGGATCGAAGTAGAGCGGGTACTTGCGGAACGCCTGGTTGAGGCTGGTTCCCGTCTCGACGTCCATGCGGATGTCGTTCATCAAGCGGGCCATCGAGGGGTTCGCATGACCCCGGCCGACGATGTCGAACGACTGCATCAGCGGCACGCCTGCCTTCAGCATCGTCGACAATTGCCGCGTGAAGAGGGCCAGGTCCTTCCCCGTGATCTTGCGGCCGCGCGAGAACGACTGCTTCTTGATCTTGCTGACCATGACGCCGCGGCGCCGCAACGAGGCTGCGACGACGGACTCACCGCCCGCCCGCATTTCGCCCTTGACCACGCGTCCGTTCTTGTCGCGTCCTTCCCAATGGAAGACAGACTCACGCACCTCGACGCGCGGTTTGGCTTTGGCAATTGCTCCGGTGGCCATCGTGTACGTGCTCCTGCACTACTTCATTCGTTGGTACATCCGAGCACCTCGTCGATTGACGTGATGCCCGCCTTGACTTTCATCAGTCCGGACTGGCGCAGGTCGCGCACGCCATTGGCGGCCGCCTCGCGCGAAATCTCAGGAGCCGTTGCGTTACGTAGGATCATGTCCTGCATCGTTTCCGTAATCGGCATCACCTGGTAGATGCCCAGCCGCCCCTTGTAGCCTGAGCCCTTGCACTTTTCGCAGCCCACCCCCTTGTAGGGTATCCAGTTGCCGTCGAGATCCTCGCCGCGGAAACCGGCGGTGACCAGCGCGTCCTTCTTGACCTCGGCCGGCTGCTTGCACGTGCACAGCTTGCGGGCCAGGCGTTGCGCGGTGATCAGGATAACGCTCGAGGCGACGTTGAACGGTGCAACGCCCATGTTCTGAAGACGAACCAGGGTCGACGGCGCATCATTGGTGTGCAGGGTTGAAAGCACCATGTGACCCGTCTGCGCCGCCTTGATCGAGATGTCGGCCGTTTCCAGGTCGCGGATCTCCCCGACCATGATGATGTCGGGATCCTGCCGCAGGAAGGCGCGCAGCGCGTTCGCAAACGTAAGGCCAGCCTTCTCGTTGACGTTGACCTGGTTGATTCCTGCCAGCTGGATTTCCGCCGGGTCTTCGGCGGTCGAAATGTTCACGCCCGGCTGGTTGAGGATGTTCAGGCACGTGTACAGCGACACGGTCTTGCCGGAGCCGGTCGGGCCTGTCACCAGCACCATCCCGTATGGGCGCTGGATCGCGTCGAGCAGTGTTTCCTTCTGGTCGGGCTCGTAGCCCAAGGCGTCGATACCAAGCTTGGCCTGCGACGGATCGAGAATCCGCATCACGATCTTCTCGCCGAACATCGTCGGCAATGTGCTGACGCGAAAATCGATCGCGCGCTGGCCCGAAAGGGCCAGCTTCATCCGGCCATCCTGGGGGACGCGCTTTTCCGAGATATCGAGCCTGGAGATGACCTTGATACGCGTCGACAGCCGCTCGCGGATCGCTAGGGGTGGCTGGGCAATCTCGCGCAGCACGCCGTCGATGCGGAAACGTACGCGGTAGAACTTCTCGTAGGGTTCAAAGTGCAGGTCGGAGGCACCTTCTCCAATCGCGTCGAGAAGAAGCTTCTGCAGGAAGCGGACGACCGGGGCATCGTCGACCTCGACCTGCGAAGTGTCGTCGGTGGTCTGTTCCGGCGCATCGGTCAGCAGGTCGTCGAAATTGACGTCTTCGCTGCCAACCATGTCCTCCAGCTTCTGGTTGACTGACTGCGACTGCGCCTCGACGAACTTCAGCAGCTTGTCGTGTTCGACGACGACCACGTCGAGCGCCAGCTGTGTCTGGAACTTGACCTGGTCCAGCGCAGCGAAATTGGTGGGGTCGGAGACTGCAATGGCCAGGCGATTGCCGCGCTTGCGCAATGCCATCACCCGCTGAGAGGCCACCAGCTTCTTGTCGATGATGTCGCGCGGCAGCTGCTCGAGGTCGAGCGCGGAAAGGTCGAGCATCGGGTGCCCGAAGGTTTCCGCGGCGAACTTGGCGACTCCGCCGGCTGACAGGCCGGTGACATCGGCCGAATTGATCAGTTCATCAATGAACTGCGTGTTGGCCTGAGCCGCCTTGCGCGCGAAGTTTTCTGCGCGGTCGGGCCGTAGCTTGCCCTGCTGAACGAGCGCGCGCGCGAGACCGGTAAGGGCCCCTGCGGCAGCGGCAGGACCTTGCGTTACGGCAGACATGAAATGGTGCTGTCCCTGAAGGATCCGATGGGACCCAAGTTATAGCGGGCGGGCACTTCTCACGAAGCGAAAAGATACTGCCGATATGGCCCCGATTTGTAAAGCTTGGCTACCACAAACGAGGCAAGCCGGACGATGCAAGCGCATACGAGGCCTAGACACGGGGCGGATCAATCATGCGCGCACCCGAATCAATGCGCCGGCCTCTCGAGCTGGGAGAAGGAGCGCACAGACAGCCACCGGAGTCGCCCGGATCCATTCTGCTTCAGGGAGGGAAGGTGGCGGGAAGGAAATGGTCGGGGTGAGAGGATTTGAACCTCCGACTCCTGCGTCCCGAACGCAGTACTCTACCAGGCTGAGCTACACCCCGAGGTTCGCGCGCTTAGAAACGGCAGGACCGACAAGCCGAAAGGTTCAGCGATCCCGAGCGACGGCGAAAGCAAGTAAGTCTAACAAAGATTCCCGGTATTCCGATTCAGGAAGCGTCCGCAACGCACCTTCGGCGGCCTCCACTTCCTTGAGCGCAATCTTGCCCGAGTAGGCGATCGAACCGTTGTCGCAGACAATCTGCGCAATCGCGTCAAAGTCACCGTGGCCTTCACGAACCGCCCGGACAACGAGCTCGCGTTGCTCCGGCGCAGCACTCCGCAGTGCGTGGATCAGGGGAAGAGTCACCTTGCCTTCTCGCAGATCATCGCCCAGCCGCTTGCCAATCTCCTCCGTGTGTCCGGAGTAGTCCAGCATGTCGTCGACGATCTGAAACGCGCGGCCCAGCGAAGCACCATACTGTGCGCACCGGTCTTCGGTCGTCCGGTCCGTCTCTGCCAGCACTGCGGAAATCCGCGCGCCCGCCTCAAATAGTGTCGCGGTCTTGCGCTCGACCACGCTGAAGTACCGTTCTTCGTCGACCGAGGGATCGCGTACGTTCAGCAACTGCAGGACTTCACCTTCGGCAATCCGATTGGTGGCGTCCGCCAGGATGCGCATGACACGAATGCTTCCGGCGTCGACCATCATCTGGAAGGAACGGGAATAGACGAAATCCCCGACCAGCACGCTGGCTGCATTGCCAAAGCGGGCGTTGGCCGTCGCGCGGCCGCGGCGTAGATCGGATTCGTCCACAACGTCGTCATGCAGCAGGGTGGCGGTGTGGATGAACTCGATTACCGCGGCCAACAGCACATGGGCGGTGCCGCGATAACCGAGTGCACGCGCCACGAGCAGCACGACGGCCGGGCGCAGGCGCTTTCCGCCGGCTCCGATGATGTATTCGGCAATGGTGTTGATAAGCGCCACATCTGAGCTGAGGCGCTCGCGGATGACAGCGTCGACCGCCTGCATATCGGCGGTTATCGGGGCAAGAATGTTTCTCAGATCGGGCGCTGTGCCACCCGATGCCGCCCAGGGAGTTGATGATGTGCCGTGCGCCGGGTCGGCCTGCTGGGTCGGAATGCGCTGCATCGGATGCATTATAGGAGGCTGATGCGGGGCACCTGAGCCGACAAGGCGCCGGGCGGCCCACCCTCATGGCCGTAACTTCGCGTTTGACGTCAGATCCCGGAAAGTGTGATAATTCAAAGCTTTCCCGCTGTCGTCGGCGCGCTTTTGGCGGCGCCCGTCAGGGTGCCGGATGGCCGTCAGGTTGATCCGATTGCGTTTGCCGCGGCCCCTGCAGCCGGTACCCGCGGCGCAGCGCCCGGCAAGCCGAACCGGGACTTTTATTGAGAATTGGTTTTGCGCGTGAGGATCCACACGATCCTTGCGGCCCAGGAGCGTGACGATGTACGCAGTGATCAAGACAGGTGGCAAACAGTACCGAGTTGCAGCCGGAGACACCCTCAAGGTGGAGTCCCTCCCTGCTGAGGTGGGGCAGCAAGTTAAATTGTCTGAGGTACTCGCGGTGGTGGAGGGAGCCAACCTTCGGAGTGGCGTGCCAAACCTCAAGGGGGCGGAAGTTGTTGCCACGGTCCTGGGGCACGGACGGCATGACAAAGTCACGATTTTCAAGATGCAGCGGCGCAAGCACTTCCAAAAGCACGCTGGCCATCGGCAGAATTTCACTGAGCTGCGTATCGACACGATCGCAGCCTGACCCAGTCAAACGTTTAGAGCGAGAGTGCGATGGCACACAAGAAAGCAGGCGGTTCTTCCCGCAACGGTCGCGACTCCCAGGCCAAGCGTCTTGGAGTGAAGGTATTCGGCGGGCAGGGCATCTCGGCAGGCGCCATCATCGTGCGCCAGCGCGGCACGCAGTTCCATGCCGGTGACAACGTTGGCATGGGGCGCGATCACACCCTATTCGCGACTGCCAACGGCCAAGTGAAGTTCGAGGTCGGCGGCGCGCAGAACCGTCGTGTCGTGAGCGTCGTCCCGGCCGGCTGACCCGCCGCGACGGTATCCGGCTTGACGAAAGCCCTGCCGTCATCGGCAGGGCTTTTTTATTGGTGATGCCATGAAGTTCATCGACGAAGCACGCATCGAGGTATCCGCCGGCAAAGGCGGTGACGGTTGCGCGTCATTCCGTCGAGAAAAGTTCATCCCCAAGGGAGGGCCCGACGGCGGTGACGGCGGTCGCGGCGGGAGCGTGTGGGCGCGGGCCGATCGCAACGTCAACACCCTGATCGACTACCGTTATGCGCGCACGCATCGCGCGGCGAACGGAGCGCCAGGCCGAGGCGCGGACTGCTACGGCGCTGGCGGTGACGACATCGAACTGAAGATGCCGGTCGGGACCGTGGTCATCGACGATGACACGGGCGAGGAACTGGCCGACCTGGCGCACGATGGCGACCGCGCACGGCTCGCTGCTGGCGGGCGCGGCGGGCTCGGTAACTTGCACTTCAAGTCGAGTACCAACCGCGCGCCGCGGCAGTTCACCAAGGGAGAGCCGGGCGAACATCGGCGCCTGCGCCTCGAGTTGCGTGTATTGGCGGACGTCGGCCTGCTCGGTATGCCGAACGCCGGCAAGTCGACTCTGATCCGCTCGATCTCCAATGCACAGCCCAAGGTGGCGGACTACCCGTTCACGACCTTGCATCCGCATCTGGGCGTGGTGCGCGTCGGCCCCGAGCGAAGTTTTGTCGTGGCTGATGTACCGGGACTCATCGAAGGGGCCGCCGAGGGCGCTGGGCTGGGGCACCAGTTCCTGAGGCACCTGAGTCGTACTGGACTGCTGCTGCATGTCATCGACTGCGTCGGGCCAGACGGCAGTGCGGACCCTGTCGTCGATGCGCGCGTCATCGCGGGCGAACTAAAGAAGTACAGCCCAGCGCTGGCACGTAAACCACGGTGGTTCGTCCTTAACAAGTCAGACCTTGTTCCGAGCGAAGACCGTGAGGCCCTGATCGCAGGATTCCGTCGCCGACTTCGGACGCGCGCCCCGGTGTTTCTCATATCAGCAGCGACGCGGGCCGGCTGCGATCAACTGGTCAGCGAAGTGCAGAGGTTTCTTGACCGGCAGCGGCGCAAGACCGACCAGGCGGGCAGCGCCACTCCCGCCGAAGCGAGGGCCTGATGCCGGCACTGCAGCGGGCGCGCCGTGCCGTCATCAAGGTCGGCAGCAGCCTCGTTACCAACGACGGGCGTGGCCTGGATCTCGAAGCGATATCGCGCTGGGCGCAGCAGATCGCTCATCTGAGAGCGCAGGGCAAGCAGATTGTTCTCGTTTCGAGCGGCGCGATTGCTGAAGGGATGCAGCGTCTCGGGTGGACGCGCCGTCCGCAGCAGATCCACGAGCTGCAGGCAGCGGCAGCGATCGGGCAGATGGGGCTGGCGCAAGCCTATGAAACCGGTTTCAGCAGCCTCGGTTTGCGAACGGCTCAGGTGCTGCTGACGCATGCCGACCTGGCGGACCGGGCGCGCTACCTCAACGCCCGGTCGACGCTGCTCACGCTGCTCGATCTCGGCGTTGTACCAGTCATCAATGAGAACGACACCGTCGTCACCGACGAGATCAAGTTCGGTGACAACGACACGCTCGCGGCGCTGGTGACCAACCTTGTCGAGGCCGATGTGCTGGTGATCCTGACGGACCAGGCAGGTTTGTACTCGGCCGACCCCAGGCGCGAGCCGGACGCACGGCTCATCGAGTTGGCCGTTGCCGGTGTGCCAGAACTCGAGGCGATGGCCGGCGGCGCCGGCAGCGCGATAGCGCGGGGCGGAATGCTGACGAAGGTGCTGGCTGCAAAGCGCGCGGCACGAAGCGGCGCACACACGTTGATCGCTTCCGGGCGCGAGCCCGATGTTCTGGTGCGGCTGGCGGCCGGCGAGGCAATCGGCTCGGAGTTGACTGCATCGACTGCAGTGCTGACCGCGCGCAAGCAGTGGCTTGCCGATCACCTGCTGTTAAAAGGGCGGATTGTCGTCGACGAGGGTGCTGCAAGGGCGCTGGCGGCCGGCGGTAAGAGCCTGCTGCCGATCGGCGTGGTTGACGTCATCGGCGAATTCCAGCGTGGCGACGTCGTTGGCTGCATTACCCGCGACGGCCAGGAAATCGCGCGCGGTCTGGTGAATTACTCCAGCGCAGACGCTCGGCTTATTGCGCGCAAACCGACCAGCGAAATCGAGTCGACGCTCGGATTCATCGAGGAACCCGAGCTGATGCACCGTGACAATCTGGTTCTTCTCTGACGAGAAAACTCAGGCCGTCTCGCCGCCCGGCGCCGCCGTGCCGGCACCTAATGCGGCGGCCGCGTTGCTGGTGTGTTCGATCTCGCTATCCAGTGTGCGGCCGCGTGGACGGAACTCGCGGTGGTGCGGCCGCCCGGGCCTGAATACGAAGCGGGAAAGTTCGAGTAGCGCCTGCTGGTAGACATCGCGCTTGAACTCGATGACGGCATCAAGCGGCACCCAGTAGTCGTGCCAGCGCCACGCGTCGAACTCCGGATGGGTGGTCGCGCGCAAGCTGACGTCGCAGTCTCGCCCGGTCAGGCGCAGCAGGAACCAGATCTGCTTCTGCCCGCGGTAATTGCCCCGCAGGTCGCGGCGGATCCACTGGTCAGGCACGTCGTAACGCAACCAGTCCCGTGTGCGGCCGACAATCTTCACGTGTTCGGACTTCAGGCCGACTTCTTCCCAAAGTTCCCGGAACATCGCCTGCTCCGGCGATTCCCCGTGCTTGATGCCGCCTTGCGGAAACTGCCACGAATGTTGTTTGACGCGCTTGCCCCAGAAGACCTCGTTGCGGCTGTTGAGCAGGATGATGCCGACGTTCGGGCGGTATCCGTCCTTGTCCAGCATGCCAACCCCTGAACCTTTAGAATCTGCGACCCATTATAGGGGTCGCAATCTCGCGATCACAACGACGAATAAGTCGGCCATTCATGCGCGCCAAAGACTTTCTGATCTCGACCCTGAAAGAAGCACCGGCGGACGCCGAGGTGATCAGCCATTCGTTGATGCTGCGCGCCGGGATGATCAAGAAACTGGCGGCCGGCATCTACACCTACATGCCGATGGGCCTGCGGGTCATCCGCAAGATCGAGGCCATCATCCGCGAGGAGATGAACCGCGCTGGCGCGGTCGAACTGCTGATGCCGGTGATCCAGCCCGCCGAGCTGTGGATGCAGTCGGGCCGCTGGCAGAAAATGGGCCCTGAACTGCTGCGCCTGAAGGACCGTCACGAGCGCGACTTCATCGTGCAGCCGACCAGCGAGGAAGTGGTTGTCGACATCGTGCGCGAGGTGATCCGCAGCTACAAGCAACTGCCGCTCAACCTGTATCACATCCAGACCAAGTTTCGTGACGAGCGCCGGCCGCGCTTCGGTGTCATGCGCGGGCGCGAGTTCACGATGAAGGATGCGTACTCGTTCGATCGCGACGAGGCGAGCGGCATGCGCAGTTACCAGGCGATGTACGACGCCTATGCGCGGATATTCCAGCGCATGGGCCTCAGCTTTCGGGCGGTCGCGGCCGACACCGGGAACATCGGCGGCAAGGCCAGCCATGAATTCCAGGTTATCGCCGACACCGGCGAGGACGCGATCGCCTATTGCCCGACGTCAGGCTATGCGGCCAACATCGAGATGGCCGAGGCCTTGCCGCTGGTCGCAGCACGCAGCGCGCCGAACGAACCGCTGGTGAAGACCGCCACGCCGGGCAAGGAGAAGTGCGAGGACGTCGCCGAGTTCCTGGGTCTGCCACTGGCGCGCACGGTCAAGTCGATCGTTCTGGCGGTGGACCGCGACGAGGTCGCAGGCGCAGACTCCGAAATCTGGCTCGTGCTGATTCGTGGCGACCACGAACTGAACGAAATCAAGGTCGGCAAAGTGCCCGGACTCGATGCAGGTTTCCGCTTTGCAACGCCGGCTGAGATTGTTGACCACTTCGGCTGCAATCCGGGGTATCTGGGGCCGATCAACACACGCAAGCCGGTGCGGCTTGTTGCCGACCGGACCGTCGCCCACATGAGCGACTTCGTCAGCGGCGCGAACGACGAGGGCTATCACTACACCGGGGTCAACTGGGGACGCGACGTCGCGGAGCCCATCGTGGCTGACGTTCGCAACGTGATGGCAGGCGATCCGTCACCGGACGGCAAGGGGGTGCTTGCGATTCAGCGTGGCATCGAGGTCGGGCATGTTTTCTCGGGCTTGCCGTACCCAAAAACGATGAAACTGGAGTTCATCGACGAGGACGGCCGATCGCGGCCGATGGTGATGGGCTGCTACGGGATCGGAGTAACGCGCCTGCTCGGTGCCGCCATCGAACAGAACAACGACGCCAAGGGCATCATCTGGCCCGACCCGCTTGCGCCCTTTGCCGTAGTGATCACGCCGGTCGGATATCGCAAGTCCGAAGCCGTACGCCAAGCGGCCGACCAACTGTATGAGGAACTCCGCACCGCGGGAGTCGACGTGCTGCTGGATGACCGCGACGAGCGACCCGGTGTGATGTTCGCCGAGATGGAGCTCATTGGCATTCCGCATCGCGTTACAGTTGGAGAACGCGCGCTCAAGGACGGCGCGATCGAGTACTTCGATCGCCGCTCGCAGCAGACTTCTGCGGTTCCTCTGGCGGAAGCCTACGACTTCATTCGCAGCCGGCTGTCGGGTCCGTGAACGAAGTAGGGCGCCTGTCACGCCGCAGCCTCGTGCTGTTTGCGGGGGCGTTTGCGCTGGTTCCTCGCGCCGCACTGGCCGGCGCACAGAAGTACGAACCACTCGCCGATGCCGTGCGCGTGGCGCTTGCCGGCCAGATCGCCGACAGCCGCCCGCCCGAGCGGCCGTTCACGTCGATCGACGATCGGCTCGCCTACCTGGCATGGATGGGCGAGATGTCGGAGCGCCTGAAGGGACGGATCGCCGACTACAGCGCGCGAGTCGAATTTCTCAAGACTCTCGACTACGAATCGGCGCGCGCTGGTCTTGACCGTCAGCTGGTGCTGGGGCTGATCCAGGTCGAAAGCAATTTTCGCAAGTACGCGGTTTCCGTGGCCGGCGCGCGTGGCTACATGCAGGTCATGCCCTTCTGGACGCGCGTGATCGGAGACGGTGAGCCACGGCGCCTGTTCGAGATGCGCGCCAATTTGCGCTATGGCAGCGTGATCCTGCGGCACTACCTCGATATCGAAAAGGGCGATCTGTTCCTGGCGCTCGGCCGCTACAACGGAAGCCGTGGCCGGCCGCAGTACCCGAACGCCGTGCTCGCCGCCTGGAAAGGCCGCTGGCACTATGAAGCGCCGCCGCGCCCCGCGACGCCTCCGGCTGCTCCGAGGGTCTGAACTAGCGCTTGGGCATCCCGGGCATCCCGGGAAAGCCGCGCATGCCACCCAGGCCGCGCATCATTTTGGCGAGTCCGCCCTTTTTCATCTGCTTCATCATCGACTGCATCTGCTCGAACTGGTTGAGCAGTCGGTTCACTTCCTGGACCGGCACACCGGCGCCTGCGGCAATGCGCCGCTTGCGCGAGGCCTTGATGAGATCCGGTTTGGCGCGTTCGGTCGGCGTCATCGACGAGATGATGCCTTCGATGCGGCGGATCTGCTTCTCGCTATCGGCCGCATTCACCTGGCCTGCCGCCTGGGCGAACTGGGCCGGCAGCTTGTCGACCAGCCCGGCAAGCCCGCCCATCTTGCGCATCTGTCCCACCTGCTCCCGGAAGTCGTTGAGGTCGAAGCGCTCGCCAGCCTGCATGCGCTTGGCAAATTTCTGCGCGCTGTCGACATCGACGGCCTTCTTCACGTCCTCGACCAGCGCGACGATGTCGCCCATGCCAAGAATGCGGCCCGCCATGCCTGAGGGGTTGAAGCGCTCGAAGCCCGAAAGCTTCTCGCCCACCCCGACAAACTTGATCGGCCGTCCGGTCACCTGACGCACGGACAACGCCGCGCCGCCGCGCGAGTCGCCGTCGAGCTTGGTGAGGATCACGCCCGTCAGCGGCAGGCGCTCTGCGAACGTCTTGGCCGTGTTGACCGCGTCCTGGCCCAGCATGGCATCGACGACGAACAGCGTCTCGATGGGCTTCAACTGCTGCTCGAGCGCGGCGACCTCCTGCATCATCGGCTCGTCGATCGAGAGTCGGCCCGCGGTGTCGACGATCAGCACGTCGAAGAACTGGCGCCGCGCGTGCTCGAGGGCGCGCGCCGCGATGGCAAGCGGCGCCTCGCCCGTCGCTGAAGGAAAGAACTGCGCGTCGGCCTGGGCCGCCACTGTGCGCAATTGCTCGATGGCGGCCGGGCGGTAGACGTCGGTCGAAACCAGCAGCACCTTCTTCTTGCGCTCTGCCAGCAGCCACTTGGCGAGTTTGCCGGCGGTCGTCGTCTTGCCGGCGCCCTGCAGTCCAGCGAGCAGGATGACGGCCGGCGGCTGGGTCGCGAGGTTCAGGTCCGCTTCGGTGTCGGAGAGATCGCCGCCGATCAGAAGCGTGAGTTCGCGCTGAACCACCCCGACCAGCGCCTGGCCCGGGGTCAGGCTGCCCACCACCTCCTCGCCCTGCGCACGCTCCTTGATGCGCGCGATGAAATCGCGCACGACCGGCAGCGCGACATCGGCTTCGAGCAATGCCACGCGGACCTCGCGCAGCATGTCCTGCATGTTCTGCTCGGTGAGTCGCGCCTGGCCGCGCATTGTCTTAACGACGCGCGCCAGCTTGGTGGTCAGCTGTTCAAGCATGGAGATGCAGACGGGAGAGGACAGGAGCGCATGGTATAAATCCTCATGCTGCTGCGCCCCGAATGGCTCGTATTGTACGGCGCCGTCGTCGCGCTCTACCTCTTCGTTGCGTGGCGCGAATGGGGCACGCTGTCCAGCAGTGCCGAGCGCCTGCCCGCCTGGCCCAGTGGCGTACTCGCTGTCGCCTTCGCGCTGCACGGTATCCTGCTGTGGCAGGCGATCATCGGCCCCGAGCAGTTCAATTTCGGATTTGCCTATGCGCTTTCGGCCACGCTGTGGCTGACGGTGCTGATCGTCTGGGCCGAAAGCTACTTCTCGGCATCGCGGGGGTTGCTGCTGCTGGTCCTGCCGCTGGCCGCAGTCGCTTCCGGATTGCCGGTGCTGTTCCCGGGCACCCCGCTTGGACCCGGGACATCCTCGATCGTGTTCCGGCTGCACCTGGTTCTGGCGATCCTGGCTTACAGCCTGCTCACGATCGCGGCCATGCAGGCCTTGCTGATGGCCACGATGGACCGACGCCTGCACGGCGACGTGACGACCGACCGCACCGGACTGACGCGGTTCCTCGACCGCTTGCCGCCACTGCTCGCCATGGAGACGGTGCTGTTCCGGCTGATCACGGCGGGCTTCGTGTTGCTGACGGCAACCCTCGTCAGTGGGGTCTTTTTCTCGGAACAGCTGTTCGGGCGGGCGTTACGCTTCGATCACAAGTCGGTATTCACGATAGCCGCGTGGCTGGTCTTCGGTGGCCTGCTCACGGGCCGGGTGTTCTTCGGCTGGCGTGGTCGCACGGCGTTGCGGTGGACTTTGATTGGATTTGCGATGCTGATGCTGGCCTACGTGGGCAGCCGCTTCGTGCTCGAGGTGCTGCTGGGACGGACATAATGGGACGTGTCTTCTTCTTCCTGCTGCTGGCGCTTGCGGCGTACATCGGCTGGCAATGGCTGCGGCGCACGTCGCTGCGCGGCCCTACCGGATCGAGCGGCGAGACGGCGACGCCGCAGGTGATGGTGAGTTGCGCGCATTGCGGCCTTCACCTGCCCCAGGCCGACGCCCTGCCGGCCGGTGAGCGCTATTTCTGCTGCGAGGATCACCGCAGGCGTGGTCCGGGGTCCTGAGGGCCGATCGATGGCCACGGACGAGCGGGCCGCCGACGAAGTCAACGCAGGCGAACACGACGGGGCGCCCTGGCGCACGCTGGAATATTTCGCCACGACGCGCGTGATCGTCGCCAGCGCGCTGGTGCTGGGTGCGGCGGCCATCGGCTTTCGCAGTCCGGGCGCGCCGTCTGGTCTTCAGGCGGGGCTGCTGATGGCGCTCGGGTACTTCGGCGCGTCGGCGTTGTTCGCGGCTCTCGCGCTCTACGCTCACCGGCGCTTCATGCCGCAGGTCCTCGGGCAGTTGTCGCTCGACCTCGTGGCGGTAACGACCCTGGTGATATCGAGCGGTGGCGTCGCCTCCGGGTGGGTGATCCTCTATTTGCTGCCCCTTGCGGGAGCCTCGCTGCTGTTGCCTCCTATGCAGGTGTTCTTCGTTTGCTCGATCGCCGTGCTTGCGGTGCTGATCGACGCCGGCCTGCGCGCGTTCGCGCCCGACGCCGGGGACTCGATGATCTTTCAGGCGGGCGTCTTCGGGGCTTCACTGTTTGCCGTGTCGGCTCTGTTGCGCGCGTTGAGCGCGCGACTGGCCAACCAGGAGAGACTGGCGCGCAGCCGGGGGCGCGACCTGCAGAATCAGCTGGCGATCAACCGGCTCGTGATCGCTCAGATGGATGAGGGGGTGATCGTGGTGGATCGCGCCGGTCGCGTGCGGGCGAACAACCGAGCGGCGCGGCGCATGCTCGGCCTCGACCCGTCCGCCCAGCTGACCGGCGAGCAGCTGAGCGACATGCCGGCTGGCGCCGGACTGGCGGCGGCGTTCAGCGCGTGGTGCGAGGGCGGACGCAGCGAAGGGCAGTGGTCCAACACGATTGTTCCGTCTGCGGAAAATGGCGCGCCCGTGGCCCCGGAAGCGCGGCTGCGTGCCCGCTTTGCACGCCCGGCAGCCCCGGGCTCGGATGAATTTGTGATCTTCATCGAGGACGTACGGGACGTGGAGGACCGCGCGCAGCAACTCAAGCTTGCGGCGATGGGGCGCTTGACGGCGTCGATCGCGCACGAGATCCGCAACCCGCTCGCGGCCATCAGCAATGCCGGGCAGCTGCTGAACGAGGACGCTCGCGATCCGGTACTGAAGCGGCTGGCTACGATCGTCCGCGAGAACACGCAGCGGCTGAACCGCCTGGTCGAGGACGTTCTGCGCGTCGCGCGTCGCGAGCCGCCGCTCGGTGACGAAATCGCGCTGTCCGATTTCGTGCGCGAATTCCTGGACGAGTTCGTGCGCGATCGCGGCCTTGCGGCCGCGACGATCCAGTCACAGTTCGCGCCGGACCAGCGCGTCAAGTTCGAGCAGTCGCACCTGAGGCAGGTGCTCTACAACCTGGTCGACAATGCGCTGCGCTATGCGAGTGGTGAACCGGGATGCATCCTGATCGTCATCGAGCCGGCTCCCGAGGGGGATCGTCCTCTGCTATGGGTGCTCGACAACGGACCCGGCGTGCCGTTCGAGGCACGAGCGGCGCTGTTCGAGCCGTTCTTCACCACCCGCAACCAGGGCACCGGACTCGGGCTGTACCTCGCACGCGAATTCTGTGTCACCAATCGCGCTGAGCTGAGCTACGCGTCGCGCCGTGAAATGGACGGCAGCACGCGCGACGGATTCCTGCTTCGCTTCGGCCAGGGCTCGCGTGCGGATGCCAGCATGCACGGCTTTCTCGATACCATTCCCGTCCGATGAACGAGCCATTGCCCTCCGATTCCCTGCGCCAGGCACAGCCTCGGCGCTCGCCGGCCGTGCTGGTCGTCGATGACGAGGCGGATTTGCGGGAACTCCTCTCGCTCACCCTGGTGCGCCTTGGACTTGACGTCGATACTGCCGAATCGGTGGCGGCCGCGCGGTCCCGCCTGGCGCAGCAGCGCTATGACCTGTGCCTGACCGACATGCGCCTTCCGGACGGCACCGGCCTGGAACTCGTGCGCGAAGTCGCGCTGGCGTCGGGCCCTCCGATCGCCGTGATCACTGCCTATGGCAGCGCGGAGAACGCCGTTGCCGCACTGAAGGCGGGCGCGTTTGACTACCTGACGAAGCCGGTCGATCTCGATCAACTTCGTGTGCTGGTCCGTTCGGTCGTGCGCGATGCGGGCGGCGCGTCGGGTACGGAATCCGGCGCGGGTGCCCAACTGCCGCCGGCGTTGGCCCGTCTTGTCGGCACGACGGCCGCGATGCAGCAGATGCGCGCGCTGATCGGGCGGCTGGCACGGAGCATGGCGCCCGTGGCGATCTGTGGTGAGTCGGGCAGCGGGAAGGAGCTGGCAGCGCGCGCGATCCATGATCTGTCGGCGCGCCGTGCCCAACCCTTTGTCGCGGTCAATTGCGGCGCGTTGCCCGAGACGCTGATGGAGGCGGAATTCTTCGGTTATCGCAAAGGTGCGTTCACCGGTGCCGAGCGCGACCGCGACGGCTTCTTCCAGGCGGCTGCCGGTGGAACGCTGTTCCTTGACGAGGTGGCTGATCTCCCGCTGGCGATGCAGGTGAAGCTGCTGCGAGCCATTCAGGAGCGGCGCGTGCGCAAGATCGGGTCTCCCGCAGAGGAGCCTGTCGACGTGCGCATCGTCAGCGCCACGCACCAGGACCTGGCGGCGCTGGTGGCGAGCGGGCGCTTCCGGCAGGACCTTTTTTATCGTCTTAACGTCATCGATCTCAAGGTGCCGCCGCTGCGCGACCGGCTGGATGACATCGAGCTGCTTGCGAGCGCCATACTCGAGCGGATTGCCGAGCGTACCGGAGGGCCGGCAACGCGACTGTCTCCAGCCGCGTCGGCCGCGTTGCGGAATTATCGGTTCCCGGGCAACGTACGCGAACTCGAGAATATCCTCGAGCGCGCGGTCGCACTGGCAGGCGATGACGTCCTGATGGCCGACGATCTGCTGCTTCCCGGTCCCGAGGTCGACCTGCAGATCGAGTCCGAGCCGACCGCGGCAGACGAGGAACCCGTGGCGGCCGGCGCCGAAGCCAGCGCAGCCGCGCCTACGGTATACGAGCTGGTTGACGGCATTCCGACGTCGCTGTCGGCCTATCTGGATGAACAGGAGCGCAACGCGATCCGCGCCGCGCTGGCGAAGACGCGGTACAACCGTACCGCTGCAGCGCAATTGCTGGGCGTGACATTCCGTCAGCTGCGCTATCGCATGCAGCGGCTGGATATCAAATGAGATCGGCGCGACGCGACCGGCGCGGCCGCCCGCCCGTCGCCTGAGCGTTCCAATGTCTGGGCTGCACGTTCAGTCCGACGGTTGGCTAGATGGCGTCGATCGGACGATGTCACCCAATGCCGATGCGCGCCCGGACGGGACGGCGATTTCACTGATCGTCGTTCACAACATCAGCCTGCCTCCGGGGCGCTACGGCAGCGGCCATGTCGAGCGCCTGTTCACCAATGCGCTTTGCGGCGGCGAGCACCCATTCCTCGACCGCCTGCTCGAAGCGCGTGTGTCGTCGCACTTCTTCATTGAGCGCTCCGGGCGTTGCACCCAATTCGTATCGTGCCTGGCTCGCGCCTGGCATGCCGGCGCATCGTCGTTCAGCGGCCGGTCGCGCTGCAATGACTTCTCGATCGGCATCGAGCTCGAGGGCACCGACTTCGAGCCGTACACCGAAGCGCAGTACACGACCCTCAACGCGCTGCTCGCAGTGCTTCTTGCTGCGTATCCCGTCGAGGCGGTCGTTGGCCACAGCGACGTCTCGAGTGAGCGCAAGACCGATCCGGGTCCCTTCCTCGACTGGAATCGGCTCGGACTTCCCGCTCGGCTCGCGTGCTGAGCGGCCTTTACTGCAGCGACCTTCCCCACCGTTTGTCAGCACGATCGGCGCGATCGATGCGCTGCCGCATCGATCGCGGTTGAAGTCCGTAAAAAGTTCTCCTATGATGCGCGCATACAAAAACTAGTACCTGACGGCGTCATGACCACAACATCTAGTGGTCATGATCGAGGCCAAGAGCCCGGGCTGGAAACAGGTGCAGGTCCTGCCAGGCGGCGGAAAGCGGGTCCTCATGCGCCACGGCCTCAGGCTGGGCGCGGAGGCGGAGCAATAGGAGCAGACAGCCGGGGCGGCTACAGCTTGTGGTTCACGGCGCAATGGCGCCGGTCCACGCGAGTCCGCCATGGCTGCAAGGAGCACTCGGAGGTCGCATGCAGTTTCAGCAGTCCGTCTCCCCGGCGTCGGTTGGGGCGGCAGTTCATCTATCGTCGGTCGAGCAGGGCGGTGGCGTCACCGGCGTACAGGCCACGTCGTTCGGTGACTACAAGGTCATCCGGCGCAATGGTGCCGTGGTGGCGTTCGAACCCTCGAAGATCGCGGTCGCGATGACCAAGGCATTCATCGCGGTGCGCGGCGGACAGGGCGCCGCATCGGCGGCGATTCGTGAACAGGTAGAAAAGCTCACCGCCAGCGTCGTGACGGCGCTGCTGCGTCGCCAGCCGGCCGGGGGTACCTTTCATATAGAGGACGTGCAGGACCAGGTGGAACTGTCGCTGATGCGCGACGGCGCGCACGACGTCGCGCGCTCGTATGTCCTGTACCGCGAGAGGCGAGCGCAGGAGCGCGCGGCGACGCGGCAGAACACTTCCGTGGCGGCGGCGCCCGCGCTGGCAATGATCGAAGAGGGCCGTCGGGTCCCGCTGGACATGCCACGCATCGAGGCGCAGGTGCGATCGGCGTGCGAAGGCCTGTCGGAGTACGTCACTCCGGACGCGATCCTCTCGGAGACCCTCAAGAACCTGTATGACGGCGTCCCGCTCGAGGAGGTCTACAAGTCGGCGATCCTGGCTGCCCGGGCGCTGATCGAAAAAGATCCGGCATATTCGTACGTCACTGCGCGGTTGCTGCTGCATACGATGCGCCGGGAAGCGCTCGGGGAGGAAGTTACCCAGTCGGCGATGACGGAACGCTATGCCGAGTACTTCCCGAAGTTCATTCGCTACGGCATCGAGGCCGAGTTGCTTGACGACAAGCTGGCGCTCTTCGACCTGAAGAAGCTTGCCGCGGCGCTTAGGCCCGAACGCGACCTCCAGTTCAACTACCTCGGCCTGCAGACGCTGTACGACCGCTACTTCCTGCACCACGACGGCCGTCGCTTCGAGCTTCCGCAAGCCTTTTTCATGCGCGTGGCGATGGGCCTGGCGCTGAACGAGATCGATCGCGAAGCGCGTGCCGTTGAGTTCTACGAGGTGCTGTCGACCTTCGACTTCATGAGCTCGACGCCGACCCTGTTCAACTCGGGCACCCGCCATTCCCAGCTGTCGTCGTGCTACCTGTCGACAGTCTCGGACAACCTGGACGGCATCTACGAAGCCATCAAGGAAAACGCACTGCTGGCGAAGTACGCCGGCGGGCTCGGCAACGACTGGACGCCGGTGCGGGCGCTGGGCTCGCACATCAAGGGCACCAACGGCAAGAGCCAGGGTGTCGTGCCGTTCCTGAAGGTGGTGAACGACACCGCCGTGGCCGTCAACCAAGGCGGCAAGCGCAAGGGCGCGGTGTGCTGCTATCTGGAGACGTGGCATCTCGATATCGAGGAATTCCTCGAGCTGCGCAAGAACACCGGCGACGATCGCCGGCGCACCCACGACATGAACACCGCGAACTGGATCCCGGATCTGTTCATGAAGCGGGTGATGGAGGGGGCCGACTGGACGCTCTTTTCGCCGAGCGACTGCCCGGACCTGCATGACAAGACCGGCAAGGCCTTCGAGGAAGCCTACCTGCGCTACGAGGACAAGGCCGCCCGCGGGGATCTCAAGCTCTTCAGGAAGGTGCCGGCGCTGTCGCTGTGGCGCAAGATGCTGTCGATGCTGTTCGAGACCGGGCATCCATGGATCACCTTCAAGGACGCCTGCAACCTGCGCTCGCCCCAGCAGCACGTCGGCACGATCCACAGCTCCAACCTGTGCACCGAGATCACGCTGAATACTTCCGGCAGCGAGATCGCGGTCTGCAACCTGGGTTCGGTCAACCTCCCGGCGCACATGAAGTCCGACGGCAAGGGCGGCTATGAGCTCGACCAGGCCAAGCTCAAAAAGACCATCCGCACGGCGATGCGGATGCTCGACAACGTCATCGACATCAACTACTACGCGGTGCCGAAGGCGCGCAACTCGAACGTCCGGCACCGGCCGGTCGGGCTGGGCATCATGGGTTTCCAGGACTGCCTGCACATGATGCGGACGCCGTATGCCTCCGATGGCGCGGTCGAGTTTTCCGACCGCAGCATGGAAGCGGTCTGCTACTACGCCTACTGGGCCTCGACCGAACTTGCTGAGGAGCGTGGCCGCTATTCGTCCTTCGCAGGGTCGCTGTGGGACCGCGGCATCCTGCCGCAGGACAGCCTGAAGCTGCTGGCCGACGAGCGCGGTGGCTATGTCGAAGTCGACATGTCGGCCTCGATGGACTGGGACGCGCTGCGCGGTCGCATCAAGCAGCACGGCATGCGCAACTCCAATTGCGTCGCCATTGCGCCGACCGCGACGATCTCGAACATCATCGGGGTGGATGCCTGCATCGAGCCGACGTTCCAGAACCTGTTCGTCAAGTCGAACCTGTCGGGAGAGTTCACCGTCGCCAACGAGCACCTGGTGCGCGACCTGAAGCGGCTCAACCTGTGGGACGAGGTCATGGTGTCCGACCTCAAGTACTTCGACGGCTCGCTGGCGAAGATCGACCGCGTTCCGACGGAGGTGCGCAGCCTCTATGCGACCGCGTTCGAGGTCGAGCCGTCCTGGCTGATCGAGTGCGCGGCGAGACGCCAGAAGTGGATCGACCAGGCGCAGTCACTCAATATCTACATGGCGGGGGCGTCCGGCAAGAAGCTCGACGAGACCTACCGGCTGGCCTGGCTGCGGGGCCTCAAGACCACCTACTACCTGCGGACGATCGGCGCGACACACGCCGAAAAGTCGACGACCACCCGGACCGGTCAGCTAAACGCGGTGGCCTCCGACATGGGAGCCGCGGCGGCCGTGGCGATGCCGGATGCCGAGGGCAAGGTCTGCATGCTCAAGCCGGGTGATCCGGGTTTCGCCGACTGCGAAGCCTGCCAGTAACCAACAAGACGAAGTTAACAGAGGAGTCAATCAGCATGCTGGCGTGGGACGACAACACCACACCCCTGGCCCCGCAGGCAGGACTGCAGCCGGCCGCATCGGCCCGGCCGTCCCAGTCTGCACCGGTCGCCGCGGCCCCCGAAATGCGGCGCGTCAACGCGGCCGACAAACGCATCATCAACGGTTCCACCGACGTCAACCAGCTGGTGCCGTTCAAGTACAAGTGGGCGTGGGAGAAGTACCTCTCCACCTGCGCCAATCACTGGATGCCGCAGGAAGTCAACATGTCGCGCGACATCGGCCTGTGGAAGGATCCGAACGGGCTGACCGAGGACGAGCGCCGGCTGGTCAAGCGCAACCTCGGCTTCTTCGTGACCGCAGACTCGCTCGCGGCCAACAACATCGTGCTTGGCACCTACCGCCACATCACGGCGCCCGAGTGCCGTCAGTTCCTGCTGCGCCAGGCGTTCGAGGAGGCGATTCACACCCACGCCTACCAGTACATCGTCGAGTCACTCGGACTGGACGAGGGCGAGATCTTCAACGCCTACCACGAGGTCGAATCGATCCGGGCCAAGGACGAGTTCCTGATCCCGTTCATCGACACGCTGACCGACCCGCACTTCAAGACCGGGACGCTCGAGAACGACCAGGCGCTGCTGAAGAGCCTGATTGTCTTCGCCTGCCTGATGGAGGGGCTGTTCTTCTACGTCGGCTTCACGCAGATCCTGGCGTTGGGCCGCCAGAACAAGATGACCGGGGCCGCGGAGCAGTACCAGTACATCCTGCGCGACGAGTCGATGCACTGCAACTTCGGCATCGACCTCATCAACCAGATCAAGCTCGAGAACCCGCACCTGTGGACGCCACAGTTCCGCGAGGAGGTCCGGAGCCTGTTCAAGAAGGCGGTCGATCTCGAGTACGCCTACGCGGAGGACACGATGCCGCGCGGCGTGCTCGGCCTGAACGCGCCTATGTTCAAAGGCTACCTGCGCTACATCGCCAACCGCCGGGCACAACAGATTGGCATCGAGCCGATGTTCCCGCAGGAGGAGAACCCATTCCCGTGGATGAGCGAGATGATCGATCTGAAAAAGGAGCGCAACTTCTTCGAGACGCGCGTCATCGAGTATCAGTCGGGTGGTGCGCTGTCGTGGGACTGATGTTGAACATCGACACAACGCGGTGATGCGACACGCAAACAAAAAAGAAGTGGGTCAAATCACACACAATTCGTTTATCGATGCAGAAAATTCTTGCGATCAATTTCGATTGCGAGTAAAAAGCGAACCGTTCATTGGTAGCTCGATCGATGTTTTTGCTACGCAGTCAAGCAGAGTTCGATCAAACACCGAATTGACCACAGACAGTCACAGTCGACGAGTAAGCGCAGAGGACCACGCTCCAAAGCACAACGAGACCCCGATGTCTTGGGGGATCGTTCCCGCTGCAAAACCGACGCTGTCTGCCAAGGCCTCCAAGCCTTTTCTCCCTCTACCGAACGCCGGAAGCCCTCCGGCGTTTTTCTTGCGCGCGCACTCTATGCAGCCCAGCGCGCGCCGTGCCGAATTCATCAGCGTCAGCGGTCAGTGCGCTGCCCGTTCCGCGCTCAGCTCGGATATGCGGATTAAACGCATTTCTGGGGGTGTCGCGGCGACAGAGCATCTGCGTGCGCCGATGAATAGCCCGACTGGCGGTTTCGCCGTGCAGCGGGTTTCATTCTCCAAACCTCAACGTTGATTCTCTAAGGAGATACTCATCATGGCCACGAAGAAAGCTGCCAAGAAGACCGCGAAGAAAGCTACGAAGAAGCCCGCCAAGAAGGCCGCGGCGAAGAAGACCGTGAAGAAGGCTGCCAAGAAGACCGCGAAGAAGACCAAAAAGGCCGCCAAGAAGACCAAGAAGTAAGCGCGGGAAATGCGTAGCGCTCACCGGCTGCCCTCGGGCAGCCGGTGTGGCATTCCAGCCCGCGTTCGATATGTCTGCGCGCTCGGACCGGAATGCGTCGTCGCTAGCTACTTCACGCCATTCTCTTTCAGGAGACTGACATGGCAACCAAGAAAGCTGCCAAGAGGCGCACGGCCAAAAAGGCCGTGACCAAGGCAAAGGCCAGGAAGGCCGTCAAGAAGGCGAAGGTCAAACGCGCCGTCAAGAAGGCGAAGGTCAAACGCGCCGTCAAGAAGGCGAAGGTGAAGCGCGCCGTCAAGAAGGCCGTGAAAAAGGCCAAGGTAAAAAAGGCGATCAGACGAGTCAAGGCCAAACGCGCTGTCAAGAAGACGGTGACCAAGGCTAAGAAGGCCGTCAAAAAGGCGAAGGTCAAAAAGGCCGTCAAAAAGGCGGTCGTCAAGGCCAAAGTCAAGAAGGCTGTTGTGAAGGCGAAGGTCAAAGTCGCCAAGGCGGTCCAGGCGGTGAAGGCGGCTGTTGCGCCGAAGCCGGCGGCGAAGCCGATGGCTGCACCGGCTATGGCACCCGCGGCGCCGTCGACGGCGGCTGCGCCTGGCGCCAAGACCGCCCTCAATCCTGCGGCGGCCTGGCCGTTTCCCACGGGCAGCCGTCCCTAACGGCTGACTGGGGTTTAAAACGGGCGCGGATTCCGCGCCCGTTCTTATTTCCTCTGCCGTTCCGGCGACAAACGTTGATCGAAAGGGGCGCCGCTACAATCGCTGCGCCTCCGTTCCTCTGGACCGCCCATGCTCTTCGTCGACATCGTGCGAGCGCTGCTGGATATCCTCGGCTCGCTCCTTGTCGGACTGCTGCTTCTGCGCGCCTGGGCGACTGCCATCGGAATGCCGCCACGCAACCCGCTCGCTCATTTTGCCCGTGCACTGACCGACTGGCTCGTGAGACCGCTCTCCCGTGTGATTCCCTCGCGCGGCCGCATCGAATGGGCGGCACTGGTCGGCGCACTGATCGCTACCGCGCTGATAATCGCCGCCAAGCGCGCGGTCGTCGGGCTGCCGTTTGCGCCGGACTTGCTTCTGCTGGGGTCGCTGCTGCAGCTGGTCAACTGGGCGCTGACGCTGGTGATCTGGGTGACGCTGATCTACGTCATCATCAGCTGGGTGAACCCGCTCGCCCCCGTCGCTCCGGCGCTCTCGATGCTGCTACGGCCGATGCTCGCGCCGATCCAGCGAATCATTCCGGCGATTGGCGGAATCGACCTCTCGCCGATGGTTCTTCTGATCGTCATCTACCTGCTGCAGATCGTCATCAGCCGTCTTGCGCTCTAGCGGGAGGGCCGCCGCGTCCGACGCTCACCAAGGGCGGTAGCCGAACGCCTCGTGAAAGCGCTCGGCGATCGACTGACGGTCGGCGACGTAGTTTTGCGCACCACCGGCCTCGATCTTGACCGCACCCATGACTGCGGCCAGCCGGCCGGTCGTCTCCCAGTCCAGCCCTTCGGCGATTCCATAGAGCAATCCACCGCGATACGCATCGCCGCAGCCAATCGGGTCAATGACCTGACGGACTGGTGCCACCGGCACATGGATCAAGGTGTTGCCGACATAGATGTCCGACCCTTCTGCGCCCCGGGTGACAACCAGGGCCTTCACTCGCTGGGCAAGTTCGGGCAAAGACAAGCGCGTGCGTTCGACCACAACCCGGGCTTCGTAGTCATTCAGCGTTACGTAGGTGGCGCGGGCGATGAACCACAGCAATTCCTCGCCGTTGAACAGCGGCATTGCCTGGCCGAGGTCGAAGATGAAGGGAATGCCGTGCTCGGCGAACTGCGCGGCATGCTGCTGCATGCCGTCGCGCCCGTCTGGCGCGATGATCCCAAGGCCGATACCGTCGTCCGCCGGAACCGCGTTCAGGTGTGACTGCCCCATCGCGCCCGGGTGAAACGCGGTCAGCTGATTGTCATTGAGGTCCGTGGTGATGAATGCCTGGGCGGTGTAGCTGCCGGCAACCTGGGTGACATAGCGGCGATCGATCGCCAGAGCCGCAAGCCGGTCGATGTACGGTCCGGCATCATCGCCAACCGTTGCCATCGGCAGCGGCTCACCACCAAGCCACTTCAGGCTGTAGGCAATGTTGCCCGCACAGCCACCGAACTCGCGCTTCATCTCCGGCACGAGGAACGAGACATTCAGGATGTGGACCTGGTCCGGAAGGATGTGGTCGGCGAACCGGCCCTGGAACACCATCACGGTGTCGTAGGCGATCGAGCCGCAGATCAGGGTGCGCATGGATGTTCCTGGGAGGTATTTGGGCTGCTCGGGTTTGCGTTGTCGCGCGACCCGGCAGAATTTGCGGTCGATCTATCGATAGAACGGATACACGAGAAAGCCGGCGGCCTGCAGCCCGCGGGTCTCGAAGAACAGCCTTATCGTGATATCTGCACCTGCGGCGAAGCCTTCGTCGATCCGGCTGCTGGGTTCACCGGCGGCTGCGAGATAGTCGGCCGGGCTGAACACCTTGCGCGCGACCGGCCGGTTCTGTGTATCGCTCAGCGTGACTTCCAGCGCCGGGAGCGCCTGCGTGAAGGCAGCTCGATTGCGGATGACGGCGGTGAGTTCAAGCACATCGGTGCCGGCGATCGCCTGCAGTTCGCTGCCGATGACCGCGAGCTGGTCTGGCTGCGTCGGCCAGTCGAGCTTGCAGCCGAATGCCTGGCACAGCTGCAACAACGCCGGACGCGCGGCGGGCCATTGCACCATCACGTCAGACCGGAAGATCACCATGAGCTGTGCGACGGCAAGCAGGGCGAGCAGCAGCGCACCTCCGCTGAAGACGATCGAGAAGCCGCGCCGTGAGTCGCCCCTTGCAGCCCGGATGAAATCCGGCTCATCCGCGAGTGACGCCATCGCGGGCTCCGCCTCCGGCGGCAGCGGCGAAACTTCGATCACTTCGATGCCCTCGAGCGAAGCACGCGTTCCCTGATCGGCCGGCTCGCCGCCGCCCGGTGCGAGCAGGGTCGGAACACCGCCCTCCGACATCGCCTGCTCCTCACGCGTCGTCGCCGGTGTCGTGGTGGGTTCGGCCGCACCCTTGAACGGCACTTCCAGCGAAACCGTAGCGACCGGCGCCGCACGTGGCGCGATTCGCAGCGTAGTGGCCGGGCCCAGTGCCTTGCGCTTTCGTTCGGCGCTGTCGTGCATGCGCCGCGACTCGCCGCGCGGACGGGCTGCCGCTGCGGCGGGCGTTGGCGACGCAGTTTCGCCGGGGGCTTCTTGCACCGTGGCCGCAGCTGCGGCCTTCGGCTGCTCCGGAGCCTCGGGGCGCGGCGTGATCAACGTCGCATCGTCAACATAGGCCAGGCTGCCGATGGCATCGAAGACCGTTCGGCACTGACCACAGCGCACCAGTCCGCCGCGCAGCTTCAGCTGGTCTGCAACCACGCGGAACATCGCGCTGCAACGGGGACACTTGGTAGCAAGCGCCATGATCAGAACGCAGTGCGGCGCGAAGCAGTGTTCATGAGGAGCATCATGCGGCGCGCCGGCCAGCCAGGCAGGCCCAGCCCTCGCAGGTTCGCCACACGCGGAGTGCCATGTGCGGGTCGCTGGCACGGTAGGTCGCGATGACGTCGTCTGCCTGGCGCTCGAGGACGCCGGAAAGCACCAGGGCGCCACGCGGGGCGACCCGTGCGAGCAAGGCGGGGGCGAGCAGCTTCAGCGGATTCGAAAGGATGTTGGCCAGCACGATGTCGAACTTTCCGGGCGGCAGACCGGCCGGATCAGTGTAGCGTGCAGTGACTCCATTGGCCGCCGAGTTGTCGCGCGCCGCGACGAGCGCCTGCTCGTCGACGTCGACGCCAAGCACGGTGCCAGCGCCCAGTTTTCCAGCGGCGATCGCAAGGATCCCCGAGCCGCAGCCATAGTCGAGCACGGTGCTGCCGGGCGTGAGATTGCTGTCGAGCCACGCCAGGCACAGTTGCGTCGTCGGGTGCGTGCCGGTGCCGAACGCGACGCCAGGATCGAGCCGCACGACGACCGCCTGCGAATCCGGAAGGTCGTGCCACGAGGGCACGATCCACAGTCGATCGCTGATCTGCGTCGGTGGGAACTGCGACTGAGAAACTCGAACCCAGTCAGCGTCTTCGACGGGACGGCAGCCTTCTATCGGCGGAGGCGGCAGTCCCGCGGCCCGGCTCGCTACCTGGACGAGTCGCTCGCTGGCGGGGCCGTCCGCCTCGGCGAGGACGCGCAGCCGGCTGCGCGACCACGCGTGCCGCTCGGGTTCGAATCCCGGCTCGCCGTACAGCGGAGACTCGTTGGCAGATTCCGCCTCGGCGTCCTCGACCGCTACCGACAGGGCCCCCGCCTCCAGCAGCGCATCGGCCAGCGCCTCCGCGTGCTGCTCGTCCGCGAGCAGGGTGATCTCGTGCAGCACGCGTGGCCTAGGCGCCCTGCCGCGCGGCAATGCGCTTTTCGAGGTAGTGGATGCTGGTGCCGCCGAGCACGAACTTCTCGTCCATCAGCAGCTCCCGGTGTAACGGGATATTGGTCTGGATGCCTTCAACGACCATCTCCGACAACGCGATTCGCATGCGCGCCAGCGCCTGGTCACGTGTGTCGCCGTAGCAGATGACCTTGCCGATCATCGAGTCGTAGTTGGGGGGCACGAAGTAGCCACTGTAGGCATGCGAGTCGACGCGCACCCCCGGTCCGCCCGGCGGATGCCAGCCGGTGATGCGGCCGGGCGACGGTGTGAACTTGAACGGATCCTCGGCGTTGATGCGGCACTCGATCGCGTGGCCCTTCTGCACGACGTCGCGCTGGCGGAAACGCAGCTTCTCGCCGGCGGCGATGCGGATCTGCTCCTGCACGATGTCGATGCCGGTCACCATCTCCGTCACCGGGTGCTCGACCTGCACCCGCGTGTTCATCTCGATGAAGTAGAACTCGTTGTCCTGGTACAGGAACTCGAAGGTCCCGGCGCCGCGGTAACCGATCTTCTTGCAGGCCTCTACGCAGCGATCGCCGATCTTGTCGACAAGCCGCCGGTTGACGCCGGGAGCGGGCGCCTCTTCGATGATCTTCTGATGGCGACGCTGCATCGAACAGTCGCGTTCGCCGAGCCAGACGGCATTGCGATGCTGGTCCGCGAGAATCTGGATCTCGATATGGCGCGGCGTCTCGAGGTATTTCTCCATATAGACCGCAGGATTGCTGAAGGCCGCCTGCGCTTCCTGACGAGTCATCGTGACCGCGTTAAGAAGCGCCGCCTCGGTATGCACCACGCGCATCCCGCGTCCGCCGCCGCCCCCGGAAGCCTTGATGATCACCGGGTAGCCAATCGCACGCGCAGCGCGGACGATTTCGCGCGGCTCCTCGGACAGTGCACCCGGCGCCCCGGGCACGGTCGGCACCCCTGCCGCGGTCATCGCCTGCTTGGCAGAGACCTTATCGCCCATCAACCGGATCGACTCGGGGCGCGGCCCGATGAACACGAACCCGCTCTTTTCGACCCGCTCCGCGAAATCGGCGTTCTCGGAGAGGAAGCCGTAACCCGGATGGATCGCCTCGGCATCCGTCACCTCGGCCGCGCTGATGATGGCGGGAGTGTTGAGGTAACTCTCGCGCGAAGGCGGGGGTCCGATGCACACCGACTCATCGGCGAGTTTCACGTACTTCGCGTCCGTGTCCGCCTCGGAGTGGACTACGACGGTGCGTATTCCCATCTCGCGGCAGGCGCGCTGGATCCGCAGCGCGATCTCTCCACGATTGGCGATGAGTATCTTCTTGAACACGACAGTTAGTCCGAGCGTCGGGAAGCGCGCACGCCGCTGCTCGCCCGTCGCGGGCAATGCCAGAGGGCCCGGCGCGCTTCGAGAAGGCGATGCACGCGGCTTCTACTCGATGACGAAGAGCGGCTGGCCATACTCGACTGGCTGGCCATTTTCGACGAGGATTTTGGTCACTCTTCCGCCTACTTCGGCTTCAATCTCGTTCAGCAGCTTCATCGCCTCGATGATGCACAGCGTGTCTCCGGGCTTCACCTCCGCGCCTTGTTCGATGAAGGATGGCGCCCCCGGACTGGGCGACCGGTAGAAGGTCCCCACCATAGGCGACTTGACGACATGGCCGGCGGGCGCCTCAGGCTCAGCCAGTGAGGTTGCCGGCGAGGCGGCAGACTGCGCGGGGGCGGACGGATGCGGGGCGGCGAAAGTCAGCGGGGCCGCGGGCGCCGGGGCGTGGGACGGTGTCTTGACGATCCTGACCTTGTCTTCGCCCTCCGTGACCTCGAGCTCGGCGATGCCCGATTCCGCCACGAGGTCGATCAATGTCTTGAGCTTTCTCAGATCCATGCTGACTCCGGATCAAGCGGTGTGTTCGGCCAGCGCGAATTCGAGCGCGTAGCGGTAGCCCGCCGCGCCGAGTCCCACGACCGAACCGACGGCAAGGTCGGACAGGTAGGAATGGTGGCGGAACTCTTCGCGACGATGCACGTTCGAGAGGTGAATCTCAATGAAGGGCAGTGCAACGGCGGCCAGCGCGTCCCGGAGCGCAATGCTCGTATGCGTGAATGCACCTGCATTAATAATGATGAATCGGGTCCCGTCGGTGCGCGCGGTATGGATGCGATCAACCAGCGCTCCTTCATGATTCGTCTGGAAAAACACGACTTCCGCAGTGTATCTTCCTGCAACGTCGGTCAACTCGGCTTCAATGTCGGCCAACGTGCGGCCACCATAAATGGCTGGCTCACGCGTTCCAAGCAGGTTGAGGTTGGGACCGTTGATGACGAGGACTCGGCTGGACACGATGCACCTGCTGTTTTGGCAAGATTTTCAACGCAGTTGACGTCAGATACGGCCTACTTGCACGAAGGTGCGGAGTCTGAACTTTCCAGGATCGGTTGTCCACCCGACCTCAGCCGTCCAGTCGTGCATCGAGCCAAGAGCGAAGCAGTTCCGGCTTGATGAGTCCGAGGCGGGCCTGGACGACCGTTCCTTGGGGACTGATCAGCACCGTATACGGTAGCGCACCGCTCGGATTGCCCAGCTCCCGCGCCAGGTTGCTACCCGTCGCACCGGCCACCAGCAGCGGCAACTCCAGGTCGAGCTGCTTGCGGAAGCGGCGAATGGCGTCGGCGTTGTCGATGCCGAGGCCGACTACGGCGACACCGCGGCCGGCGTAGTCGTGCGCCACCTGCTGAAGGTGGGGCATTTCCTCGACGCAGGGCGCACACCAGGTCGCCCAGAAATTGAGCACAAGCCACTGGCCCTTCCACTGTGCGAGCGGTTGCGGGCGCCCGTCGGAGTCATCGAAGACCTGCGCGAAGAGGCGCTCGACCGCCGGCGCACTGGCATGCTCCCCCGTGGTCAGGTACAGCGCCACGCCGGCACCGGTCGCGACAGCGACCCCGCCGACGCCTGCCATCAGGAGCCTGCGGCGACCCGACTTCATGTCGATTCCTCGATCAGCCGACGCAGGGCGCTCAGGTTCGCGCGTCCGCTGGCCGCGACCGGATGGAGTTCAAAGTCGACCGTCGATACGGACCGGAAACGGGGAGCGACGCGAATGGCATCGTGCTCGAATACATGCAGGCGCACGCCAACGCACCGCAAGGAAGCGGGCAGTCCAGGCTCGCTCGCGGGCACCGTTAAGAGCAGCCGTTCCTGCGCCGTCGGTCGGACCTCCGAGTCGCCCGGCTCGGCGTCGAAGTCAATGCCGGCGTTCATCAGTGCGACCTCCACATCCTTGGCGCTGTCGCTGAACAGGTGCAGTTCAATATCCGAGTGCTCCGTCGCGGTGCCTCCCAGCACCGCGCCGACCAGGTGCGGGTTGAACTCGGCCAGTTGTTCCATGACAGCAGCGGCCGTTCGGCGCAGTGCCGCGAGCAATGCGGGATGCGACTCTGCCGCGAACAGGCTCAAATGGCGGCGCACTTCGAATTCCACTTCGGCGTTGTCCGGCAGCACGCCGCGGGTCTCGGCGTCGGGGCCAAGCAGTGCCTGCGCCGCGCGGCGCTTGGCCTGGCGGTAGTCGCAGCCCTCTTCGGCAATCAGGCGCGCGGCCGCGGCGGCTAGTTCCGCGCGCAGCATGTCTTGGGTGGATGGCATGGTGGTCGGGAAGTCTAGCCGCCGGGAGAATATGACGCAGCGCATTACAATCGCGCGCCTTCTTGACACGAGCGGCGGTTCAGCTCCACGTCAGCCGGTTCGTTCGGGACCCCCGTGCATATCCACATCCTCGGCATCTGCGGCACCTTCATGGGTGGCCTGGCGCAGCTCGCGCTGGCCAGCGGCCATCGTGTGTCCGGCTGCGATGCCAACGTCTATCCGCCGATGAGCGACCAGCTGGC
The DNA here is from genome assembly GCA_963766365.1 of uncultured beta proteobacterium. Lineage (GTDB taxonomy): Bacteria > Pseudomonadota > Gammaproteobacteria > Burkholderiales > Burkholderiaceae_F > JALORV01. The sequence goes on from CAVXZK010000010.1 coordinate 121,802, forward strand.
AACGGCCGGGGTCCGGCTCGTCGAGGGTTACGACGCCGGCCAGATTGCATTGGCGCCGGACGTCTGGGTGATCGGCAACGTGGTCACCCGTGGCAACCCGCTGATGGAAGCCATCCTCGACCGCGGGCTGCCGTTCGTCTCCGGCCCGCAGTGGCTCGCCGACCATATCCTGCCGGGCAAACACGTGCTGGGTGTGGCTGGAACGCATGGCAAGACCACGACCACGGCGATGCTGACGGGCATCCTGGAGCACGCCGGGCTGGCGCCCGGGTACCTCGTCGGCGGTGTCCCGACCGATTTCGGAGTTTCCGCACGACTCACCTCGGCCCGCCACTTTGTCATCGAGGCGGACGAATACGACACGGCGTTCTTCGACAAGCGCTCGAAGTTCCTGCATTACCGACCGCGTACCGCGATCCTGAATAACCTCGAATTCGATCACGCCGACATCTTTGCCGACCTGGCGGCGATCGAGACGCAGTTTCATCACCTGATCCGAACGCTGCCCTCGAGCGCACGGCTGCTCCTCAACGCCGACGACGTCGCGCTCGAACGCGTGCTGGCGCGCGGTTGCTGGAGCGAGGTCGAGCGCTTCGGCGGCGGCGGCCTCTGGCAGGTGGATGCGGCGCCGCCCTATGCGGTGAGCCAGGCGGGCCGACACGTCGGCCCGCTCGAGCTTGCACTGCCCGGAATGCACAACCGCATGAACGCACTGGCGGCGATCGCCGCCGCGCACCATGTCGGTGTAGAGGCGGTCACCGCGCTGAAGGCGCTTGCGTCTTTCGGCGGTGTGAAGCGACGGCTCGAAGTACGCGGCGCCGTGGCAGGGGTGACGGTCGTTGACGACTTTGCGCATCACCCGACCGCAATACGCGAAACGATTGCCGGGCTGCGCAGCCGGGTCGGCACGGCGCGCATCCTCGCGGTGCTGGAGCCGCGCTCGAACACGATGAAGCAGGGCGCGGTCAAGGCCCAACTGGCGGGCAGCCTCGCCGGCGCAGACCGCGTGTACTGCTATGCCGGCGGCGTGAACTGGAACGTTGCCGAGGCGCTTGCACCCCTTGGCGATCGCGTCGCGACCCACCAGCAGCTCGCGTCGCTGGTCGACGATGTGCTGGCGGCGGCGCATGCCGGTGACCATGTGCTGGTGATGAGCAATGGCGGTTTCGGCGGCATCCACGACATCCTGCTGCAGCGACTGGCGCTGAAGGCAGCGGCGGCGTGATCGTCTACCTGCATGGTTTCCGCTCGTCGCCGGCCTCGCGCAAGGCGACGATGCTCCGAGAGGCAATGGCGGCACGAGGCCGCAGTGCCGAGTACGCCTGCCCGGCGCTGCCGGCATCGCCGGCACGAGCTATCGAACTCGTGCTGGCCGCCGTGAACGATGTGCCGCGTGAGCGGCTCGCTCTGATCGGATCCTCCCTGGGCGGCTACTACGCCACCTGGCTGGCCGAGCGGCTCGGCTGCCGGGCCGCGCTGCTGAACCCGGCGATACGACCGCACGACGATCTCGCGCGCTACGTCGGCGTACAGCCGGTCTACTTCTCGGAGGCCGAGATCGACTTCCGCGGCGAGTACCTGGATGAGCTCGCGGCGATCGACACGCCGACGATCACTCGGCCCGAGCGCTATCTGCTGCTCGCAGCGACGGGGGATGCCGTCATCGATTACCGGACGATGGTGCGCAAGTACCGGGGAGCCCGCCAGCAGGTCATCGAGGGCAGCGACCATGAGCTCTCGGACTTCGCGCGCCATATCGACGAGGTGATCGCATTCTGCGACGCCGACACAGAAAGCACTGAAAGACAGTCAGGGGAGGTTCAATGAGAGGGCTGCAGGGCAAGGTATGCATCGTGACCGGCGCCGCGCAGGGCATCGGCTTCGCCACGGCGCGGCGCTTTCTGAAGGAGGGCGCGATCGTTGCGCTCTGCGACATACGCCGCGAAAGCGTCGATGCGGCGGTTGCGCAGCTGCGCGAGTCCGGCGAAGTCGAGGGGTTTGTCGTCGACGTCACGCAGCGTGACCAGATTGACGCGATGGTCGCCGCCGTGCGTGCAAATCACGGTCGCGTCGACGTTCTGGTGAACAACGCCGGCATCACGCTGGATGCCCGCTTGCAGAAGATGGACGACACGCAGTTCGACCGCGTCATCGACGTCAACCTCAAGGGCACCTACAACTGCGCGCGCGCCGTTGTCGACACGATGGTCGCGCAAGGCAGTGGCGTGATCCTGAATGCCTCCAGCGTCGTCGGCATCTACGGCAACTTCGGCCAGACCAACTATGCGGCGAGCAAGTTCGGCGTCATCGGTTTCGTGAAGACCTGGGCGCGCGAACTCGGGCCCAAGGGCATTCGGGCCAATGCCGTCGCCCCCGGGTTCATCGAGACGCCGATCCTGCAGACGATCCCGGACAAGGTGCTGCACCAGATGACGGAACGGGTGCCGCTGAAGCGACTGGGAACGCCGGAGGACATTGCCAATGTCTACGCGTTCCTCGCGTCGGACGATGCCGCCTACATCAACGGCGCCGTCATCGAAGTGTCCGGCGGCCTGACGGTCTAGCCCATGAGCGCGGCTGGTCCGCTGCCCGCCTCCGCCGAGCGCGTGCAGCGCGCGCTCGACGGGGCCAGCGTGGACGCGCGCGTGATTGAACTGAGCGTTGCCGCGCGCACCGCGCAGCAGGCGGCGGATGCGCTGGGCATCCAGGTGGGCCAGATCGCGAAGTCGCTGATATTCCGTGCCACCGGCTCCGGCCGCGCGGTGCTGGTGATCGCAGCGGGTGACCGTCGTGTCAGCGAAGCGCGCATCGCGGCGCTGCTGGGCGAGGCGATCGAACGCGCCAAACCGGAGTTCGTGCGCGAGCATTCCGGATTCGCGATCGGCGGCGTGGCGCCCGTCGCGCACGCAACGCCAATGACGACCTTCATCGATGCCTCGCTGCGAAGGTTCGATATCGTCTGGGCGGCAGGCGGTACTCCGCACTGCGTGTTCCCGATCCGCCCCGACGAACTGGTCCGAGTCAGCGCCGGAACTGAAACGGTGACCGACGCATGAACGACACGTTTCTTTCCGCCGTGGTGTTGCTGCTGCTGGTGGCGGATCCCTTCGGCAACGTGCCGATCTTCGTAGCGGCCCTGCGGGATGTTCCCGCGGAGCGCCGCCTTCGTATCGTGCTGCGTGAATGCCTGATCGCGTTCGGCGTGCTGAGCGTCTTCGTCTTTGCCGGGCGCCCGTTCCTGCAGACGCTCGGACTTTCCGAGGTCGCGCTGCAGATCGGCGGCGCGGTCGTGCTGATGCTGGTCGCGCTGCGCATGGTGTTTCCTTCGCCGGAAGGCGTCTACGGCCAGTCCCCCGGCGGCGAGCCCTTTATCGTGCCGTTGGCCGTGCCGGCCCTGGCCGGTCCGTCGGCGCTTGCCACCGTGATGTTGCTCGTTTCACGCGACCCCTCGCGATCGCTCGAGTGGGTGGCGGCGATCGCCGTGGTAATGGCGATCAGCGCGCTGGTGCTGGTCTCCGCCGACCGGCTGCAACGTTTGCTCGGCGAGCGGGTGACGCTGGCATTCGAGCGGCTGATGGGGCTGGTGCTGGCGGCGATCGCGGTCGAACTGCTGCTGCGCGGCGTGCGCACGTTCGTGGCGACGCTGCAGTGAGGCCGCAATGAATCTGCTGTTCGAGGAGGACGGCGCGTTCAGGGCGGGCAGCATTCTGTCGTCGACCGACGCGTCGCATCAGGTGGAACTCAGCAGCGGCAAGCGGACCAAGGTCAAGGCTGCGCACGTTCTGCTGCAGTTTGACGACGTGTCCGCGGCGCGGCTGCTGGAGGCGGCACACGCCGAGGCCGCGACCATCGACCTCGACTTCCTGTGGGAGGCCGCGCCGCAGGACGAGTTCGGCTTTCGCGAACTCGCACTCGACTACTTCGGTGGCAAGCCGAGCAGCGTCCAGCAGGCGGCGCTGCTGATCCGCTTGCATTCTTCGCCTGTCTACTTCCATCGCAAGGGCCGGGGACGTTTTCGCCCGGCTCCACCCGAGACGCTAAAGGCCGCGCTCGCGGCCGTGGAGCGAAAGCGCCGCCAGGACGAGTTGCGACAGAGTTACGTGGACGAGTTGAAGGCGGGTCGCGCCCCTGCGGCGATTGCCGCGCAGGCCGTGCCGATGCTGGTGCGGCCGGATCGGTCGACGATCGAGTTCAAGGCGCTCGAGCAGGCGGCTGGCGAAGCGCGCACGACACCGCTGCGCCTGCTGCTGGCCACCGGAGCCATCGGCTCGCCGTTCCGCTGGCACGTCGAGAGCTTTCTGGCGCAGCACTTTCCGCGCGGGGCTGGCTTTCCGGACGAGATTCCGGCTCCCGGACCGGCCGACGAACTGCCGATCGCGAACGTGGCGGCGTTCTCGATCGACGACAGTGCGACGACCGAAATCGACGACGCCTTCTCGGTGACCCCGACGGGCGACCACCGCGTGCAGATCGGAGTGCATATCGCTGCACCGGCGCTCGCCGTACAGCGCGGCCACGCACTGGACGCGGTGGCCCGATCGCGCATGTCGACCGTGTATGCGCCCGGTTTCAAGATCACGATGCTGCCCCAGTCGTGGGTCGACGCGTACTCGCTCACCGAGGGCCAGGTTGTTCCGGTGCTGTCTCTCTACGTCGACCTCGATACGCGCGAGATGCAGGTGCTCGGTACTGAGTCCAGGGCTGAACGCGTCCGCATTGCCGCCAACCTGCGACACGACCGGCTCGACGAGATTGTCACCGACGAGTCGATCGCGGACGGCAGTTTTGCGGCACCGTTCGCTGGCGAACTGTCATTGCTATGGCGGTTCGGGCGCGCGTTGCTGGCTCGGCGCGAAGCGGTGCGTGGTCGTCCGGAGCCGCTGGGGCGAGTGGACTACTCGTTCGAACTTGACGGCGAGGGCGAGCACGCTCACGTGACGGTCAAGCCGCGGCGGCGCGGCGCGCCGCTGGACCTGCTGGTCGCGGAGCTGATGATCTTCACCAACAGCACCTGGGGACGCTGGTTGTCCGAGCGCGGCGTGGTCGGCATCTATCGGTCGCAGTCGATGGGCCGCGTGCGGATGTCGACGGCCCCGGGCGCTCACGAGGGCATGGGCGTCAGCCACTATGCGTGGAGTTCGTCGCCGCTGCGGCGCTACGTCGACCTGGTGAATCAGCGCCAGCTGATCGCATGCATCCGCAACGATCCGGCGCCGTATGCCGCCAACGACGCTGACCTGTTTGCCATTGTCTCGGCGTTTGATGCGGCCTATGGCGCCTATGCCGAGTTTCAGGAGCGCATGGAACGGTACTGGGGCTTGCGGTGGCTACGCCAGGAGGACGTGCGTCGCATGACGGCCACGGTCATACGCGGCGACGTGCTGCGCCTGTCCGGGATCCCGTTCATCACGCGCCTGCCGGGGCTGCCGGAGTTGCCGCGCGGCCAGCAGCTTGAACTGGACATTCTCGGCGGAGACGAAGTCGACCTGACGCTTGAGGCTCGCGTGCACCGGGTGATGGACGCGGCTATGGCCACCGAAGTCGAAGGCCTCGAAGAGGAATTGATCGAGGAGCCCACGTCGGTCGATCGCGTGGAGCCGTCGTCCGGCCCGGAAACCCCGCCCTCGAGTGCGGCCTGATCGCTTGAATCATCCGCACGACAGTCGCGTGATCGTGTGATCGGGGGACGTGTCGGGTGGATACAATCGTTTTCGGCTTGGCACTCCGTGTTTCACTGACGCATGAGCTTTGCAGACGAGTCAACCAGCGGCATCACCGGCTTCCTGGCCGACAAGGTGCTCGTGATGGCGTTGACCGTTTCCATCGGCCTGCACATGACGGTGCTGGCCGTGCGCTTCGTCGATCCCGACTTCCTGCGCGTGCGGTCGACCGATCCGCCGCTCGAGATCATTCTCGTCAATGCAAAGAGCGATACGCGCCCCGGCAAGCCCGAGGCGCTGGCCCAGGCCAATCTCGACGGTGGCGGCGCCAACGACGCAGGCCGGCGCACGTCGCCGCTGCCCGATTCACAGGTCGTGCGTGACGGCGACGCGCTGGATACCGCTCGCCGCATGGTGGAGCAGCTCGAGGAAGAGCAAAAGAAGCTGCTCGCCGCATTGAAGGATTCACTGCAGATGCGACCGCAGCCGAACAGGGAGGCGGTCGCCGAGGCACCGCTGCCCGGCTCCCAGGACGAGCAGAGCCGTGAGCAGCTCGCCCGTGCTCAGGCCGAGATCGCCAAGCAGGTGTCGGACTATCAGAAGCGTCCGCGCAAGCATCATTTCATGCCCAGCACGTCCGAATACCGGTACGCTCGATATGTGGAGGACTGGCGCGCGCGTGTGGAGAAGATCGGCAACGAGAACTATCCCAACGAGGCGCGTGGCAAGGTGTACGGGTCCCTGCGCATGACGGTCGCGGTGCGCAAGGACGGATCCGTGGTGGAGGCCGCGGTCGACAAGCCCTCGGGATCGCCCGTACTTGACCGCGCCGCCCGCCGCATCGTTAACATGGCTGCTCCGTTTCCGCCGTTTCCGCCGGACATCGCACGCGACACAGATGTACTCGAGATCACACGGACCTGGGTCTTTACCAACGATCAACTGTCGACACGAAGCACCGCGTCTCAATGAACGGGCCTGACAAGTACGGAGTCGTCGGCAATCCGATCGCTCACAGCCGGTCTCCAGAGATCCACGAGCGTTTCGCGCGACAGACCCATCAGCGCATTTCGTACGAGCGCATCGAGGCCCCGCTCGACGGCTTCGAGGAGCGCGCGCTCGCGCTGCGCGACGCCGGGTTCCGTGGCCTCAACGTGACAGTACCGTTCAAGGTCGATGCCGCCAAGCTCGCCGACGACTTGTTGCCGCGCGCCCGCTTGGCCGGAGCCGTCAATACGCTGGTGTTCGACGGCGATACGATCGTTGGCGACAACACGGACGGCATCGGTTTTGTGCGCGATGTCCACGAACGCCTGAAGTTCGACTTCAGCGAGTGTTCGGTACTGGTGCTGGGCGCAGGGGGGGCGGTGCGCGGAGTCATTGGTGCGCTGCTCGATGCCAGCCCGCGCTGGATCGCGGTGGCCAACCGGACGCATCAACGGGCCGGGGAACTGGCAGAGGAGTTCGGGGTCGAGGCCATTCACCTCGACGAAATCCCGGCTGAGCACTTCGACCTGATCATCAATGGCACGACGACGGGCCTGAAGCATGATGCGCCGCCGATCGATCCCGAGACCTTCAACGACTGCACGCTGGCCTACGACCTGGTCTATGCCGCCGAGGCGACGCCGTTCATGGAGCTCGCAAGGTCCGGCGGAGCCAAGGTCGTCTCCGACGGACTTGGCATGCTGATCGAACAGGCGGCGGAATCGTTCCTTCTGTGGCGCGGCGTTCGACCGGACACTGCGCCGGTGTACCGCGAACTGCGCAAGCTGCTCAGCGAGGCTGCTGCCGAAAGCGTCACCATCGTGCGCTAGGCGGTCGATCCGGTCGCAATCGGCCGCGACGTTGCGCGGCGCTCATTCCCCCGAGAACTCGAAGCCTCTTCCGTGCGTTGGCTGGCCCGCTTCGCCCTACTGGCCGTCCTGGCGGTGCTCGGGCTGCAGCTCTGGTACGCCGGCTGGATCGCCTGGTGGCGCTGGAACGCTCCGCAGGAGACCGCCTTCATGCAGCGCGAGCGGGCTGCACTGCAGGCGCGCAATCCAAAGGCGGAGCTGAAGTATCGCTGGGTCCCGTACGAACGCATTTCGGTGCACCTCAAGCGGGCAGTCATCACCGCCGAGGACGCACGATTCGCCGAGCACGAAGGCGTCGACTGGGACGCCATCGAGAAGGCCTACAAGGACAACGTCAAGCGCGGTCGTCCGGCACGCGGGGGGTCGACGATCACCCAGCAGCTCGCAAAGAACCTGTTCCTTTCACCGAGCCGGAGCTACATCCGCAAGGGTCAGGAACTCGTCATCACTTACATGATCGAGGCCTTCTGGGACAAGCGTCGCATCCTCGAGGTCTACCTCAATGTGGTCGAATGGGGCGAAGGCATTTTCGGTGCAGAGGCCGCGGCCCGTCACTACTACTCGACCAGCGCAGCCCAGCTGGGGCCGGAACAGTCGGCACGACTGGCGGCCTATCTCCCCAACCCGAAGCGCTACGGACGAGTGCGCTCCGGGCCCTACCTCGACCGTCGGATGGCCGTGATCCTGCGCTACATGCCCGACGCGGTCGTGCCCTAAGCGCCCCGCTTTCCTCGCATTTCGACAGCGTCGCGCGCTTACAATCGCGCAGCCTATAAGCGTCCAGGCGGCGTGATTAGCGACCGTCCCGAGCGGTGCGACATCGTTGCGCCGGGAGCGACGCGCAGCACGCGGAAGTAGAGCGCCGGACCATCGCGCGTCAGGCGGTCTATGTCCCTCTGTAGGGACTGCTCGCAGCGCGGGGAAGTGAGATTCATGACCGAGCACCACCTGCTGGACCGCGGCGCGCGTAGCGACGCTCCGGTGCGCGACCCCGAGGACGCGCAGCGTGCGCTTTTGCGCGTCCAGCAAGTGCTCGCGAAGCAGCGCCGTGTCGAGGCACTGGTCCATCGCGAACAGACGCCGTCCGAGCAGAAGAAGCCACTGGTCGAGCAGCTGGTGCATCGACAGCACCTGAGCGAACTGCGTTCGATCCTCGACCGGCTGCACGCGGCCGACATCGCCTACATCCTCGAGGCCTTGCCGATCGATGACCGGCTCGTGGTCTGGGACTGCGTCAAGGCCGACCGCGACGGCGAGATCCTGATCGAGGTGAACGACGCGGTCCGCGAGACGCTGATTGCGTCGATGGACCGCGAGGAACTCGTCGATGCGGTCGAAAGTCTCGAGACCGACGAGATCGCGGCACTTGCGCCCGACCTGCCGGCCGACGTCGTCGACGAGGTATGGGCGGGACTGACCAACGAAGAGCGTGCGCAACTTCGCGCCGCCATGTCCTACCCGGAGGGGTCGGTCGGCGCCCTGATGGACTTCGAACTGATCACGATCCGCGAGGACGTGACGCTCGAGGTCGTGCTGCGCTACCTGCGCCGCTTCGATGAGCTGCCCGACCATACCGACCAGGTATTCGTCGTCGACCGCAACGAAGTGCTGAAAGGCGCGCTGCCGCTGGACCGGCTGTTGCTCAACGAGCCCGAGACCGAAGTCACCGCGGTGATGAATGCCGATTTGCTGACCCTCTCGCCGATGGACGATGGCGGCGAAGCGGCGCAGGCCTTCGAGCGGTATGACCTGGTTTCCGCTCCGGTAGTTGATGCCAGCGGCCGGCTGGTCGGACGACTGACGGTCGACGAGATCGTCGACGTGATCCGCGACGAAGGCGAGGAGGCCGCACTGGCGCAGGCGGGCCTGCGGGAAGACGAGGACATCTTCTCGACGGTGTGGAATTCGGCCAAGAATCGCTGGCTCTGGTTGGCCGTGAACCTGTGCACGGCGTTCATCGCCAGCCGTGTCATCGACGCCTTCGAGGGAACGATCGAAAAGGTCGTGGCACTTGCCGCGTTGATGCCGATCGTCGCGGGAATCGCCGGCAACTCGGGCAACCAGACACTGACGCTGCTGGTTCGCTCGCTGGCGCTGGGGCAAGTCACTTCCGGGAACCAGCGCCGGCTCGTGCTGAAGGAAATCAGCGTTGCGGTGCTGAACGGCGTGGTCTGGGGCGGTGTAGCCGGTTTGCTGGCGTGGCTGCTCTATCGTGATACTGCGAACGGATCGCTGCTGGGCCTCGTGATGTTCCTTGCGATGGTGCTGAACATGCTGGTCGCCGCGGCGGTCGGGATCGCTGTGCCGATGGCACTGCGCGCCTCCGGTCGCGACCCGGCAATCGGCGGTTCCGTGTTGCTCACCTTCACCACCGACTCTGGCGGGTTCTTCATCTTCCTGGGGTTGGCGACTCTGTTCTTTCGATAGCGGTCCTCGTGTACGCGACTCCTGCGGGGTCGCACGTGCACTCGGACCGGAACGGCAAATCAGTCGGCTGCGCTCCGGAGCGGCCGCGCGCTCCGCCGAAGGTCAAAGGCGGGCACTCCACCCCGCGACGCACCTTGCAGTGCCAGGATTGCCTCTCCCTCCTCGCCGGGCGAGGAGGGCGCAGGGAGGAGTGCACCGTTCCCTCTCGCTGGGCGAGAGGGCCAGGGTGAGTGCCGTGCAGTTGATCATCGGCGGAGCGCGCGGCCGCTCCGGAGCGCAGCCGACTGATACCAAGTGCGCGCAAAGCGCGCGCTATCGATGACGATGCACGTGCGACCGCGAAGCGGTCGCGTACATCGTCAGCGGACCCTCTTTATCGTGAACTCTTCCTGGATCGTGTCCTTGTAGACGCTCGCAGGAGAGGAACTGGCGAGAAACCGGCGGGCGATTTCTTCGCCGACGGCGGTGTGCTGGATCACCTGCCCGTTGTCGAATTCAATTTCCAGTACGCGCTGGTTGCGGTCATACCCGGCAGACTTGATGCCGCCGCGGCGTATCGGCTTGCGTTCGATCGCCATTTAGTTCTCCTAAAGGCCGAGTTCTTTCCATATTGAATCGACGCGCGACTTCACCGCGGCATCCATCGTGATCGGCCGCCCCCATTCGCGGGTCGTTTCGCCGGCCCACTTGTTGGTCGCATCGATGCCCATCTTGCTGCCGAGCCCCGACACCGGAGAGGCGAAATCGAGGTAATCGATCGGCGTGTTGTCGACCAGCACGGTATCGCGGGTCGGATCAACGCGAGTAGTGATTGCCCAGATGACTTCCTTCCAGTCGCGCGCGTTGATGTCCTCATCCACGACGACGATGAACTTCGTGTACATGAACTGGCGCAGGAAGCTCCAGACACCGAACATGACGCGTTTGGCGTGGCCTGCGTACTGCTTGCGCATCGATACGACGGCGATCCGGTAGCTGCAGCCTTCGGGAGGCAGGTAGAAGTCGACGATCTCCGGAAAAGTACGCTGCAGGATCGGCACGAACACTTCGTTCAGGGCAACGCCGAGCACTGCCGGCTCGTCCGGCGGCTTGCCTGTGTAGGTCGAGTGATAGATCGGGTCGCCGCGCATCGTGATGCGATCGACCGTGAAGACCGGGAACCAGTCCCGCTCGTTGTAATAGCCTGTGTGGTCGCCGAAGGGGCCCTCCAGCGCCAGTTCGTAGGCCGATGCCGGTCGTGGCGGAGCGTTGGCAGGCGGCGTGGCCGGCGTGGGGTCGGGTCGCAAATGGCCCTCCAGCACGATCTCGGCCGTCGCCGGCACTTGCAAGTCACTGCCGATGCACTTGACCGTCTCGGTGCGGCCCCCGCGCAGGAGCCCGGCGAACTGGTACTCCGACAGACTGTCCGGCACCGGCGTGACGGCGCCGAGGATGGTCGCCGGGTCGGCGCCCAGCGCCACGGCGAGCGGAAATGGCTCGCCCGGGTGCTTTAGCGCGTGGTCCCGGAAATCAAGCGCGCCACCGCGGTGCGCGAGCCACCGCATGATCAGCTTGTTAGGCCCGATCAGCTGTTGCCGGTAGATGCCGAGGTTCTGCCGCGGTTTGTTAGGCCCGCGGGTGACCACCAGCCCCCAGGTAATGAGTGGACCCGCATCCCCGGGCCAGCAGGTCTGGATCGGGAGGCGAGCAAGGTCGACGTCAGATCCCTCGATCACCTGCTCATGACACGGCGCGTTCCGCACCTCCCGAGGCGCCATGTCCCACAGGGCCGACTTCAGCATGGCCACCTTGCCGAGCGCGTCCCGCAGTCCCCGCGGCGCCTCCGGCTCTTTCAGGCTGGCCAGCAGCTCGCCGACCTCCCGCAGTGCGCGCACGTCGGCCGCGCCCATCCCCAGGGCGACGCGGCCTGGCGTTCCAAACAGGTTCGTCAGCACCGGCACGTCGTACCCGGCCGGATGCTCGAACAGCAGGGCCGGCCCTCCGACGCGCAGCGTGCGGTCGCTGATTTCCGTCATTTCGAGGCGCGGAGACACCGGGGTGCCGATCCGGCGCAACTCGCCTGACCCCTCCAGGCCGCGGATGAAGTCGCGCAGATCGCGGTATTTCATCGGAAGTTTGTTGCAAAGCAGAAAAAACGGGAGAGCTCTAAATAAGCGCTTACTAACATCAGGGTTGCGATCTTAAGTGTATGATATTAAATGGAGTTTTCGTTTTACTAGGTGTCCGGACATGTTCTCGAGCCCGAGCCACACGTCGGAAACCGGTCAGAATCGGATTGACCGAGAGGGTTCAGACCCTAAAATCCGGGTCAGCCGTCTGACCGACCGCCGGGTAGCTCACTACTCCGTGTGACGCAGCCCGAAGTCTAGGGACAGAAGCGGCCCGTTGTTTGTTCTTTCTTCGTCCGGGGGTTCCGGGCGATGTAGTGAAGACGCCGTTGCGATCCTCTGGTCGGAGCGGTGCCCTGTGGATCCGGGCTGGCTCGTGGGCCCCCGGCTCCGACGTACCAACCTGTGAGTGGCGACCGAAGGTTCTCGGACCCGTGGCCGTTCGACTTAAGGAGGCACGCATGTCTGTTGCCACGAATTCGAGTGCCCTGGCCCCGTTCGCGTGGGCCGACTTCGCTTGTGATGTCCGTGATGGCGCCCTGGCGCTGGCTCGGCTGGTGGTTTCTGCGGCTGGCTTTGCAGCACTCGTGCTCGTCGTGGTCGCCCTGACGAACGACGGGCTGCGGCACACGCTGCAGGCGGTGCTGTTCGTCCCCGCCGCTGTCTCTGCGGAATCGGCGGGCGCCGACTCGGGGGCGACGGTTGTGGACGAAGCGGCGAACAAGACGGTCGAGACTGCCGTTGCCACGGATCCACGCCAGAAGCACGTCGTCCAGTACCTCGCCCGTCGCTATCGTGTGGCGGAAGAGGCCACCCGCATGCTCGTTGCCACCGCGTTCCAGGTGGGTCGCGAACAGAAGCTGGACCCGCTGCTGATCCTTTCGGTGGTGGCGATCGAATCCAGCCTGAATCCGTTTGCCGAGAGCTCGATGGGAGCCCAGGGTCTGATGCAAGTGATGACGCGGATCCATGCCGAGCGTTTCGAAGCGCACGGTGGTCAGCTCGCGGCGCTTGATCCGGTCGCGAACATGAAAGTCGGCTCCGCGATCCTCGGGGACCTGATTAACCGCGGCGGTTCAGTTGAACGCGGGCTTCAGCTCTACGTCGGTGCCGGCAATCTCCCCGACGACGGCGGATACGGCGCCCGTGTGCTGAGGGAGCGTGCCCGACTGGCTCTTGCCGCCAGCGGCAAGGTGGACGCCGCAATCTCGGCGGGGCGCACCGCAGTGGCGTCCGAACAGAAACCCACGGCGGTCGAAGCGTCGATACCTGCGGCGGCGGCCCAGCCCGTCGTTGCTCCTGCGGCCGACGGTCCGATCCGCTTGGACGAGCACACTCCAGCCCGCGAGGCCTGAGCGTCGCACCACGCTTTCTTCTGTTGATCTGAATTGCGGGGCGAGCGCCCAGCGCCGCCCTGCCTCCCTTTTGCAGTCGCGAGAGGTCGGACGTTATCTGCGCTCGGGCTGCCCTCCTGCCGTCGTGCGATGGATCGTAGTGCGCGCCGATCTAACCACGCCAACGCATTTGTCGTAGACAAAAAAAGAGCCTGTCACCTGGACGCGCCCGAATTCGGTTGAGGAGGGAGGAGGAGAGGCACCGACTTGGGTTACCGCGCCCAGGCTAAGCGACAGGCTCTGGGAAATACGAATCGAAGTGTACCCAGGCTGGAAGTTCTGTCAATAGTTTGTCTAGGTCAGAACAGCGAAACGGCTTTGACTTACCGTCCGCCCGACGGCCCATCTCGTTGGCAGCATGACCGGGCGACGGTTCCGCTGCTCCGTGCCGCGAGGCTGTCCCCACGCGGATAATCGGCCTCTTTCCTTCGGCTGCGGCCCTCAAAATGTCTACGACTGACCAAGACGATCTGCGGCACGCAGCGCTCGAGTATCACGAGAAGCCGACGCCGGGAAAGATCGCGATTGCGCCGACCAAGCAGCTTGTCAATCAGCGCGACCTGGCGCTGGCCTATTCGCCGGGCGTAGCGGTCGCGAGCGAAGCCATCCGCGATGACCCCACAACAGTGTTCCGCTACACCGCCCGCGGAAACCTGGTGGGGGTCGTGACCAACGGCACCGCGGTGCTGGGGCTGGGAAACATCGGTCCGCTTGCTGCAAAGCCGGTGATGGAAGGCAAGGCGGTGCTGTTCAAGAAATTCGCCGGCATCGACGTCTTCGACATCGAACTGAACGAGCTGGACCCAGATCGCCTGATCGAAGTGATCGCCGCGCTCGAGCCCACATTTGGCGGCATCAATCTCGAGGACATCAAGGCGCCCGAGTGCTTCTACGTGGAGCGCAAGCTGCGTGACCGGTTGAAGATCCCGGTGTTCCACGACGACCAGCACGGCACGGCCATTATCGTCGGCGCGGCGATCCGCAACGGTCTGAAGGTCGTCGGCAAGCCGCTTGACCAGATCAAGCTGGTGACCAGCGGGGCGGGCGCGGCGGCACTGGCCTGCCTGCAATTGCTTGTCCATCTTGGCATTCCGCGCAGAAATATCTGGGTCACCGACATCGAAGGTGTCGTGTACCGCGGCCGCACGGTCCTGATGGACGACGACAAGGCCAAGTTCGCGCAAGAGACGACAGCGCGCACGCTTGCGGAGGTCATCGAGGGTGCGGATGTCTTCCTTGGGCTCTCGGCCGGCGGCGTATTGAAGGCCGAGATGGTGGCGCGCATGGCGTCGCGGCCGCTGGTGCTGGCGCTGGCGAATCCCACGCCGGAAATCCTGCCCGAGGAAGTGAAGCGCGTTCGGGACGACGCCATCATCGCCACCGGGCGGTCTGACTACCCGAACCAGGTCAACAACGTCCTGTGTTTCCCGTTCATCTTCCGCGGCGCCCTCGACGTCGGCGCCACGACGGTGACGACGGCGATGGAACTCGCCGCGGTCGAAGCGATCGCGGCGCTGGCGCAGGAGGAGCAGAGTGATGTCGTCGCTTCCGCATACGGCATCACGAACCTTGCGTTCGGCCCGGAATACCTGATCCCCAGGCCGTTCGATCCACGGCTGATCACGCGCATCGCGCCGGCGGTGGCGCAGGCTGCGATGTCGAGCGGGGCGGCGACGCGGCCGATCGCGGACATGAACGCCTACCGCGACCAGTTGCAGCAGTTCGTCTATCACTCCGGCACGTTCATGAAGCCGATCTTCGCGACGGCCAAGAACGCCGTGGCGTCCGGCGGCAAGTGCCGCATCGTGTTTGCGGAAGGCGAAGAAGAGCGGGTGCTGCGCGCCGTGCAGGTGGTGATCGACGAGAAGATCGCCAAGCCCATCCTGATCGGTCGGCCGGCCGTGGTGGCCAAGCGGCTTGAACGATTCGGGCTGCGCATGCGGCCCGATGTCGACTTCAGTCTGGTCAATCCGGAGCTCGACCGGCGCTACCGCGACTACTGGGAGACCTATCACCGGCTGGCCGCGCGCAGGGGCGTCACCGCCCAGTACGCCAAGATCGAGATGCGCCGCAGGTTGACGCTGATCGGCACGATGATGATTCACAAAGGCGATGCCGATGGCATGATCTGCGGCACTTTCGGCACGCACGGACAGCATCTGGCGTATGTCGATCAGGTGATCGGTCGGCGCCCCGGCGTCGGTGGCTACGCGGCGATGAACGTCCTGATGCTGCAGGGCCGGCAACTTGCGCTGGTTGATACCCACGTGAACCTCGATCCCTCCGCGGAGCAGATCGCCGAGATCACGATGCTGGCGGCCGAGCAGATGAAGCATCTGGGCCTGTCGCCGAAGATCGCGCTGCTGTCGCACTCCAACTTCGGATCGAACGACAGCGCCTCGGCACTGAAGATGCGGCGCGCGCTGGCCCTGGTGCGCGAGCGGGCGCCGGAGCTCGAAATCGACGGGGAGATGCACGCGGACGCGGCGATCGACGCAGGCATCCGCCACTCCCTCATGCCGTTTTCGCCGCTGAAGGGCGACGCCAACCTGCTGGTGTGCCCGAACATCGAGTCGGCCAATATCTCGTACAACCTGTTGCGAACGACCGCCGGCAACAACGTCGCGATCGGGCCCATCCTGCTGGGCGCTGCCAAGCCCGTGAATATCCTGACACCGTCGGCAACGGTTCGGCGCATCGTCAACATGACGGCGTTGACGGTGCTCGAGGCGAACTCGGTGCGGCAGCCGGAACTGCTCTAGCGTGCTGCTGAGAGTTGCGCGTGGCGCGCTGCAGGCTCTGCTGCTCGGCGCCCTGGTGGCGTGCGGGCCGACCGGCGACGCGCGCGAGGCCAAGGGCCGGGGTGTCGCCGGCGAAGTGGCCCTGGCGGATCTGCCGCATGAGGCGCGCGACACGCTCGCGCTTATCAGGAGGGGCGGTCCCTATCCGTATCGCAAGGACGGAACGACATTCGGCAATCGCGAGGGCCACCTGCCGCGGCAGCCGCGCGGCTACTACACGGAGTACACCGTGCGAACCCCGTGGGAGCGCGACCGGGGCGCGCGCCGCATCGTCGCAGGCCGCGGGACCCACGGCGACCCCGCGAGCAGCGGCGAGTATTACTACACCGACGATCACTACAACTCCTTCCGGCGGATACGCGAATGAGCCGACCCAGCGCACCGTACGACAAGCTTCCGCTGCAGACGGTGCGACAGCGCCGTGGCATGGCTCGGGAGGGCCTGCATGCGTGGGCCTGCGAGTCGGGTCAGAAGTTAGTGGAAATTGACCTGCAGAAATGCACCGACAAGGTCTCAGTGCTGCGCGAGATCGCCCAGGCGTTCGGCTTTCCATCCTGGTTCGGCCTGAATCTGGATGCGCTGTACGACGCGCTCACCGACCTGCCAGAGCAGCATCCGGCGACCGGCTATGTCGTCATACTGGAAAACCTGCCGCGCGCCGCGACGTTCGGTGCCGAGCAGCGCGATGCTCTGCTCGAAGTTTTTCGCGACGCGGCGGAAAGTTACGCGGAACAGGGAGTCCCTTTCCGCGTCCTGTACAGCTAGCCGACTAGCTGCGCGGCATCATCTTCGAGAGTTCGGCGAGCGCGCCGTCGAGCCCGCCAGCGGGCACCTGGCCGGCCGGGGTCATGCGATCGATCAGCTGCGGCAACAGCTCCGAAAGCCCGCCCGACAGCTGACCTACATCCATGCCGCTGCTCGCGGCCATCTGCTGCAGCTGTCCCTGTCCGAACACCTGCATCAACTGATCCGGTGAAATCGGCAGGTTCTGTCCCGTTGAGATCCATGAGTCGATCTGCTGGCCGTACCCCGCCTGCTGGAATTGGCTGATCAGCGAACCCAGGCCTCCGGCCTGACCCTGCCCGGCTAACATCTGCAGCGCCAATTGCAAAAGCGGATTGGCCGTCTGGCCGCCACCCGCAGCGGGTCCTGCCAAGCCAGAAAGCAGTGAGTCGAGCAATCCCATGGCGCCTCCGTTGTGTTGGTGTTGGTTGTGTGTGACGTCAGACCAGTGCTTCGCGCAGTCGCTATCGCAGGTCACCGCCCAAGACCTGCAATGCCACCAGTCCCGCTAGTCCAGCGGTTTCGGTGCGGAGAATACGCGGGCCGAGATGCACTGGGCGATACCCTACGCGAATCGCGAGGGATCGTTCGGCATCGTCAAGTCCGCCCTCCGGGCCGACGACGAGCACAAACGGGCCTGGGCCGGACAACACCGCGGTGGGGGGCTCGGCATTTCTCGGATCAAGCAGGATGCCTGCCGCCGCGCCCGCGAGTGCCGATGCGAGGCCGAGATGCAGGGTCTCCGGTGCCTGAAGCGAGGGCAGGCGGTTGCGTCCGCACTGACAGCACGCGGCGATGACGACGTCATGCAAGCGCCGCAATCTGCGCTGACGGCGCTCGGCGTCGAGCTGCACCACGCTGCGCGCTGTCGGTACCAGCACGATGGAAGCAACACCGAGTTCGACCGCCTTTTCCACGATCAGCTCGAGCTTGTCGGTCGCGACCCATGCCTGGATCAGTGTGACCTGCAGCGGCGACTCGCGCTCGATCGGGTGGAATCGTTCGAGCCATACGGACGCTTGTGTCACCCCTGCAATCTGCAGTCGACCTTCGAACTCGCCACCGCGGCCATTGAAGAGGGTGATAGCCGCGCGATCGCGCAGTCGCAGTACGCGCAGCGCGTGATGCGCGACCGTGGCCGGCAATGAAACGGACTCACCCGCAGCGAGGTCGTTGTCGAGGTGGAAGCGCGGCAGTGTCATGGTCCGGGGGAGCGACGGACATCGTTAGCGAAGAAAAAAGAGGCCGGCTTACGCCGGCCTCCGGGGCTTCCTCCGAGTCACCCGCAGAGCGGGCTCGCCCCCTGAAATCATGCAACGCGCAGATGCGGCACTCGCGGCGTTCCGGCCGTCGGTGCCGCCACGAGATCCTGGACGAAGCGGGGCAGCGTGAACAGCGCCGGATGCATCGACGGGTGGTAGTAACGCAGGTCGTCGAGCTTCCTTTCTGTCATGCGCTGGGCAATGGTGTCCACCGCAACAGTCCGCGGATCTACGGTGTCGCTTGCGACCGCGAGGCACCACTGCGATCCGTACAGCGGGATGAAGAGCGACAACGGTGCGACGTGCTTGAACACCTTGCGCAGGTTCGCCGCATTCTTCCGCACGGTCTCGGCCTGATAGACCGGGGAACCCAGGTGCAGTGTCAGCATGCCGCCAGGCTTCAGGCGGCCCTGGCACATCCGGAAGAACTCCTCCGAGTAGAGGTGGAACGCCGGCGTGTCCGGGTCTGTCAGGTCGAGGACTATCATGTCGAAGCGCTCGGTCGTCGACTTCACGAACTCGTAGCCGTCACCGATGCGGATCTCCAGGCGCGGATCGTCTAGTACGCCCTTGTTGATCGTGCCCAGGTACTTGCGCGAAATGTCGATGACGACGGGGTCGAGCTCCGCCATCACGATGCGCTTCACGCTCGGGTGCTTGAAGAGTTCCTCCGACGAGCCACCGTCGCCGCCGCCGATCACCAGAATCGACTCCGGGTTCGGGTGCGCGAGCGCCGCCGGGTGGGTCATGCACTCGTGATAGAAAAACTCGTCGCCCTCTGAGGTCATCAATCGCCCGTCGAGACGGAACAGCCGGCCGAACTGATGCGTGTCGAACACTTCGACGCGCTGGAATGCAGACTCGATCTCGGCCAGCTTTTCCTTGACGGTGAAACCGTAGCCGGAGTGGGCATTGAGCCAGTCGAAGCTCAACTGCGACTGGGCGTTGTCCGCGGCCGCTGCTTCAGGTGCGTCAGCGGTCACGCTGGCAACGTCGCCGCGGGTGATGCGGTTGACGACCTGCCGCTGCGGCCGGAACGCGACGGTCAGCGTGTCGAACAGCTGTTCGGCCTTGTCAGTGTTGTCCTCGGTGAAGTTGCAGACGTAGACATCGAGCGTCACGCCCCGGTTCTCCGGCCAAGTGTGGATCGCGAGGTGCGATTCGGCGAGCAGGATCGTGCCCGTGATGCCGCCCGGCTGTCCGTTCCAGTCTGGAAAGACGTGCCACTTCTCGTCGACGATTGTGAGTTTGGCGTCGAGCGTGGCCGTGCGGCACAGCGTCGACAATGCTTCGAGATCCGTGAGAGTGGCTGAACTGCAGCCGCAACCGAACAGATCGCCAGTCAGGTGAAGGCCTTGCATCTTCGTCCCCCAGCAGGTCCGCCCTAATCGACCTGAATCGCGACTCGCGTCGCAACCCTACGATCCGGGACCCGCACGCTGTGGCGCGGCACGCGGGTCCTTGCAGCTTGCGCTGCACCTGCTGGCTATGGCGGGATTGCTGCCTAACGGCACGTTGCCTGCGGTCGATTACCTTGTCGCGATGGTGCTCTGCGGCTGAGGGTCTCGAACTTGGCGCCCGTTGCGTCCTTTTGTGTTCCGGATCGAATTTGGAAAAGCCGCGCATAGTATAGGAAATCTGCGCGCGCTCAAGTAGTTGCTTTTCCTTAGCGTGTAGTTTGGAGTGAGCGCTCCAGAGGGATCTGTCCGCGGTCAAGTCCAGGCGGTCAGCCAACGCATCCTCGGCGGTCGGCTCAGGGCGCACTCGCCCGCTTTGCTAAAATTTACTGCACTGCGGCGATGCGGGCCGCCAAGCACCTCGTCGGCGCATGCCGTTGGCATTGCCGATACAGCCGAATTTGCCACCTGCTCGAGACGCGTGACCATGAACGATTCTTCACCTCTCCGCGCGGTTCCGGCGGCAATGCGCGTAAACATGGCCAACGCCATCCGGGCGCTGGCGATGGACGCGGTGCAGAGGGCCAATTCGGGTCATCCCGGCATGCCGATGGGCATGGCGGAGATCGCGGTGGCACTTTGGGGCGCGCACCTTGCGCACAGTCCCGCCAATCCGCACTGGCCGAATCGCGACCGTTTCGTGCTCTCCAACGGGCACGGTTCGATGCTGCAGTACGCGCTGTTGCATCTGACCGGCTACGACCTGCCCATAGAAGAGCTGGTGAACTTCCGCCAGATGCACAGCCGCACGCCGGGCCACCCCGAGGTCGGCGTCACGCCGGGCGTGGAAACAACCACCGGGCCGCTCGGGCAGGGACTGGCCAACGCGGTCGGCATGGCGCTCGCCGAGCGGTTGCTCGCGCACGAGTTCAACCGGCCGGGCTTTCCCCTGGTGGATCACCACACTTACGTGCTGCTCGGAGACGGCTGCCTGATGGAGGGCATTTCGCACGAGGTGGCCTCGCTCGCCGGCGTATGGCAGCTCTCCAAGCTGATCGCCATCTACGACGACAACGGCATTTCGATCGACGGCGAGGTCGGGCACTGGTTCGCCGATGACACCGCGGCCCGATTCCGCGCCTATGGCTGGAACGTCATCGGCCCGATAGACGGCCATGATGTCTCTGCGGTCGATGAGGCGATCGGCGCCGCGAGGCGCAGCGACAAGCCGAATCTCATCATCGCCCGGACCGTGATCGGCATGGGATCGCCGAATCGCGCCGGGACTGAGAAAGCGCACGGCGAGGCGCTCGGTGAGGCCGAGATCGCCGCAACGCGAGCCAAGATCGGCTGGCCGCATGCGCCGTTCGAGGTGCCAGCCGAGGTCTATCGCGCGTGGGATGCGCGTCCGGCGGGTGCGCGTAAGGAAGCCGCGTGGCAGGCGCTGTTCGATGGTTACGCGCGCGCCCATGCGCACGAGGCCGCCGAGTTCCGGCGCCGCGTGCAAGGCACGCTGCCCATGCAGTTCGCGCAGGTGCTGGCACAGGCGGTCGACGCCGCTGCAGAAAAGAAGGAGACGGTCGCCACGCGCAAGGCCTCGCAGCTGGCGCTCGACGTGCTCGGAAAAGCATTGCCGGAGATGCTGGGCGGCTCGGCGGATCTCACCGGCAGCAACCTCACCCGGTGGAACAACGCCGGTACCCTGAAGCCCGGCGGCGAGTTTCACTTCGGCCGTCACGTGCACTATGGTGTGCGCGAGTTCGGCATGAGCGCGATCGCCAATGGCATTGCGCTGCACGGCGGCTACCTGCCGTTCGTGGGCACCTTCCTCACGTTCGCCGACTATTCGCGCAACGCGCTGCGGATGGCGGCGTTGATGAAGCAGCGCGTGATTTTCGTGTTCACGCACGATTCGATCGGCCTGGGCGAGGATGGACCGACGCACCAGTCCGTCGAGCACGCCGCCAGCCTGCGGCTGATTCCGAACATGGACCTCTGGCGTCCCTGCGACACCGTCGAGACGCTGGTGGCATGGGGCGCGGCTGCCATGCGCAGCGACGGGCCGACCTGCCTGCTGTTCTCGCGCCAGGCCGTGCCGTTCGTACGCACCGCTACCGACGTCGGGGCGATCCGCAAGGGTGCCTATGTGCTTTCCGAGGCTGCAGGCGGCGTCGCCAAGGCGCGCGCGGTGATCATCGCCACGGGTTCGGAACTGCCGCTTGCGGTGGAAGCGCAGAAGGCACTGGCGGCGGCCGGCGTGCCGGTGCGGGTGGTATCGATGCCGTCAACCACGGTGTTCGACCGGCAGGGCGCCGAGTACAAGGCGAGCGTGCTGCCCGCCGGGTTGCCGCGCGTCGCCATCGAGGCGGGCGTCACCGATTTCTGGTGGAAATACGTGCGCGCCGAGGGTGCGGTCATCGGTGTCGACAGCTTCGGCGAATCGGCGCCGGCAAGCGCCCTGTTCAAGCATTTCGGATTCACTGTCGACAACGTCGTCGCCACCGTGAACGCAGTCATCGCCGGGGGGAAGAAAAAGTGACCATCAAAGTTGCCATCAATGGCTATGGCCGTATCGGCCGCAACATCCTGCGCGCGCACTACGAAGGCGGCAAGAAGCACGACATTCAGATCGTCGCGATCAACGATCTCGGTGATCCGAAGACCAATGCACACCTGACCAAGTACGACACCGCGCACGGCACCTTCCCGGGCTCGGTCAGCGTCGACGGCGATTCGATGGTCGTCAACGGTGACCGGATCAAGGTGCTCGCCAACCGCAACCCGGCCGAACTGCCGTGGGCGTCGCTCGGCGTCGATGTCGTCCTGGAGTGCACCGGGTTCTTCACCACCAAGGAAAAGGCGTCGGCGCACCTTAAGGGTGGTGCGAAGAAGGTGATCATCTCCGCGCCCGGTGGCAAGGACGTCGATGCGACGGTCGTGTACGGCGTCAACGACGGTGTGCTGAAGGCCGCCCACACGGTCATTTCGAACGCGTCGTGCACGACCAACTGCTTGGCGCCGTTGGTCAAGCCGCTGCACGAGAAGATCGGCCTTGTGACGGGTCTTATGACGACCATTCACGCCTACACCAACGACCAGGTGTTGACCGACGTCTATCACGAGGACCTGCGCCGCGCGCGCGCAGCGGCCCACAACATGATCCCGACCAAGACCGGCGCTGCTGCGGCAGTGGGCCTGGTCATGCCCGAGCTGAACGGCAAGCTGGACGGCTTCGCGATCCGTGTACCGACGATCAACGTGTCGATCGTCGACCTCTCGTTCATCGCCGCGCGCGACACGACGGTTGATGAAGTGAACGGGATCATGAAGGCCGCCGCCGCGGGTGAACTGGCCGGCGTCCTCGGTTACAACGCCGATCCGCTGGTCTCGAGTGACTTCAACCATGACGCGCGGTCGTCGATTTTCGACTCCACGTTGACCAAGGTCTCAGGGCGCCTCGTCAAGGTGACGAGCTGGTACGACAACGAGTGGGGATTCAGCAACCGGATGCTCGACACGACGGTTGCGCTGATGGCCGCCAGGTAAGCAAACGGGCAGGGAAAGCCCCGGTCCGCCCCCCGGGGACTCCGGTAGGACGTTCGTCTGAGGTTGCGGCATGCGTTCAAAGGTCCGCACCTGAAGTAATCTCAACCACGGCGTCGTGCGTTAGGCGAGAACTGGCCGGTTCTCGCTGCGCTCGGTACAGATTTTTGGCCGCTTTTCCGGGCCTGCATCGGGCCTGTGCCTGCCAGCATCTGCCCTTGGCGCGGGCAATGTCCTGCCGACCGTTCGGGAGTCTGATCTGGTGATGCGTCCTGTCCACAGCGTTGTCCTCGTCGCGGTCGCTGGTACCTGCATTGCGTGGCCGGCCTCGGTGGCGTTCTCCACCGGCGTCATGACGCCAAAGCACGCCAAACTGGTCGGCTTGACGGCGACGCACAAGGTGCGTGAGCAGGTGGTCGACAAGCTGATCGTGCGCGTGCGTCCGATGGAATTTGAGAGCGAGCCGTCGATCAGCAACAGCCGCCTACAGGCGCTGTCGCGCGTGGCCGGAGCACGCCTGGCGCGGATGCGCACGCTGGCCAGCGGCTCGCACCTGATGCGACTCGACCGACCGATGACGGTTTCCGAAGCGCGCGCGATGGCGGCGCGCCTGGTCCGTGACGGCGACGTGCAGTACGCCGAGCCCGACATCCTGTTCAAGAAGGCGGCGCTGCCGAACGAGCGGCGCTTCACGCAGTGGCAGTGGAATCTGTTCGCGCCGGCATCGATCTACTCGTCCGACAACGTGACGGTCCCCGCGACCGGGGGCGCCAACCTGCCGGGCGCCTGGGACCTGACCAACGGATCGAGTGCAGTCACCATCGCGGTCATCGACACCGGCATCACCAATCACAAGGACCTGAACGGAATCGACGGCGGCGCGACCTATACCCCTGTCGGGCGCTTCCTGCCGGGCTACGACTTCGTGTCGAGCGGCATCGGCACGGGGCTGCCGACCAATTTCATCGCGAACGACGGCGATGGTCGCGATGCCGACCCGTCCGACCCGGGTGACTGGATCACGGCGGCCGACAAGGCCTCGTATCCGACGGACTGCGAGGACGGTGCGATCGGAGTATCGGACTCAACGTGGCACGGGACCCACATGACGGGAGTGGCTGCCGCCACCGCCAACAATGCGGAGGGCATCGCCGGCATCGGCTGGAATGTCCGGGTCCTGCCCGTGCGTGCGCTGGGCAAGTGCGGCGGCAGCCTGTCCGACATTGCCGACGCGATTCGCTGGGCTTCCGGCGCGCCGCCTGCGGACGGCCGGACCTGGCAGCAGAACGGAGTGACCGTTGGTCCGAATCCGACCCCCGCACAGGTGATCAGTCTGAGCCTGGGCGGCGACACGTCCTGCAGTGCCGAGATGAAGGGTGCGGTCGATGCCGCACACGCTCAAGGCTCGGTCATCGTTGCGGCGACCGGCAATGACGGCGTCGAAGGTCTGATCTCGCCGGCCATCTGCGAAAACGTCATCGCAGTCACGGCGCACGCAATCAACGGCGAGAATGCCGACTACGCCAACATCGCCAGCGTTGCGTCGCCCAAGACAGACATGCTGAGCGCTCCCGGCGGGGGGCCGCCGGTTCAGCTCGGCAGCGGCACGGCGATCGACAACGACAGCTTCTCCGGCTACTACATTCACTCCACCGTGCTGTTCGGCCCGACGACCCCGACCAGCTCAACGCCGGGAGGCAGTACGGGTTCGGCCTATTCCGGCTTTGTCGGCACCAGTCCGGCAACTCCTCACGTCGCGGCCGTCGCGGCCCTGATCAAGTCGATCTCGCCTGAGGCGACTGCCCCACAGATCCGAAGCTTTCTCACCTCCAGCGTGCGTCCTTACCCGGCCGGCAGTGCGTGCGCTCCGGGAGGCTCATTTGCAGGCCGCTGCGGCGCCGGTCTTCTGGACGCCGAACGCGCACTGCAGGCCGTCCCTAATGCACTTCCGTTTGCAGTGGCTGGGGCTGACCAGGTCGTCATCCCCGGATCGACGGTCACGCTGGACGGCAGTTCGAGCAAGGCGCTCAGTGGCAAGGTGCTGACGGCCTACGAGTGGTCCCAGACTGCGGGCACGCCGACCGTCGCACTGGCGACACCGAATGCCGCCACGACGACCTTCACCGCTCCGGCGAGCGGTACGCTGACCTTCCTGCTGCGGGTCACGGACAGCGAAGCGAAGACCGGCAGCGACTCCGTTGTCGTTCGCGTCAACAACCCGCCCGTGGCGGCCGCGCCGCCCGCCGCGCAGAGCGTTCCGGCCGGAGCGGTCGTGTCATTCACGGTGACGGGCTCGGACGCCGACGGCGACGCGCTGACCTTCGTGGCGACCGCGGGATCCACCGTACCGTTCACCGCCCTGTCACCGAGCGGGCAGTTCACCTGGAACACCGCCGGTGTCCCGCCCGGCAACTATCAACTTGTCTACTTCGCCACCGACGGCGTGTCGGAGAGCGCAGCGCAGACCGTGCCGATCACTGTGGGTGCGGGGAGTCTCGGAACCGGTGGTGGCGGTGGTGGCGGGGCGCTAGCGTGGCTGCAAATGCTGCTGCTCGCGGCGCTGCTTGTCGCGCCGGTGGTCCGCCAACGCGAACGCTAGGCCGAGCGCCGTTCCGCTGACAGCACCGAGCAGGTGCGCCTGCGGAACGACGGCAGCGCCGAGCCAGTCGGCATGAGGCAGGGCCTCTCCGGCCGGCTGCTCGAGCGCGACCTTGATCCAGCCCCCGAAAACGAGCGCCGCCGGCAGCCAGAGCGAACGCAGGTCGCGCGGCCGGGTTCGCAGCAGCCACACGGCGGAGCCGGCGAAGAAGAGCGCATGCAGTGCGCCCGACAGGCCGCGGTACCAGGCAATGCCGGGAAAGAAGGCGGCGAGTCCGAGACTGATCACCAGCGCTGAGGCCAGAAGCACCGCAAGTTGCCGCCCCACGCCCAGGTCCGGTGAGAACAGTCGCGCAACGATCAGCAGCGCAAGCGCATTGATCAGCGCGTGCGGCCAGTTGACATGGACCAGATGGCCAGTGAGCAAGCGCCACGGTTCGCTGGCCAGCAGCGCACGCCGGTACTCGAGGGTTTCGGTGATGCCGAGCGCCGTCAGCAACAGCGCAGCGGCTGCAACCGCCAGCGCGTAGCGCTCGGCCATCGAGAAAGTCAGGATGCGCATCGGCATTCGGAGCAACTGCGGCTCGTATAATGCCGAACTCCTCAATTGTGCGCCGCTCGTTTGTCGCGGCGCGCAATGCACCGGCTCAAAACCACCCCCGTCCTCGATCCATGCGCGTTCGAACTCTCGAAGAACTTTCCCGCAGCGGGCAACTCGCTGGCCGACGTGTCTTCATCCGCTCTGACCTCAACGTTCCGCTCGATGACGCCGGCAAGATCACCGAGGACACGCGTATCCGTGCCTCGGTGCCTGCGATAAAGATGGCGCTCGACGCCGGCGCGGCCGTGATGGTCACCTCTCACCTCGGGCGGCCGACCGAGGGCGAACTGAAGCCCGAGGACTCGCTGGCACCGGTGGCGCGCCGGCTTGGCGAACTGCTCGGTCGCCCGGTGGCACTGAAGGCCAACTGGATCGACGGCGTCGCGGTCGCTGCGGGCGATGTCGTGCTGCTCGAAAATTGCCGCGTCAACAAGGGCGAGAAGAAGAACAGCGACGAGCTGGCGCGCAGGATTGCGGCGCTGGCCGACGTGTACGTCAACGACGCGTTCGGCACGGCCCACCGGGCCGAGGCCACCACGCACGGCGCTGCAAAGTTTGCACCGGTTGCCTGTGCCGGACCGCTGCTCGCCGCCGAGATCGAGGCGCTGGGCAAGGCGCTCGGCAATCCTAGGCGGCCGCTCGCCGCCATCGTTGCGGGATCCAAGGTTTCCACCAAGCTCACGCTGCTCAACAACCTGGCGCAGAAGGTCGACCGGCTGATCGTCGGCGGCGGCATTGCGAACACGTTCCTGCTCGCCGAGGGGTTTCCGATCGGCAAGTCGCTGGCCGAGCCGGATCTGGTGCCGGAGTGCAAGAAGGTGCTCGCGACGCTGGCGGCAAAGGGTGCCACCTTGCCCCTACCGATCGATGTCGTGGTTGCGAAGGAGTTCTCGGCGACGGCTCCGGCGACCGTGCGGCGGGCCGATGACGTGCATCCGGACGAAATGATTCTGGACATCGGACCGCAGAGCGCGTTGTCCCTGTCGCACATGTTGCGCGATGCCGGCACGATCATCTGGAACGGGCCGGTGGGCGTGTTCGAGTTCGATGCCTTTGCCGACGGCACGCACCAGATGGCGCTGGCGATCGCCGAGGCCACGGCCAACGGTGCGTTCTCGATTGCCGGGGGCGGCGACACGCTGGCGGCGATCGCCAAGTACGGCATCGCGGACCGCATCAGTTACATCTCGACGGGCGGCGGAGCCTTCCTTGAGTTTCTCGAGGGGAAAACCCTGCCCGCGATCGAAGTGCTGCAGTCTCGTGCTGCGGCCTGACACGACAGCGAAAAGGAGTTGCGTTGAGCCGTTTTGCAGTTGCCGGGATCGACCATGTGCACATCTACGTACGCGATCGCGCTGCCGCGGCGCGGTGGTACGGGGCGGTGCTTGGGCTGCGCCGTGACCGCCGCTTTGCGGCCTGGGCGCGCGAAGTCGGTGGCCCACTAACCTTGACCGCGGCCGATGGCGCCAGCCACGTTGCACTGTTCGAAGATGATCGTCGTGCTGGGCACGGCACCACCGTCGCCCTGCGCACCGACGGCGAGGGCTTCGTGGCGTTTTCGAAGCGGGCGGCGCGCCTGCCCTTGTTCGACAAGCGGCGCCGTCAGGCCCGGCCGCGGCTGCAGGACCACGAGCAGTCGCTGTCGCTGTACTTCAACGATCCCGACGGCAACCCCGTTGAGCTGACGACCTACGACGTCGCCATTGCCCGCCTGCGCTTGCGCGCGACGTCGCTCTGACCATGGCACGCAGCACCAAGATCGTCGCCACGCTGGGGCCCGCCTCGAGCGACCCGCTGGTGCTCGAGCGCATGCTTGCGGCAGGCGTCGATGTCGTGCGTTTCAATTTCTCGCACGGGTCTGCAGCCGATCACCTCGAACGGGCGCAGCGGGTCCGCGAAGCGGCCGCGCGCATCGGCCGCGACATCGCAATCATGGCGGATCTCCAGGGCCCGAAGGTGCGCGTTGGCCGCTTCGAAAAAGGCCGGGTGATGCTGCGTCCGGGCGCCCCCTTCGTGCTGGATGCGAACGCCGAACTCGGCGACGAAGGGCGTGTCGGGCTCGACTACAAGGATCTGCCGAAGGATGTGCGCAGCGGCGACACGCTGCTGCTCAATGACGGCCTGATCGTGCTCGACGTCGAGCGTGTCGAAGGCAGCGAGATCCACGCGACGGTGCGGATCGGCGGCGAGCTCTCGGACAACAAGGGCATCAACAAGCAGGGCGGCGGCCTCTCGGCGCCGGCGCTGACCGGCAAGGACGTGCGCGATATCGAGACCGCGATGCAGTGCGGTGCCGACTACGTCGCCGTGTCGTTCGTGAAGAACCGCACCGACGTGGAGATGGCGCGTCAGTTGGCGACGATAGCCGGTGAGAAGCACGGCGTGCGGCCGCAGATCATCTCCAAGATCGAGCGCGCCGAAGCCGTCCCTCTGCTGAAGGAGATCCTCGAGGCGTCTGACGGCATCATGGTGGCGCGCGGTGACCTTGCTGTGGAAGTCGGCAACGCTGCCGTGCCCGCCCTGCAGAAGCGCATGATCAAGATGGCGCGTGCCGCGAATAAGCTGGCGATCACGGCGACGCAGATGATGGAGTCCATGATCGTTAACGCGGTGCCGACGCGCGCCGAGGTCAGCGACGTTGCCAACGCCGTGCTCGACGGCACGGATGCAGTGATGCTGTCCGCCGAAACCGCGGCTGGCAAGTACCCGATCGAGGTGGTCGAGGCGATGGCCAGCATCGTGACGGAAGCCGACCGCTCCGAGCAGGTTGGTCTCGACACCAAGTTCATCGACCAGACGTTCACGCGGGTCGACCAGTCGATCGCCTACGGGGCGCTGTTTACCGCCTTCCATCTGCGCTGCGCCGCCATCTGCGCACTGACCGAGTCCGGTTCGACGACGCTGTGGATGAGCCGCCACGATGTTGACATCCCGATTTATGCGCTGACGCCCAGTGCCGCCACGGCGCGACGCCTGGCTCTTTACCGCAACGTGCGGCCGCTCCACTTCGCCGCCGGGGCGGACAGTGATACGGCGCTCGCGGCGGCGGAACGACTCTTGCTCGACAAGGGAGTCGTCAAGCGAGGCGACCTGATCGTCATAACGATCGGCGAGCCGATGGGCCAGGCCGGCGGCACGAATACCCTCAAGATCGTTCGGGTCGGCGAGCACGCCTGACACGGCCGCTTCGCGGAGGCTTCGTCCGCGCTTCCGGGGTACAGCTCGTAACCCGGTTGGGGGGCTGCCGGGTCGCCGCGCGGTGCGGTCGCGCGCACGAGCGACCTCGCCTAAAATCATCAGTTGCCCGGTTCAATACATACACTCAGGAGAGGCCCATGGCGTTGGTATCGATGCGTCAGTTACTGGATCACGCCGCCGAGAACGGCTACGGCGTGCCCGCGTTCAACGTCAACAACCTCGAGCAGGTGCAGGCGATCATGGAGGCGGCCCACGAGGTTAACGCGCCCGTCATCATGCAGGCCTCGGCCGGGGCGCGGAAGTACGCGGGCGAAATCTTCCTCAAGCGACTGATCGAGGCCGCCGTCGAAAGCTATCCGCATCTGCCGGTCGCAATGCACCAGGACCATGGTCAGTCGCCGGCAGTCTGCGAAGGCGCGATCAAGCTCGGGTTCTCGTCGGTGATGATGGACGGATCGCTGCGCGAAGACGGCAAGACGATCGCCGACTACGACTACAACTGGCAGGTGACGAAAAAGGTCGTCGACATGGCGCATTCGATTGGCGTCAGTGTTGAGGGTGAACTGGGCTGTCTGGGGTCGCTGGAAACGATGAAGGGCGACAAGGAGGACGGCCACGGCACCGATTCGACGATGACCCGCGAGCAGCTGCTGACCGATCCCGACCAGGCCGCCGACTTCGTCAAGAAGACGCAGCTCGACGCGCTGGCGATCGCGATCGGCACCAGCCATGGCGCCTACAAATTCACGCGCAAACCGACCGGCGACATCCTGGCGATCGAGCGCATCAAGCAGATCCACAAGCGCATCCCGAACACTCATCTGGTGATGCACGGCTCGTCAAGCGTTCCGCAGGACCTGCTCGAGCAGATCCGCAAGTACGGCGGCCAGATGAAGGAGACCTACGGTGTGCCGGTCGAGGAGATCCAGGAGGCCATCAAGCACGGCGTCCGCAAGATCAACATCGACACCGACATCCGGCTGGCGATGACGGCGGCAACGCGCAAGTTCCTGCACGAGAACCCCAGCCACTTCGATCCGCGCGATTTCCTGAAGCCGGCGCGGGCCGCCGCCAAGGCGATCTGCAAGGAGCGCTACCTGCAGTTTGGCTGCGAAGGGCAAGGCGGCAAGATCCAGCCGCTGCCATTGCAGACCGTGGCGCACAAGTACCAGACGGGCGAGCTGAGCCAGCACGTGCACTGAGCAGCGACCTCATCCGGAACGACGGCGCCTTAATGGCGCCGTTTTTCGTTTAGGGGCTCGTGCAGGAGCCCCCGAGTCGTCAGCCGGGTGAAAAAGGGCGCCTGTCTTGCCCGTGATCAATCGCGGCGCCGTCCCTAGGTACTAGTGCGGGTCGACCTCGACCCGCGCACGGCGGATGATTGAAGCGGGCGCATCAGACGCCCGACGACTACAAAACGAGGAGACAGACATGACGACGAACTCGCGTCGCTGCCCGATCTGCAAGTCGGATACGGCCCCGACCAAGCTCGATTCAGCCAGTGGCGAGGATGCTCCGCTGGCGGTGACGGTGCGGGGCATGCCGGTGCTCGAATGCACACAGGGGCACCGCCTGTTCGCCTTGGCAGATTTTCCGTTGCTGCTGCTCGACCACCTGCTTGAACAGGACGAGCCCAAGTTTCCGGTCAGTCAGGCCAAGGGGCTGCTTATCAAGCACCACAACTGCTCTAAATGTGGCACTGCGCTTGGCACGGGCGACGATCGGCCCCACACCTTTCACGTCGATGTCGAGCTTCCTGAATTGCCAGCGTTCGGAGTGGACCTGACCTTGCCGGTGAGCCACTGCAGTCAATGCGGTCGCGATCAGCTCCATTCCCTGAAGGAGCTCAAGAGCCACACGCCCGCGGCCCTGGCGCACGCCTTCAAGGCGGCACAGCTGGCGGCGGCGTAGGCGGTACGGTCCTCGTGTACGCGACCCCTGCGGGGTCGCACGTGCACTCGGACCGGCACGGTTCGCGCGTTACGCGAACCGCTCAAGATTGGTTTGTCGGCTCGCTCCGGAGCGCAGCCGACTAACTAATCGGAGCGAGTGCACGTGCAAGCCCCGACGCCGTCGGGGCTTGCGTACACGAGCGACGCTTCCGCTACATGCTTCCGCGCAACCCCAGCCGATCGACCGTCGCCTTCTCAGCCTCGAACGTCTGGCGCGCGAACTTCGTGTAATCCTCGGGGCTCATGTAGATCACCGGCTGGTCGTAGCGTTCGAGCAGGCCGAGCACCTTCGGATCGTCGAGTGCCTTCTTGAAGGCGTCGTGCAGGATTTTCACCGTCGCGGCGTCCATGCCCGCCGGGCCGGCGATGCCAAACGGTGAATCCGACACCGTGTCGTAGCCGAGCTCGTTCAAGGTCGGCACGTCGGGCCAGCGCTTCGTCCGTTTCGACCCGAAGGTGGCCAGCAGCCGCAGCTTGCCGGCGTCGACCTGGGGTGCAAAACCGGTCGAGTCACTGACTGACATCAGGTGGCCGCCAAGAATCGCGGCCATCAGTTCAGCGCTTCCCTTGTACGGCACATGCGTCAGCTTGATGCCAGCCTTCTGCGAGAACTCTTCCATCGCCAGGTGCGGTGTCGTGCCGGTGCCGGTCGAGCCGTAGTCGATCTTGCCCGGGTTCTTCTTCGCGTCGTCGACGTAGTCCTTCAGCGTCTTCCACGGCGCGCCGGCGGGCACGACGAGTCCAAAGGTGTAGCCGGTCAGGTTGATGACGTAGGTGAAGTCCTTTAGCGGATCGAGCTGTGGCGACTTCTGCATGTGCGGAATGCGGAACACGCCCAGCGGGATCTGCGACAAGGTGTAGCCGTCCGGCTTCGCGGTCTTGAGTGCGAGTGGGGCGATCGTGCCGCCGCCGCCCGGCTTGTTCTCAACGACGACCGACTGCTTCAGTTCACGGCCAGCGACCTCTGCAAACGCCCGCATCACCTGGTCGGTCGGGCCGCCGGCGGGAAAGGCGCAAAGCAGCGTGATCGGATGCGATGGAAAGGCCTGTGCGCGCAAGACGCCGTGCGGCAGCACGAGCGCGGCGCCGCCAGCCAGCAGTGCGGTGCGACGATCCATCGGTGTCTCCTCGTATCGTTATGCGATCGAGTATAGGCACCGTCTGTCCGGCGGAACAGAGTCCGTCGCGGCGGGTTCAGCCGAGCGTGACGCGGGTCTCCACGCGCCCGGCGCGCTCGTGCCATGCCGTCAGCGCGATCTCGGTTCCTGCCTTGCCCTGCACCACCCAGTCGACATGCGCCCGATCTGCCGTGACGTTCTTGTTCGGCCAGAACGAGATGCCGGTGTGCAGATAGGCCCAGCCTTCGAGTTCACCGAGTTCCTCGCGTGGCCTGCCGCTGACCAGCTTTGCGCCGGCGGGCACGGAGATCTCCGCGAGCACTCCGCGCAGCAATTTGCGCTTGACTGCCATCTTGCTGACGTAGCTCGGCAGCCAACCGGTGTTCTGGACGATGAGGCGCACACGCCACGTGTCGTTGCCCGCTGGCGTGACCTGAATCTCGCGCACGTCGAGCTTTGGCGAAATCAGCGACTGCCATAGCAGCCATTTCGGGAAACGCTCGATTTCCTTCTCGCGCAGCGCCGGCGGCGGGTTCGTGAACACCGCCATGCGGTTCCAGCCGCCGATTTCGACCATGCCCAGCTGCGGATGATCGAACGGCCTCCAGTCGACGTGGCCCTCGCCCGGCGCAATGCGCTGCGACCACTCGAACACCTTGAGATCGTCCTCGATCGGGTGATCCCTGAACCAGTGGATCCACTCCTTGTTGTCGATACCGGCTTCCTTCTTCGGATTCCAGATCTCGATCGTCCAGATGTACATGCCGAGATGCTCGTAGATCCAGTCGAACGCGCCGGTGATGAATTCTCCGGGGTAGTACTGGAATTCGTGCCAGATCGAGATCGCCGGGTAACCGGTCAGCTCCTCGCCTTTCTTTCCCACCGCCTGGTAAGTCCAGAGATCCTCGGCCGGCAGCTTGTCGTCGGGCGCATGGCCGAACGGGCGCAGCAGCACGCCGGAGAAGGTGTGAATGCTGGTGCCGCCGCAGATGTTCGGGTGGCTGGTGAAGAAGTCGACGACCGCACGCACCTCGGGCTCGGACGTCGGATACGGTCCCGCGCCCAGCTGCTCGAACTCCTGCCGCCAGCCCGACGGGAAGTTGCGGTTGAGATCGAGACCCTGCGCGTTGCCGGTTACCCCCGCAATGCCGATCGACGCTCCGTCGTAGCTCTCGATGTGCCCTTCCGGCAGCAGGCGGTAGTAGTCGCCGCCCGGCGGATCGAGCGGGTCGCGCCGCACCATCAGCCGGGGCTCCTGCGGATGCTTCTTCCATGGGCCGTTCGGATCGGCGATGCGCATCTGCAGGATGCGGCCGTTGCCGTCGATGTCTTCGGCGATCAGCCCCTCGACCGGTTCTTCGTCGAACGGATAGCGGCGCGTGGATGACCGAACGAATTTCGGGTGGTCCGCCATTGCCCACTCGGCGCCGTCCGGATTGATGCGCGGGCAGATATAGAGCGTGCGTGTATCGAGTGCTCGGCGGATCTCCGCGTCGGAATCCTTCCCCTTCATCAGCCAGTCAACGAAGTACAGGCACGCACTCGACGCCGTGAGCTCGACCGAGTGGATGTTGCCGTCGACCCAGTAGGCGGGCTTGTCGGCCGCCGGGCCGGTGGCGGCATTGGTGATCGTGAGCAGCGGGATCTCGCGACCCTCATGGCTGCGGCCGATTGCCTCGAGCGCGATGTACTGCGGATGCTCCGCTGCAAAAGCGCGGAGCAGCCGCATCAGGTCGTCGTAGCGGTAGAAACGCGAATAGTCGATGGCGGGCATGTCATGGCCGAGAGCAGCGCGGGCCGCGCGATGATACGCGGCCGTCGGCGTCTCCTGCCGGCTGCGCCGTTATGATTTCGCGCGATGCCGCCCGAACCGAGCCCACCCGCCACGCCTTCCGGGACGTCCGACAGCCGCACGTTCAAGGGGCGGCGCGGCCTGCAGCGCGTGTTGAACGCCACCGGCTACTCGCTCGACGGGCTGCGCGCGGCTTGGACGCACGAGGATGCGTTTCGCCAGGAACTCTTGCTGTCCGCGGTGCTGATTCCAGTCGCCATTTTCCTGCCTGTGAGCCTCGTGGAGAAGATCCTGCTCGTCGGCGTCGTCGTGCTGGTCCTGATCGTCGAACTGCTCAACACCGGCATCGAAGCCGCGGTCGATCGCGACAGCCTGGAAATCAATCCGTTGGGCAAGCGCGCCAAGGACTTTGGCAGTGCCGCGGTCATGCTATCGCTGCTGCTTGCCGGTGGCACCTGGGTCTCGATCATCGGCGCGCACTTCCTTTGACCGGCCTCCGTGCGCCGTACACTTCGCCCGTGGAGGACAGGTCAATGAAAGCCGGGTTGCTGAATTCCAATATCCGCTCGTTGCCGCTGGTGTACCGCGGCAAGGTACGTGACAGCTACGCCGTTGGCAGCGACAAGCTTCTGCTGGTCACGTCGGACCGGCTCTCGGCGTTCGACGTCGTGATGAACCAGCCGATCCCGGACAAGGGGCGCGTGCTGAATGCGATGTCGAACTTCTGGTTCGAGAAGCTCGGCCACATCATTCCCAACCATCTGACCGGCATCGAGCCCGAAAGCGTCGTGGCGGCGGACGAGCACGACCAGGTGCGTGGCCGGTCCGTCGTCGCGATGCGGCTGAAGCCGATTCCGGTGGAGGCCGTCGTGCGCGGTTACCTGATCGGCTCGGGGTGGAAGGACTACCAGAAGACTGGCGAGGTCTGCGGCATCGAATTGCCGCGGGGCCTGCAGATGGCGAGCCGCTTGCCGGAGCCGATCTTCACGCCTGCCACCAAGGCGGCGAGCGGCCTGCACGACGAGAACATCAGTTTCGAACGCGTCAAGGCAACGATCGGCGCGGAGCTGGCCTTCAAGATCCAGACGGTCTCGCTGACGCTGTATCGCGCCGCCGCCGATTACGCGTTGACCCGCGGCATCATCATCGCCGACACCAAGTTCGAGTTCGGCACCGATGCCGATGGTCAGGTGCGGTTGATGGACGAAGTGCTGACGGCGGATTCATCGCGCTTCTGGCCGGCGGACGAATACGAGGAGGGTGTTTCGCCCCCGTCCTTCGACAAGCAGTTCGTGCGCGACTGGCTCGAAGAACAACACTGGAACAAGGCACCGCCGCCACCCGACCTGCCGGCCGACATAGTCGAAAGGACCGCGGCGAAGTACCGCGAGGCGTTGAAACGGCTCACCGGAAAGACGCTCGATTGATTGCCTACAATCGCGGCTCTTGCTGGCGGGCACGGATTTCCGCCCGACAGTCGTCCGCGCCACTTTCCTGAGGTCATGAACAGCCAAACGCATCCCGCACCGCTAGTCGGAGTGGTCATGGGTTCCAATTCCGACTGGGACGTCATGCAGCACGCCTGCGAGGTGCTGAAGGAATTCGGAGTCCGCTTCGAAGCGCGCGTCGTCTCCGCGCATCGCACGCCGGACGACATGTTTGCGTATGCCGACGAGGCGCGCGCGCGCGGGCTGCGCGCAATCATCGCCGGCGCCGGCGGTGCGGCGCATCTGCCGGGCATGATCGCCTCGAAGACCGTGATACCGGTGCTCGGTGTGCCGATTCCTTCCAAGTACCTGCGCGGCGAGGATTCGCTGCTGTCGATCGTGCAGATGCCGCGCGGCGTGCCGGTCGCCACCTTCGCGATCGGCGAGGCCGGCGCGGCCAATGCGGGCCTGTTTGCGGTGGCGATGCTCGCCACCGAGGATGCCGAACTCTCGATGAAGCTCGCGCAGTACCGCGCCACGCAGACCGAGAAGGCGCGCAACATGACGCTGCCGCTGTAGCGGCCGTGTGCGCGGTGCCTGCCGCGTAGCCACTGCACCGTGATGCCTCCCTCGCCGATGTCCGCACCCATTGCACCTGGCAGCTGGCTGGGACTGCTCGGTGGCGGGCAGCTCGGCCGCATGTTCTGCATGGCGGCGCAATCGCTCGGCTACAAGGTCTGCGTGCTCGACCCCGGCCGCGACAGCCCTGCGGGTGCCGTCGCCGACGATCACCTCTGTGCCGATTACCTGGACCAGGCCGCGCTTGCCGAACTGGCGCGCCGCTGCCGCGCGGCGACGACCGAATTCGAGAACGTTCCGGCTGCGGCGCTGGCGTTCCTCGCGCAGCACTGCGCGGTCAGTCCCGAGGCGGCCAGCGTCGCGATCGCGCAGGACCGCATCAGCGAGAAGCGCTTTCTCGAGGCGAGCGGGGTTGCCGTGGCTCCGCATGACGTCATCACCGAGGCCTCCGACTTCGACCGGCTCGACGCTCGGCTGCTGCCCGGCATCCTGAAATCGGCCCGGCTCGGCTACGACGGCAAGGGCCAGGCGCGCGTCGCGACGATCGATGAAGCGCGGGCGGCATGGCAGGCGATGGGCGCGGTGCCCTGCGTGCTCGAACAGAAGCTCGCCCTGCAACTCGAGGTTTCGGTCGTCGTCGCACGCACCCGCGGCGGGGCCGTCACGACCTTCCCGGTCGCGGAAAACGAGCATCGCGGCGGCATCCTGGCGGCCTCCATCGTTCCGGCGCGCATCGACGCCGCGCTGGCGCAGCGTGCGCGCGAGGCGGCGATCGCCGTGGCCGCGGCGATGAACTACGCCGGCGTGCTGTGTGTCGAGTTCTTCGTGCTCGACGACGGCCGCCTGCTGGCGAACGAGATCGCGCCGCGACCACACAACAGCGGCCACTACACGATCGACGCCTGTGTCAGCAGTCAGTTCGACGAGCAGGCGCGCGTGCTGGCAGGCCAGCCGCTCGGCGACACGACCCTGCTGGCCCCCGCAGTGATGCTCAACATCCTCGGCGACGCCTGGTTCGACGGCGAGCGCATGCGCGAACCCGACTGGCCGTCCGTGCTGGCGGTGCCCGGCGCCAAGCTGCACCTGTACGGCAAGAGCGATGCGCGGCGCGGTCGCAAGATGGGGCACGTGACGTGTGTGGCCGTGACTCTGGCGGAGGCACTTGGCCGCGCCACCGAAGTGGCGCGCGTGCTCGGCATCACGCCGCCGCATTGAGTCGCCATGGATTCGCGGCCGGTCGACGCCAAGGCGATTGCGCGCGCCGTCGAGGTGCTCAGGCGCGGCGGCCTGGTCGCCATGCCGACCGAAACGGTCTACGGCCTCGCCGCAGACGCCGCCAACGAAGCTGCGGTGCGCGCGATCTTCGCCGCCAAGGGCCGCCCCGCCGACCACCCGGTCATCGTGCACCTCCCCGATGCCGCAGCGATGCATCAATGGGCGGCCGAGGTTCCCGCGGCGGCCGACGCTCTTGCTGCGGCTTTCTGGCCCGGCCCGCTGACGCTGGTGCTCAAGCGATCGCCCGCGGTTTCCAACCTGATCACCGGCGGGCAGGACACGGTCGGCCTGCGCTGCCCGTCGCATCCGTGGGCGCAGGCGCTGCTCAAGGCGTTCGGCGGCGGAGTCGCTGCGCCCAGCGCCAACCGCTTCGGACGGATCAGCCCGACATCGGCCCGGCATGTGATCGAGGACCTCGGCCTCAAGCCGGGCGGGGCGGTCGACATGGTGCTGGACGGCGGCAGCTGTCCGGTCGGTATCGAATCGACGATCCTCGATCTGTCCGGCCCGACGCCGCGCCTGCTGCGGCCCGGTGCCGTAACGCGCGAGCAACTGGAAAGCGTGCTCGGTGTGCCGATCGGCGACAGCGACGTCGGCGCACCGCGCGTTTCGGGCGCACTTGAGAAGCATTACGCGCCGCGCACCGCACTGGAGGTGGTGCCGGTGGGCGACGTGGCGGCGCGGGTGGCCACGGCAGCGCCTGAGCCTGTGGCCGTGCTGGCGCCGGACTGGGCGGTGCAGTCCGCGCCCAACCTCAGAGCTGCACCTGCTGGCGGCCGACCGCCCGTCGGATTACGCCCGGGCGCTCTACGAAAACCTGCGCCGGCTGGACGCCTGCGGTGCCATGCGCCTGATCGTCGCCGAGCCGCCCGCCGGCCCGGACTGGGAAGCCGTGCGGGACCGTCTTAAACGCGCATCGGCGGGCAGTGCAGTGTGAGTTTCGGACGCGGCTCGGCGTATGATTTTCTCCGCTCGAGGAGACGGGCGCAGTTCTGCGGACCAACAAAGGGGAAAGACGATGTTCAACTTCAGCCGCAATGCGGCACGCTACTTCGCGGCCGCGGCCGCAACGTTGTTCCTGATTTCGTGCGGCGGCAGTGACGACACTCCGGCACCGCCGCCGTTTGGCTTCCACGAGGCAGGTCCTTGGCGTCAAGCGTGAGCGACAACGGAAATCGATGCGGTACGGCCATCCGCGTGTTTGCCGATGCCTCCGTACGCCAGCGGATTCGAATGGACCGCCGACGGAAACTCAATACCGTGGCAGCTCGTTACGGCGATACGGTGCTCCCGTCACAGTCATGGGCGGGACTAATTTTGCAATGCGGATGCTCGACCACGGGCGTTATTCCGAGCTGACACGATGACGCGACTCCCGGCGATGCTCCAGGTGGTCGAACAGACCGAGAACCTGCCGAGAAATGGTTATAACGTGAACCCGCAACATCTGGTCATTGTGGAGGCACCGGCGTTTGGGAACAAGTACACCGGCAGCCTTGAATTGGTACAGCGAATCCGCCGATGCGGCCACGTCGCCAACGACACGGTGACTCGGCTTCGCGACCGACGTCGGGAGTCTTCTGAATCGACTTTATGCAGCCGGAGCCCGCAATATCCTGCTGCCAATTCCGGGGACAGAGCAAGTAGTGGCTGCACGCGCCGCTGCGCGGCAATGGGTGCCCACGCCATTAGTGCGTTGTGGAACCAATGTCGCGCGGATACAACGGGGCCATCTCCGACTCAGGTGTCACCGACGTCAGGGCCGTCTCACCGGGACTGAACATTTACCTGGTTGATGTGGGCTGTGGCGAACGAGATCGCCGCGAACCCAGCGGCTTCGGTATAGCGAACGTCAACAGCCCTGCTTTATCCGGCTATCGGCGACGCCACCCCGATCCTGTGTTCAACCGATCCGGCCGTCCGAACACGTATTTCTTCTGGGATACGGGCAGCCATCCGACCTTCGGCGGGCAGTTCCTCGTCGGTGCTCAGCGCGCCATCACGACGATCGGTCGGTGCAAGGCAGCGTGGGTGGAACCGGCGCCTTTGGGCGCCGTGTTCATTTGTGCCGTAGTGGATCTTCAGCGCGAGGATGAAGGACGCCAGCGCCAACTGATCGCATCCATCAGCGGGCGGCGCCTTACCTGCGACTTGCGGTAGAGCCCCTCGATCGCCTCGATGACCACCTGCGGCTGGTCGCGCTGTGGCGCGTGGCCGCAGTCGGCAAGCTTGAGCAGGCGACACGGCGAGCGCACGCCCGCGGCGATACGGTCGAGTTGCTCCATCGTTGCGTACTGGTCGTCATGGCCCTGGATCGCCAGCACCGGACAGTGGATCTTCGGCAGTTCGGCTTCGATGTTCCAGAGCCTGAACGCCGGGTCGAGCCAGCCGTCGTTCCAGCCGAAGAACGCACCGTCCGGATCGTCGTGCACGCGCGCCAGTGGGGCGCGCAGCTTTCCCTGCTCCCATGCTTCACGCGCGGTGCGGATGCCGGCGATCGTCACGTCCTCGACGAACACGTGGGGCGCCATGACCGCGATGGCTCGCGGCGCATGGCGCGCCGCATGGAGCAGCGCGATCGAGCCGCCGTCGCTATGGCCCACGAGCATGGGCGAGTCGATGCCCAGTTGCTGCAGCAGCGCGGGCAGCACGTCCCAGGCTTCACGATGCAGGTAATCGGTGCCGCGGGGCTGTCCCAGCGGGGTTGACCGGCCGTAGCCGCGCCGCGAGTACACGAGGCCGGGCGCATCGAGCTGGTCGCAGAGCGTCCGCGGAAAGTCGCGCCAGCCGGCGACGGACCCCAGGCCTTCGTGCAGGAACACCAGCGGCAAGCCACGGCGTTCGGGGGCGATGCGCAGGATTTCGAGGCGCTCGCCTGCGACCTCGGCCCAGCCGATGGTCATGCCTGGCGGTGGCTCACGCCGCGGTCGCCCCGGGCGGCGCCAGCCGCGAACTGAAGCTGCGCGCCTTGAATGCCAGCATGATCTTCAGGATGCCGATGACGACTGCCCAGGTGGCAATCGCCCAGACGAAGCCAAGCAGGCCGGCGGTGGGCTGCGCGACCAGCAGCAGGCCGAACAACACCGACAGCGCGCCGACCAGCCACAGCAGCCATTCACGTTCTATCTCTGCTCGCAGCTTGAAGCCGGCCCAGATCATCAGGACGCCGGCGGCAATCGCATAGGCGGAGATCAGCAGCAGCAGGGCGCCTGCCGCCGCGGACGGCGAAAGCAGCCCGATGGCCCCGGCGACAACGCCGAGCAGGCCCAGCAGCAGCCACAGCCACCAGTGGCTTGCGGTCGCACGATTGCGGATCGCGCTGATGATCGTGACGACGCCGTCGACGAACACGGTGGCGGCGAAGAAGACGGCCAGCACGAACAGTGTCAAGCCCGGCCACATGAAGGCGAGCACCCCGAAGATCACCGACGCGAGGCCGCCGATCAGCAACGCCCACCATGCCTGCTTCAGCAGTGCCTGCATCGTCTCTCCCTGGATTTCTCGTTATGGGCCGCCGGATGCCGGCGCGGCAGCAGCGAGCCTAGCAATGCCCATGCAGTACTGCCAACCGGACCGGTCGGACCCCGTCAGGCGAGGGCTACGGCCAGTTTGCCGCGCGCCCCGCCGCTGCGCGATTCGGCCAGCGCATCGACCGCCTGCGCAAATGGATAGGTGCGCGTCAATTGCACCTTCAGGCGGCCCTCGTCGACCATCGCCACTACCTGGGCCGTCTGCGCGGCGCTGGGCTCGAGCCGCAGTGTCCTGCGTCGGATTTGGCGGAACGGGTTCAGCAGGGGATCGAAGATGACCCCTGGGAACGACGGCAGGGTGGCGACGACGGTGCCGCCATGAGGCAGCAGGACCCTGACGGCTGCGTTGTCGAGTGTGCTCGCGCAGTCGACGATCGCATCGAACGGTCCAGGCCACGATGACGGGGCGGTGGCGTAGTCGACCTGTGCGTCCGGCTGAAGTAACCGGAGAAAGTCCTGGCTGCGCGAGCTGCCGGTCGCGCATACCGTCGCACCACGATCCCGCAGCATCGCGACGACGAAACTGCCAACACCGCCCGCAGCGCCATGGACCAGCACACGCTGCCCGGACTGAAAGTCGATCATCGCGATCAGCTGCAACGCCGACAGTCCCGCCACGGGCACGACGGCTGCGATGTCGAGGGCGACGCTGTCCGGCACGCGAACGCACTGCGCCGCCGGCACGACCACCTCCTCGGCCATCGCCCGTGGCGGCTCGGCGAACGGATTGAGCCACGCCGCGACGCGGTCGCCTACGCGGAGGGAATCGACCCGGGCGCCGACGCGCAGGACTACACCGGAGAATTCCGCGCCGACGCCGCAGGGCGGGCGGCTTTTTGCGAAGCGCCGGTACTGGCCTTCGACGAGCTTCCAGTCGAGCGGGTTGATGCCGACGTAGCGTGCCCGGACGACGACTTCGTGATGGCCCGGCTGCGGCGGCGGCAACTCCTCGAAGCGCAGTACTTTGGCGACCGGCCCGAAGGCCGAGTAACGCAATGCACGCATCGGTGGCCTAGAAGAACGCCTGGATGCCCGTCTGGGCGCGTCCCAGGATCAACGCGTGGATGTCGTGCGTGCCTTCGTAGGTGTTGACGACTTCAAGGTTCAGCATGTGGCGGACGACGCCAAATTCGTCGCTGATGCCGTTGCCGCCCAGCATGTCGCGCGCCACTCTGGCGACATCGAGCGCCTTGCCGCACGAATTGCGCTTCATGATGCTGGTGATCTCGACCGCGGCGGTGCCTTCGTCCTTCATGCGGCCGAGGCGCAGGCAGCCTTGCAGCGCCAGCGCGATCTCGGTCTGCATGTCGGCGAGTTTCTTCTGCACCAGCTGATTGGCCGCGAGCGGCCGGTCGAACTGCTTGCGATCGAGCACGTACTGGCGCGCGGTGTGCCAGCAGGATTCGGCCGCACCGAGCGCGCCCCAGGCGATGCCGTAGCGCGCGGAATTGAGGCAGGCGAACGGGCCCTTCAGCCCCTGCACGTTCGGCAGTTCGTTCTCGGCTGGCACGAACACCTCGTCCATCACGATTTCACCGGTGATCGAGGCGCGCAGTCCCATCTTGCCGTGGATCGCCGGCGCGCTGAGACCCTTCATGCCCTTTTCGAGGATGTAGCCGCGGATGATTCCGCCGTCGTCCTTGGCCCAGACGACGAAGACGTCGGCGATCGGCGAATTGCTGATCCACATCTTCGAGCCAGTCAGGAGGAAGCCGCCGTCAGCGCGCTTCGCGCGCGTCACCATGCTGCCGGGATCGGAGCCGTGATTGGGTTCGGTCAGGCCGAAGCAGCCGATCCATTCGCCACTTGCGAGTTTGGGCAGGTACTTGCGGCGCTGCGCCTCGGAACCGAATTCGTAGATCGGCAGCATCACCAGCGAACTCTGCACGCTCATCATCGAGCGGTAGCCGGAATCGACGCGCTCAATCTCGCGCGCGATCAGCCCGTAGCAGACGTAGTTGAGACCGGCACCGCCGTACTCCGCGGGCAGCGTGTTGCCCAGCAGGCCGAGCTCGCCCATCTCGCGGAAGATCGCGGGGTCGCTCTTCTCGTGACGGAACGCCTCGAGGATGCGCGGCGCCAGCTTGTCCTGCGCGTAGGCGCGCGCGGCATCGCGCACCATGCGCTCGTCGCCGGTGAGCTGCTGCTCGAGCAAAAGCGGGTCGTCCCACTGAAAACTGGCCTTCACGGAGCGGGATTTCTCAGGGGCATTCATGTTGGTCTCCGACATCCGCTGCAGGCGCGAATTCTAGCCTCGGTTGCCCATCGTCCCGCAGGCGGGAGGCTGGGTAAGCGCGGTGCCGTTGAACATCGCCGGAGCGCGCGGCCGGTCCACTGCGCGGCTATGCAGGCTGCGCCGGCTCCGCGTTCTCGACAGCACGCAGGTGCTGTCGAGAATTCCTCGCTACGCCCAAAGCGCAGCCGACCAATCAGTGTTGAGCGGTTCGCGCGCAGCCCGAACCGTGCCGGTCCGAGTGCACCTGCAACACGCGTAGCGCGCTGCGTACACGAGGACCGCCACTTACAGGTCGGTTCGGACTTTCCAAAGCTCCGGGAACAGCACCACCTCGAGCATCTTGCGCAGGTAACCGACGCCACTGGTGCCGCCGGTGCCGGGCTTGAACCCGATGATGCGTTCCACGGTGCTCACATGCCGGAACCGCCACAGCCGGAAGGCGTCTTCGAGGTCGACCAGTTCCTCGGCAAGTTCGTACAGGTCCCAGTGTTCGCGCGGTGCACGGTAGATCGTGAGCCACGCCGCCTCGACGCTCGGGTCGCCGGCATGCCGCTGCGTCAGGTCGCGCTCGAGCACCGCGGGGTCGATGGCGAAGCCACGCCGCGTGAGCAGGCGGATCGCCTCGTCATACAGCGACGGGGCAGCGAAGGCCGCCTCGAGCCGCTGCTTCAGCTCGGGGCGATCGTCATGCGGCCGCAGCATCGCGGCGTTCTTGTTCCCCAGCAGGAACTCGATCTCGCGGTACTGCCACGACTGGAAACCGGAACTCGTGCCAAGGTGCGGGCGGATCGCGCTGTACTCGCTGGGCGTCATCGTGCCGAGTACATCCCACGCGTGCACCAGCTGTTCCATGATGCGCGACACGCGCGCCAGCATCTTGAATGCGGGCGGCAGATCCGATGCCGCGATCGACGCGCGGGCGGCGCGCAGTTCGTGCAGCGCGAGCTTCATCCACAGTTCGCTGGTCTGGTGCTGCACGATGAACAGCAGCTCGTTGGGGTCGGACGAGAGCGGGTGCTGCGCGTCCAGAATCGCATCGAGTGCCAGGTAATCGCCGTAGCGCATCGCGCCGCCCGCCGCCGGGGAGCTCATGTGACGGTGGCCCTCTGCCCAAATCGCGCGGCGCGCCACGCGTCGGTGCGGAGGACATCGGCAAGCGCGGTGGCCGCG
Source organism: uncultured beta proteobacterium (assembly GCA_963766365.1). Taxonomy (GTDB): domain Bacteria; phylum Pseudomonadota; class Gammaproteobacteria; order Burkholderiales; family Burkholderiaceae_F; genus JALORV01. The sequence goes on from CAVXZK010000010.1 coordinate 166,509, forward strand.
TCGTGGACATCCGCGTAGCCGACGTACAGCGGTGCAAAGCCGAACCGCAGGATGTCGGGAGCGCGGAAGTCGCCGATGATGCCGCGCTCGATCAGCGCCTGGATCATCGCGTACGCAGCGGCATGGGCGAAGCAGACCTGGCTGCCGCGCTGCTCGGCGCGGCGCGGCGAAACGAGTGCGACGTTCCCGCACTGCCGCTCGACCTCCGCGATGAAGAGCTGCGTCAGCGCGATCGACTTGGCGCGGAGCGCGTCCATGCCGGCCGCCAGCACCGTGTCGACCCCGATATCGAGGGCGGCGAGCGCAATGATCGACGGCGTGCCGACGGTGAAGCGATCGATCGACGCGGCGGGGGCGAACTCGGTCACGAACTCGAACGGCGTCCGGTGCCCGAACCAGCCGGACAGCGGCTGCGCGTAAGTGGCGCCGGCCAGCGCGTCGAGATGGCGCTCGGCGGCGTACACGAATGCCGGCGCGCCCGGGCCGCCATTCAGGTATTTGTAGCCGCAGCCGACGGCGAAATCGGCGCGCGCGGCGTTGAGATCGACCGGCACGGCGCCCGCGGAATGCGCGAGGTCCCAGACGATCACCGCGCCAGCGGCGTGAGCGCGGCGCGTCAGGTCCGCGAGGTCATGCATCGCCCCGGTCCGGAAATTCACGTGTGTCAGGTAGACGACGGCGACGCGCTCATCGACCGAAGCCGCGAGGTCGTTGGCCTCGACCAACTGCACTTCGTGGCGGTCACCGAGCAGGTTTGCGAGGCCCTGCGCGACGTACAGGTCGGTCGGAAAATTGCCGCGCTCGGACAGAATCAGCCTGCGGTGGGGCGAGCGCGTCGACTGCAGATGCAGCGCGGCCGCCAGGACCTTGAAGAGATTGATCGACGTCGAATCCGCGCAGACCACTTCGTGCGGCAGCGCGCCGATCAGCCGTGCGATCTTGGCGCCGACGCGGCGCGGCAACTCGGTCCAGTGCGCCTCGTTCCACGAGCGGATCAGCCGTGCGCCCCACTCGTGTTCGACCACCTCGCGCAGGCGGGCACTCGTGGCACGCGGCAATGCGCCCAGCGAGTTGCCGTCGAGGTAGATGACACCCTCGGGCAGCGAAAATGCGCGCCGATGCACGGCGAGCGGATCGGCCGCGTCGAGTGCGAGGGCGTCGTCGCGGGTCATTTCGGCCATGCCCGGAGCACGGCCCGCACCGGGCTGGCGTCGCAACCGGCAAGCTTCAACGGGAGTGCAATCAGTTCGTAATCGCCTTCGGCGACTGCGTCGAGCACGACGCCTTCGAGGATCGCCATGCCGTTTGCGCGCACGCGCTGGTGGCTGTCGAGGGTCTTGCTCTCGGCCGGGTCGATGGAGGGCGTGTCGATGCCGATCAGGCGCACGCCATGGGCGTGCAGGGCATCGATCGTCGCCGGCGCCAGCGCGCTGAAGGTCGGGTCCCACGCCCGCACCGCGGCCTTCTCGCAGGTGCGGACCAGCACCCGCGGCGGCACTCCTTCAAGTCGATGCTGCAGGTGACGCGGCTCGACGAGTGGACCAGCGCCGATCGCGTGGATGACTCGACACGGCCCCAGGTAGGTCTCCAGCGGAATCTCCGCAATCGCGGCCCCGTCGCTGGCGTAGTGCAGGGGCGCATCGGTATGTGCGCCGGTATGTGGAGAGAGGGTCAGTTCCGACACGTTGACCGGGCAGCGCTCGTCGAGCGTCCAGGTCCATCGCAGCGCGAACGGCGTGTCGCCCGGAAAGACCGGGAAATCGGGCCCGATGGCTGGCGAGATATCCCAGAGTCGACGCATGGCGCGATTCTAGAGGCGTGCCGCGCGCGAAACCGCGAGCGAGGCGAACGGCCTAGGCGCTGGTGCGGCTTGCCGATGGCGGCCGCTGCACCTTCAGCAATCCGGTCGCGAGCGCGGTGCCGCCGAGGATGACCGCACAGCCGGCCAGCATCGTCAGCGTGACGTTCTCCCCGAGAAACAGGCTGCCCCACAGCATTGCGAACGCCGGAATCAGGAACGTCACGGTCATCGCCGTGGCCGGGCCGACGCGCGCGATCAGGCGGAAGTAGAGGATGTAAGCGACGCCTGTGCACAGCACGCCGAGCGCGATTGCCGCGGCCCACGCTCCGGGGGCGGGGGTCACGGCGGGCCAGGTGGCTGCCGCGAAGGGCAGCAGCAGCAGCGCCGCGGCGGTCTGGCTGCCGGCGGCGACGGCGAGCGGCCGCACGCCGGAAAAGTACCGCTTGGCGACGCTGCCCGACAGGCCATAGGAGAACGTCGCGGCGAGCGCGGCGAACACCGCCCAGCGGCTGCTGTCACCGTCGAAGCCAGCGCGCATCGTGGTGAGCCAGAGCACGCCCGCAAAACCGATGCCGAGTCCGATCCACTGTGTCAGCGTCAGACGCTCGCTCAGCCAGAGCCATGCAACCAGTGCGGCGAACAGCGGCGCCGTTGCATTGAGGATCGACGCGAGGCCGGCGGTGATCGACAGTACCGCCCACGCGAACAGCGCGAATGGAATAGCGGTGTTCACCGCGCCGAGCAGCGCAAAGCGAGCCGGCCGTGCCCGCAGCTCCGCGAAGTCCCCGCGCAGAGCCAGCAGCGGCAACAGCATCAGGGCGGCGATCGCGACCCGCACTTCGGCGAGGGCGAACGCGCCGAAGGAGGGCACCGCGATGCGCGTGAACAGGAAGCTCGCACCCCACAGGGCCGCCAGCAGGACGAGATCGGCGAGGTCGCGTCGCTTCATGCCGTCATTTTCCGCGTGCCGTGAGCGGCAGACCATCCGCTTCTTGCGGCCATCTTCCGCGCCGCGGTGCAGACGGCCGGCATCCTTCAGTACATCGCCGGCCTGGTGCGACGCCGGTCAACGCCACGGCGTGCGCAGTGCACGCGGCAGCGGCTCCTCGACGGCGCTCGCGATGTAGCGGCCGTCGTGAAACACCAGCGGATAGCCGCCGGGGGCGTTGTAGTGAACGACTTCCCCGACCAGGATCAGGTGATCGCCCTCCAGATGGCGGCCGCGATGGCGGGCCACGAGGGTTGCGACACATCCATCCAGCACGGGCACGCCGTGGGGACCCTCGTGCCAGTCGCCGGGGCCGAAGCGGTCGGCGCCGCGCGTGGCGAAACGCTGCGCCACCTCGAGTTGGTGGCCCGCCAGCACGTTGACGGCGTAATGCGAGCAGGTCTCGAAGGCGGGCACGGAACTCGCCTTCAGCGCCAGGCTCCAGAGCACCAGCGGCGGCTCGAGCGATACGGAGTTGAACGAGTTGACGGTCAGTCCGACCGGGTGGCCCTGGGCATCGCGCGTGGTGACGACGGTGACTCCGGTGGCGAACTGCGCGAGCGCGCGGCGGTAGTCGGTGGCATGTGCTTTCGCCTGCATGCGGCGATTCTACGTGTCACCTTCCTTCGATCGGGCGCCGCTATGATGGAACCGTTGACGCGCCAGCCGGGCGGCCGCTATCGATCCACGCCCGGCTCGTCAATCGAACAATCACAGAGCGACGCTACAACGCGGAGGATTTCGATGAAGGCATTGCGGGGACTTTTTGCCGTGCTTCTGGCCAGTCTGCTGGCCGGCTGCGGCTACAACACGATCCAGCAGAGGGATGAAGCCGTGAAGTCGGCCTGGGCCGAGGTGCTGAGCCAGTATCAGCGCCGCGCCGATCTGATCCCGAACATCGTTGCGACGGTCAAGGGCGAAGCCGACTTCGAGAAGACGACGCTACAGAACGTCATCGAGGCACGCGCGAAGGCGACGGCGATCCAGGCGACGCCGGAACTGGTCAATAACCCGGAGGCGTTCGCGAAGTTCACCCAGGCGCAGGGCGAATTGAGCTCGGCGCTGTCGCGCCTGCTGGTGACGGTGGAGAACTATCCGAACCTCAAGGCCAACGCCGCGTTCCAGGACCTGCGCACCCAGCTCGAGGGCACGGAAAACCGCATCGGTATTGCGCGCAATCGCTACATCAAGTCGGTCGAGGAGTTCAACACGTTCATCCGCCAGCTGCCGCAGAACCTGACCGCGATGGTGTTCGGCTACAAGCCGAAGGCGCAGTTCGCCGTCGAGAACGAAGCGGCCATCAGCAAGCCGCCGACGGTGGATTTCGGCGCGCCGAAGAAGTAGCGGCGACGAGCTCGGCACGGGTGTTCCGATGCGGTTGATCAGGCCGGCGGTGGCGCCGCTCGCGGCGCTCGCACTTGTGTTGCTGTGGCTGTCCGCAGCAGCGCAGCAGGCGCCGGCCGAACTGCCCAAGGGCATGTTCCCGGGCGGCGCGGTACCGACCGCACCCGCGACTGCTCCGCGTGCGGAACCCGTCGCTCCCAGGGGTTCGCCCGCAACGGCCGATCTGCCGCGTGATCAACTCGGCCGCGTCGCCGTCCCGACCGCGGCCCCGGTCACCGACCTGGCCGGTGTGCTTTCCCCCACTGCCGAGCAGGCGCTGCGCGACAAGCTCATCGCGTTCGAGCGCGAACGCGGTTCGCAGATCGCGGTGATCGTCGTGCCGACGACGCAGCCCGAGCCGATCGCCGACTTCACCAATCGCGTCGGTGACGCCTGGAAGGTCGGCCGGCGCGAAATCGGAGACGGCGTGCTGGTCGCTGTCGCGGTACAGGATCGCAAGGTCTGGATCAGCGTTGCCCGTGCGCTGGAGGGCGCGATTCCGGACGTCATGGCGGCGCGTATCACGCGCGAGCTGATGGGGCCGGCGTTCGCGCGCGGCGACTTCGCAGGCGGCATCAGCGCAGGAGTGGACGCGGTGATGAAGCGCATCGAGGGCGAGGCCCTGCCCACACCCGCGGGCATTCCACGGCACAAGGTCGATGCGGGTGAAGACCTGATGGCCGCACTGGTGCCGCTGATCATCTTCGGTGCCATCGTGGCCGGACTGATGCGGCGCGCCTTCGGCAGGCCCGGCGCGGCGCTCGCCAGCACCGGGGTCGGCACACTGGCGGGCTTCCTGCTGACCTCGCTCGCGCTCGGCGTGTTCGCGGCGATCGCCGTCTTCATTTTCTCGGCGTTCATCGGGAGGAGTGGCGGCGGACGCGTACTGGGCGGTCGCCGCGGCGGTCCGATCATCATCCCCGGCGGCTGGTCCGGAGGCGGAGGTTGGGGCGGGGGCGGCGGCATGGGCGGGGGTGGCTGGAGCTCCGGCGGGGGCGGCGATTTTTCCGGCGGTGGGGGCGGCAGCAGCTGGTAGAGACGATGGAAATCCTGCGAACCCTGCGCCATTGGCTGACGACTCCCCGCGCTGTACGGCGCACCTTTCCCGAGGAAGCTCTGAAGCGCATCCGGGAAGCGATCGTTGAGAGCGAGAGGACGCACAGCGGCGAGATCCGCTTCGCCGTGGAGTCGGCACTGCCGATGAGCTACCTGCGTCGCGATGCGCCGGCGCGCGAACGCGCGCTGATGATGTTCGCCAAGCTGCGCGTCTGGGACACCGAGCAGAACAACGGCGTGCTGGTCTACGTCGAGATGGCCGACCACCAGATCGAGATCGTTGCGGACCGTGGCATTGCGAGGCACGTGACCGATGCGGAGTGGAAGGCGATTGCCGGCGTGATGCGCGACCGCTTTCGTACGGGAGCTTATGAGGCAGGTGCGATTGAAGCGGTGCAGGCGGTCGGCGCCGTGCTCACTCGCCATTTCCCGCTCAACGAGGGTGAGCGCAATCCCAACGAACTGCCGGACTACCCCGTGGTGCTGTAGGGCGCCATTGAGCATCTTCGAACCCGAAGGCCTGTGGGAGGCCGTGTGCGAGCGCATGGAGCGTCCCGGTGCGATCGGGTGGCTGCTGCTGATTCCGATCGTCGGGGCACTGGCGGTGGCGATCGCCGCCGAAATGGGCGTCCGAGTCTTCACGACTGAATGGAACGCAGTGCTTGGCTATTCCGCACGGCCGGATGACGATGGTGCGCGCCTGCGCCTGCTGTGGGTCGCGCTCGCCGTGGCGCCCCTGGCGCAGGCGGCGACCGGATGGCTGATCCTGCCGCTCTATGGATCGCGTCGCCGTGCGCGTCCCGCGCTGACGGTCGCCGTGGTAGGCACGATTCCGCTGTACGTGGCGGGCCTGTCGCTGGTGCTGCTGCCTGGCATCCTTCTCGTGCTGGTGGCGTTCTTTGTCAGTCTGGTCTGGTGGATTGCGGGGGCGCGCCAACTGCTCGAGGTGCCGCACGCCGAAGCTCCGGAGTTCGTCACCATCACGGTGCTGGCCGCGAGTTCCGCACTACTCTTGTGCTCGACCGCCTTGCCGTTTTGATGAAGGCAGTTGGCACCGTCGCCCGGATCACCGGTCGAACCACGCACTGCAAGCAAGGAGTCAGCAATGTCGATCAAGAAACCTCTGGGGCAGGAGCCGCGGCCGGGCCATCAGTTCGCCACCCTTGCAGGGGGTTGCTTCTGGTGCCTCGAGGCGGTGTACGAAGACGTCGAGGGTGTCGTCGACGTGGAGTCCGGCTACACCGGCGGCGCGGTGGACCGGCCAACGTATCGCCAGGTCTGCGAGGGCACGACCGGGCATGCGGAGGTGGTGCGCATCGAATACGACCCGGCCCGGATCACTTACCGTGAGCTGCTGGAGATCTTCTTCTCGATCCATGACCCGACGACGCCGAACCGCCAGGGCAACGATGTCGGAACGCAATACCGTTCCGCCATTTACGTCCATTCAGCCGAACAGCGTAGCGTCGCCGCCGCCGTCATTGCCGAGGCGCAGGCGCATTACCGCGACAAGATCGTGACCGAGGTGGCCGAGCCTGGGCCGTACTGGCGCGCCGAGGACTATCACCAGGAGTACTTCCGGCACAACCCCGAGCAGGGCTACTGCACGGTCGTCGTGGCCCCGAAGGTGCTCAAGTTCAGGAAGACCTTTGCCGCGAAACGCCGGAAATCCGCTGGGGATTAGCCGCAATCCGCGATGTTCCGGTACGAAGGTGCCGTTACCATCCCGTGGTCTTTCATCGGAGGGGCGATTCAATGCGGTCCGGAAAACTGCTCGCTGCGGCGTGTGCCGTGCTGTTCGTGGGTGTGGTGTCTGCGCAGGAAGTCGGCAAGCCGGCGCCCGTGTTCGATCTGCCGGCGGCCGGTGCGCCGAATGTCCGCCTCGCCGATCTGAAGGGCCGGGTCGTCTACGTGGACTTCTGGGCCTCGTGGTGTGCACCGTGCAAGCAATCGTTCCCGTGGATGAACGAAATGCAGGCGAAGTACGGTCCGAAGGGCCTGACGATTGTCGGCATCAATGTCGACAGGAAGCGCGAGGACGCAGACAAGTTCCTGTCCGGTACCCCCGCTAAGTTCACTGTGGGCTTTGACACGGCAGGCAAGGTGGCCGAGGCGTATCAGCCGAAGGGCATGCCGACGTCATATCTGATCGACGCCAACGGCGTCGTGCGTGCGGTCCACGTCGGCTTCCGCGAGAAGGACCGGGACGAACTCGAGCGCGAACTGGCCGCGGCCCTCACGGCCGCCGGACGCAGGTGAGGAGATGAGGATGAAGCGCTTGATGCTGGTGGTTGCAGTTGCCGCTCTGGCCAGCGGTTGCAGTTCGATGCCCAAGGTCCAGCCGTGGGAGAAGGGCAACCTGGCGAACAAGGAGATGGCGTTCGACCCGGACACACTCGAGACGCGCTTCGCCGATCACACCTATTTCAGCAAGGAAGGCGCGTCGGGCGGCGCCGGTGTTGGCGGCGGCGGCTGCGGATGCAACTGATCAATATGCACAACAACAAGAACATTTCCTCCCGCGGCGCGGTGCTCGCCGCCGCGCTGGCGCTTCCCGGCCTGTTGCCCGACAGCGCGCAGGCGCAGGTGACGGCCCCCAACGCCACGCTGGTTCAGTTCAAGTACCTGTACTACAAGGACTACCAGGAGTCTGGCGACCGCATGAGGGTCAGCTCGCCCGCGCTCTACCTGCTGGCACCGCTGACCGAAGAGTGGGTGTTCGAGATCGGCGCGGTGTACGACAGCATCTCCGGCGCGTCGCCTTACTTCCATACGACGTTGTCCGGAGCGTCGGGACTCGGCATCAAGGACGGGCGCACGGCGGCGGACGTCACGGTCACCAAGTACTTTGCCAACCGCACGTCGGTGGCGGTCCGTGCTGCCTATTCGACCGAGGATGATTACGAGTCGACGGCGGGCGGCGTGACGATCCGGCACGCGACTCCGGACCAGAACACGACGTTTACGCTCGGCGGCGGTTACTCGGGCGACGAGATCTCCCCGACGGTCGGCGTGCCGACGACCTACGGCAAGCGCACCTACGACGCAATCGTCGGCGTCTCCCAGGTACTTTCGCCGAACGACATCGTGCAGCTCAACTTCTACTATGCACACCAGAGCGGTTACCTGACGGATCCGTACAAGGCTTACTGGGGCATCGACAACCGGCCCACCACGCGCGGCCAGTTCGCCTTGCTCGCGCGCTGGAACCACTTCTTCGAATGGGCCAACGCGACGCTGCGAACGTCGTACCGCTATTACGACGACGACTGGGACGTCACGGCCAACACGGTCACCGCCGAGTGGGCGCAGACACTGCCGGATGGCTGGGTGCTGACTCCCAACCTGCGCTATACGACACAGAGCGCCGCGTACTTCTACTACGACCCGGTATACGACCCGCTGCTGGGTGCTCCGTTTCCGCCGGGTTACCTGGGCGATCCCACCGGCTTCTACACCTCTGACCAGCGGCTGTCGGCTTTCGGCGGCATCACGGGGGGCCTCAAGCTCTCGAAGGCCTTCGCAGGGGGCTGGGTCGTGGATGGCAAGGCGGAGTACTACGAGCAACGCGCCGAGTGGCGCCTCGGTGGCGAAGGCAGCCCCGGTCTCGAGACGTTCAAGGCGCAGTTTTATCAGGTCGGGGTCACGAAGCGGTTCTGACGAATCGCCGTTCGCGTACGCGACAACGGGCGTCCCTCGTGTACGCGAGTCCCGGCAGGGCCGGGACTTGCACGTGCACTCGTTCCGATTGACTTGTCGGCTTCGCCCCGGAGCGGCCGAGCGCTTCGCCGATTGACACCGGCACGGCTCCCTCCATGGCCCTCCCTCCGAGAGGGAGGGTTCGGGCGGAAGCGCGTCTTGGGCCGGTAGCATCGCGTCTCACGCGAGGCGCACTTGACGAGCACTCCCTACACATTCGCATTCAAGGCCATGGCCTCGCGCTGCGAGGTGCGACTGTTTGCGCCAGACGCGATCGCGGCGCGCGCCTGGTCGGATGCCGCGATCGCCGAAGTGCGGCGCATTGAAGCCAAGTACTCGCGCTACCGCGACGACAGCGTCACGACGAGGATCAATCGCTCTGCCGGCGCGGACGCGGTCCCCGTCGACGCCGAGACCGCCGGCCTGATCGACTTCGGCGCGGCGCTGCACGTGCAAAGCGGCGGGTGCTTCGATCTCACCAGCGGTGTGCTGCGACGGGCGTGGGACTTCAAGACCCAAAGCCTGCCGTCGCAGCAGCAGATCGACGCGGTGTTGCCGTTGATTGGCTGGTCGACGGTCGAGTGGCGGGACGGCCTGGTGCGCCTGCCTCGTGCCGGCATGGAGATCGATTTTGGCGGCATCGGCAAGGAGTACGCGGCCGACCGCGCGGGCGCACTGCTGCTCGAACAGGGGGTCGTGCACGGGCTGGTGAATCTGGGTGGCGACGTCCGCGTGCTCGGCAGCGCACCCGACGGCACGCCGTGGCGCATTGCCGTGCAGGATCCGCGTGGCCGACCCGGTGCGACGCTGGCGCGGCTCGATGTTGCCAGCGGTGCAATGGCCACGTCTGGCGACTACGAGCGCTACATCGTCGTCGACGGTCGCCGCTACTGCCATGTGATGGATCCGCGGACCGGATGGCCGGTCGACCACTGGCAGTCAGTGTCGGTCGTCGCGCCACTGGCGGTGGCGGCAGGAGCGTGCGCGACGATCGCGATGCTGCATCCGGTTGACGAGGCACTGGCCTTCCTGCAGGCGCAGGAGGTGCGCTATCTCGCGATCGACGCGGGGGGACAGCGCTACTCGGCGTGACGCGCCGTCAGTCGACAATCGCCTTTGCCAGTTCGATCAGCGTCAGCGGTGCGCTGCCTTCGGCCTTGTTATTGGCAATGATGAAGCTCGGCTGGCCGCTTTTCATCGCGACGTGCACCAGGTGGACCAGCGTCCCGCGCGTGGGGATGTCCGGGTCGATCAACCGGTCGAACGGCGCGTAGCGGTTCTTCGCCTCGTCGTAGCGGAATCCGCTCGCCAGATTCCAGCGCACCACCAGCGGTCCCTTCATGCGCCAGTCGTCACCTTCCTCCACGGTCGCGTCCATCGCGTGGAGGGCGGCGCTCTGCCGTGGCGCAGGCGGCATGTGCGAGTGAATGCCGATGCACGGGCGCGCACCGCGGTCACGCAGCATGCGTACAAAGCGTGGTGTCAGCAGTTCCGCGTTGCGCAGCTCGACCGCATAGATCGGCACGAGACCGTTTATGCGTGGCGGCAGGCCCGCCAGCATCGCGCCGATCCGTTCAATCGTTGTGACTGCAGCGTCTCCCTGCGTCCACTCGCGCGGCAGCGGTGGCAGCTGGAAGACGAGCGGACCGGCGCGCACCCCAAGGCCTTCGAGCGCAGGGCTGACGAAGTGCTCGACAGCCACCGCTGGGTCCAGGAAGTGGGGGTTGGCCTCGACCGGCGCACCGCGCTCACGCCGCACGACGGCATCGCTGATCAATGCCGGCGCCTTCACGAGAAACCGGAACGCCTCCGGCACCTGGCTCGCATAGCGTGCGTAATCGGCGACGCTCAGGGGCTGGTAGAAACTGCGGTCGATGCCGACGGCGCGCAGCAAGGGATGCTGCGAGTACGCGGCGAGCCCGTGGCGTGCCAGCTGCGCCTCGGTGTACTGGCGTGAGTAGACGATGTCCTGCCACCCCGGAAAGCTCCATGACGAGGTGCCGAGGTAGACACTGGCTGGCAGCTGGCGCCCTAGCTGGAACACGCTTTCGTCCAGCCACGCGGGTGCGATCGTGCCAGCCGCAGCCGGGGGCGATGCACTTGGGAACGGCTCGTCGTCGAACAGCGAATCAGGAGGGACGGCACGCGACATGGCGCGCAGTCTAAGGGCGGGCTACTCCTTGCGCAGCTGCTCGATGACCGCTTCGGTATCCAGGGAGAGCTGCATCGCCCGGGTGGTGGGTCCCGGGATCGGGTTCAGCGGCAGGCGCAGCAGAATCATCGTGCCTGCGCCCGGAACCGACTCGACCTTGAGAAAGGCGGCGATGCGTGCGGCACGGCTCTTCATGTTCAGCATGCCGCGGCCCGTGACGTTGCCCGTGGCAGCAAGACCGCGACCGTTGTCGGTGACGCGGATCGATAGCCACTGCGAATCGCCATCGTGGTCGACACTGAGGGTTACGCGCACCACCCGTGCGCGACTGTGCTTTATCGCGTTGGTCAGCGCCTCCTGCACGATGCGCAGCACCGGCAGCACGGCATTGGGGTCGAGGTCGACTTCCTCTGGCAGGTTACGCGCGTCCCACTGCAGTTCCATGCCGGCTGCCCTCAACCGGGGCTCCATCCGGAAGCGCATGTTGCCGAGCGCGGCGAACAGGTCCGAGTCGTCTGCGGCCAGGGCATCGATGGCCAGCCGCATGTCGTCGATCGATTCGCGCAGGATCTGCGCCACCTGCTCGTTCGACATCGCGCCGCGCTCCACCAGCATCAGCGAGGACAGCAGCTGCGATCCGAGGCCGTCGTGCATGTCCTGCATGATGCGCTGGCGCTCCTGAGCGCTCGCCTTTACGCGCTCGCTCTCGCGCAGCCGGTCGAAGTTGCGCTTCAGTAACTGCTCGCGCTCGTGGATGCGCGTTTCGAGGTCTGCGTTGGTCTTCTCGACTTCCGCGAGCGAGCGCACGAAGCGGTCGATCAGCGTGGCGCCCAGCGCGATCACCAGCACCGGGGTGGCGATGTTCAGCAGCGCCGGACTCGCAAAGGGCAGCACGCCGATCGCGACCAGGAAGTCGTGGACCGCCGCGACCAGAGCGATGATCAGCGCCGCGACGACGAGGCGCAGCACGAGGCCGCTCTCGCCGACCGCGCGACGCGCAAGCGACAGCACGCCCAGCGCCAGCGCGCCGAGCATGATGGCGAGCCACAGCGGACCCACGGTCAGGTCGAAGGTGCCGCCGGACAGCAGCAACAGCACCGGGCCCATCGCGGCGAGCACTCCGATGCCGAACTCCGCGCGCCCACGCTTGCGGCCGCTCTGGCGCCACATCGTGATCGTCGCCAGCGCGGTGAACGCGCCGTTACCGACGTAGAACGCCAGGCGGCTCAGGAAGTGCGCGTCGTCGGACAGCACTTCGAAGGCCGAGTCGAGCGAGCGGACCGCCCAGAAGAAGGCAATCAGGGCGAGCATGCCGAACAGGTGCTCGCTGCGGCGCCGAAACCACAGCGCCGCGAAGCCCACCGCGAGCAGCACGGTCAGGACCAGCGAGATCCATCGCAGCGTGTGACTGACAAAGAACTCGCGGCTGTACAGCGGCTGCAGTTCCGCGGTCGGTCCGACTTGTGCCGTCCCGAGACCGTGAACGCCACTGCCGTACGAGGTGTGGATCAGGACTTCATTGCTTCCGGACTTCAGGAAGTCGGTCGGCAGGTTGATGAGGTGCGGTCGCCGCCAGCGCACGCGTTGCGTGTCGGTATCGGTCGGCACGTCGGCCACCATGCGGCCGTTCAGATACACCGTGCCGCCGCTCGGCAATCGTTGCAGCAGCAGGCCCCAGCCTTCAGTGGGGGCGGTCGCCACCTCGAACGTCAAGCGCAGCCAGAGTCCCTGCCGAATGCCAGTCGACGATGACCATCGCATTGGCAGGCCGTGAACCTGCCAGGCCGCAGTGCTGGCCGGCACGGCATTGCGCTGGCCGGCAATGAACTCGATCCGTCCGATGGCCTTGGATTCGTCCCCGCGCGCCAGCGCCACGAACGACAGGCAGCAGAGCAGCAGAAGCAGGCCCGCGCGAGCCAGCGGGCCGAAGCGTCGGAGGGGCAGAGCCACGCCTGTGCCCGGGACGCTACCCACGGCCGCCGCAGGACTCAACTGCGCAGCAGTCCCATCTGGGTCGCTTCGTACACGGCCTCGCCGCGCGAATGCACCGCCAGCTTGCGATAGATCTTCTTGATGTGCGCGGTGACGGTATGCGGCGAGATGCCGAGGATCTCGCCGATCTCGTTGAAGCTCATGCCCTTGGCGAGCAGTTGCAGGATCTCGGTCTCACGCGCCGACAGCGGATTCTGCTCGGCACCTGGCACGCGCGCAGGTGCCGTCGTGCCCATGCGGTTGCGGATTGCACGCAGCACGCTTCGGGCGACGACCGGGCTGACCGGAGAGCCGCCGGCGCGCAGCAGGCGGATGCAGGAGATGACGTCAGCCGGAGCCGAATCCTTGAGGATATATCCGGTGGCGCCCGCTTCGATCGACGACACCACGTGCTGTTCGTCGCCGAACACCGTGACGACCATGATGTCGACGTCGGGCTTCTTCTGGCTGACCTGGCGGATCAGTTCGATGCCGCTGCCGTCGGGCAGGCCAAGGTCGATCAGCATGACATCGAACGTGACCTTGTCGAGGATCGCCTGCGCCTCGCGCTTGTTGGCGGCCACGCCAACCAGTTTCATGCTTGGTTCGCTCTCGACAATCTGAACGAAGCGCCGGCGGAACTCCGGCTCGTCCTCGACGATGATGATCGAAATCGGCTGCTCGCTCATCCAACCCCCCGAACCTGCGAATGTCCGATGATAGCCGCTGATGCCTTTGGGAGTACGGCTCGGGGGCAACGGAAAATGCGGGCCTTTTCCTAGCAGCGCGGGCTCAAGGCGCGAGGCGCGTCCGCTCCCAGCCGGAATCCACTCGCCGGTAGCGCAGCCGGTCGTGCAATCGTGAGGGCCGGCCCTGCCAGAACTCCATGACCGCGTGGCGCAGCCGATAACCACCCCAGTGCGGCGGACGATCCGGATTGAGCCCGTGGCGCAGCCCCATTTCGGCAGCACGGCCCATCAGCCAGGCCTTGCTGGGGATCGGCTCACTCTGCGGTGATGCCCACGCGCCGATGCGGCTCGCCAGTGGACGGCTGCGGTAATAGGCATCGGATTCCGCGGCGGCGATGCGCTCGACGCGGCCCTCGATGCGGATCTGGCGTTCGAGTTCCGGCCAGAAGAACAGTAGCGCTGCCTGCGGATTGGCCGCCAGCTCGCGTCCCTTGCGGCTGTCGTAGTTCGTGAAGAAGACGAAGCCGCGCTCGTCATAGCCTTTCAACAGCACGACACGGGCGGAAGGAACGCCGCCGGCGTCCGCGGTGGCCAGTGTCATCGCATTCACTTCGGGCAGTTGCGAGTTCAGCGCCTCGTCCCACCATCGGCCAAATTGCGCGATCGGGTCGGCAGCGGCGTGCTCATCGTCGAGCGCGCCCTTCTTGTAGTCGGTGCGTGTGCGTGCGATCTCGTCCATGGTGCCATTCTAGGCAGCCGCGCCCGTGCGCCAGACTTGCGGGTCGACGCCGGCATGGCGGGCCAGCCTTTCGAAGTGCGGATCGACGATGCCGTGCGCGCGCAATCCGCAGATCGTGTTGACCAGGTAGTCGAGGCTGGTGCCATAGCGGCCGCAGCTGCCGCGTGCGAAGACGTCGAGAATCTCGCGTTCGTCGAGGCGCCCGGCGTAGTTGGGCGCCTCACGCCGCACGACGAACGCCACCGCAGAGACCAGGGAGCCGTCATCCAGCCGGCACTCGAGATGCCGCGGTTCGTAGGAGTTGGTCATCATCTCGCGCTGCCAGAGTTGCAAGAACTGACTGCGCACCGCCCCGGCGGGAACGCGGAAGACGACTCCGGCACACGAGCCGCCGCGGTCGAGTCCGGCGACGAGTCCCGGACAGTCCGGCGTGCCCCGGTTGATGCGGCTCCACAGGCACAGCCGCCGGTGGTAGCCGTGCACGCGGGCAGCCTGTCGCAGGTCGAATGAGAGTTCCGGCTTCCAGATCAGGGAGCCGTAGCCGAACACCCAGAGCGGTTGTTCGCCATCCCAGCGCTCGAGGAAGGCATCCAGCGAGGCCTCGAGCTCCTCGTAGCTGAGGCGACGCGGCGAGCTGTCGGCAACGCTCATTCCGGCCGCCCCACCCGCGCTCGTTCGAGTCTCATGCGCTGCCGCGCGCTCCATCCGCCGCCGGCCAATGCCGCGGCCATCAGCCAGAAGCCGGCCGCAGCGCCGAGCACCGAGCCAAAGGCGCCGATGACCAGCGGCAGCACCACGTGGCTGCCGTTCATGATTGTCGCGCGCAGGCCGAGTGCTTCGCCGACACGCCCCTTGGGCGAACGCTCATGCAGCAGCGACATCACATTCGGTTGCGCCGACCCCAGGCCCAGACCGAGCAGGAACGCGACGCCCATCAGCGGTGCCATCGTGTCGAAGAGCGGCATCAGCCCGAAGGCGGCGGCCGAGGCGAGCAGGGTGAACAGCAGCACCTGCCACTCGCGATAGCGGCGTGACAGCGCCGGCATGGCGAGTCGGATGGCGAACGTGGCTGCGGCAAAGCTGCCGAGCACCAGTCCGATCTCCGAGGCGGACAGGCCCACGCTGTTGCCGTAGACCGGGATCAGGAACGACTGCATGTCCCACGCCATCGAAATCAGCCCGCTGACAATCAGCACTGCGCGCACGTCGGCATGACGCAGCAGCTCGAAAGGGTCGGTCGCCGGCGCGCCGTGCTCGTGAGCCTCCCGGGCCGGCATGTGGTGTCGCTGTGAAAACAGCAATGCGAGGCTCACCGCCAACAGGACGAATACGGCCGCGAAGGTGGCACGATGCCCGAACGCGTCGATCATGAAGCCGCTCGCCACGGGTGCGATCAATCCCGACGTCGAAAAGCCGAGCGCCAGAATCGAAAACGCCGCCGGTCGGCGCGCCGGGTCGGCCAGCACGCCGACCATGTTCTGCGCAGTCATCTGCAGGTACATGAAGCCGGTGCCGAGCAGCGCCGCCGCGACCAGCAGCGGCGCGACGTCGGCGGTGGCGTAGGGAAACGCCGCCGGGAGCAGCGCGCCCGCTGTCATCAGGACCGTTCCGAACAGCAACGGTCGATAGGGCCCGACGCGGTCGAGCCAGCGCCCGGCGCGCACGGCGAGCAGCGCCGGCACCAGCGCAAACAGCGCCATCACGACGCCCACCGTGAAGGTCGAGGCCTTGTTGGACAGCGCGTACAGCGATGCAGTGACGCGCGCGGCGCCAAACGCGGTGTGCGTCAGCACGACGAAGCCGATGATGCGAGCCAGGCTCAGCGTCATGTGACTCGCGCCGGGTGGGGCGCGACGACCGGCCGCCAGGCGACCAGCGCGACACCGGCGCAGGTCACGGCGATGCCCAGCGCTGTCAGCAAGGTCGGCCGCACGCCGAACATTGCCCATTCGAGCGCGACGGCAATGATCGGTGTCAGGTAGAGCAGGCTGGTCACGCGCGTCGCCTGGCCGCGCCGCATCAGGGTGTGCAGCGCGTTGACCGCGAGGATCGAGGCCAGGACGACCAGGAACAGGATGCTGGCTACGAGAGGCCACGACCATTCGACCGGGAAGCCCTCGACGGCGACCGCAAGTGGGGCCAGCACAAGCGCGCTGGCGATGAACTGCACCGCTCCAGCGGCGCGCAGGTCAACGGCCGGACAGAAGATGCGCTGGTACAGCGTGCCGGCCGTGATCGCTGCGAGCGCGATCGATATCGCGACCAGCGCGGGCAGGGTCAATGCCCTGACGTCGATCTTGTGCCAGACGACGAGTGCGACCCCCAGCAGGCCGAGCGCAACACCGAGCCATTGCGGGGGCCGCGGCCGCTCGCCGAGCAACGGCGCCGCGACCATCGCTGTGACGAGAGGTTGCAGCGCCAGGATCAGCGCGGCGATGCCCGCCGACATGCCCAGGTATTGCGCATAGTGGCTGCCGCCGAGATTGACGGCATGCATCAGCAGTCCGGCCACCACGACGTGTCCGAGCAGGGCGCCGCGCGGCCACGTGGGACGCGCGACCAGCGCTATCGGCAAGACCAGTGCGATGCCGAAAACGAAGCGCAACGTCAGGAATGTGAACGGTGGCGCGTACTGCAATCCGACCTTGGTCGCCAGGTAGCCGGAGCCCCAGACGGTGACGAAGAACCAGGCCAGCCAGCGGCTGGAGTCGAAGGGTCGGGCGGCGATCACGTGCGGATTCTTGCAGACGCCGAAGCCGCCGCTGCGCCGCCGGCCGCCATTTGGTTGTTCCGAGGCGAGAGACTATCGGCCAATTAGCGAAATTGAATTGGAAAGTCTGCATCGATAGCCTCAATATTCAGTCCTCAGATTTGATTCCCCTTACCAACCCAATGAGGTCTAGCACCATGTCGATCATCAACACCCAGGTCCAGCCCTTCAAGGCCCAGGCTTTCCACAACGGCAAGTTCATCGAAGTGACCGAGCAGTCCCTCAAGGGCAAGTGGTCGGTGCTGGTGTTCATGCCTGCGGCGTTCACCTTCAACTGCCCGACGGAAGTCGAGGATGCGGCCGACAACTACCACATGTTCAAGACGCTCGGCGCCGAGGTCTATATCGTCACGACCGACACGCACTTCGCGCACAAGGTGTGGCACGAGACCAGCCCGGCCGTCGGTAAGGCGAAGTTCCCGCTGGTCGGCGACCCGACGCACACGCTGACCCGCATGTTCGGCGTGCACATCGAGGAAGAGGGTCTGGCGCTGCGCGGCACCTTCATCGTCAACCCGGACGGCGTGATCAAGACCGCGGAAATCCACGACAACAGCATCGCCCGTGACGTCAAGGAGACACTGCGCAAGCTGCAAGCCGCGCAGTACGTCGCCAAGAATCCGGGGCAGGTGTGCCCGGCCAAGTGGCAGGAAGGCGCCAAGACGCTGACGCCGTCGCTCGACCTGGTCGGCAAGATCTGATCGATCCAGACCGCAATCGCCTCCGCTGGTTGGTCGCCGGCGGAGGCGTCGCCTTGCCTCACTTCGGAGTTCGCCATGTTGGACGACAACCTCAAGACTCAGCTCGCCGCCTACCTGCAGCGCCTCACGGACACGGTCGAGATCGTCGCCTCGTACGACGAGCGCGAAGCCTCGCGTGAGATGCGCGAACTGCTCGACCAGATCGCGGCGCTGAGCCCGCTGATCCGCCTGCGCCATGACGGCCAGGATGCGCGCCGGCCGTCGTTCTCGATCAGCCGCGCGGGCCACGACATGGGCGTGCGCTTCGCCGCGATCCCGATGGGCCACGAGTTCACCTCGCTGGTGCTGGCGCTGCTGCAGGCCGGCGGCCATCCGCCCAAGCTCGAGCCCGACGTGATCGAGCAGATCCGGTCACTGGAAGGCGACTTCGCCTTCGAGACCTACATGTCGCTCACCTGCCACAACTGCCCCGACGTAGTCCAGGCGCTGAATCTGATGGCGGTGCTCAACCCGCGCATCCGCCACGTCGCGATCGACGGGGGGCTCTTCAAGGACGAAGTTGAGGCACGCCAGATCATGGCGGTGCCGATGATCTTCCTGAACGGCCAGCCGTTCGGCTCGGGCCGCATGGAGATCGGCGAGATCCTCGCGAAGATCGACATTGGCGCGACGGCGCGCGATGCGAAGAAGCTGGCGGCGAAGGACGTGTTCGACGTGCTGATCGTCGGCGGTGGTCCTGCCGGCGCCGCCGCCGCTGTGTACGCAGCGCGCAAGGGCATCCGCACCGGCATCGTGGCCGAGCGCCTCGGCGGCCAGACATTGGACACACTCGGCATCGAGAACTTCATCTCGGTGCTGGAAACCGAAGGACCCAAGTTCGCCGCGGCGCTGGAAGCGCACGCGCGGCAGTATGACGTCGACATCATCGGCGGCCACCGGGTCGAGTTGCTCGAACCACCGGCTGCGCCGGGTGGCGTGACCACGGTGACGCTCGCGAACGGCGCACAGCTGAAGGGCAGGACCGTGGTGCTGTCTACCGGCGCACGCTGGCGCAACGTCAACGTGCCCGGCGAGCAGGAATACCGGAACAAGGGCGTGGCCTACTGCCCGCACTGCGACGGGCCTCTCTACAAGGGCAAGAAGGTCGCGGTGATCGGTGGTGGCAACTCGGGCGTCGAGGCGGCGATCGATCTTGCAGGCGTCGTCGAGCACGTGACGCTGATCGAGTTCGCCGACCAGCTGAAGGCCGACGCCGTGCTCGTGAGCAAACTCAGGAGCCTGCCGAACGTGACGGTTCATACGAACGCGCAGACCACCCAAATCACGGGCGATGGCCAGAAGGTCACCGGGCTGCGCTTTCGCAACCGTGCGACCGGCGCCGAGCGCGAGATCGAATTGGCCGGCGTGTTCGTGCAGATCGGCCTGGTGCCCAACACCGAGTGGCTGAAAGGCACGGTGGAGCTGTCGAAGTACGGCGAGATCGTCGTCGATGCGAGGGGTGCCACGAGCGTGCCCGGCGTGTTCGCCGCAGGCGACGCCACGACGACACCGTTCAAGCAGATCATCATTGCCGCCGGGGACGGGGCAAAGGCGGCGCTATCGGCCTTCGACCACTTGATTCGCCACAGCGTCACCGCGGCGGCTCCGTCGGAATCGGCGCCCTTGATGCTCGCCGCCTAGCCGATCACCCGCGAGGCGGCCATCGCCTCAGGACACGGCGGCCATCCTCAGAAGTCGCGCTCGCCCGGAGCGTTCGGGCGGGCGCTCAGCCCTTTTACTGCGGCTGGAATCCGCTGCTGCGGATGATCCGCGCCCAGGCCTGGGAGTAGGCGCGTTCGCGGGCTGCCAATTGGGCCTGCGGCAGCAGGCCGACCGTCAGTCCCCATGCCGTCAGCTTGTCGTTCACTTCGGGCCGGGCGATAACCTTGGCCAGCGCTGCGGAGAATCGATCGATTTCCGCCTGCGGCGTACCCGCGGGTGCGAAGAAGGCGTAGTACGGAACATCCTCGAAGCCGGCGAGTCCCAGTTCTGCGAAGGTCGGAACCTCCGGCATGGCAGCCTGCCGCGTGGGACCGAGTACGGCGACAACGCGCAGCTTGCCGGCCTTGTGGTTCTCTACGAACTCAGGTACCGAGCCGATGCCGGCAGGAATCTGGTTGCCGAGCATGTCGGCGATCATCGGTGCGCTGCCGCGGTATGGCACGGCCACGAGATCGGCGCCATATTTCTCGCCAATCACCTTGACCAGAAACTCGGGCACCGACGCGGGCGCGGGAACGCCGATCGCCGACTTGCCCCCCTGGCTCTTTACCCACGCCACGTAATCCTTGAACGTCTTCGCCGCGGTGCCGCCCGACAACGCGAGCGCGTTGACGAACGTGGCAAAGCCCGCGATCGGCACGAAATCGCGTGCCGGGTCGAATCCCGGGTTCTTCGTGACAAGCGGCAGGATCGAGATCGTATGGTCGTGCGAGATGAACACCGTGGTGCCATCGGGCGCTGCCGCCTTCAGCGCCTGGGCCGCAATCTGCCCTCCGGCACCAGGCCGGTTCTCGACTATGACCGGGGCGTTCAGTTCGTCTTTCAGCCCCTCCGCGAGAGTGCGCGCGATCGCATCAGTGCCGCCGCCGGGCGGGAAGCCAACGAGGACCTTGATGGGCTTGCCCTGAGCGAAGGCTGTCCCAACCGACAGCGCCGAGAGAAGCAGTAACGCGCCCAGCCAGCATTGCATGCCGTATCCCCGGCTCCGCATCGCTGTTCCCGCAGCCGATCGAACCGGTGGCGTCACGCGTGACGTACGAGCAGCAGCGGCACGCTCGAGCGCGCCATCACGCGCGTGGCCACCGACCCCAGTACCGCGGCCTTGAACGCGCCGTAGCCGTGCGAGCCCATGACCAGCACGTCGAGTTTCTTCTTGGCGTAGGCGGACAACTCGTCGCCGGCATTGCCGACAAGGCAGACTTCGGCTGGCTTGATGGTGGCCTTGGCGAGCAGCTTGCGCGCCGGCCCCACTGCGGCCTCGAAGGCCTTCTTCTGCAGTGTCCGGATCTCTTCCTCGGAAAACGCGGGTAGCGCGATCCCTCCCATGTCGGGCATGACCGCGCCGGCGAAATCGCTGACCACGTGCAGCAAGGTCAGTTCGGGCTTTGCGCCAAACAGCGCGAGGTGGCGCAATACGTACTTGACCGCTTCGCGTCCGTACTTGCTGCCATCCACGGCGATGCCGACCTTCAGTCCGTCTCTCTTCGGTGTTTCCTTGTGGCGCAGGACCAGCATCGGCACCTGGGTTCGAGCCAGCACATTGTTTGTCACCGAACCGACCAGCAGATTGCGCAGCGCCGAGTGACCATGCGATCCCATGACGATCAGGTCGACGTCATCCTTGACCGCCGCGGCACTGATCTCCTCGCCTGGGTGGCCGACCAGGTAATGGCCGGTGGCTTTCAGTCCTGCCTTGGCCAGGCGACGCAGTGCCGGCTTGAGCGCGCGATCCGACTCATCGGTGTAGTAATCGGTCAACGCCGCTTTGCCGACCACGCGTGCGGCACGCACCGGCACTTCGAGCTGGACGTTGACGACGTCCACCTGGGGCTCGGTACCGATCAGGGCCGAGCGCGAGGCGACAAACTCCACTGCGGCCTTGCTGTAGTCGCTGCCATCAACGGGAAGAAGGATTTTCATGACCACTCCTTTAGTACCCTTTTTGCAGTCTATGCCAGCCCGTGCCGGCCTGCCTGACGATGAGCAACGGCTCGTCGAGCGGGCGCAGGCGCGGGAAGTCCCGGTGTTGAAAAGCCGGGCGGGGGCAGAATATCGAGGGCGGCGGGCGAAGCGGACGCCCCGGCTCAATCTTGGGGAGTGGTGCCATGGATCAGAAGGAACAGCAGGCCGTCATGACGATCGCCTTGCTCGCGGCGTTCGCGGACGGACGCAATGAGGATCGCGAGCGCGAGGAACTGCGCCACGTTGCGGAAGCGCTCGGGACGTCGAATGTTCCCGCCCTCGTGCAGGAGGTGTTGTTGAAGCGCGTTTCGGTCTCGGACGCCGCCGCTGCCCTGACGACTCCTGACGCACGCCGACTGGCCTATGAACTGGCGGTTGGCGTGTGCGAAGCGGACGGGCTACGCAACGACGCCGAGACGCGCTTTCTTGCGGACCTGGGCGCCCGGCTTGGCCTCGACCAGCCCACGATGGTGGAGACCGCCGTCGATGCCGACGAACTCGCGACGATGCCCCTGCCCGCAGTCGGTGCGACGACCGGGATCGCGACGCCGGGTGAGGTCGTCGCGTCGACACCTTCGGTCCCGCCGGCCGAGCTCGACAAGATGGTCCTCAATGCATCGATACTGAATGGTGCGCTGGAGCTGCTGCCGCAGTCGATCGCCTCGATGGCCATCATTCCCCTGCAGATGAAACTCGTGTATCGCATCGGCAAGGCGCATGGCGTCGAGGCTGACAAGACGCAGATCCGCGACTTGCTCGCCACGCTCGGCGTCGGCCTCACCGGCCAGTACCTGGAACAGATTGGTCGCAAACTCATCGGCGGCCTGTTCGGCACCGTGGCCGGCGGCATGGCGGGTTCACTGGCGCGCGGCGCGACCGGGGTCGCCTTCTCGTTTGCGACGACCTATGCGATCGGCGAGGTCGCGCGCCGTTATTACGCCGGGGGGCGCGTGATGTCTGCGGACCTGCTGAAGCGGGCGTTCAGCGATCTCCTGTCCCAGGGCAAGGCACTGCAGGCTCAGTATCGGCCGCAGATCGAGCAGCAGGCTCGCACGCTGGATCCTGCGCGCATCGTCCAGCTGGTGCGTGGCAGCTGAAATGTCGAAAACGCCGACTCTCGCCACGGCGGATGCCGATCTGGCACGCCGTTTCGGCGGAGTCGCACGGCTCTATGGCGAGACCGGCGCGGCGCGCCTGCGCGCGGCGCACGTCGCGGTCGTCGGCATCGGCGGGGTTGGCAGCTGGACAGCCGAGGCCGTCGCCCGCTGCGCGGTGGGCCGGATCACGTTGATCGACATGGACCACATTGCCGAGTCGAACACGAACCGGCAAATCCATGCGCTCGGTGACGCCTATGGTCAGTCCAAGGTGGCGGCCATGGCGTCGCGCATCGTCGCCATCAATCCCGACTGCAGTGTGTTCACCGTCGACGATTTCGTGACAGTGGAAAACGCGGCGACGCTGATCCGGGGCTATGACCTGGTGCTGGACTGCATTGACCAGGTCAGTGCCAAGGCGGCGTTGATTTCACAGGCATGTCGCGGCGGCATTCCCGTGATCACCTGTGGTGCGGCGGGAGGGCGGTTCGATGCGGCGCGAATTTCCACGGGTGATCTCGCGCTGATTGCAGGCGATCCGCTGCTCGCCAAGGTCAGGCACCGGCTGCGTCGCGACTATGGCTTTCCGGACGACAGCGCGCGCAGGAAGAAATTTCAGGTGCTGGCCGTCTACTCGGACGAACCGGTGCAGCGACCGGCGATGGAGCGGGAGCCGGGCGGGTTCAGCGGGGGGCTGGCGTGTGCCGGCTATGGATCGAGCGTCGCGGTGACGGCAACGATGGGATTTGTTGCCGCATCCGCAGCGCTTACGCGACTCGCGCGCGCGGCGGAGCGCCGCGCTTGACGACTGTCAACGGCGGTCGCCAAGTCTCGCCTAGGCTTCAAACAGGGAGTAATGAAGCAATGTTCAAGAAGATCCTGCTACCCACGGATGGTTCCGAGCTGTCGGCCAAAGCGATCCAGGGGGGTCTGGAATTTGCGAAGGCGCTGAACGCGAGTGTGGTCGGCGTCACGGTGGTCGAGCCGTATTCGTACTCGAACCTGTCCGAGTACCGTCCCGAAACTCTCGAAGACTACGAGCAGCGCATGATGAAGTCCGCGGCGGAGCGCCTCGGCTCGGTGGCTGATGCCGCCGCCAAGGCGGCGGTGCCGTTCGAAACCGTGACTGTGAAGTCGTTTTCGCCATTCGAGGCGATCATCGACACGGCCCAGGCCAAGGGCTGCGATGTCATCTTCATGGCATCGCATGGCCGTCGCGGCCTGAGTGCGGTATTACTGGGCAGCGAGACGCAAAAAGTCTTGACTCATTCGACGATTCCGGTCATGGTATATAGGTAGAAAGTTACGGCGGTTTACTCCGCCACCCACGGCGATCCGTCGCCGCGAGGCCCGGCACACCACGATGTGTCCGGGCCTTTTACTTTGACCGGACACCTGCGCAGCGCCGCCGCGTTCTTGCGCTGGGTCAACCGGTGCGACGCGCAAATCCGTAGTTTCTGACGAGACCAATCGCAGTCGAGGACATGCCATGGGCGCCGCCACCGTTACACACAGCAGGATCCTGGTCGGGTTCAAGCCGATCGATGACCTGCATCGCGAATTCGAGGCCATTCTCGAGGCCCTGAACGACCCTTCCGAGGCGGATTACGGCACCCACCTGCTGGCGCTGCATGAGCACCTGCTGCGCCACTGCGAGACCGAGGAAACGTTCATGCTGCAGGAAGACTACTCGCACTACGCGCGTCACAAGCGCGCCCACGAGCATCTGCTCGACTCGGTCTCCGAGGTGCGCCGCAAGTTTGACGCCGGCGACGTCGATGCAGT
Source organism: uncultured beta proteobacterium (assembly GCA_963766365.1). Taxonomy (GTDB): domain Bacteria; phylum Pseudomonadota; class Gammaproteobacteria; order Burkholderiales; family Burkholderiaceae_F; genus JALORV01. Next base: position 191,063 of record CAVXZK010000010.1, read on the forward strand.
GCGCCGCTATGCCGCAGACCTGATGAACTGGTTTGCGATCCATGCATCCTCCGAGGACGCTGAGCTCGCCACCTTCCTCAAGGGCCAGGCGGCCTGAAATGGAGGGCCCTTCCGGTCGCTACGCCGTCGGCGTGGCCTCTATCGATCACCTCCACGACGAGTGCGAGGACCTGCTGGCACAGCTCACCGCGGCGGTTGCCGCCGGTGCGGGTGCTGCCGCGGTGCTCGAGCGGCTGCGTGAGCACCTGACGCGACATTTCGAGCACGAAGAAGCGCTGATGGCCTCGACCGGGTTTCCGCCGGCCGGCTGCCACCAACGAGAGCACGCTTCGGTGCTCGAGGTCGTGGTCGAAGTGCAGCGGCGCTACGCGCAGGGTGACGGTGACCCGCTGTCGCGACTGCCAGAAGCGGTGCTGGAGTGGTTCGGCATTCACGCCAGCAGCATGGATGCCGCGCTGGCCTCGTGGCTCAATGCGCCGCGCTCCGGCATGCCGGCTGAGGCGCCGCCGCAGGCCGGCTGCAGCGGCTCTGTGACCGGTTAACTCTGCGTTGCGCCTGCGCTAGGGTGTGCGACGCTGCTTCATGTGACGGCGGATCCAGTCGTGCATGTGGATCATGCCGTCCTCATGCGGCGTGTGATACGGCCCCTCGTCATCCTCGCCGGCCAGCCATAGCGCGCGACGACCGCGGTGCAGGCGGCCGCAGGCCTCGGCGTCCTCGACGGCCGACTCCGCGTAGGCTGCCTGGTGCGCTTCGACGATCTGACGTTCGAAAGCCTGCACTTCCTCAGGGTAGTAGTACTCGACGATATTCGTCGTGTGGTCAGGCGAGCGCGGAATCAGCGTGCTGACAACCAGCGCATACGGATACCACTCGAGCATCACGTTCGGGTAAAGAATCGACCACACCGTGCCGTACTTCGGCAGCGCGCCGCCCGAGTAGGCGAGGATCGCATCGCGGTATTTCTGATAGTTGGGTGAGACCTGCGACTGCAGGCCGTCCTTGATGCCGAGGATCTGGTAGCTCCAGCGATCGCCGAAGCTCCACTCGTAGTTGCCGGCATCGACCCACTTCTGCAGGCCAGGGTGCATCGCTTCGACGTGATACAGCTCGAGAAAGATCTCGAGGAAGGTCTTCCAGTTGAATGGGCACTCGTCGACCGTCACCCTGTCGAACACGTATTTCGAGTAGTCGTAATCCGCGGCGAGCGGGAAGTCGGCCAGGTCGGACGCCGCATTGCGCGGCCCCGCGAACAGCAGCCCGTTCCACTCTTGCAGCGGCGTCTTCGGCAACGAGCATTCGGGTGCCTGGTCGAAGTCCGGCGCTCCCAGCAGCTTGCCGTCGAGATCGTAGGTCCAGCGGTGCAGCGGACAGACGATATTCTGGTGATTTCCACGTCCTTCGAGCAGCAGGCCTTGGCGGTGGCGGCAGGTGTTCGACAGCAGATTGATGCCGTTCGGGCCGTGCACCAGGACCTTGCCGTGGTCGAACCATGGCAGTGTCATCGTGTCACCGACCTCGGGCACCATCATGCGGCTGCCGACGTAGTTCGGGCCGCGATCGAACAGCAACATCAGTTCGCGCTCAAACCAGACCGGATCAAAGTAAGTGGAAATGGGCAGTGGCGAGGTGCGCGCCAGCAGCGCAGAGTCGAGATTGGAGCGACGCGAGATCGAGTCCGGAGCGTTCATGGTTCGACGATCATGAAGGTACGGAGAGCCTGCAAAGATCATACGCGTCGAAGTGTCGACCCCCTGATGGCAACCTGCCCGCTCAGATCGCTATTTCGGTGTCAGGCCGGTGTACAGCCAGCCGCGACGAATTGCCCACTTCTCGATCTCGACGCCGACGAAGACGAGCAGCGCCAGTCCGCAGGCCAGCAGCAACGCCGACGGTGCGATCGACTGCGTGCCGAATGCCGTCTGCAGCCACGGCGTATAGATCAGCAGCAGGTGCAGCGCGACGCTGGCGACGACCGCGGCCAGCAGCAGCCGGTTGCTGGCGGGACCGATCGAAAACAGACTTTCGCGCTCGGAGCGGATGGCCATGACATGCGCGAGCTGCGCATAGGTCAGCACGGTGAAGGTCATCGTCTGCGCGTGCACGCCGTTTTGCAGCGCCCAGTAGCAGGCATAGAGGCTGACGCCGCCGATCAGCAGGCCCGCCCAGAGGATGTGCTGCCACACGCCCTGCGCGAAGATCGTCTCCGTGCGTGGCCGAGGGGGCCGGCGCATCACGTTGGGTTCGGCCGGCTCGCTGGTCAGCGCAAGCCCCGGCAGGCCGTCGGTGACAAAGTTCACCCAGAGGATCTGGATCGGCGTGAGTGGGATCGGCAGACCGAGGAAGGGCGCGAGGAAGATGGTCCAGATCTCGCCGGCGTTCCCGGCCATCACGAAGCGGACGAACTTGCGGATATTGTCGTAGATGCGCCGACCTTCCCGCACGGCGCCGACGATCGTTGCGAAGTTGTCGTCGAGCAGCACCAGATCGGAGGCTTCGCGCGCAACATCGGTGCCGCCGCGCCCCATCGAGACGCCGATGTCCGATCGGCGCAGTGCGGGCGCATCGTTGACGCCGTCGCCCGTCATCGCAACGCATTCGCCGCGCGCCTGCAGCGCCTCGACGATGCCGATCTTCTGCGCCGGATCGACCCGGGCGTAGACCTGTACCCGGTGTACGCGATCCGGCAGGGCCGCCGCGTCGATATGCGCGAGTTCCGCCCCCGTCATCACTTCGGACTGCGGTCCGGCGATGCCGAGGGAGCGAGCGATCGCCAGCGCAGTGGCCGGATGGTCGCCGGTAATCATCACCGGCACGACGCCGGCGCGCATGCACTCCGCGACCGCGGCGCCGGCTTCGGCGCGCGGCGGATCGATCAGTCCGACCAGCGCGATGAGTTGCAGCCGATCATTCAAGGTACTGATCGACTCGCCACGGCTGGCGGGCCGGGCCGCCAGCGCCAACACGCGCTGACCGGCGGCGGCAATGCGCTCCGAGCGCTGATGCCAGTCGCCGATCTCGACGTTGATGCACGACGGCAGCACTGCTTCAGGCGCGCCCTTGACGGTGAGCAGCACGCCGTCGTCGACCGCGTGCAGTGTCGCCATGCGCTTGCTGATCGAGTCAAATGGCAGCTCCGCGATGCGCGGTGCCGCGGCGCGCAGTTGATCGACGTCGAGGCCATCGCGCGACGCCGCTTCGACCAGCGCGATCTCGGTCGGATCGCCAATCCACTGGCCATCGGGTGAGCGCGAGGCGTCGCTGTTCAGCGCCAGGACCTGCATTGCACGGTCGCGCTCGCGGTCGTCCACGAGCTCGAGGGATTCGACGCGCAAGCGGTTCTCGGTCAATGTCCCCGTTTTGTCGCTGCAGATGACCGTGACCGATCCGAGCGACTCGACGCACGGCAGGCGCCTGACCAGCGCCCGCTCAAGCGACATGCGGTGAGCGCCGAACGCCAGCGCGATCGACACGACTGCGGGCAATGCCTCGGGGATCGCCGCAACTGCCAGGCTGATGGCGGTGAGGAACATCAGCGCCGCCGGTTCGCCGCGCGCCACGCCGGCCGCAAAGATCAGTGCGCAGATCGCGAGCACGATCAGCGCCAGCCGCCGGCCGAAGCGCGCAAGCCGGTCCTGCAGCGGTGTGCGCTGTTCGCCGGCGGATTCAACCAGGTGCGCGATATGCCCGAGTTCTGTCCGGGCGCCGGTCGCCACGACCAGCCCGGTGGCGTGGCCCGCCGTCACCAGCGTTCCGGAGAACGCAAGGTTGCGTCGGTCGGCGAGCAGGACGTCCGGCGCCAGCAATGCAGCTGCATGCTTGTCGACCGGGACGGACTCTCCTGTCAGTGCCGCTTCCTCGATGCGCAACGCCGCGTCGTCGACCAGCCGCAGGTCCGCCGGAACCTTGGTGCCAGCCTCAAGCCAGACGACGTCTCCAGCCACCAGGTCGGCGGCCGGTATCTCGGTGCGGCCGCCGTCGCGGAGCACGCGTGCGCGTGGCGCCGACATCGCGCGCAACGCGGCCATGGCCTGCTCGGCGCGCCATTCCTGGCTGAAGCCGAGAATCGCATTGAGCACCACGATCGCGAGGATTGCGGCGGCCTCGACCGGCTCGCCGATCGCTGCGGCGACGAGGGCGGCAACGATCAGCACCCCGATCATGAAGTCGGCGAACTGGCGCGCGAACATGGCCAGAACGCTGGTCGGCGCGGCTTCGGGGAGCAGGTTCGGACCGTCGCGCTGCAGGCGGGCCGTTGCGTCTGCCGTGCTCAGACCTTCGCGACGGGAGCTGAGCGCCGCAAGCGCGGCGTCGGCGTCGATGGCGTGCCAGGCAGTAGCCGCGGGGGTGTCCACGGCTGACGCACTCCCAGGCGACGCGAGTGGCGGGCGAAGGTTCATGGCAATCCAATCCGAGGACTTCGAGCCTACTGGCGCGGCTGCCGTCAGCCCATGACGTGCGTCGAATCCGGCCGCGATTTACAGATCCTTACAACCCCCTTGCACGCAAGCAAGGCACCGTACTTACAGTGCGTCCCATAGCCAACCCGTTTTGAAAGGAATAATCGATGGACAACGACAATCGGTCGGCTGTGCCTGCGGCGCCTTCGACGGCCCGTCGCGCGCGGCGCAGGGCCGTGCTGGGACTGGGCATGACCGCGCTGGCTGCTGCCGGTGCGCTGGCGGCGCACCGGCATGCGGATGCCCACCCGCTGAGTTTCGGTGGGCCCGGTCACGGTTTCGGTGGCTGGCATGGCGGAAGGGGCGACATGGACCCGGCCGCGCTTTCCAGGCGCATCGAGGCGATGGTTGCGTTCCGGCTTGCCGACACCGACGTCACGTCGGAGCAGCGCGACCGCATCGCCACCATCCTAAAGGGCGCTGCCAATGACCTGCAGGCGAGCCGCAAGCAACACATGCAGGCACGTCGTCAGTCAATGGCGTTGCTTGCTGCGCCGAGCATCGACCGCGCACGCCTTGAGAAATTGCGTGTCGAGCAGATGCAACTGGGCGAGAACGCCTCGCGCCGCATGCTGCAGGCACTGATGGACAGCGCCGAAGTGCTGACGCCGGAGCAGCGCGCCAAGCTTGCCGAGCGCTTCCAACGACGCATGCCGCCGGGCGGCTGACCCCTTACGCCGCGGCCCCGGTACTTGGTACTTGTGAATTCCGGCGGCTCCCCCTCCGTCTCCCGGCATTCGCCGGCGGCCGCGGCACCAGATTCAGCGTCTGCGGCGTGACCTTGCCGACAGACAAGCGAGCGCCAAGCTAGTCGCCGAGCCAGCCTTCGGCGCGGGCGCGCTTCGCCGCCTCCGCAGGAGGCACGCCCGCCTCGTACAGGTCCGACCAGCGCGTCTCATCCAGCATCTCGTGCGAGCGCATCACGCTCCAGCCGAGCTCTGAGCACACCGCCGCCAGCCACTCGAACAGGGTCATCGAAGTCTCTCCTAAAGGGTTGCGCGCTGGAGGTCCTCCAGCCAGAGGATCTCGCAATCGCGATCGCCGGCGGAAATCGAGGTCGAAGCGACTCGTCCCTCAGGGTCGCGCACGTTGACGAGCTTGCCGCGCAGCGTGACCAACTCGCCGATGCGCACTCGACGCAGCCGTTCATGGACTGCAGGCGTGGCCGGGATCACGTGGATGTTGGTGATGAACGGAGCAAGCCGATCGAACTCCTCCGGCGTCATCGCGTCACGCGGTCGTGCAAACAGCGCCCGCAGTCCATTGGACACGCCCTCGTGGGTGAAGCGGAAACGAGCCACGTTGACGCTGTCGGTCATCGGCCCGAAGCCGAGGCCGATGTCATGCGTCGAGGGTCGCAGCCCGGGGATCCAGTTCGCTAAGGACTGGTACGGCTTGAATCGCTCGATATTCAGCGCACGGCCGCGGGCCTCGAACGTCGCAACAGGAGTGAGAGTGCTGCCGTCGGCCGTCGTAATCGATGTGGCGGTGTCGACCCGGGTCACGAGGAAGGCGCCGGGATCGGAACGACCCGGTGGTACTTTCACCGAGCCCGGCTGGTCGAGCCAGGCAACCACGCCGCCGACCAGGCCTACGGCGAGGGCGGCCAGTGCAGTCACATCGCGCAGCGTCATGTGGACAGCCGAACCAGGCGACCCACGTTGTTCGGAGGCCCGCTGCAGCTATCGCGCATCAGCCGCGCCCGCCTCGCTTGACCGACGGCAGCAAGCGCGGCTCGCTAGATCTGGTTGCCTTCGAAGGTGTTGCAGGCCGAGATCTGCCCGCTCTTCATGCCGGTCATGAACCAGCGCATGCGCTGCTCAGAGGTGCCGTGGGTGAAACTGTCAGGCACGATTCTGCCCTGGGTGCGGCGCTGGATCGTGTCGTCGCCGATGGCCGACGCCGCGCGCATGGCTTCCTCGACATCTCCGGCCTCTAGCAGCTGGCGGTTCTGAGCGTGATGGGCCCAGACGCCTGCCAGGCAATCGGCCTGCAGTTCCAGGCGGACCGATAATGCGTTGTACTGCGTCTCGCTTATGCGTCGACGGTACTCGTCCATCTTCTGCATGATGCCCAGCTGGTTCTGCACGTGGTGACCGACCTCGTGGGCAATGACGTACGCCTGCGCAAAGTCCCCCGGAGCCTTGAAGCGCTCCTGCAGCTGGCGGTAGAACGCGAGGTCGATGTAAACGCGCTGGTCGAGCGGGCAATAGAACGGTCCCATCGCGGCCTGTCCGGTGCCGCAGGCGGTCGGTGTGGCGCCGTCGAAGATCACCAGGCGAGGTTCCTGGTAGTTCTTGCCCAGTTGCGCGAACAGGGTGTTCCAGGTCTTCTCGGTGTCGAGCAGAACGCCCGACACGAACGCGCCGAGCTGGTCAGACACGGGGCCCTGCTTGCCTTCAATCTTCTGGGGTGCGACCTGCTGCTGCACGGTCTCGACCGTGCCGGCAAGGCCAAGGAGCACCCGCGGATCGATGCCGAAGAACATCCCGATGACCACCAGGATGATCATGCCGAGGCCGCCGCCAACCAGGCCGCGACCTCCCCGACCCATACCGCGTCGATCTTCGACGTTTGAACTCTGTCCTTCAGTACGCATGCAGGCCCCCGCCGGTGAGTGCGGGGTCAAGCATAGCCGCACGACCGATTACTGGTAACGCTCCTTCTGCTTGTAGCGTTTGGCGTGCCCGGGCGGACTCCAGTAGGCGGCGTGCTGACCCTGATGCCCGTAAAAGCGCGGTGAGTGGCCATGCGGCACAACCACTCGCGGCGGCGGCAGGTAGCCCCGCGGGTAGCCGACCCGGGGGGATCCGGCCCACACAGGAGCCCGATAGATGACGGGCGGTGCCGGATACACGACCGCGGCGGGTGCGTAGATCACCGGGGGCGGCGCAAAAACGACCGGCGGATACATCGGTGCCGGTACATACACTGGAGCCGGCGGGTAATAAGGCCGGTAGGCCGGTGCGCCAATGCGAAAGCCGAATTCGGGCGTGCTGACCGTCACGGAGACGTTGCCCCCGTAAGCCTGGGCCGCCAGAGGCGCCGCAGCCGCGATCAACAGTCCAGCAACCAGAGACAGCCGTTTGATCATGATGGATCTCCTTGTGTGACAGGAGATTCAACGACCCAGCCGCCGTAGACGTCGACGCGGACTCGTTTCAGGTTGTAACGGCGTTCAGTTCCTGCGCAGGTGCAGCACGCGCATGTCGCCGCGCTCGCAAGGCCGGTCGGTGTAGGTCACCCGGCCACCGGCTTCGCAGCGGAACACCGTGTCGCGGGTCGCGACCAGTAGCTGAGGGGCGGCCGCCTGGGTCGGCGGTTCTACAAGATCGCCCATCGCGGCCCACGCCGGCGGGCCAGCATCGATCTCGTCGAGCGTGACCGCAGGGGGAATAGGTGCGGCCCGAAACTCGATCAGCGGGCTTATCAGGATGATCAGGTGCCAGACCAGTGCCAGGGCAATCGCAACGGCCACTGAGAGACTGAGCACGTGCAGGGAGAGATCGACGCGGAAATCCGAAGTGACGGCGTGCATGGGACGGCCTGCAATGCAACATGCGAATTATCGCCCATCTGCGGGAGCTTCCGGCCGCAAACCTGCCACGGACCGTCACACGATGAGGGGATCAGGCGACCGCGAGACCCTGGCGGTACGACAGCCAGACCGCGAGCAGGTCGCGCTCGCGCTGCCGTGTCATCTTGCCGGCGCGGCGCTTGTCGGTGGCCGATGGAATGCCGGCCTCGAGTATGTCGTTGAGGGTCACCGCCATCGGGCGGGTCTTCAGCCCGCTCGCCTGGGCCCGCGTTGTGTCGATGGTGTGGAAGCCACGCGTTGCAGCGTCGTGCGACGGCACCCATAGCGGCAACTCGATCCAGGGCTGCACGCCTTCGCGCTCGAGGAAGCGCTCATCGACCCACTCAACCTCGACCTCCTCACCGCAGATCCAGCGGCAGGTGTCGAGCAACTCGACGAAGCTTGCTCCTTCGATCGGGCCGGTGCCGTTAAATGCCCCACTGGCGCGGCGGGCAACCAGGCGCAGGATCCACGCCGCCAGGTCACGCGCATCAATGAACTGGATCGCGCGCTCCGGGTTGCCTGGCGCGAGTATGCGGCCGCCCGCGGCGATGCGCCAGGGCCAGTAAGAAAACCGACCCGTCGGATCGTCCGGGCCGACGATCAAGCCGGGCCGCACGAGGATCGACCGCGAGCCAAACACCCGCGCGACCGTGCGCTCGCATTCGGCCTTCATCGCGCCGTAGTTCGTGCTGGTCACTGATTCGGTGTTGTGGCCGACGATCGAGGCGAGGCGATCGGTTTCACGGATCGGCGGCTGGGAGAACGAGGCATACGCCGAAACGCTGGAAATGAAGACGTAGCGATCGCAGCTGTCGAACAGCGCGGCGCAGCTCAGCTCGACATCCTGCGGCCGGTATCCGCAGGTATCGATGACTGCATCCCAGTTGCCGTTCATCAGCAGGTGGAGGTCTTCGGTGCGATCGCCGACGATCCACTTCACTCCGGGCGGCCACCATTGACGCGACAAGCCGCGGTTGAACACGGTGACTGAATGGCCCTCGGCCAGGGCCGCACTCAACAGTGCCTGCCCCAGGAAGACGCCGCCGCCGAGGATCAACAGGTTCATGGCCGTCGATCTTAGGTCGCACGACGTCATCCGGCCAGTCATTTGGACTACCGTTCGACCAGCCAAAGCGACGAGTGGTCGCTCGCGCGATTGGCGTCAAGTCGACTGCGTCTCTCGGCAGACGCAAGGCGGTCGAGGCGAAATGGGATAATTTCCCGTGCGGGCGGCAGCGCTACGCTCAGCCAGACGATTCGCAGGTTCCAGACGCCTTGCTGCCCTTTGACCGGCCCACTTTCCAGCGCGCGCCCCGCACATTGCTGCGAGACGGCCGCTGGGCGAACGCCCGCGTCGAGCGCGCCGAGATTGCCGGCCGCCGCTGGGTGATCAAGGACTTCGCGCCGCGCGCGTGGTGGGTACGCAATTCGATCGGCCGGCTCTTTGTGCGGCGTGAACTGGCCACGCTGCGGTGCCTGCACGGCATCGACGGAGTACCGCCGGATGCGTTCCGGCTCGACGCCCATGCGATCGCGTTTGGCTACATCGATGGCGAGACCCTGGGCCGCGTCGAAGCCGAGAAACAGACCGCCGAGTATTTTGCTGCGCTGGAAACATTGCTGCGCGAGATCCACGCGCGCGGCATCGTGCACCTCGATACGCGTGGCACAGGGAACGTGCTGATGCGGACCAATGGAACACCGGCGCTGATCGATTTTCAGTCGGCGATTTCTACCCGATGGATGCCAGCGTCATGGCGCCGCTTCCTCGAGCAGGTCGACCTGACCGGTGTCTACAAGAAATGGCTGCAGCGCGATCCGGCCTCGATGGGGCCCGAGCGAACAGCACTCAACGAACGAATGCTCCGCTGGCGCAGGTTCTGGGTGCTGCGCGGGTATGCTGGCGCACGCAAGACGCATCCCGCCAAGGCCCGCCCCACGGATGCTCCGTAACGACATGCTCACTTCGATCCGTTCGTTCTTCAACAACCCTGGAGTGCGTCGCACCTACGTTCGGCTGCGGGTGCCGCTGGCCATCGTCGCGATCGCGGTGGTGTTTCCGTTTCTGCGCCGTGACTGGCTGCTCGCGGGGTTCGTCGTCTCGATGTTCGGCGAGTTCATCCAGCTCTGGAGTTTTGCCTCCCTCGACAAGAACTCCGACCTGGCGATCCGCGGGCCGTATGCGATGGTGCGCAATCCGATGTATCTCGGGCGCTACTTCATCCTGCTGGGCTTTCTGATGCTGCTGGGTGTCTGGTGGATCCTCGTCGTGTACACGGTGGTCTACTGGTTCTACATGGACACGCGGGTCGAGCGCGAGGAAGCCCACCTGCGTCCGATCTTCGGGCCGCGGTATGACGAGTACTGCGCGCGCGTGCGACGCTTCATTCCCGGTGCGCCGTTGACCGGGCAACCGCTGGCGTACTGGAACTGGACACTGTTCCGGCAGAACAACGCCGCGATGAATCTGCTCGGCACGCTCGTGGTGTGGGCGGTGGTCGCCGGTTGGCTGCTGCTGCGCTGAGCGGCTCGGACGCAGCCGCGCCTCCTTGATACAGCGTCCGGATGAGCCCGGACGGGATAGGCGCTTTGCCGGTCGCGCGTCACGATTCGCAGTGCCTGCGGCGAGCAGGCGTTCCCGGCCTGGCGGATCCGTGCTTTCCCCCTTCCTTGCTTTGCGGTGCGGGCTGCGGCGCGGCGCGTTCCCTAGCGCCTGCGTCCTCAGTCTGCTGCTCGTCGCCTGCGGCGGCGGAGGCGGCGATGGGCCGCCGCCGACGAGCGCACAAAGCCTTGCGGCAAGCACGGCCCCGGCCGCAGCCAGCGCGGCCATATCGGGCTTCTCGCCCGCCTCCGGCGCACCGGGCAGCACGATCACGGTCAACGGCGCCGGCCTGAGCGGCGTCACCTCCGCACGCCTGGGCGGTACCGGCGCAACCTTCCGCGCGACGTCTGACACCACGCTGGAAATCACGGTGCCGGTCGGTGCCAGTACGGGCCGCATCGAGCTCGATGCAACCGGTCGCGTCATCTTGTCCGCCACGGACTTCACGGTCGTGGCCGTGCCGGCGGTCACGGCCGTCGCGCCGACGACGGTGCTACCGCCCGCGCGCATCACGCTGACTGGCAGCGCACTCGATGGCGTGCGCGAAGTGCGCCTGAATGCGCTTGCATTGACGATCGCCAATCGCACACCGACGAGCCTCGCGGTCGATATTCCGAGCGGCGCAGCGTCGGGAACCTTGACCGTGGTCGACACGGCCGGTGTCGCGCGGCCGGTGGCACAGCCCATCACCGTCTCCGGACCGCTGTCGATCAGTTCGTACTCACCCGCCTCGATCGTCACCGGACAGCTCCTTACGGTGACGGGTGCGAACCTGGATCGTGCGCAGTCGATCGTGTTCGCCAACGGCTCGACCGCCACGATTGCGGGACGCTCGGGTACGAGTCGCATCACTGCCACAGTGCCGGATGGCGCCGGCAGCGGCGTCTTCCGCGTCCGCGGCAATCTGGACGATGAGGTGCTGTCCGCGGGTGCGCTGCAGGTCATCCAGGCGATCCGTGTCGATGCCAACGCGGTCTATCGCGTCGCCGCTGCGGGCCAATCGGTCACACTCGCGGGTGCCGGCCTGACGGAAGTCTCGACGGTCCGTGTCGGGTCTGCAAACGCGACGATCAATGCGAAGTCGGCGACCCAGCTCGTGTTCGTCGTGCCGGCCGGGATCGCGTGCGGCCCGATCGCACTCGAGTCCGTTTCGCAAGCTGCGGTCGCGGGTGGCAGCGTCGTGGTCGGCAGCGGCTGCGTGGCGACGGTCGGCGGCGTTGAGTTCGCGCAGGTGCTGTCCCAGGGTCCGAGCGATGCGCGCCTGCGCCTCGTCCCGGGCAAGGAAACGTGGGTCCGCATGTACGTCGTCGCGTCACAAACGGGAGTGCCGGCCCCGCTCGTGCGCCTGACCGGCTACAACGGCGCGGCGATTCTGGGCACCGTCACGATGGCCGGCCCGACCACGCTGCCGGTCGTCAGTGGCACAGTCGTGCCGGACACCGTGCGCTACAGCGAGGCGCAGAGCTTCAACGTCGAACTGCCGGCGACCTGGATTCGAAGTGGACTTTCGGTGCGCGTCGAAGTCGATCCAATGCGCCAGCTGGGGGCGCCGATCATCGTCGACGCGACTCCGGCGGTGGGCCTGGGCTCGCGCATGGAGATCGTGCTGGTCCCCGTCGTCTCGGGCGGCTTTGTGCCGACGATGCCGACCGCCGCGGCAGTGCGCGACGAGATCTCGCGACGCTTCCCGATTCCCGCAGCCAACGTCACGGTGACGGTGCGGCAGCCCTACACGCTGACGAGCGTCGCGGACGGCCTCGACACTTCGACAGAGTGGCAGAACGCGCTCAGTGAATTGAACCAGCTACGTGCAATGGAGGCCGGTTCGAACACGCGCTTCTATTTCGGCGTTGTGCGTCGCTCAGGCGGCGGGATCGCCGGGATCGGCTACGTTCCGGGCCGCACGGCACTCGGCTGGGATTCGACTGCCGGATGGCAGCGCACGATGTCGCATGAACTGGGACATAACCTGAGTCGTCCGCACGCGCCCTGCGGCGGTGTCGCCAGCCCGGATCCGAACTATCCGTATGCCGGTGGAGTGCTAAGTGCAACTCCATTGATCGATTCCTTTCCGACGCCACTCGACGTCGTTTCGCCGCTTGGTCAGTACGACATCATGGGCTACTGCAACCCTGGCGTTTGGTTCTCCGACTACAACTACCGCGAAATGCAGCGGTACATTGAATCGCAGGCCAGCCTTGTCGCGGCGCAGGTCGCGGCCGACGGGATCGAACAGGACCTGATGCTGATCAGTGGAACGATCGGACTCGACGGCATGCAGCTCGCACCGGTCCAGGCGATGCGTGCCGTCGCAATGACAGGTGGCGGCGAGTACACGCTGCGGCTCGTGACACGCGACGGGCGCATGTTCGAACACGCCTTCGACGCGGAACTCGTCGATCATGCCGTGCCGCCGGAGCGGCAGTTCGCGGTGGCCGTGCCTGACCCGGGCACCGCTCTGGCGCGCATTGAAGTCCTGCGCGGCAGCACGCCGGTGCACGCGCGCTCGTCCGGCATGGCGAGTGCACAGCGCGCCGTCGGTCCTTCGATCGAACGGCTGCGCGGTGTCGACTGGAGCGAGAGCAACGGCAGGTTGCGCGTGCAGTGGGATACCGCGGCCGCCTCGCACATCGCAGTCACCCATGTGGCGAACGGTGAGCGAACCGTCCTTGGAGTCAACCGCACGGGCGGCAATGCCGAGTTCGACGTCAGCGAGTTGCCCGCGGGCGGCCGCTTCGAGATCGCTCTGACGGACGGCATGAACGCCCGCACGGTGCAGGCGCGTCGCTGACCGCGAGGCTCGGCTTCCTCGCCGCAAAGCCTGGTTAGGGGCTGTCGGCGAGTAGCGGCGCTACTTCCGGATGCCGCTGCACCCATGTCCGCACGTAGGAGCAGACGGGGAGCACGTCCATGCCTTTGTCGGCGGCGTGCTTGAACGCCGCCTTCACCAGTGCCGACGCGATGCCACGTCCTTCCAGCTGCTGCGGCACCTCGGTGTGCACGATCATCATCGTGTCGCCGTGCATGCGGTAGTCGGTGCGGCACAACATGCCGTCGACAACCGCCTCGAAGCGCATCGCGGCCGGGTTGTGCTGGATTGCCAGTGCCGTTTCCGTCATGAGGCCTCCGATACTGGCAAAAAGCTTACCTGCCTCGGCGATGCGGTGTCTGCAAGAAAGCAGGAATATTGGTGCGGACCAGAGAGTCCTCGCGCTGCGGGCTGCGTGGCGCGGACGTGCGGCCACTGGTCGCGGTGGTTTCGGACGACCGGCCAGCGCGTGATGCGCCCTTTGCGGCAACGCTGGCGGGGGCACGTTGGGCGGGTTTGCCGCGCCCGTGCGGAGCCGGAGCCGAACCGGGTTGCGCAGGCGGCTGGACCCTTGGCCCGGCAGCTCGCGACGGCTGCTCGCGCCGCGCGGGCGCGCGCTGCGGTTGCCGCGCGCCGCCGGCGGGCTTGCGACCGCCATGCGACGGTCGCGGCGGGCGTTGGTCAAGATCATGAGCCGCGCCGGCCGCCGGCTCGTAGTTCGCTACCGTCAGGCGCGGGATCGGGCGCTTGATCAGCCGTTCGATATCGCGCAGCAGCGCTTCCTCGTCGCGACTCACCAGCGAGATTGCTTCACCGGTTGCGCCCGCGCGGCCCGTGCGGCCGATGCGGTGCACGTAGTCTTCCGGCACGTTCGGCAGGTCGAAGTTGACGACGTGGGGCAGTTGCTCGATATCGAGCCCGCGGGCCGCGATGTCGGTAGCCACGAGGGCCTGCAGTTCCCCGGCCTTGAAGTCGGCCAGCGCACGGGTGCGTGCGTTCTGGCTCTTGTTGCCGTGGATCGCCAGCGCGGTGACACCGTGCTTGCCGAGGTATTCGGCCAGCCGGTTGGCACCGTGCTTGGTGCGCGTGAAGACCAGCACCTGGAACCACTGGTTGTCCTTGATCAGGTGCGCGAGCAGCGCCGACTTGCCGGTGCGCTCGATGCTGATGCACTTCTGGTCCACCGCTTCGACCGTTGTATTGCGCGGCGTGGCCTGGACCGAGGTGGGATTGCGCAGCAATGTCGCCGCCAGCGTGCGGATTTCATCCGAGAAGGTGGCCGAGAAGAGCAGCGTCTGACGCTGCTTCGGCAGCTGGGCAAACACGCGCTTCATGTCCGGCAGAAAGCCCATGTCGAGCATGCGATCGGCCTCATCCAGCACCAGCACCTCGATCTTCGACAGGTCGATCGTCTTCTGGCCGACGTGGTCGAGCAATCGGCCCGGAGTGGCCACGACGATGTCGACTCCACGCTTCAGCGCATCGAACTGGGGCCGGATCGAGACGCCACCGAAGATGACGGCGCACGTGGCGTGAACATGCTTGCCGTAGTCCCGTACGCTTTCTTCAACCTGTGCGGCGAGTTCGCGCGTCGGCGCAAGGATCAGCACGCGCGGGGCCCGAGGGCCACGCGGCGCGTGACCTGCTGCGCCTAAGCGCTGCAGGATCGGCAACACGAAGGCTGCAGTCTTGCCGGTGCCAGTCTGGGCGCCGGCCATCAGGTCGGCGCCGGAGAGCACGGCGGGGATCGCCTGCAGCTGG
Source organism: uncultured beta proteobacterium (assembly GCA_963766365.1). Classification (GTDB taxonomy): domain Bacteria; phylum Pseudomonadota; class Gammaproteobacteria; order Burkholderiales; family Burkholderiaceae_F; genus JALORV01. The sequence continues at coordinate 206,275 of CAVXZK010000010.1, forward strand.
ACCGGGGTCGGCTGGGTGTACCCGAGGTCAGTGACCGCGCGTACAAGTGCCTCGGACAAGCCGAGGGCTTCGAACGATGAATTCAAAAGTTACTCCTGAGCACGGCCTGCGCGAGATGGACTCGCAGAACCGGTTCAGGCAAATGCAGATTGGGAAAATCTTCGAGGGAGCTTGGTGACAACCGCGAGGGATGGGTGCGAACCGGAACAGGCGCACCGCGATCCAATACGCATGGTACACGATGCCGGCGGTTCGCGGCTACAGGCCAATGTCCACCCCGAAGAGCACCGCGAGTCCGAGCAGCAGGAAGATGACTGCAGCGACGGCATTCATCACGCGCTTGGGCAGTTTTTCGGCAGCAATATTGCCGAGCAGCACCGCCGGCACGTTCGCGAGCAGCATGCCGATCGTGGTGCCGGCAACCACCGCAACGAGCGCGTCGTAGTGCGCCGCCAGTGCGATCGTCGCGATCTGCGTCTTGTCGCCCATTTCGACGAGGAAGAACGCGATCAGCGTGGTGCCGAAGACACCGAAGCGCGTGGCCTTTTCGGCGCTCTCGTCGAGTTTGTCCGGAACCAGCATCCAGGCCGCCATCGCGACGAACGACAGTCCGAGTGCCCAGCGCATGACGTCGGGCCCGAGCGCACGCGTGAGCCAGGTGCCGACGGCGCCGGCGAGAAAGTGGTTGGCCAGCGTCGCGAACAGGATGCCAAGGATGATCGGCCAAGGCTTGCGGTACTTTGCCGCCAGCGCGAGTGCGAGCAGCTGCGTCTTGTCGCCGATCTCCGCGAGCGCGACGACACCGATCGAGATGAGGAACGCGGTCATGTCTGTCTGGTATGGGACCGCGCTGTCGGGCGGCGGCGCATTCTAGGTGCCGCCGCGAGGCGTCAGCTTGCGCCCGGTCATGCTGCGATAATCGCACTCCGCATCAAGCAGCACTACGCACGGAACAACAATGGCGCAGTACGTCTACACAATGATCCGCGTGGGCAAGATCGTTCCGCCCAAGCGCGAGATCCTGAAGAACATATCGCTCAGTTTCTTTCCCGGCGCCAAGATCGGCGTGCTCGGACTCAACGGATCCGGCAAGTCGACGTTGTTGAGGATCATGGCCGGGATCGACAAGGACATCGAAGGCGAGGCGGTGCCGATGCCGGGGCTTTCGATCGGCTTCCTGCCGCAGGAGCCGCAGCTCGATCCGGCCAAGTCGGTCAAGGACGAGGTCGAGGCGGGCCTCGGCGAGGTGATGCAGGCCAAGCAGAAGCTCGAGGAGATCTATGCGGCCTACGCGGAGCCTGATGCGGACTTCGACAAGCTGTCGGCGGATCAGGCGAAGTACGAGGCCATCATCGCCACGTCCGGCGCGGACGTCGAACACCAGATGGAAATTGCGGCCGATGCGCTGCGCCTGCCACCCTGGGATGCGGTCATCGAAAAATTGTCCGGTGGCGAAAAGCGCCGCGTAGCGCTGTGCAAGCTGCTGCTGTCCAAGCCCGACATGCTGCTGCTCGACGAGCCCACCAACCATCTCGATGCCGAAAGCGTCGACTGGCTCGAACAGTTCCTGTCGCGCTTCCCGGGCACCGTCGTGGCTGTAACGCACGATCGCTACTTCCTGGATAACGCGGCCGAATGGATCCTCGAACTCGACCGCGGGATGGGCATCCCTTGGAAGGGCAACTACAGCTCGTGGCTGGAACAGAAGGAAGAGCGGCTGGAGCGCGAGGCCAAGTCCGAGGCGGCGCGCATCAAGACGATGAAGAACGAGCTGGAGTGGGTACGTCAGAACGCCAAGGGCCGCCAGGCCAAGAGCAAGGCGCGCCTGAAGCGCTTCGACGAGCTGTCGTCGTATGAATACCAGACCCGCAATGAAACGCAGGAGATCTTCATCCCGGTGGCCGAACGTCTTGGCAACCAGGTAATCGAGTTCAAGGGTGTCAGCAAGGGCTACGGTGACCGCCTGCTCATCGACAACCTGAGTTTCATCATTCCGCCCGGTGCCATCGTCGGCGTCATCGGCCCCAACGGTGCCGGCAAGACAACGCTATTCCACATGATCACCGGGCAGGAAAAGCCCGATGGCGGCGAGATCGTCATGGGTCCGAGCGTGCAGATCGCGGCGGTTGAACAGACACGCGAATCGCTGCCGAACGACAAGTCGGTCTGGGAAGCTATTTCCGGCGGACTCGATATCCTGCAGGTCGGCCGGTTCGAGATGCCGTCGCGCGCCTACCTCGGCCGCTTCAACTTCAAGGGCGGCGATCAGCAGAAGATCGTCGGCAACCTGTCCGGCGGCGAGCGCGGTCGCCTGCACCTGGCCGCGACCTTGCTCAAAGGCGGCAACGTGCTGCTGCTCGACGAGCCGTCGAATGACCTCGATGTCGAGACGCTGCGCGCACTCGAAGAAGCGCTGCTCGAATTCGCCGGCTCGGTGCTGGTGATCTCCCACGACCGCTGGTTCCTCGATCGCATCGCCACGCACATCCTGGCGGCCGAGGGCGACTCGCAGTGGACCTTCTTCAACGGCAACTACCAGGAGTACGAAGCCGACAAGAAGAAGCGCCTCGGTGAGGAGGGCGCCGCGCCGCACCGGTTGCGCTTCAAGCCGCTGACGCGGGTGTGACGAGCACGCGTACTCAGCTTTTGGCGAGCACCGCTCCGGCAGGCGGCTGGGCGCTATGTCGGGGTGGTTTCAACCCTTTGAAGCCAGTACGAAGCCGGGGATACGGTCCTAGGTCTGCGTCGTGCCTTTCGGCCTTGCAGCTAGCAGTGCCCCGGTTGCAGCACCTATGACGAGCGCCGGGACTGCTGCCACGATCCCGAGCAGCACGGCAGACTTGCCAACGCATTCCAGATACGAGCCCGTGACGCAATACGCGCCGGCCAGCACGAGGGAATAGAGCAGCAGCGACAGCAGGGCGATCAGCGCACCGCGGAGCGCGCCTCCCACGCGCGTCATGACGCTGCGTCGCCAGAGGGCTTGTGCACTCACGGCGGCGGCGAGCGCTGGCACCAGCACCGTCAGCGCGAGGCCACTCCATCCCGAGCGATGCGTCGCGCCGAAGACCAGGAAGATGCCGAGGCCGAGGAGCGCGGCGGCGGCTGAGAACCAGATCGAGGCTTGCGTCGCGCGTGGCATGCAGGTGTGGGTTGTTGAACGAGTCGCAACACTAGCGGATCTGGGCTCGACCTGCCGCGGTGCGGGCGGCGCTTCTTTCCGATAAACAAGGCTGACGTGGTGACGTGTCCCCGGATAATTGCCGCATGACCGTGCAACCGGTGCGACTCGTTCGCGACGCCGAGGGCGTGCCGTGCAGCGACCTCTATGGCGATGTCTACGCCAGCCGTGATGGCGCGCTGGATCAGGCTCGGCATGTCTTTCTCGGAGGCAACGACCTGCCGGCGCGCTGGGCCGGGCGCGAGCAGTTCGTCTTGCTCGAAACAGGCTTTGGACTCGGGACGAACTTTCTCTCGACGTGGGCGGCCTGGCGCGCTGACACCCGTCGCCCACGTCGGTTGCATTTCGTTTCTGTCGAGAGGCATCCGCTGCCTGCCAAAGATCTGCTCGCAGTCGCGCCGCCTGAGTTGCTGCCCCTGGCGCAGCAGCTGGCGCAGAGGTGGCCGCATCCAATGCCGGGACTGCATCTCATCGAATTCGAGGGTGGTGGGATCCGCCTGGCGCTAGCCTTCGGCGATGCGCGCACGCTCGTGCCGCAGCTCATCGTCGGCGCGGACGCGATCTACCTGGACGGTTTTGCGCCAAGCCGTAATCCGGCGATGTGGGAGCCGGCACTGATCAAGGCGATCGGCCGGTGCGCGCGCCCGGACGCCACTCTGGCCACCTACACGACGGCCCAAGTTGTGCGTGACGCGCTCACCGCGGCCGGCTTCGAACTCGAGATCCGCCCAGGTTTTGGCCACAAGCGCGAAATGCTGACTGGCCGCTACAGGCCGAAGTGGCGTGTCAGGCGCCACGAGCCGCCGGTGCCCTATGGCGGCTCGCGCTCTGCCGTGATCGTTGGCGCGGGGCTGGCCGGAAGTGCGTGTGGCGAGGCGTTGGCACGACGCGGATGGTCGGTGCAGGTGCTCGATTCGTCGCCGCAGGGGGGGGGAGCATCGGCGCTGCCGTGGGGCCTGATGCACCCGCATTTTGCCGCTGATGACAACTTCCTCGTGCGCTTGACCCGTGCCGGCGCGGCGCTCGCCGAGGACGCGTTGCGCCGCACGGTGCGCGATGGCGCGACCGTTGCAGGACTGGTCTGGCGGCGTTGCGGTGTGTTCCAACAGGCGAGCGATGAAGCCGAGGTCGCACACTGGCGCTGCACGATCGAGCGCCTGCGCCTGCCGGCCGACTACGTCAGCTGGGTCGAACCGGTCGCTGCTGCCGGCCGGCTCGGCATTGAGCCGGCGCGCGGCGGACTGTGGTGGCCGGCAGGGCTGATGGTGTCACCGTCGCGCTGGGTGCAAGCCCTGCTGCTCGCGCAAGGCATCACACGCCAACAGGCGAGTGTCGGCGGCATCGAAGCGGCGGGCGACGAAGGGTGGCGCGTCGTGGGGGTCGATGGCACGGCCCTCGCGTGCGCGCCGGTCGTCATCGTCGCCGCGGCGAACGATGCCCCGCGCCTGCTCGGCGCATCGATGCTGCCGGTGCAGGCCGTGCCGGGTCAGGTCACGCTGTTCGACGCCGCAGAGCTCTCGGGCCTGCGTGCGGGAATGGGCGGCTCCGGCACGCTGCTGTGTGCACCGGACGGCATACTGGCCGTCGGCGCCACGTACGAGACAGCCGTTGGCACGGCCAGTGCGCTGCTCGACGAGCGCGCCGCGGATCGGAGCAACCTCGAGCGCCTGACCCGATTGCTGCCTGCCACGGTTGATGCGCGGGTCGTCGGCCGGTTTGCCGGGACCCGCTGCGTCGCGCCCGATCGATTGCCCTACGTCGGCGCAGTGGCTGACGATGACGGCGTCACGGCGCAGGCGGCCGCATTGCGCGGGGCCCATTTCGAGGATCTGCCGCGACGTTTCAATCTTTATGCGTCGTTTGCACTGGGGTCCCGGGGTCTGAGCTTCGCGACGCTCGCCGCAGAACTGATTGCGGCCCGGATCGAAGGCGAACCGGCACCGATCGAGCGAGAACTCGCCCACGCGGTAGATCCGGCGCGAGTGCTGCTCCATCGCCTGCGCAAGGGTCAACTGCGACCGCCCGCCGTGCCGCCGGCGCGCTAGGCTGCCACGGCTTGACTGGCGCTCCCGCGGCCCCATCTTTCTGAAATTGCCTCTTGGGCGCAGCGGAGAAGAGCATATGGACGTTCGGGGTGTCGTTCGAACGACACGTGGCATCCAGACCAGCGACGGCGCCGGGGTCCGCCTGCGTCGACTAATGGGCGGCGGCGGGGCGGTGCCGTCGATCGATCCGTTCCTGATGCTCGATTTCTTCGACGCGCCGGACGCGAGCGACTACATCGCGGGATTCCCGGAGCATCCGCACCGGGGCTTCGAAACGGTCACCTACATGCTGAACGGGCGCATGCGCCACCGTGACAACCACGGCGGTGAGGGCGTCATCGAGCCCGGTGGCGTGCAGTGGATGACTGCCGGGCGTGGCGTCGTCCACTCCGAGATGCCGGAGCAGACCGAAGGGCTGATGCGCGGCTTCCAGCTGTGGGTCAATCTGCCCGCGCGACTGAAGATGACGGCGCCGGCTTACCAGGAGCACGCTGCAGATCGGATTCCGGTCGAGGAGCGCGAAGCCGGTGTTCTAGTCAAGGTCATCGCCGGGGAGACGTCACTAGGAACGCGCGGCCGGATTGCGGCCGAGGCGACCCAGCCGGTCTATTTCGACATCGAACTGCCGCAGGGCACCGAGTTCATCGAGCCGGTGGCGGCCGACCGTTCGGTGTTCGTCGTCGTTCACGCCGGCCAGGTGGAGGTGGCCGGGCAGGCGATCGAGGCTGTCGGCCTGTCGCAGTTAGGTGCGGGCGATACGGTCAGGCTGCGCGCGATGGGTGGACCGGCGCGGGCGCTGCTGATCGCCGGCAAGCCTTTGAACGAAGCGGTCGCCTGGTACGGGCCGTTCGTGATGAATACGCACGCCGAAATCGTGCAGGCGATAGAGGACTACCAGGCCGGGCGCTTCTAGTGCGTTGCCGCCGCGCCGCGGGCCAAACCGCGGCGTGGCGTCCGAAGCTACTCGTCTTCTTCCTGCTTGCGCTTGGCGGCGAACTCGGTCGCGAGCTTTTGCTGCAGTGGTGGCGGGGCCTGCTCGTAATGCGACAGGTTCATCGTCCACGCGCCGCGGCCCTGCGTCATTGCCTTCAGCCGCGCCGAATAGCCTTCCAGTTCTCCGAGGGGCGCCTGGCCGTCGACCACGAGGACGCCCGGTCCCATCGCTCGCGTGCCGGTGATCTGGCCCCGGCGTGATGAGAGATCACCGGCCACGTCGCCCATGTTCGATTCCGGCGCCTCGATCTCGACGTTGACGATCGGCTCGAGGACGATCGGTCGCGCCTTGGTCAGCGCATCCAGGAATGCCTTGCGTCCGGCGGCGACGAAAGCGATTTCCTTGGAGTCCACCGGGTGGTGCTTGCCGTCATACACCGTCACGCGCACATCCTGCATCGGGAAGCCGGCCACCGGTCCCGACACCAGCACTGACTCGACACCCTTCTGCACCGCGGGGATGAAGTTGTACGGAATGACGCCGCCCTTGACCTGGTCCACGAACTCGAAGCCGGTACCTCGCGGCAGCGGCTCGACGCGCAGGTAGACCTCGCCGAACTGGCCGGCGCCGCCGGTCTGCTTCTTGTGCCGTGCATGGCCCTCGGCGTTCGCACCGATCGTCTCGCGGTACGGGATGCGCGGCGGCCGCGTGTCCACCTCGACTTTGTACTGCTGTGCCATGCGCTCCAGCGCCGAGCGCAGGTGCAGCTCGCCCAGGCCACGCAGCACGGTCTCGTTCAGGACCGCGTCGTGCTCGACGACCAGAGTGGGATCCTCGGCCGTCATCCGGTGCAGCACTTCCGAGATGCGCTGCTCGTCACCTCTGCGCTTCGGCGCGATCGCGACACCGCTCATCGGCGTCGGAAACTCCAGCGGCCGCATGTGGATCTGGTCTTCATCGTGCGAGTCGTGCAGCACGCAGTCGAAGTCGATCTCGTCGACCTTGGCGACCGCGGCGATGTCGCCCGGCACAGCGTGCGGGATCTCGACGGTCTTGCCCCCCTGCAGCATGAAAAGGTGCCCGACCTTGAAGGGCTTGCGGCCGCTGCCGATGAAAAGCTGCGTGTCCTTGGTCACGGTACCCTGGTGGACGCGGAACACGCCCAGCTTGCCGACGTACGGGTCGACCACGACCTTGAACACGTGCGCCAGCACGTGCTTCTTCGGATCGGGTTCGGAGCGGAATTCCTCGACCGGCTGGCCATCGACGATCTCGCCTTTGTAGAAGAGTGGCGGATTGCCTTCGGTCGGGTTAGGCAGCAAGCGCTCGAAGATCTTGATCAACTCGTCGACCCCGGCGCCATTTTTGGCGGAAACAAAGCACACCGGGATCAGGTGGCCCTCGCGCAACGCGGTTTCAAACGGCGCGTGCAACTGCTCGGCCTCGATGGCCTCGCCCTGCTCGAGGTACTTTGCCATCAGCTCTTCGTCGACCTCGATCACCTGGTCGATCAGCGCCTGGTGTGCCTCGGCCACCGATGAGAAGTCGGACTCGCCATCCGGCGTGAAGAAGCAGTCAACGACGCGCGTGCCGCCGCCGGCCGGCAGGTTGATAGGCAGCACTTCCTTGCCGAAGGCCGCGCGCAGGTCGGCGAGCACCTGCGGCACGTCGACGTTCTCGGCGTCGATCTTGTTGACGATGATGAGGCGGCAGAGCTTGCGGCGGCCGGCCCAGTCCATCATGCGCGAGGTGATCATCTCGATGCCGCTCTGGGCATTGACGACGATGGCGGCGGTTTCCACGGCATCGAGTGCGCCGATCGACTGGCCAATGAAATCGGGAAAGCCCGGGGTGTCTAGCAGGTGAACGCGTGTCTGGGGGAGATCGAGGTGCAGGACGGAGGTGCGCAACGAATGCAGGAAGGTCTTTTCGAGTCCGTCGAAGTCGCTGACCGTCGTTCCCTTCTCGACCGTGCCTACGGCAGGGATCGCTCCGGCCTTCGCAAGCAGCGCTTCTGCGAGTGTCGTCTTGCCTGCACTGCCGTGGCCCAGGAGGGCCACGGTCCGCAGGTTCTCCGTCGTGTAGGGCATCGCTTCTCCTCAGCAGTGTTTTTCTGATGCGGAGGTCGACGTTACGCTGCGGCGCCGACGCTGTCAGCCGGCGGGCCGGCTGGCGCACCGCAGGCTTGACGTTCGACAAGGTGCAGCACGCCTTCGACGAGTGCAAACTGGGATAGCCGTGGCTCGCGTGGCCGCTGTCTCTCGGGGCGCGCGGCACACCCTCAACTCGGGAGCCTCCCGCTAGGTGATGGCCTCGAAGCAGGGCACAAAGAAACGGCTGGTCGGGAACGGGGCTCCGCGGCCGGCCGTGGGCGGGGTTCAGCGCAACGAGGTGATCGCCGGGTTCTTCGCGACCTGCGTGGCACGGGCCTTTGCCGCCTGGGCGCGATCGGCAATGACGACGACCGGATCCATGCGAACCAGGGGCAGGTCGGCAAGCTCGCGTTCCACTTGTCGTGACTGCAACGCATAGGCACCAAGCAGTGTCGCGCTCAGCAAGGCCACGAGGGCGACGGCGATCCTAACGGTCAGTGTCTTGCGTGTCATGGAGAACTCCTTCTGCAGCAGGGCGACGGTGCATCGCCGATGGACGCACTGTAGGGAGTGCAGCCATGTGCAGCCACGCGATTGCGATGAACAGCCGGAATCGCGTCGCAAGTTGCAGAAATCAACGCCGGTGCAGAGCGAGCCCGCTTCAGGCGGCGACGAAACGGCTCCCGCATCGATGAACGCGGGCGCCTCCTTCAGGCCCCCGCGTCGAACGATTGAAAGGCCCGGTCAGTGTTGCTTGACGTGTCCGCGGCGGGTGTCGATGTCTGCGTCGAGGATACGTCGCGCGGCGTCAAAAGCGTCGCGCGCCGCAACGAACGCGTCCTCGTCGGTCTGCCGGGTGATCGCGTATTCCTTGCCCTTGACATGGACATCCAAGCCGACCTTGTATTGCCGTGCAGTCGTACTGTGGCGGGCCTCAGACGTTACCGCGACATGCAGTTGCGTGATCGACGGGTGGAACTTCGCCAGCTTGGCGGCCTTGTCCTGGATCGCCTGCTCAAGTGCCTCGGAACGGTCCATGTGGTGAAACGTGATCTGGATGGGGAACGTCATGGTTGTCACTTCGAATGGGCAGAACACCCACTTTCATCGTGGTCCGCCCACCGGGACAGGCGTTGATGGCGGTCAACGCCCGAAGCCCGGCCGTGCTCGTTTCCGGTGCGCCCGGGTCATCCCCGCTTCAGCTTCATGCGCAGGTCAGCGGCGCGGCCGCGGGCCTTCCACTCGGCGACCTGTCGACGTCGGTCGAGGAAAGTCATTGTTTCTCGCCGGATCTCGCGCCGCAGCTTGTGAAAGTTGGCCAGCCGGTCGGGATGCACGCCCGCTCGAACCGCACAGTCCGGTTCGTCAGTGTGGGTGCAATCGCGGAATCGGCACCCGCGGGCCAGGGCGGCAACGTCGGTGAAGCTCGCCTGCAGACCCTCCTCGGTGCTGTCGATTTCGAGCCCGCGCAGCCCCGGCGTGTCGATGACGCACGCGCCCCCGGCGAGGCGGTGCAGGGACCGCACCGTTGTCGTGTGCCGACCGCGGCTGTCATCTGTACGTACGACCCCAATGGCCTGGACCGCCCGCCCGAGCAGCGTGTTGGTCAGCGTGGACTTCCCGACGCCGGATGAGCCCAGCATGACGAGTGTCTGGCCCGGTCCGAGGTAATCGCGCAGTTCGATTGCGGCACTCTCGGAGCGTGCATCGACCGCGTGGACGGGGACGCTCGGCGGCACCCGCCGATGCAGTTCGACGATTTTGTCGGCAGCGGAATCCTCGAGATCCTGCTTGGTGAGCACGACAACGGGCCAGACGCCGGCCGACTGCACCATTGCGAGGTAGCGTTCGAGTCGTCGCAGGTTGTGATTACCGTCCAGGCCCATGACAAGCAGTGCCGTGTCCACATTGCTGACCAGGCACTGGCGGGCACCGTCGGAGGCGCGGCGCGCGAGCTGGGTGACCGGCGCCACGCGCGCAGTCAGCCAGTGGCTGCCATGCGAGTCGATTTCGGCCAGTACCCAGTCGCCGACGGCCAGCTGATCGCCAGAGAGTGACAACTCACGCGCCAGGCGCGGCAACGGCCGGGCGCGCCGCTCCAAGAGTCCGTCGTGCACGGCGACGTTGTCACGATGGACTTCGGTGACGCGCATCGGCATGCCGTAAGAATCGATCTGCGAGATCGCCTGCGCCATCAGTGCATTGCAGCCGATCGGCCTCAGCCGATCGAGTAAGTCAGGATTCATTTTGATTTCCGGATCGAGCGGCGCAATAACGCCGCGACTAGGACACGCGTGCTACAGCACGCGACCAGTTGTCGATGCATGGGCCGCTTGCAGCGGCCGATTCGGAAACGTCCGAGTCAGCGCCGGGTCGGCCGACTAGCGAACAAGATCTCTGTGTGTCATGCGCGCCTCCAAAGGGAAGTGGCGCTCAACGAGCGGGGACGGCAGTGTCGCGCCGAGGCAGACCTGCGTCAATAGCAAGGCCAAGTCGGGGCGCGTGAATTTGCGGCAGCTGCGATTGCAGCCGCCGAGCAACGAGGGTTGGCCGGCTGGATACGTTAAGGCGTGGGAGGGGGCGGTGCTTCCGTCGTCACGGTTTCCGCGACATCGGCAGGAGCGTTGTCGCCGTCCGGCCGTCCGGCCGCTTTTTTCTGGCGCTTTTGTTCCTGCTTCTTCTTCTTCGCCAGCTCGCGCTGGCGCTTTTCGAACGAATAGTTGGGTTTCGCCAAGTCGGTGACTCCTCAATCAGTGGCGCGAGTGTCGCGCATAAAACAAAAGGCCGCCACGGCAGGTGGCGGCCTTCTGAGCAAAGCGGCAGTCCTTAGATCGGCTTGATCTGGGTGGCCTGCGGGCCCTTGGCGCCCTGGGCAACCGTGAACTCGACGCGCTGGCCTTCCTGCAGCGTCTTGAAGCCCGCCGACTGGATTTCCGAGAAGTGAGCGAAGAGGTCCTTGCCACCACCCTCAGGAGTGATGAAGCCAAAGCCCTTGGACTCGTTGAACCACTTGACCGTACCTTGTGCCATTTAAAACGTCCTTGAAAGTAAAGAAGAAAAGTAAGAACCGCGGGCAGGAAGGACCTGCTGCGTGCAAACGATCAAGTACGTAAACCGGGGAACAAGGCGAGATCTGTTGCTGCAGCGATCCGCACAGGGAGCCAATGGACTAACGACACTTAAACGAAAGCAGCGGAAAGGCTACGCGCTTGTGGACAACTTGTCCAGCCCCGCCTGAGTCATTCCGCGACCGGCACGAGCGGCAGCCTTGCGATACTTCGGGCTCATGCAGGCGATCCTGGCGGTCACCGTCCCGTTCTTCGCGCTCGTCTTGTGCGGTTATCTCGCCGGTCGTGCGCGCCTGCTGCCCGAGGCGGCGATACCGGGCCTCAACATCTTCGTGCTGTACTTCGCGCTGCCGTGCATGCTGTTCCGCTTCGGCGCATCGCTGCCGGTGGCGCAGATCATCAACCCGGTTGTCATGGTCATCACGCTGATCGCGGCGACGGCCCTGGTGTTCGCAACGATCGCGCTGACGCACTCGGATTCCGTGCCGATGAAAGACGCCGCGCTGGGCGCACTGACGGTCGTCTGGCCCAACACCGGTTTCATGGGCGTACCGCTGCTCGCCGCATTGCTCGGTCCTTCGGCAGCAGGGCCCGTGATTTCCACGCTGCTGGTGGATCTGTTCTTCACCAGTTCACTTTGCATCGCACTGGCGCAATCGCAGCAAGGCGGCAATGCCGGCACACGCATCGCACTCGGGCGGCTGCTGAAGGGCACGCTGGCGAATCCGCTGCCTGCCGCCATTGCGCTCGGCCTGGTGTTCTCGGGGCTGGATCTGTCTTTGCCCGGGCCGCTCGACACGATCGTGAAGATGCTGGGCGATTCAGCCACACCGGTGGCGCTGTTCACGATTGGCACCGTGCTGTGGCGCGCGGGGCAACACGTGCATACACGCACGCCGGTTCGCCTGTTCTTGCCACTCGCCCTGGCGAAGCTCGTCGTGCACCCGCTCGTCGTACTGGCGCTTGGCGTGGCAGCGATCGAGCTCGGCGCGCCGCTGTCCTCCTCAGCGCTGACGGTCATCGTGCTCGCGGCGGCCCTGCCCTCGGCCAGTTCCGTGTCCTTGCTGGCCGAGCGCTACGGTGCCGACAACGGCCGAATCACCAGAATCATCATCAGTTCAACGGTCACCGCGTTCGTGACGTTCACCCTGCTGGCGTGGCTCTTCGATGCCGGTCCGAAATGACGACTGCGGATTCGGCGCGCAGTTGACCTGAAAGGCGTTGCGTTTCGTTCGAGGCATCAGCCTCGACGCGGCCAGTTCTTCTGTCACTTCGTTGGCCCGCCATGTCGCCCGCCCCCGTCCCGCTTCGCCTTCAATTCGGCGAGCCACAGTTGTCCCGGCCGACGGACAACGCATCGCAGCCAGAGGCGATGGGCGGGCCTGCCGACTTCTCGCCCGATGCCAACGAACGTCGAATGGCGCTGGGCTACGCGGATGCGCGTCGCGTGCTCGATCGCGTGCCCAAGGCCGTTGCGAAGCCCGCCAGGGCCGCGTACCGAGGCTCCATTTTTGAGGCTCCATTCGAGCAGTGCTTCGCGATGCGACGGGACGGGGCGGGTGACAATGCGACCCCATGCTGCGCATCACTGAACTCCGATTGCCACTCGATCATGCCGAGGCTGCATTGCGTGCGGCGATCCTCGAACGTCTCGGCATTGCCGACTCGCAACTGCGCTCGTTCATCGTGTTTCGTCGCGCGGTCGATGCGCGCCGCAAGTCCGCGCCGATGCTGGCCTACACGGTTGACTGCGACGTCAGTGACTTGGAGGCCATTCTGGCGCGGTGCGCCGGTGATCCGCACGTGCGCCCGACGCCCGATACGACCTATCGCCTGATCGCTTGCGCACCACTCGATTTCTACGCCGTCCAGCGCACGCGGCCCATCGTCGTCGGCTTCGGGCCCTGCGGAATCTTTGCGGCGCTGGTGCTGGCGCAGATGGGCCTGCGGCCTATCGTGATCGAGCGCGGCAAGCGCGTGCGAGAACGCACCAAAGACACCTGGGGACTGTGGCGTAAGGGCGTGCTCAATCCGGACTCGAATGTCCAGTTCGGCGAGGGCGGTGCGGGCACCTTTTCGGACGGCAAACTGTGGAGCCAGATCAGCGATCCGCGTTACCTGACACGCAAGGTTCTGACGGAGTTCGTGAAGGCTGGCGCGCCCGAGGAGATCCTGTACGTAGCCAAGCCGCACATCGGCACGTTTCGCCTCGTCAGCATGGTCGAGAAGATGCGTAGCGAGATCGAGTCACTGGGTGGCGAGATCCGTTTCGAGCACAGACTCACGGACGTGCACATTGAAGGCGGCGCCGTCCGTGGCATCAAGGTTGTTCATGCGGGAGCACCGGACGGGGAGGACTGGACGGCGGAGCAACTGGTACTCGCGCCAGGCCACAGCGCGCGCGAAACCTTCACGATGCTGTACGACCGCGGCGTATTCATGGAGGCGAAACCCTTTTCGATCGGCTTTCGCGTCGAGCACCCACAGGGCGTCATCGACCGCGCGCGGTATGGTCGCCATGCGGGACATCCGATCCTCGGTGCTGCGGACTACAAGTTGGTCCATCACGCGAAGAATGGCCGCTCGGTGTACAGCTTCTGCATGTGTCCGGGCGGAACCGTAGTCGCTGCGACGTCCGAGCTCGGTCACGTGGTCACGAACGGCATGAGTCAGTACTCGCGCGCGGAGCGCAATGCCAATGCCGGTATCGTCGTGGGCATCAGTGCATCGGACTACGCAGAACCCGGTCATTTCGACGAACGCCATGGTGGCCGCGTGCATCCGCTCGACGGCATTGCCTTCCAGCGCCGATGGGAGCAACGCGCTTTCGAGCTCGGGGGCGGCGACTATTTCGCGCCGGTCCAGCTGGTCGGTGACTTTCTCAAAGGCCAGACGTCAAGGGATTTCGGCGCGGTGCTGCCATCGTACAAACCCGGCGCGCGCCTGACCGACCTTGCACAGCCTGGCCTTTGCAGCCTTCCCGACTATGCGCTCGACGCCATTCGCGAAGCGGTTCCCGCATTTGAGCGGCAGATCAAGGGCTTCGCGATGCCCGACGCGATCTTCACCGGAGTGGAGACGCGCACGTCGTCGCCCTTGCGCATCACGCGCGGTGCGGACAGGCAGAGCGTCAATGTCCGCGGCCTGTATCCGGCGGGCGAAGGTGCGGGTTACGCTGGGGGGATCATGTCGGCTGGCGTCGATGGCATCGAAGTGGCCGAGGCCGTGGGCCTGGCCCTGCTCGGCGACCGGCCGGCGGAAGCACTGGCAAGAATGACCTGACGAGACAAGGACGCACCGAATTGAGTGACCCGGTCGAAGCCGTGATCGACGCACCTGCAGCGTGGTGGCGCCTGGTCGCGACGCTGGCCATGGCGACTCTGGGTGGCGTCGGCATGTGGTCGGTGGTGGTTGCGCTGCCGGCCGTGCAGGCCGACTTCGGCGTCGATCGTTCCGGCGCGTCGTTCCCGTACACGCTGACGATGGTCGGTTTCGGCCTGGGCGGCATCCTGATGGGCCGGCTCACCGACCGCTACGGAGTCAGCGTGCCGCTGGCCGGCGCGACGCTCGCGATGGCCACAGGCTACGTGCTCGCCTCCCTGGCGCCGACGCTCTTCATGTATGCGCTGGCGCAGGGACTGTTGATCGGATTCCTCGGCAGTTCGGCCACCTTCGGTCCGCTGCTCGCTGACATCTCGCACTGGTTCGAGAAGCGACGTGGCCTCGCAGTGGCGATCGTGGCCAGCGGCAATTACCTCGCCGGCACGATCTGGCCGCCGGTCGTCCAGCACCTCATCGAGACGTTTGGCTGGCGCCAGACGCACTTCATCATCGGCATCGTGTGCCTGCTGACGATGCTGCCGCTCACGCTGTTGCTGCGGCGCCGTCCGCCACACGTGGCGCATGCAACCGCGACGGTGCGTGCATTGCCGCCGCCTCCGGATCTCGGCATCTCGCCGCGCGCGCTGCAGGCTCTGCTTGTCATTGCCGGCTTGGCGTGCTGCGTGGCAATGTCGATGCCTCAGGTCCACATCGTGGCCTACTGCGGGGACCTCGGCTACGGGCCGGCGGCGGGCGCGCGCATGCTGTCGCTGATGCTCGGATTCGGCATCATCAGCCGCCTGCTGTCGGGATGGGTCGCCGACCACATCGGCGGCCTGCGCACGTTGCTGCTGGGCTCGGCGCTGCAGGGCTTAGCGCTGGTGCTCTATCTCTTCTTCGACGGGTTGGCATCGCTCTATGTTGTGTCGGCGCTGTTCGGGCTGTTCCAGGGCGGCATCGTTCCAAGTTACGCCATCATCATCCGCGAGTACTTCGCGCCACGGGAAGCCGGCGCGCGCGTCGGAGTGGTCGTCATGGCAACGCTTTTTGGGATGGCGCTCGGCGGCTGGATGTCCGGCGAGGTATTCGACCTGACGGGGTCGTACCGTGCCGCGTTCCTCAACGGCATTGTGTGGAACCTGCTGAATCTTTCGATCGTCATCTGGCTCCTGACCCGGCCCGGCGCTCGGCTGGCGCGCGCGTGATGAAGGCGGCTGATCAGTTCGGCTGCGTCGGTAGCTTCAGCCGCGTCTCATCGATCGCGTAGCAGGCAAGCACGCGTCCCGCGGCATCGAAGAGCGCCTCGGCGTCCTCTGCGCGGACGATGCCGGTGCGGATGAAGTGGTCGGGAAAGCGGCTCGTGCGGTAGAAGTAGCTGCGCGGCAGGCCCACGAGGTCGAGATAATGGATCTCGTAGGCGTAGCGGGCGAGTTCACTGACCAGTCCAAGTCGCTCGTCCAGGTGGTGCCGCACATTGGTACGCACGTAAGCCTGCATTTCCTCGCCGGGTATCAGGCGCACGGCCATCATGTTGGCGAGGTAGTCGCCCACGCGCGCCAGGGTCTTGCGCGCTAGTGCCTTCCCCTGCTCGTCGGGGCGGGGTTCGATGGTCTGCATTTCTTCGGCGATGGTGTTCCTGAGCCCGGCGGGCACCGCGTCGATCACGCGCTTGAAGCACTCGCCCAGTTCGACGCGCGCCTCCTTGTACTCCGGCCGCCGGTCATCGGGCAGATGGAGAATCTTTGCGGTGTGCGCAATGTGCCCCCACTCGTGCATCACGCGCGCGCCCAGCAGCAGGCGGTGATAGGGCGGCGCCGGGACGGCACACGCATTGAAAGCCGGCTGCTGCAGTTCGTGGACGACCACCCGGCGGGCCGCGTCGATGTAGGTGCCGCCACCGGTTTCCAGCACGGCGCATTGCGTCGGCAGCGATTCGACGTCCACGCGGCCGAGAAACTCGCGGGAGCGTTCGTCGATGATGCGCAAGTCGGCGTGGATGCTCGCGATCGCCGCTTCGTCGGAGTCGGCCAGCACGCCCCGCACCCTGATCGGGTCGTCGTGCTGCGGCGTCCACAACGTTCCGCCGTTGGGTCCATGCACAATCACATGAGCGCGTGTCTGCAGCAGCCAATCGCACAGTTCGTCGAGTGCACGCGCGGACTTCGACGCGTCGCGGACGCCACTGGGTGCCGCGGGCATGGCCGCACGCACGGCATCCTCTGCCGCCTTGCCCAAGCCCATCAGTTCTTCGCGGAGGCGCTTCGGTACATATAGGTCCGCGCCCTCGATACTGAAAAATGGTTCGGTCGCCTCCCGCTCCGGAGGCCGCAGCGGGTCGTGCAGCAGGTCGTCGATCCAGGCAAAGGCGTCGGACAGCGCGACAAAGGCCGCCGCATCCGGCCGCTTCGCATTACGTGCTGCCTGCGTGAAGGCCTCCCGGCTTGTTGCGTCCAGATCGAACCAGTAGCTGAGGTTGAACGCGACCGTAGCCGGAATCAGCTTCAGCAGAGACAGTCGCTCCATATGCACCAGCAACGCGGCCACGTACTCCGGATGGGTGTCGAGGTCCGTCGTGTACAGCGTTGATGAGGTGCCGCCGAATGGCTCCAGGTACTGCAGAACCCCGCGCGGGTCGCTGACGACAAGAAGATTGGTCTGGCGCTGCGGAAACCACGATCGGGGAGACCGCGAGTAGAGGTCCTTGCAGCGCTGCCAGTAAAGCGAGAAACCGCGCTCCAGGCAGCGCAGCTGATCGAGGTTCAGTCGTCCCGCGTCCAATAACAGCGATGCGGTGGCTGGATCGAGGCCGTGCTCGGTCAACGCCTCGGCCGGAATGGCGAACGCGTTTTCGTGTGCAACGCAGAAGCGCCGCATCGTTGCGGGGAGATTTGCTGCGGTCGAAGGCATCGCTGCACCCATGGCGCGAAACACTAGCACCGGACACCCCGTTTCAAGCGCCTGTAAGTCGCCTTTGCCGACGGTTTGGCGGCAGGACAGGGTTGTTCCAGAGGCGCGTGCAGGCTGCTGCGTTGCCGAAACGGCTTCAAAGCCATCATCCGAACGTATGAAAAGCTGATCTCAAGAAGCTCGAGGCGCAGCCGAAAAAAGCGGTGTTTTCAGAGGGAAAACCGGTCACACCGCTGGTCCGGGATGCATCAGGGTACGGGTGCCTCATCCGTCTCCCCGATTTTTTCAGGAGGGCGCCGACGGCACAGTGCGCTACCCGTCAGCGGTTGGCACTGGGAGATGAACATGGACATCGACGTGAATTCAGGGATCAAGGCGAGAGTGGGCAAGGCCTTGTGCGGTTCCCTGCTTGTAGTGGCAGCACTTACGCTTGCAGCGTGCGGAGGCGGCTCAACGCCTTCCGCTAGCGGCACGCAGACGCCGCAGCCCGGCCTGAACCCCAATATCTCGGCCACGCCGACCGCGATGTCCGACCCGAACGGTCCGGCCCCGCTCGCCGTTACGTTCATGGCGATGGAGCCGAAGGGCAGCATCGCTTCGTTCGAATGGGACATGAAGGACAACAGTGCAGTGAAGTCCGGCCAGTCGGTCGAGCACACCTTCGTCGAGCCCGGCCAGTACAGCGTGACCCTGACGGTCAAGGACGCCGCCGGCAACTTCAACCGCGCCTCGGTGATGGTGAGTGTCAATGAGGGCGGCACCTGCGCCCAGGTCCCTGCAGCGTTCAGCAGCACCGTGTGGCCGGCGATGAGCTCGACCTGCACGAACTGCCACCTGCCGAGCAAGGTGGCCTTCGGTACGAACCTGGTGTTCGTGGCGGGTGGCACCGAACTGCAGCAGTACAACGTGCTCCGCAACTATGCGAAGACGTCCAGCGACACGCTGCTGGCCAAGGTCATCGGTGGCCTGAACCACTCCGGCGGGGCGCCGTTCGGCAATGCCCAGTCTGATCAGTACAAGGCGTTGTCGGAACTCGTGCCTGTGATGAAGCAGCCCTGCACCAGCGGCATGGCGCAGGCTCAGGGGCAGTTCTGGAAGGACGTCACGTTCAACGACGACCAGACCAAGCTGGCGAAGGCGGCCATCCTGTTTGCCGGTCGTAACCCAACCTCGGCAGAAGCCACGTCGGTGATGAACGGCGGTGCTCCGGTGCTGCGTGAAACGATCCGCAGCTTCATGACAGGCCCGGCATTCGACCGGTTCCTGGACGAAGCCGGCGAAGCGATGTTCCTGTCGCGCGGCGTGACGGTGTTCGGCAACAACATGGGCCTGAACGCCACCGACCTGCCCACCGCGGCGGACGTCATCAACAACACGAACCTCGCGGGCGGCGTGCGCAATCGCTTCCAACTGGCCATGCAGCGCGAGCCGGTCGAGCTGATGAAGTACATCGTCAAGAATGACAAGCCATGGACCGACATGGTCTCCGGCAAGTACACGGTCGTGAACGGCTTGCAGGCCCAGTACCTCGCCGCCAAGGTCACGGGTACGTTCACCGATCCGACCAACGCCCCGGCCAGCGACACCGAGTTCCTTCCGGCGACGTTGCCGAACGGACGTCTGCCGGGTGACCGCGAGCACGCCGGCGTGATCTCCTCGCATGCCTGGCTGCAGCGCTTCCCGACGACGCCGACGAACCGCAACCGCCATCGCACCTATATCCTGGCCAAGCAGTTCCTCGCGACCGATATCGCGGCGCTGGCTGCACGCCCGATCGATGACGGTGGCACCACCTTCAAGATGCCGACGGTCGAGAACCCGAACTGCTCGGTGTGCCATTCGGTGATGGATCCGATGGCGGCCGGCTTCCAGAACTGGAACGAAGCCAACCGCTACCTGCCGTTCAACGTCGGTGGCAAAGACATCGCGCTGCCGAACGTCTATCGGTCGAATAACTACCCGAAGGACAAGGACGGCAAGGCCTACTACGTGGCCGGGGACAACTGGTTCCGTGACCAGCACGCACCGGGTTACAACGGCGTTCCGATGCCGGGCGGCGTGACGGGCAGCCCGGCCGCGCTGCAGTGGCTGGGCATGCAGGTGGCGGCTGATCCGCGCTTCGCGATCGGCGCAGTCCACACCGCGTTCCGGATGGTGTTCAACCGCGAGCCGCTCGTGGCGCCGCTTGACCAGACCAACCCGAACTACGCCGCGCAGCTCGCCGCCTACAACGCGCAGCTCGACGAGTTCAAGGAAATTGCCACGCGCTTTGCGACCAACCGAGGCAACGGCGCCTTCAACTTCAAGGACCTGCTGGTCGACATGGTGACGAGCCGGTGGTTCACCGCCGACAAGGCCGCGGGTCTGAGCGCGACCCGCAGGGCGGAAATCGCCGATGTCGGCAGCCAAGCGCTGCTGAACCCGGCCGCCCTGCAGCGCAAGCTGCTGAGTCTGACGGGCGTGAGCTGGGTCCAGTTCAACAACCCGTACGCCGGCCAGGCGCTGAACTACGGCAACTTCGACGGTGGCCTGAATCGTCCGACGCGCGCCAACGAGTACACAATGGTGCAGACGATGATCGCCGACCGGTTCATGGCCGAGCTGTCGTGCAACATCGTGATGACGGACTTCAACAAGGCCACGACCAACCGCCTGCTGTTCGCCGGTGTCACGCTGACCGACACGCCGGCCACGCCGGCGGGCGAAGCGGCGATCGCGGCGACGATCAAGAACCTGCACAAGTCGCTGCTGAAGGAAGACCTCGCCGTGACCGACGCTGAAGTCCAGCGCACGCTGGGCCTGTTCAAGGCGGTCTGGGCCGACCGTGCCACGGCGCCGACGCGTCCGACTAACTGTGCCTACAACAACACCAACGACCCGAATTACACGGGCCGGTCGTGGGCGGCGGTCGTCGGCTACATGATTGGCAACCAAGAGTTCCTGTTCAACTAAAGCTGCGCATCGTCAGGAAGAGAAGGAGTATTCAAATGATCGACCGTAGAGACTTCTTGAAGATCGCGGGCTTCGTGGTTCCGTACTGGGGCCTGGTGCCGATCGCCAACGCACAGGCGCCCGTGTACTCGGGCAAGATCCTGGTGGATATCCATGCGGGTGGCGGTCTGGATGCCAGCTCGTGGTTCGACCCCCGCGAGACGGACCCGACGATGAACAACTATGCCGGCGCTGGTACGCCGGCCGGCGTGGCGGGCAACATCCGCGCGGCGCCGATGGGAGCCAACGTTGCGTTCGCCACGGCCAACTTCCGCCGGATGCTGGTCATCAACGGTGTCAACAGCGAGACCAACAGCCACGGCGACGGCACGCGGGCGCACGCCACTGGCATGCTGGCGATGGCGTACGCGACGATGCCCGAGCTGTACTCCTTCGCGAAGACTCCGGGTGTGCCGTTCCCGTGGCTCAACTCAGGCGCCTACAACATGAGCGCCGGTCTGGTCCCTGCCGCAGCCATGCCCGACGGCAACACGTTCCGTCAGCTGATCTCCCCGAACGCGGCGTCGGCGACGAACGACTTCATGAAGGCGTCGGATTATCAGAAGGTCCTGGCGACGCGCGCCGAGCGGCTGAAAGCCCAGCAGGCGGCGGGTACGCTGACGCCACGTGCACAACTGGTCAACCAGCAGTTCACGGGGGCGTCGGATTCGCGGGCACTTCTGGCGCGGGTCAACCAGTTCCTCCCGGCAACCTTTGACAACGCCGCGCACGTCGGTCTGGTCGCGGCCCAGGCCGGTCTGACGTCGGCAATCAGCCTGCAAAGTGGTGGATTCGACGGACACGGGCAGCTCGCCAACAGCTACGCCAACAGCCTGCCGCGGCTGACCACGCTGATGCAGTACGTGTGGGACAAGGCCACGCAGCTGGGTATCGAGAGCCGCCTCTTCATGCGCGTCTATTCGGAGTTCGGCCGTACGCCGCTGAACACGGGCAACGGCAAGGACCACTATCCGATTGGCACGCAGGTCTTCATGGAAGCCAACCCGACCTGGGGCAACCGCGTGTTTGGCGCCAGCGGCCCGCGCCATCAGGCGCTGCGCATCAATCCCACCACCGGAGCGGTCGATCCGGTGAATGGCAAGGTCATCACGCCGCGGCATTTGCACCAGGCAGTGCGCGACTACCTCGGCTTCAATACGACTGACCCGCGCTTCCAGCTGAGGATCCCGGCCGACGAGAAGTTCGACTTCTTCAACCCGAGCATCAACACCGGCTATCCGAATATGTAAGCATCCCCCTCCGGCGCGCTCGTCGCGCCGGCCAACCGCGGGCGCTACGATGCGCCCGCTTTTATTTCGGGCCCGTCAGATGCGTCCTTTCCCCTATTCATCCGGTCCGCAACGCGAGAGACACCCGCGCGGCCAGGCTGGCGGCATGGTGACAGCCGCGCTTGCCCTGGGTCTTTCCTTGTCGGCGGGCGTGCAGGCCGCCGACTTTCGCGGCTTTGCCTCACCCGGCCCGCTCGGCGTGATCCTGTTCAACGCGTGCCAGGGCAAGGACCCGGTGCGCAATGTCACCAAGATCGAAGACGCGACGCCGGACTCGGCAATGAGTGCGGGCATTGAAGCGGTCCGCGAGATCATGCTCGGGGCGGGGCGGCCGATCTATGTTGAGTTCCGCGGGAACCCGGCAGGCAAGGGAGTCAAGGCCACCCAATTCGTGCGCGCCGTCGGGACGCTGGAATCCTGTGCTGCCGCGCTGGACAGCCTGCCCCCGCGAACCCTGTTCTGGGCGGAGGGTCAGGACCCGACCTGGCAGCTGGTAGTCACTCCGGGTGAAGCCCGCTTCGAGCGGCCGGGGGAGAAGCCGGTTCGTTTTCCAACGGCGCGCTTTGCGCGGCCAGCCAAGCCTGCGGCAACACATGTCATCGATGCCTGGTCGCCCATGGACGGTGGCACGGTGCGTGTCGAACTCAGCGCGGAGATGTGCTCGGATGGCCGTTCCGAAACTGCGTACGGGGCCAAGGCCACGGTGCGCTACGGCAGCACGACTTACGAAGGCTGCGCGACGCCCCTCTGATCGGTCCCCGGTGCTACAAGCCGCCACTCAGCGCAGACCGAAGACGCGGTTGCGGCCGCCCACCGAAGTCGTCAGCGGCTTTACATCGCCCGCCGGGCAGATTATGTTGAGTTCGCTGCCTGCCATGCGCCGTGCCGGAGACGACCATGTACCAACGCATCCTGCTTGCCTACGACGGATCCGAGTCGGGGCAGAAAGCGCTGCTGCAGTGTCACGACATTGCGCAGTGGAGCAACGCGAAACTCTTTCTTGTCGCCGTGATGCCCAATCCGGCGGCATTTATCGCGGTTGACGGCGGGGTTTACGACGCCGGGCGGGATGAGATCGAGCGTAAGCAGTACAACGGAATTCTCGCGGACGGCGTGCAGCGCCTGACGCAGGCCGGCCACGTCGTCGAGGGCGAACTGCTGGTCGGCGACTCGGTGCACGAGATCACGAGTTATGCGCGCAAGATCGACGCCGACCTCATCGTCGTCGGCCACAAGCATCTCGAAGGATGGGCGGCGCGCTGGTGGCGCGGCGCGACGTCCGGCTCGCTGATCGAGAACGCACACTGCGACGTGCTGGTCTCGATCGTGCAGTGACCGCCTGGAACAAAGGAAGCCCGCCTCAGCGGCGGACTTCAATTCGTCTGCTCGCTGCTCATGGCGCAGGGTAACGGGGGCGGAACGCAAACACGCCGACCATTGCGAGTCCGAGCAGCGCAAGCGACCCGGGCTCCGGCACCAGTCTCAGCGTGCCGCGGATCTCGCCGCCCGGAAATTCGGTGGAGTGAATGTTCAGGTACGAACGGCCGTCGAGCATGCCAGTGAGCAGGGCAAGGAAGGCGCTGCCGACGGTTCCCCCGTTGTTCGTGACGAACGTTGGGTTGAAGGACGACGCCAGCGTCAAGTCCGGGCTCCAGGGACTTGCTGACAAGCGGTCACCCGGTGTCGCCGACCACGCGCAAGGCTGCGGTATCGGACGATCAACCTATTTTGTTGACCGCTTCGGTTGATCTTTTCGGACCGTCACTCGCTGACCGCGCAGCGAGGTCGCGCGCAGCGCGCGGATCGCATCTTCGGCAATGTGGTCAGAGACTTCCACCAGGGAAAACCGGTCCTCGATCTCGATGGCGCCGATCTCACGAGCACTGACGCCCGTCTCGTTGGCGATGGCCCCGACCAGATCGGCCGGACGGAGTCCGACAGCGCGCCCGGCACCTACGAATACGCGCACCATCGTCTTCGCGCCTGGTGACTTGCGTTTGCTGCCGGCTGCGGTGTGCATGCCACCTGCGGGTCGGTGGGGTCGCCCGTCATCGCGGGCAACGTGCTTCGCGGGCGCCTCGCTGTAGCCGCCGCGCTCCGCGAGACGTCGCCGGGCGCTGCTTTCCTGCGGGGCACGCCCCGGGTACTCCTTGCGCCCGGGCTTGGCCCACGCTTCGCGTGGGCGCGCGAGGTCGACCGCCGGAATGTGTTCCTCGTCGTGGGCGGCGTCGGCCTGCAGCGTCTGGTGTGCGAGCTTCACAGCAGCGGCGGCGACATCGAGCGGATCGAACTCGCTGGCGAGTGCATCGGTGACCACGCGGTAACTGTCGAGTTCGCCTTCCTCCAGTGCCGCGCGCAAGGCGCCGCGCGTCATGTCGAGCCGACGCGCGCGCACATCCATCGGGGTTGGCACCGTGGCGACGTCGATCTTCTGCTTGGTGAGCTGCTCGATATTGCGCAGCAGCCGATGCTCGCGCGGTTCGGCCAGCGTGATCGCCACGCCTTCGCGGCCGGCGCGTCCGGTGCGGCCGATCCGATGCACGTACGACTCGGGCGAAGCCGGCACATTGAAGTTGACCACGTGCGACAGGTGCTCCACGTCGAGGCCGCGCGCGGCCACGTCGGTGGCGACCAGCAGGTCGACCTTGCTCGCACGCACGCGCTTCATCACGCGGTCGCGCTGATCCTGTGACAGCCCGCCGTGCAGCGCCTCGACCTGGTAGCCGCGGCCGCGCAACTTTTCGGCCAGCTCGTCGACCTCGGTGCGTGTGCGTGCAAAGACGAGGGCGAGCACCGGCGACTCCAGGTCCAGCACGCGGCCGAGAGCGGCCACCTTGTGCGCGCGTTGCACGATGTACGCTGTCTGGCGCACGCGCGGCGCCGTGCCCTTGACCGCTTTCTCGCGCGCGATCAGCACGCGTACCGGGTCACGCAGGTGCTTGTCGGCAATCGCGGCGATACGCGGTGGCAGCGTGGCGGAGAACAGTGCGGTCTGTCGTTCCGCCGGCGCGGCATCGAGAATCAGCTCGATGTCCTCGGCAAAGCCCATGTCAAGCATCTCGTCGGCTTCGTCCAGTACCACGGAGGACAGCCCGCCCATGTTCAGCGTGCCGCGTCGGAGGTGGTCGAGCGCGCGTCCCGGCGTCGCGACGACCACATGAACGCCGCGCTTGAGCGCCTGGGCCTGTCGGCCGAACTCCGCCCCGCCGTAGATCGGCAGCACCACCGCGCCGAGCTTGGCGCCGTAGCTGTGCAGGGCCTCTGCGACCTGGATTGCCAGCTCGCGCGTCGGCACCAGCACCAGCGCTGCCGGATGCGCAGTCTTGCGGTGTGCCGCCAACACCCGTTGCAGCAGTGGCAACGCAAACGCACCCGTCTTGCCGGTGCCAGTGGCAGCCTGGCCGAGCAGATCGCGTCCCTCGAGCAGCGGCGGAATCGCCTGGCTCTGGATCGGGGTCGGCTCCTCGTAGCCAAGACCGGTGAGGACCTGTGCGAGTTCCTTCGACAGGCCTAGTTCGGTGAATGGGCTCTTCATCAACGCAGCGTAGCAGTGGCACGAGGTGTCGTCGGCCGCAGGAGTGGCGCTTGCGGTCGACCGGAGCAGGCCCTCTAATGCAAAAAAGAAGCCTGTGCGGAAGCACAAGAACGGCTTGCTTGGACGGCGCTACGCCGGCTGGCCAATGACATGGGTCAGCAATGCGCGCGAGGCCGGTTGCTAGGCTTGCCCGCGCCTTCCTTCCGAGAAGAACTTCCGTGGCCAAGACCCTGCTGCTTTACTCCACCAATTACGGTCTCTCGAAGAAGATCTGCGAGACCATTCAGGCGAGCCTCGCCAAGCGCGGCGAAAGCGCCGAAGTCGTGCCGCTCGTGGGCCATACCGTCGACCCGAAGTCCTACGACGCGATCGTCATCGGTGCCAGCATCCGCCACGGCAAGCACAACCCGGCGGTCCTCGAGTTCATCCGCGCCCACCGGGCACTGCTTGAATCGAAGCCGAGCGCGCTGTTCTCGGTGAACCTGGTCGCGCGCAAGCCGCTGAAGAACACGCCGCAGACCAATCCATACCTGAAGCGCCTGGTCGCGCAATCGCCGTGGAAGCCGCAGCTGCTGGGTGTGTTCGCCGGCGAACTCGACTACTCGCGCTATGGACCGGTCGACAAGCACATGATGCGATTCGTCATGTGGATCAACAAGGGGCCGACCGACTTTGCGACCAGGGTCCAGTTCACCAACTGGGAGGAGGTTGAGCGGTTTGCCGGGCAGGTGGCGCAACTGACCGCCGGTCGAAACGCCTGAGGTCGGCGACCGCCATGCGCGCGTTACTCGAGCGGTTGTCGAATCCGCTGCATCTGGCAATCGCGCTGCTTGTCGTCTGGCTGATCGTCAGCAGCCCGTGGATCGGCATGTATCAGCGCATGCCCGACCCGCCGGGATTGATCAATCTCAGCCATGCGGTTGGCGGCTTTGTGGTGCTCGCGATGACGCTGGTTTACGCCTTGGCCTGCACGTACGGTGGACGCTGGCGGCTCTACTTTCCATGGCTCGCGGGCGACTGCGCCGCCATCGGACGCGACGTTGCAGGCGTGTTCCGCGGTGAGCGGCCGATGAGTGAAGGCGGTGGGCTCTTCGCGGCAATCGAGGGCCTGCTGCTGCTCGCCGTGCTGCTCGCCGCGGTCACCGGTGCCGCGTGGTTCCTGGTGCAGGGTTCGGCCACGGCGCCAGCTTGGCGCGAAGCGCACATCGTCGCGGCGCGCATTGCGGCGGCGCTGACGCTCCTGCACTTTGTCGGTGTGTCCCTGCATCTGCTGGACTTCGTGCGCGAATGAGAATCAACTCGCGACTGGATCGCTTGATCCAGTTGGGGGCGCTGCTGCGGCAGGCGTTTCCTCTGGCGCAGCACGCCAGGCTGGACAGCCTGGGTCACATGGGTCCGATCCACGCATCCAGCCGCAGTCAACGCGCGGATGCCGCTTTCCTGAGTGCGCTGCCTGAAGAGAAGGGTGTGGACGAGCGCATGAAGACCGCAGCCCGAGACCGCTGTGGCGCGCGGCGATCGAGAAGAAACG
Source organism: uncultured beta proteobacterium (assembly GCA_963766365.1). Taxonomy (GTDB): domain Bacteria; phylum Pseudomonadota; class Gammaproteobacteria; order Burkholderiales; family Burkholderiaceae_F; genus JALORV01. Next base: position 233,170 of record CAVXZK010000010.1, read on the forward strand.
GCCTGCCAGGCCCAGGCCCGGCAGGATGCAGGCGGAGAGGGTTTCAGGGATTGGACCGGGCCGTGACGTTGCCCAGAGGCTGCGGCGCACTTTCGTTGGCGATCTCGACCCAGCCGCCGCCCATTGCCTGATAGACATTGACGAGTTGGGCATAACGGCTCGCCTGCAGGCCGACCGCGGCGAGCTCGGCGGCAAAGAGTTCGTTTTCGGCGACCAGTACCTCGAGGTAGCCCGACACGCCCTGGTCGAACCGACGGTTCGCCAGCCGTGCGAACTCGCGCAGCGCGACGACGCGCTCGCGTTGCATGTTGACCTCGTCCAGTTTCTTCTGTGAGCCGGTCAGGGCGTCGTTGGTCTCGCGGAAGGCATTGAGGACCGTGCGCTGGTAGAACGCCAGCGCCTGGCGCTGGCCGGCCTCGGCCGAGAAGACCTGGCCTTCGATTCCGCCAAAGGTAAACACCGGGCCCGCGATACTTGCTCCGATCAGGCCCGCTGCCGCCGGCCCACTGAAGAGGCTGCTAAAGACCGTGCTGGTGCTGGCGAGCGCGGCGTTCAGCGAAATATCGGGGTAGTACAGCGCGCGTGCCGCGCCGATGCTGGCATTGGCCGCGACCAGGTTCTGCTCGGCCTGCAGGATGTCGGGACGCCGTTGTAGCAGCGTTGCCGGCAGATCGCCGGGAATCTCGGGCGCGGCCAGTTGGTCGATCGTCTTGCCGCGCGCAATCGGACCGGGGTTTTGTCCCAGCAGGATCGAGATCAAATTTTCCTGCGCGGCAATGGCCTGCTCGAAGGCGGGAATCGCGGCACGTGCCTGCTGCAGCTGCGAGCGCACCTGCGTGAGCTCCGTGTTCGCCACCAGCCCGGCGTTGAAGCGCCGCTCGAAGATGCGCAGCGTGCGTTCAAAGTTGCGCGTGGTGGCCTGCGCGATCTCGAGCTGACGGTCGAGCGAGCGCAGCACGATATAGCTGGTTGCCACGCCGGCCACCACGGTCAGGACGACGCCGCGCTGGCCCTGCTCGCTGGCATAGACCTGTGCCTGCGCCGCCTCGGTCTGGCGGCGCACCCGGCCGAAGAGGTCCGCCTGCCACGCTGCGCCGAGCGATACCGAGTACAGCGAAAAGTACGGGTTGGCGCCGGGGGGCAGCGGCGGCTGGCCGATGGCGCTGGCACGCGCGCGCGTGGCATCACCGCTGTAGCCGATCTGCGGATACAGCTGAGAGCCAGTGGCGGTCAGTGCGCCGATGAACTGATCGACACGCGCGGCGGCGATCACCAGGTCGCGGTTGTTGCGCAGCGCCGTGTCCACCAGCTCGTCCAGCACCGGATCGTTGAACTGCTGCCACCACTTCTGGTTGGCGACCTCCGCAGCTTTGGGGTAGTCGATGCGCCAGGCCGGCGGCGTGTCGACTGTCGGGCGCACGTAGTTCGGTCCCAGCGTGCAGCCGGCCAGTGCGGCGGCGATCAGCGTGACGATCAGGGGCGTCTTCATAGAATGTCCTTGCGGCAGAGCGTTGCGACGTGTTGCAACCTGGCGGCCGTGATGGCGGGCCGGGCCACAGTTCCTAAGTCGAATAGGGCGGACGGATTCATGGACTGCTTCGCTAGAGCGTGAGCGCACCGGTCCACAGCGCCGCCAGCGCGGCCAGCGCCGCGATGCAGAACACGGTGAACAGCAGCACCTCGCCCTTGTCGAAGACGCGTTGGCCCGGTTCGCGCCGCGCGAAGAAGAGCAGGGTGCCCGGTGCATACAACAGCGAGGCCAGAAGCACGAGCGCGCCGCGGGACAGCTTGGCGTCGGTCATGAATGGCCACGCATGACATGGTGCTCAGGTCCGCGCCAGCAGCCAGCCGCAGGCGCCGGCTACCAGCAGCAGCGCCAGCATCGCCGACGCCCATTGGCGCACCAGCCGGTCGCCGGCCTCGAAGACTGTGCCCAGTCCGGCGAAGCCCGGGCGCACCGCGCCGCCGCCGCCGAGCAAGGGGCGACGGGCCAGTGCCGCCGCTAGCAGCGCACCGGCGCCGAACAGCAGCAGCATCGTGCCCAACTCCTCCAACGAAAAGGCCTTGGACAGCAGTTCGGCGGGCAAGGGCCCCACCACCGCCGCCAACGACAGCAGCAAGGACGCGACGGCCAACCCCAGCGCAGCCCACTGCGACAGCAGCGACACCGGCTGCAGATCGGCCAACGGCGTGGCGGGCCGGGCGAACACGCGCAGCGCGATCAGCACCACGTAGCCGGCGGTGAAGGCGGCCCCGCCCTGCAACACCCAGCTCCACCACCACTGGCCGGAATCGTCGGCCGAGGCCAGTAGCAGTTTCTTCGCCAGATACGCGCCACTGGGCAGCACACCCATCAAAGCCACGCCGCCGATCAGGAAGGCGGCCACCGCCACCGGCAGCGCGCGTGCCGCGCCGGCCAGCTCGTCGATGCGGTCGTGGCCCAGGTGCGCGTACACCAGGCCGGCGGCCATGAACATGCCGGCCTTGGCGGTGGCATGCGCGATGGCCTGCAACACGCCGGCCGTGGCCGCCACGTCGCGCAGCGCCATGTCGCCCGCGGCATCGAAGGCCAGCGGAAACAGCAGGAACAGGTAGCCGATCTGTGCCACGGTGGAATAGGCCACCAGCAGCTTCAGCCGCTGCTGGCGCAGCGCCACGACGCTGCCGACGACGATGGCCGCCGCACCCAGCCCGGCCAGCAGCTGCGCGGCCTGCGCGCTGGCCACACCCGGCATCACGTCCAGCCACAGCCGCAGCACCAGGAACCACGAGCCCTTGATGACCAGTGCCGACAGCACCGCGCTGGCCGCGGCTGGCGCGCCGCCGTGCGCCGGCGGCAGCCAGATGTGCAGCGGGAACAGCGCCGTCTTGGCCAGCAGCCCGGCGGTCATCAGCGCCAGTGCGGCCATGGCGATCGGCTCGGGCTGCAGCGCCTTGGCCAGCAGCGGCATGTCCAGCGTGCCGTAGCCGCCATACAGCAGCACCGCGCCGAGCAGATACAGCACCGAGCCGCACAGCGCGAACAGCATGTAGCGCAGCGCGGCGCGCAGTGTCTCGCCGCTGCCGGCCAGGCAGACCAACGGCACGCCGGCAAAGGTCAGCAGTTCCAGCGCCACGTACAGCGTGAACAGGTCGCCGCTGACGAACACCAGGTTCAGCGCGCCCCACACCGCCAGCAGCAGCAGCCAGTAGGTGAAGGCGCTGCGCGACTCGGGCTCGCCCGGGGCCAGGCCGAAGTCGGCGCGCGCGAACAGCCCGATGCCGCACACCACCAGCGCCACGGCCAGCATCATGGCCACCGACGCACCGTCGGCGCGCAGCGCGATGCCCAGCGGCGGCGACCAGCCACCGAGCAGGTAGACCAGTGGGCCTTCCGTATCGGACCAGGCCATGGCGATGGCCACCGCCAGCGCCAGGCCCAGCGGCATCAGCATGAAGGCCACGCGCTGCAGCCAGCGCCCGCCCAGCAGCAGGCCGAGCAGCATGCCGACGAAGGGCAGCAGCACGGCGGCGGCCAGCAGCGCGCCGCCGTCGGTCGTGGTCCACATGACGTTGGCCGACATGCTCGGTCAGTCTTCCGGTGTCGGCTCGGCCAGCGAGGCCGAACCGGTGGTGTCGATCAGCCGCAGCAGCAGCGCCACCGTCACTGCGGTGGCAGCAAAGGCGACAACGATGGCAGTGATCAGCAGCGCCTGCGGCACCGGGTCGGCCGCCAGCCCGGCCGCCGCGCCGCGCTTGGCCAGTGCGCCGAAGAGCACGAACACGCCCGAGCCCATGATGTTGAAGGCGATGAGCTTGCGCAGCGGGTGCGGCTGCGCGATCAGCCCGTACAGGCCGACGCCGACCAGTGCGCAGGCGGTCAAGGCGAACAGGGTCTCGACGCTCATGAGGAAGTCTCCGCGCTGCCGCGCTCCGGTGTGAGCGCTTTGGAGCGGCCATGCGCGCTCACCGCACTCCTCCGCGACTCGGTGGTCCGTTCATCAGCAACGCCAGCACCAGCGTCAGCGTCGGCAGCAGCGCCACTTCGATGACCACGATCAGCGGCTTGGCCCAGCCGTCGGGGTAGGCCAGAAAGGCCCCGGCCGTCGCGAGGCCCAGCACGCCAACGGCGATGAAGGCCAGCGGCCCGATGACGATGCCGGCACGCAGGCCGCGGTGATCAATGCGTGGCGAGTCGGCCAACCCGGCCATCTGCACCAGCATCCACATCGCCGCCAGGATGGTGGCGGCCTGGAACTTGCCGCCCGGATGATCGGCGCCGGCCCAGAACAGATAGATGCCGATGACGACGCCCAGCGGCGGCAGCAGCCGCGCCAGGTAGGCCAGGATGCCGTCGGGGTCGGCCTGGTAGCGCGGCCCCGGGCGGCCGCCCCAGGCGCGGTCGGGCGCGAAGGACCACACCCCGATCAGCGCGATGACCAGCACGATCGCCTCCAGCAGCGTGTCCAGCGCGCGGAAGGCCAGCAGCACGCCGGTGATCGGGTTGGCCACGCCGGTGGCGGGCAGGTTGGGCACCACCAGCGGCGCGAGCGTGGGCACCGGCTCGGGCAGCATCAGCACGCCGAGCACCAGCGCGGCCGTGACGCCCAGGGCCAGCAGCGCGGCGACGGCGCGAGTGCCAGCCCCGGCGCCTTCGGCAGCGGTGAGGCTTTCCGTGCCGCGCAGCCGGCCCACCGCGCCCAGCAGCAGCGCGCCGGTCAGGCCGCCGCCGATGGCCGCTTCGGTCAGCGCCACGTCGATGCCGGCCAGGCGCACCCATACCAGCGCCAACAGCAGCCCATAGACCACGAAGCCGGCCACGGCCAGGAAGGCATCGCGCGCGACCACGGTCCACAGCGCCAGCCACAGCAGCAGCAACACGACGGCCCCGCTGGCGGCGGTCGTCATGGCCGTGTTTCCTTGCGCCGCGCCGAGCGGGCGATCAGCTGCGACACCGCGGCGCTGGACAGCATCACCAGCAGCCACACCAGCACCAGCTTCAGCCCCATCAGCACGCTCGCCACCTGCGGCAACAGACCGATGACGACCAGCACCAGGCCCAGGTTGTCTGCCTTGGTCAGCGCATGCAGCCGGGTGTAGGCGTCGGGGAAGCGCAGCAGCCCCACCGTGCCGGCCAGGTAGAAGAAGGCACCGGCGACGATGGCGACGATGCTGAAGGCGTCGAGCAGGAGCCTCACCCTGCGTCCTCCTCGTCACTGGCCGGCTGGTCCTGGCGCATCGCGAACTTGACGAAGGCGATTGAGGCGAAGGCGCTTAGGAGCGCCAGTGTCAGCGCGACATCGAACACCGCGCTCTCGCCGGAGGCCGCGCCGAACAACAGCAGTGCGCCGACGGCGCCGGAGCCCAGCAGTTGCGCGGCCATCATGCGGTCGGCCCGCCCCGGGCCGCGCGCCACGCGCACCAGCCCGAGCGCGACCATCAGCACGACGAAGGCGCCGGCCGACTGCAGGAAGTCAGCCATCGCGCCGCTCCCCCTGCAGCGCCGGCGTATAGGCGCCCTCTTCGGCCGCCAGCTGCTCGGCCACCGGCTGGCGCGTGTCGAGGCAGTGATACTCGATGTGCCGCGGCCCTTCGTCGCTGGGCACGGTGCCCGGCATCAGGCTGGAAATGAGCTCGAAGGCATTGCGCGCCGAGCCGGGCGACAGCTGCGTGCGGTACTCGACGAAACCAGGCTGCAGATCCAGTCGCGGCGCGAAGGCGCGGCGTGCGACATCGAAACCCGCCACCAGCGACTGCCACAGGAAGCGCGGCAGCAACATGAGCAGCCCGCCCAGGCGCACGCGGCCCCGGCTGGGTGGCAGCAGCTTCACGCTGACCCAGGCCGCCGCGACACTGGCCAGCACGCCCACCACCAGGTTGCCGGGCTTGATGCTGCCGTCGACGACGAACCAGACACCGAAGTACAGCAGCGTGCGCAGCGCCAGCACCCGGCCGCCACCCGCGCTCATCCCGCGCTCCCCGCGGCGGCGTCGGCCCCGCTCAGGCTCACCGGCATCGCTGCCAGCCGATCGAACAAACGGGCGTCGGCGCGGATCGGCCACCAGTCATAGAGAAAGATCTCCATCGGCCGCCACAGCGCGACCCAGCCGCCGATGATCAGGCTCTCGCTCACCAGCCAGGCGTAGCCCTCGTGATCGATCAGTCCGCCGAGCCAGTTCGCGAGCGCGATCGCGCCGGCCAGGAAGGCCACGCCGATGACCAAACTCACCCGACCAGTGCGGAACAGCCGGCTCAGTTCGCGACGCTTGCCGGCGGCCCGGCGCTCGAAGTACTCGTGCACCGCGTTGCCCAGCATCGCCACGGTCGTTTCGCTGGCCTTCTCGCGTCCGAGTTGCACCAGTAGCGCGAAGGACGCATCGGCAGGCGCCTCGCGGGCACTGTCGACGATGTACTCGGCTGCGTTCGGGTCGAGGTCGCGCTCCCGAAAAGGCGCCGGGTCCAGCGAGTCGAACAGCTGCCGCAGCTCAGCCACGTACAGCCGCAACGCGGTTGCGGCCGAACTCGTCATGCCGACTTCTCCGCGGCGGCCGGTGCGAGGATCGCGTCCTCCTTGCCGAAGACCGCCATGTACATCGTGGGCAGGACCACCAGCGTCAGCACCGTGGCCACCAGCAGGCCGCCCATGATGGCGAAGGCCATCGGGCCCCAGAACACAGTGGGGGCGATCGGCAGCAGGCCGAGCACGGTGGACATCGCGGCCAGCATCATCGGCCGGAAGCGATTGGTGGCGCAGTTGAGCACCGCGTCGCGCACGCCGCGGCCGGTGGCTCGCTCCTCCTCGATACTCACGATCAGGATCACCGCGTTCTTGGCAATCATGCCGATCAGCGCCAGGATGCCCAGGATGGCCACGAAGCCCAGCGGCCGGTTGAACACGAGCAGGGTCAAGACCACGCCGATCAGCCCCAGCGGCATGATCGCCACCACCATCGCCAGGCGGCGGAAGCTGACCAGCATGAACATCATCGCCAGCAGCATCAGCACGATCATCAGCGGCACCACCGCGAACACCGAAGCCTGCGAGACCTGGCTTTCCTCGAACAGGCCGCCGGTCTCGACCTTGTAGGGCTTGGGCAGCTTGGCGCTGAACTCGGCAATCTTCGGCGCCAGCGCCTCGACCACGCTGTCGGGCAGCACGCCGCGGTTGACGTCGGCGCGCACCGTCAGCGTCGGCACGCGGTTGCGGCGCCACACCAGCGGGAACTCCTGCTCCTCGGCGATAGTGGCGAACTGCTTCAGCGGCACCATGCGTCCGCTGGGCGTGGGCACCTGCAGCGACGCCAGCGTCTCAAACGACGCGCGCTCGGCATCGGTGGCGCGCACCACTGCATTGACGAGGTAGATGTCGTCGCGAACCTGCGTCACCGGCGTGCCGGAGATGGCGGCGTTGAGCACGCCCGCGATCGCGGCTGAACTCACGCCCAGCTGCCGCGCCTCGTCCTGGTTGATCTTGACGCGCAGCTGGCGCGCCGGCTCCATCCAGTCGAAGTGCACGTGCCGCGTGCGCGTGTCGGTGCCGACCACGTTAGCCAGCTCCAGCGAAAGCCGCCGCACCTCGTCCTTGTCCGGGCCGGACACACGGTACTGCAGCGGCCAGCCCACCGGCGGGCCCAGCTCGAGCGGCGAGACGCGCGCGACGATCTCGGGGAACTGCTCGGCCAGCACCTTCTCCAGCTTGTCGTGCAACCGTTCGCGCGCCTCGAGGTTCTTGGCGACGACGACGAACTGGCCGAAGAACGGGTTGGCCAGCTGCACGTCCAGGGTCAGGATGAAGCGGATCGCACCCCGACCGACGTAGCTGCTGAAGTGATCGACGTCAGGGTCGGTTTTCAGAAATTCTTCCAGCCGCTTGACCTCCTGCTCTGTTGCGAAGATCGAAACGTTCTGGCGCAGCGTCAGATTCACCGTCAACTCGGGGCGATCGCTGGAGGGGAAGAACTGCCGGGACACGTGGCTCGACAAATACACCGCGGCTACGAAGGCCGCGAGCGTGACGCCGATCGTCACCCACTTGATGCGGATCGCGCCCTGCAGCAGGGCCGTGTAGGCCAGCACCAGCTTGCCGGGCCTGGGCTCGGTCTCCTGCTTCTTCGGGGGCTTGAGCAGCACCTTGCCGATCAAGGGCGCAAAGATCACCGCCACCAGCCAGCTGACGATCAGTGAGATGGCGACCACCGAGAAGATCGAGAACGTGTACTCGCCGGCCGAGCTCTTGGCGAAGCCGATGGGCACGAAGCTCGCAATCGTGACCAGCGTGCCGATCAGCATCGGCGCGGCCAGCGTGCGGTAGGCGAAGGTCGCGGCCTGGTCCGGGCTGTCGCCGGCGCCCAGCCGGCGCAGCATGGCGTCCACCGTGGTCATCGCATCGTCGACCAGCATCCCGAGCGCGATGATCAGCGCGCCCAGCGAAATGCGGTGCAGGTCGATGTGGACCACGTTCATGACCGCGAAGACGATGGCCATGGTCAGCGGGATCGCCAGCGCCACCACGGTGCCCGGGCGCACGCCAAGGCTGACGAAGCTGCACGCCAGGATGATGACGATCGCCTGCCACAGCGAGGTCATGAAGTCGCTGATCGCGTGATCGACGGTGACCGCCTGGTCCGCCACGAGGATCGTCTCGATGCCCACAGGCAGATTGGAGACGATCTCTGCGATCTGCTTGCGCAGGTTGTCGCCGAGGGCGAGGATGTCGCCGGCGTCACGCATGGCGATGGCCAGGCCGATGGCCGGCTTCCCGTTGACGCGGAACATCGGCTGCGGCGGGTCGGTGAAGCCGCGGCGCACCTTGGCGATGTCGCCCAGACGGAAGATGCGGTCGCCCGAGACGATGTTCACCGCCTCGATGTCGCGCTCGTTGTCGAAGGCCCCGGTCACGCGCAGGAACACCCGCTCCTGCTCACCCTGCATGGTGCCAGCCGGCCGCACCAGGTTCTGCGCCTGCAGCGTGGCGATGATCTGGTTCAGGTTCAGCCGCAGGCCAGCCAGCCGTTCCATCGAGAACTCGATGTAGATCTGCTCGTCCTGCGCGCCCAGCACCTCAATCTTCGAGACGTCGGGCACCTGCAGCAGCCGCGAGCGCGCCTCCTCGACGTGGTCGCGCAGTTCGCGGAAGCTGAAGCCGTCAGCGGTAAACGCGTAGATGATGCCGAAGGTGTCGCCGAAGTCGTCGTTGAGGAAGGGGCCGATCACGCCCTGCGGCAGCGTGTGGCGCATGTCGCCGATGTTCTTGCGCACCTGGTACCAGATGTCGGGCACCTTGGCCGGCGGCGTCGACTGCTTCAGGTCGACGAATATCGTGGTCTGGCCGGCGACGGTGTAGCTGCGCAGGCGGTCGAGGTAGTCGGTCTCCTGCAGCGTACGCTCGAGCCGCTCGGTCACCTGCTTCATGGTCTCTTCCGCAGTGGCGCCGGGCCAGACGGCCGCGACGACCATTGTGCGCACGGTGAAGGCCGGATCCTCGCCGCGGCCCAGCTTCAGGAAGGACATGACCCCGGCCACCACGGCCAGGATCATCAGGAAGACGACCAGCGAGCGCTTCTTCAGCGCCCATTCCGACAGATTCGGGCCGATCACGATTTGGTCTCGATCAGGCGGACCTTCTGGCCAGGTCGCAGCGCCTGCACTCCGGCGGTCACGACCACGTCACCGGGGTTCAGGCCGGATTCGACCTGCACCGCGCTCGCGTCGGACGCCCGGACCGCGATGTTGCGCAGCGCGACCGTGCCCTGCTTCGTGTCGACGACCCACACCGCGGTCTTGCCGTCGGAGCGCACCAGCGCCGAGGCCGGGATCTGAGCACCGGGAACCGCGTCGAGCTGCATGCGCCCTGTGACCGTGCTGCCCAGGCGCATCATCGGCGGCGGATCGATGATCCGCAGGCGCACGGCAAAGGTTCCGGTGACCGGGTCCGCACGCGGCGAGACCTCGCGCACCCGGGCCTTGGCGGTGACCTTCGGATCGCTGACGAGCGCCACGGTGATGTCGGCGTTGCCCCGCGCGCTGTCCTTGATCTGTGCAGGCACGTCGAACACCGCGTCGCGCGCGCCTTCGCGCGCCACCTGGACGATCATGCGTCCGGCCGACACGATTTCGCCGGGCTCCGGGCCGCGCGCGGTGACGACGCCGGCGACGTCGGAGACCAGGCGCGTGTAGCCGAGGCGGTTCTGGGCCAGTTCCATCTGGCCCCTGAGCGCGTCGACCTGCGCTTCGGCCGAGCGCAATGCTGCTTCAGCCTGCTCGTACTGCGCCCGCGACACCGCCGCGTCACTTACCAGGTCGCGCATGCGATCGTAGCTGCTGCGCGCTTCGAGCAAACGCGCGTTGGCGCCGGCCACCTGCGCGCGCATCGTCTGCAGGTTGCTTTCCTCGTTCTGCGGGTCGAGGCGTGCGATCAGCTGCCCGGGCCGGACGTTGTCGCCGATCTCCACAGTGCGCCCGATCAGGCGACCGTCGATGCGAAAAGCCAGATTGATCTCGTTCTGCGCCTGTACTGTCCCGGTGAGCGACACCGAACCCCCGCTGTCGGCCTTGCCGATCGTCATCGCTCGGACAGGACGAATTTCCGGTGCAGGCGCCTCTGCAGCGCGCTGGCAGGCTGCCAGGGCCGCAACGAGGGCAACGGCAAGGCCGAGCCGTGTGCGCGGCCGCTGCGTAAGTGGAAGTGTCGTTCGCATCGGATCAATCTTTCAGTGACGGCGCCGCAATCGTAACCGGGCCCTGCAGGGGCTGCCACAGGGTGCGGATGCCCGCGCAGGCGACTGCGACGGTAAGCAAGAGGCTCGCGATGCTGAACGCCGCGAAGGGCGCATCGACCCAGGTGGCGAAACTTTTTATCGCGTGATAAGGAAAAAGAAGACAGCGGCGCGACTGCGCATCGCCCAGCGCCGCAGTGGATGAAAACGTGCAGGGTTTGCGGCGCGGGCCGCGGCGCGTCATGAAGCCCGCGCCTGAATGGGCAATTTAGTGAGCGCGGGCGATTGCGCGGATCTGCGCGATCAGTTCGCGGGCGATCGGTGTGGTGTCGTGTGACTTGAGCGTGACAGCGGCAATCGGCTTGGGAGCCGCATTCAGCTCGAACGGAAGCCGGGTCGCGAAGTGAAGACCGGGTGCAAATTCGACCTGCCCGCGCATGCCGAAGGACAGCAGATGGGCATGCAGCATCATGCTGAACTGCAGGTTGATCGAGAGGGTCTCGACGAAGTGTCGGGGCACCTTCAGGCCGGCCCGGTCGAGCGTGACGATCACGTGCTCGAAGAAATAGCAGTCAGCGGGCGGCATGACCCAGCGTTCCTCGAGCAGTTCGTCCCAGGTGACTTTCTTGCGCTTGGCGAGCCGGTGGTCGTTGGCGCAGAGGACGCACAGCTTCTCTTCGAACAGCGAGATGGCATCCATGTCGTCGCCCGGCTCGATCAGTGACAGCCGCAGGATGGCCACCTCGATGTCACGCCGGCGCAGCCGGTCGAGCAGTTCGGTCTCGCGCGCCTCGACGACCGAGATGAAGATGCCAGGGTGCGCCTGCGACAGTCTCCGGACCGCGACGGGGAGGAACGGGATCGCCGGCATCGGCGTGATCCCGATGCGCAGCGATCCCTGTGCGCCGTGCGATACGAGCGCGAGGTCCTGCGCCGCGCGGCGCAGTTCTTCGAACACCGTGATCGCACGCGGAGCGAACGTCTGGGCCTGCAGTGTCGGTTGGACGCCGGCGGCATGCCGGTCGAACAATTTCACGCCGAGCAGGTCCTCGAGACTCGCCACAGCCTTGGTAATGGCGGGTTGACTCAGGTGCAGCACGGCGGCGGCCTTGCGAAAGCTGCGGTGCTCGAGCACGGTGACGAAGACACGCAACTCGCGCATCGTCAGGCGACGCGGCAGGCGATGAATCAGCTCGTCCGTCTTCATGCGGGCTGCTCCTCGCGGGTAGCCCGTCATGGGGCGGCCCCGAAGTCATCGACGCGACCGCGGCGCTCTGCAAAGACCTGTTGACGCAACGCCGCGCGGGCGGCCCATGGCCGGCGGGTCGTGAATGCAGGTGTCATGCGAGCCTTGCTCTATTCGACGTTTGGCCCTAAACAACTTTTCCTGGGTTTGCCACGGCCTGCCGACGAACCTGGCAAAAAGGGCTGTGAGCATAGACGAACCAGGGCAACAGCGGGACGGGCGTACGAAGTCGCTGCGCCTGTCCCGCGCAGATCGAGTGTTTTCCGCATACGATCCGCCGCCGCGGGAGCGTTGAAGCGCGCGCATCCGCGCGTTCGCGCCGCGCGACGGCCCCACGCTCTGCGCAAGAGGACAACTGCCGATGCCATCCCGTCGACGCATGTTCGGTTCGCTGCTGCTGCTGTCGCTCGCTGCGCCGGCAGCACACGTGCAGGCGGAGGATGCGTATGCGAAATGCCGCGCCATCGCCGACCCTGCGGCACGGCTGGCCTGCTATGACAGTGCTGCCGCCGCGCCGGCGGCGACATCGCCGGCCGCCGCATCCGCGCCGCGCCCGCCGTCGGAGTCCGTTGCTGCCACGCCGGCCACCGCGCTGGCCGACCTGCAGCCGACCGGCACGTTGGCCGACGGCCAGTCGCTGATCGCGCAACGCTGGGAACTCGAGGACCGCTACAAGCGCGGCACGTTCCGGTTCACGTTCTACCGGCCCAACTACATCCTGCCGGTCGCGTGGTCGAGCAGTGTCAACGACGCGCCGAGCACGCCGACGCAGCCGGCGCCTGTGTTGCCGGGGCCGCTCGACCACACCGAGGCCGAGTTCCAGCTGAGCTTCAAACTCAAGTTGTGGCAGAACATGTTCGGCGGCACGTCCGATCTGTGGCTGGGCTACACGCAGAAGAGCTTCTGGCAGGTCTACAACGAGGACCTGTCGCGGCCATTCCGCGAAACCAATTACGAACCGGAGCTCATCTGGTCGATGCCCACGGACTACACGATCCTCGGTCTGCGCGGCCGGCTGCTGGCGCTTGGCTTCGTGCACCAGTCCAACGGCCGCGGCGATCCGCTATCGCGCAGCTGGAACCGTGTGTATGCGATGGCGGCACTGGAGCGCGGCCCGTTCGTGCTGCAGATCAAGCCGTGGTATCGCATCGACGACAACCCCGACAAGGACGATAATCCGGACATCGTCGACTACATCGGCAGCGCCGAGTTCCTTGCGTTCTACAAGTGGCGCGAACAGATCACATCGACTGTGCGGCTGCGCACGACGTTCAATTCGTCGCCCAGCTGGGGCTCGGCACAACTCGACCTGCGCTTTCCGATCGTTGCGGACCTGCACGGTTACCTGCAGGTCTTCAGCGGCTATGGCGAAAGCATGATCGACTACAACTTCCGCAAGACCGCGGTCGGTCTCGGCGTTTCCATCGGCACGTGGTACTGACTTCGCGGTGAATCCGGTGGCTGCACTTATCCAGTTCCCTCAGCGCGCCGCGTTGCGCCCGCTGCGGCTCTTTTCAGTCGTTCCGGTCGTACCGGCCGGGCTCACACAACAGGAGGATTGATGAATCGCTCATTGCTGGGGGTGTTTGGCGTGACGGCGCTGGCACTCGCATGGTCGACAGAAGCTATGGCGCAGTCGCGCGTGCAGTACGGCCGCATCACCAACGTGCAGGCGACCACGGTTACGGACAACACCGCACGTGCGGTCGGCACGCTCGTCGGCGGCGGCATCGGCCTGGCGACCGGCAGCGGTCAGTCGGGTAGCAACCGTGCCCTGCGCGGGATCGGCGGCGCGGCCGCCGGGCGCGGCGTCGGCAACCTTGCGGGCAGGTCGCAGGCGTTCGAATACACCGTGTTGGTCGGCGCCACGACGGTGCGGGTGGTTTCGGATCAGGCCGGCAAGCGCATCGGTGATTGCGTTGCCGTGGAGCAGGGGCAGTTTGCCAACATCAGGCTCGTGGCTGACAGCCGCTGCGGCTCGTCGCCCGCAGCCTCGGCGGCGCCCGCCAAGGCTGCTCCCGCCAAGGCAGCGCCGCCGCCGCCGGCCGACGTGCAGCAGGCGACTGCCTGCGAGCAGGCCAAGGTCCAGGTGCTCGCCGCCGCGACCGACGACGAGTTCAATATTGCCGAGCGCCGCATGCGTCTGTTGTGCGGGGAGTAATGCATTCACGCGGCTGCATCGCCGGCCGGGTCACCAGGTTCGGTGGCCTGCCTGACATGCCCGCACTACCGGGCCGCCGTCGGCGGCCATAACAACAAGGAAAGGGAACTAAGACAATGGACCAGCAAAGACGCGGCATCGTCATCGCGGCGGCCGGACTCGCAGTCTTCACGGTGGCCGGATGCACCACCACTTCCAGTGCTCCCGCGGATCCCGCCGATCAGCGCAAGGCAATCGATTCCGCGGCCGACAGCGCACTGTCACGGCTGTACACGCAACAACCCGGCACGCGCGAGCTCGTCGCGTCGGCACGCGGCTACCTCGTGTTTCCGTCCTTTGTCTCGGCCGGATTCATCGTCGGTGGTGGCAGTGGCCACGGCGTGCTGCGCCGGGGCGGTAACTCGGCCGGATATTTCCGCATGACCGAAGCCTCCGCCGGCCTGCTGGCGGGTGCCCAGTCGCAGGCCGTGTTCATCCTGTTCATGACCGACGAGGCACTCAGGCGCTTCGAGGCGAGCAGCGGCTGGACTGTCGGTGCCGACGCCAACGTGTCAATGATCAATGTCGGCGCGAATGCGCGGCTCGACACGACGACGACGCGCCAGGAAGTGATCGGGTTCGTGATGACCAACAGTGGCCTGATGGGCAATCTGAGCCTGAACGGCAATCGCGTCACCCGCCTCGCGATCTAGTCCGCCGCGCAGCCGCAAGGGGGCGTGGTGCGAAAGGCGCAATGCGATCGCGGCCCGTGGTTGAGATCGGGCGAATGCACCCTTTGACGCCACAGTCCCCCGCGGCCGCATGAGGACGGGCCGCCTTCCGCGCAGTCTGATCGCGGGCGTAGCGCTGCTGTCGGCGGTCGCCGCGGCTTCTGCCGCGGAGGAAGCCGGTGCGACCGCCGCCAAGCCAACGCCGCGCATCGCGCTGGCGCTGTCCGGCGGCGGAGCGCGCGGCATTGCGCATGTCGGCGTGCTCAAGGTGCTCGAGGAACTGCATGTGCCGGTACATTGCGTCGTCGGCACCAGCATGGGCGCGATCGTCGGCGGCACTTACGCCGCTGGCCGTTCGGTTGCCACGATGGAGCGCATCGTCCTGGCCGCCGACTGGGCGGAGATCTTCCGTGACAACCCGCCGCGCCGCGAGACTGCAGTGCGCCGCAAGCTGGACGATTACAAGCCACTGTTCGGGTTCGAACTGGGCATACGCGATGGGTCGCTGGCGCTGCCCATCGGTGTGATCGCGGGCGTGTCGATCGAATCGTTCTTCCGCGAAATGGCGCAGCCGGCCGCCGCCATCACCGACTTCGACAAGCTGCCGGTACCGTTCCGCGCCATCGCCACCGACCTGGAGACGGGGGCAGCGGTGGTGCTGGACCACGGCAGCCTGGCGCAGGCGATGCGCGCCAGCATGTCGGTGCCGGGGGCGATCGCGCCCGTGGAAATCGACGGTCGCCTGCTGGTCGACGGTGGCCTGGCCGACAACCTGCCGATCGATAACGCGCGTCGGCTCTGTGGCGACGTCGTCATCGCCGTCAACATTTCCACGCCGCCATTGCGCCGCGACCAGATCACCTCAGTGCGCAGTGTCACCGCGCAGGTGATCAACTTCATCGGCCTCCAGACCGTCAAGGACCAGCTGAAGAGTCTGACGCCGCAGGATGTGCTGATCGCGCCTGAGCTGGGTGATATCTCGGCATCGAACTTCGACCGCTCGCGCGACGCCATTCGTATCGGCGAGGAGGCGACGCGTGCCCTGGCGCCCCAACTGCGGCGCTACAGCGTGCGGCCGGAGCAGTATGCGGCGCTGCGCGCGCAGCAGCTGGCCGAGGCCAAGCCGCTCGGCACAGTGGACGAGATCCGCATTGAAGGTCTCAACCGAACGAACCCGGCCGTCGTGCGGGAACTGGTCAAGAGCACGCCGGGCGAGCCGCTGACCGAGGAAAAAGTCGCGGCCGACTTGCGCCGCGTCTTTGGTACCGGCGACTACGAGGCCATCAGCTATGGCATCGTCGATGGCAAGGACGGTCCGCGCGCGATGGTGATCCAGCCGACGGAGAAATCGTGGGGGCCAAACTACGTGCGCTTTGGCCTGTCGCTGGCGAGCGACTTCGCCGGCGACAACCAGTTCAATGCGATGGTGCAATATCGTCGCACCTGGTTGAACCACCTCGGCGCCGAGTGGGTCAGCGAAGCGCAGATCGGCCAGAACAGTTTCTTTGGCACCGAGTTCTACCAACCGCTGAATGAAGTCGGCCAGTGGTTTGTGGCGCCGAACTTCTATGCGGGAGTGCAGACGCGCGGAGTGTTCATCGACGAGGACAAGGTCGCCGACTATCGGACGACCCTGATCCAGGGCGGCCTAGATGGCGGGGCGCGGCTCGGCACCTGGGGCCAGCTGCGCGCCGGCCCCGTCTGGTCGAATGTGCACGCGCGCGTGGATACCGGCTCGCCGTTTTTGCCTGGAGTGCGGCAAACAACGGCCGGCCTGCGCGCGGCGCTGTTCGTCGATCAAACCGACCAGGCGTGGTTCCCGCGCGAAGGTTATGGTGCACTGGGCGCGGCCTACAGCGCCATGACGGGCGTGGGCTCGGACGTCGAGTACAACCGCGTGGAACTCGGCGGCCGTGTCGTGAAAAGCTGGGGACCGCACACGTTCAACCTCAGGGTCAGTGGCGGCAGCGCGCTCGGCTCCGACATGCCAGCGTATGAATCGTTCACGCTGGGCGGGCCGCTGCGGCTATCCGCCTATCGCCTGAACGAACTGGCGGGGCGCCAGTACTCCTTTGGCCGACTGATGTACTACAACCGCACGGTGGCATTGCCCGAACTGCTCGGCTCCGGTGTCTTCGTCGGCGGCTCCGTCGAGGTCGGCCGCATCAGTGATCGCGCGGACAACCTGCCCGCGGGCGGTCCCGGGTGGTCGGTGTCGTCTTTCCTTGCCGCCGTGACGTTCCTCGGGCCGGGTTATCTCGGGGTGGGCGTCGGGCCGGGTCGCTGGTCGCTCTTCCTGCTGCTCGGTGCGCCGTAGTCACGAGGGACGCGCCAGCGGCGCAGCGCCGCAGGTGCTCGATCGTTGGCCGCTGACTGCGTGCCCGCGCTATGCGCCGCGGCGCCGCGCCTGCTCCTCGGTGATGCGTTGCTGCCACACGGTCACGCTACGCAACTTCTGCATCTCGGCGGGAAGTTTCTGGATGATGGCCGCGGCTTCGGCGAGCTGGGCGTTCGCATTGCCGACCCCTGCAACGGCGGCGACATAGAGCGTCTGGGCGAGCTCGAAGCGCTGCCCGGCTGAGTCGACGTTGCGGGCCGCCAGCTCGCGCTCGTACTTGAGGGTCGAGGTGACGATC
The DNA here is from genome assembly GCA_963766365.1 of uncultured beta proteobacterium. Classification (GTDB taxonomy): domain Bacteria; phylum Pseudomonadota; class Gammaproteobacteria; order Burkholderiales; family Burkholderiaceae_F; genus JALORV01. The sequence continues at coordinate 250,617 of CAVXZK010000010.1, forward strand.
TTCTGCGCCTCCTCGGTGCGCCCGAGGCGCGCCAGGACCAGTGCCATGAAGTTGCGCTCGGCCGCCAGATTGCGCTGGTCTCCGATCGTCTGGGGTGGGTCCTTCGCCCGCAGTTCCAGCACGGTTGCCATCGCGCGTTCGGCGGTCGCATAGTCCTTGAGCGCGTAGGCGGCATCGGCGATCGCAAACTGTGCGAAGCGGATCATGAAGTCCGCCACTTCACGTTGTCTCACATCCGTCGGCTTTAACTGCTTCAGCTTCGGCAGCAGATCGCGTAAGGCCTCGATCGTGATCTGGTGCTCGCCCAGCGCCGCATGCGCCATCTTTCGGCTGAACTCCGGCATCAGCACGCGCGATTCGCGCAGGAACGAGCCGGCCGGAGCGTTTTCGACGACCCACTTCGAAGCCCGGGCATTGACCGCGAGCGCCTCGTTCATGCCGGCGACACTGCCGCGGTCTGCCTCCAGCAATGCGAGTATTCCGGCATGTCCCTGCACCATGTCATGGGTCATGACGCTTGCCGGGGCGAGCCGCTCGTTCGCGAGCACGAGCATGAGGCTGGCCGCCGCATCCGCCGGCCGGCCCAAGTCCTGCTCGATGAAATTCTGGATCCGGTAGGCGACGCCGAGGTTGTTCCACGAGACGACGTTGCCCGGGTCTAGCCTTGTGAACTCGCGCCACGCCTTCGCAGTCTCCCGGGTCGTCCGCAACGCCTCGGCGAGGTTCATCTCGTTGTACAGATGGTTGGCGAGCGGCGATGTCGTCAGCGCCTGCGCGCGTAGAGCCTGCATGTGCCCCGGGCGTTTCTCGAGCACCTGTGCGGCCACGGCCTCCGCCTCCTTGGCGGCGCGCTTCAGGTCCTGGCCTCGGTCCATCGAGGCATAGGTCTGCACCTGCCACGCCGTCGCTTCCGCGAACGCCGCGGCCGACGTCAGGTCGTTCATCTGCAGGTTGTCGATGCTGCGCTGGACGCGGCGCGCTTCCTCGAGCGCACTGATCGCGGTCTCGTACTGGTTGTTCGTCATTCTGAGATAGCCGTTCATGTTGAGCGCCTCGCCGTAGGCGCGGCGCGCCGCCACAGACGCGTCCGGCGCGGCGGCAAGCGGTTTGATGACTTCGACCGCGCGCTCAGAGAGCGGCAGCGCATCGCCGTCACGATCGACGCTCGAAGCAAGCCGCGCTTTAGTCGCGTATCCGAGCGCGAGACCGATCGCCGAGGCTTCCGATGTATCACCCTCCGCCCGCAGCTTCTCCAGCACACCGACGGCTTCGCCAATGACTTTGGCTCCCTGCTCGTTCTTGCCCTGCGCGCGCAGCACCGCCCCGTAACGCGCCAGTGCCAGCGCGCGGTTGCGCTCTGTCTGCGGCGTGTGCAGGGCGGCCGGGAGCGCGCCGTAGTAGGCGATCCCGCGTTTGGCGAGATCACCGACGATATCCAGCCGACCGACCGGTGCGAGCTCGAGATAGAAGTCGTCGAGCAGGTAGGTGACCAGCTTCTCTGACTCGCCGCGCGCCTGCTCCGCCATCGCGCGGGTTTCCTCGGCCCGGGCCTCGGCCTGCTGCGCCCGCTTCATGCCGATGAAGCCAAACACTGCACTGCCCAACGCTACGGCCGCGAGCACCGCGCAACCGATGGCGATCTGTCGCGCGCGAACCAGTGCCTTGCGCGTGGCCAGTTCGCGCGACTTCTGTGCCGCCAGCTGCTGTTCGGCCACTTCAAGCGCTTCGCGCTCGTGGCGCAGGTCGCGGCTGGCGGAGACCACGCCGCACAGCACGTCGTGCGTAAGTTCCGCGCGGCGCAGGTCGAGCCGCTCCTCGATGCGGAGCAGGCGCCGGTTGACCAGCGTGGCGAGCGCGTCGGGCGCGGCGCCGGCGGCGGCGAAGGCCTTGAGCACGCGTTCCTCCGCCAGGCTCTCGCGGAAGCCCGACTCGGTCAGCATCTCGTCTTCGATGAACTTGCGCACGCCGGGCGGCTGGTCGGCGAGCGCGCGTTCGTAGAACTCGGAAAGAATGGTTTCGCGCGAGCCGGCCAGCAGGTCGACCGAGATCTCGCGTCGGCCCTGCGCGATGCGCGTGTTGTTGAGCTCGCGGCAGATCAGCGACAGCAGCGACGGCTCGACCTCGGCGTTGCGCAGTTCCGCGCCGCCGGCGATGAAGCGCACGATTGCCTCGGCCACCTCCTCGTTGACCAGCGCGCCGCCCGGCTTGCGCACCGCGTCCAGCGCCTGCGTGCCCGTCATGCGCGCCAGCCGCATGCGGTTCTGCGTGATCGAGGGCATCTGGCCCTTGAAGGCCTCGAGGTGCGCGAGGTAGTCCTCGCGCAGCGCGACCAGGATGCGGTAGTCGCCGCGCGTGAAGTCAAAGCGCTCGATGATCGACTCGTCGTCGTCGAGCCTCGCTTCGAGCGCCTGCGGCAGGCGGTTCTCCACCAGGTCGGCGAGATCCTCGACGAAGCGCGCAGCACGCTGGCGGCCGGTGTCGTCACCCTGCGCGAGGGTGAAGATCTCCTCGAACTGGTCGAAGATCAGCAAGGGCGTGACCACCTTGCCGGCGCCGTCGAGCAGCTGGTCGTCGCGGTGGTGCAGGAATTCCCACAACGACTCGCCTTCGACCGCCGTCCCCGGCTTTGTCCAGCGGCCCACGGACGCGGTCGCGCGCAGGATCGCCTGCTTGATCTGTTCCGAGGGCTCGGCCGAGGCCGCGTAGTCGATGCGCACGTAGACCGGGCAGTAGCCTTCCTGCCGCAGGCGCGGGACGATGCCGGCATTCAGGATCGAGGTCTTGCCGAGCCCGGACTGGCCGAACAGGATCGTCAGCAGCTTGCGCTGCACCCGGCGCGCCAGCTCAGTGATCTCGTCGTCGCGGCCGTAGAAAAAGGCGCGTGTTTCTTCGGTGAAGGAGGCGAGGCCCGGCCAGGGCTGCTGTGGGTCGACGGGTGTTTCGCTCATGGGGGCGCATCTTTGCATATGGAAGGCAGATCTCACCATGGCGCAGCGCACACTGTGGTGCGGAACACCTCGTAGCCGCGCGCGAGGCAGGAACTTTCATTGACCGCCCCGCGGTCTTGAACGACACTCGGCCGCCATGCGCCGCTGCCCGCCCTGTCGACTCTTGTATACGACGTGACCCAGGTCCTGCCCGCTCCCTATCCCGGCGCCGTCCTCGATGACGACGCCTGGGGCGATCTGCTCGACTTCATCGAAGACCGGCGGGTGATCCCGATCGTCGGGCCGGAACTGCTGAAGGTCGACACCGAAACCGGGCCGCGCCTGCTGTATGAGTGGCTGGCGGAGAAACTCGCCGCCAAGCTCGGCGTCGATACCGCGCAACTGCCCACGCCCTACACGCTGAACGACGTCGTCTGCTGGTTCCTGTCCGCACGCGGGCGGCGCGAGGAGGCGTACACGCGGCTGCGCAGCGTGCTGCGCGATGCCAACTTCACACCGCCGCGTGCGCTGACGCAGCTGGCACAGATCACCGACTTTGATCTTTTCGTCAGCACGACCTTCGATCCACTGCTCGAGCAGGCGCTCAATGCCGAGCGCTTCGGCGGGGAAACGTCAACCGAAGTGCTGGCCTACGCCCCCAACCGCGTCGCCGATCTCTCGACCGAACGTGAGCACCTGGCGCGGCCCGTCGTCTACCACCTGCTGGGGCGCGTCTCGGCCTCGCCGGGCTACGTCATCTCCGATGAAGACCTGCTCGAATTCATCTGCGGCCTGCAGAGCGAACACCTGGCGCCCGAGCGGCTGTTCCACGAACTCGAGCACAGCCACCTGCTGCTGATCGGCGGCAACTTCAGCAACTGGCTGGCGCGGCTGTTCCTTCGCATGGCCAAGCGGCGGCGGCTGTCGGACCCGCGCGATGTCGGCGAGGTACTGGCCGACAACCACAGCGGCAGCGACCGCCGGCTGATGGGCTTCCTGCAGCAGGTGAGCGTGCGCACCCGCGTGTACACCGGTGCTGCCGAGTTCGTCGACGAGTTGCACCGCCGCTGGAGCGCACGCGCGGCGCGCCGGCCGCAGACCCCTGCCAGTGCGCCGGTGAGGGAGCGCCGCCTGGCGACCGTGCTGTTCGCCGACATCGTCGGGTCGACCGAGCTGGCCGCGCGCCTCGGCGACCATGCGTGGCGCGAACTGCTGGAACGCTTCCTGGCCCTTGTGCGCGCACAGCTCGCGACGCATCGCGGGCACGAAGTCGACACGGCCGGCGACGGCATCTTCGCCACTTTCGACAGTCCGGCTCGCGCAGTGGCGTGCGCGCTGGCGCTGGCGCGCGAGGCGCGAGCGCTGAACTTCGAGATCCGTGCCGGCCTGCACACCGGCGAGATCGAACCCAACGGCGAGAAGGTGGCCGGTATCGCGGTGCACATCGGTGCGCGCGTGATGGCGCTTGCCGGGCCCAGTCAAGTGCTGGTGTCCGCAACCGTCAAGGACCTGACGGCCGGAGCCGGCATCAGCTACGAGCCGCACGGCGTCTACGCGCTCAAGGGCGTGCCGGGTGAGTGGGTCCTGCACCGCGCACTGCAGAGCTGAACAGCGATCGAACAACCGACGCTCAACGGGTTCGACGGCTGAGGGCTTCTATTCGACCGGCCTTGCGTTGAGCAGGTCGAGTGGCACTGACCGATCGCCCTTGAGATCAACGATCTCCTGCCACATGAGTCGCTTGTCGCCGACTTTCGCATCGCCAAATATCCAGTAGCGGCCGGCCGGCAAGGTCGCTGGCTGGGCGTGTCCGTTGGCATCGGTCGTGACGGATCCAGCGATGTAAGGCTTCAGTGCACGCGCGCCCTTTTCGCACTCCGGGGCCTTGGCAAGGCAGGCCTGCACCCAGTTCTGCGCGACCGAGGCATACGGTGTCGATTTCAAGCCGCCGCGGATCAAGGCGAACTGAGGGTCCTGCTTCAACACGGGAAACTTGCGTCCGGCAGCGCTGCCTTTGTCCGCCGACAGCGTGCCGACCGAGATGGCGAGTACGCCGCCCGCAGCAGCGGCGGCGGAAGGCGCGGCCGCCGCTGCACTGGTCGCAGCCGGCGCCGGAGTGGAAGCACTGCTCGATGCGGCGCCTACCCGCACCAGAACGCACTTCTGGCTCGCACAGTTGATGCGGTCAGGACCTTCGACGTCGAACTCGATCAACCTGAGTGTCGTCTTTGGCAGAACGACCACACGCTTCGCATCGCCGCGATACTCGACGCGGTCGAGTTCCTGCGGGGGCGTGCGCTCGTCCATGCCCATCAGCCGGTCGGGACGGAACTCGAACACGCCGCCACCGCCGCACAGCAGCAGATACACCGTCCGACCGCGCCGGGAGAAATACACGCGGTAACCGGGCCCAGCGTGAGTCTTCATCTCGGAAACGCCGTAGCCCACGGGCTCGCAATCGCCGAAGTTGCCTAGGAACGCCGATCGAAGGTGCGCAGGATCCTGGCCTTGCCGACCGGGTCTCGAAGTGCCCGCTATCGAACTGCTTTACTTCGAGGCCGCCCAGGGATCCTTCAACGACACGGCCAAATTGAACACCGGCCTCCCGCCGGAGTGATCCTTCAGGTCCGCCACAAAGTACCCATTCCTCTCGAACTGGAACTTATCGTCCGGCTTCGCGTTCGCAAGTGACGGTTCGACGTAGGCCTTCAGCACCTGCTTGCTGTTCGGATTCAGCAGGTCGAGGAAGTTACCTTCGCCGGCATCGGGATGGGGGTCGGTGAACAGGCGCTCGAACACGCGTACTTCAGCGGGGAGGCTCGCGGCAACCGGCAGCCAGTGGATCGCGGTCTTGGTCTTGACGCTCCCCTGCCCGGGTGAGCCGCTTTTGGTTTCCGGCAGATACTCGGCGTGCACGGCGGTGATGTGGCCGGCCGCGTCTTTCTCCACGCTCGTGGCGCGGATCACGTACGCGTAGCGCAGGCGCACCGGGTTGCCGGGCGCATCGTCCTTGCCGAGCGCGAGGCGGAAGTAGTCGGCCGGCGCGTTCTCCATGAAGTCGTCGGCCTCGATCCACAGTTCGTGCGCGAACGGGATTGTGCGCGTGCCCAAGGTTGGATTCTGTGGATGCACCGGCAGCTGGACGTTCTCGATGCTCCCCTCTGGGTAGTTGTCGAGGATGAGCTTCAGCGGCTTGAGCACCGCGGTAGCGCGCGGCGCCCGGGCGTCGAGGTCGTCGCGCAGCGCCTGCTCGAGCACGGAGTAGTCGATCCACTGCGTGCTCTTGCTGACTCCGATGCGGTCCATGAAGCCCTGGATCGCCTGCGGCGTGTAGCCGCGCCGGCGCAGACCGACCAGCGTGGGCATGCGAGGGTCGTCCCAGCCGTCAACGTGGCCGTCCTGCACGAGTTGGATGAGCTTCCGCTTGCTCATCACCACGTAGGTGAGATTCAGGCGGTTGAACTCGTGCTGGTGCGGCAGCATGAACGGGTTGGGCTTGCCGCCGGCTGTAAAGTCATCCATCGCGTGCTGCAGCAGCGGCGTGAAGCACTCGGTGTGCTCGGCGAGCAGCTTGAGGAACTCGTCGGCGTCGCTGGCGGCCAAGTCCGGGTTCCTGCTCCAGCTCGCAAACATCGCTTCGGCGCGGCGCTCATAGCGGCTGGCGCCGAGCTTGTCGGGTCTTTCCGCGGCCACGTTTCGACAATGCAGCGCGAACTCGCGCTTGGCTTCGACGCCGGCCGCGCGGATCTCGTCGAGCTTCGCCTTCGCGGCCTCGTACTGCGGCTTGCGCAGCAGCGGCACGATGCGCTCGAGCACCCAGTCGTAGAACGGGCGCTGGTCCTCGAACTCGAGCGTGCAGATCGAGTGCGTGATGTTCTCCAGCGCATCCTCGATCGGGTGCGCGTAGGCGTACATCGGGTAGACCTTCCACGCGTCGCCGGTCATGTGATGCTCGGCAAAGCGAATGCGGTAGATCGCCGGGTCGCGCATGTTGATGTTGGGCGAACCCATGTCGATCTTGGCGCGCAGGATCATGCTGCCTTCCGGGTGCTGGCCGGCGCGCATCTCGCGGAAGAGCCGCAGCGACTCCTCGATCGGTCGGTCGCGGAACGGCGAGTCGGTCCCGCGCTCCGTGAGCGTGCCGCGCGCCACGCGCGTTGCTTCGGCGCTCTGCTCGTCGACGTAGGCGTAGCCCGTCTGGATCAGGTGCTCGGCGAAGCGATACATGTCTTCGAAGTAATCGCTCGCGTGGTACAGGTTGCTTTCGCCGCCGTGCTCCCAGTCGAAGCCGAGCCAGCGCACCGTGCCGAGGATGCCGTCGACGAACTCCTGGTCTTCCTTGACCGGGTTGGTGTCGTCGAAGCGCATGTGGCAGCGCCCGCCGAAGTCGCGCGCCAGGCCAAAGTTCAGGCAGATGCTCTTGCCGTGGCCGATGTGCAGGTAGCCGTTGGGCTCCGGCGGAAAGCGCGTGCGGATCTTCGCCGGGTCGGCCGGCGCCTTGGCGTGCAGGTCGTAGACGCCGGGCTTGCCGGCCCAGTGGCGTGGCTCATAGGTGCCACGCGCCAGGTCGGCCGCGATGATGTTGCGGATGAAATTGGTCGGCGCGGCCGGGGCCGGCTTACCTTTACCCGCCTTGCTGCTCCCCCCGGAGCTGCCGCCACCGGCGGCGTGGTCGTTCATGTTGGCGCTGCCATCCGTGTTTGCGTCGATTGTAGCTATCCGGTCACACGCTTCCTGCGAATTCCGAGCCAAAGCACGATGTAGAGCACGGTTTCAGGCGGGTGCATGGTGCGCGGCCGCTACACTTCTGTCACAAAGACTTCAAAACGCTTCAGACGTGCTTGCCGCCGAAATCGCCCGAACCGCGCTGGTGGCGCCTCCAGTGGCCCCTGCGCTGCCGTGGCGCCTGCAGGACATTGATTTCTCGAGGCTCGAGCGCGACAAAGTGCACGGAGATGGCGCGTTGTTCTTCCTGCTGGCCACCTCTGCACTGGTGGAAGCTGCGACCCACCATTACGCGTCGAATCTTATCGACTACTACGCCGGCGACGCCGAACTTGCCACCTGGCTGCGCGCGCAGTGGCAGCCTGAAGAGTTGCAGCATGGCGAGGCGTTGCGTGCCTATGTTGAAGCCGTGTGGCCGGAGTTCAGCTGGGAACGTGCTTTCGGTGGTTTCTACCCTGAGTACGCGGCCGCCTGTACACAGGAAGAGCTGGAGCCGTCGCGTGCGCTCGAGATGGCGGCACGCTGCGTCGTCGAGACCGGCACATCGACGCTGTACCAGACGCTGAACACCTACGCGACCGAGCCGGTGCTGAAGCAGATCACGGCGCACCTGAAGAGTGACGAGGTGCGGCACTACTCGTACTTCTACGACGCCTACCGCCGCTACTGCGCCGTCAACGGCCGGCCGCCGCGCTGGCGCGTGGCGCGCGCGCTGCTGCGGCGCGTGCTGGAGGCATTCAGCGACGACGGCGACATCGCCTTCCGCCACGCCTGGAATGGCCGCTATCCGGACCGACCCAGCACGCCGGAGGACTACAAGGCGTTCCAGAAGACGATGCGCGAGCGCATCACCCCGTGCCTGCCGGTGACGATGTCGACCAAGATGCTGCTTAAACCGCTGGCCCTTCCGCCGCGGCTCAATGGGTGGGCGGTGTCGCTGGTGGGGGGCGCCGTGCGGTTCGCGGCTGGCCGGCCGGCGCGCTGACGCCGCGCCAGTCGCGTCGCGGATTTCTACAGATTCCTTGAAGGCAACGTGGAGCGCCCTGTGAAGGCGCTCCACGAGGTCGGCAGCCTCTGGCGGCCGCGCTGACTGTCGACTCAGCCGCCGACGCGCTCCGGAGGCATGCTGGCAAGCTCCTTGCGGACCTGATCGCGCGTCACGGTGGACGGCTTCCGCGCCGTCGGCTCTGCCAGGATGTCTTCTACGTAAGTGCGGTGTTGGCGACGATCGAACTTCGGTGCGGTCATGTTCACGCTCGGGTCGATCGCGAAGAGCGTATAGATCTCTCCCGAGGGCGCATCGGCGTGTGCCACCAGCGGCGCGGCCAACGAGACAAAGGCAACTGCGGCGATAAAGGGACGGACGTTCATGGTTGTGCTCCTGTCGTAGGGTTGAGGTCTGCTGCGGTTGGTCATCGCGTCGATGTTCCTCCGCACGCCACCGTTGGTCGGTGTGTCACCTGCTTCTGTTACCGCCCGCGCGGACCGATGCATCACATGCTTATGCGCATCACGTCTGTAAGGAACCGAGCGCGGAAACGACGCTGTCAGCGCGCGAATGGCGCCGGGCGGGAAACTCGCAGCAGTCCGCCTGCGGCCATGGCCGCGATGGCGATCAGGCCAGACGATGAGAACAGCAGCGCCCGTGCGCCGAAGTGTTCCGCGAGAACGCCGCTCACGAGCGCACCGATCAGGGTCGCGCTGTAGCCAAGCGTGCGCACGCTGGCATCGACACGCGCCAGCAGTTCAGGCGCCGCGCAGGTCTGCCGCAACGTGCGGTCGGCGATGCAATAGCTCATGCCGCCGGCGTCGCCGACGATCTGCTGCAAGGCGATGAGCGCCATGCCGGCCAGCGTGGCGCCCGTCGCCAGGGGTGTTGCGACGCTGCCGACCGCCCAGAGGGTCAGGCTGCCGATCAGCCACAGGCGCACATCGATGCGCTCGGCGTAGCGCGCGGTCAGCCAGGACCCCGCGAGTGAGCCGAGGCCACCGAGTGCGAACAGGATGCCGAGCACGCCGGTCTCGAATCCGATATCGCGCGCGACGTAGATCATGTAGGTGGTGGCGGCGAAGCTCGTCGCGAACGCGGTCAGCGTTGCGACGATCGCGAGCCCGCGCAGCACGGGGTTTGCCGCTGTCGCGCGCAGGCCGGCGCCCACCTCGGCCGCCAGCGCGGCGGCGCGACCGCGCAGCGTGGTCGGTCCGGGCGCTTCGTCGGCGAGTGCCGGCGGCTCGCTGATCTTCGTCAGCAGCAGAGCCGAGGCGATGTAGGTGAGGGCATCCGCCACCATGACGACGATTGCGCCGAGCCACTGAAACAGCCATCCGGTGATGCCGAAGGACGCGGCCTCGGTGACGGCGCCGCCGGCAGCCAGCGCGGAGTTGCGCTGGGTGAGGTGCTCCTGGACGGTGCTGCGCGCGATCCACGCTGACTGCGCCAGTTCGAACGCGACGGTCAGCGCGCCATTGACAGCGACGACGATGACCAGCCAGGCGATGTTCAACTGGTCCAGCGCCGCCATCACGGGGATCGTCGCCAGCATCGCCGCGCGCAGCAGGTCGGCGGCGACCATCGTGCGGCGCTTGGGCCACCGGTCGACCAGCGCACCGAGCAGCGAGGCCGCGATTGCGCCAGCGGCGACATCAGCCATCGCCAGCCACGCCATCGCGGTGGGTTCGGCCTTCAGCACCAGCACCGCCAGCCATGGGATCGCCAGCCGGCTCATCAGCGAGCCGAAGGTCGAGACGACCTCGGCCGCTAGGACGCGGCGAAACGCAGCGGACGACATGGTCGGCGATGCTACTGCCGGCTGGGTCTCGCGGACTGCTCCTCCGGATGTGGGGCAGTTCGAACAGAAAGACTTCGCATCACGGCCGCCTGCAGCGCCGCAGGCGGCGCGGCCCGGCAGCCGGGATGCGACAGGGCAACTGCAGCGCGACTAGCGCGGCGTGTTGCTGGCCACCTTGACGCTGGCTTCGGTGTGCTGTTGCGCGGCCAGCTTGGCCCTGGCTTCCCACGCGCGCTCGGTGCTCGCGTCGACGTAGTCGGAGAACCGCAGGTTCGCCATCTGGCGGTCCCATTGATGCACGAAGCGCCGCAGGACGTCCGGACCCTGTTCAGCGGCCGCGCAGGCACGTTTGTCGAGCCCGATCGGCGCGGAATCGCAGCGGTATTCGGCGTTGGCGCTGGCGGTGAATGCCGCTGCGAGGATGAGGGCGGCGGAGACGCGGTTGGTAGTGGCAGTCATGGCAGGTTTCCTTCCACAGTGGCGGTTCAACACATCAGCGGGCGGTCAGCCTGCTGTCCGGGAGCCCGGAGCGCTTGCCGGGTGCTCTTGATGGATAGGACGCCGAATCGATTCGAAACCGGACATCGGTACCACATGAATCTGCGGGCCGACTCCGGTATCGGTCATCGGTTCAGGAATTCTCCGCGCCGGGTCGGGCGGCGATAGCGGCGCGCGACGAACTCCGGCAGGGTGAGATGAACTCCGTGTGGACCGGATGAACAGAGGAACGCCGCGTGCGGGCGACGAAAGCGCCACTGCAGTTCATTCCGCGAATTCTGCGGACTGTCGCAAGACGCTCGGAATGCGGAGCGCTGCTGCCTACAGTGCACCCATCGACACCGCACGCCGCCCCACGAAAGGACCACACCATGTACGCCACTGACACCGTTTCCGTCGCCGCCAAGCTCGCCGCCTTCGCCGTCGCCCTTGTCGCCAACGTGGTTGTGCTGGGCAGCACCGTGGCCGGCATGCAGCCACGCGATGACGCCACCCAGAACGTGGCGACGCTGGAGCGCGTGACCGTCACTGCCACGCGGATCAACTAAACGCTGCGCTCGGCGCGCTGCGACGGTCCCGCGGCGCACCGCGCGTTAGGCATACCGACAAGAGCCCGGCTTAGGCCGGGCTCTTGCATTTGATAAGCGCCTTTACTGCTTACGGCGCGTCTGCTTCCGGATGTCGTCAACCGACATTTCTGCTGCATCGGAGTAAAAGGGCTTGACAAGCGACCGATCGGTCGCTAACGTGCGGACCATGCAACGAGGAGACGAAGCCCGACTGGCGCTGATCGACGCGGCGATGCGCGAAGCAAGCCGTATCGGTGTGGCAGCGCTGACACTCGCACCGGTGGCCGAACGCGCCGGCTGGTCCAAGAGCGGCCTGCTGCGGCACTTCCCGACCAAGGAAGCGCTGCAGCTGGCGGTCGTGCATCGCACCTCGGAGCTCTTTCGCGAGCGCGTGCTGCTGCCGTCGCTGTCCGCGACGGCGGGCGCGCCGCGGCTGCGGGCAATCTTCCGCCATTGGCTGGGGTGGATCCAGAACTCTGGCCTCGAGGGCGGTTGCCCGCTCAACGCGGCGCGCCTGGAGTTCGACGACCAGCCCGGCGAGGTGCGCGATGCGCTCGTCGCCAGCTGGAACGACTGGCTTGGCTATCTCGAACGCCAGGCCACGAAGGCGATAGAGCTCAAGCAGATCGCCACGCCGCTGTCGCCGCGCCAGGTCGTCATGACACTGATGGGTCTCGCATCGGCCGCCGACAGCATGGCGCGTCTGCTCGGCCATCGCGATGCGTTGCGCGAGGCCGAGCGCGCGTTCGACCAGCTTTTCCCCCCGCAGTCCCACTGAAGCTCTGATTTCGCAGGAGGTCCCTCCCATGTTCACGCATACCCTAAAAGCGACCGGTCGGTCGCTACTCTTCTCGGCGGGACGCGCTGGCGTGCGCGTCGGATCCGTCGTCACGCCGAGGCGCACCGCACGCCATGTCGCGCAGCGCTTTTTCAAGACCGACCGCGCCGCGCCGGAACGCCGCCGCTTCAGCGCCGAGCCGCCGCACGTGCTGACAATGAACCTGGCCGATGGCCCGGTCGTCGCCTACCGCTGGGGTGACACGGTGCGTGCTCCGACGGTGATGCTGGTGCATGGCTGGAACGGATGGGCGCAGCAGCTGGAGCACTTCGTCGAGCCGCTGCGCGCGCAGGGCTATGCCGTGCTGGCGTTTGACCACGTTGCCCATGGCGCCAGCCCGGGCGACCAGGCGACGTTGCCGATCATGATCCGCACCGTCTCCGCGCTGCTGGACCAAGTGCATCACCCGGTTGGGGTCATCAGCCACTCGCTCGGCGCGGCGGCCGTTGCCGCAGTGCTCGCCGAGTTCCCCGAAACGGTACCGGCTGCGGTGCTGATCGCGCCGCCGACCGATCCGCGGCCTTTCCTGCGCTGGGTCGCGCGCGGCCTCGGCGCGCCGGATACGCTGCTCGATGATGTCCAGCGCGAGGCCGAGGCGCATGCCGGCGTGCCGATGGCCGAGCTGGTGGCCGACGAAGAATTCGCGCGTCGACTCATCACTCCGGTGCTGGTGGTGCACGACACCAAGGATGCCGAGGTGCCGATCACGAACGGGCACGTCTATGCGCGGGCTCCGAACGCTCGACTGCTGGCGACCGATGGCCTCGGCCATCGTCGCATCCTGCGCGACCTGCACGTCGTCGACGCGTCAGTGCGCTTCATCGCCGAGCACCGGCAGGCCCGCCCGCTGGCGCTCGTGACGCCTTCCGGCGTGCCGAGCAGCGCCCGCGCGCATCGCGACATGCTCACCGATGTCGGCGCGATGGCGTAACACGACGCGTCGCCGGCGGAGCGACGCATGCGGCTCCGCCGGCCGCCAAAGCGCGGAAAACTGCGCGCTCTCATCCGTAGCGCCATGTGTTCGGCCGGCGCCGCGCTGCGCCTGTCGATCGCAACCGTAGGCGAGTCGCTGGTGGTGCCGTCGCTCGTGACACCGGTGAAAAACGGGAGAGATGAAGCACCGTCCCCGAACCTTCCGCGCCGCTCGGGCAGGGCAAGGCACTTTGGCACCGTGTGCAACGCGAAACGCTAACCCTCTGCTCGGATCCCTCCCTCAGCGGAGGGAGGGGCAGGGGAGGGAGCGTGGGGTTGCAAGTCGGCGGAGCGCGCGGCCGCTCCGGAGCGCAGCTGACTGACTTGCCGTTTCAGTGCGAGCGCACGTGCGACCCGCAGGGTCGCGTACACGAGCACTGTCAAATTGGGGCCGTCCGCTCCTGCAGCCACTGCGCCGCCGCGCCGCTGACGAGCGGGCTGACGCGACGCCGCACCTCGTCGTGATACGCGTTGAGCCAGCCGATCTCGTCGTTGCGCATCAGCGTGCGCTCGATCAGCCGGGTGTCGATCGGGCACAGCGTCAGCGTTTCGAAGCGCAGGAATTCGCCGAATTCGCTTCGGTCGGTCGGCACGTTGAGCACCAGGTTCTCGATGCGCACGCCCCATTTGCCTGGACGATAAATGCCCGGCTCGTTGGACGTGATCATGCCGGGTTCCATCGCCGTCTGCGGCTCCGGCGCGAGGTGCGGCGTGATGCCGTGCGGCCCTTCGTGCACGTTCAGGAAGTAGCCGACACCGTGACCCGTGCCGTGGCCGAAGTCGATGCCGGCAGCCCAGATCGGCGCGCGTGCCAGCGTGTCGAGCAACGGACTCTTCGTGCCGCGCGGGAAGCGCGCGACCGACAGCGCGATCATGCCCTTGAGCACCAGGGTGTAATCGCGGCGTTGCTCGGCCGTCGTCTCGCCGACCGGCACGACGCGCGTGATGTCGGTGGTGCCGCCGAGATACTGGCCGCCGGAATCGATCAGCAGCAGGCCGTTGCCCGTCGAACCCGGAGTGGCAATCGTGGCGTGCGATTCCTCGGTGGCCTTGTAGTGGGGCTGCGCACCGTTGGCGTTGAATGCGGCGATCGTCGTGAAGCTGGGGCAGACGAATCCCGGCCGGCGTGCGCGGGCGCTGGTGATTTTCTCGTCGATCGTGAGTTCGGTGATCAGCTCCTTGCCCAGTGCAGCCTCGAACCACGCGAAGAATTCGGCCAGCGCGGCACCATCCTGTGCCATCGTTGCGCGGATGTGTGCGACTTCGGCCGAAGTCTTGCGCGACTTCGCCATCGTCGTTGGGTTGATCGCCTCGATGACTTCGACGCCGGACGGCACGACCTGGCGCATGCCGAGGGTGACGCGGCGTGGGTCAATCAGCAGCGTGGCGGCCGGCGGCAGCGCCGCGAGCGCGGCCGCCGCCTGCGTGTAGGGCACGACGATGACGCCGTCGGCGGCAAGCGTCGCCTTCAGCCCGTTTTCGATCTTGCCGTCGGCGACAAAGAGCCGTGCGCTGCGCGCGTCGAGCAGCACGTGCGCGACGAACACCGGGTTGTGGCTGACATCGGCGCCGCGCAGGTTGGTGAGCCACGCGATGTCGTCCAGTGTCGAGATGAAGTGATGGGTGGCACCGGCCTTGCGCATTTCCTCGCGCACCGTCGCCAGCTTGGCGGCGCGCGGCGTGCTCGCGTACGGAGCAACGTGCTCGAAGATCGGCGGCACCGGCAGCGTGGCGCGATCCGGCCACACCTCGGACAGGATGTCCAGGTCGGTGCGCAGCCGGATGCCTTTGGCGATCAGTGCCGCTTCCAGCGCGCGACCGGCGGCAAGCGCAAGGACGTTGCCATCGACGCCGACGGCGTCGCCCGACTTCAATGTGCCGGCGAGCCAGTCCACGTGGGCGAGGCTGCCCGCACCCGGAATCTTCATCAGGTCGATGCCGGTGCCGGCCAGTTGCACCTCAGCCTGGGTCCAGTAGCGGCTGTCGACCCAGAGGCCGGCGGCGTCGCGCGTCACGAGCAGCGTGCCGACCGAGCCGGTGAATCCGCTGAGCCACTCGCGCCCCTTCCACCGGTCCGGCAGGTACTCTGAAAGGTGAGGGTCGCTCGACGGCACAATGACGGCCGCCAGGCCGTGGCGCGCCATCGCCTGGCGTAGTGCTTCGATGCGGGCGCGCACGGTGGCGCGGCGAGAGTCCAGGGTGTCCATGGCACGACGAAAGGCGGGAGGTGGGCGAAGTGTAGAGCGCTGCGCCCGCCCGCGGTGCGCTCCGGCCGCCGTTCCTGACGATCTATTGGGATGAGGAGAACTGGAGTGAACAACGCCATCGAGGAGTGGCACCGTATCGTGCGCGAGCGTGACATCGATGCGCTGGATGATCTGCTGGATGACGATGTGGTCTTTCACTCGCCGGTAGTGCACACGCCCCAACGCGGCCGTCCGATCACAGCGCTGTATCTGGCAGCCGCAGTCGTGGTGTTCGGCAACGAGACCTTCCGCTACGTGCGGGAGTGTCGCGCCACTAACGAGGCCGTGCTCGAATTCCTCGTCACGATCGACGGCATCGAGGTCAACGGTGTCGACATGATTCGCTGGAACGACGCGGGCCGCATCGTCGACTTCAAGGTGATGCTGCGCCCGCTGAAGGCCATCAATCTGGTTCACCAGAAGATGGGCGCAATGCTGCAGGCGCGCTGAGCGACGTCGTCAGCGTGGCGCGGCGGTTTCGGCACGCCAGCGCGTCCAGCCCGGGAAGCGCCGTTCCATTACGCGGATCAGGTGCTCGCTGGCGCGCTCTCGCGTCGCGGCGGCGATCGGTGGCGCGGCCGTCGAGGCCACGGTGCGTATGGCGCCCGTCCTGCTGGCCGTTGCGGCAATCGAACGAGCGAACAGCGCGAACACGTCGGTGCGATTGGCGGTGCCCCCGTTGGTTCGCACGAACACCGGCACGAAGACATTGCCGCTGGCTGCCAGGCCGTGATAGTCGCCGATGAAGTAGCCGCCGGCCTGTGGCGCGATGGCCAGATCGAATGTCGGCGTCAGCCGCGCCTCGGTCCAGTTCGCCGCGTCGATCGAGCGCGCCAATATCAGGTCGGTCGGCAGGGTCGCCGGGTCTTCGGTGTTGCTGCGAAGGTCGTAGTACGTGACGCCGATCGTGCCATCGGTGCGGACCCGGATCGTCGGCGTAAAGGCGGGCACGCTGCGCGCGCTGTTGATCTGCGCCGGTGGGCTCCACGTCAGACCGCCATCGCCGGAGCGCGACAGTGCAATGCCATCGACCGTCCCGCCGCTGAAGCGCGCGTCCTGCCACGCGATCAGCAGCTGGCCGTTGGGTGCCGCTGCAATCGCCGGAAGGATCGAACCGTCGCGGATCGGCTGCCGCGTGACCGGGTCGCGCGCGCCGACCGCGAGCAGGTCGGCGACCTTGATCGGGCCGCCCCAGCTGCCGCCCCGGTCCGTCGAACGGATCACCTGGATCGATGCCGCCTCGGTGCCGCTGGGTCCCGGGTCGATCTGTGTGAAGGCATTGACGAGCGTGCCGTTGGGCAGCACGACGATCTGGCTGCCAATCGTCTGCGAGCGCGAGCCGGGGTCGTAGATCACCCGCGCCCCCTCCCACGTGAGCCCGCCGTCGGTTGTTCGCGCCAGCAGCGCCGGGCCGCCACCCGCGAGTGCGAGGCGATCCCATACCGCGTACACATACCGCGCATCCGTCGGATCGGCCGTGATGCTGTTCTTGTCGTTGAAGAAGTTGCTGTCACTGAGGATCAGCGTCGTGGCCGCGCTCCAGGTACGACCGCCGTCGGTCGATCGAGCCACCAGCATCGCGCTGGAGGAACCGGGCTGCAACGCGTTGCCCTCGAACGCGAGCGCCATCTGGAATGCCACGCCGTTTGGAGCGAACGTCACCCAGGGGTCAGTGGCGCGGCCGTAATTGCCGCCGTTCGACGAAGTGCCGCCGCCACAGCGCGATACCGCAAACGCGGCGCGTGTCCACGTCACCCCGCCATCGGTGCTGCTGGCTGTCACGATGCCGCTTGCGCCGCCCGACGACCAGCGGTCCTGCTGCCAGCTTGCTACAAGGTTGTCCGGGTCGACGGGATTCAGCGCCACCTGCGGTTCCACTTCGGCGTTGCGGTACTCGGTGCCGGTGCTGGTGCCGGAGCAGCTGGCCGGGAAGGTCGTATCGGCGGAGAGGCGGACTTCCGTGTCGGCGATGAGCGGCGGCAGGATGACTGGCGGAGGGGCCGGGGTAGGCACAGGACTCGGTGGCGGTGGAACGGGAGTCGGTGACGAGTCGCCGCCGCAGGCGCTTACGGCCGCTACGACCAACGCAGCACTGGTGAACAGCCTCACTCGCTGCATCGGCATCCCCCCGCATGCAAAGCTGGATTCTGCACGCACTGAACCGAGGATTGAAGAATTCAGGGCACAGGCTTTCGCGCAAGCGCGTGGGTGTTCACATACCTGGCCCGACGGGACGTCGTCGTTCGCGTTGACATGCGTCAACGGCGCTCGGGCCGACCTGCGTAGTGTGCGATTTCAGTTGTCTTTCGTCTCGCGCGGCGCCGCAAGGGAGGGGCGCATCGGGTACGCTGGCGCGGTCCCCGATGTGTTTTGCGGTCGCCGCTTTCTTTTTCTGCATGCCATCTGAACTGATACGCAAGGCCAAGGTTGCTTCCCTGGCCGGGCTCGATGCGACTCCCACCGCGCAGCCCGCCGAAGGACTCTGCGACCATTGCGGCGATACTCTCGCCGGTCTCAAGGTTGTTCAGCGCCAGGTCGGCGCGCAGATGCGGTCGTTCTGTTGCTACGGCTGTGCCTTCATTGCGGAACAACTGTTCCTGGCGCAGGCGGGTGCGCGCGACCGCGAAGCGCTCAACGCGGCGATAACGCCAAGCGACGACACGGCAACGCGGCAGGCGCCGACCGCCCCGACCGCGCAGGCGCGTGTCGAGGTGCGTGGCATGGTTTGCGCGGCCTGCGGCCTGCTGATCGAGCATCAGCTGCGGCGCCTGCCTGGCGTGGTTCAGGCGCATGTCGATTTCACGGCGCAGCGGGCATTCATCGCCTACGATGACAAGCTGGTGTCGCGCGACGAAGTGCTGCGCGAGATCCGCCGTGCCGGCTACGAGACGGGAGCCGCCGAACAGGATGCGCGGCGCGCGGCGCGGGTCGATCTCCTGCGGGTGCTGATCGCCTGGTTGATGATGATGCAGGTGATGATGCTTGCGGTGCCGCTGTATCTTGCGGCGCCCGGCGATGTCGCGCCAGACATCGAGCAGCTGATGCGCATCGCCAGCCTGATCCTGACGCTGCCGGTGGTGCTGTTCAGTGCACAGCCCCTGTATCGCGCGGCGTGGAGTCAGGTGCGCATCGGCAGCATCGGCATGGATGTCCCGGTCGTGCTCGGCATCGGCACGGCCTTTGTCGCCAGCGCGATCGCGACGATGAGCGCGCGCGGCCATGTGTACTTCGACTCGGTCACGATGTTCGTCGCGCTGGTGCTCGGTACCCGCTGGCTGCTGGCGCGAGGCCTCGCCGCGGCGCGCGAGCATATCGAGAACGCCCGTCGGCAGTCGACGCTGAGTGCCCAGCGTCTGGTGGCCTTCCCGTCGTCACTGGCGACAGAAGCGATCAGCGCCGAGAAGCTGCGCGTCGGTGACCGCGTGCTGGTGCCGCCCGGTGAAACCGTGCCAGCCGACGGCGTGGTGGTGCACGGTCGTTCGAGCTGTTCGCAAGCCTGGCTGACCGGCGAATCGACGCCGATCGAGAAATCTTCCGGGGCGCCGGTCCTGGCGGGCTCGGTGAACCTCGATCAACCCATGGTTGTTGAAGTTACACGTCGTGGCGAAGCAACGTCACTCGCCGCGTTGCAGCGCCTGGTTGACGAAGCGGGGCGCGATCGACCGCGTGTAGTCGAGCTGGCGAACCGCGTCGCGGTGTATTTCCTTTGGGCGGTGCTGGCGATCACGGCGCTGACTGTCATCGGCTGGTGGATCGTCGATCCCGCGCAGGCGCTGCCGAATGCAATCGCCGTACTGGTGGCGACCTGCCCGTGTGCCCTGTCGCTGGCGGCGCCAGCCGCTTTTTCGGCAGCGCAGTCCGCCCTCGCGCAGAGGCGTGTCTTGCTCGCCCGGACTGCGGCGCTGGAAACCCTGGCGCAAGTCAACGTACTCGCTTGCGACAAGACCGGGACGCTGACGACCGGAGATCCGTCGCTGCTGAAGCAGCTTCTGCTGCGCGAGGGCGATCCGGAGCAGATGCTGGCGATCGCGGCGGCGATGGAGACCATGTCGACCCATCCGTACGCGCGGGCGCTGCTGCATGCAGCGCAGACGCTGGCAATGCCGTTGCCGACGCTGACCGACGGGCGCGTGGAAGCCTCGGCAGGGATCGAGGCGACCGTCGGGCGGCATCGTTACCGGCTCGGCAAGATCGAGTTTGCGCTGCCCGAGAAGCTGACGTCGCAGCGCGGCGGCGTGGCTGCCATCGTGACGAACGAAGGGCTTGCCGCATCCAGCTACATCGTGCTGGCGGACGATGCGGGAGCGATTGCCGTCTTCGCCTTCGGCGAGCGCCTGCGAGACGACGCGCCTGCGCTGGTCGATGCAGCCGCGGCACGTGGCGTCGAGGTCGTTCTGCTGTCGGGCGATCGTCGCGAGCCAGTGCAGACGGTGGCGAAAGCGCTAGGCATCGAACGCGCGCTGGCGCACCAGACGCCGGACAGCAAGCGCATTTGGGTCGCCGGGCAGCAGAGCGCCGGCCACCAGGTAGCCATGCTCGGAGATGGGCTCAACGATGCCCCGGTGATCGCGCAGGCAGATGTGTCGATCGCGCTCGCTGGCGGGTCCATGCTGGCGCAGGCGCGGGCCGATTTCATCGTGCTCAATTCCCGCCTGTCCGATGTGGAATACACGCTGGCAGCGGCACATCGCGCACGCCGCATCGTGCGCCAGAACCTCGCATGGGCGTTCGTCTACAACGTCGTCATCATTCCGCTGGCGGCTTTCGGCTTTGTCTCTCCGGCGGTCGCGGCGGCCGGAATGGCTGCCAGTTCCCTGGCGGTCGTGGCCAACGCGCTGCGCGCAAAGAACGTGAGCACGGGCGGTGCGCGTCCGCGTTAACACTGCATGGATTCGCTGTACCTGCTGATCCCGCTGTCGGTGCTGCTGGTCCTGGCCATTGCGGCGATCCTGGTGTGGGCCGTCATTTCCGGGCAGTTCGACCGTCTCGACGATGCCGGCGCGCGCGCTTTGCGCGAGGAGCCGGACGCGCCTGAAGACCACACCGACGCCGCCACCAAGCCCCCGGCGAATGGCTGACGTCGCGTCGTTCGGGTTTCACCATCCGCATCGCGCCGGTGTCCGTCAAGATTTCTGCTTTCGCCGCTCCGACATTTGCAGGGCCGTTCCGCTGCGATTGACCTGTATCAACCGTAGCGCAGCACCGGGTTTCTACCATCCCCGCCGGGACTCGGAGCGCGGTCGCCACGGTGGCCGTGCGATCAAAGAGCAACGGAGAACCCATTCCAGGCCGGCACGCGCAAACGCCAGATTGCGCGGACGCTCACGCACTATCGCAAGAGGAAGACATGAACTCAGCAGTCACTGCGGGCACCTATAACTACAAGGTCGTACGGCAATTCTCCGTGATGACCGTGATATGGGGCATCGTCGGCATGCTGGTGGGCGTGCTCATCGCCGCCCAGATGACATGGCCGGAGCTCAATTTCGGGATTCCGTGGCTCAGCTTCGGACGCCTGCGGCCGTTGCACACGAATGCCGTGATCTTCGCGTTCGGCGGATGCGCTCTGTTCGCCACCAGCTACTACGTCGTCCAGCGGACTTCGCAGGCGCGGCTGTGGGGCGGGCCACTGGTGGCGTTCACGTTCTGGGGCTGGCAACTGGTGATCGTCGCGGCGGCGGTCACGCTGCCGCTCGGCATTTCCACGTCGAAGGAATACGCCGAACTCGAGTGGCCGATCGACATCCTGATCACGCTCGTGTGGGTCGCCTACGCGGTGGTGTTCTTCGGGACCATCGTCAAGCGGAAGGTCAAGCACATCTACGTCGCCAACTGGTTCTACGGCGCGTTCATCATCACCGTCGCAGTACTGCACCTGGTCAACAGTGCTGCAGTGCCCGCCGGTCTGTGGAAGTCGTACTCGGTTTATCCCGGCGCCACCGACGCGATGGTGCAGTGGTGGTACGGGCACAACGCGGTCGGCTTCTTCCTGACCGCGGGCTTCCTCGGAATCATGTACTACTTCGTGCCGAAGGCGGCGGGACGGCCGGTGTTTTCGTATCGGCTCTCGGTGGTGCACTTCTGGGCGTTGATCTTCACCTACATGTGGGCAGGGCCGCACCACCTGCACTACACGGCGCTGCCCGACTGGGCGCAGTCGATCGGCATGATCTTTTCGCTGATCCTGCTGGCACCGTCGTGGGGCGGCATGATCAACGGCATCATGACGCTGTCGGGTGCCTGGCACAAACTGCGTGACGACCCGATCCTCAAGTTCCTGATCGTCTCGCTGTCTTTCTACGGCATGTCGACCTTTGAGGGGCCGATGATGTCGATCAAGACAGTGAACGCGCTCAGCCACTACACGGACTGGACCATCGGTCACGTGCATTCGGGGGCATTGGGCTGGGTTGGCCTGGTATCGATCGGAGCGATCTACTACCTGCTGCCGCGCCTGTATGGCCGCACCGAAATGGCCAGCATGCGCCTGGTGACCACGCACTTCTGGGTTGCCACCATCGGCATCGTCCTTTACATCGCGGCCATGTGGATCGCCGGCGTGATGCAGGGCCTGATGTGGCGTGCGGTCAACGATGACGGCACGCTCACCTACACGTTCATCGAGAGCGTGAAGTCGACGTATCCGTTCTACATCATCCGGCTCGCCGGCGGGACGCTGTATCTCGCCGGCATGTTCCTGATGGCGTGGAACATGTTCAAGACGATTGCCGCGGGCAAGTCCGTCGACGCGCCGATTCCGGCCGCGGTCGCCCACGCCTGAGGCCGAAAGCAAAGGACAAGAGGAACCACGATGAAACTCACGCATGACAAGATCGAGCAGAGTGTCCCGCTGCTGATCGTCCTCGTCATCCTGACCATTGCTGTTGGCGGCCTGGTCGAGATCGTGCCGTTGTACTTCCAGCGCGACGTCGTCACCCCCGTCAAGGGCATCAAGCCCTACGAGCCGCTGCGTCTGGTGGGCCGCGACATCTACATCCGCGAGGGCTGCTACAACTGCCACTCGCAGATGATCCGTCCGTTCCGCGCCGAGACGCTGCGCTACGGCCATTACTCGGTGGCGGGCGAATTCGTCTACGACCATCCGTTCCAGTGGGGCAGCAAGCGCACCGGTCCGGACCTGGCCCGGGTCGGCGCGCGCTACTCGGACGACTGGCACCGCATCCACTTCAACAATCCGCGCGACGTGGTGCCGGAATCGAACATGCCGGCGTACCCGTGGTTCGAGAAGACCAAGCTCGACGGCTCGGATGTCCAGGCACGAATGAAGGCGCTGAGGACGGTGGGCGTGCCCTATACCGACGAGCAGATCGCCGCGGCGCCTGACGCGCTGAAGGGCAAGACCGAGCTCGACGCCGTGATCGCCTACCTGCAGGGGCTGGGCGTGGAACTCAAGGGCCTGCGCTGAAGCGTCATGGACCTTAATGACGCGCGCGCCTTGCTGACCCTGCTGGGGTTCATAGGCTTCATCGCCATCGTGGCCTGGGCCTACAGCAAGAGCGCACGCAAGGGATTCAAGGAAGCATCCGAGCTGCCGTTCGCGGACGACAAGGAAGCGAAGCGCAGCGGAGAACAGGGGAAGACGAGATGAGCGACATCGGGGCGAGCCAGTTCTACAGCGCCTTCTGGGACTACTACATCGCGATCATCACGATCGTGTCGGTGGTGGGCTGCGCCGTGTTCCTGTGGCTGCAGAGCCGCCGCACGGTCAGGGCGCAGATCAACGCCAAGGGCGAGATCCAGACGACCGGCCATGTGTGGGACGGCGACCTGCAGGAGTATCACAACCCGATGCCACGCTGGTGGATCTGGCTGTTCTACCTCACGGTGTTCTTCTCGATCGTCTACCTGATCCTGTACCCGGGCCTCGGAACGCAGTGGCAGGGAGTGCTTAAGTGGACGCAATCGGGTCAGTACCAGGCTGAGGTCAAGGCGGCGGAAGCCAGGTTCGGTCCGATCTTCGCGGCCTATGCGGCACAGCCGATCGAACAGGTCGCCGGCGATGCGCGAGCCAAGCAGATGGGTGAGCGCATCTTCCTCAACAATTGCGCACAGTGCCATGGCTCGGATGCGCGCGGATCGCGCGGCTTCCCCAACCTGGCCGATGGCGACTGGCTCTACGGCGGCGCGCCGGCCACGATCGTGGCGACGCTGACCGAAGGTCGCAATGGCGTGATGCCGCCGATGGGTGCGGCAATCGGTGGCCGGGCGGATGTCGAGGACGTCGCGAACTACGTGCTATCGCTTTCCGATTCGGCGCATGACTCCGTCAAGGCCGTGCGCGGCAAGGCCAAGTTCGACACCGTGTGTGCGGCCTGTCACGGGGCCGACGCCAAGGGCAACCCTGCGCTCGGGGCGCCCAACCTGACCGACAAGGTGTGGCTCTATGGCGGCAGCGTGGCGACGATTTCGGACACGATCAACGGCGGCCGCAACAACGTCATGCCGAGCTTCAAGAACATCCTGACCGGACCCGAGATCCATCTTGTTGCCGCTTATGTCTGGTCGCTCTCGAACAGCGGCAAGTCGTCCGGAGCGGCTCCGGCTGCCACTCCGGCAAAATAGAGGTTGCGGATGAATGCGGCGCCCTCTCGCGGCGCCGCATGCGTGCATCTAAGGCAGTAACCCCATGGACAACGCAGTAGAGGTCAAGCGCCCCCCGCCGGCGCCGGACGGCGTCACCGCGGCTGCGCCCCAGGCGGAGCCGCGTGAGATTGAGCTCCAGCTCTACGCCAAGCGCGAGGAGATTTATCCGCGGCAGCGCATCGGCGATTCGCTGGGCCGTTTCCAGAAGTGGCGCTGGGCGGCGGTCTGGGCGACGCAAATCGTCTTCTATGGCCTGCCGTGGCTGCAATGGAACGGGCGCCAGGCGCTGCTGTTTGACCTCGCCGCGCGCAAGTTCTACATCTTCGGCGCGGTACTGTGGCCGCAGGACATCATCTTTCTGACGGCGATTCTCATCATCGCGGCGCTGTCGCTCTTCCTGTTCACCGCGGTCGGTGGCCGGCTGTGGTGCGGCTATGCCTGTCCACAGACGGTCTACACAGAGATCTTCATGTGGATCGAGCGGCACATCGAGGGCGATCGGGCGAAGCGCATGCGGCTCGACAAGGAGCCGATGTCGGCGCGCAAGTTTGCCCTGAAGGCGGCCAAGCACGGTGCGTGGCTCGCGGTGGCACTGTGGACCGGTTTCACATTCGTCGGCTACTTCACGCCGATCCGCGAGCTGACAGTCGAGGTCGCCACTTTCGCGGCCGGGGGCTGGTCGCTGTTCTGGATCCTGTTCTACGGTTTTGCGACCTACGGCAATGCGGGCTGGATGCGCGAGCAGGTCTGCAAGTACATGTGCCCTTATGCGCGCTTCCAGAGCGCGATGTTCGATCCCGACACGCTGATCGTCACGTATGACCACGAACGCGGCGAACCGCGCGGGGCTGCCAGCAAGAAGTCATCGCGCGCGGAGCTGGGACTAGGCGACTGCGTCGAATGCAAGCTGTGCGTGCAGGTCTGCCCGACCGGCATCGACATCCGCAGCGGGCTGCAGTACGAGTGCATTGGTTGCGCAGCGTGCATCGACGCCTGCGATTACGTCATGGCCAAGGCGGGGATGCCGAAGGGCCTGATCCGCTACTCCACCGAGCGGGCGCTATCTGAACACTACGCGGCGAAGGGCATCTGGGGCCATGTGCTGCGCCCGCGCGTGCTGGTCTATGCAGCAATCCTGCTGGCGGTGACTGCGGCCCTGGTCATCGCGGTCGCTGTGCGGGTGCCGCTGAAAGTCGATGTGATCCGCGATCGCGGCGCCCTGGCGCGCGAGGCCGAGGACGGCCGCATCGAGAACACCTATCGCCTGCAGGTGATGAACACGGCGGAACGCGGCCGGACCTTCGGGATCAGCGCGAGCGGACTGTCCGGTCTTGAACTGGCTTCCGAGCCGACCTTCGACCTCCCCGGCGCAACGACGCGCTCGGTGCTGGTACGCCTGCGAGTGCGTCCGGAAGACATTCCACCGGGATCCAGCAAGATCGTCATCGGCGTGAAGTCGCTCGACGATCCTGGGGTTGCGGTGGAGGAGAAGACCGTCTTTCTCGGATTGAAGCGGTGAGCGAGCCGCGAGCGAAGGAGAGGCCTGTGACACCTCGCGTCATCACGCCCTGGTACCGACAGCCCTGGCCGTGGTTCCTGATTGCGCTGCCGGCTACCGCCGTGGTCGCAGGGATCGTTACCGCGGTGCTTGCGGTGCGCACCTACGACGGCCCGGTCACGGCGGACTATTACAAGCAGGGGCTGGCGATCAACGAAGAGGTCGCGCGCGCCGACCTTGCGCGCGAACTGTCGCTGCGGGCGCGCGTTGAACTCGCCGGCCTCGCGGATGGCAGTCGGATACGCGTCGAACTCGACGCTGCGCGAGCTTTGCCGCCAGAGGCTGCATTGCGCCTGCGGTTGGTACATCCCGGGCGACCGGGTGAGGACCGGACCGCCATTCTGGCGCGCGTTGATGTCGACGCCGATAACCGCCGCGCGGTCTATGTCGGAACGCTGCAGTCGCCGGCCGGAGGGCTCGCTGGTCCGGTGTCATGGCAGGTGATTCTCGAGTCACCCCAGTGGCGCATCGATGATTCGTTCACTGCCGGACAGGGCGGGCAGTTCAATCTGCGGGCGCGCTAACGTTCACAAGAACACCACATAGGGGCAGGAGGAGACAATGACCGACAGTCTTGCGCAGCGCCTGGGCTGGGTTCTGTGGCCGTCCTTCCTGGTCGCGTGCGCCGCAGAACTCGTTTTCTTCTCGCTGTTCGACCCGAGTGACCTGCACCTTTTCGGACAACCGGTCGAGGCTGACCGCATGCTGGTCTATACGCTGGGTTTCTTCGCTCTCTGGGCGGTCGGCGCGGTGTCGAGCGCGGTGACGGTATTTCTGTCGCGCTCGCCGTTCGAGGTGAACCGCTGCACGCTGGCGGCAGATGAGCGGCCCGAAGGCTGTCCGAAGCGCGAGTGCACGGTGGATACCGCCGTGGCGCCGCTCGAGCGCGGCTAGAGGCGCCTCGGGTGTACGCGATCGGCGTTGCTGATCGCACGTGCACCCTCGGCGGAACCGCAAATTTGTCGGCTTTGCTCCGGAGCGGCCGCGCGCGCCGCCGAACGTCAACTGCAGGACGCTCCCCCGCCCCTCGCCGAGCGAGGGGTGAAGATCGTGCACTGCCAGTGGATCTGCCTAAGCGCCGACGGGACGCCGAATTACGCGCCCTGGCCGGAGACGATCTGGCGCAGGCCGTCCGGGTTGACGATGCGGACGTGCTTCTGGTTGACGTCGATGAGCCCATCCTGCGCGAAGCGCGACAACACGCGGCTCACGGTTTCCAGCTTGAGGCCGAGGAAGCTGCCGATCTCGGCACGGGTCATGCGCAGTACAAATTCGGTGCGCGAATAGCCGCGCGCCTCGAAGCGCTGCGACAGGTTCAGCAGGAAGGCCGCCAGGCGCTCCTCCGCATGCATGCTGCCGAGCAGCAGCATGACGCCGTGCTCACGCACGATCTCGCGGCTCATGACCTTGTGGAAATGGTTGCGCAGTACCGGCATCGACGAGGCGACTTCTTCGAGCCGGTCGTACGGGATCACACAGACCTCGGTGTCCTCGAGGGCAACCGTATCGCAGGAGTGGGCTTCAGTACTGATGCCATCCAGGCCCACGAGTTCGCCGGCCATGTGGAATCCGGTGACCTGCTCACGCCCGTCCTGGGACATCACCGTGCTCTTCAGGAAACCCAGCCGCACGGCGTACAGTGACTCGAAACGGTCGCCGGCCCGAAACAGCGCATCACCGCGCTTGACGCGTTTGCGCGTTGCCACCAGTTCCTCGAGGCGCTCGACTTCCTTGAGGGACAGTCCGACCGGCAGACACAACTCGCGCAGATTGCAGTTGGAACAGGCAACCCGCAGGTTCGCAATGTTGATGGCTGGCGCGTTCATGCAGCAGAACTCCTTGGCTCGACGATGCTGGACACTGGCCGACCCCAATACGTATTACCGTGGCGCCCTTGTGGTCTTTGTTCTTGAGGCGCCTTGATGCAGTCGGACACGTGTCCGGCCCGTTGACCCCGGTCAAGCCTGACGGGAAGCGGCCCGAAATAATACCCTGATCGGCCGGCACGAGCCCGGTAAAGGATTTCCGATGCTAATGACAGCCCGTGGCCAGGTGGCTCTGCCGGATCCTGCCACTCTGCGACGTTTTGATGTTCCGGGTCCGCGCTACACCTCGTACCCGACGGCGGATCGATTCGTCGAGGCGTTCGAGACCAATGCCTTCGCCGAAGCGCTCGCGGCACGGCAGTCGGCCGTTGCCGCCGCCTCCCTCTCGCTGTACGTGCACCTGCCGTTCTGCAGCACTGTCTGCTACTACTGCGCGTGCAACAAGGTGATCACGAAGGACCATGAGAAGGCAGGCGAGTACATCGGCTACCTGCAGCGCGAAGCAGACCTCGTCAGTGCCCTGCTGACCGGCTCGCGCGAACTGGAGCAACTGCACTTCGGTGGTGGCACGCCGACGTTCCTGTCCAACGATGAACTGGCGCAGTTGATGGCGCTGCTGACCGAACGCTTCCCGCTGGCCGAGAAGGGGGAGTTTTCAATCGAGGTTGATCCGCGTTCGACACCGCCGGACAAGGTCGCCGCTCTCGGCAGGCTCGGGTTCAACCGCATGTCGGTCGGCGTACAGGACTTCGAGACCGACGTGCAGCGCGCGGTCAATCGCCTGCAGAGCTTCGAGATGACGCAGGCGACCGTCGACGCCGCACGCAAGGCGGACTTCAAGTCGGTGAACCTCGACCTGATCTACGGCCTGCCAAAGCAGACACGCGAGACCTTCGCCCGTACGCTCGACAAGGTGCTGGTGTTGAGCCCGGAGCGCATTGCGCTCTACCACTACGCGCACCTGCCGGACCGCTTCAAGCCCCAGCGGCGCATCGAGGCCGCAGAGCTGCCATCGCCCGAGGAAAAGCTCAACATCATGCTGGACGCTATCCGGCGACTGAGCGATGCCGGCTACCACTACATTGGCATGGATCACTTCGCAAAAGCCGGTGATGACCTCGCGCGCGCGCAGCGCCAGGGGCGACTCCATCGCAACTTTCAGGGCTATTCCACGCGTCCTGACTGCGACCTGGTGGGCCTCGGTGTCTCGGCGATCAGCAAGATCGGCCCGACCTACTCGCAGAATGTCCGCACGATCGAGGAGTATTACGACCGCCTCAAGCTGGGGATGCTGCCGACAGCGCGCGGCATCGCACTGGACCGCGACGACATCCTGCGACGTGCGGTGATCATGTCGCTGATGTGTCATTTCGAAGTCTCGAAGGAATCGATCGAGACGGTGCACATGATCAAGTTCGACGAATACTTCAAGACCGAGATCGCCGAGCTGAAGCTGTTCGAGGACGAGGGGCTGGTCGAGAACACGCCGGAGTGGATCTCCGTCACACCGAAGGGCAAGCTGCTGGTGCGCGCCGTTGCAATGACCTTCGACCGTTACCTGCGTGCCGACCAGCGGGCGAGGCGGTATTCGAAGATCGTTTGACGCCTCGGGTGTACGCGATCGGCTGCGCCGATCGCACGTACACCCTCGGCGGAACGGCAAGTCAGTCGGCTGCGCTCCGGAGCGGCCGCGCGCTCCGCCGAAGTTCAACTGCGAGGCACTCCCCCGGCCCCTCGCCGGGCGAGGGGTGAGAGTTACGCCACTTGGCGGACTGCCCGGTGGCGCAAAATGGTAACCATGCTCGATCTGTTGACGACACAGGCGCTCGCCGCCTTCACGCTCGCTTTGCTCGGCGGGCTGCATTGCGCCGGCATGTGCGGCGGCTTCGTCGGTGCGCTGCAGATCAACCGGCCGAAGGACGTGCCCGCGGCGCGGCTGGCCGCGGGCTATCACGTCGGCCGGATCACGAGTTACACGCTGGCCGGCGCGTTGGTCGGCACGCTGGGCGGGGCGCTGTACGCCGCCGATGTCCTGCCGGTGCAGATCGTGTTGCTGGTCGTCGGCTCACTGATGCTGCTGGCAATCGGCGCCTCGCTCTTCGGACGGGCGGCGTGGCTGAAGCAGCTGGAGCCGATCGGCCTCGGGCTGTGGCGGCTGATCGGACCGCTGGCGCGCCGCGTGTATCCGCCGCGATCGGGCGGACAGGCGTTGCTTGCCGGCCTGGCTTGGGGCTGGATTCCGTGCGGGATGGTCTACGCCGCGCTGCCTCTGTCACTGGTCGCGGGCGGACCGCTGCAGGGTGCCGCGGTCATGCTGGCGTTCGGTCTCGGCACCCTGCCGAACATGCTGGCCGTGGATGTCGCTGTGACGAAGTTCGGCGGCGTACGGCCGGGCGGCGCGCTGGCCGCCGTGCAGGCGTGGATCAGGCCTGTCGCCGGCGCGGTCATCATCGTGTTCGGCCTTTCTGGCCTGGCGCACGCCGCTCGCATCGCCGGCGCGGGTCATCCGACCATCGACGCGCTCGCCTCGATCTGCCACCACTGACCGCCGACGGCTCGCCGTCGCCGCGCCAGTATCATTCACGGGATTCACTTCCAGGTGCGGTTCGTCCGCGCCCTTCGGCTGTCATGAAAAGCGCAGAAATCCGCGACAAGTTCCTGAAGTACTTCGAGTCGAAGGGCCACACGATCGTGCGCGCCTCGAGCCTGGTGCCGACGAACGACCCGACGCTGCTGTTCGTCAACTCCGGCATGGTGCAGTTCAAGGACGTGTTCACCGGCCGCGAGAAGCGTCCCTACACGCGCGCGACGACCTCGCAGAAGTCGCTGCGCGCAGGCGGCAAGCACAACGACCTCGAGAACGTCGGCTATACCGCGCGGCATCACACCTTCTTCGAGATGCTGGGGAACTTCAGTTTCGGCGACTACTTCAAGCGCGATGCCATCAAGTATTCGTGGCAACTGCTGACCGAGGTCTACAAGCTGCCAAAGGACAAGCTCTGGACCACGGTCTACGTCGACGATGACGAGGCCTACGACATCTGGACCCAGGACATCGGCGTGCCGGCCGAGCGCTGCATCCGCATCGGCGACAAGCCGGGTCAACCGAAGTACGTCTCCGACAACTTCTGGCAGATGGCCGACACCGGTCCGTGCGGCCCGTGCTCCGAGATCTTCTTCGACCACGGTCCCGAAGTGGCCGGAGGCCCGCCGGGGTCGGCGGAAGCGGAGGGCGATCGCTACATCGAGATCTGGAACCTGGTGTTCATGCAGTTCGACCGCGACGAGGCCGGCACGCTGACACCACTGCCGAAGCCCTGCGTCGACACTGGCATGGGACTGGAGCGCCTGTCCGCGGTGCTGCAGCACGTGCACTCGAATTACGAGATCGATCTGTTCCAGAGCCTGATCAAGGCCGCGGCGCGCGAGACCGACGCGAAGGACCTCGACAGCAATTCGCTGAAGGTGATCGCCGACCACATTCGCGCGTGCTCGTTCCTGATCGCCGACGGCGTGATTCCGGGCAACGAAGGACGCGGCTACGTGCTGCGCCGGATCATACGGCGCGCGTTGCGGCACGGTTACAAGCTGGGTCAGACGAAGCCGTTCTTCCACAAGGTAGTGGCAGACCTCGTCCAGGAAATGGGCGCGGCGTACCCCGAGCTGAAGGAACAGCAGGCGCGTATCGAGGCCGTGCTGAAGCAGGAGGAGGAGCGCTTCGGCGAAACGCTCGACAACGGCATGAGGATCCTCGAGGCGTCGCTCGGCAAGTTCTCGTCCGGCGACCCGAAGATGCTCGACGGCGAGACGGTGTTCCTGCTGTACGACACCTACGGCTTTCCGGTCGACCTCACCGGCGACATCTGCCGCGAGCGCGGCGTGTCGATCGACCACGCCGGATTCAACGAGGCGATGACGCGGCAACGCGATCAGGCGCGCGCGGCCGGCAAGTTCCGCATGGCAGCCGGCGTCGAGTACGTCGGCGACAAGACGCGTTTCACCGGCTATTCGTCGCTCGCCGATGACGGGAAGGTCATCGCGCTGTACCACGAGGGCACTTCAGTGAAGCGGTTGCAGGCGGGCGAGAGCGGCATCGTGGTGCTGAACACCACGCCGTTTTATGCCGAGTCCGGCGGGCAGGTCGGCGACCGCGGCGTGCTGGAGTCGATCAGCGACCACAACGTCACCCGCTTCTCCGTGGTCGACACGCAAAAGATCCAGGCCGACGTGTTCGGCCATCACGGCACGCTGGAGTCCGGCACGCTGGCCGTCGGAGACGTGGTGCAGGCCAAGGTCGACGCGGCTTCGCGCGAACGCACGCGCAACAACCACTCGGCCACCCACCTGATGCACGCGGCGCTGCGCAAGGTGCTGGGCAAGCACGTGCAGCAGAAGGGCTCGCTGGTCGATGCCGAGCGCACTCGATTCGATTTTTCGCATGACAAGGCGATGACGTCGGACGAGATCCGCCGGGTCGAGGACATCGTCAACGAGGCGATCCGCAGCAACGCGGTGGTCAGCGCCAACGTGATGAAGTACGACGACGCGATCAAGGCGGGCGCGCTGGCGTTCTTCGGCGACAAGTACGGCGACGAAGTGCGCGTGCTGGCGATGGGTGACCATTCGACCGAACTCTGCGGCGGCACCCACGTCGCGCGCACCGGCGACATCGGATTCTTCAAGATCGTTGCCGAAAGCGGAATTGCTGCCGGCGTGCGGCGTGTCGAGGCGGTGACAGGGCGGGGCGCGGTGGAATTCGTGCAGGCGCTCGATCGCGAACTGCACCATGCGGCGTCCCTGCTGAAGGCGCCGCCCTCCGAGCTGGGCAGGAACGACACCGGTCGAGCCGGCCGCCGAGGTCGAGCTGGTCGACTTCGATCCGGAGGCGGAGGACAAGCTGCTGGCCGCGATCTGCTACTCGCATTCCACGCTGCCCGAGCATCAGCTCCTCGAGCGTGTTCGCAAGCTCGGCGTCGACGAGCGCACCTCGCTGATCCGCGCCTACGTCGGCGAACGCGAGAACCGGCGCCACAAGCCCGGGCGCGCCTTCGAGCGTTCCTTCTACCGGTTCGATGTTCTGAGTGACTACGGCGCCTTCCGCCGACATGCAGCGCCATCGCATGCTCACGATCGAGTGGCAACGTCTCACTCCCAACCACGGCTACACGCGGCCGGAACTGGTCACCGAAGCAGGACTCGGCAACGATTTCGACGAGGCGATGCATCGATCGGCGGCACTGTACGACGCGCTCCAGCCCGACTTCCCTCAACAGGCGTCGTACGCCGTCTCGATGGCGTACCGCATGCGCTACGTGATGCAGTTCAATGCCCGCGAGGCCATCCACATGCTCGAGCTGCGGTCGTCGCCGCAGGGTCACCCGTCGTACCGCCGGGTGGCGCTGGAGATGCACCGCTTGATCTCCGAGCGCGCAGGCCACCACTCGATCGCCGCCGCGATGAGCCACATGACTACCCAGGCCCCGGA
>CAVXZK010000011.1:0-294521 GCA_963766365.1 uncultured beta proteobacterium
CGGCTGGGTCCTCGCGAATGAAGTCGGATTGAGGGTCGGCGGGGCGATGCTCTGTGTCGCCGTGACCTTTCTAGTTGCCTGTGTCATTGTGGGGCCGCTACTTGTACTCGTGGACATCAGGCGCTCGGTCAAGGCAATTGAGGCGAGTTCGATGGACAGCGGGGTGGAAGTAAAACATCTGCGGCCCAGCCGTGCGGAGCCCAGTTTCAAGCTCTAGGCGGAGTGCGGCCGGGAGCTGTCGCGAGGAGCCAGCGCCAATTTCGCCCTAAAGCGGCCGCTTTGATGCCCCATGATGTGCCCGAAACCGGTCCTTGACTATATGCATAGCATATGCATAATGGCGATGTGGACATCGAGTTCGATCCGGCAAAGGCGCGGGCAAATCTACGCAAGCACGGCGTCAGCTTCGCGGACGCGGAACAGGCGCTACGAGATCCGTTTGCCACAACAATCGACGATCCCGACGCCGAAGGCGAGCAACGCTTCGTCACCCTAGGGATGGACACCCTGGGGCGAGTATTGGTCGTTGTCCACACTGCCCGGGGCGACCGAGTGCGTCTCATCTCAGCAAGGAAGGCCAGCAAAGGCGAAGTGGAGCAATACCATGCGTAAAGAGTACGACTTCAGCAAGGGGCGACGCGGCGCGGTTGTCTCTTCGAAAGGCAAGACCAGAATCACGATCATGCTCGACGACGACATCCTTGAGCACTTTCGTGCGCGCGCCGAGGCGGAGGGCATGGGCTATCAAACGATGATCAACGCTGCCCTGCGCGAGGCGGCCGCGGGGACGAAGGGAAAGTTGGCTGGCGAGAAGCCGCTGACTGCAGCGGCGTTACGTAAGATTCTTCGTGAGGAGTTGCACGCCGCTTGATGCGCCGACTCTGGTCGGCCATCTGCTGCCATTCAGTTGCACCGCACGATCTGCCCAACAGCGGACTCATTTGGCACTTAGTGCGTAGTTCGGGATGATCTGAGCGGGACTTTCAGACGCGTGTGATCAGCCTCTTCGATTGGGTGCACAGCGCGGCGCGCGGTCTGGCGACAGACAGTTGCTGGTTTTGGTTTCTGTGTATATACTTTACATATACGTATTGGAGCCACCATGCCAGCGACCCCCTCCAGCCTGTTGCTGAAGTTCCGAACACGCGACACGCAGTTCGGCGTGACTCGCCAGACCGTGAAAGCCATGGCTGCGCGCTTCGACCTCTCGGAGACGGAGATCGTGCACATGGCACTGTCGCGCATGGCCAAAGAGGAGTTGCCGGCGTACGAAGCCGATGATGGGCCGCTGTCGGCGCGGGATGTCAAGGCGCTTGGAAAGATTGCCGGCGCGGCGTTGCCCAAGGGCCGGGTCGTGAAGAAGCAATCGCTGTTTTGATGGCGGCCCGGTGGAAGCCCCCGGCGCCGGGCGACATTGTCTGGTGCCGTTTCCCGAACCTTCCGCAGCGCAACCCCGGTCCGAAGCCGCGGCCCGCGCTGGTGTGCGGCATCACGGAGCGGGAGGACGGGGTTTCGGTGACTGTCGCGTACGGCACCTCTCAAAACCTGAACCGACTCCACAAGGGCGAGTTCGCGATCACGAAGCACGGTAACCCAGCCGCGTACGGCGGCGCCGGACTCTCGTTCGACACCAAGTTCGACTTCAGGCAGTTGGTAGAACTTCCTTGGAATGAAAGCTTTTTCGCGGCGCCTGCGCAGGCACCACACGGCCAGAACCCGAAGCTGGGAAGCCTTCACCCTTCGATGATGCGGACGGCGCAGGCCGCGTACCAAGCCTTACGGGGTACGGACTGACGACCGCAGCTGGCGGCCAAGACCTGCCATCCAACCGCTCTTACCAACCGCCCCGATAGCGGTCCTTGTTTCTCTCCGCATAGCTGACGCAGATCGAGCGGTAGCAACGCTAGGATCGTCTCGGCGCGCACGAATGACTGGACCAATCGGCGCCGAGCCCTGAATGGCTGCGCCCGGACTCTGTGTAGCAATCCATAGCAGTGCATTGCTATATAGGTAAGTCGTGCTATTCTTCGCTACATGACAGACGCGTGGCATTACCCACGGACCGAACTGGCCGAGCAGTACCTTCGGTTCTTTGACACCGGGGTTGCTCCTGCACTCGTGCTGTTCGCGCCACGGCGACGCGGCAAAACCGAGTTCCTGCTGCACGATCTGGGGCCCGCAGCGGAAGCCAGTGGCTACCGGGTCGTTTATGCGAGTTTCTGGCAGTCACCTTTGGCCCCCGCGGCCGCCTTGCTCTACGCCCTCGAGGACAGCTGGTCGAAGCGATCGTTCGCGGAGCGCGCCGGTGCGCTGCTGACGAGTCCGGTGGAGCACGTAACGCTGTCTGGCACGCTGGGGCCGCTCAAGGGTGAGGCCAAAGTCGACGTGAGCGATGTGCCGAAGAGGGCCCCCGCCGATTTGCTGCTTTATCTGGATGACCTGCTCGGGCGGCTCTCGAAGAGGAAGCGGCTGCTATTGCTGCTGGATGAGGTGCAGCAGCTGCGGGCAAGCCGCGAGAACGGTCCGCTTGTGGCAGGACTGCGGACGTCGCTCGACAAGCTCGGCCGGCGGGTCAGCACTGTCTTCACAGGAAGTTCGCGAACCGGCCTGATGCAAATGTTCTCCGACAAGGAGGCGCCGTTCTTCCACTTCGCCAGTCAGATCGACTTGCCGCGTCTGAACGACGGTTTCGTCGAGCACCAGATCGACGTGTTCAAACAGATCACCCGTCGCACGCTTCCCCTGCGGGAAGCGCTCGATTTGTTCGGATCCCTCGATCGTTCGCCGTTTTTCTTCCGCAAGCTGATCGAAACCCTCGTCCTCAATCCCGGCGATGATCTCGCTTCCGGCATGGCCCGCATGCGGACGCAGTTGGCCGCTGAGCTCGGCTATCCGCAGCTCTGGACCGGATTGAAGCCGATGGAGCGCGCCGTCGTGCGCTGGCTGGCAATCACGGAAAGCCGTGCTGCGTTCACCGAAGAGGCCCGCAAGGCAGCCGGCGCTGCAACGGGCGCGGGCATCGCCACGATTCCCGCAGTTCAGACGGCGATTCGACGACTTGTCTCGGAAGGTGTGCTAGTGCAAAGCGAGCCGCGGCGCTACGACTTCGAAGACGCCGAGTTCGAAGGCTGGGTGCGACGGCTAGTCGAAGAAGACTCTGCTCGCGCTGGCCATTAGAGCGGCGACTTGCGTGCAGCGAAGCCCTGACTTTGCAGCCGATTCCGTTACCCGTGAGAATTCGCCGAAACCGGACCCGAGGAGCGTACCGTGACGCCTCAACAGGCTCTTGAAGCGGAATTGAAAGGGCTCGAGGAGTCGCTGCTTGACCCGGACATCAGGAAGTCGACGCAACTTGTGGAACTTCTCGCTGACGAGTTCATCGAGTTCGGCAGTTCGGGACGTGTCTACACCAGGGACGACCTCGTCGCTGTGCTTCAGGCTGAGTCACCAGTGGTGCAAACGACCTCCGGATTTCAGTTGGTGACGTTGGCACCGGACGTCGCGCTCCTGACCTACAAGATCCGTAGACATTCCGACCCTGTCGTCGATACCCTTCGATCCTCGTTGTGGCGGAGATCGAACGGCAAATGGCAAATGGTTTTCCATCAGGGAACCGTGACCCCAGTCACGTAGCGATGCCGGGTACCGGCCAAGAGCCGCCGTGGCCAGCGTTCCATTAGAGTTCACAAAAGCGGACATAGCTCGAGCTACGGACTTTCGGGCTGCCTGATGGGCTGGGTGCATGAAGTACTTCATCTTTAACCTCTCCGACAAGAGCCGAGAACAAGCTGCATCGCTCCTTCGCGCGAGAAGGTGGCCGCTCGGACGGGACGAACGACATTGCGATGCGCTTGCTCCCGGCGATCGCGTCCTGATTCATGTCGCCGAGCCCCGGCGCGAGTTCATCGGCCGGGCCGAACTTGCGACCACTTTTAGTGACTGGACAGCTTTGGAGACCGAGGCGTCCCTGGAGGGCCCCTCCGGCGGCGTGGCATTGGTGGATGTCGAGGAATGGACACATCCTGTGCCGCTCGATGTCGCCGTTCACCGGATCGATCCGACAGCGTCAAACCCGAAGGTTCAAGGTAACGCCGCAGGCTTCCAATCGGGCATCGTTTTGATCGATGCCGAGGAATACGCCGCCGTGGTGGCTCTCAGCCGTGAATCCCGGCAGACGTAGTCGAGTGACGGCCAATTGCGGTCTTCTCACGGTCGAGTAAGAATCGCCTAAGAGCGGACGTCTCCTCTCACTGCGACCCGTAGATCATCTCCCGGGCACGCTTTTGCTTTAAGTAGGAATTGTGTGGCTCCCGAGCGATGCGGCTAATTTCCTACGATCAATTCGCCAAGCTTCGTCTTCGCGACTTTGTCCCGGACGGCGCGGTCATCACTGAGACATCCGATTGGGAGTGGATGGGCTCCTACTGGCTCAACGAGGGTATCGGCTTTACAAGCTTTTCTCGTCACGCGAGCGCTCCGGACAACACCGGCGGCTTAGAGGTTTCCTTTCAGGAGCTATCAGACGACTGCAGTCGGCGTTTCCTCAGCGCAGTCGGTCTTCCATTGAGGCCGGGCATGAGCATCCTGGAGGTCCTGTCCGTTATGGGCGTGCCAACGAGTACGCATCAGTTCGTTCCGGACCGCCGTACCTACGAGTTCACGGTAGGTTTTCCCCAGCCCTATGTTGTCGGCTGCACGGTTGTCGATACGGATGGGCTTGTCTACATCACGATCCTTCGGCCCGACCTCTTGAACCGCGATATGTGAAACACGCCCAGATTCTCGGCAAGCGCGGAGCTCATGCCGACCCAATGACAAAAACGGGTGAACACGGCCAGAAGCGGCCCTAGGCAGTACGACCCCAATCAGCTAGAAAGCGGACTTCCGGAGCCTGGAGCCTGCCTATGATTAACCGCCGCAAATTGCTCTGTTCTGTCGGCGCTCTGGCTGGGCTGGCGACGGTGCGCTCCGGTGCCCAGGAACCACGCCCGACGCTGCCACTCGCCAAGCGAGCCATTGCGTCTGACGACTACTACGGCACGACGGTTGAAGATCCTTATCGATGGATGGAGAACGCCAACGATCCGGATCTGCTGCCTTGGCTGAAGGCACAGAACGCTCATGCGCGGGCGGTTCTCGATGGGATCCCGGGACGCGCGGCGCTCGGTGCGCGTGTATCCGAGCTTTCCGGCGAGCTTTCCCTAACCATGAAAGTTCGCGCGACGGATGGACGGCTGTTCTTCGAGCAGCAGCCTGCTGGAGCGCAGAACTTCAAGCTCTTCGTTCGCGACGGCGATCGTCC
The DNA here is from genome assembly GCA_963766365.1 of uncultured beta proteobacterium. GTDB lineage: Bacteria > Pseudomonadota > Gammaproteobacteria > Burkholderiales > Burkholderiaceae_F > JALORV01. The sequence goes on from CAVXZK010000011.1 coordinate 5,303, forward strand.
GGCCCGAGTTCTGATTGATCCGACCAAGCTGGAGATCGATGGCAAGCACGTAAGCCTTGACTGGTGGGAACCCGCTGTGAGCGGCCGCCACGTCGCCTACGGACTGTCGCCAGCGGGGTCAGAAGCATCCACGGCCCACGTCATGGAAGTGGAGTCCGGAAAGATCCTCGAGACGCGTATCCCAAACACCGATTACGGCATTACCGGCTGGTTGCCGGACGGCGCCGGCTTTTTCTATATCCAGTTCATCGGGGAGCGCGGCACGCCGACCTTTTACTGGGATAGCGTCGTCAAGCTGCACCTGCTCGGCTCCGACCCGAAGGGAGATCGGGTCGTCCTGCGGCGCGGTCTGTACGAACAGATTCCCATGAAAGAGATTCAGGTTGGGGTGGTCCGCCCCGTTGCGGGAACCAGTCAGGCCGTCGTTGAGGTGCGCGACGCGCGCCCGGAGCGGGCCGTGTGGACCGTTCAGCTCCCAGACCTGCTGGCAGGCAAGCCGCGCTTCCGGGCGGTGGCATCCGCCGATGAGTTAGTCGTTGACGTGGCTGCCAGCGGAGATGACCTCTTTCTCATTTCCAATCGGGATCGCCCTCGTGGCCGTGTTCTGGTGACCTCCATCGAGAACCCATCGCTTGCGACAGCGACCGAAGTTCTTCCTCAATCGGCGTTGGTTGCTGACGACGTCTACCCGATCCGGGGCGGCGCTCTGGTGCGGATGATGGACGGCGGAGTGCAAAGGCTGATGCGCGTGTCGCGCCGCGAAGCAGCCTCGTCCGTGGCGCTCCCCTTCGAGGGATCAATTCGCGGCGTGTTCAGTTCCGCACTGCGCAGCGATGCCTACCTCTCGCTGACGGGGTGGCTCGAGCCGCCCGCCGTGTGGCACTGGACGCCGGGGCAGCAGGTGCGCAACAGCGGCCTGGATGGCCGGCCGCCGTTTGACCTTGCCCCCTATGTGGCCGAGCGACGCTTTGCGCCTGCACGCGACGGCACACAGGTGCCCTACACCATCATCGCCAAGCGCGGCTGGAAGTCGGACGCCCGCAACCCGCTCCTGGCGACAGCGTACGGCGCCTATCAGTACTCGCTGAGTCCGGCCTTCAACCCCCGTGTTCTGGCGTTTCTGGACGCGGGCGGCATCTATGTTGTGGCCAACGTTCGCGGCGGCGGCGAATATGGCCGCGAGTGGCACAAGGCGGGGCAGAAGGCGACCAAGCCCAACACCTGGCGCGACTTCATCGACGTATCTCAAGCACTGATCAACTCGCGCGTCACATCCTCGGAGCACCTGGTCATCCTCGGCACGTCGGCGGGCGGCATTGCGGTGGGCCGGGCGCTGACTGAGAAGCCTGAACTGTTTGCCGGGGCAGTGGCGGACGTGGGCTTTATGAATCCGGTGCGCTACGCCGCAGAGCAGAACAATATGGACATCAACGAATGGGGACCAATCGAGGATGCCGCGAGCTTCCGCGCCATGTACGAGATGGACAGCTACCACGCCATCAAGGAAGGCACCCGCTATCCCCCGGTGCTCGTCATCTCCGGATTCAATGACCCGCGCGTGGCAACCTTCCACGCGGCGAAGTTCGTCGCCCGCTTGCAGGAAGCCACGAAAGGCAAGTCAGCCGTTCTTCTTCGCATGGACTTCGATGCCGGACACGGCATGGGCAGCACACGGAACCAGAGGGATGCGCTGGTGGCGGACATTTACAGCTTCACACTTTGGTGCGCTGACGCGACGGGCTCACAGACACCGAAGCTATCGGCCGCCGAAGTGGCCCGATGACATTGATGTTGGCTCTGTCCGGCCAACTGCCGCCGTTCGGTTGCGCCGCACGATCTGCCTAAGAGCTGCCACTTCGCGGAACATCGTCGAGGAGTACTTGCAACATTTGGGAGATTCCCGACAATTGGGCCCGTGTCGATCTGAGGCGCCTTGAATGCCAGTGAAGGTAAGGGATCTCATTGTGCGATTGGAGGCAGACGGCTGGTTCTTGGTGCGGACCAAAGGCAGCCACCGCCAGTACCACCATCCAACCAAACCGGGTACCGTCACTGTGTCGGGCAAGCCCAGCGTCGAGGTGCCTATCGGCACCTTGAACAGCGCGTTGCGCCAGGCAGGGTTGAAGAAGTGAGGCTCCTATGAATTACGTTGTAATTGTTGAAAAGGGCGAAACCTCCTACGGCGCCTATGTTCCAGACCTTCCTGGTTGCGTCGCGGTTGGCGAAACGCGCGAAGAAGCAATGCGCCTCATCCGTGAGGCCATTGAGTTTCACTTGGAAGGGCTCCGGGAGGACGGACTGCCTGTGCCTCCGCCGACGTCATCCATTGAACTCGTAACGGTCGCGGCTTAGCCGATCGCTTCAACTGGACCGTAAGCGCCCGTCGCAATAGCGACCACTCGTCTCAGGTCGGCCAGGAGCCGCCGTTGTGACCTCGCCGCCGTTTCACCAGAAAGCAGACGTCCCGCTATATTGGTCGCAGGTCGCTCATTCCGCGGTACAAGATGCGCTGGCTTCGAGTCCTTGGAATCTACGCACTGCTGTCGGGCTTGCTCGCAGGATTGATGCTGTTACAGGCATTCCCCGCGCGGCCCGAAACACCGCTTGGTTGGATTCTCCTATTTGTTTTAGCGCTGCCTCTCACCTTGGCGGGCGAGTGGGCCGGAGACAAGCTGCTGAACAACAAGCTCGGCCGTTACTTCGACGATAAGACCAAGGAACAACGCATCTCCTTTGTCCGCATCATCTTCGCGCTTGGCGTCTATCTGGGAGCCATTGCAGCCGTGATCGCTCTTTACCGCGCTTGGCAGAACTTGTGATCCGAGACGGTTGCCGGCCATGAGCGGAAGTTCAACGACCGCGTCAGAAGTGCCCCAGAGCGGTCATGCTTCGATGTCTTCTCGAGGGTGCACTGAGCATCAGAAGTTCCAGTTCCCGTAGACGGAGACGATGACGGAGGTGGTGTTGTCGAAGGAGCCCACGAGGTTGCCGCGCCCGCCGAGAGCCGGCGGAAGGGCGCTCCGCTTGTCGACGTCGAGCGTCCCGCCGTAGAGCAGTTCGTTGGCAACGCCCCACTTGAAGGTCTTGCTCACCTGCTGCTCGCCACCCACGCCGAAGCGCCACGCGGCGTTCACCGGCACCAGCGGCGACACGGCGCCGCTCGACTGAAAGCCCGAGTCGTACGCGACGCCGAAGTTCAGCGTCCAGGGCCCGCCCGGCCGGTACTGGGCGCCGACCGCGACGTGCCAGGTGTCGTTGAAGTCGAGCGCGGTGGTGAGGCTCTGCGGGTTGAGGGTGTTCTCGATGCCGACCTCGACCTCCCCGAACTTCGACCACTGCTGCCAGCCGACGTTGCCCATCACGGCCCAGCGTTCATCGATTCTCGAGAACACGCTGCCCATCACCTGCTGCGGCACCGTGACGCCGAGGTCGAGCTGGGCGCCGAGCAGACCGCGAGCACCGAGCAGCGTGGAAAGGCCGGGACCCAGGCCGGAGAACTGCGCCGGCGCGGAGAAGTCGAGCTTGATGCGCGAGCTCCAAGTGAGCCCGACACGGGTTTCGGGCGTGACTTCGTACAGGAGGCCCAGGTTGGCGCCCCAGCCCCACGTTCTGTCGTCGAGCTGGAGCCGGCCGTCGAGCGCGCCGGGCAGGACGTTGTTGACTGCGACTTGCTGCTTGAAGATCCCGTACATCGCGTTCACGCCCGCGCCGAGCGAGAGCTTGTCGTTCACCCGGTAGGCGATCGATGGAACGAACGAAACGCCAAGGATGGTCGCCTCCTGCACCCGGTAGCGTCCGACCCAGTTGTCGTCGTAGTCCAGGATCGAGCCGAAGTTGCCGGCGACGGAGAAGCCGAGCTTCAGGTCGCGCGACAAGCTGTGGGTCACGAATGCGCCGCCGCCGGGTACCCAGCCGCTGGAACCGAACACGCGCCCGCCGTCGTTTCCGCCGAGCGCCGCCGAAGTGCCGTCGCCGATCGAGAACCGATTGTTCAGCCACATGAGCTGCCCGCCCGCGAGCACCTGTGTGCCCTCCAGTCGCGTCATACCGGCCGGGTTGGTGAAGGCGGTCGAGGCATCCTGCGCGCGCGCCGCATAGCCGGCCGCGGCCAGACCGACCTCGGCGGTGCCGAATTCTTAGAGGAGGAGACCGCCCGCCACGGCGGGGCCAGAGGCCAGTCCGGCCGCGACTGCGACAGCCACCGCGGCGGGCGATGGACACACTACAGTGAGTCGTTTCATCTCATGCGCCCTCGTCGCGGGTGACCGCTCTCGTCACTCCGCGATCGTCTGCCGCGGCACGGCTTCGTATGGACCGGCCTTGGCGGCCCCGGTGTCCCTCACCTTCGTGCCCGGCATGATCTGGAAGCGCGGATCGAAGTCGACCATCGTCGACGCGAGTTTGGCGAGGACGCTCGCGTCGCCGTCGAGCTTGAGCGCCCCGCTCGCGACCTGGGCTTCAAGTGTCTTCTGACCGCCCATGATCTGCTCGAGGTCGGCGCGCCTGATCGTCATCGTCAGGTCGGGCTTGGGCGCGAGGAACCCTGCGAGGTTGGTGAGCGTCGCGTTCTCCATCTCGATCACGAACTTCTCGCCGTTGTCCGGTGTGACCAGGTTGATCGTGAAGCGCATCCCCTCCGCCTTGCGGCTGTCCATGCGGATGCCGAGGAAGTTGAGGAACAGCTCGGTGGACATGGCCCGGATCATGTCGGGGCCGCTCGAGTTGGGCGACGCACCCGCCGGAATGCCGCTTCGCAGCTCGTAGGCCGCCGCCAGGAAGCTGTTGCGCAGGCCGGGGTTCTCCTGCTGGTAACCCAGCTGCTCGAACACGTCGGCCAGCAGGTCCTTCGCGGCCTGGTTGGTGGGCTGGGCGTACACGAGCTTGTTGAGGATCTCTTGGGCGAGCAGGTACTTGCCCTCGTCGTGCAGCTGCTTGCCCCGTGCCATGATCTTGTCGGCGCCCCCCATCATCTCGACATACAGCGGCGCGGAGTCGGCCGGCGACAGCGGAATCAGCGTCGCCGGGTTGGCGTCCCAGAAGCCGAGGAAGCGCTGGATCACGCCGCGGCTGTTGTGCTCGGGAGAACCGTGATAGCCGCGGTTGAACCACATCCGCTGCAGGCTGGCCGGCACCTTGTAGACGTTGTGCACCTCGTTGATCGTCACGCCCTGGTTCGCGAGGTGCAGCACCTGGTTGTTCATGTTCGCGTACATGTCGCGCTGACCGCGCAGCACTTCCTGGATGCGCGCGTTGCCCCAGCGCGGCCAGTGGTGCGACGCGAACATCACCTCGGCCTCCTGCCCGTACAGGTACAGCGCCCGCGCAATGTACTTCGACCAGTTGAGTGGGTCGCGCACCTGCGCGCCGCGCAGCGTGTAGATGTTGTGCAGCGTCCCCGTGACGTTCTCTGCCATCCACAGCGCCTTCAGGGCGGGGATGTACGTGTTCATCTGCGAGGGCGCCTCGGTGTTGGGCGTGTTCTGGAACACCATCTTCACGCCGTCGACCTCGAACTCCTCAACATCCTTCTCCACGACCCGTGTCGGCGCGATCAGCCCGGAGGATCCCGCCGCGATGTTCATGCCGAGCCCCTGCCCGGCGTGGCCGTAGGGGCTCGCCGGCAACAGCACGCCGTACTGGTAGAACAGCCGCCGGTTCATCGCGTTGCCGGCGTACACGTTCTCGGAGATCGTGTGCTGCATGAAGTCGCGCGGCGCGATGACCTGCACCTTGCCGGCGCGCACATCGTCCTCGTCAACGACGCCGCGCACGCCGCCGAAGTGATCGCCGTGCGAGTGCGAGTAGATGACCGCCTTTATCGGAAGCCCCTTGCCGATGTGCTCCTGGAATAGCTTGACCGCGGCGCGCGCGGTCTCCTTGGCAGTAAGCGGGTCGATCACGATCCAGCCAGTCTTGCCGCGCACGAAGGTGATATCGGCGAGGTCGAAACCCCGGACCTGGTAGATGCCGGGGATCACCTCGTACAGCCCGTAGTTCATGTTGAGCGTCGAGATCCGCATCAGCGATGGATGAATCGAGTCGTAGCGGTCCTTGTGCAGCAGGAACTGGTACCGCTCCATGTCCCACGCGACATGGCCGGCGTCGGCGCGGATCTGCAGGTCTTTCATCGGAGCGATGAAGCCTTTCTTCTGCTCGTCGAAGTCGCGCGTGTCGCCAAAGGGCAGCGTGGCCCGCGACCGTTCGAGAACATCGAGCGTGAACTTCGACGGCGGCTTGCCCTTTGGGTCGAAGTGGCCGGCCGACGCGGCCTGCTGCGCGAGCGCACTGACCGGCGTGATGGCAAGGGGCGCGGTCGCGGCCAGCACGACGCTGGCGGATGCGAGGAGTTGGCGCAAGGGACCTAGGTTCTTCAACGTGGGCTCCTGGTGATGGAGTTGAGTTGGGGTTACGGTGCGGAATTCAGGAAAACTGCTTGGCGAGGATGCCCACGACGCCCGCTCGTGCCTGGGCGGGGCCGGCGACGACGACGAGGCCGGAGGCGATCGCGGCGTCCCAGCGCAGGCGCCCGTCGAGCAGCGCGGCGAGCGCAGGCTCGCCGGTGACGACGATGACGTCGCCGTTTGCCGGTCCGTCGGCGTGCGCCTGCCACGACGTCGGGCCGGCGCCGGGCACAACGCGCCCCCACAGGTGCGCCTCAACCAGTACGAGAGCAACCGGCGGCAGGTCCGGGGTTTCGGATTGGAGCGCCAGGGCGAACGTGCGCATCGCACCATTCGCGCGTACCAGCGCGAGTGGCGCCGGGGCATCGGCGAGCGGTGCCAGCCGCCCGTCGAGCACGGCAGCGTGGATCGCGACCGCCACCGGGATCGACGACGGATGGACCACCGAAATGCCGCCGATCGCAACGTGGTAGCCGCAGGCACGCGCCCCTGCGGACGCCGTGGCGCCCAGGGCCCCGATCGCGATAATGGCGACCGCGCGTCGCACGGCCTGCGCTCGTACGCAGCGCGCGACCCCGCTGCGCAAGACATGGGATGCAATACGTTTCATAGTTGGGCCATCTGCATTGTCGGCACTCCATCGGTCGATCGGTCATTGGAGTCTGCAGGTTAGCAGTCACGCGGAACCACCTGACCCCCACCGCGTGATCTCTGTGAAGTGATTCGCTTCGTTCCAGACCTCACGATGTTCACGACATACCGCTGACATGCGGGGCCGGGAGGGTCGGCGAGTCCCACCGCCCCGCGGTCGATTGCGCGAGCGGCACCGCGTCCTATCCTTGGGACGCACGACTATCGGCTTCGGCTGCAGGCTTGTCCAATGCCGCGCCGCTCTGGCGGCCATACACTCTCTGCATGGCCATCGACCTTCGTTCTCTCCGTCACCTCCTTGCGCTCGCCGAGCACGGCAGCTTCGGACGCGCGGCTACAGCGCTGCGCATTACTCAGCCCGCGCTATCGCGCAGTATCAAGTCTCTCGAGGAGCGGATCGGCGCGACGATGTTCGATCGCTCCGCCAGTGGCGTCACGCCGACCGATGAGGGCAGGCTGCTGATACAGCGCGCTCGCGAGGTGATCCAGGCCGCCGACAATCTTGATCTGGAACTCGTTCGACGGCGTGTCCCGGGCTCGGGCCAACTCGCCATTGGCGCCGGTCCGTATCCCGCGGAAACGATCTTGCCCGCAGCGCTGAGCGAGTTTGCTTCCGCGCACCCCCGCGTGCGCGTGCGTGTGCTTATCCGCGGCGACTGGGACGACCTGCTACGCAGGCTGCGAGCGCGGGAACTCGACTTCTTTGTCGCGGAAACCAGCACCCTCGATGGCGAGCACGATCTGGAATTGGAGCGCCTTGCCCCGCACCCGGCGTACTTCATCGCCCGTGCCGGTCATCCACTGGCCCGGCGTGGCACCGTGCGCGCCCAGCACACGTTCGCGTATCCGTTCGTCGCCTTGAGCCGGTATCCGCCGCGGCTTCTTCAGCCGATGCTTTTGTCACTGCAAGACGCGGACGCCGCTCGGCAGGGGCGCCCGTTTCCCGCCATCGAGCTGTCCTCGCTGGCCGCAGTCAAGCGAGTACTGGCGAAGTCCGACGCGATCGCACCGCTAACCCTGCCGTGCGTGGCCGAAGAGGTCGAGCGCGGCACGCTCGTGGTGCTCGGTTCCGAGTCGTGGGCCAATTCGTGTTACGGACTCGTTGGCCTGAAGGGAAACTCGCCGAGCGCCGCAGCGACTCGCTTCCGCGAGTGCCTGCACGAAGCGGAGGCAGCGCTGGTTCGCGAGGAGTCGCTACTTCTCGCCCGGCATGCGGCCCGGGCCCGCGCCGCGACGGTGCGGCCAAAGCGAAAGTCCTGAGGCGCAAAATCTCACGTCGCGGGCGCAGGCGCTGTACGCACTGCTGTTCTCGGATTCGCGGTCCACTGCGCACGAGGACTCCGACGTCCGCTATCGGTCGGTCAACGAGGACCGCTTTCGGAGTTCGCTGACGGCAGCAACGGGTGTGCGCCGTGCTAAGGCGGCGCTTTCCAGTGGGTGAGAGTCCCACCCGGCGAATGCTCCAGCCGGAAGCAACCGGAGCAGTCATGGAGGTAACGAGATGACTGAAGCCTTCGGGTAAAGCGTGCCACGAATTGGTGGCCGCGCGAGTGTGCAGGCCGTAACGCGAGTGAACGCTGGGCAAGCCTCGAAAATGCCGATGCGCAGGCCGACCCGAACACCCTATCGGGGAAGGCTGAGATCACTGGACGGATGAGCAAAGGCAGGGCCGCCAGTGGCTGCGCCGGGGTAGTGGCGACAGCATGTACACAAGGAAAGCGCGCGCAACACGGGAAGCCCTGTGGCGTGGTCAGGGATGGCCAACCGGATGCCGGTGACGGACAGGCCGGGCGCTGTGGGGTGACGGAGAGGCTCGTAGTACCGCTGAAGCCGGGTAATGCCGGGGGAGGAAAGGGGCCTCAGTTCAGGACCAACGCAACACGCAGCGAGGGACGCGGAGATTGGGCAACCTAGCAACTCCGGAAAGTGTTCAGAAGCTGCAGACGGCGTTACACGCGAAAGCGAAGTCAGCGCCGGGGTATCGCTTCTATGCGCTGTACGACAAGATCTACCGCGAAGACATTCTGGCGCATGCCTACGCCCAGTGCCGTTCGAATCAGGGCGCACCGGGTGTGGACGGTCAGGGCTTTGCGGACGTCGAGGCGTATGGCGTCGAGCGGTGGCTCGGGGAACTGGCGCTTGCACTCAGGCAGGAGACGTACCGACCGGAACCGATAAGACGAGTGTTCATCCCGAAGGCCAATGGCAAGCTCAGGCCGCTGGGCATCTCGACCCTGCGGGATCGGGTGGGCATGACGGCAGCGATGCTGGTGCTCGATCCGATCTTCGAAGCCGATCTTCCACCGGAGCAGTACGCCTACCGGCGAGGCAGAAATGCCCAGCAGGCGGCGGTCGAGGTGGAGGCCACGCTGTACCGAGGGCACCGGGAAGTGGTGGACGCCGACCTCGCGGATTACTTCGGCAGCATCCCGCACGCCGAGTTACTGAAATCGGTGGCGCGCCGAGTGGTGGATCGGCGCGTGCTGCATCTGATCAAGATGTGGCTGGAATGTGCCGTCGAAGAAACCGACGATCGAGGACGGAAGAAGCGCACGACCGAAGCCAAGGACAGCGGGCGCGGCATCCCGCAGGGCTCACCCATCTCACCGCTGCTGGCGAATCTGTACATGCGCCGGTTCGTGCTGGCATGGAAGAAGCTCGGGCTGGAAGCGAGTCTAGGCAGTCGCATCGTGACCTACGCCGATGACCTTGTGATCCTGTGCCGGCGCGGCAAGGCGGAAGAAGCCCTGCGGCGTCTGCGCGAGCTCATGAGCACGCTGAAGCTCACGGTCAACGAGGAAAAGACACGGATCTGTACGGTGCCGGAAGGCACGTTCGACTTCCTGGGCTTCACGTTCGGGAGGCGGTACTCGGCGCAGACGGGGCGGGCACGGCTCGCTCTGTGGCCATCGCGCAAGAGTGTCCAGCGCATGGTCGAGAAGATCCATGCGATGACGGCCATCTCCCTGACGTGGCAAGGCACCACGGAGTTGGTGGGCAGGTTGAACCGCATGCTGCGCGGCTGGGCCAACTACTTCCAAGTGGGGACGACCAGCCGCGCGTATCGCGCGCTCGACAACTACACCGCTGCGCGGTTGCGCCGGTGGTTGCGCAACAAGTACAAGCTCAGGCGACGCAGTGCGGGGGCCTATCCACCCTCGCAGCTCTACGGGCACTTCGGGCTCGTGCGCTTGGGCCGGCTTGGGCACGACCTGGCGTGGGCGAAGGCGTGAAGTCTTGTCCGAGAGCCGGATGCGGGAGATCTGCCAGTCCGGTTCGATGAGCGGGGTGTGGAAACGGAGCTATGGCGAAGTTACTCGGGCACCGCCAGACGAAAGGGGCGGCACACAGACATCCCGGACCTACCGTCACCGCACCACACCTCGACTCTACCGCGTCCTGCCTATAGGCGATTCCCGTAAGCAGTCGTCGCGCCGCGTTCCGAACTTAGTTCCGCCTGCATGGGCGCGATTAGGCGGCAGACTGTCTCCTTTCCGAATTTTGCCTGCCCCGTAATCCAAGGGCCTCCTAACTCGAGATCGCTCCGAACCTAGTTGCCCTGGACGAGTCCAGACACGATGAAGCTCGGCCAGGCGGAGGGCACGCCGGTGTAGTGGGCCGCGTTCACCCGCGCCTACCGCACGGAAATGGCACGTCCGGAATGCAGCCACGCGATCGCGCTGCTGGCGGTACTGCCGCATCAGGCCAATTTCGCGTTGGGGTGCTACTGCGAAGATGAACAGCAGTACCACCGCTCCGTGCTGGCCGAACCGCTGCGCGGGCACGGCGCGCTTGGCTTCTGAGACCTAGAGTGCGGCCTTGATCCGCCGCAATGCCTCGCGCAGCGTCTCGTCGTTCTTCGCGAAGCAGAAGCGCACCACGTGCCGGTCGTGCGGCCTGTCGTAGAAGACCGAGACCGGAATCACCGCGACGCCGTACTTTACGATCATCGTCTGCGCGAACTCAGGCTCGGGTGCACTGCTAAGCGCGGAGTAGTCTGCGAGCACAAAGTAGGTACCCGGGCACGGCAGCACACGGAACGGCGTATCGCGCAGGCCATCGACAAAGAGGTCGCGTTTGGCCTGGTAGTACGTCGGCAGCTCGAGGTATGGCGCCGGATCCGACAGGTACGCCGCAAACGCGTGCTGCGCAGGAGTGTTCACCGCGAACACCATGAACTGGTGGACCTTGCGGATCTCCGCGGAGACTTCCGCCGGCGCACAGGCGTAGCCGATCTTCCAGCCGGTCGTGTGGAACGTCTTGCCGAAGCTCGAGATGACGACCGTGCGCTCGGCGAGCGCAGGCGATCGCATCAGTGACTGATGCGCGACGCCGTCAAAGACGATGTGTTCGTAGACCTCATCGGAGAGCAGCAGCACGCCGGTTTCCGCGACGATGCGCTCGAGCGCGGCGAGGTCGTCGGCACCGAGCACGCGCCCGGTCGGGTTGTGCGGGAAGTTCAGCATAATGAGCCGCGTCTTCGGCGTGATCGCGGCGCGAACGCGCTCCCAGTCGGGTGCGTAACCGCGTGCGGCGTCCAGCGGCACGAATACCGGCAGTCCGCCCGCGAGTTCGATCGATGGCACGTAGCTGTCGTAGGTCGGTTCCAGCACGATGACTTCATCGCCCGGGTGAACCAGTGCCAGCACGCTTGCCATGATCGCCTGCGTCGCACCCGCTGTCACCGTGACTTCGCTGTCCGCGTCGAAGCTGTGACCATAGAGCGTGGCACTCTTGGCGGCGATCGCCGCCCGCAACGCAGGTACACCCGTCATCGGCGCGTACTGGTTGTGTCCTGCGCGCACGGCTTCGTTGAGTAACTGCTGCAGGTGCGGGTCGCAGCTGAAGTCCGGAAAGCCCTGTCCGAGGTTCACCGCGCCGTGCTTCGCGGCCAACTGCGACATGACGGTGAAGATCGTCGTGCCGACACGAGGCAATCGCGAGACCAGCGGAGTTATGGGCATGAAAATCCATGAAAAACAGAGGCTTGGAAGCGACCGAATTATACTTTCAAGCTCACGCGCGGTCGTTCATCGTCAATCGGCAAGCGCCACGCCTCACTCGACAGCCCCATGACCACACATCGCCTCGCCGACGCCGCGCTTGACCAACTGCTGCGCTCGGCGCGCACGCACAACGCCTGGAACTCTCGCCCAGTTCCCGATCTGCTGCTGAAAGAGCTTTATGACCTCTACAAGTGGGGTCCGACGAGTGCCAACTGTTCGCCGCTGCGCGCCGTTTTCGTGACATCGCCGCAGGCGAAAGAAAAGCTGGTCGCCTGCATGAACCCAGGCAACGCCGACAAGACGCGCCAGGCGCCTGTGACTGCGATCCTCGCGATGGACATGCAGTTCTACGATGAACTGCCGCTGCTCTTTCCGCATGCGCCGGATGCGCGTTCATGGTTCGCCGGCAAGCCGATCGTGATCGAGAGCACCGCGTTCCGCAACAGCTCGCTGCAGGGCGGTTACTTCATTCTCGCCGCTCGGGCCCTCGGGCTCGACTGCGGTCCGATGTCCGGTTTCGACGCGCACAAGCTCAATGTCGCGTTCTTTCCGGAGGGACGCTTGCGCGTGAACTTCGTCTGCAACCTCGGTTACGGCGATCCGGCGGCGCTGTTCCCGCGTTCACCGCGACTCGCGTTCGAAGAGGCCTGTCGCGTCGTCTGAGCCTCATGTCCATCCATATCAGCAGTGCGTTTGACGGCGGGGCGATCGAGGTCGTCGCCGTGCACGAATTCTCGGCCGACCTGCGGATCCGGCACGACGTACTTGGCGACGGCTGCCCGTCCGAGTTCCTGCAGTGGTTTCACTTCCGGGTCAGCGGCGCGGAAGATACGGGTGCCACGATCCGGATCCTGAACGCCGGGGTGACGACTTATCCGGACGGCTGGCGCGACTACCGCGCCGTCGCGTCGACCGACCGGCGCCAGTGGTTTCGCCTGCCGACCCGCTTCGACGGGGGCGTCATGACGATCGACGTGCCGGCCGGGCCGCCGGCGTATGTCGCGTACTTCGAGCCGTTTTCGTGGGACCGCCATCTTGCGCTGCTGGCAGACTGCGTGGCACGCGGCGCGCGCCAGCGCCGGCTGGGCGGCAGTGTGCAGGGGCGTGACGTCGACGAGCTGATCGTCGGTGCAGGCGAGCGAGCAGTCTGGATCATCGCTCGCCAGCATCCGGGTGAAACGATGGCCGAATGGTTCGTCGAAGGACTAATGCAACGGCTGCTGGACCCGGCCGACGCGGTGGCGCATGAACTTCGACGCATGGCCACCTTTCACATCGTCCCCAACATGAACCCGGATGGTTCGGTACTCGGCAACCTGCGGACCAATGCGGCCGGTGCCAACCTCAATCGCGAATGGCTGCAGCCGACCCCCGAGCGCAGCCCCGAAGTGCTTGCCGTGCGCGATGCGATCCACGCAACCGGGTGCGCGGCGTTCTTCGACATCCACGGCGACGAGAATCTGCCGTACGTCTTCGTTGCCGGCTGCGAGATGCTGCCGGGATTCGGCGAGCAGCAAGCCAACGCGCAGGCAGCCTTCGCGGCGGACTTCCGCGCGGCCAATCCGGACTTCCAGAGCCAGCACGGCTATGCCGCCAGCAAGTACAAGGAAGACGTGCTGAAGCTCGCATCCAAGTACGTCGGCCACACGTTCGGCTGCCTGTCGCTGACCCTGGAGATGCCCTTCAAGGACAACGCCAACGCGCCGGATGAGCGCCACGGATGGAGCGCTGCGCGCAGCGCCCGGCTGGGCGCTGACATGCTCGCAGCGCTGCGGCTGCACCTGCATCGGAATCTTTCATGACGGTCATCACCGGTCCGAAGGTCACGCTGAAGCGCGCCGGCGGCACTGACCGGCCGCGGCTCTACGAGTGGCTGATTGGCTCCGATCTGACGGCCAACATGATGGGCGGCCAGATGTTCCCGGACCATCCGCTCACGCCGCCCGACCGGTTCGCGGCCCAGTACCCGGACTGCTACTACGACGGTTCGCGACCGTATGCCGGGCGCATGTTCCTCATCAGCGCCCGCGGTGAGGACGTCGGCTGCATTTCGTACGGACCGATCGACCTGCTCAACGATGTCGTCGAACTCGATATCTGGCTCGCCGAGCGCCGCGTGGCGGGGCAGGGCTACGGCTCCGAGGCGCTGATCGTGCTGTGCGACTGGCTGCAGGTCCACTACGGTGTCAACCGTTTCCTGGTGCGGCCGTCCCGTCGTAACGTCAAGGCATTGCGCGCGATGCGACGCGCCGGATTCCGTGAGACGGACCTGCCGGCGCAGGAAATCGTATCGAAGCTCGATCTGCCGCTCGGCCGCTATGCGGATGAACTGCTGCTGTTCCGCATTCTCCCGGTGCCCACCGGCATCTTCCGCCCCGACCCGGCACAGACCTACGTCTTCCTCGACAGCGAGTTCACCAACCTCACGACGCCGCAACTGATCAGCGTCGGCGCCGTGGCCACTGACCAGACGGCGTTCTATGCGGAGATCGAAGGCTGGGATCCCGCTACGACGAGCCCGTTCGTAAACGAGACGGTGATGCCGCTGCTTGATGGCGACGCCGTGCCGCGCGAGATTGGTGCGGAGGCATTTACTGAGTGGCTGATGGAACGCGCGCGCAAGACACCGACGACGATCATCAGCGATTCGGGCTTCGATCGATGGGCGATTGCCGAACTGCTGGGCAACGAGAACCTGCCCGTCAACGTGCGCTGGCAGCGCGTGCCGATCGCCTACGAAGCGATGGATGAAGCCACGCAGCGGATGAACCTGCGGCGGCATCACGCGCTCGATGATGCACGCGCACTGCGCCACCTCGTGCTCGAGGCGCGCATTCCTTCGCGCCCCGTCTAGCGGCAGTCCAGCACTGCGGCGCCGCTGACGCATCCCTCACGCACGGCGGCAATGGCGTCGTTGGCGCGTTCGAGGGGGAAGACTTCGACATGCGTGACGAGCGGGATGCGCGCCGCCAGTTCGAGGAATTCCTCGCCGTCGCGGCGGGTCAGGTTGGCGACCGACCGCACGACGCGTTCACCCCAGAGCAGGCGGTAGGGGAACGTGGGGATGTCGCTCATGTGGATTCCGGCGCAGACGACGACACCGCCCTTGGCGGTGTTGGCCAGCGCCGTGGGCAGCAGCGACCCGACGGGCGCGAAGATCAACGCGGCGTCCAGTGGGCGTGGAGGCGCGGCATCGGAGCCGCCTGCCCAGGCGCAGCCGAGGGAGCGGGCGAAATCCTGTCCCGCAACGTCCCCTGCGCGCGTGAAGGCGTAGACCTCGCGTTTCTGCCACACCGCCACCTGGGCGATCAGGTGCGCGGCAGCGCCAAACCCGTAGATGCCGAGCCGCTGGGCATCGCCGGCCATGCGCAGTGCGCGATAGCCGATCAGGCCCGCGCACAGCAGCGGCGCAGCATGCACGTCATCGAGGGCCCCGGGCAGCCGGAAGCAGAAGTCGGCCCGCGCGACGACGTGTTGCGCGTAGCCGCCGTCGCGCGTGTAACCCGTGAACTGCGGGGCATCGCAGAGATTCTCCCGGCGCGAGTGACAGTACGGACAGACGCCGCAGGTTCCGCCAAGCCACGGCACGCCGACGCGATCGCCGATCTCGAAGCGGCGAACGTCGGCACCGCGTGCGACGACGGCGCCGACGACCTCATGCCCGGGAACGAGTGGCAGGCGCTCGGCGGGCAGTTCACCGTCCACCACGTGCAGATCGGTGCGGCAGACGCCGCAAGCGGCGACGCGCAGCAGGACTTCGTCACGGCCGGGCACCAGGAGCGGGCGCTCGATCCGCTGCAGTGGCTGGCCCACCGCCAGCAGCGCCATTGCGGAGGACGTGAGCGGGCTCATCCCCGGTCAAGTGCCGGCGTCATCGCGGCGGCGGGCTCGACGATCTGCAGCCCGAGCGTCCGAGCGCGCCGCGCCAGTTTCAGCAGCGCCTTGTCCTTGGTGACGAGCCAGTCGGCGCGTGCAGTGTGCGCAAGGTCGAGGAACTTCTGGTCCGAAGGATCGGTGCAGGCCAGCGGCGAAGGAAACACCTGTTCAACCGGTGTGGCGATCCGGTCCCACAGTCGCAGGATCGTGCAACGGCGCTCATTGGTCAGCCCGAACACGGGACGGCTGAGCACTTCACTCAGCTCATCGACCAGTGGCCCGCTGCGCAGCGTGCGGAGGTTGCCGCCTTCGACAACGGCGCGCAGCGGTGCCGCGCGCGCGTCGTCGAAGACCCAGAAATCGAGCAGGACGTTGGTGTCGAGCACGGCCGAGGCCGGCGGCCGCATCGTCATTGCCGGTCGAGCGCATGGCGCGACAACTGTTCGAGCGTGACCACTGCCAGCGCCTTCTCGTGCGTGGCAGCGAGTACCACCGGCGGTGCCACGCCGGCTTCGAGCGCCTCGCGCCAGCGCGCGATACACAGGCACCAGCGGTCGCCGGGACGCAGGCCCGGGAAGTCGAACTCGGGCCGCGGGGTCATCAGGTCATTGCCGCGAAGCAACGAGAACTCGAGGAACGCCTCGGTCACGCGCGCGCACACCGTGTGCGAGCCGACGTCCTGCGGACCCGTGTGGCAGTAGCCGTCGCGGTAAAACCCGGTGGCCGGATCTTCGCAGCATGGAGCAAGCGGGCCGCCAAGCACGTTGCGTGCAGAGGACGGACGATCGGCGTCGCGCACGAACGCCTCAGTGAGCGCGGGCGAGCGCTGCCGGCGCCGCCTTGGCTTCGACCCAGGTGGCCAATTCGTCGAGGATCTTGGTACTGGCCTCGCTCAGCGAAGCCGCTGCAGCGGCCGAGTTGGCCTGCGCCACCGGCGCCGTCGCGGCGAAGGTCTGGCGCGCCACCAGCTTGCGTGTGCTGCGGTCGATCAATTCGGCGCTCACTTCGACGCGGGCGGTGCCGGGTGGTGACGCGGCATCGTGAAAGAAGTCGTTCACCGAGATATTCAGCAGCAGGTCGCCAGCCACTCCGCGACCAGCCAGCGTGACCGATGCGAAGGCGCGTCGCGCGGCAAGGCGGTCGACCAGCAGTTGCGCCAGCCGGCTCGATGGCCGATCGCTCCAGGTCGCGAACTGATAGGCGGCGCGCTGTTGGGCCAGGCGCGAGTAGGCGAGCGCAAAGGAGTCATCGACCGAGGCTGCGGGCTGGGGCGAGACCAGCAGGTCTCGACCGTTGGAACGTGCGGCCGGGGTCGGTGCGCTGGCGCCGTCGACGATGCGGAACTGCGCCTGCTGCTGCGTGTCCTTGCCGATATCGACCGAGATGCAGCCCGATGCCGCCAGTCCGGCGGCGGCGGCGACGAGCGTAAGGCTCTGGCGAAGGCTGATTCTCATCCTCATTCTCCCGGGCCGCGTTGCGAGCTCGACGGGCCAAGCAGCGCTGCGCGCGGATCCTGCAGGCGATCGAGCAGCCGATTCAGTGTCGCACTGGTCGACTTGAGTTCGACGACCGCCGCGTTGAGCTGGTCTCCGCTCGAGCTGACGGTCGAGCCGACCGACTGCGACAGGTAAGCGGCCTGCTTTTCCAGCGCGATCGTCGCGGCCGAGATGTCTTTCATCGTGCGCTCGGCCTGCTGCAACGCGGGTCGCAGATCCCTGTCGGCGTTGTCGGCGAGGGTGGTGACACTGTTGCTGGCGCGGCCGAGACCGTTGGCTGCACCCTCGACCGCCTTCAGTGTGCGGTCGAGTTCGGCGAGGCGCTGGTTGAGGCCACCGGTGAGGTCCCGCAGGTTCGCGAGTGTCTTGTCGATCGCAGCGCGGTTCTCCGGCCTCAGGACTTCGTTCAGCCGCTCGAGGGTCTCGGCGGCGGTTTCGCCCACCTTGTTGAGGCGGTTGGTGATCGCATCGAGGTTCGATGTGCCCTCGGGAATGACCGAATAGGGCTCGTGCAGAGGCACGGCGATCAGCGGCGGACCCGGAGGATCCGGGGTTTCGAGGTCGATCTTCGCGATCCCGGTCACGAACCTACGGTTCACGACCGCCTCGGTGTTAGTTCTGACCGGCGTGCGCCGGTCGATGCGGATCAGCACGCGAACGCGGTTGATGTTGTCGGTCAGTGCGTAGTCCTCGACGCGGCCGACCTTGATGCCGCGCATGGACACGTCGGCGCCGATCTGCAGTCCATCGAGCGGCTGGCGCTCGAAGTAGATCGTGTAGAAGTTGAAATCGCTGCGACTGCCGGTGTGCTTGAGCCAGATGATCCCGGTCACCAGTGCTGCGAGCAGCGCAATGACGGCGAGTCCGACGTACGTGTATTTGGCTTCTGCTTCCATGGCTTCGATATTCTAAGTGCGCGGCGCGCTCGTCCCGCCCACCATCGTGCGCACCGAGAAATAGCTCTGGATCCACGGGTCGTCGACATGAATCACGTCGCGCGCACTGCCGTCGGCCAGCACCTTGCCGCGTGCCAGCACAACAATCCGGTCGGCCACGGTCAGCAGCGTGTCGATGTCATGCGTGACCAGGAACACGGTGATGCCCAGGTCATCGACCAGCGAACGCACCATCTTGTCGAAGGCGCGGGCGGTGGTCGGATCGAGGCCCGAGGTCGGCTCGTCAAGGAACAGCACCTCCGGCTCGAGCGCGAGGGCACGGGCGATGGCGGCGCGCTTGCGCATGCCGCCGGAAAGTTCGCTGGGCATCTTTGGTGCAGCGTCCGGTCCAAGGCCGGCCTGCGCCAGCCGCAGATGCACCAGGGCATCGAGCATGCCCTGCGGCACCTGCGCATGCTCGGTCAGGGGCACGGCCACGTTCTCGGCAACGGTCAGCGATGAGAACAGTGCACCATCCTGGAACATCATGCCGAAGCGTCGGCGCGTGGCATTCAGCGCATCGGCGCTTGCCGTCCAGACGTCCGTCCCCAGCAGGCGGATGCTGCCCGAGGTGGGGCGCTGCAGCCCGATGATCTCGCGCAGCAGCACCGACTTGCCGGTGCCGCTGCCGCCGATCAGCGCGATCAGTGTGCCGCGCTGCACGTCGAAGCTCACGCCGTCATGCACGACCTGTTCGCCGAAACGGGTGACGATCGAGTCGATTTCGATGACCGGTGCCGCCGCCGGCATCAGATATCCAGTTCCTGGAACAGCACCGCAAAGAATGCGTCGAGCAGGATCACCGCGACGATGCTCTGCACCACCGTCGACGTGGTCGCGATTCCCAGCGCACGCGTGTCGCGGCTGACCGTCATGCCCATGCGGCACCCGATCACCGCGATGAACAGCGCGAACACCGGGGCCTTCGCGAGGCCGACGTAGACATGCTTGATCGCGAGGTTTTCCTGCAGGCGGCCGAGAAACGTCGTCGGCGTGATATCGAGCATCGGACCGGAGATCATCATGGCTCCGGCGAGGCTCATGACGTCGCCAACGAAGACCAGCAGCGGCATGGCCAGCATCAGCGCCAGCACGCGCGGCAGCACCAGTACATCCATTGGCGAAAGCCCGAGCGTGCGGATCGCGTCGGTTTCCTCGTTCAGGCGCATCGAGCCCAGCTGTGCAGTAAACGCCGCCCCCGAGCGGCCGGCGACGATCACCGCGACGATGATCGGGGCGAATTCGCGCGTCGCACCGATGCCGACCCCGTCGACAACGAAGATGTTGGCGCCGTACTTCTCCGCCTGCAGACCGAGCAGATAGGCGATGACGATGCCTATCAGCATCGTCACCAGGGCCACGACGGGTATGGCGTTGAGGCAGACCTGCTCGAACTGCGACGTCAGTTCGCGCAGACGGATCCTCGCCGGGGCGAGCAGCGAGCGCCCCATTTGCACCAGGACTTCGCCCAGGAAGTTCAGGTGACCGAACAGGAGATCGAGGACGGCAAGGGTCTCGCGGCCGATGTGCGCCACCAGCCCTTCGTGCCGGCGTACGACCGGCGCGTTGACTTCGTCGAGCCGCTCGCGTACCTGGCCGACGATGCGCGCGTCGTTGCCGGCGAAGCCCGCCAGGGCCAGCCGCTGCACATTGACGCCGGAGGTTCGCAGGTGATTGAGCAGCGCCAGCGCCGACGCCGTGTCGATGTCGGTGAGTGCGGCGCCGTCGAGAGACAGTTCCGCAGGTAACGACAGCGCTGTCAGTTCGCGCTGGATCACCGGCAGGGTGGCCAGGCGCCAGGCACCGCTCAGGCGCAGCACGGCGCCGCCCGCGCCACTTTCGAGGCGTGCCGCGGGCGGTGAAACAGACGGCGCGGGATCAGCGGGCATGCGGGGCTGCGGAGAGGTCGCGATCAGGCTATCACAGGCCCCACCCGGGTCGCAGCCCGCGTGACAACTCGCTTCAGGTGCGCACGCAGCTGTGCAGAAGCATCAGGGCGAGCAGGCTCACCAGCAGCAGCGGCAGGGCGGTCGACCAGGCGGTGGCGCCATCGGAGCGCGTCTCGATCGGCGGGTAGTCGTCAGCGGGCTCGTCGTGATGCATGCTCGTCGGCGTGGCAGCGAGTTGGGCGGCGACCGCCACCGCGGGCGGTCGCCAGACCGGTGACTAGGCAGCGAGCAGCTGTCTCAGCACATACGGAAGGATGCCGCCGTGCTTGTAGTACTCGACCTCGATGGGTGTGTCGATGCGCAGCTTCACCGGGATCTGCTTCTCGCCTTCCTTGCCGAAAACCAGCAGCGTCAGGTTCATCTGCGGCCGCAGTTCGCCCTCGATCTCGATGTCGAACATCTCGTCGCCCCGGATGCCGAACGTCTCGACGCCTTCACCAGGCATGAACTGCAGCGGCAGCACCCCCATGCCGACGAGGTTGCTGCGGTGGATCCGCTCGAAGCTCCTGGCGATGACGGCCTTCACGCCAAGCAATTGCGTGCCCTTCGCAGCCCAGTCACGCGACGAGCCGGTGCCGTACTCTTCGCCACCGAAGACCACCGTCGGTACGCCGTCCTTGATGTAGCGCATCGCTGCGTCGTAGATCGACATCGTCTCTCCGCTCGGCTGGTGCACCGTGACGCCCCCCTCAACCCGAGAGCCGTCCGCCTTCACCGGAACCATCAGGTTCTTGATGCGTACATTGGCGAAAGTGCCGCGCATCATCACTTCGTGGTTGCCGCGGCGCGCGCCGTAGGAATTGAAGTCGGGCTTGAGCACCTTGTGCTCGATCAGCCACTTGCCGGCGGGGGAAGTGTCCTTGATCGAACCGGCCGGCGAAATATGGTCGGTGGTAATCGAATCGCCGAAGATGCCGAGCGCCCGTGCTGCTCGCACTCCCATCTCGGCCACCTTGGGCTTCATCGTGAAGCCGTCGAAGAACGGCGGCTTGGCAATGTAGGTCGACTTCGGCCAGGTGTAGACCTGACCCGCGACGCTGCCGACCTTCTTCCACAGCTCGCCAGGATCCGACTTCACCTTGCTGTAGTTGGCCTCGAACGCGACCGGGTCGAGCGCCGACTTCATCAGCGCATGGACTTCCTCGGACGACGGCCAGACGTCGCCGATCCAGACCTCCTTGCCGTCCTTGCCTTTGCCGAGCGGCTCGGTCATCAGGTCCTTCAGCACGGTGCCGGCGAGGGCATAGGCGACCACCAGCGGCGGCGAAGCGAGGAAGTTGGCCTTGAGGTTCGGATGGATGCGGGCTTCGAAGTTGCGGTTGCCGGACAACACCGCCGCGCACACGAGGTCGTTCTTCGTGATGACCTCGTTGATTTCCGGAGCGAGGTCGCCCGCATTGCCGATGCAGGTGGTGCAGCCGTACGCCGCTACGGAAAAGCCGAGTTGTTCCAGATAAGGCAGCAGGCCAGTCTTCGTCAGGTATTCAGTGACGATGCGCGATCCCGGTGCCAACGAGGTCTTGATGTGCTTCTTGACCGTCAAGCCACGCTCGACGGCCTTCTTCGCCAGTAGGCCGGCGGCGAGCAGCACGCTGGGGTTCGAGGTGTTCGTGCACGAGGTGATCGCTGCGATCAGCACGTCGCCGTCCGCAATCGCGACCCCGTGGACATCCTGTTCGCGGCTCGGTGACACCATCGGGCGGTTGGCGCTCATCTCTGCGAGGTCGCGCGCCGCGCCGACCGGAGCGTCCGGCGCCTGACCCTCGGCACGACCGTGCCCGACGAGCAGGAAGCGCTGCTTGAGCCGGGCGGCCGGCTGGTTGAAGCCGTTCTCGCCGACCGGCTTCGAAAACAGCGACGCAAACTGCTTCTTCACATGGCCGATCTCGATGCGGTCCTGCGGACGCTTCGGCCCGGCCAGTGACGGGGCGACCGTGGCGAGGTCGAGTGTCACTGTCTGCGAATAGTCGATCGCGCCGGCCTTCGGCACGCCGAACAGGCCCTGCGCGCGGAAGTAGGCCTCGAACGCCGCGATTTCGTCCGGCGTGCGGCCGGTGCCCTCGAAGTAGTCGATCGTCTTCTCGTCGACCGGGAAGAAACCCATCGTCGCGCCGTACTCGGGCGCCATGTTGGCGATCGTTGCGCGGTCGGGCAGCGCCAGCGTCGTCGTGCCCTCGCCGAAGAATTCGACGAACTTGCCGACCACCTTGGCCTTGCGCAGCATCTCGGTGATGGTGAGCACCAGGTCGGTCGCGGTGACGCCTTCGCGCAGCTTGCCCTTCAGGTGCACGCCGACGACGTCCGGCGTCAGGAAGTAGACCGGCTGGCCCAGCATGCCGGCCTCGGCCTCGATGCCTCCCACGCCCCAGCCGACCACGCCGATGCCGTTGATCATTGTCGTGTGGCTGTCGGTGCCGACCAGCGTGTCCGGGTAGTGCACACCATTCTTCTTGTGGACACCGCGCGCCAGGTATTCCAGATTGACCTGGTGCACGATGCCGAAGCCCGGCGGTACGACGCCGAAGGTGTCGAAGGCCTGCATGCCCCACTTCATGAACTCGTAGCGCTCGCGGTTGCGCTGGAACTCGAGTTTCATGTTGAGGTCGAGCGAGTCCTTGCCGCCGTAGTGATCGATCATCACCGAGTGGTCGACGACAAGGTCGACCGGCACCAGCGGCTCGATTGTCTTCGGGTTCTTGCCCATCGCGTCGGCGACATTGCGCATCGCCGCCAGGTCCGCCAGCAGTGGCACGCCCGTGAAGTCCTGCAGCACGACGCGCGCGACGATGAACGGAATCTCGTCGGTACGGTCGGCATTCGGCTTCCAGTTCGCAAGCTGGCGCACGTGCGCCTCGGTGACCTTCACGCCGTCGCAGTTGCGCAGAACGGACTCGAGCACGATGCGGATCGACACCGGCAGCCGCGAGACCTTGGCGACGCCAGCCTTTTCCAGCGCTGCCAGGCTGTAGAGCCGGCCTTTCTTGGCGCCGATCGTGAAGTCTTGCAGTGAGTCGAACAGGTTGTGAGCCATTTTGGGAAACCTCGGGTCGTTGGGCTGCTAGATGACCATCAGGTCAACGAATTCATTCACTGGCGTTGCGTCGAGCCGCTTGGAATCGAGGCAGAGGTCCAGGACTGCGGCGGCCTGCTTCGACGGGAAGACGCGCGCCAGGTTGGTCTTGAATTTCTCGACCAGCACTGGCATGCCTTCCTTGCGGCGACGCTTGTGGCCAATCGGATACTCGACCACCACTTCCTTCAGCTTCTTGCCGTCGGTGAATTCAACCGTCAGCGCGTTCGCAATGGAGCGCTTCTCCGGATCGTGGTAGTCCTTCGTGAACTTCTTGTCTTCGACGCATTCGATCTTGTCGCGCAGGGCATCGATGCGCGAGTCGGCAGCGATGTTGTCCTCGTAGTCGGACGCGGTCAGGCGGCCGTAGATGATCGGCACCGCCACCATGTACTGGATGCAGTGGTCGCGGTCGGCCGGATTGTTGAGCGGCCCCTTCTTGTCGATGATTCGGATACACGCTTCGTGCGTGCGGATCGTGATCTTCCTGATGTCCTTTTCCGACTTGCAAAGTTTCTTCATCTCGCCATGGATGGTCATCGCGGCCTCGACTGCCGTCTGCGAGTGGAACTCGGCCGGGAACGAGATCTTGAACAGCACGTTTTCCATCACGTAGCTGCCATAGGGGCGCTGGAACTTGAATTCGTTGCCCTTGAACAGCACGTCGTAGAAACCCCAGCCCTTGGCGCTCAGCACCGAGGGGTAGCCCATCTCGCCGGTCTTTGCGATCAGCGCCAGGCGCACTGCGCGGCTGGTGGCATCGCCCGCGGCCCAGCTCTTGCGCGAGCCGGTGTTGGGTGCATGGCGGTAGGTGCGCAGCGACTGGCCGTCGACCCAGGCCAGCGAGACTGCGTTGATGATCTCGTCGCGCGTGAGCCCCAGCATCTGCGCGACGACCGCCGTGGACGCGACCTTGACCAGGACCACATGGTCCAGTCCGACCTTGTTGAACGAATTTTCCAGCGCAATGCAGCCCTGGATCTCGTGGGCCTTGACCATCGCCACCAGCACGTCTGCGACGGTCAGCGGCTTCTTCCCTGCCGCGACGGCATTGCGGGAGAGCCAGTCCGCAGTGGCAAGGATGCCACCGAGGTTATCCGACGGGTGACCCCATTCGGCTGCGAGCCACGTGTCGTTGAAGTCGAGCCAGCGGATCATCGCTCCGATGTCGAACGCCGCCTTCACCGGATCCATCTGGAATGGCGTGCCGGGCACCTTCGCGCCATGGGGTACGACCGTGCCATGCACGACCGGGCCCAGCATCTTCGTGCAGGCCGGGTACTCCAGGGCCTCGAAGCCGCAGCCCAGCGTGTCCATCAGGCAGTAGCGCGCCGTGTCGATCGCTTCCTTGCTCTTGACCTTGTAACTGATGACGTAGTCGGCGATGTCTACGAGGACCTTGTCGGGCTTCGGGCGGACGTTGCTGATGTGACTCCCCATGGTGGGCGGTTCCTTTGTGAATGCAATGGTTGTCGTTGTTTCGCTTACTTGTCAGGCGATCGCGGCGGTTTGCCGATCGGCGGAAAGAGGGCGCAGTTGGCAGCGAGGGCTGTACCGTCGGCCGCGCTGAGGCGTCCCTTCGACCCTTTGCTCCACCATTCCCAGGCGCCATCAGTCGACAGGTAGCGTGCTCCTGAAGCCGCGACCGCTGGCTGCATGCGTTTGCCGTCGGTTCCGAAGGTCACCTCGACCGACTCTCCGGGACTTGCCGGGTTCCGCTGCACGACGCTCAGAACGCGCGACTGTTCGCAGAGGTAGATCAGGGTGGAAAGCTGTGGCTCAGCCGCCACCGCGATGCCGGCCGCGGCGACAGCGAGCAGCGGCAGAAGCGCCCGCAGGCTCACTCCGGTGCCTCCAGCGAAAGCTTGTAGCCGATATGCGAGTCCGTGAAACCATGCCGCTCGTAGAAGCGATGCGCCTCGGTGCGCTGCCGGTTGCTGGTCAGCTGCGCCAGGCGGCAGCCGCGCTTGCGCGCGTTATCGAGGGCGCGGCCCATCAGCCAGCCGCCGATGCCGCGCCCGCGCACGCTACTGTCGACGCGCACGGCTTCGATGTTCGCGCGCCAGGCGCCGCGGCGGCTCAGTCCCGGGATGTAGGTGACCTGCAGCATGCCAACCACGCGACCGTCGAGTTCGGCCAGCAACAGCAACTGGTTCGGATCGCGGTCGATGGCGTCGAAGGCGCGGATGTACGCCGGGTCGTCGCTGCCAACGCCCTCGCGGTTTCGTCCGAGTGTGTCGTCGGCGAGCAGTTCGAGCAGGCGTGGCAGATCGGCGCGCTGTGCACGGCGCACCGTCAGGCCCTGGAGCGTTGCTTCGGACATCGGCCCTCGTCAGCCGCGCTTGGCCAGCGGCACGAACTTCTGATCTTCGGGGCCGATGTAGTTGGCGCTCGGCCGGATGATCTTGTTGTCCATGCGCTGCTCGATGATGTGGGCACTCCAGCCGCTGGTGCGGGAAATCACGAAAAGCGGCGTGAACATCGACGTCGGAACGCCCATCATGTGATACGAGACCGCGCTGAACCAGTCGAGGTTCGGGAACATCTTCTTGATATCCCACATCACCGACTCGAGCCGCTCGGCGATCGAGAACATCTTCATGTTGCCGGCATCCTTCGACAGGCGCTGCGCCACGCCCTTGATGATCTTGTTGCGTGGATCCGAGACGGTGTAGACGGGGTGGCCGAACCCGATCACGACTTCCTTGGCCTCGACGCGGCGGCGGATGTCGGCCTCGGCTTCAGCTGGCGTTTCATAGCGTTTCTGGATTTCGAAGGCGACTTCGTTGGCGCCACCGTGCTTCGGCCCGCGCAGTGCGCCGATGGCGCCGGTGATGGCCGAATAGAAGTCCGATCCGGTACCGGCGATAACGCGTCCCGTGAAGGTCGAAGCGTTGAACTCATGCTCGGCGTAGAGGATCAGCGAGGTGTGCATCGCCCGGACCCACAGCTCGCTCGGTGCCTTGCCGTGCAGCAGGTGCAGGAAGTGCCCGCCAATGGAGTCATCATCGGTTTCGACCTCGATGCGTCGACCGTTCGTGCTGTAGTGATACCAGTAGAGCAACATCGAACCGAGGGAGGCCATCAGCCGGTCGGCAATGTCCTTCGCGCCCGGGATGTTGTGATCGTCCTTCTCGGGGAGCACGCAGCCCAGCGCGGACACACCGGTGCGCATCACGTCCATCGGATGGCTCGAGGCCGGCAGCCACTCGAGCGCGGCCTTCACGTTGGCCGGCAGGCCGCGCATTTCCTTCAGCTTGGCCTTGTATGCCGTCAGTTCGCTCCGGCTGGGCAGCGTGCCGTGGACCAGCAGATGCGCGACCTCCTCGAATTCGCATGTTTCGGCAATGTCGAGGATGTCGTAGCCGCGGTAGTGCAGGTCGTTGCCGGTGCGACCGACGGTGCACAGCGCGGTGTTGCCGGCGACCACACCGGAAAGCGCGACAGACTTCTTGACCTTGGGCGCCGCTGCCGGCGCGTCTTGCACTTCGCTCATGGCTTTTCTCCCTTGGTTCTCTACTTCTTCCTCGCGAACAACGCGTCGAGACGCTGCTCATAGGCGTGGTATCCGATGACGTCGTACAGTTCCATGCGGGTCTGCATCAAGTCGACCACCGCCTTCTGCGTCCCTTCGCGTCGCAGCGTCGTGTAGACATTGAGCGCTGCCTTGTTCATCGCCCGGAATGCCGACAGCGGATACAGCACCATCGCTGCTCCGGCGCTCTTCAGTTCCTCGACGGTGAACAGCGGCGTCGAGCCGAACTCGGTGATGTTTGCCAGCACCGGCGCCTTCACCGCATCGACGAACCTGCGGTAGGTCGGAAGATCCTTCGCCGCCTCGGCGAAGATGCCGTCCGCGCCGGCCTCGACGCAGGCAATCGCGCGCTCGATCGCGCGGTCCACGCCCTCGACCGCGATTGCATCCGTCCGCGCGATGACGAAGAAGTCCTTGTCGGTCTTCGCGTCGGCGGCCGCCTTCACGCGGTCCGCCATCTCTTCGGCCGAAACGATCTCCTTGCCCGGCCGGTGGCCGCAGCGCTTGGCCCCGACCTGGTCCTCGATGTGACACGCCGCGGCGCCCGCCTTGATCAGCGACTTGATGGTGCGGGCGATGTTGAAGGCGCTCGGGCCAAAGCCGGTATCGACGTCGACCAGCAGCGGCAGTTCGCAGACATCGGTAATGCGCCGCGTGTCGACCAGCACGTCGTCGAGCGTGTTGATGCCGAGGTCCGGCATCCCCAGCGAGCCGGCGGCGACGCCACCGCCGGACAGATAGATCGCCCGATAGCCGACATGCTTCGCCATCAACGCGTGGTTGGCGATGATGGTGCCGATGATCTGCAGCGGCTGTTCTTCCTTCAGTGCCTGCCGGAAGCGGGCGCCTGCGCTGTTGCTCATGGACAGACCTCGTTGATTCCGTGGACGATGGCCGGGCTCAGCCCAGCAGGTGCTTCACGCCGTCACGCTCCTCGAGCAGTTCCTTCAGCGTGTTGTCCATCTTGCCGCGCGAGAATTCGTCGACTGCCAACCCCTTGACGACCTCGTACTTGCCGCCGGCGCAGGTGCAGGGCACGCCGTAGATGATTTCTTCCGGCACGCCGTAGCTGCCGTCGGAGGGCACGCCCATCGTGACCCAGCGGCCGTTGGTGCCGAGCACCCAGTCGCGCATATGGTCGATCGCCGCATTGGCGGCCGAGGCGGCCGAAGACAGTCCGCGCGCTTCGATGATGGCGGCGCCGCGCTTTCCGACCGTCGGCATGTAGGTGTCGCGGTACCAGGCCTGGTCAACCATCGGTGACGCGGGCTGGCCGCCGATCGTCGCGAAGCGGATGTCGGGATACATCGTCGGCGAGTGGTTGCCCCAGACGACGAGCTTCTCGATCGATGCGACCGGCTTGCCGGTCTTGGCCGCAAGCTGCGACAGCGCACGGTTGTGGTCGAGCCGCATCATCGCCGTGAAGTTGCCCTTGGGCAGCGACGGGGCGGACTTCATCGCAATGTAGGCGTTGGTGTTGGCCGGGTTGCCGACCACGAGCACCTTGACGTTGCGGCTGGCCGCCTTGTCGAGCGCCTTGCCCTGCGCCGTGAAGATCTGCGCGTTGGCGGCCAGCAGGTCCTTGCGCTCCATGCCTGGGCCGCGCGGGCGGGCGCCGACCAGCACGGCGATCTCGGTGTCCTTGAACGCGGTTGCCGGGTCGCTGTGCGATTCCATGCCGGCGAGCAACGGGAACGCGCAGTCATCCAGTTCCATCATTACGCCCTTGAGCGCCTTCTGCGCCTTCTCGTCGGGGATCTCCAGCAATTGCAGGTGCACCGGTTGATCCCTGCCGAGCATTTCGCCCGATGCGATGCGAAACAGGATCGAATAGCCGATCTGTCCTGCGGCGCCGGTGACGGCAACCCGTACGGGAGCTTTGCTCATGGGAATGGCCTCCTGGATTGGTGATGGCGTTGAGAAGTCGATGCGAACGTGGAAGCAGCGATGCAACCGTTGAATCGGTATTGCGGACCGGCCGGCAGGCGCCGGCGGGAAAGCCGGTCGAGTCTACTGCGGTTGCATTGCCCACGCCTTGACGCAGCCCCGTGTTGCGTACTGCACAGCGCGGCCGGCGCCCGCCGCAGAGGCCGCCGGACGCGCCCGACAGCGACGGTGCGCGGGCGGGTTCGGTGCGGCAGCGGCAGGGCATGGGTCGCATGGGTCAGGCGCGAAGCGCAGCAGGGGTAGGCTCGGGGTTAACCATATCTTATATAAGATATAAGATTTAATCCACGTCTTTTGACTTTCAGCTATGCTGACGTCCGTCCATGCCTGCTGCCGATACCCCCGCCGACGCCGCCGCGCGCGCACCGCGGCCGGCCGTTTTCTCGCCGCTTTACCGGCAGATCAAGGACTTGCTGCTGAAAAGCCTGGACCAGGGCGAGTGGAAACCGGGGGAACTGATCCCCAGCGAGATCGAGCTGGCGACGCGCTTCCAGGTAAGTCAAGGCACCGTTCGCAAGGCGGTCGACGAACTTGCTGCCGAGAACCTGCTGGTGCGACGCCAGGGCAAGGGAACTTTCGTCGCCACCCATCACGAGCCGCGCGCCCAGTTCCGCTTCCTGCGCGTGGTTCCGGACGCCGGCGAGCCGGCACCTCCGCAGAGCAGGTTCCTGGAATGCCGCCGCCTCAGGGCGCCGGCCGACATCGCGCGCCAACTGGACCTGCGTACCGGCGACGCCGTCGTTTACCTGCGGCGCTTGCTGAGCTTTGGCGGTGACCCGATCGTGCTCGACGAGATCTGGCTGCCGGGCGCCCTGTTCAAAGGACTCACCGCAGAACGACTCGCTGAATACAAGGGCCCGCTGTACGGTCTTTTCGAGACAGAGTTCGGCACGCGGATGATCCGCGCCGAGGAGCAGCTGCGTGCCGTCGGCGCCGACCGGCAGGTCGCGCAACTGCTTGGAGTTGAAGAGGATTCACCGTTGCTGCTGGTCGAGCGTGTCTCGTATTCGTACGGCGATCGAGCGGTCGAAGTGCGGCGCGGTCTGTACGTCACCGAGCACTATCACTATCGAAACACGCTGTCGTGATCCGCAGCGCACTGTCGTGATTTGGTTCGCCCCATCAATTCGTTCAAAATAGCCCGCCTGTCCAGGGCACGAAGATCGGTACTCAGTCCATGAACTCGCCTTTCGCCGCCAGCAAGCCCCGCCCTGAATTCCGCAACATCCACGTCTCGCAGATCCTGAAATACAAGCTTCCGCCGCCGGGCATGGTCTCGATCATGCATCGGGCGAGCGGCGCGCTGCTGTTCCTGACCCTGCCGCTGGTCCTGTGGCTGTTCGACCTCAGCCTGACGTCGGAGATCAGCTACTCGCGACTGGCTGACTTCTCCTCGCACTGGCTGGTGAAGCTGGTGCTGGTGGGACTGGCGTGGGCCTTCCTGCATCACCTGGTCGCCGGCGTGCGCTACCTGATGCTCGACCTGCACATCGGAGTGGAGAAGGCCGCGGCGCGCACCAGTGCGCTCGGTGTCTACGCGATCAGCCTGCCGCTGACGCTGCTTGCGGCGCTCAAGATCTTCGGAGTCTTCTAATGGCCGCCTCGCCCAGCCCCGCAGGTATTGGTTCCAAGCGACTCGTCGTCGGTGCGCACTACGGCGTCGGCAACTTCCTGCTGCAGCGGCTGACCGCCGTCGTTCTGACGGCGTTCACGCTGTTCCTGGCGCTGCGCCTCGTTCTTGGCGGACAGCTCGGCTACGACGGCTGGGCCGCGCTCTTCGTGCCCCTGTGGATGAAGATCGTCACCCTGGTGGCGCTGCTCGCGTTGTTTTATCACGCGTGGATTGGCGTTCGAGACATCTGGATGGACTACGTCAAGCCGACCGGCATCCGCCTGGCGCTGCAGATGCTGACGGTTCTATGGCTGGTGTTCTGCGCGGTATGGTCCGTGCAGATTCTCTGGAGAGTCTGAGTCATGTCGGCTGCATCGAAAGTGGCTCGTCGTCGTTTTGACGCGGTGATCGTCGGCGCCGGTGGCTCGGGCATGCGGTGTTCCCTGCAGTTGGCGGAGGCGGGCCTCAACGTCGCTGTTCTTTCGAAAGTCTTCCCGACGCGCTCGCACACGGTGGCCGCGCAGGGTGGTATCGGCGCCTCGCTCGGCAACATGACCGAGGACTCGTGGCTCTGGCACATGTTCGACACGGTCAAGGGTTCCGATTATCTCGGCGACCAGGACGCGATCGAGTTCATGTGTCGCGAGGCGCCGAAGGTCGTCTATGAGCTCGAGCACTTTGGCATGCCATTTGACCGCAATCCGGACGGCACGATCTACCAGCGGCCGTTCGGCGGACACTCCGCAAATTTTGGTGAAAAGCCGGTGCCGCGCGCCTGCGCCGCCGCGGACCGAACTGGGCACGCACTGCTGCACACGCTTTACCAGCGCAACGTACGCAGTCGCACGCAGTTCTTTGTTGAGTGGATGGCGCTCGACCTGGTGCGCGACGCCGAAGGGGCGGTTGTCGGCGTGGTCGGCCTCGAGATGGAGACCGGCGAACTGATGATCTTCGAGTCGAAGGCCACGGTGCTGGCGACCGGCGGTGCCGGACGCATTTGGGCCGCCTCGACCAACGCCTATATAAACACGGGCGACGGCATGGGCATGGCGGCGCGCGCCGGCGTTCCGCTCGAGGACATGGAGTTCTGGCAGTTCCATCCGACCGGCGTCGCCGGCGCGGGAGTGCTGATTACCGAGGGCGTGCGCGGCGAGGGCGGGATACTGCTCAACTGCAATGGCGAGCGCTTCATGGAGCGCTATGCGCCGACGCTGAAGGACCTCGCTCCGCGCGACTTCGTCTCGCGCAGCATGGACCAGGAGATCAAGGAAGGGCGCGGCTGCGGTCCGCAAAAGGACCACGTGCTTCTCAAGCTCGATCATCTCGGCGCCGAAACGATCATGAAGCGGCTGCCGTCGATCCGCGAGATCGCGATCAAGTTCGCCAACGTCGATCCGATCAGGGAGCCGATCCCGGTGGTGCCGACGATCCACTACCAGATGGGGGGCATTCCAACGAACTATCACGGCGAGGTCGTGGCGCCGAAGGGTGGCAACCCCAACACCGTGGTGCCGGGGCTCTACGCGATCGGAGAGTGCGCTTGCGTATCCGTCCACGGCGCCAACCGGCTCGGCACCAACTCGCTGCTCGACCTCGTGGTGTTCGGCCGTGCCGCCGGCAACCACATCGTCGGCCAGAACTACAAGGCGCAGGAGCATCGCGCGTTGCCGGCCGACGCGGGTGATGCGGCTGTGTCACGGGTCGCATCGCTCGACGCGCGCGGCAAGGGTGAGCGCGTGCAGGACGTCGCGGACGCCATCCGCACTACGATGCAGACGCACTGTGGCGTGTTCCGGACGGGCAAGCTCCTCGACGAGGGGGTTGCGAAGATCCTCGACCTCGCCGAGCGCTCGAAGCACGTGGCGATCACGGACAAGAGCAAGGTCTTCAACACCGCGCGCATCGAAGCGCTCGAGC
The DNA here is from genome assembly GCA_963766365.1 of uncultured beta proteobacterium. Taxonomy (GTDB): domain Bacteria; phylum Pseudomonadota; class Gammaproteobacteria; order Burkholderiales; family Burkholderiaceae_F; genus JALORV01. Next base: position 37,698 of record CAVXZK010000011.1, read on the forward strand.
TCGACAACCTGGTCGAGACCGCTAAGGCGACCATCATCTCCGCTGCAGCCCGCTCCGAGAGCCGTGGTGCGCACGCGCGTGACGACTACCCGGAACGTGATGACGCGCAGTGGCTGCGCCATTCGCTGTTTTATTCCGCCGGCAACCGCCTCGACTACAAACCCGTCAACATGAAGCCACTGACGGTCGAATCGTTTGCTCCCAAGAAGAGGACGTTCTAGCCATGACGGCGACGAGCAACGTTGAAACGGGCGCTTTGGCGGCCACCACGGGAACGCGGACGGTGCGCTTCGAGATCTACCGCTACGACCCGGAAAAGGACGCGAAGCCCTACATGCAGCGGCTCGAGGTCCAGCTGCAACCGGCAGACAAGATGCTGCTCGATGCTCTGATCCGCATCAAGAGCGACGTTGACGACAGCCTGTCTCTGCGCCGCTCGTGCCGCGAGGGAGTGTGCGGCTCCGATGCGATGAACATCAACGGCAGAAACGGCCTGGCGTGCATCACGAACCTGCGCGACCTGAAGGAGCCGATCGTGCTGCGGCCGCTGCCGGGCCTGCCGGTGATCCGTGACCTGATCGTCGACATGTCGCAGTTCTTCAAGCAGTACCACTCTATCAAGCCTTTCCTCATCAATGACACGCCGCCGCCCGAGAAGGAACGGCTGCAGTCGCCCGAGGAACGCGAGGAGTTGAACGGCCTGTACGAGTGCATCCTGTGTGCCTGCTGCTCGACCAGTTGCCCCAGCTTCTGGTGGAACCCGGACAAGTTCGTCGGCCCAGCCGGCCTGCTGCAGGCCTACCGGTTCATCGCCGACAGCCGTGACCAGGCCACCAACGAGCGGCTCGACAATCTGAACGACCCGTACCGCCTGTTCCGCTGCCACACGATCATGAACTGCGTCGATGTCTGCCCGAAGGAGCTGAATCCGACGCGCGCGATCGGCAAGATCCGGGACATGCTGGTCCGGCGCGATGTCTGATGATGGCTGTCGTCATCGGTGACCTGGAACGGCGGCGGCTGCGCTGGCGCGCCCGCCGGGGGTTGCTGGAAAATGACATCATCGTCACACGCTACCTGGACCGGCATGGGCAGGACCTGACGGCCGACGGCGTCCTGGCGCTGGAGGCCCTCCTGGACCTCCCGGACAACGAACTTCTCGACCTTTTGCTGGGGCGCAAAGAGCCGGCCGGCACTCTCGATGACAATGCCGTTCGCACTGTCCTGGACGGACTGCGGTCCGTCTGAACTCACCTCGAACCCGGGAAAAAGACCATGGCACTGACCCCATCCACCGAGAAGGCCACCCTGACGTTTTCCGACGGCACGCCGACGATGGAGCTGCCGATCTACAAGGGGTCGGTCGGCCCCGATGTCATCGACATCCGCGCGCTGTACGGCAAGACCGGCAAGTTCACCTACGACCCGGGCTTCCTGTCAACGGCCTCGTGCAATTCGACCATTACCTACATCGATGGCGACAAGGGCGAGCTGCTGTACCGCGGCTATCCGATCGAGCAGCTGGCGACGAAGTGCGACTACCTCGAGACGTGCTACCTGCTGCTGCATGGCGAGCTGCCCAACCAGAGCCAGAGAGCGGATTTCGTCAAGCGCGTGACCAACCATACGATGGTCAACGAGCAGATGCAGTTCTTCATGCGCGGCTTCCGCCGCGATGCGCATCCGATGGCGGTCATGACCGGCCTGGTGGGCGCGCTGTCGGCGTTCTACCCGGACTCGATGAACCTGAACGACCCCTGGCAGCGCGAGGTCTCGGCAATCCGGCTGATCGCCAAGATGCCGACGCTGGTCGCGATGGCCTACAAGTACACCGTCGGCCAGCCGTACATGTACCCGCAGAACAGCCTGTCTTACGCCGGCAACTTCATGCGGATGATGTTCGCCACGCCGTGCGAGGAGTACAAGGTCAACGATGTGCTGGTTCGTGCAATGGACCGCATCTTCATCCTGCACGCCGACCACGAGCAGAACGCCTCGACCTCGACCGTGCGCCTGTGCGCGTCGTCGGGTACCAACCCGTTCGCGGCGATTGCGGCCGGCGTGGCCTGCCTGTGGGGCCCGGCGCACGGCGGTGCCAACGAGGCCTGCCTCAACATGCTCTATGACATCCAGAGAAACGGCGGCGTCGAGAAGATCGGCGAGTTCATCGCCAAGGTGAAGGACAAGAACAGCAGCGTCAAGCTGATGGGCTTCGGCCACCGCGTCTACAAGAACTACGACCCGCGTGCGAAGCTGATGCGCGAAACCTGCAACGAGGTGCTGGACTCGCTCGGCCTGCACGACGACCCGCTGTTCAAGCTGGCGATGGCGCTCGAGAAGATCGCGCTCGAGGACGACTACTTTGTCAGCCGCAAGCTGTATCCGAACGTCGACTACTACTCGGGCATCGTGCAGAAGGCGATCGGCATCCCGGTGCCGCTGTTTACCGCCATCTTCGCGCTGGCCCGCACGGTGGGCTGGATCGCGCAGTTGAACGAGATGATTGCCGATCCGGAGTACAAGATCGGCCGGCCGCGGCAGCTGTTTGTTGGCAGCAAGTCGCGCGACGTCAAGCCGATCGCGCAGCGTTAAGCCGGATCACTGGCCACGAAAGCGGCACCTGCGGGCGCCGCTTTCGCTTGCAGACAGCGACTCAGGCCAGAGCCTTGGCCTTAAGGCGCTGGAATTCCTCCGGCGCAATCGTGCCGGCGTCGAGCAGCGCCTTCGCATCGGCGATCTGCTCGGCCGGCGACTTGCCCGCGACTTGCCGGATGTAGGCATCGGTATCGGCCTTCGCCCGTTGCAGCGCGGCGCGCTGCCGCTCCGCCATGCCGTCGCCGCGCGCGATGATGTACACCAGCGCGGTCAGCATCGGCAGGAAGATCAGGCCAACGATCCAGGCGGCTTTCGCGAAGCCACTGACCTTGTCGTCGCGGAACAGGTCGGTGATCACCTGGAACATCACGAACAGGTAGGCGATGAACAGGAACGCCGAGAAGATCAGCCACACGGAATCCCAGAAATTGCTCATCGTCTTCCTCTCAGAGTGATTGTGCGCCGTGCCCCGGGCTGCTCGCAGCGCAAAGCACCGCCCCCGCGTTGGTGGGCAATGGTGGGTCCGCAATGAAGGCGGACAGGGCGGGCGCGAGCGTACTACACGGCACCGAACACGCTCGCGCCGATGGGCCGAGACGGTTGCGTCGTGGCGGGGTAGGGCGCCTTTCCGACGCACGGCCGGGCAGCCGCGCCGCGGACTTGTCGTCTGCCGTTGACACGTTGTGCCGCTCGGAGCATCGTCAAACGACCATGACGCGCCGCCTGTTGCAAGTTCTGCTGATCGCTGTGATCGCCGCCGTTGTGCCGGTCAGCGTGTCCGCACAGCTCTACAAGTGGGTCGGCGCCGACGGCACGGTCAACTATGGGGACACGCCGCCGAAGGGCGCGAAGGACGTGCGCGTCGTCGGCAAGGACTCCGGCAGCCTGACGGTGGTGCCGGGAATCACGCCCGAACAGCGCGAGCGGCTGCGCCAGCGTGAGGAGCAGCGGCGCATCGAAACGCTCGAGCGCGAGGTGCAGGAGTTGCGGGCGCGCGAGGAAGCGCGTGCCAGTGCGCCTCCGGAGGTCGTCTACGAAGAGGTCTACGTCCCGGTATACGGCGGCAACTGGCCAGGGGCGCGACCTCCGGGCCATCGGCCGGGCAGGCCCGATCAACCGATCGGCAGGCCCAAGCCAGAACATCCGATCGCCAAACCGCGTCCGCCGGATCGCACGCCGCCGGTGGAAGACCTTCCCGCGGCCGTTCCGCGCAATCCGACGGGCGCGATGCGGCGGCTCTGAGCCGGCCCGCGGGCATCAGGCTGACGGCATCTCCGCCAGCGCCACCGGTTCGATCACCAGTCCATGGTCGGTGCGGTGCATCGGCATCGCGAACCCGAAGCGGTTAGCCGTGGCCGCGTGCTCGAGGTCCGACACCGGCAGGTGCGGGTAGGCGGGATCCCCAAAGCGGCGGCCGAAATCCGATTGGCGTACGCGGCGCTCGTAGGCCGTGACGTCGGGTGACCGTCCGAGCAGGTAAGCCTCGATCAGGTCCGCGCAGGCATGGTCCTCGTCGCCGTCGCGGTCGGTCCACAGGCCGGTGATGACAAAGGTGACTGTGTCGGCGTCGAGGCGATGGATGTAGGCGGCTGTCGCGTGTGCACAGACCAGGCTGCCGGCCAGGACCTCGGAAGCGTGGTCGCAATCGATCAGCCCGCGCACGCCACCGGCGGTGTACTGGATCAGCGTGACACCGGAGAGGTCCAGCCCGCTCACCTGTGATGGCGAATTGCCAAAGTCCAGGCCTGGCACCTGCGCACCGCCGCCGTGCGCGCCGGTGGTCAGCGAGCGCGGGTAGCGCGACCTGAGCTCGTCAATTTCATCGAGCGTGTGCGCGGGTACCACGGCCCGTGCACCGCCGGCGAACGCATACGCCGCTGTGGTGAAGGAACGCAGCACGTCGATGACGACGACCACGCCCTCGAGTTCGTGCCCGTGGGCGAGGTCGGACTTCAGGATCTTCATCGTCACCGCGGACGCAGTCTGCGCGCGCTGCGGATCACATGAACGGCTTGGCGCGCTCCAGCAGTTCCTCGAGCCCCGGTTCGTTCGGGTTCTTCGGCTTGCCCGGATGGATGATCGCCACCTGGCACGCCTCGGCGGCCTCGACCATGTGGCGGTAGGTGCCGGCGTTCACGTCCTTGATGTACGCCTGCTTGTTCTCGTTGTATCCGAACAGCTTGTCGTTGATGTTCTGGCACTCGTTGCAGCTCGAGCAGCGCGTGGTCTCGATCCATGGCTCGTCGGAGGGCGGCGGTGCCGCCTCGGCCACGGCTTCCGCGGTGGGCGCGGCAGCCTGCTGGGCGGCAGGCTCGGCAGCGGCGCTAGCGGCGCTGGGTGCCGCCACCGCGGCCGACAGTTTCAGCGCTTCGATGTCCTGCCGCTTCTGCTCTTCCCAGGCTGCCTTCTCGCGTGCCAGCGCCTGCTCGGCGTGCGAGTTATGAATGCCCCCGTGCTCCTGGAGCCGGTGCCACAGCAGCACGCAACGGCGCGTGGCCTGCACCAGCCTCGAATCGACGATCACGCGATGCAGCCGGTTCGAGCCGTCGACGGCGAGCACGTACGGAATGCGCTCCGCGGCCTGCCGCTCCGTCAATGCCAGCCAGTCGGCCACCGGCACCATCGCGGAGGTCCAGCGGTCGCGCGGCACGACGGCGAAGTGGTGGGCATGGCGCCGGTCGCACAGCACGAAGTCGGCATAAGTGAAGCGAACCCGCTCCTGCACGCGCTGCAGGTCCTCGTCGGCGAACTCGAACTCCTCGACCGGCCAGTCTTCCTCCGCATTGCGGTTGTTCTCGAACGAGAACCGGGTCGCCCAGTTGCTGCCGGCGTTGGCGTCGTAGGTGAAAGCCGGGAAGGCTCGCGACTTCATTGCAGCCGCTGCCGTGAGGTACGGCGGCAGCTCGCTCGCCTCGGCGGGTGAGCCGTTGAACAGGCTGAACAGCGCCGGCCCGAGACAGCTCATGCCGTGCCGGACGCGGTCGCGCAGCGCATACAGGTTCGAAGCGGTCGACTGCATGACGAACATGCCGCCGAGTCCCATCGCCGTCGTCGCCAGCCGCGCGCTGCGGATGCCGAACGCAAAATGCCCCTGGCCGATGGCCGCTTCCTCGAGCAGGTCAGTGTGCTGGACCAGCACCTTGACCGGCATGCCGGCGGACAGCATCTCCATCAGTGCCGCGTTCTCCGGCGCGTCGTTGCGCTGGGGCGGGATGCAGACCAGGTAATCGGGAAATTGCGCGAGGTCATCGGCCGTCAGCGCATGCTCGTCATAGCGCTCGAAGAAGGCGTCGTGATCGGCCTCGACATAGCCGCCGCGTGCCTCGAGCTCCGCCACCGCGATCGCCTTCACGACCTCAACCAGCTTCGGCAGGCGCGTGCGATGCGCCTCGATCGCCGTCGCACAGTCGCTGAAGATGAACTCGTAGACCGGTTCCGTTCCGGCCCCCCGAGGATCGGGATAAAACGGCTGGCTGCGCAGCACCGACAGCGCCCATTCGATCCTTTGGCGCCGGCTCGCGGGCAGTTCGTCCTTCGGCACGTTGCGCGCGACCAGGCGCGACATCGCAGAGAAGTCGAACACGTCGTCGTGCAGCGAACCGAAGCCGGACTTCAGCGCCTCCGGCTGCTGGCCCGCCTGCGAATGTACGAAGGCGGCACGCAGGATGTCCGAGAGCCTGCGCACTAGGTGGTCGACCAGCACCCGGAAGTGCGTGGTCTTCTCGGCGTGCACACTCTGCCAGGCGCGCCTCAGGAAGCGCGCCGTCAGCGCCTTGTCGCAATCCAGCACCTCGCCGTCGATGTCCAGCGACTCGACCGCGCGCCGCAGGATCTCGCGCACGTTGTCGTCGCGACCGGCGGCCTTGTCGGCGGCGAGTGGCCACAGGTCCGTCAGCAGGCCCGTCGCTCCTCCGGCGACCAGTGCCCGGATCTCGCGTTCGAGCCGGAGCAATTGCTTGCGCAGGCGTTCGCCCTCGATGCCGCGCGGCGCGATGTCGGTGATCAGGCCACCCATCACCGACGACAGCGACTCGACGTACGCGCCGCCCGCATCGCCTGAAAGCAGCACGACCGGATAGTCGTAGCGCAGCCTCGGCAGGTCGCGGTAGGCCGCGAGCAGGGCGGGGCGGAAATCCGCCGACAGCTCGGCGAGTCCATCGCCGGCACGTTTCCCGGTCATGTGGAAGACCGTCTGATCCTGGAATTTGGCGGCCATGTCCATGGCGGCGAACCTCTGTAGTTGGTCGGCGATCAGGCGGCGCGCTGCTCGAGCACTTCGTCCGGCCAGATGGTGAACTTGTCGAATTCCTTGTTGAGCCCCGCGCGGATCGCTTCGGCGGTACGGGGCTGCCCGGCACCGCGCAGCTCGTCGTAACAGGGCACGCTCGGGTCGTGGTACAGGATGCCGACCGGAATCGGATCCGTCGACGACGCGATCTCGCGTGCCTGGTGGATATTCAGCGGGTCGTGCTCACGCTGGTTCTTGTAGATCCGGCTCGTCTCGGCGCTGGCCTGCAGGCCATTCTCGTGCGTCAGCAGCAGCGTCTTGCCCGGGTCGTGCAACCATGGTTCGAACGCCTTGGGCAACCACTCGGGGCAGCGCTGGATGATGCGTACAAACGAAAAGCCGCGATGCTTGAAGGCCTTGGCGATGATGTCGTAGAGCAGTTCCGGGATCCAGTCCACACCCTGCGCCACGAACGAGGCGTTCTGCACACCCAGCGTCACGGAGAGCGGATTCAGCGGTTCGAGCAGACTGCCGCGCGGCGTCGTGTTGCTCTTGAACCCCACCGGCGACGTCGGCGAGGCCTGCTTCTTGGTCAGCCCATAGACCTGGTTGTCGTGCAGGATCACCGTCAGGTTCATGTTGTAGCGAATGGCGTGGATCCAGTGCGCCGCGCCGATGCTGCAGCAGTCGCCGTCGCCGGTGTTGACGAAGACGTTCAGGTCAGGCCGCGCCATCTTCACGCCTTCGGCGAGAGGGAAAGCGCGGCCGTGGATCCCGTGGAAACCGTAGGTCTTCATGTAGTGCGGGAAGCGGCTCGAGCAACCGATACCGGACACGAACACGGTGCGCTCGGGCGCGAGGTTCTCGTCTCGGCACAGGCGCTGCACCGCTGTGAGGATCGCGTTGTCACCGCAACCGCTGCACCAGCGCGGCACGCCGCCCTGGTAGTCCTCGAGTTCGTGGCGTTCCTCGTGCAGCTTGATGATGCATTGACTGAGTGCAGAGCCCATCGTTTGCTTTCCTTCGTTTCGTTCTATTCGGCCAGCTTGGCGCGGATGGCGTCGACCACCATGCCCGGTTTGATCGGCTGGCCACGCGCTTCGGTCCAGCAGTCGACGTCGACCAGCGCGCGCGACCTCAGCATCATCGCCAGCGGCGCGTAGCGGCGATTTTCTTCGTCGATGAGCTCATCTTCCTTCGGGCGGTCGGCCCAGGTGCCCTCGACCGTCATCACCTTCCTGAAGCGCTTCAGGATGCCGGTGATGCCGGAGGGCATCGGCTGCACGAATCGGATCTGCAGCGCCGAGACCTTCAGGCCCTCGTCGCGCACGCGCTGCACGGCTTCCTCGATGATGCCCTGCGTGCTGCCCCAGCCGACCACCAGCAGGTCGCCCTCGGGGTCGCCGTAGACCGTGGGTGTCTTGAGCGTCTTCTGCAGCGCCGCCAGCTTCAGGCTGCGGGCGCGCAGGCCTTCCTCGTTGATCGCCGGGTCGTAGGCCACCTTGCTGGCCCGGTCGTGCGCCAGGCCGGTCACCGTATGCATGCCGTTCGGTTGACCGGGCGAGAAACGGCGTGCGATTCCGGTGATCTTGTCCCAGTCGTAGGGCTTCGCGCCCTCGGGCAGGGGTGACTGGTCGATCGGCGGCGCGAGCCAGTCTTCGGAAAAATTCGGCCGTGCGAAGGGCTGCTGCGCCGTGGCCAGGCTCGCGTCCGTCAGCACCACGACGACCATGTTGAAGGTCTCGGCGATCTTGCGTGCCGTGATCATCGAGTAGAAGCAGTCCTCGATGCCGGTGGCAGCGATCACGACCTTCGGCGCGTCACCGTGACTGCCGTAGATGGCCGTCAGCATGTCCGCCTGCTCGACCTTGGTCGGCTGGCCGGTGCTGGGGCCACCACGCTGCACGTTGACGACGACCAGCGGGATTTCGGCCATGACTGCCAGGCCGATGCCTTCCTGCTTCAGCGAGTAGCCCGGCCCCGAGGTGATCGTCACGGCGCAGCGACCGGCGTAGGACGCGCCGATCGCAAAGGCGCAGGCCGCGATCTCGTCTTCGGCCTGGTGCACGATGCCGCCGACCCGCTCGAAGCATTCCGACAGGTAGTGCGACGCCGAGGTTGCCGGCGTAATTGGGTACATCGCGCAGATGTCCATGCCCGAAGCGAGCACGCCGAGTGCGATCGCAGTGTTGCCGTTGACGACGATCTGCGGGACGCTCGCCTTCTCGGCGGGGATCTCGTACTTGAAATCGAGGTTGGCTTCACCCCATGCGAAGCCGGCTTCCATCAGGCGCACATTGGAGTCGATGACCTTCTGGTCCTTCTTGCCGAAGGTCAGCGCGATCTGGTCGCGTGCGAGCTGCAGGTCGAAGCTGTAGATGCTGGCGAGCACGCCCAGCACAAACATGTTCTTGCCGCGTCGCGGATCACTCATCAGGGCGCGACATTCCTTCTCCAGCGGCAGGTCGATGACGCGGAAGCCGGCATCCTTGAGTGCCGCCAGCGTCTCGTTGAACGACTTGACGATAACCGGGTCACGGTGCTCGGCCCACATGTTCTCAAGCAGAATCGTCGCGCCCGGCTTCAGTTCACCAGCGCGCACGCGGCCGAGCAGCACCTGCTCGTTGAACGCGACCACCAGGTCGGTCTCGTCGCCGCCGTTGGTGACCTGCTTCGAGCCCATGCGGATACGGATGCCACTGGCGCCGGCGATGCTGCGGGCCGGCGGCTGGATCTCGGCCGGGATGATTTCGACGGTCCAGATGCCGTTGCCACTGCGTGCGGCGATCGACGCCAGCGCCTGGCCGCAGCGCTGCGCACCTTCGCCGGAGTCGCTGATGACCTCGACGATGTGCTCGGGCAGCTTTACGGCCGGTTTGGTTCCGCCCTTTGCCTCTGCCGCAGGGCGTTCCAGGACTGCACTCATACGGGTTCCTTGTGTTTCATGTCTGTGCTGCTTAGCTGGCGTCTACCGGGCGACGCGGATCTGCGCGAAACCGTGCTCCTCGCGCGGAATACCGAACAACGACCCGCTGATACCGGTGTCGAAGACGGCGTCGCTGTCGCGCAGGCCGAGATAGGCCTTCATGCTGCGTGCCGCCTTGCGTCCCGCGCCCATTGCCTGGATGACCGTCGCCGCGCCGGTGACGATGTCGCCGCCGGCATAGACACCGGCAATCGACGTCGCGAGGTTGTCATCGGTGGCGATGTAGCCCCACTTGTTGAGTTTGAGCTTCGCAGTCTGGCCCAGGATCGGATTGGCATTGGTGCCGATCGCGAAGACCACCATGTCGGTGACGAACTCGAACTCGCTGCCCGGCACGACGACGGGGCGGCGACGGCCCGATTCATCGGGTTCGCCGAGTTCCATCTTCACGCAGCGCAGCGCGCGCACGCTGTTGTTCTTGTCCCCGAGGATCTCGACCGGGCTGGTGAGCCAGTTGAAGTCCACGCCCTCCTGCTCGGCGTGGTGGATCTCCTCGACGCGCGCAGGCGCTTCCTTCTTTGAACGGCGGTAGATGCAGTGCACCGAGTCGGCGCCCAGTCTCAGCGAGACTCGCAACGCATCCATCGCCGTGTTGCCGGCGCCGATGACGGCAACATGCTTGCCCGGCTGCAGCGGCGTGTCGAAGTTGGGAAAGTCGCGCGCCCGCATCAGGTTGCAGCGCGTGAGCAGTTCATTGGCCGACAGCACCCCGTTCAGCGATTCGCCGGGTATACCCATGAAGCTCGGATAGCCGGCGCCGGTGCCGATGAAGACCGCGTGAAACCCCATCTCGGTCACCATCTGCTCGATCGTGAAGAGCCGGCCGACCAGCGTGTTGCATTCGAAGCGCACGCCGAGGTTGCGGAGCTTCTCGATCTCCGCGTCGATGACGCTGTTGGGCAGGCGAAAGTCCGGGATGCCGTACTTCAGCACGCCACCGGGTGTGTGGAATGCCTCGTAGACGATGACTTCGCAGCCGGCCTTCGCCATGTCGGCGGCACACGCCATGCCGGCCGGACCTGCGCCGACGATGCCGACCCTGTATCCCGAGGGTTCGATGTAGGGAACGTTCTCCCAGCCCTCGGCGATCGCCATGTCGCCGACGAAGCGCTCGAGCCGGCCGATCGCCACCGGCTCAAGAGTCTCGCCGACCGTGCACACGCCTTCGCACTGGTTTTCCTGCGGGCACACGCGGCCGCAGACCGACGGCAGCAGGTTGGTGTCGGTGATGATGTCGTAGGCGCCGTTGTAGTGTTTCTCGCTGATCTTCTTGATGAAGGCCGGGATGTCGATGCCGACCGGGCAGCCGCGCACGCAGGGCTCGTCCGGACACTGCAGGCAACGCTCCGCTTCTACCAGTGCATCCTCGAGCCGGTAGCCGATGGCGACCTCCTCGAAGTTGCGGGCGCGGACCTGCGGGTCCTGCTCCGGCATCGGCGTCCGCTCCTGCGGAATCGTGCGGATCGTCTTCTTCTTTGCAGTGGCCATGGGTTCCTCCCGCACGGATCAGCCGTCGGTGCTGGGCTGAATGTCGATCGGAATCTCGGCCTCAGCGCCGAGGACGGCGGTCTTCAGGTCGACGACCTTGTCGGCACGGATGCGGCAGGTCTCCTGCCAGCGTTCCATCGCATCGTGCTCAGCGCGCTTGTAGCGCACCAGGCGTGCCATCAGGTCGTCGAAGTCGACCTGGTGCCCATCGAAGTCGGGCCCGTCGACGCATGCAAACTTGACCTGGTCGCCCACCTTGACCCGACAGCCGCCGCACATGCCGGTGCCATCGACCATCACCGGATTCAGGCTCACCATTGTCTTGATACCGTGCGCACGCGTGGCCTCCGAGCAGCCCTTCATCATGATGGGCGGGCCGATCGCGACGACCTCGTCGATGTCCGAGTGCTTCGCCACGGCCTGCTTGATGCCTTCGGTGACGAGTCCCTTGATGCCGGTCGAGCCGTCATCGGTGCAGATGATCAGTTCGTCGCAGACCTCAGCGAACTTGTCGCGCCAGAACATCAGTTCCTTGTTGCGGAAGCCGATGACGCCGATGACATACGCGCCGCTTTCCTTGTAGGCGCGCGCCTGCGGATAGACCGGGGCGACCCCCAGGCCGCCGCCGACGCAGATGACCTTCCTGGCGGCGCCAATGTGGCTGGGAATGCCCATCGGACCCACCATTGCAAAGAGCGTATCGCCGACCTTCAGGTTGGCCTGCATTTCCTTGGTCGTCTTGCCGACGGCCTGGATCACCAGCGTGATGGTGCCGCGCTCGCGGTCGAAGTCGGCGATCGTGAGTGGAATACGCTCGCCGTGCTCGGTTTCCATCACGATGACGAACTGCCCGGGCTTCGCGGCCTTCGCCATCATCGGATGTGCCACCTCCAGCATGTAGGTGACGTCGGAATAATCCTCGCGCGCGACGATCCGGAAACCGGATCCGTCTTTCGCCTGCGCCATCGTGTTTCTCCTCTTGCGTCGAGGTGACCGCGCGGGTTCCTGTGCGCGGGTCATCAACGGAAAGTGAGGCGGGCGGCCTCACGTAGTCGGCAGCATTCGCCTTGTCTAGGTCAGGGGCCTTGATCTGGGGCAACCGACCCGAACGCGGACCCCTCTTGGCGCCCGTCCCCGCGCAGGGGACTCTGATGTCGTCGGCGCGGCGCCTTGGCGGCGTCGCGCCGGCGTGGGGCCGGTTCAGCTCAGTTCGGCATTCAGTGCCGCCAGGGCAGCGGCGCCGGGGCAGAGATCCGGCTCGGTCAGCCGGTTCAGCGGTGTCGCGACCGTGTTCAGGTGATCGTGCAGGTCGTCGCCTTGCGGGTCGATGTACAGCAGTCCTGTCACGATCTCGCCGCGGTCGTGATGGGTATAAATGTGGCTCAGCGCGGCCAGCCGGTCGCCCGGGTCGTAGCCGTCGTGGAGCTTGCGCAGCCGTAACAGGCTGCCGTCGTGCTGTGTGATCTCGATCACCTCGCCCGGTTCGTAGGAGGCGCTGATGGCGTCGCGCCGGGGCATGAAATCCAGGCGATTAACCGCATCGTTGTGTTCCCGCACGTAGTCGTAGCTGCGCGTGCTGCCGGCGTGGTTGTTGAAGGCGACGCACGGACTGAGGATGTCGAGCATCGCCGTGCCGCGGTGATGCAGCGCACCCTTGATCAGCGGCACCAGCTGGTCCTTGTCGCCGGAAAAGCTGCGCGCGACATAGGTGATACCGAGCTGGATCGCCAGCGACACGAGGTCGATGGCCGCATCGCGGTTGACGGCACCGCGCTTGGATTTCGAGCCTTTGTCTGCAGTGGCGGAGAACTGGCCCTTGGTGAGGCCGTAGACGCCGTTGTTCTCGACGATGTAAGTCATGTTGACCCCGCGCCGGACCATGTGGGCAAACTGGCCCAGTCCGATCGAGGCGGAATCGCCGTCCCCGGAGACGCCCAGGTAGATGAGGTCGCGGTTGGCGAGATTGGCTCCGGTCAGCACTGAAGGCATGCGTCCGTGCACCGAGTTGAAGCCGTGCGAATTGCCGAGAAAGTAATCAGGCGTCTTGGACGAGCAGCCGATGCCCGAGAGCTTGGCCACGCGATGCGGCTCGATCTCCAGCTCCCAGCACGCCTGGATGATCGCGGCCGAGATTGAGTCGTGGCCGCAGCCGGCACACAGCGTCGAGATCTTGCCTTCGTAGTCGCGACGCGTGTAGCCGAGCCGGTTCGCAGGAAGCGTCGGGTGATGCAGTGCGGGCTTGGCGAGGTAGGTCATGGCTGCCTCATGCGGCCTTGCCGCTCTTCAGCGAGCGGACGTTGCTCGGTTTGGCGCGATCGGCGATCGCCTTCACGATGAAGCGCGCGGTGATCGGCGTGCCGTCGTAATGCAGTATCGGCACCAGACGCGCCGGATCGACGCCCAGTTCGTTGACCAGCAGGGTTCGCAGCTGCGCATCGCGGTTCTGCTCGACGACGAAGACGCGCTCATGCCCGGCGATGAAGTCCTCGACCGCCACGGAAAATGGAAAGGCGCGTATCCGCATGCTGTCGAGGTGGACCCCCTGCAGTTCGAGCAAGCCGAGCGCTTCGTCCATCGCGGGGGCCGTCGAGCCGTAGTAAAGGACGGCGCCGTTCGCCTTTCGGGTCGGCGACCGCGTGACGGGCTGCGGCACGATCGCTTTCGCATGCTCGAACTTCTGCAGCAGGCGCTCCATGTTGTAGACGTAGTCGGGGCCCGCCTCCGAGTAGCGCGCATACGCGTCGCGGGTGCTGCCGCGGGTGAAGTAGGCGCCGCGCGTGGCGTGCGCGCCCGGCAGCGTGCGGAACGGGATGCCATCGCCGTCGACGTCCAGATAGCGCCCGAAGTCCCGGCCGGATTCGAGTTCCTCGGCCGTCATCACCTTGCCGCGGTCGTAGACGCGAGCCGTGTCCCACTCGAACGGTGCGCACAGGCGGTGGTTCATGCCGATGTCGAGATCGGTCATCAGGAAAATGGGTGTCTGCAGACGCTCGGCGAGGTCGAGCGCCGTGGCAGCGAACTCGAAGCACTCGTGCGGATCCTCGGGAAAGAGGAGCACGTGCTTGGTGTCGCCATGCGAGGCGTAGGCGCAGGCGATCAGGTCCGACTGCTGCGTGCGCGTCGGCATGCCCGTCGACGGGCCGCCGCGCTGCACATCGATGATGACCGCAGGAATTTCTGCGAAGTACGCAAGGCCGATGAACTCGGTCATCAGCGATATGCCGGGCCCCGAGGTGGCGGTGAACGCCCGTGCGCCGTTCCAGCCGGCGCCAATGACCATGCCGATCGACGCGAGTTCGTCTTCCGCCTGCACGATCGCGAACTTGTTGCGTCCGGTCGACCGGTCAACCCGGTACCGGCTGCAGTATTTCTGGAACGCCTCCGCGACCGAGGTCGACGGCGTGATCGGGTACCAGGCGCATACCGTCGCGCCGCCGTAGACGCACCCGAGGGCCGTCGCTGCATTGCCCTCGACGAAGATCCGGTCGCCGACCTTGTCGCTCGGCCGGATCTGCAGGCCCACCGTGTCTTCCAGATGCTCGCGGCCGTAGTGCAGCCCGGTCATGAAGGCATCCAGGTTGGGCTTGATCAGCTTGTCCTTGCCCTTGTACTGCTCGCCGAGCAACGTGGCGATGACCTCGGGGTCAATGCCGAGCATCGCCGACAGCACGCCGACGTACATGATGTTCTTCAGAAGCTGCCGCTCCTTGGGATCGGCGAACTTCGTGGCGGCGATCCGGGTCAGCGGCACGCCGATGACGTTGATGTCATCGCGGAACTTCGACGCGGCCATCGGCCGGGTCGAGTCGTACATGAGATAGCCGCCGGTCTCCATCTCCTTGAGGTCGCGGTCCCAGGTCTGCGGGTTCATCGCCACCATCAGGTCGACGCCGCCCCGCCGGCCGAGATGGCCCGCTTCAGTGACGCGCACCTCATACCAGGTCGGCAGTCCCTGGATGTTCGAGGGAAAGATGTTGCGCGGGGAAACCGGCACGCCCATGCGCAGAATGCTGCGCGCGAACAGTTCGTTTGCCGAAGCCGAGCCGGAGCCGTTGACGTTCGCGAACTTGACGACGAAGTCGTTGACCGCGGAAATGCGCGCCGGCCGCCTCGCGCCCGCGCCCGTCGACCCCGGTGTCACGGTTCGGGTGTCCATCAGGCGGCCTCTTTCTGACGCGTCCGACAGCCGTGCCCGGCGTGGGTCACGTTCAGCAGGAACTTCTGCATGTCCCACGCTCCGGTGGGGCAGCGCTCCGCGCACAGGCCGCAATGCAGGCAGACGTCCTCGTCCTTGACCATCACACGACCCGTCTTCAGGCCCGATGCCAGGTACAGCGGCTGCTCCGGGTTCAGCGCCGGCCGGCGCAGGCGCCGACGCAGATCGGGCTCGTCGCCATCTCGGGTGAAGGTGATGCAGTCGGTCGGGCAGACGTCGACGCAGGCATCGCATTCAATGCACTGCTGCGCGGAAAACACCGTCTGCACATCGCAGTTCAGGCAACGCTGCGCCTCCTTCCAGGCGGTCTGCACGTCGAAGCCGAGTTCGACCTCCACCTTGATGTTACGGAGCGCCTGGTTGACGTCGCGCCAGGGAACCTTGAATCGGGTGTCCGGCGCCACGTCGTTGTCGTAGCTCCACTCGTGGATGCCCATCTTCTGCGACACCAGCGTCACGCCGGGGGTGGGGCGCTCGCGCAGATCCTCGCCATTGAGCAGCTTGTCGATCGAGATGGCGGCGTCGTGCCCTTGCGCCACGGCCCAGATGATGTTCTTGGGACCGAGCGCAGCGTCGCCGCCGAAGAACACGTTCCGGCGCGTTGTCTGCAGCGTCACCCTGTCCAGCACCGGCATGCCCGAGCGGTCAAACTCGATGCCGCAGTCGCGCTCGATCCATGGGAACGCGTTTTCCTGGCCGACCGCCACCAGTACTTCGTCGCAGTCGAATTGCTGGTCCGGCTCGCCGGTCGGCACCAGCGAACGGTGGCCGCGCTCGTCGAATACCGCCTTGACCTTCTCGAATGTCATGCCGGTCAGCCGGCCGCTGTCGTGCAGGAATGCCTTCGGGACGAGGAAGTTGAGAATCGGGATGCCTTCGTGCATCGCGTCTTCTTTCTCCCATGGCGAGGCCTTCATTTCGTCGAAGCCGGAACGGACGATGACCTTGACATCGTCGCCGCCGAGGCGGCGGGCAGTGCGGCAGCAGTCCATCGCGGTGTTGCCGCCCCCCAGCACGATGACGCGCCGGCCGACCGAGGTGACATGCCCGAACGACACGGACGACAGCCAGTCGATGCCGACATGGATCCTTGCGCCGGCCTCCTGGCGGCCGGGGATCTCGAGATCGCGGCCGCGCGGAGCACCGGAACCGACAAACAGCGCGTCGTAACCCTCGGCCAGCAACTGCTTCATCGAATCAATGCGCACGCCGGCCCGGAACTCGACCCCGAGGCCGAGGACGTAGCCGGTTTCCTCGTCGATCACCTCTTCGGGCAGCCGAAAACGCGGAATCTGTGTGCGGATCATCCCGCCGGCCTTCGGGTCCTGGTCGAAGACAATGACCTCGTAGCCGAGAGGGGCAAGGTCACGAGCCACGGTCAGCGAGGCCGGACCGGCACCTATGCAGGCCACGCGCTTGCCGTTCATGGGCACGCGCCGCCGTGGCATGCGGCCGCGAATATCGTCCTTGAAGTCGGCCGCGACGCGCTTCAGGCGGCAGATGGCGACCGGCTCGGGCCGCGCCACCTGGTTTTCCTCGACGCGGCCACGCCGGCAGGCCGGCTCGCAGGGGCGGTCGCAAGTGCGCCCGAGGATGCCGGGGAAGACGTTTGAATGCCAGTTGACCATGTAGGCGTCCGCAAAGCGCCCGGCGGCAATCATGCGGATGTACTCGGGAACAGGGGTATGCGCGGGGCACGCCCACTGGCAGTCCACAACCCGATGGAAATGGTCGGGACGACGGATGTCCGTCGCTTGCACGTGTCTCCTCCTCGTCCGTCTTGGCGGCGAGTTTCGGTGTGGCCGCAGTGTATGCCCGTGACTGGTGCTCTGGCAGGTGGAGAAGACCCTTGCGGCGCAATCCCCACACCCCATCGACATTCGCTCGCCCGGTGGTAGCATCGCGCGCTTGTCGCCATGCACCGCGCCTCTGGACGACAGACTCGACGGTCGCGCCGGAATCCGGTCACGCCGTCGCCGGGCCGCGCCGCCGAGCGGCGAACACCCGGGCATCTTCAACGAGAAAATCGTTCTGAAAGGTGATGCACCGATGATGCGACAGTTCCAGGTCAACTCGTACCTGTTCGGCGGCAATGCGCCCTATGTCGAGGACCTCTACGAGCGTTACCTCGACAACCCAGGCTCGGTGCCAGAGAAGTGGCGCGCCTACTTCGACCAGATGCAGCTGGTACCGGCTGCCGACGGCTCGGCCAGTTCGCGCGACGTCGCGCATGCGCCGATCGTCGAATCGTTTGCGCAGCGCGCGAAAGCGGGCGCGTTCCAGCCCAAGGTCGCACCGACCGATCTCTCGGTCGCGCGCAAGCAGGTTCACGTCCAGTCGATCATCGCGGCCTATCGCTTCCTGGGCAATCGCTGGGCCAACCTCGATCCGCTCCAGCGTCAAGAGCGGCTGGCGATCCCCGAGCTCGAGCCCGGCTTCTATGATCTGACCGAAGCCGACATGGACACGGTGTTCTCGGCGTCCAACACGTACTTCGGCGCGGAGCAGATGACGCTGCGGGAGATCGTGACTGCACTGCGCCAGACCTACTGTGGCAGCATCGGCGCCGAGTACATGTACATCTCCGATCCCGCGCAGAAGCGCTGGATCCAGCAGCGGCTGGAGTCGGTGCGCTCGACCCCGACCTTCAGCACGCAGGAAAAGCTGCACATCCTCGAGCGCCTGACGGCAGCCGAGGGGCTGGAGCGCTTCCTGCACACCAAGTACGTCGGCCAGAAGCGGTTCTCGCTCGAAGGCGGCGAGACCTTCATCGCGTCGATGGACGAACTGATCCAGCGCGCCGGTTCGACCGGCGTCGAGGAAATCGTCATCGGCATGGCGCACCGCGGGAGGCTCAACGTCCTCGTGAACACGCTCGGCAAGATGCCGAAGGAACTGTTCGCCGAGTTCGAAGGCAAGTCGGGCTCCGACCTGCCGGCGGGCGACGTCAAGTACCACATGGGTTTCTCCAGCGACATTTCGACGCCGGGCGGGCCGGTGCACCTGTCGCTGGCGTTCAACCCGTCGCACCTGGAGATCGTCAACCCGGTGGTCGAAGGCTCGGTGCGTGCGCGGCAGGAGCGTCGCGGCGACGAGGAGGGCGACAAGGTGCTGCCGGTGCTGGTGCACGGCGATGCCGCCTTCGCCGGGCAGGGCGTCGTCATGGAAACGCTGAACCTCGCACAGACGCGCGGCTACGGCACCGGCGGCACGATGCACATCGTCATCAACAACCAGATCGGCTTCACGACGTCGGACCCGCGCGACACGCGTTCGACGATCTACTGCTCCGACGTCGTCAAGATGATCGAGGCGCCGGTGTTCCATGTGAATGGCGACGATCCCGAGGCGGTGGTGTTCATCACCCGGCTCGCGATGGACTACCGGCAGGAGTTCAACCAGGACGTCGTCGTCGACATCGTCTGCTTCCGCCGGCTCGGCCACAACGAGCAGGACACGCCCGCAGTGACGCAGCCGCTGATGTACAAGAAGATCGGCACCCATCCGGGCACGCGCAAGGTCTATGCCGACAAACTGGTCACCCAGGGCACGGTCGCAGCGGACGCGCCGGACCAGATGATCAAGGCCTACCGCGCGGCGATGGAGGAGGGGCGCACGACCTCCGACCCGGTGCTGACGAACTACAAGAGCAGGTTCGCGGTCGACTGGTCACCGTTCCTGAATCGGAAGTGGACCGACCACGCCGACACCGCGGTGCCGCTGGCGGAACTGAAGCGCCTGGGCGAGCGCATCACGACGATTCCGTCGACGTTCAAGGTGCACCCGCTGGTCGAAAAAGTCATCGCGGATAGGCGCGCGATGGCCGAAGGCAAGATTCCGCTCGACTGGGGCATGGGTGAACACTTGGCCTTTGCCTCGCTGGTCGCCAGCGGCTACGCGGTACGCATCACCGGGCAGGATTCCGGCCGCGGTACCTTCACGCACCGCCATTCGGTGCTGCACGACCAGGCCCGCGAGAAGTGGGACGAGGGCACGTTCATTCCGCTGCAGCATGTGTCGGAGACGCAGGCACCGTTCACGGTGATCGACTCGGTGCTGTCGGAGGAGGCGGTGCTCGCGTTCGAGTACGGCTACGCCAGTGCCGAGCCGAACGCGCTGGTCGTCTGGGAGGCGCAGTTCGGGGATTTCGTCAACGGCGCGCAGGTCGTCATCGACCAGTTCCTGTCGTCGGGCGAGGTGAAGTGGGGCCGGCAGTCGGGCCTGACGCTGATGCTGCCGCACGGCTACGAGGGCCAGGGTCCGGAGCATTCCTCAGCTCGACTTGAGCGCTTTCTGCAGCTGGCGGCCGATAACAACATGCAGATCGCCCAGCCGACCAGTGCGGCGCAGATCTTCCATCTGCTGAGACGGCAGATGATTCGCCTCTTCCGCAAGCCGCTGGTGATCATGACGCCGAAGTCGCTGCTGCGGAACAAGGACGCCGCGTCGGACCTGACCGAGCTCGCTCGCGGCGAATTCCTGACCGTGATCGGCGAGCGCGACGCCACGATCGATGCGAAGAAAGTGAAGCGCATCGTCGTCTGCTCCGGCAAGGTCTACTACGACCTCGCGGCAACACGTCGCGATCGCAAGGAAGACGATGCCGTGATCCTGCGCATCGAACAGCTCTATCCCTTCCCGCACAAGGCGCTGGCCACCGAGTTCCGCAAGTACCCGAATGCGACCGAGATCGTGTGGTGCCAGGACGAACCGGCCAACCAGGGCTCGTGGTTCTACACGCAGCATCACCTGCTCGAGAACATGGTCGATGGCCAGAAGCTCGGATACGCAGGGCGCGCGCCTTCGGCCTCGCCGGCGGTTGGCTACTACGCCAAGCACATCGAGCAGCAGAAGGCGCTGCTCGATGCCGCATTCAGCAAGCTCAAGGGTCTGGTCCTCAACAAGTGATGCGCTGACAGCCGCCGTGCGGCTGTCAGCGGGGCTTCGAGGCGGTTTCGCCCGGAACCCCTGACAGCTGGCCGGTGGCGTCCGCCCACCACGCGCCGACAACATTCCAACGGAAAAGAACATGGCAATCGTCGAAGTCAAGGTCCCGCAGCTTTCGGAATCGGTGGCGGAGGCCACGCTGCTGCAGTGGAAGAAGAAACCCGGTGACGCCGTCACGGTCGATGAAATCCTCATCGAGATCGAAACCGACAAGGTGGTGCTGGAGGTGCCTGCGCCGGCCACCGGCGTACTCGGCCAACTCATCAAGGGCGATGGCGGCACCGTCGTTTCCGGCGAAGTCATCGCCACCCTCGATACCGAGGGCAAGGGAGCGGTAGCCGCGCCGGCTCCGGCCGCGGCGCCCGCGCCTGCTGCTGCCAAGGCGGCTCCGACATCGGCTCCAGCGCCCGCAGCGGCAGGCGGCGTCGCCATGCCAGCAGCGGCCAAGCTGATGGCGGACGCGGGATTGCCGCCAGGGTCGGTTGCCGGGACGGGGAAAGACGGCCGCGTCCTGAAGGGCGACGTGCTGGGTGCAATGACGGCGGGTGCTGCGGCTCCCGCGCCCGCTCCTGCCGCCGCCGCTCCCGCCGCCAGACCAGCCCTGCCGGAAGTCAAGGCGCCACTCGACCTGTCCTCACTGTCGAACCGCCCGGAGCAACGCGTACCGATGTCCCGGCTGCGCCAGCGCGTGGCCGAGCGCCTCGTCCAGTCGCAATCCACCGCCGCGATCCTGACCACGTTCAACGAGGTCAACATGCAGCCGCTGATGGACATGCGCAATCGTTACAAGGACAAGTTCGAGAAGGAGCACGGCGTCAAGCTCGGCTTCATGTCGTTCTTCGTCAAGGCGGCCATGGCGGCGCTGAAGAAATACCCGGTGATCAACGCCTCGATCGACGGCAACGACATCGTCTACCACGGCTACTTCGACGTCGGCATCGCGGTCGGTTCGCCGCGCGGCCTCGTCGTGCCGATCCTGCGCGATGTTGACCAGATGACGTTCGCCGACATCGAGAAGAAGATCGCCGACTTCGGCAAGCGCGCCGGCGAAGGCAAGCTCGCGCTCGAGGAACTCACCGGCGGCACGTTCTCGATCTCGAACGGCGGCGTGTTCGGATCGATGCTGTCCACTCCGATCATCAACCCGCCGCAGTCAGCCATCCTCGGCGTACATGCGACCAAGGAGCGCGCAGTCGTTGAAAATGGCCAGGTCGTCGTGCGGCCGATGAACTACCTCGCGCTGTCCTACGACCATCGCATCATCGATGGCCGCGAGGCGGTGTTGTCGCTGGTGACGATGAAGGAGGCGCTCGAGGATCCGGCGCGCCTGCTGCTCGAGGTCTGATCTCACCATGTCGACCGCCGACGAGCTCGAAAAGCTGCACCGGCTGCTGCAGTCCGGTGCCCTGACTCAGGCCGAATACGACGCGGCGAAGGCGCGCCTGCTCGGCACGGCCGAACGATCCGGCAGCGCTGGAGCGGATTCGCTCGCGATCAACCGGCTGCGGCTGTCGAACGGCGACAGGTGGATCGCCGGCGTATGCGGCGGCGTGGCGGCGGTCACCGGCGTGGAGTCCTGGATCTGGCGCCTGATCTTCGTGCTGGGGCTGTTCGCGGGAGGCTTCACCGCCGTGCTCTACATCATCCTGTGGATCTTCATGCCGCGCGCAGCGCAGTAGCGCGCAACTCGAAAGGCAAGCATGTCCAAGAATTTCGACGTGGTCGTCATCGGCGGCGGGCCGGGCGGCTACATCGCAGCGATCCGCGCAGCCCAGCTCGGCTTCGCCACCGCCTGCATCGACGAATGGAAGAACCGGGACGGTGGGCCTGCACCGGGCGGCACCTGCACCAACGTCGGGTGCATTCCCTCGAAGGCCCTGCTGCAGTCGTCGGAAAACTACGAGCACGCCGGCCATCACTTTGCCGCCCACGGCATCGAGGTGAAGGGACTTTCGCTCGACCTCGCGAAGATGCTCGGTCGCAAGGACACGGTGGTCAAGCAGAACAACGACGGCATCCTGTTCCTCTTCAAGAAGAACAAGATCACTTTCTTTCACGGTCGCGGATCGTTTGCCGGTCGCAGCGAGGCCGGCATCGAGATCAAGGTCAGCGGTGCGGCAGAAGCCGCGCTCACTGCGCGCCATGTCATCGTCGCTACCGGCTCGAATGCACGCCCATTGCCCGGCGTGGAGTTCGACGAGAAGCGCATCCTGTCGAACGACGGCGCGCTCGCCATTCCCGAGGTGCCAAAGCGGCTCGGCGTGATTGGTGCGGGCGTGATCGGCCTCGAGATGGGTTCGGTATGGCGCCGCCTCGGCGCCGACGTCACGCTGCTGGAGGCCCTGCCGGCGTTTCTCGGCGCGGTCGATGAACAGATCGCGAAGGAAGCTTCGAAGCTCTTCGGACGCCAGGGCCTGAAGATCCAGCTTGGCGTGAAGATCGACAAGGTGAGCGTCGAGAAGAAGGGCAAGGCCGAGGAGGTTCGTGTCGAGTACGTGGACGCCAAGGGTGAAGCGCAGACCCTGGCCGTCGACAGGCTGATCGTCTCGATCGGACGGGTGCCAAACACGACCGGGCTGAATCCGCAGGCGATCGGACTCGCACTCGACGAGCGCGGCTTCGTTGCGGTCGACGACGAGTGCCGCACGAACGTACCCAACGTGTGGGCCGTCGGCGACGTTGTCCGCGGTCCGATGTTGGCGCACAAGGCCGAGGAAGAAGGCGTGGCGGTGGCCGAGCGCATCGCCGGCCAGCACGGCCACGTGAACTTCAACACGATCCCGTGGGTGATCTACACATCTCCCGAGATCGCGTGGGTCGGCCAGACGGAGCAGCAATTGAAGGCCGCCGGCCGGGCCTACAGGGCGGGCACTTTCCCGTTCGCGGCCAATGGCCGGGCGCGCGCGCTGGGCGATACCAGCGGCATGGTCAAATTCCTGGCCGACGCCGCCACCGACGAGATCCTTGGTGTCCACATCGTGGGCCCCTCCGCTTCGGAGCTGATCGCGGAGGCGGTGGTGGCGATGGAGTTCCGTGCGTCGTCGGAGGACATCGCCCGTATCTGCCATGCCCACCCGTCGCTGGCCGAAGCGACCAAGGAAGCCGCGCTGGCGGTGGACAAGCGCACTTTGAACGCCTGAGCGAACCGCGGCCTCTGGCGTCAGCGACTTCGTCAGCCCGACTTCGCGGCGTGCCCTTTCGCAACCACCTCGAGACCGCGCTCGCGCAGCGCGGCTATGCGCTCGACGCCGCGCAGCAACAGGCTGCGGCGCGCCTGCAGCAGCTCTATCAGGAGTGGATCGACTACAAGGTCCAGCGCTCAAATGCGCTGATGAAGCTGCTGGTGCGTCCGCCGGTGCCGCGCGGGGTGTACCTGTGGGGGGACGTCGGCCGCGGCAAGAGCTTCCTGATGGACGCGTTCTTCGCGACGGTCCCGCTGATCCGCAAGACGCGCGTGCATTTCCACGAGTTCATGCGTGGCGTTCATGCCGAACTGCATGAGCTCAAGGGTATGGCCGAGCCGCTGGACGAAGTGGCACGTCGCGTGGCGAAGCGCCATCGCCTGATCTGTTTCGACGAGTTTCATGTCTCGGACATCGCCGATGCGATGATTCTTTACCGCTTGCTCGACCGGCTGTTCGAACTCAACATTGGCTTCGTGATCACGTCCAACTACGCGCCCGACGCGCTCTATCCGGACGGCCTGCACCGCGAACGCATGCTGCCGGCGATCGAGTTGCTGAAAGGCAAGCTCGACGTCGTTCATGTCGACGGTGGCGTCGATTACCGGCGTCGCGCGATGGAGCGAATCGAGGCCTATCTCGCGCCGTGGGGCGAGGAGGCCGAACGAACCCTCGCCGCCGCGTTCGAGCGTGTCGCCGAGACCGAGGACGACGACCCGGTGCTGACGATCGAATCGCGCTCGCTGCGCGCCCGGCGTCGCGCCGGGGGCGTCGTCTGGTTCGACTTCGCCGTGCTGTGTGGCGGCCCGCGCTCGCAGAACGATTACCTGGAGATCGCCGCGCAGTTCCACACCGTCGTGCTATCGAACGTGCCGCGGATGTCGGCGGGCCAGGCATCGGAAGCGCGACGCTTCACCTGGCTGGTTGATGTGCTCTACGACCACCGGGTCAAGCTGCTGCTTTCTGCAGAGGTGCCGGCCGCGGAGCTTTATCCGGCCGGCGCGCTGGCGAACGAATTCGCGCGTACGGTGTCTCGACTGGAAGAAATGCAGTCCCGCGAGTACCTGGAGTCGCCGCGACGGGCTGTCGCCCGTGTGTAGACCGAATGGCGCTCCCCGGCGTTAAATGACGGTGCGTAGCTTTCTTCTGACTCTGTGCCTGCTGCTGCCCGCCATCGCGGTGGCTCAGGACTTCGGCTCACGTTTCCCCGCGGGAAGCATCACGACGCGCGAGCAGGCGAGCGAGGCGCTGGAGGCGGCAGGCAAGGAACATGCGCGCGTGCAGATGGAGTTCGATGCACGCGATGCGCAGTGCTACCGCGAAATCCTCGTGAACGACTGCCGCAGCAAGGTGCGGCGTGATCGCGAACTGGCGCGCCGCGAGGTGCGGCGAGTGGAACTGGAGGCCAAGGACACCCAGCGTCGACTCGACCACGAAGACCTGATGCGGCGCCGCGCGGAACAAGAGAAGCAGCAGGCGGCCGAAGCGGAGGCCCGGCGCACACAGGAAGCGAAGTCGCGCAGCGAGGCGGAGCAGCGTCAGCAGAAAGCGGTCGAGGCGTCCAAGGGCACGCTGACGCCTGAGGAAGTTGAGCGCAACCGGGCCGAGTACGAGCGCAAGCAGAAGGAACACGCCGCGCGCCTTGCCAAGGAGCAACAGGACGCGGCCCAGCGTGCGCAGAACGCTGCCGAGTATCAGAAGAAGCAGGAAGAAGCCGCCAAGCGTGCCGAAGTGAACGCCGCGGAGCGTAAGCGGCGCGAGGAGCGTCGCGCGGAGCGCAAGAAGGAACTGGAGAGGAAGGAAGCGGACCGCGAGGCGATCCGCAAGCGCGCGGAGGAGGCTGCCGCCGCGCTGCCGCGCTAGGCGCGCCGGCCCGGCGCCGCCTTCGGCTGGGGCTCCAGCTTGATGATCGCCAGCGACAGGTTGTCGCCACGGCCTTCGGCCCGCTCACGGGCCAGCGAGACGAGTCTCTCCGAGGCTTCGCGCGGCGGCATCTGGTGCAGGATCTCCACCAGTTCGTCGTCGTCGAAGTACGCCCACAGGCCGTCGCTCGACAGCAGGAAGATGTCCCCGGCGCGCAGGCTGTTGTCCTCGCCGATTTCCACCTTCGGCTTCTTGTTGATGCCGAGCGCACTGACAAGGATGTTCTTGTAGCGGCCCGCGGCGACGTCGGCCTCCTCGTGGCGGCCCTCTTCACGCAGTTGCTCAGCGTAAGTGTGGTCGGGCGTCCGGTGCAGCAGCCGCCCGCCGCGGAAGAAGTACAGCCGGCTGTCGCCGGCGTGCGCCCAGATCGCGTAGTTCTTCTTGATGATCAAAGCGCACAGCGTGCTGTGCGGCTCTTTCTCTGCGGCGATCGCTGTCAGGCGGATGACGGTGTGAGCTTCGGCGGCGAGATGCAGCAACAGGTCCCGGTACGTCGAGTCATTCTCGGTCATGTCCTTGAAGAGGTTTTCCGCGGTGCTGACGACCTGGTCCGCGGCCAGCCGACCGCCGGTCCGCCCGCCCATGCCGTCTGCGACGATCGCGAGCATGGCACCGGGATTGCGCGGGCTCGTGATGATGCCGACGCGGTCTTGCTGCTCATGGCGATCACCGATGTGCTGCGCCACGCAGACGTTGACTTTGAAGCTCGACACGCGGAGAGGGAGAACCTTTCGAAGAAGTCTATCATCGGGCCATTCGCGATCTCACAAGCGCCGGTACCGCCGCTTTTTCGGGTTCACTTTGACGATTTGCTCGTGCGATGGAACAGGACGAGATCAAGCGGCGCATCATCGAACTGCAGATCGAGCATCGCGATCTGGACGATGCCATCGAGCGTCTCGCGCATCAGTCGGGTGTCGATGAACTCGCCCTGCGCCGCATGAAGAAGCGCAAGCTGCAGATCAAGGATTCGGTACGGCTGCTGGAGATGCAGTTGGTGCCCGACATTCCGGCGTGAGCCGCACGGCCGCGGCTGTCGCGCCGGACACGCTTTCCATCCGCATTGCCGATGCCTTCGCAGCGGGCGGCGCGCTCGCGGTCTCCGTTCCCGGGTTCGTGCCGCGCCCTTCGCAGGCCGACATGGCCGCCGCGGTCCAGCAGGCGATCACCCATGGCGAGACCCTGGTGGCCGAGGCCGGCACCGGCACCGGCAAGACCTTCGCCTACCTGGTTCCGGCCCTGCTTGGCGGCGGCAAGCTGCTGATCTCGACGGGCACCAAGCCGCTGCAGGACCAGTTGTTCCGCAAGGACCTGCCGGCGGTGCTGAAGGCCCTCAAGCTCAATGCCGCGACCGCGGTGCTCAAGGGCCGCGCCAATTACCTGTGCCTGCACCGCATGGCGCGGGCGGAGGCCGAGGCCTTGCTGCCGACGCGCGACGACGCGCGCCACCTGCGCGCAATCGTGCGATTTTCCGGCGAGACCGCGACCGGTGACCGCGCCGAACTGTCGGAGGTCCCGGAAACTGCGGCCATCTGGCCCTGGGTGACCTCCACGCGCGAGAACTGCCTCGGGTCCGAGTGCCCGCGCTTCAGCGACTGTTTCGTCTTCAAGGCGCGTCGTGAAGCACAGGCGGCTGATGTCGTCGTCGTCAACCATCACCTTTTCCTCGCTGATCTGGCGTTGCGCGACGATGCGATCCGCGATTTTCTGCCCGCGGTCGACACCGTGATTCTCGATGAAGCGCACCAGGTTCCCGACATCGCCGCCGACTTTTTTGGCACATCACTGTCGCTGGCACAGTGGCTGGAACTGGCGCGCGACAGTCGCGCGCTGGGCCTGTCGCGCGCCGCCGACGGCGCCTCGTGGAGCGTGCTCACCGCGACGCTGGAAAAGGCGGTGCGCGATGTCCGGCTTGCGCTCGGTGACCTGGGGCTCGGGCCCGGTTCGAAGACGCCGCTGGCGCGGCTGCCGCACGGACCGAAGCTGCTCGAAGCGTTGCAGCAGCTCGGCGAAGACGCTGCCGAACTCGCGCGAGCCGTCGAGATCAATCGCGGGCGCGATCCGGAGCTGGATCTGCTCGCGCCGCGGGTTGCGGAGCTGAAGCGTGGCCTGGCCGAATGGAGCCGGGCACTCGACCGGCGCGACGAAGAGGCCATGCCGCCCGACGACGATGAGGATCCCGCAGTGCGCTGGGTGTCGGTCTCGGCGCATGGCGCGCAGTTCAACAAGACGCCCCTGGCGGCGGGTCGGCTGCTTGCGCGTGCCCGGGAAGCACAGCCGCAGGCGTGGATCCTGACGTCGGCGACGCTGACCTCCGGAGGGCGCTTCGACCATTACCTGGCCGAACTCGGCATCGCGGCCCGCACCGCGCGTTGGGACAGCCCGTTCGACTTTGCACGCCAGGCGCTGCTGTACTTGCCGCAGAACCTGCCGTCGCCATTTGATGCGAACTTTCCGGAGCGCGTCGCCGAGGCGGCCTGGCCGCTGGTCCGCGCCAACGGCGGCCGGGCGTTCCTGCTGTGCACGACGTTGCGCGCGGTCGACCGCGTCGCTGCGCGCCTGCAGCAGCTGATGGGACGCGACGAGACCGTGCTGCCCTTGCTGGTGCAGGGCTCGGGCAGCCGACGTGCGTTGCTTGACGATTTCCGTGGCACGGGCAATGCGGTACTGGTCGGCAGCGCGAGCTTCTGGGAAGGCATCGACATCCGCGGCGACGCGCTGTCGCTGGTCGTCATCGACAAGCTGCCGTTTTCGCCGCCGGACGATCCGATCGTCGAGGCGAAGATCCGGTACCTGCGGCGTGTCGGCCGCAATCCGTTCAACGAGTACCAGCTGCCGGAAGCGATCGTGCGGCTCAAGCAGGGCGCCGGGCGGCTGATCCGCGACGAGAATGACCGCGGCGTACTGATGATCCTCGACGAGCGCGTGCTGACGAAGTCCTACGGGCGAACCGTGCTCGCCAGCCTGCCGCCGTTCGCGCGGACCCGCAGCGAAGAGCAGGCGATCGAGTTCCTGACGCGGCGTCGCGCCGCGGACTGACTATCTCCTGCCGCTCAGGTAACGGCTTTCGGGGAAGTTGAGCGCAAGCACGCGCTCGGTGTCCGCCTGCAGGTCGGGCATCTCGAGCGCCTGGTACGAGCGTGCCATCAGGATCAGCGCCTCCTCGGCTACGGGGGAGGTCTGGAAGTCGCGCACGATGACCTGCGCCCGCTGGATCGCCGCGACGTACGCCTTGCGGACGTAATAGAAGTTGGCGACGGTGAGTTCTGCGCCGGCCATCGCGTTGATCAGGTAGCGCATCCGCGCGCGCGCGTCCTCGGCGTACTTGCTCTCCGGGTAGCGCGTCACGAGGTCGCGGAACGCGTCATACGACTCGCGTGACCCCTTGGCATCCCGTTGCGAGGTGTCCTCGCCCAGCACGCGGCTGATGATGTTGGCTTCCTCACCGAAGCTGGCCAGCCCCTTGAGGTAGTACATGTAATCGACGTTGGGGTTATTCGGGTACTGGCGGATGAAGCGGTCCGCGGTCTGGATCGCCTGCGCCGTTTCGCCTTCCTTGTAGTACGTGTAGGCGATCTCCATCAGGGCCTGCTGGGCATGCCGGCCGAACGGATAGCGCGACTCGAGCTTCTGGTAGTACTCGCGCGCCCGCGCCCAATTGCCCGAGGACAGTTCGCCGCGTGCCTCCGCGTACAATCGGTCGGCATCCCAGCGGGCGGTAGTGTCCTTCTCGAACAGGTTGTCGATGCCGAGCCAGCTGCAGCCGCCCAGCGTGAGCACGGCCACCAAGATGGCCAATTGCCGCGCCAGCGCCGCCCCGAAATGAACACGATCCATCGTCAAGGCGCTTCCGTTGTCTAGCCGCGAAGTATACGGTTCGGCGCCTGTGCCGGAGAGCGACGACGATGCGCTGGGCGACGCCGCGGAACCCGATGCCTCGTCGAGCCGGCGTTTCCGCGTCGATGCCGAACACGCCGGCGAACGGCTCGACAAGCTCCTTGCAACCTGGATGCCCGAGATTTCGCGTTCGCGGCTCAAGCAATGGATCGAGGATGGCGCCGTGCGCGTCAACCGGTCCACCGTGCGACCGCGCCATGCCGTGCTGGCCGGCGATGTGATCGACCTCGAGCCGCAGCCTGCGCCGGACGCTGCAGCGTTTACGCCGGAGCCGATGGCACTGTCGATCGTCCATCAAGACGACGCGATCATTGTCATCGACAAGCCGCCGGGGCTGGTCGTGCATCCCGCCGCCGGCCACTGGTCCGGCACACTGCTCAATGGCCTGCTGGCCCATGCGCCCGAACTGGCCGGGGTGCCGCGGGCCGGCATCGTGCATCGCCTCGACGCCGACACCTCCGGGCTGATGGTCGTCGCGCGCACGCTGGCGGCGCAGACTGACCTCGTGCGCCAGCTGCAAGAGCGCACCGTCTTCCGCGAGTACTGGGCGATCGTCCTTGGCGAGCCGCGACGCAGCGGCACGATCGACGCCGCGATCGGCCGCGATCCGCGCAATCCGTTGCGATTCCGGGTCAGCCAGGCCGCGAACGCGCGGCCGGCCCGAACGCACTACACGCGGATCGCAACGACGCTGCACGAGGGCGTTGCGCTCTCCTGGCTCGCCTGTCGGCTCGATACCGGACGCACACACCAGATTCGCGTTCACCTCGAGTATCTCGGACATCCGCTGGTCGGGGATCCGGTATATCGGCGACGACTGCCGCCGGCAACGCCCGGTAGTACGTGGCGCTCGTTTCCGCGGCAGGCGTTGCATGCGTGTCGACTGGGACTGCAGCATCCGGTCACGGACCAGCCGATGCAGTGGTTTCGTGCGCCACCGCTGGACATGGCGGAGCTGATGCATTCGCTCGGTTTCGGGCCGATCGACCGGCCGGCCGCGGAGGTGGCTTGAACGCCTGGCATCCGCAGTGGATCGTGCCGGAGTGGTCAACGCCCGACGCAGTTCGGGCCCTGATCACCACGCGTGCCGGCGGGACGTCCGCGGCGCCGTTCGATGCCTCCGGGGGCGGTGGCATGAATCTCGGATTCGGGTCGGGCGATGACCTCGCCGCCGTCGCGGCCAACCGGGCGCGACTGCGTGCCGCGCTGCCCGCCATGCCGGGTTGGTTGAAGCAGGTGCATGGGGCACGCGTCGTCGATGCGGCCGAGGCCGCAGCGGCGCCGAGCCCGCTCGAAGCCGACGCTGCGTTCACGGATCGGCCGGGCGTCGTGGCGGTCGCGATGATGGCCGACTGCCTTCCGGTGTTGCTGGCCGACGCGCGTGGACGCGGTGTGGCGGTTGCGCACGCCGGCTGGCGCGGGCTCGTGGCGGGTGTCATTCAGGCCAGCGTGCGCGCGCTGCGCGAACGGGTGGCCGATCCGTCAGCTCGTTTGGTGGCCTACCTCGGCCCGGCTATTGGGCCGGATCACTTCGAAGTGGGACCCGAAGTGCGCGACGCGGCCTCTTCTAGCCTCGCGGGCGCCGAGGCCTACTTCGTCCCGCATGGCAGCGGAAAGTATCGTGCCGACCTGTTTGGGCTGGGCCGACTGGCGCTGGCACAGGAGGGGGTCGATGCCGTGTTCGGCGGCAGCGTCTGCACGTACTGTGACGCGGACCGGTTCTACAGTCACCGGCGCGACCGTGTGACCGGTCGGCACGCTGCCCTGATCTGGCTAGAGGCTTGACTGGGTCGTTTGACCGTGCCGGTCTCGACATGGAGAATCCCAAGACCATCCCCAGATCCCGAGAGCCGGGCGGATCGTGAGATCCAGCGGCCAAGCCACCGGAGGAGACATGCCCACGAACAAGACGGCCGCCGCAGCGCGCAGGTCGCGCAATTCGCCGCGTCCGCAGGCGGCGGCCGTGAAGACCGCCCCGCGCAAGGCCACGCGCGCCGCGCGATCCGCGGGCAGCGCGCAGCCTGCTGCCACGCATTCCGCGAAGCCGCACGCCCTCGGAGCCGCCGATCCGTTCAACTTCGCGCTGCCATGGCTGCAACCGATGACCAGTACGTCGATGCCGCTCGCAGCCGAGCAACTGTTCGGGATGCAGCAGGAATACGTGCAGCGCCTGAGCGGCCTGTGGAATGACTTCTTCGCACATCCCGAGCGCACGACTGCGCCGATCTCCGATCCGCGGTTCTCGGATCCGAGTTGGCAGAAGAACTCGCTGGCGTCGTTCTATGCGCGCGCGTATCTGCTGAACTCGGAGTTCCTGAGCCGACTGGCCGACAGCGTCCAGGGCGACAACAAGACGCGCAAGCGCGTCAAGTTCGCCGTGTCGCAGTGGGTGGATGCGGCGTCGCCGGCCAACTTCCTCGCGCTGAATCCCAAGGCGCAGCAGACCTTGCTGGAAACCAGCGGGGAGAGCCTGAAGGCCGGGATCGGGAACCTGCTGACGGACATCGGCAAGGGCAAGATCACGATGACCGACGAAGCGGCCTTTGAAGTCGGCAAGAACGTCGCGACCACCGAAGGTGCGGTCGTTTACCGCAGCCACCTCTTCGAGCTGATCCAGTACAGGCCCTTGACGGAGAAGGTGTACGAACGCCCGTTCCTGATGGTGCCGCCGTGCATCAACAAGTTCTACATCCTCGACCTGCAGCCGGAGAACTCATTCATTCGCTATGCGGTTGAGCAAGGGCACACGGTGTTCGTGCTGTCGTGGAAGAACCCGCACAAACCCGAAGCGCACGTCACCTGGGACGACTATCTGGAAGAAGGCGTCATCGAGGCGATCCACGTGACGCAGGAGATCACGGGCGCAAAGCAGATCAACGCGCTCGGCTTCTGCGTGGGCGGCACGCTGATCGCCAATGCGCTGGCGGTAATGTACGCGCGTGGTGAGAAGCCGATTACCAGCCTGACGATGCTGACCGCGCTTCTCGACTTCGAGGATGCCGGGGTGCTCGACGTGTTCATCGACGAGAACCAGGTGCGGCTGCGCGAACAGCAGTTTGCGCGCGGCGGCATCATGCCGGGCCTCGAACTCGGGAACACGTTCTCGAGCCTGCGCGCCAACGATCTCGTCTGGAACTACGTCGTCAGCAACTACCTCGAAGGCAAGGCGCCACCGGCGTTCGATCTGCTCTACTGGAATGGCGACAGCACCAATCTGCCGGGGCCGATGTATTCCTGGTACCTGCGCAACATGTACCTCGAGAACAACCTGCGCGTGCCGGGCAAGCTGCACACCTGCGGGCAGCCGGTGGATCTCGGGCGCATCCAGGTTCCGACCTACGTGTTTGCCGCGCGTGAGGATCACATCGTGCCGTGGAAGGCGGCGTACGCTTCGGCGCGCGCCTTGCCGGGAAACGGCAAGGCGGGCGGCGTGCGCTACGTGCTGGGCGCCAGCGGGCACATTGCCGGAACGATCAATCCGCCGACGAAGAACAAGCGCAACTACTGGGTCGGCGGTGACGACACGCTGCCCGCCAACTCGGACGCCTGGTTCAACGACGCCGTGGAGCAGCCGGGCAGCTGGTGGCCGGACTGGAGCCGCTGGCTGTCGCGTCATGCAGGTGCACTGAAGGCTGCGCCCAAGCGTTACGGTGACGCCGCGCACAAGCCGATCGAGCCCGCACCCGGGAGCTACGTCAAGGAGAAGGCGTAGGGAGTCCTGGGTGGCAGATGCTCGTCCGCTCGACTGATCTTTCCATCGGAGTTCTGACATGACAGAAGCAGTGATCGTCGCGGCGGCACGTACCGCGATCGGCAAGTTCGGCGGGACGCTGGCGAAGGTGTCAGCCCCGGAACTGGGCGCCATCGTTATCAAGGAGGTCCTGCGTCGCGCGAACGTGGCTGCGGATCAGGTTGACGAAGTGATTCTCGGCCAGGTGTTGACCGCGGGCAGCGGCCAGAATCCGGCGCGGCAGGCGGCGCTGAAGGCCGGGCTGCCGGCGAGCGTGCCGGCGATGACGATCAACAAGGTGTGCGGCTCGGGCCTCAAGGCCGTGATGCTCGCGGCGCAGGCGATCCGCAACGGCGATGCGCAGGTCGTGATCGCGGGCGGGCAGGAGAACATGAGTGCGTCGCCACACGTGATGCTCGGGTCGCGCGACGGCTTCAGGATGGGTGACGCGAAGATCATCGACAGCATGATCGTGGACGGACTGTGGGATGTTTACAACCAGTACCACATGGGCATCACCGCGGAGAACGTCGCCAAGGCGCATGGCATCGACCGCGCTGCGCAGGACGCGTTTGCAGTTGCCTCGCAGGCCAAGGCCGCGGCGGCGCAGGATGCCGGCCGCTTCAAGGACGAAATCGTCGCGGTGACCATCCCGCAGCGCAAGGGTGAGCCGCTGGTGTTTGACGCCGACGAGTTCATCAACCGCAAGTCGAACGCCGAGGCGCTCGCAGGGCTCAAGCCCGCCTTCGACAAGCAGGGGTCGGTCACGGCCGGCAATGCCTCAGGCATCAACGACGGCGCGGCGGCGCTGCTGGTGATGTCGGCCGACAAGGCCAAGGCCCTCGGGCTCACGCCGCTGGCCCGCATCGTCAGCTTCGCATCGGCTGGCGTCGATCCGTCGCTGATGGGCATGGGTCCCGCGCCGGCGTCACGCAAGGCGCTCGAGAAGGCCGGCTGGAAAGCCGAGCAGCTCGACCTGATGGAGCTCAACGAGGCGTTCGCCGCACAGGCCTGCGCGGTCAACAAGGATCTCGGCTGGGACAAGGCGCCGTACAAGGACAAGATCAACGTCAATGGCGGCGCTATCGCTCTGGGCCACCCCATCGGCGCCTCCGGCGCACGCGTGCTGGTGAGCCTGCTGCACGAGATGAAGCGCCGCGATTCGAAGAAAGGGCTCGCGGCCCTGTGCATTGGCGGCGGGATGGGCGTCGCCCTGACAGTGGAGCGATAGTGGGTCGACGTCATGGTCGCGACGCTGCGCGTCGCTGGGCCGGGATTGATTTGCGGGTCGGGCCTGGGGCAGCCCGGCGCTCGACCCGAATACAACAGCAGTAAACAACATACGGAGACAGGAATGACAAAGTTGGCCTACGTAACGGGCGGCATGGGTGGCATCGGCACGGCGATCTGCCAGCGACTTCACAAGGAAGGCTTCAAGGTGATTGCCGGTTGCGGGCCAAGCCGCGACTTCGTCAAGTGGCTGGGCGAACAGAAGGCGCTCGGCTTCGACTTTTATGCGTCGGTGGGCAACGTGGCCGACTGGGAGTCGACCGTGGCAGCGTTTTCCAAGGCAGTGGCGGAGCACGGACCGATCGACGTGCTGGTCAACAACGCGGGCATCACGCGTGACCGCATGTTCCTGAAGATGACGCCCGAGGACTGGAAGGCAGTCATCGACACCAACCTGAACAGCATGTTCAACGTCACCAAGCAGGTAGTGCCGGGCATGGTGGAGAAGGGCTGGGGCCGGATCATCCAGATCAGCTCGGTCAATGGAGAGAAAGGCCAGGCTGGCCAGACCAACTACTCGGCTGCCAAGGCGGGCATGCACGGCTTCACGATGGCGCTGGCCCTGGAACTGGCGAGCAAGGGTGTCACGGTGAACACGGTGAGCCCCGGCTACATCGGCACCGAGATGGTCAACGCGATCAAGCCGCAGATCCTCGAGAAGATCATCGAGACGATTCCGGTCAAACGACTTGGAACACCGGATGAAATCGGTTCGATCGTCGCCTGGCTGGCCGGTCCGGACTCGGGCTTTACCACCGGCGCAGACTTCTCGTGCAACGGCGGCCTGCACATGGGATGAGTTCAGCGGGAGTCACAACAAAGGGCGCTTCGAGCGCCCTTTTTTGTTTGCTGCGGCGACTGTGACGGTGCGGCTCGTTCTGATCGATGCGGCGATAACCCTTGCGCTGCGTCGGGCGATTCCCGATGAGCAAGCGTCCGTCCATCTGCCTAGGTGACATGCGCACCCCGCATTCCCGTTCAATCGGCACCGTATATCCAGTTCCCCGGATCGGTGAATCTGCGGGCGTCCATACTGCGCAATGCTCGAAATCCGCACGTACGTCGACATCAACGCCTCAGCCGCCCTAGTATGGGGAATCCTGACCGACTTCCGGTCATACAAGCGCTGGAACCCGTTTATCCGGGCAGTGCTTGGTCAGGCGCAGGTGGGCAATTCGATCGAAGTCACGCAGGACGTCGCGGCCATCGGCGGTCCGACGTTCCGCTCGACTGTGACCCATGTGCGCGAGCCGCGTGAACTGCGCTGGCTCGGTGGCTGGGCCGTTCCGGGCCTGTATTCAGCGGAACACCGCTTCGGCATCGAATCGCGGCCCGATGGCAGCGTGCGTCTGCATCACGGCGGCAAGTATCGGGGCGTGATCGTCCCGTTCCTGCAGCGCCGTCTGCGGTCGACGATGCAGCCCGCGTTCGACGCGATGAATGTCGCGTTGAAGCGGCGCGCGGAGCGCGCGGAAGAACCGAACGCGCCGATCACGGTTGCGCCCGCTCCACCTGCGGCGGAATCCCGTTACACGCCGAGATAGCGATGCCAAAGCTGCGGGTCCGCCGCCAGCGCGGCTGAAGAGCCGTGCCAGACGACGCGGCCACGCTCAAGGATCGTGTGCTCGTCGGCGATCTGGACCAGGCGTTGCACGTACTTGTCGATGACAAGGATCGACTGACCTGTGGCCTTCAGCTCCGCGAGACAGCGCCAGATTTCCTCGCGCACCAGCGGAGCGAGGCCCTCGGTTGCCTCGTCGAGAACGAGCAACCGCGGGTTGGTCATCAGCGCGCGACCGATGGAAAGCATCTGCTGCTCGCCGCCCGACAACTGGTTGCCCATTGCCTTCTGCCGGGCGGCCAGTTGCGGGAACATCGAAAGGACACGATCCAGGTTCCACGGCCGTACGGCCCCGTTGCGGTTGGCGGCAAAGGCGATCAGGTGCTCGCGCACGGACAGGTTCGGGAACACCTGGCGCCCTTCCGGCACGATCGCGAGTCCGAGTCGAGCGATGGCATCGGTAGACTTACCGTCGATGCGTTGACTGCCGAAGTACACCTCGCCGCCGCGCAGCGGTAGCAGGCCGAATATCGCGCGCAACGTCGTCGTCTTTCCCATGCCGTTGCGGCCCAGCAGGGTCACCACAGACCCTTCGGCAACGCGCAGGTCGACACCGAACAGCACCTGGTTGGCACCGTAGCCCGTCTGGATCGCGTGAACATCGAGCAGGTTCATGCGGCGTCGGAGCCGAGGTAGGCGCGTCGCACTTCCTCATTCGCGCGAATGTCCTCGGCCGTCCCCGTGGCAAGCAAACGGCCATAGACCAGCACCGAAATCCGGTCGGCGAGACGAAATACCGCGTCCATGTCGTGTTCGACCAGCACGATCGTCAGGTCGCTGCGCAGGCTGGCGATCAGCGCGACCATCTGCGCCGACTCGTCCGGACCCATGCCCGCCATCGGCTCGTCGAGTAGCAGCAGCGCGGGGCGCGTGGCCAGGGCCAGCGCGACCTCGAGCTGGCGCTGCTCGCCGTGCGCGAGCACGCCGGCGACGACATCGCCGCGCTCGTGCAGGCCGACGCGCTCGAGCAGCTGGCGCGCGCGCGCGAAGAGATGCCGTTCTCGCGCGACCGGCCGCAGGAAGCGGAAACTGCTGCCGTCGCCCGCCTGCAGCGCCAGCGCGACATTGTCAACGGCGCTCATCGCGCGAAACACGTTGGTCACCTGGAACGAACGCGCAATGCCACGGCGAACGCGATCGTGCGCGGAGAGGCGCGTGACCTCGGCATTGCGCAGTCGGACGCTGCCGGCATCCGGCGTCAGCGCGCCAGAGAGCTGGCTGATCAGCGTGGTCTTGCCTGCGCCGTTGGGACCGATGATCGCGTGGACCTCCCCGGCGTTGATGTCGAGGTCGAGGGCGTCGGTTGCGACGAGCGCGCCGAACCGCTTGGTGAGGCCGCGAACCTGCAGGAGCGTCATGCGGCACCACGCCGTGCAAACAGGCCGGCGAGGCCGCGCGGAGCGAAGAACACGACCGCGAGCAGGATGAGGCCGAGCGGCAGATGCCAGTAGTCAGTGAGCGCGGCCAGCAGTTCCTCGAGCATCAGCAGTGCAACTGCGCCGGCCAGGCCGCCGTAACGAAAGCCGATGCCCCCGAGCAACACCATGACGACCAGCGTTGCCGACTGCGTCCAGTGCAGCGCCGCCGGGCTGACGAACAGGTTGTGATTGGCGAACAGCGCTCCGGCCAGCCCGGCCAGACCGCCGGCAATCGCGAAGCCGACCAGCTTGTAGTGGTAGGTCGCGAAGCCGATGGCCTCCATGCGTGTTTCGTTCTCGCGGATGCCCATCAGCACCCGGCCGTAGCGTGCACCGACGGCGCGATTCAGGAACAGCATGACGGCTGCCAGCGCCGCCAGCACGACGTAGTACAGCGTCGTCTCGTTGGCGAGGTCGAGTCCCAGGCCGATCACCGACCGCTGTGCGAGGTTGAGTCCGTCCTCCCCGCCGTAGTGCTTGAGCCCGACGGCGAGGTAATAGACCATCTGCGCGAAGGCGAGCGTGATCATGATGAAGTACACGCCGCGTGTTCGAAGCGAGATCGACCCGATAGCCAGCGCGGCCAGCGCGGCCAACGACACGGCGAGCGGCCATGCGATCCACGCGCTCGTCACGCCGTGCACCATCGCAATCCCGACTACGTAGGCGCCGATGCCGAAGAAGGCCGCGTGGCCGAGGCTCACCATGCCGCCATAGCCCATGATGAAGTTAAGACTGGCCGCAGCGATGGCGAAGATCATCATCCGGCGGACGAAGCCGACGTAGTAGCCCTGGTCGAGCAGACCCGCCAGCCACGGCACGAGCGCAGCGACGATCAGCAGCACCCACGGCAGGAGGTCGCGTTTGGTCATCTAGCCGCGTGCCGGAAAAAGGCCCTGTGGCCGGAAGAACAACACCGCCGCCATCAGCACGTAGATCGCGATGGCCGCCAGGGCCGGTCCCAGCTGTGCCGCCACTGCATTCGACAGGAAACGGTGCAGCAGGTCGGGCAGGAAGGCGCGCCCGGCCGTATCGACGATTCCGACCAGCACGGCGCCGACGAAGGCGCCGCGGATCGAGCCGATGCCGCCAATGACGATGACGACCAGCGCGAGGATCAGGATGTTCTCGCCCATGCCGATTTCCACCGCCAGCAGCGGACCGAGGAGCGCTCCCGCCACGGCCGACAGCATCGCGCCGAGCACGAAGATCGTCGCGAACAGTCGATCGACGCGCACACCCATCAGGCTCGCCATGTCGCGGTTGCTGCTGCCGGCACGCACCAGCATGCCGGTGCGCGTCTTCGTCACGAACAGATAGAGCGCCACTGCCAGCGCCAGGCCGACGCCGATGATCAGCAGGCGGTAGGACGGATAAAGCACTCCGGGAAGCAACTCCACGGGGCCGGCGAGCGCGGCGGGCGCCGACAACATGATCGGTGCCGGGCCCCAGATCAGCTTGACCGTGTCGTCGGCGATCAGGATCACCGCGAAGGTCGCGAGCACCTGTGCGAGGTGGTCACGCCGATACAGCCGGCGTATCAGGGTCGTTTCGAGCAGCAGGCCGACCAGGCCGGTGACGAGGGTTGCGACGGGCAGCGCAACCCAGAACGAGCCGCTGGCCTGCGCGACGCTGGCCGCGACGTAGGCGCCGATCATGTAGAGCGAGCCGTGCGCGAGGTTCAGCACGTCCA
Organism: uncultured beta proteobacterium; assembly: GCA_963766365.1. Classification (GTDB taxonomy): domain Bacteria; phylum Pseudomonadota; class Gammaproteobacteria; order Burkholderiales; family Burkholderiaceae_F; genus JALORV01. Next base: position 76,912 of record CAVXZK010000011.1, read on the forward strand.
TGATGCCGAACACCAGCGTCAGTCCAGCCGCGATCAGGAACAGCATCAGACCGAACTGCAGGCCGTTGAGCAACTGCTCGACGAGCAGGGTGGTCGTCATCGACGGGTGGGTCAGGGCAGGGCGCAGCCTGCGATGCTACGCGGCCCGGGGGAGTGCCGGAGCCGCGGCAGTGGGCGCCGCGGCGCTGACCTGCGATCCCGCTATTGCAGCTTGCACTGCGACGCGTACGCGTCCTGGTGGTTCGTGAACACCTTGCTCAGCGTGCGGTTCGTCGTTCGCCCCTGCGTGTCCTTGACGATCGTGCGCAGGAAGTAATCCTGGACCGGAAACTGGTTGTTGCCGAACCTGAAATCTCCACGCACCGACTTGAAATTCGCCTTCTTCAGAGCCGCGCGCACGGCCGGCTTGTTGTCGAGTTCGCCTTTCACCTCGCGCACGGCCGCGTCCATCATCAGCACCGTGTCGTACGCCTGGGCGGCGTAGATGGAGGGCAGGCGACCGTATTCCTTCTGGTAGGCCTGCACGAACGCCTGGCTCGCCGGGTTGGTGAAGTCGTGATTCCAGTGCGCAGTATTGAACATGCCGAGCATCGGTTCGCCAACCGCGCGGATCACGTCCTCGTCGGCAGAGAAGCCCGGGCCGACGATCTGCGTGCCCGTCGAGAGCCCGGCGCCGACGAACTGCTTGACGAAGTTGATCCCCATGCCTCCGGGCAGGAAGATATAGAGCGCGTCCGGCGCCTCGGCGCGCAGCCTGGCCAGCTCGGCGGCGTAATCAAGCTGCCCCAGCTTCGTGAAGGTCTCGGACGACACGGGCTTGGCATAGCCGCGCTTGAAGCCGGTGATCGCGTCCTGGCCGGCCGGGTAGTTCGGTGCCAGCACTGCCACCTTCTTGAACCCGCGCTCCGCGGCAAACTTGCCCGCGGCCTCGTGGTAGGCGTCGTTCTGCCACGCCGTGCCGAAGAAATAGGCGTTGCACTGTGCGCCCGCCAGCTGCGATGGCCCGGCGTTGTTGCTGAGGTAGAACACTTCGGCAGCGAAGAGCGCCGGGCCCACCGCCAGCGCGACGTTCGACCCGATCGGCCCGGTATAGAAATGAATCCGGTCGCGCTTCAGGTAGCGATCGACGTGCTGGCGCGCCGTGTCCGGGTTGCCCGCTTCATCGGTCGAGAACACCTCCACCGGAATGCCGCCGAGCTTGACGCCGAGCTGCTTGATCGCGAGATTGAAGCCGTCCCGCGCTTCGGCCCCGAGTGCCGCGAACGGGCCAGAGATCGATGTCGAGAAGCCGACCCGCACCTGTTCGACCGGCTTGGCCGCGAGCGGTGTGCTGGCAGCGGCCAGGGTGCAGACGGCAAGGACGACGGCGTGACGCGGCTTCATCAGGCGAGGGCTCCGGGATGGTATGGAATCAGGGGACGCGGGAGTTTAAAGCAGGGCGCTCACCCCACAGGGACACCCGGCATCATGAGAGCCGCCTTGGTACTCCATTCAATTGGGCTAGCTATTCCGCGCCGCTCGGCCTGTGCGCCGCCAGGCATCCCGCATATGATCGCGGCTGTCTTTCCAAACCGCTTCGCATGTCCGGCCCCCTAACCCGCTTCGGTCTCGTCGTCGAGACGCAGGAACAGCGCAAGGAGAAGATCCTTGCCGGGGTGATGGCATCGGTGTACCGGCAGGTGCCGCAATCGGTGCTCGTCAGCATCGTCGGCGCGTTCGCGCTGGTCGTCGTGTTCTGGAAGTCGACGAACCAGAACATCCTGATGGGCTGGTTCGTGCTGATCCTGCTCGAATCGCTGATCCGGGTGCGTGTCGCGTACCGCTTCCGCCACGCGGTCGCTGTCGTCGATCAGGTGCAGCGATGGGCCAACCGCTGGGTCGCGCTGGCGGTCGCCGCCGGCCTCCTGTGGGGCGTCGCCGGGTTCTTCTTCTTCTCGAACGACCAGCCCCTGCACCAGATCGTGCTGGTGGCGGTCGTCCTCAGCGTCGCTTTCGGTTCGCTGACGCTGTACGCCTGCTACCGGCCTGCGTTCTACACCTTCATGCTGCTCGCTCTGCTGCCGCTGATCGGTCGCATGGTGGTCGAACACGACCCCACCTATTACACGGCGTCCGTGGTGATGTCGGCGGTGTTCTTCTTCACGGTCTTCTACGGCCGCACTTTCGGCGATGCAGTGTTCGAATCTGTCAAGAACAACTACGAGAACGAAGTCCTGGTCGAACAGCTGCTCAACGAGAAACGGCTGGCCGAGGAAGCCCGGCGCGACGCGGAGAACGCGACGCGCTCGAAGACGCAGTTCTTTGCCGCGGCGAGCCATGACCTGCGGCAGCCGCTGCAGGCGATCGGCATCTACGTCTCGCTGCTGAAGAAGCGCGCGCAAGGGCCGCTCGAGCCGCTCGTCAACAACCTGTCGACAGCCGTGGAGTCGCTGTCGAAGCTGGTCGAGGAACTCCTCGAGATCTCACGGCTCGATTCCGGCGCGATCCAGCCGCGTCCGGATCAGATCATGCTCGACGACATGTTCACGCTGCTCGAGCAGGAGTTCACGCCGCTGTCGGCTTCCAAGGGGCTGTCGCTGCGCGTGCGCCGCCACGGCTTCGCCATCGAAAGCGATCCGCTGCTGCTGCAACGGGTGATCCGCAATCTGCTGGCGAACGCGATCCGCTATACGCAGCGCGGCGGCGTGCTGCTGGCCGCGCGTCCGCGCAGCGGGCTCATCAGCATCGAGATCTGGGACACCGGCCCGGGTATCAAGCAGGGTGAACTCGATCGCATCTTCGAGGAGTTCTACCGCGGCGAAAGCTCGAAGGCCGAAAACAGCGGTTCCGGCTTTGGCCTGGGCCTGTCGATCGTCAAGCGCATCTGCGGCCTGCTCGGGCATCCGCTGATCGTGACCACGCGGCCCGGCACTGGCACCGTGTTTCGCGTCGAAGTGCCGCTGTCGATCGCGCCGCCGCGCGCCAAGCGCACAGCGCCGGAGACAATCGAGGTGGCGATCCGTGCACTCAATGGCTTCACCTTCGTCGTGCTCGAGGACAACGCCGAGATCCTCAACAGCCTGACCCGGCTGCTGCGGTCGTGGGGCGCGGATGTCGTGCCGTCGACCGGCTATAACGCGCAGCTGATCAAGCGGATCAGTCTGCACGAGCGCATCGACGCGATCATCGCTGACCATAACCTTGGCCCGCATTCGGTCAGCGGCGTCGAGGCGGTGTTCAAGATCCGCGAACTGGTGGGGGTTCCGCTGCCGACGATCATGCTGACCGCCGTGCAGCGACCCGAGGTCGTGGCTGAGTTCCATCGTGTGATGGGCGAGCACCTGGCGGTCGACCCGCAGTCGTCCGCGATCGCCCGGAGCCCGACCGAGGAGCCGATCGTCCTTCAGAAGCCGACCACTGCGGCAGTGCTCAACAACAGCCTGGGTGAACTGCTCGGACTGACAACGCTGCCTCTGTTGCGGACCGCGATACCGCCACCGCCCGCCATCGCCGATCGCACGCCACCGCCGCAGACTGCCGCAGGCTGATCGCTTGCGGAGCACCGACAGGAAGGCCGGGTCCCCGGCGGCCCGTTTCGGCGATTCTTCATCACCGTCCATGCCGGCCGCCTGCGCAGTGACCGGCGGGTAGGACATCCACCCATGGAGTTACCCAAGCTCTCGTCCACGTTCTCTTGAACGGATCGATCGATCGCTGTCAGTAGGCACACCAGCGATGCCGATGCACACGCGCACATCGTATCCGGGAGGCAGCGCCCAGCTGCAACACGATGTGCCTGTTGCTGGCGGCAGTCAGACAGAAATAGGCGTGAGTCGCTGCGAACCTCCCGATGGACTTGGGTTTCATCCCTTGAGACAACGCACCCTCAATCGCGAAGTGGACGTCAGACAAACGCATTAGCGCATTCGGCGGTCGCGAGTGCACGCCCACTTTCCATTGCCTTCGCCGGCAAGCAGCAAAGGTAGGAAACGTAGTCATCCGCGGCCGCGCCGCGACTCCCGCGCTCGAGTGGATAACGGTCCTTTCAGGCTAGCTCGATCGAGGGAAGCCAACGGCTGATCAGGTACCGATCTGAAACCTAGACTCGGTGAGACCTTTCAGCGACGACTCAAGCATGACCACTCGGGACCTGACAGCAGAAGTTCGCGCGCCGATGCGCGCGGGTCTGCTGGCAATCAGCATCGCGGTCGCGGCCTACGCTGCCGCGCTTGCAGTTGTTCATGCACTCGGCTTCCATGCCGTGCAGATGGCGCAGTCCCTGATCGTCGCCCCAATCATCGAGGAACTGTTCTTCCGTGGTGTCGTGCAGTCCCGACTACGCGCGGCGGGCGGGGTCAGTGGACGGCCATGGATTGCCATCGGAGTGACGGCCGTGTGCTTCGGCTTGGCGCATCTGTTGACCGCATCGGCGGCGCACGCGGCTCTGGTGATCGCTCCGGCTGTTGTGATCGGCTGGGCCTACGAGCGCACCCGGTCGATCGGGCTATGTATCGCGCTGCACAGCGCAGCCAACGCGGTTTGGATTGGTTACTGGAGCATCTGAAATGAAGAAGATACGACGTGTTGCCATCGCAATGCTTGGAGTCGTCGGGCTGGGTGTACTCAGCGCCGCGCATGCAGCGGATGCCGTCAGAGGCAAGGCGCTGTACTTCAATACCAACGGCGCGCCGGAGAGTTGCGGCACTGCCGGCTGTCATTCCGGCTTTCCGAGCGTCAAGTCGAACGGCATCGCGAAGGGCTCGAACCCGACCGTCATTCTGAGTGCAATCTCTAGCGACAAGGGCGGCATGCGGAAGCTTTCCGCTTACGTGAACGCGACCGACGCCGCCGACATCGCGGCCTACATCGCCAATCCCGCTGCAGGCACTGGATCTCCGGCGATAGCGCTGTCAGCAACGACGCTCACCTTCGCCGCACAGACGCTCGGTACGACCAGTGCCGCGCAGACGGTGACGGTCAGCAACACCGGAACCGCCGTGCTGACCCTCGCCGGGCTCACGCTCGGCGGCACGGCGAGCGCCGAGTTCACGCGTGGCGGAACGTGCCAGCCTGGCACGAACGTCGCTGTCGGCGGCACCTGTTCCATCCAATTGACATTCACGCCCGCCGTTGCCGGCGCGCGCAATGCAACCGTGACGATCACGCACAACGCCACCGGCGGCACGTCCACCGTGTCACTGATCGGGAACGGGGCGCTCGCCCCGGCGGTCGCCAGCGTGACACCGGCGGCCTTGAGCTTCACGCAGACGATCAACTCCCCGTCGTTCGCCCAGGCCGTGACGGTACGCAATACGGGTGGACAGCCACTTACCCTTGGAGCCATTGGAATTTCTGGCGCCAATGCAGCTGAGTACATGATCGGTGCCGCATCCACGTGCTCGACAGGGACCGTACTTAACGGCGGTACCAACTGCAACCTGCAGGTGACGTTTCGACCGACGGTCGCGGGTGCGAGAAGTGCGCAACTTTCTATTGCACACAGCGCGACGGCGAGTCCGGCCATCGTGGCACTGAACGGCACTGGAACGGCGACCCCACAGCCGGCAGTCTCCGTATCGGTCACCACGCTGAGCTTCGGCGCGACTTCCGTGGGCCAGAAGAGCGCAGCCCAGCCAGTGACGTTGACAAACTCGGGTGAGGCGCCGCTGACGCTCGCGAGCCTGACTCTGGGCGGGTCCTCGGTAGGTGACTTCGTGCTGGCTGGCGACTGCACAAGCGGCGCGACGGTGGCCGCTGGCGGCACCTGCGCGATGCAGCTGTCGTTCGCGCCGACAGCGGTCGGCACTCGCAGTGCCACTTTGACGGTGGCGTCGAATGCCGCGAACGGCAGTCCGGTCGTCACTCTCTCGGGGTCGGGTGTTCAGTATGCGATCGCGGTGAATCCGGCCTCGGCAGCACTGCAGTCGACCGTGGGCACGATGTCGGCATCGGTGCAGGCGGTCGTCACCAACAGTGGCGCGAGTCCGATCACCTTGTCGTCGATCACGATCTCTGGTCCGTTCGTGATGCAGCCCGGGAGCAATTCCTGCGGAGAAGGCCCGATGGATCTGGTCCCGGGACAGGCGTGCAGCGTCTATGTTGCGTTCATGCCTGCAGCTGCAGGACCTGCGACGGGTGAAGTGACCATAGCCTCGGCCTCCCTGACCGTACCCACGCGGATTGCGCTGACGGCCCAGGCGTCGGCTCTGGACGCGGCGGCGTCCAACAATTCAACGTCGCCGTCGTCGTCGCCGTCACCCGCTGGGGGCTCCGCCGCCATCGCTCCGTCCAACCTTGGCGGCGGCTGCACGGTCGGTGCGAGCGGCGAGCTGATCGACCCGCTGCTCGCCGCGATGCTCGCTGTGGCTCTCTTCGAAGTGTTTCGTCGGCGCGCGCGACGAGGCAGCCGCAGTCGCGACCGCGCCTAGGGACCATGGCCGAGGGTGCCGGCAGTGAGTGCGGTGCCCGACGCCGATGGGGCGGGACTCTGGCACAACGCCCGCGGCGATACGCGGCGGGCGCCGTGTCAGCCGATGTCGTAGCCGTGACGGCGCGCGGCCAGCAGGGCTTCGGTACGGTTCGACGCGTTGAACGCGCGGTAAATGGCGGTGACGTGGGTCTTGACCGTGCCTTCGGACAGGCCAAGCTCACGGCAGATGATCTTGATCGGCGCGCCGCGCGCCAGCAACTGCAGCACCTGTTCCTGCCGCTCGGTCAGTTCGATGCGTCCGGCGTTTGCTTCGCGCGGGCGATCCGGCGTGGCGAGCATGCCGGCGCGGTTGACTTCGTCGAGCAGGTCCGCGGGGATGTAGACGCCACCCGACAACACGAACTTCACGGCGGAGAGCAGCGTTTCCGACGCCATCGATTTCGGCACGAATCCGGCGGCCCCGAGTTGCAGGACACGCATGACGTTGCGCGGGTCCTGCTGGCCCGACAGCACCAGGATCTTCATTTCCGGCGCCTGCGCCACCATCGCTTCCAGCAGTGACGTGCCGGAGACGCCGGGCAGCCCGAGGTCGAGCACCACGAGATCAAGGTCCGGATGCTGCTGCTGCAGTTCCAGGGCGGATTCGGCGGTACGGGTCGTGATCACCTCGGCCTCGGGATCGAGGTCGAGAAACAGCACCGACAGGGCGTCCGTGATCAGGGAGTGGTCGTCGACGACGAGGATTTTCATCGGGGGTTGTTTTCGGGCGCTCAGGCCGTCCAGCAGAATGGGTCGATTGTAGACCGCAGGGCGGACCAGTCCGCTGAGTGGAAAAGCATGCCTTTTCGAGGCAGTGACGCGTTTGCCTGCGGGTTAGCCGGCGGGACGAGGCCGCAACGTTGCCGCGGCAGCCTTGGCAGTGGCCCGCGCTTCGTCAACGCTCGCGGCACGGGCCAGCGCGACCCCCATGCGGCGCTTGACGAAGGATTGCGGCTTGCCGAACAGGCGGAGGTCGACGCCGGGCAGGGCGAGCGCCTTGGCCACACCGTCGAACACCATCGCTGTCGTGTCGTGCCCGCCGTAGATGACTGCGCTGGCACCGGGGTTGCGCAGGCTCACGTCCACTGGCAGGCCGAGCAGCGCACGCGCGTGCAGCTCGAACTCGTTCTGCCACTGCGTGGTCATCGTCACCAGGCCCGTGTCGTGCGGTCGCGGGCTGACCTCGGAGAACCAGACTTCATCGCCCTTGACGAAGAGTTCGACGCCGAAGATGCCGGTGCCGCCGAGGTCCCCGGTGACCGCGCGCGCATAGTCACGGGCCCGGGCCAGCGCAGCGGCGCTCATGGGGTGCGGCTGCCAGCTTTCGACGTAGTCACCGGCGACCTGCACGTGGCCGATCGGCTCGCAGAATTGCGTTTCGATCTCCCCGTCACTGGCGCGTGCCCGCACGGTGAGCAGCGTGATCTCGTAGTCGAAGTCGATGAAGCCTTCGACGATGACGCGGCCTAGCGCCACACGCCCGCCGGCATTCGCGTACTCCCAGGCCTTCTGCAGCTCCGTCGCCGAATCAACCTTGCTTTGTCCCTTGCCGGACGACGACATCACGGGCTTGAGGACGCAAGGAAACCCGACGGCCTCCGCGGCGGCCACGACTTCGTCGAACGAACTCGCGAACCGGTAGGGTGATGTCGGCAAGCCCAGCGTCTCGGCCGCAAGCCGACGGATGCCTTCGCGATTCATCGTCAGCTGCGCCGCGCGCGCGGTGGGCACCACGCGGGCCAGTCCGTCGCGCTCGATCCCGACCAGCGCCTCGGTGGCGATCGCCTCGATCTCCGGCACGACGATCGCGGGCCGTTCCTGTTCGATCAGCGCCCGCAGTGCAGCCGGGTCGGCCATGTTGAGCACGTGTGCCCGATGGGCGACCTGGTGTCCGGGTGCATTCGCATAGCGATCCGCGGCGATCACCTCGATGCCCAACCGCTGCAGGGCAATGACCACTTCCTTGCCGAGTTCGCCGGCTCCAAGCAGCAGCACCTTGACCGCAGCGGGCGAGAGTGGTGTGCCGACAGCGGGTGGCCAGGAGGTCGAATTCGTCATCTGCGCTGCTCTTTCAACAGGCGTTCGGCCGATGAGGTTAATGCAGATCAAGAGGGTTGGCGGCGTGCCGGGAAGGTGGGCGATCTCCCGGCAGGGGCGGGTGGTCCTTTGCCTTGGGTCAAGCGCACTCGAGCCCGGCGCGTGCATTGTGCGGCCTGCTTGAGGTAAACCCTGAGTCGCAGAGAGGGCTATGCAGGTTCATCGTTGGGCACTTGCCGCGCTGGCTACGGTTGGGTTGGCGGCGTTGATCAGTTGTACTACTGACTCGCGCACCGCCTCCGTTGCGAGCGAGTTCGTCGGCTCCGAGAAGTGCGGCACCTGCCATGCGGGCGAGTACAAGACCTGGAAAGACAGTTACCACGCCAAGATGGTGCGCACCCCTCAGGACGGCCTGCTGAAGGACGCGCTCGACAACTGGACGAAGGACAGCAAGGGCAATGCCGGTCCGACCAAGGGCAACATCGACGGCAAGACATACACGCTGGCCGACGTGCAACTGGTCGTCGGATCGAAGTGGAAACAGCGGTACCTGGTGAAGAACCCGGCGACCGGCAATCACCAGTTCCTCGACAAGCAGTGGAACCGCTACAGCAACGTGTGGGAAGGCTACGGCCAGAAGAACGACTGGGAAACCCAGTGCTCCACGTGTCACGCGACTGGCTACCGGATCACCGAGTACGACGCAAAGAACCCGGCAGCGATGAAAGTTGCGATGTCCGAGAAGAACACGGGTTGCGAGGCGTGCCACGGTCCCGGCGCCAGGCACGGTGCGTCGGGCAAGAAGGCCGACATCTTCAATTCCGGCAAAGCGGCCAAGACCGAGGGCGACAAGGTCTGCGGCTACTGCCACGTCCGCACCGAGAACGACAACTGGCTCACGGCGCAGGGCAACCACTCGGAACACATGCCGCATCCGGTGATGGGCCAGACATACCGTGCAGGACAGGACGACTGGACCAAGTGGTATCCGGACAAACTGCTGCTCCCCGGCGTGCAATCCGATGATCCGATCAACAGGAACTACCCCAAGACGGATCTCAACAACGCGTTCTTCGTCGACGAGGCGGCGCAGAAGTCGGGCTACTTCGAGGCGCGCAAGCATCACCAGCAGTACCAGGAGCATCTGCAGAGCAAGCATGCAAAGGCCGGTCTGCTTGGCTGCTCCGACTGCCATTCGTCGCACGCGGTGAAGGGGCAGGTCAAGGTAGCCGGTGAGACCTGCAAGGCCTGCCACGGTGCGTCGATGGACTACAAGAAGATGATGCCGGGTACGGCGCAGACGGCCGGCGGCTTCTTCGTCCGCTCGCATTCCTTCAATCCGAACCCGCGCCCAGGCGGACCAACGGCCGACGCGGTGCCGCCGCCGGTGTACGCCTATCCGAAAAAATAAGATCCGGTGCGGGGGCGCATGCCCCCGCTAACGGGCTGCCCCTGCCTCGCGGGAATCCGGCGGGCACGCGCAACAAAAAAGCCGGCGTGAGCCGGCTCTTTTGTTTGTGTCACTCGCTTCTTACAGCGACTTCATCCATTTCACGAGGGCGGTCAGGTCGGCCTCCGACGCACTCGCCTTCGGATGGCCGGTGCCCGTTGCCAGCTTCTTCACGATGTCGGCGTCCGGCATTGCCTTGATCTTTTTGGAAACGTCCTTGTAGGACGGACCCATCTTCTTGGTGTCCATCGCGTGGCACTTGTTGCAGCCGGACTTGTCGGCAAGCTCCGGGCTGGCCTGCGCCGCGCCTGTCATCAGCAGGGCAGCGGCAAAGGCAATGGCTAACTTCGACTTCATTGTTCCCCCATTGGAAGTTGCAGTCAGGATCAGTCGTTGGCCGGCGGCCTTTTGGGGCGACCGGCCAACTGTGGACACTACTACTGCGCCAACACCCACTTCATGATGCTGGTCAGGTCCGCGTCGGAGGCCTTGACTGCCGGGTGACCCTTGCCGCTCTTCAACTTGGCGATGAGGTCCGCCTCGGCCGTGGCGTTGCCCTTGTACTTCTTGGCGATGTCCTTGAACGCCGGGCCCATCTTCTTGGTGTCCAGCGCATGGCAGCTGCCGCAGTTCTTCTGCGCCAGGTCTGCCGAGGCGCTCGCGACGCCCGTGAACATGATGCCGGCGGTCGCGATAGCCGCAAAGATCAATGTCTTCATTCTTGTCCTCTCCCGGAAAGAGCCACCGCGCGGCGGCGAAAGTATTGACTCATTTGAGATCTTGTCCGGCCACTCCGGACCGGCGCAAGAGTCTAACGCACGAGACTGCCTCAGGTTGACCCCGAAGCAGGGGATGACGCTCCCGGCAAGGGCGCGGCGTACACGGCGTCGGCGCGCAGAACGAACGCGTCCACCATGCGGTCGGCCGCATGCTCGATCAGTCGTCCGGCGAGTGCCTCGGCACGCAGCGCCAGTTCGTACTGCAGCCGGAAACGGATGTGGCAGCCGTTGTCGCCGAGTGGCCGCAGTGCCCATTCGCCGTAGAAGTGGCGGAACGAACCGCCCTCCATGTGGATCGCCATGAACTCCGGGGCCCGCTTGTCATTGCGGGTGGTCACCCGCACTCGCAGCTCGCGCACGCCAACCTCGACGGTCGCACTGACACTGTCAGGGGTGCGGGAGAGCAGCTGCGTACCGAGGCACCACGGCAGGAAGCGCGGGTAGTCCTCGACCCGTTCGATCAGTTCGAACATCTGGATCGTGGAATAGGGCACCAGCGCCTCGCGGCGGATGTCGCGCATCGTCTCGTCGGCAGGAAGCGCTGCGGGGACCGGAAACGGCGTCGCCGGAATTCCGCAACGCGCGGCGGAACGATACGTCTACTCGGGTCGAGCCGACAAACCCCTGCGCGACTGCCCGCCGCCGGTTAGGCCGTGCTGCGCCGGAACCGCATCGCGATGGCGTCTTCTCGCTCTATGTCTTCGAGGCGCGTGTCGATGTCGGCAATGTCGGCGTCGAGTTCCGGCAGCAGGACATCCTGCAAGGCACGCACCCGGCGCACGGTCCGGCGATACTCGGCGTACAGGCGCGCCAGGGTGGTCGACACGGCCGCCAGAGCCACGAGCCTGGTCGCGACGCGTGCGTATGCCATGCGGCAGGCTTCGGCCTCGGGCGAGGGGTTGACCGCAGGAGGCGCGAGACCGATCTCGCCGATCACCTGCGCCTGCAGCGTCGTCACACCAAGCAATGGGCGCGGGTCGACGCGGATACGCTGGTGCGACACCGCCGGCGGATAGACCTGAAGCCCGTGCAGGCCGTGGCGCGCCAGCGCGGCCGTCAGTGCGTGACGGGCCGCTTCCTGCAACGGGGCGAGCTCGCGCCGCAGCGTCTGGTGCAGGCGCACCTGCCGCAGCATCTCGCCCGCCAGCAGCAGGCACTTCTCGTCGAGAAACGCGTAGCCCTCCCGCATCGTGCGCCGCTCATCGGCGAGCGCGATCAGCAGGCTGCGGGTCGGGGTGAGATCGTTCATCCGACGGTGGCAGCGGCCGATCGCGATGCGTCGGCGGTCAGGTGTTCGGCGATCTGCTCATCGGACAGCCGCGAAAGCTCGGCGATTGGCAGGTTGCGCAGCAGGTCCCAGCCCACACTCATGCTTTCCTCGAGCGTGCGCGCGTGCACCTGGCTGATCAGCGTCCGCTCAAAGTCGGTGCCGAACGCGAGGTAGCGCCGATCCGTGTCCGACAGGCCGTCCTCGCCCACCACGCTGGCCAGCAGGCGCGCCTGCGTGGCCCGTGCGTAGGCGGCGTACAGCTGGCTCGCCAGCGCGGGATGATCCGGATGGGTGTAGCCCTTGCCGGTGCCATCCTTCATCAGTCGCGACAGGCTGGGCAGGACATTGACCGGCGGATAGACACCGGCGCGGTCCAGTTCGCGCGACAGCACGATCTGGCCCTCGGTGATGTAACCGGACAGATCCGGAATCGGGTGCCCGATATCGTCCGAGGGCATCGTCAGGATCGGCAGTTGCGTCAGCGTGCCCTTGGCGCCGTGCACGCAGCCGGCGCGTTCGTACAGCGTGGCGAGATCCGAGTACATGTAGCCGGGATAGCCCTTGCGGCCGGGCACTTCGCCCTTGGCGCCGGCGACCTCGCGCAGGGCCTCGCAGTAGTTCGTGAGGTCGGTGATGATCACCAGGACGTGCTTGTCCTGCTCGAAGGCCAGGTACTCGGCCGCGGTCAGCGCGAAGCGCGGCGTCAGCAGGCGCTGCGTCGACGAATCGCTGGCGAGATTGAGGAACAGTGCCGAACGTTCGAGCGCTCCGGACTGCTCGAGCGAGCGGCGGAAGTACTCGGCGGTGGTGTAGGGCACGCCGATGCCCGCAAACACGATCGCGAATTCGGAGGCTTCTGTGCCACGCAGCCGTGCGTTGCCCGCGATCTCCACGGCGATGCGGTCGTGCGGCAGGCCGCCGCCGGAGAAGATCGGCAGCTTTTGGCCGCGCACCAGCGAGTTCATCAGGTCCACCGCGGTAACGCCGGATTCGATGAAGGCGCGCGGCGTGGCCCGCGCGACCGGGTTCAGCGGGATGCCGTCGATGCGCAGGCGCTTGTCGACGGCCAGTGGCGGCCCGCCGTCGATGACCTGACCGATGCCGTTGAAGACCCGCCCAAGCACGCCGGGACCCACGCCGAAATCGATCGGTTCGCCCAGGAAACGCACGACGGTGTCGGCCAGGCCGAGGCCCGCCGTGGGCTCGAGCATCTCGATCGTCACCAGATCCTCATCGATCGTGGCAATGCGACCCAGCCGCGGTGTGCCATCGCGCCCAGTGACGACGACTGCCTCGTTCAGTCCGACGTCCAGCGTCCGTCGCATGAAGAGCAGCGGACCTTCGAGCCGTGTGGCGGCATCGTGTACGGTGACCCTAGGCTGCATGATTGCCTTCCGCGGCGGTCTCCGGTGTGCTGGCGACCACCAGTGTCGCGAACGCGGCCTCCACCTTGCGCTCGAGTTCGGCCAGGCGGTCGAGCTGGCCTTCGCCGATGTCCTCGCCCATCCGCGACAGCGGCCGCACCACGTCGAGCGCGGCAATCTGTTCCGGGGCTACGCCAAAGGTTGCCGCGGACTCCGCCAGCTCGACGAAATGCACCAGCAGCCGCAACATCGCGGCCTGGCGCTCGGGTCCACAGTAGTGATCAATGGGCGAGAACGCGGATTGCCGAAGGAACGCTTCGTTGATGAGTTCGGCGCACATCAGCGTCAGCCGCTGCCGCGCCGGAAGCGCATCCTTGCCGATGATGCGAGCCATGCGCTCCAGGCGCGCCTGTTCGTCCAGCAGCGTGAGCAGGCGGCGTCGCAACTCGAGCCACTCGTTCTCGCCGGAGGCGGCACGCGCGCGTGCGGTCGGCACCGCGCCGTAGCGTCCGAGCCACCAGGTGGCGACATCCAGCGAGTCCTCGGAGTAGGACTGCAGCGGGTTCACTGCAGGATAGAACCGCGCCTGTGCGCGCTTCGCGTCGAGCGCCCAGAAGCTGCGCACGTAGCGCTTGCTATGGCTCGTCACCGGTTCCGAGAAATCTCCCGACGGCGGGCTGATCGATCCAAGCACCGTCACCGAGCCGCTGTCGCCGTTCAGCGTCGTGACCTTGGCCGCGCGTTCGTAGAAATCCGCCAGGCGACTCGACAGGTAAGTCGGATAGCCGCCTTCGCCGGGCAATTCGCCGAAACGCCCGGACACCTCGCGCAGTGCCTCGGCCCAGCGCGATGTCGAGTCCGCCATCAACGCGACGTGCAGCCCCTGGTCGCGGAAATACTCGGCCACCGTGACGGCGGAGTAGATGCTGGCCTCGCGCGCCGCCACCGGCATGTTGGACGTGTTCGCGATGATTACGGTGCGTTCCATCAGCGAGCGCCCGGTCCGTGGGTCGATCAGCTGCGGAAACTCCTCGAGCACTCCGGCCATCTCATTGCCGCGTTCGCCGCAGCCGAGATAGACGATCACGTCGGCGCTGCAGCCCTTGGCCAGGCTTTCGAGCAGGATGGTCTTGCCGGTACCGAAGCCTCCTGGAATCGCGGCCTTGCCACCTAGCGCCACCGGGAACAAGGAATCAAGGATGCGCTGTCCGGTCACCAGCGGCTCATCGGAGGCCAGGCGTGCGCGGACGGGTCGCGGCGCGCGCACCGGCCAGAAGTGGCTGAGTGCCACTTCGCGCGCGCTGCCGGATTCGGTCAACACACGCAGCACCGTGACCTCGTCCGTGTACTCGCCCGGCCCGGCGATCCATTCCACACGGCCTGCGAGGTCCGGCGGAACGAGTGCGACCTGCGCCCGGCCTCGCGCGGGTGTGAGCTTGCCGAACACTGAACCGTGGGCCACCGTACTGCCCACAGCGACGTTCGGTTCAAAGGCGAACCGCGGTTCGGTCGCCGGTGCCAGCGGACGCAGCAGGCCATCGAAGATGTTGCCAAGCAGCGCGGGGCCAACACGGATCCCGAGCAGATTGCCGGTGCCTCGCACTTCGACGCCCGGCCGCAGCCCGGTCGTGTCTTCGTAGACCTGCGCGACGATTTCGTCTTCGTTGAGACGTATGACTTCTCCGAGTAGTCCGGCGGGTCCGACTCGTATGGCCTCACGCAGCAGGAACGGACCGTCTGCGCGTGCCCGCAGCACGGGACCGCTGATCCAGCGAATGCGCGCGCGGGCGCCGCTGTCGGCGGTGCTCATGCGGTTTCCTCCTCCTTCAGATGGTGCAGCAGGCGACCTTCAAGTTGCGTACGGTCCGCGAGCAGCCCGTCGAGCGCGGCGTCCAGCACGTTATGGCCGCCGATGATCCTGAAGCCTGCGGCGATGCCCGGATCCTCTTCGAACAGGACCGGGGCTACACCCTGGGCGCGCAGTCTCTCGTGCTGGCGGGTGCGCTCGGGCTCGCTCCACGCCGCGTGGTATTCGACGCGCCAGCCGCCCTTGCCGCTGGGAACCGCCCGCACTGCCCGCTGCAGATGGCTTTCGACCCATTGCGCGCGCGTGGGCGCTGCATCCCAGCGCGCGATCAGCTTGGCGCGCAGATCGCTCCAGGCTCCGCTGAGCAGGTGCACCGCGTGCCGCTGCGCCGCAAGGCGCCGATCGGTGGCCAATGCGGCCTCGATCGCGCCGACTTCCAGGGAGCGGCGTTTGCGCTCCTCGGCGATGGCGGTGGTCACGCGACGGCGCGCATCGACGAGGGCGGAACGCAGTGCCTCGCGTGCCTCGGCGCGGGCCGGCTCCAGCAGCTCGGCGAAGCGGCGCGCCTTGTATTGCTCGACCAGTTCAAGCAAGGCGGTGGTCCGCTGCTCCAGATTCATTGCGGGCCCTTCACCGGTCGAGTCCCAGCTGCGCCCGCACGCGTTCTGCCGGATCGAGCGGGCTCGGGTCAGCGCCGGGCGACGGGACCAGCAGCAACAGTGGACGACCCGCGGCGAGCGCGGTATCGAGTTCGGTGCGCGGCAGCCGTTCCGCGATTGCGGCGGAGATGAAGACGGCCTCGGCCTCCTTGCGTGCGGCCAGGAATGCGGCCCGCTCGCCGCCGGGTTCGGGAACCCAGCACTGCGCCCCGATCAACCGGAATCCAGCAGCCTGGACCGGGTCGCCGACGTAGGCGAAAGCGAGCATCGCAGGCGATCTAGGCGAGCCGGTTGAGGATCAGGATCGAGATGATCACGCCATAGATCGCGATGCCTTCGGCCAGCCCGACGAAGATCAGCAGGCGGCCGAAGAGATCGGGCTTTTCGGCCAGTGCGCCGACGGCGGCCGCACCCAGCTTCGCGACGGCGTAGCCGCCAGCAAGCGACGACGCGGCGGTGGCCAGTGCCGCCGAGACCAGTCCCCACGTCCACGCGTCCGGCGGCAGGCCAGCGCGGGCGGCGGTCTGCGCCGTCGCGACTTCAGGCAGCAGCACCAGCACGGTGCCGAAGGCCGCCAGGGCGGCCGCACCGGCGATGACGAGCAGTGGTACGGCAAATCGACGCATGGTGACTCCTCTGTGGTCAGCTCAGTGATCGGGTATGACCGGCGGGGCGGCGAGCGGTCTGAACTCGCGCCCCTCCGGACGGAAGAAGCGGGTGAAGAACTCGAACAGCACTAGGCGCGTGGTCTGGATCGACACCACCAGGCCTTCGACGACCAGGATCAGCAGGTTGCCCAGCACGAGAATCAGCGCGTAGACGATGACATTGCCGCCGGCGTCCGCGAGTGCGACGACCGCCGACGACAGCCCGGCGTGCGCGAGTGCGAAGGCGCCGACACGGGCGAACGACAGGGTGTTGATCAGCACCTGCGCGGTGTGCTCGAGCAGTTCGCCCAGCGCGCCAAACGCGGCGCGCACTCTGCGCTTTTCTAGCAGCGCCGCCAGCATCGCCCACACGACGCCCGCCGCCGCCAGCCACCACCCGAGCGGCGTGACGAAGGCGAGAAGTGCGCCGGTGAAGGCGAGCAGCACCGGGACATCGTCGCGCACCCATTCATGCAGCCGGTGCCCCCACCACGCCTCGAGCGCACCGAGCAGCAGTCCAAGAATGAGCAGGACGGCGCCGCCGACGATCGGCACCAGCAGCACGGGCAGCGGATGCTGGATCGGATGCAGCCACAGCGGCGCGATGATGTCCTCGCGACAGAACACGCTGCCGAAGACGAAGCCGAACAGCGCGGCCGCAATGCCGCCGGGCACCAGCAACCGCAGCAACGGCATGCGATGGCGCAGCAGCCATCCGGCGATGGCCAGCACGATGCCCTGGCCGACGTCACCGAACATGTAGCCGAAGATCAGCGGTACCGCCAGCGCCAGCAGGGTGCTCGGATCGGCCCCGCCTGCGCCCGGCATGCCCACCAGCTGCGTGAAGACCTCGAACGGCTGTGCCCACCACGGGTTGCGCAGCACCAGCGGCGCGCGGACGCCGCGCGGCGGTTTGGGAAACGTCGCCAGTGCGCGGGCGTCGCAGCCTTCGAGCGCGCGCACGACCTGCTCGCGATCCGCGGTCCAGCCGGTGATCCGGGCAAAGACGTCGCCCTGATCGATCGCGCCGCCGTGCTCGAAGCACCAGGTGGCGCGCGCAATATCGCTCAGCGCAGGCGCGAGTCCCTGCTGCTCGGAGATCCGGCCCAGCTCCTGCCGAAGTTGCGCGATCGTGTCCTGCTTCGCTGCTCGCTTTTCCGCCACCAGCGAGAGGTTGGCCGTGGCGCTCGGCTGCAGCCAGTCGGGAAAGCGCGCACGCCGTCCATTGACCTCGGCGACGGCGCGCGAGATCGCTTCGATCGCCTCCGGTGCGCCGATCGCCAGCAACAACCGTTCGTTGCCAACCGTCGCAAAGCGCGTGATCGCATCTTGTGGAAGATCGATCTCCACGCCCATGGGCAGCGCGAACAGCGCGGCGGTCACGCCGTGATCGGCGCGTGCGAGGGCGGCGAAGTCGACGCGGCTCTCGGCCATCTCGCGCAGCGCGGCGGCGGCAAGCTCGAGTTCCGCCGCTTCGGCTTCGGCTGCCTGCAGGTGGCCGATGGTGCTGTCGGCCTGCACGGCCCAGCTGCGGGCGACAGCGATGCCCTCGGCGAGCGCCTGGGCGGGTGAACGCCGTTCCGCGGCACGCACCGTGGCTGCAGACGGCCAGTACGGACGGTACTTGCGTGCGAGGGTGTTGAACTCCTTGAGCAGGTCCTGCGGCATGGCCGCCCCGGGAGCTTCAGTCTGGTGCCACTCGACCTCGACGCATCCTGCGGCAGCGAGCGCCTCCAGCGCGATGAACGCATCGTCCTGGCCGACCAGGATCTCGAACCACGAGCAGGGCTGCGGCCGGATCATGCCGCCGCTCCCACGGGTCGGGCGCGAACCACGAACTCTCCTCGTAGCCGCTCCAGATCGAGCGCGACGACTCCGAGGTACGCGAACAGCGACGCGGGCTGGGCCGGAAAGCGACGCACCAACGTGGCCAGGCGCGCCGCAAGGCCCTGGCGTGACGCGCCCGCGTCGTCGACTGCGATCGCGCCGAAGCGCAGTAGATGTGACCGTACCGTGCGTTCGACCTCGCTGATGCCGGCGAGAAGTTCGCTCGAAGCACTCGGCCAGCGGCCACGCCACTCCGACTCCCAGGCGGCCAGCGCGCGATGCAGCGCCGGACCGGAGCGCATGCGCTTGAGCGACCGGGACAGCGGCTCCTCGTGACCCAGCGCCCGCGCATGCGCCGCCTCGTCAAGGACCGCGGCTACCGATGCCAGGGGTCCACTGGCGAGTGCGGTGCGGCGATCGACCAGTGCCGCTTGCGTGTACGGCGCAAGTTCCGGGTCTGCTCCGATCCAGCGTGGCGGCGGCTCTTCGGACAGCAGCTGCACCACCGCCGGAAGGTCGCAGAGGAATCGCGTAAAGCTCAGAGCGCCTTGCCAGAGGGTCGGCGCCCACGCCGCCACTTCATCCACGCGCGTACGCAACTGCTGCCGAAAGGCGCTCTCGAGGCTGTCTGCGTCCCCGCCGAGTGCAATTCCGCTGACCGTCGACGCGGCCGCGGAGCCGCGGATGGTCTCGAGCAGCGCCGGCACGCTGCGCGCTGAGCGCAGCTGCGACCAGAGACGCTCGTCGGGCCGTTGAGCCAGTCGCGCGCAGACACGCGCATAGGCGTATTCGAGAGTCAGGCCCTCGATCATTCGGTGCCGCCGCTGAGTTCCGCTGCCAGCCGGTCAAGCGCGCGAACGAGGCGCGCGGGTTCTTCGGGATTGGGCATCGCGGGCTGTTGCAGGGAGGCGCGTTCGAGGTTCAACTCCTCGACTCGCGTTCTGATCGAAACGTCCATCCAGCGATGGACCCTCGCAGCGCGTTCAGCGGCGCGCTCGGCGATCGCGCGTGCCCGCAGCCGTGCCTCCTGGCGAATCTGCTCGGCATCGGCCGCGCACTGTTCCACTTCGGCCCGGGCCGATCGTTCCGCCTCGAGCACGCGGATGATCGCCTCCTCCACGGCCAGGGTCGTCGGGGTTTGAGAGTGCGCCGGCATCGTGCCTGCCTTCAATTGGAGGCTTCGGGAAAGACGCCGCGCCTCCGTCCTCTTTATAAGGGCGGGGGGCTCGGGACCCCTTGCCTCAGAGCAACCGCGCAGGGTATCGGCCCACGAGCGCCGCCGAGCGGTCTCGGGCGCAACGCCGTCCGTGCGGTTCGGGAGGGGCGGCAGTCGGAGGAATCGGCCGTCGCGGCCGTGAACGCCCGCGCGACGCCGCCGAAAGCGGAATGAACCACCTCTAGGCGCGACGAACTGCCGCTAGCGCGGACAAAGCGCAAAACCCGCAGCAGAAGCGACGAAACGGGGTTTGCAGTTCACCACGCGATTCCTGCGGCTCGTCGCAAGTCGCTCGCGAACGGAAAGCAGCCTGCCTACAGTTCACATATCGACACCGAACACCGATTGAACGAAAGGACCGAACCATGAACGCCAACCACAAGACACCCGCCACGGCCCGCATCGCTGCCTTCCTCGGAGCCGTCCTCACCAGCGCCCTGGTGCTTGGAAGTACGGTCGCCGGCATGCAGCCGCGCGATGACGCCAACGCGAACCTGCTGGCACTGCAGCGCACGACCGTCAACACCACCGCGGTACGCTAAGGCCTGACGCTGCGCCGCGCCCGGTCCCGGGGCGCAGCGCGCAGGCAAACGCGGACGATGGAAAGAAGAAGCCCGGCATGTGCCGGGCTTTTTCTTTGGGATGCTGTCGGTCCGTCAGAGCCGAACACTGCCGCTGCTGTTTTCGGCGATCTGCGTCGGCTGGGCCTTCGCGGCCAGCAACAGTGCGCGGTCATCGTCGGCGAGGCCGGCAACGGCGCTGAACAGCACCAGGGTGGTGGCGGTGGCCGCCAGTATGGCGGCAGCGCGCTGCGTCAGATTCTTGTTCATGGTGTCCTCGCTCTTTGGTTTGGGTTGCCCGCCCCTCGGCGGATGCTTCGCATTACATCGATTCGCGCGGCCGCGGGCGACGGAACTTTGCGCAGGCGCGCGCTGGAAAATTCACATGACAGGAAGGCGGTCGCCGAACCGGCGCGGGCGCAGCCGGCCTGCAACGAAGCGGGCGTCAGGCGCCTGCTTCGGCTGGCGGACGCGATCCGGCGAGCGCCCGATGCCGGGCAAGAAATGAAGGTGTGCGCGCCTTCGGGATCTTGCAGACGAAGCTGTGACGCGCAACGTGGTAGCTGGAGTCGAACCCGAAGAAGTTGAGACGCATCTTCTCTAGTTCTTCAGCGCGATAGGCGGCCAGCGGCTTCATCGCTTCATCGGTCCGTCGCCGCGCCTGCTTCGCCGCCAGGCGCGCGTCGAAGCCATCGGCAATCATCGCCCGGGTCATATCGATCGCCGTGGCGAGGAAAGCGGTTGGGGAGGCGCCGAAGTGCGCGTCGATCAGACCGAGTTCGAGCGCGGCCCGGGTGCCGATCGGCAGCCGATTCTGCGTGATGGCCTGCGCACCCGCAGGACCGACGCGCTGCGGCAGCAGGTAGGTCCAGTACTCCGATCCGTACAGGTTCCCCATGCCTTTGTAATGCGGGTTCAGCACGATGCCGCTGCGCGCGACGACGCGGTCGGCAGCCAGGGCGATGAACACGCCGCCGGCACCGGCATTGCCCTGCATTGCGGCGACCGTCAGCTGGTGCCCGGTCGTCAGGACGGCGAGGACGAAGTCGTCGATCGCGTTGATGTTGCGCCACGACTCCTCGGCGGGCTGCTCTGACGCTTCGATGACGTTCAGGTGGATGCCGTTGGACCAGAAGTCGGGACCGCCGGCGAGCACGATCGCCCGCGTCGGGCGCAGGGTCGCGGCCCGATACGCCGCCGTCAGCCGCTCGCACTGCAAGGTGGACATCGCGCCGTTGTAGAAGGGGAAGTGCAGCACGCCGATGTCGCCGTGTTGTTCGTAGACGATCTCTCGCCAGGTCGCCGCGCTGGCTGACGCGTCGGCGGGCATCGGTGCTACCGGCACATCGGCCAGCCGATCACCCAGGATCGCGGCCGCTGGCAGCTTGAACGGCCGGTCCGGGTCCAGGGACTCCTTCAGGTGCGTTAGCCATACCGCGCCGTCAACGGTCGCGCGGCAGATCGCGCTGTCGCGCTGGGCGATGACCTCGCCTGCGGTGCCGCGCAGCATGCCTTCGGGGTGACCGTCATAGCAGTGCACGCGCAGTCCGAGGATGTCGTCGGCGACGCCCGGAGTGCCGTCGGCAGCACGCAGCTTGCGCAGCACGACATCCGTTGCATCAGTCTTCCAGTCGATCGCGCGGTCGGCCTGCCGCATCAACGGGCGCGCCCGGCCACGCACCGCCAGCATCGCCGAAGGCGGTATCGGATGGTTGCCTCGCGCAATCGCGTCGAGCGCAGAGCACACCGCGGTGACGGCGGCCTCGGTGACTTCGTTGCGATAAAGGCTGCCCTTGCTCGCGGCGCGCATGTCGAACTCGGCGCTGGCCCAGACATCACCGGCGTCCATCACGGCATTCGCCTGCAGTACCGTGACACCCCAGCGCTCTTCGCCCTCCTGAACCGCCCAGTCGAGCGCCGAGGGGCCGCGATCACCGACGATTCCTGGATGCACGACCAGGCAAGGCACGGCGCTCCACACCGTCTCGGGGATCGCCCGCTTCAGGAACGGCGCGACGACCACGTCGGGAGCCCAGCGCCGGACGGCGTCGAGCGTCAGCGCGTCGTTGACGTCGAGTTCGAGCGAGACCTCATGGCCCCAGCCTTCCAGTTCGATCCACAGGCGCTGGGTCAGACTGTTGAACGAATGCGCGAGCAGCAGGATGCGCATCGCGTGAGGTACCGCTAGCAGATGCGGGGGAGCTGCTCCCCAGTCAGCCAGTCGACGACGCGGCGGCCACCGAAGCTGGTTTCCATCTGCACGAAGCCGTGCGCGTCGGAGACGGCCTCGCCGATGATCGCTGCCTCGGCGCCGAGCGGGTGCGCGCGCATGGCCGCGAGGAGCCGATCCGCGTCCTCCAGCGGGCAGATCGCGATCAGCTTGCCTTCGTTGGCGACGTAGAGCGGATCGAGGCCGAGGAACTCGCAGGCGGCGTTGACCTCGGCGCGCACCGGAATCTTCGATTCATGGATCAGCATGCCGACGCCGGACTGCCGCGCGAACTCGTTGAGAGTCGTCCCCAGTCCGCCGCGCGTCGGGTCGCGCAGGCAGCGGATCGTCGGCACCGCCGCCACCATCGCCGCGACCAGCCCGTGCAGCGCCGCGGTATCCGAACGGATCGTCGTCTCGAACGTCAGGTTCTCGCGCAGCGACATGATCGCGACGCCGTGATCGCCGATGGTGCCGGAGACCAGGATGCAGTCGCCTGCGCGCGCCCGGTCGCCCGAGATCTCCACCCCCGGCGGCACCACGCCGATGCCGGTCGTCGTGATGAAGAGTCCATCGCCCTTGCCCTGCTCGACGACCTTCGTGTCGCCCGTGATCACCGGCACGCCAGCCTCGCGCGATGCCGCGGCCATCGACTCGACGATGCGCTTCAGCGTCGCCAGCGGGAAGCCTTCCTCGAGGATGAAGCCCGCGGCGAGATAGAGCGGCCGCGCTCCCGCCATGGCCACGTCGTTGATCGTGCCGTGCACCGCGAGGCAGCCGATGTCGCCGCCAGGAAACTCGAGCGGCGACACGACGTGGCTGTCGGTCGCCATCACCATGCGGCCGGCCGGCACGGTGAAGAGTGCGTTGTCGTTGCCCTGTGCCAGCCACTCGTTGGAAAACGCGCGGGCGAACAGTTCCTCGATCAGCTGCGCCATCGCGCGTCCGCCGCCACCGTGCGTCATGTCGACGCGGCCGTGCTTGAAGTCCACCGGCCGGACATAGTCGCTGCGCACCTTGGTCATCGCTCTGCGTCCCGCATCACGCCGCGCGGACCTCGGCGTCCTTGAAGCGGCCGTAGGTGTAGTGGGCGGCGCACGCGCCCTCGGAGCTGACCATGCACGAGCCGATCGGATTCTCCGGCGTGCAAACGGTGCCGAACACCTTGCAGTCAGTGGGTTTCTTCACGCCGCGGAGGATGGCGCCGCATTCGCAGGCCCTGTTGTCGGCCACCGATCGGTAGGCGATGCCGAAGCGGCGCTCGGCATCGAAAGCAGCGTAGGTTTCCTTGATGCGCAGCGCGGAGTAGGGCACCTCGCCCAGCCCGCGCCACTCGAACGAGCGGCGCAGCTCGAACACGTCGGCGACCAGGCTCTTGGCCTTCTCGTTGCCCTCGCGGGTGACGGCGCGCGTGAATTCGTTCTCGACCTCGGCGCGGCCCTCGTTCAGCTGCCGCACCAGCATCAGGATCGCCTGCATGACGTCGAGCGGCTCGAACCCGGCGATGACCACCGGCCGCTGGTATTCCTCGGCGAAGTATTCGTAGGGCTGGCTGCCGATGACGGTGCTGACATGCGCCGGTCCGATGAAGCCGTCGAGCGGCACGATGCCGAGTTCACGCACCTCCGGCGATTCGAGGATGTGGGTGATCGCCGCTGGCGTCAGCACGTGACTGCAGAACACCGTGAAGTTCGTCAGTCCCAGCGTCTGGGCCTGGCGGACGATGATGGCGGTCGGAGGCGTCGTGGTCTCGAAGCCGATCGCGAAGAACACGACCTCGTGCGCCGGGTTGTCCCGTGCGATTCGCAGCGCGTCGGCCGCCGAGTACACCATGCGGATGTCGGCGCCGCGTGCCTTCGCCTTCATCAGCGATAGGCCGTTGGATGCCGGGACACGCATCGTGTCGGCATAGGTGCAGACGATCGCCGAGTGGCTGGTCGCCAGCTCGATCGCGTTGTCGATGCGGCCGATCGGCAGCACGCATACCGGGCAGCCCGGCCCGTGGATCATGTTGACGTTGCCCGGCAACAGGTCCTTGATGCCGTAGCGCGAGATCGCGTGGGTGTGGCCGCCGCAGAACTCCATCAGGTTGTAGCTGCGCTCCGGACGCGCCTCGGCGCGAATGCGCGTGGCGATCCTGCGCGCCAGATCCCCGTCGCGGAACTCCTCGATGTACTTCATGCGGTGGTGTCCGTCAGCCCCGACTCGGCGAAGAGCGCAAGTGTGCGTTCCGCCTCGGCCGGGTCGAGCTTCTGCAGGGCATAGCCGACGTGCACGATGACGTAGTCCCCGGGCTGTACATCGGTCACGAGTTCGAGCGAGATGCGCTTGCGCACGCCGCCGAGGTCGATCATCCCCTCGGAAGCTGGGAGCAGTTCAACGACGCGGGCGGGGAGGGCAAGGCACATCGGCGATCCTTCAATGCAGTGAGGGCGCAGCCACGAGCATCCGGCCGATCCACGCCTGGCCGAGGCTTAGGCCACCATCGTTCGGCGGCGCCTGACGCGCTTCGAGCACGTCGAGTCGCTCCTCGAGGAGCCGCTGGCGCAGTCCGTCGGCCAGGATGCGATTGTTGAAGCACCCGCCGCCGAAGGCGATGGTAGTGATGCCGCGCGCGCGCGCATGCTGCACGCACCAGGCGGCCAGCGCCTCGATCAGCGTCGCATGGAACAGCGCGGCGCCGCGCGAGGCATCACGCTCGTCAGCCAGCTGCGCTGCCAGGGGCAGCAGGTCCAGCACGCCGTCTACAAGGCGGTAGCTGTCGGCCAGACCGTCGACGGGGCCATGGCGGGCGGCGAGGCCCTCGAGCAGCATCGGTGCCTGGCCTTCGAAGGCCTGGAAAGCGCGCACCCCGAGCAGGCCGGCCGCGGCATCGAACCAGCGTCCCATGCTGCTGGTGCGCGGGCAGTTCGACTCCTGCCGCAGCATCTGCTGCACGGTGGGCGCCGCCGGCTGGGCGCATCGGGTCGTGATCTCCTCGGTGCGCCCGAGCTTGTGCAGGACGGCGGCGGCCATGCGCCACGGTTCGCGCGCGGCGCGGTCACCTCCCGGCAGCGCAATCTCGCGCAGGTGCCCGAGCCGTTCGACATGCGCGCCATCGACCAGCAGCAGTTCGCCGCCCCAGGCGCCGCCGTCGGGGCCCAGGCCGACGCCGTCGAGCGCGAGACCGAGAACCGGCCCGCGGGCCGCATGCTCGGCCATCACGGCACCGATATGGGCATGGTGATGTTGCACGCCGAACAGCGGCAGGTCACGCGCCTGTGCGAAACGTGCTGCATAGCGCGTGCTGTAGAAGTCCGGATGAAGGTCGTGCACGACCGCCTGCGGCGCAATGTCGAGCACGTCGCACAGGTGCTCCACGGCCTCGTCGACAGCGCGGCAGGTCGGTGCGTTGTCGAGCGAGCCGATGTGCTGCGAGAGGAACGCTTCGTCGCCGCGCGTCAGGCAGATCGTGTTCTTCAGGTAGCCACCCACCGCGAGGATCGACGCGCCGCTGTCGGCGAGGCGGATCGGCACCGGCGTGTAGCCGCGCGCGCGACGGATCAAGGCCGGTCCCGGGCCGCGCGCCGATACCGCGCGAACGACGCTGTCATCGCAGCGGACCCGGATGGCCCGGTCGTGCACCAGCAGGACATCGGCGATGTCACCCAGCCGGCACACCGCCTCATGGTTGTCGATCACCAGCGGCTCGCCGCCGGGGTTGGCACTGGTCATCACCAGGACCAGTTCCTGGGGATCTTCGAGCCAGGCGGTACCTTGGGGCCGGCCGCACGCCTCGTGGAACAGCATGAGGTGCAGCGGCGAGGACGGCAGCATCACGCCCAGCGTCGTCATGCCGGGCGCGATGCCACGCAAGGTCTCGTTGCAGCCAGGCTGCTGGTCGAGCAGCACGATCGGGCGCTCCGCGGACTCAAGCAGCGCACGTTCGGCCGGGCTCACTTTCGCCAATGCGGCGCATGACGCCGCATTGGCGACCATGATGGCGAACGGCTTCTCCTCGCGCGCCTTTCGTTCGCGCAGCCGCGCCACGGCGGCGGCATTGCGCGCGTCGCAGGCGAGCTGGAAGCCGCCAAGCGCCTTGATCGCGATGATGTCGCCGTCGCGCAGCCGTTCCAGGACCGCGGCGATGGGGTCGTCGACCGCCAGTGCATGGCCCGCGGCATTCCACAAAGACAGTTGCGGGCCGCACATCGGGCAGGCATTCGGCTGCGCATGGAAACGGCGGTCGAGGGGATCGTCGTATTCGCGCTGGCACGCCGGGCACTGCACGAAGCCGGCCATGCTGGTGTTGGGACGGTCATACGGCAGCGCGCTGGTGATCGTGTAGCGCGGTCCACAGTGGGTGCAGTTGGTGAAGGCATAGCGCCAGCGTCGGTTGGCGGGCGCGAACATGTCGTGGATGCAATCGGGGCAAGGTGCCGAGTCGGGCGTCACTCCGGTGGATACCGGGCCACCCGCACTGGCATCGATGACGAACTGGTGTTCGCCGGCCCGCGGTTCGGTCGCCTGAGTCTCCACCGCGTCTATGCGTGACAGTCGCGGTGCCTCGCGGCCCAGCCGCTCGATGAATTCGTCCAGCTGAGCCGCTGAGCCCTGCACCTCGATCTGCACGCCGGCGCCGTCGTTGAGCACGCGGCCCGACAGCGCCAGGTCCCGCGCCAGGCGATAGACGAACGGACGGAATCCCACTCCCTGCACCTGACCGCGCACGCGCACGGCGCGGCGGCTGATTGTCGAAGTAGCAGGGCGGTCCATCGCGAGCTCAGTTCCGCTCGGCCAGCTTGGCTTCGAGCTCGGCGACGCGGTGCTTCAGGGCCGCCACGTTCTGTTCGCGTGCATGCCTCGTGGTGACAGAGTGCAGACGGATCCAGTTGATCCACAGGTCCATGCCGTCGCCCTTGGTGGCCGACACCTGCATCACCTCGATCGACGGGTTGACGCGGCGGGCGTACTCGATGCACTTCGCGACGTCGAA
Source organism: uncultured beta proteobacterium (assembly GCA_963766365.1). Classification (GTDB taxonomy): domain Bacteria; phylum Pseudomonadota; class Gammaproteobacteria; order Burkholderiales; family Burkholderiaceae_F; genus JALORV01. The sequence goes on from CAVXZK010000011.1 coordinate 104,160, forward strand.
GCTGACGTAAGGCAGCAGGTCGACCTTGTTCAGCAGCATCAGCGAGGCGGCGCGGAACATGTCCGGGTACTTCAGTGGCTTGTCCTCGCCTTCGGTCACCGACAGCACGACGACCTTGTGCGCCTCGCCGAGGTCGAAGGCGGCCGGGCATACGAGGTTGCCAACGTTCTCGATGAACAGCACCGAGTTCTCTTCAGGCTGCAGCCGCTCGAGGGCGCGCTCGACCATGCTGGCGTCGAGATGGCAGCCCTTGCCGGTGTTGATCTGCAGCGCGCGGGCGCCGGTGGCGCGGATGCGGTCGGCGTCGTTCGTGGTCTGCTGATCGCCCTCGATGACCGTCACCGGAATCGACGTCTTCAGGCGCTCGATCGATTCGGTGAGCAGTGTGGTCTTGCCCGAGCCCGGGCTCGAGACGAGGTTGACGGCGAAGATGCCGCGCTCGCCCAGGAATTCACGATTGAAGCGGGCGTGGCGGTCGTTCTTGGCGAGGATGTCCTGTTCGATCTGCACCATCTTGGCCTGGCTCATGCCGGGCGCATGCGCGTGCGCGGCGCCCTGGCCATAGTGCAGGTCGGTAGCCCCTTCGTGCACATGCGCGTGCCGCACGACACTGCCATCGGGCATCACGTGCACGTGCTCGTGTTCGTGGTGATGCGGCACGCTGCCGTCGTGCACATGGCCGTGATGGTGGAAGTGATCGTGAGCTTCCTCGTGACCATGCGCGCCGTCGTGGGCGTGGTCGTGGCTGTGCTCGGTGCCGTCGGCGTGCACCTGTTCATGCTCGCCGGGTTCCGCACCTTCGATCCTGGTTTCGCCGTTACCGCAGCCACAGGTCGTGCACATCGTCTTCTCCGGCGGCCGCCTCAGGCGACCTCGATTTCCTTGACTTTCATTTCCTCGCCGTGCGTCACCTGCAGCTGGTAGCTGCCACACAAGGGGCAGGCATCGCCGAGGCGCTGCAGCGCTACGCTTTCGCCACACGGCATGCACCAGGCCCGTCCCGGCGTCGCGAGCACGTCGAGGCGTGCGCCGTCGGCCACGGTGCCGCGCGTCACCGCGTCGAAGCAGAAGCGCAGCGCCTGTTCCTCGACATGCGACAGCCTGCCGATCTCCAGCACGACGGCGCGTACCTGCGCGGTCGCGTTCGCACGCGCCGTGTCCTCGACGATATGCAGGATGCCCTCGGCGAGCGACATCTCATGCATCGGCGACCTCGACCGTGAAGGCGACGCAGGGATCCAGCGCCTGGGCCAGCAGGGTGGCGTCGCGGCGCGCTGCGTCCACGTCGGTGACCCGGCGGCCCACCAGGCCGTGGGTCAGCGCACCCGCGGGGTGGAAATTCCACTCGGTCGGCGCGATGACGCGATAGCGCTCGACCCGCCCGTCGGTGTCGACCTGGGCCTGGTGCAGCAGCAGTCCGCGTGCGGTTTCCGCGAGTCCGATGCCGACCCCTGGGGCGGCGGCGTGCTGGCGCACCGCCTGCCCGTCGTCGCGACCGAGCAGCACCGCAAGATCGACGAGTTGCGCAACCAAGCGGGCGCCGACGCTGTTGCCATCGCGCGCCATGATGGCGGCGACCAGCGGGTGGCGTGCGCGGCGGGCCAGTGCGCCGGTTTCCACCGGGAGGCCTTGCCAGTCGGGTGCGCGGCTGAATCCCGGATCGGCATCAAATGGCGGCAGCATCGCGCAGACCGCCTCGTTGCTGGCTTCGGGCATCGCGCGGATATCGCTGCGTCCGAGGCCCGGCGCATCGCGCAAAAGACGCCCGAGCAGTTGTGCCGGCAGCGTTGCCACGGCAGAGCTCCAGCGATCGAGCGCCTGCAGTGTTGGATCGGCCAGCCACTGCGCCGGGCCCGACGCATAGATTCGGTCGCGCGCGATGTCGCGGCAGACGTCCATGGCCTGCGCCGGCGCGGCCTGCCGGGCGCGCGCCACGGCGGCGACCTCGGGCGCCGTGGCCATCGCGCGTGGCCAGTCGATCAGCAGGCGCGAGACCAGTTCGATGACGGCCTCCCGCTGCACTTCGCTGCTGCGCTGGCCCAGCTTCGTGGGCTCCGCCGCGCACCCGCGGGCGGCGTCGAGCGCGCTGGCCGCCGCGGCGCCCTGGGCGCGCGCGCAGATCGAAAACAGCAGGGGCAGGGCGTGCGCCACCTGGTCTGCTGGACGTCCCAGCGTCAGTCGGGGCGGCAACGGCGTTCGCGTCGAGGCAATCTGCACCGACCGGATCTGCCCTCCTCGGACATCAAGGCGCACGGTGAGCTCACCTTCGCGGAACATCGGGTTCTTCTGGCCGCAGGAAGCGACCGCGCAGGAAGTCGCGCTTGCTCATCGGTGCGCTGGCCTGCTGCTCGAGCTGCGCCAGTGGCCCGCTGGCCGTTGCCTCAACCGCCTCCGGCTCGGGGGGCTCGGCATGGCTGGCGTCGAACAGGGCCGCCCGCGCCAGTTCGGCGACCATCACGGCCGTCGCATGGTCTTCGAATTCGAGAACCGGCGAGAACAGCGAACACATGCGGTACTCGCCGACGGCGGGATCGATCGCGTCGATGAAGTCGTAGCGGCCGGCCGGAAACGCATAGCGCTGCTTCTCGCCCGGCCTGATCGGGCGCCAGGCGGCGGGATCGCACGGCAGCAGCAGCAGGTTGATCGACCACGGCGTCACCATGACGCCGAGCCAATGGGATTCCCATGGCTCGAAGCCGACGGCCTGCACGCGCAGCGCCGGGTTGACGAACCCGAGCCCCTGCATGCGCTCCGCGACGGCGCTGAACGCGTGTTCAAGCGAGTCCGTGGGATCGGGCAGCGTTGCGGTGTCAGTGGTCATCGTCGAGCACCAGGAAGCCGTCCTTAGGCGTGGAACAGTTGGGGCAGGTCCAGTGCGCGGGAAGTTCGTTGAACGGAGTACCGGGAAGGACCTGCCAGGCCGGGTCGCCTTCGGCCGGGTCGTACACGTGCCAGCACACCTTGCACTCAAGGCGCGTCATCGGCGCGATGGCTGCCTGCCGTTCGGTGGTCACGATCAGGCCGGGCAGGACTCGCTCATCCAGTCGATCAGCTCGGCGAGTCGCACGCGCGTGTCGGCCAGATCCTCATCGGCCGCCAATGCCACTTCAGGGACGTCGACGACCTCGATCGTGTTCAGGATCAGCGTGTTCATGCTGTTGAAATACTGCACGCGCCAGATGTTGCGCGCCGTCGTGGAGGTGATGCGGCAGTTGCCGAAGCCGCGCGACATGATCGCGACCGAGCCGACCGGCAGCGCGCGCTCGAGGACCTGATGGTCCTCCGGCGTCAGCGGGAACAGCGTCAGGTTGATCACGTGCGCCGGATCACCCGGGCGGCGGGTTTCGATCTGCGCGCGCAACTCGTGCAGCAGCGCCGGCGAGTTCATTGCGCCCGTCGGGATCTCGACCAGCGGCAGCTCTGCGCGTGAGCCGGCACGCGCCGCGTCGACGGCGACCTCGGGCAGGGCTCCGGCCTCGATCCAATCGTTGACGAGGCTGCCGTCGCCGTCCAGCTCCACGGCTCGCCACAGGCCTGTAAACACGCTTTCCTGGATGCGTAGGCGCCGTGCGCCGCTCACCTGGATGCTGACTTCGCCGTCGCCGAGCATTTCGTTGGTGACGGCCAGCGCCTGCGGTGCGACACCGCGCAGGTCGAATCGCAGGTTGCCGTTGGAGGATGTCCAGCGATTCATCCGCGACAGGATGTCGGCCAGCAGGTCGCGAGCGGCTACCAGCGCCTGCGTGTCACCGGTCTCGGGCACGCGCGGCATCTCGAAGGTGCGCATGTCGCGCGGCATGTCGAGGTACTGCATTTCCTCTTCCTCGACCTGCGAACCGGCGCCCACCATGCGGATGGGGAGTGGAAATGATTTCATCGGCGTGTCCAACGTGCTCGTTCAGTGACCACAGCCGGGGGCCTCGCCGCCGGCAGACCTGACTGCAATCCCCACCGACGGGGGGCGGGTCGGCTCCGCATCCAGCAGCCGCTGCGTCTCCGTGAGGTACTCGTCCCAGTTGCGCAGGCCGTCGATCGCGCCGACGTGGGCGCCGTCGCGCAGCATCACCAGTGCGGGCCAGCGCGCGAAGCCGAAGCGCTTTGCGACCTGGCGCGCGGCCTCCGGGTACAGCACACCCATGCGGAAGCGGCCGGCGAAGGCGCGTGCGACCTCGGGTGCGATGACCGCCAGGTCCAGCGTTTCCTTGTAGCGGACCGGATCCTCCGTGAACACCAGCATGGCGTGTCCCGGCGCGTGGAGGAATCCGTCGATCGAGTCGGCGTCGACAGCCGTGAAGCCGTGGTGCGTCACCATCTGGTCGAGCAGCGGATGGAGCACGGCCGTCGCCGTGGCGAGTGCACTCATGTCTTGCGCTCCTTGAGTTGCGAATGGAGATGAGATGGCAGTGAAGGCTCGCGCGCCGTGAGGTCAGCGAAGAACGCGTCCAGGTCATCGCTGCCGTTGCGTGCTGCGTCGAGTGCGGCAAGGGCGGTGCGCGTCTGCCACGCCTCGTCCTCTGCCATCACGCGTATGGCCGAGCCCTGGAACGCGAGTACCCATGTGCCGGCTGCTTGCGGACCGACGAGCATGATGTTCAGCCTCTCTCGGCGGCCGTCCGCCTCGCAGACGGCGACCTGCTCATCACACTCGATCACCTGCAGCGGTATGCCGATGCACATCGGGGTAGCCGCTATTGGCCGCCCGCCCGCTGGCGGATCTCGAGGAGGCGGGCGTCGCCGATGCGGCAGGCCGCATCCTCGGTCGGCCGTTCGCCCTCGTACGCGGTCAGTGCCACGGAGTCGGCGTTCAAAGGATCGGCGGGCTCGCCGTCGGTGCGTGCTTCGCCGGCAAAGCCCCAGCGGGCCAGCTCGGCAGCCGCCAGCGCCACGGCCTCGTCGAGCCGCGCCCGCACCGGTTCGGTCAGGCTGCCGCCGAAATCGTCCAGCGTCAAGGGCTGCACGCCAATGGCAATGATCTGCTCGGGCGCGCAGTCATGCAGGTGCGCGAGCGCAAGCACATCGTTGAAGCCGTTCTGGTGCGGGCTCATCTTGCGCGCGCCCCACGCGGGCACTTCCGCATCGCGGAGGACCTTGAGCCCGCCGGGTGGCAAACCGAAGTCGACTGCATCGAACACCAGCACGCGACGACTGGTTTCGATATACGGCAGCAGGCTCAGTCCGAGCGTGCCGCCATCCATCAGTTCGACCCCTGCGGGGAAACGGAACGCCTCGTTCAGCGCCTCTACTGCGCGCACGCCGAAGCCCTCATCGGCCCACAGCAGATTGCCGATCCCGAGCACCAGCACTTCGCGTTGTACGTCCATGGTCGTGTAACCCATCGGGTTACAGCGACTGTAACGACTGGGGTGGCAGACGCGATTGCGCTACGTCAACGCGCCGACGCTGCGCGTTCAAAGGCCCCGCGTGACGATAGGAATTCAGCGACTGCGCATCGAGGCCCGCACTTCACGGGCAGCGGTGTGCATGTCCCACGCGACCTGGAGGTGCATCCAGAACGCGGCTTCATTGCCGAAGAACATCGCGAGTCGCACGGCGGTGTCCGGCGTGATCGCACGGCGACCATTGATCAGTTCGTTCACGCGTCGGCGTGACACGCCGAGCGCCTGGGCGAGCTCGGTCTGGCTGATGCCGAGTGGCTTCAGGAACTTCGACTCTAGGAACTGACCCGGCTGTGGCGGCTTGCGGGCGGGAATTCCCAACGAGGCCATCTGGCCTCGCCGGGAACCTTGGGTTGCCATCATGACGTCCACTGGAGGGACTCGGCGGCGCTCAGACTTTCTCGATCTTGGCCCCAGCCTTGAAGGAGCGGACGCCACTGATCATCGTGCCGACGACGCTCTCCTGGCTCATGATGTCCTCGCGGAACACCATGTACATGTGGACGACCGCGAAGATCATCAGGTAGTACATGGTGAAGTGATGCACGGTGCGCACCATCTGCGAGCTGCCGAGCAGCGTGTTGACCCAGCCGAACACGTTCATCCAGGTCGAGCCCCAGCCGTACTGCTCGGAGAACATCGCGAACCCCGTCAGGATGATCACGATCGACCCCAGCACGTACATCGCGAACATCGCGAACTGGGCGAGCGGGTTGTGGCCGATCCACAGCGCCGATTCCCTCTTCAGGAACAGGTAGTACCTCGCCTGGCCGAAGAGCCCCTTCCACCAGCTGAAGCTCCATAGCGGCGGGATGAAGATGGCCCGCGCATGATGGTTGCCGACGATCGCCCAGTAGAGCCGCACCACGAACGCGACGGCGAAGATCATCGCGGCCATGAAGTGGATCATCCGAACGTTGCCGAAGAAGTAGGTGTACGTAGCTTCTTCACGCGGTCCGCTCCACGGCGATCCGATCAGGTAACCGGTCGGGATCAGAACGAACATCGCGATCATCATTACCCAGTGCCAGATGCGGACCGGGGCCTCGTACACATAGACCTGCCGTAGCGGTCCGCCCAGCACTGCCCCGCTGACCGGATCGACTTTCATCGCGCCATAGCCAAGTTTCGACATTTGCGGCTCCTCTCAGCGCACCTTCACGGACACGATCTCTTCGCCCTCCGGTGACATGACGTGCGTCGCGCACGCCAGGCACGGATCGAAGCTGTGGATCGTGCGCAGGATCTCGACCGGCTGGTCCGGTTTGGCCATCGGCGTGTTCATCAGCGCGGCTTCATAGGCGCCGATCTGCCCCTTGGCATCGCGCGGACCGGCATTCCACGTGGTCGGCACGACGCACTGGTAACTGTCGATGCGGCCGTTCTTGATCTTCACCCAGTGCGCGAGTGCGCCGCGTGGCGCTTCGCACGGGGCAACGCCCTTGGCCTCGGAGGCCCAGGTTGACGGTTCCCACTTGTCGACGTTGGCGGTCGCCAGGTCCCCGGCCTTGATGTTGGCCATCAGCTGGTCGTAGAAATAGCGCATCTTGTGCGCCGTCCACTGGCACTCGAGACCGCGTGCGGCCGTGCGACCCAGCGTCGAGAACAGCGCGGCGACCGGGACATCCAGCACCTTCAACGCGCCGTTGACCTGCTCCTGGATCTCCTTGTTGCCGCGGGCGTAGGCGACGAGGTATCGCGCCAGCGGCCCGACTTCGACGGCGTGGCCTTTCCACCTTGGCGACTTCACCCACGAGTACTTGGCCGACTCGTCGATTTCCTGGATGTTGGTCTTCGTGCCCTTCGTGGCCTTGCCGAGTTCAAACTTCGGGTCGGTGACACCTTCGAACGGATGCAGGCCCTTGGCCTCGTCGGCGTACTTGTACCAGCTGTGGGTGACCCACTCCTGCACCTGCTCCGGGTCCTTCAGGTCGACCTCATGCACTTTCTTCAAGTCGCCGCCGAGGATCACGCCCGAGGGCAGCAACATGCTCTTGTTGCTGTAGTCGTTCGGGATGTCCGGGAAGTCGCCGTACGACATGACGTTCTGTCCCGACAGACCGCCGCCCCACTTGGCCCAGTCCTTGTAGAACCCGGCGATCGCCAGCAGGTCGGGGATGTAGACCTGGTCGACGAACTCGATCGTGCGATCGACGATGTCCTTGACCATGTTCAGGGTGGCCATGTTCACCGCGCCCACGGAACCGGTGCCATCGATGTTGATCGGCGAAGGCACGCCGCCCACCAGCCAGTTGGGGTGCGGGTTCTTGCCGCCGAAGATCGTCTGGATCTTGACGATCTCCTTCTGGAAGTCGAGCGCCTCGAGGTAGTGCGTGGTGGCGAGCAGGTTCACTTCCGGCGGAAGCTTGTACGCCGGGTTGCCCCAGTAGGCGTTGGCGAAGATGCCGAGCTGGCCGCTTTCGACGAACTTCTTCAGGCGGCTCTGCACCTCGCGGAAGTAGCCGGGAGAGCTGTTGGGCCACGGCGAGATCGACTGCTGGATCTCGCTGGTCTTCTTCGGGTCGGCCTTCAGCGCCGAGACGACGTCGACCCAGTCGAGTGCGTGCAGGTGATAGAAGTGAACCAGGTGGTCCTGCGCATACAGCGTCGCGTGCATCAGGTTGCGGATGATGTTGGCGTTCTTCGGGATCTTGATCCCGAGCGCGTCCTCGACCGAGCGGACCGACGCCAGCGCGTGCACCCCGGTGCACACGCCGCAGATGCGTTCGACGAACGCCCAGGCGTCACGCGGGTCACGGCCCTTGAGGATGACCTCGAGGCCGCGCCACATCGTGCCGGTCGACACGGCGTTGCGGATGACGTTGTCCTTGTCGACGTTGACCTCGATGCGCAGGTGCCCCTCGATCCGGGTGATCGGATCGACGACGATGCGCCGGCCGCTGTTGTCGAGGGTGAAGCCTTGTGTCTGGATGGTCGGCATGATTACTTCTCCACCGTCTCGTTGACTTTGTCATTGCGTCCGGAACTGCGCGCCTGCTTGATCGCGCTGACCGCGGCATGGGCCGCGAGCGCTGCGCCGGTGACCGCGAGCGCGCCGACCCCGAGCCGCGTGGCCGTTCCTTCGATGCCTACTCCGGCCACTCCCGGCGGGCGGATCGTCGTCAGGTGGTCGTAGAAGGATCCCTTGTCCCAGAAGTCGTCTTCCGAGCAGCCGATGCAGCCGTGACCCGACTGGATCGGGAAGCTGAGGCCCTCGTTCCAGCGCACCGCCGAGCAGGCGTTGTAGGTGACCGGGCCCTTGCAGCCGACCTTGTACAGGCAGTAGCCCTGGCGAGCGCCGGCGTCGTCGAACCTCTCGACGAACTGGCCGGCATCGAAATTCGGGCGGCGATAGCACTTGTCGTGCACGCGCACGCTGTAGAACATCTTTGGACGGCCCTGTGCGTCCATCTCGGGCAGCCGGTCGAACGTCAGTACGTACGTGACCACGCCCGTCATCACCTCGGCGATCGGCGGGCAGCCCGGCACCTTGATGATCGGCTTGTCGAAGATGACCTTGTGCACCGGCGTGGCCTGTGTCGGATTGGGCTTCGCGGCCTGCACGCAACCCCACGATGCGCATGAACCCCAGGAGATGATGGCCTTGGCATCCTTGGCGACGTGCTTGAGTTTTTCGACGAAGGGCCGTCCACCCGGGATGCAGTAGATGCCATCGTCGGCCAGCGGCGGGTTGCCTTCGACCGCGAGGATGTAGTTGCCCTTGTACTTGCTGATCGTTTGCTCGAGCGCCTCTTCAGCCTGGTGTCCAGCCGCGGCCATGAGGGTGTCGTCGTAGTCGAGCGAGATCATCGACAGCACGACGTCCTTGGCGAGCGGGTGCGCCGAGCGGATGAACGACTCGGTGCAGCAGGTGCACTCCAGGCCGTGCAGCCAGATCACCGGTGTGCGCGGCTTGGTCTGCAGTGCCTTCGCGATTTCCTGCGCGCCGGCCTCGCCGAGCCCCAGCGATGCCGCGGTCAGGCTGCAGAACTTCAGGAAGCTCCGCCGCGTGATTCCCTGCCGCCGCATCACTTCATATGACGTTTCGAGCATGGTTGTTTCTCCCCTGGTTTCCGTGCGCTCGTAGCTCGGCGAGCAGTGCTTTCCGGGCTGCATGCGCGCATCCTTCTCCTTTGCGCAGGTGGGCCGTTGATGCACGTCAACCGTCCCCGGGGGCAGTGGTCCAACAATGTCAAACGTCGTGGACTGTAACGGCACCCGTTACAGATGGAGGCCGCGACATCGACGCGAGGAAACCATGTCAGACCCACGCTTTGACGCCCTGAGGGGTTCGCGGCTGGCTGCGGAACTTGACGACGCGCAGTGCCGCACACTCGCTGCACTCACGGAACTGGTGGAACTGAAGGATGGTGACGTCCTGGTGCGCGAGGGCACGTCGGACGACCACTTGTTCATCATCATCAGCGGCGCGCTTGGTGTGGTGCGGCATCCGCAGGACGAGCCTGCGGTCACGCTGCATACGCTGGTGGCGGGTGACTTCGCCGGCGAGATGTCGTTCATCGACGACACCGAGCGCTACGCCTCCCTGCAGGCGGTCGGGCCGACGCACGTGATGTCGCTGCGCCGGCCGCAGCTCGAATCGCTGCTCAGGACCGATCCGGAAATCGTCTACCGCGCGATGCGGGCGATCATCCGCACGGCACACACTATCCAGCGGCGGCTGTCGAGCCAGTCGGTGGAACTGGCGAACTACATCTACAAGCAGCACGGCCGCTACTGACCGCCGCGCCATGGAGCGGGCGGCCCGGACGTGTCTGTGCCGGGAAGCGGTGCGCGTGCGCACGTAAACTCCGCGCGCATGTCTCTCCACGCTGCGCCGCTGCCGCCTTCCACCTGCCCTTCGCACGACCGCGTGACCGTGGTCTTCGGGGCCAGCGGTTATGTCGGCACGAATCTGGTGCCGGAGCTGCAGCGCGCCGGGCACCGCGTCCGTGCCGTGGCCCGGCAACGACGCGTGCTGGAAGCACGGAACTGGCAGGGCGTCGAGCTCGTCGAAGCGGACGCGCTCGACCCGGCCACCCTGCCGGAGGCCCTCGCCGAGTGCGGCATCGCGTACTACCTCGTGCACTCGATGGCGGCCGGCCGCAACTTCGGCCAGCTCGATCGCGAGGCGGCGCTCAACTTTGCCAACGCGGCCGCGGCGGCGGGCGTGGAGCGCATCGTCTACCTCGGTGGGCTCGTGCCCGAGGGGGCCGAGTCCGAGCACCTGGTGTCGCGCGCGGAAAGCGGCGAGCTGCTGCGCTCGACCCACGTGCCGGTGACGGAGGTGCGGGCCGGCATCATCGTCGGCGCCGGCTCGGCCGCGTACGAAGTGATGCGCGATCTCGTGTACCACCTGCCGGTCATGGTCACGCCCAAGTGGGTGCAGTCGAAGTCCTCGCCGATCGCGCTGCAGAACCTCCTGACCTACCTGCTGCGCGTCGCCGACGATCCGGCCGCGGCGGGACGCGTTTTCGATGCCGGCGGACCCGAGTACCTGACGTACGCTGAAATGATGCTGGCCTTCGGCGAGATCATCGGCAAGCGCCCGCGGATCCTCCGTGTGCCGGTCCTGAGCCCGCGCCTGTCGTCGTATTGGCTCGGCCTGGTCACCTCGGTGCCGTCGAGCATTGCGCGCGCGCTGATCGGCGGGCTCAAGCACGACATTCCGGCGCGCGATGACGAACTGCGTGCCCTGGTGCCGCAGCGGCTGCTGACATTCCGCGAGGCTGTGCATGCCGCGCTGGACACGGAGCGCAAGCACCAGGTACCGGGGCGCTGGACCGAAGGCGCTTTTCCGCACCGCGCCTATCGTCACGATCACGCGTTCTACGCCAAGCGTGCCGCCGGATCGGCCGAGACGGCCGCCTCACCGGCCCAGGTGTGGAAGGTGGTCACCGCCATCGGCGGCTCCAACCGCTACTACGCGCTCAACTTCCTCTGGTGGCTGCGTGAACTCATCGACTGGCTGGTCGGTGGCCCGGGATTCACGCACGGACGGCGCGACCCGGTCGACCTGCGCGTCGGTGATGCGATCGACTACTGGACCGTTCTGGCGCTCGAGCCGGAGCGACGGCTGACGCTGCACTTCGGCATGAAGGCGCCGGGCTCGGGCATCCTCGAGTTCGAACTCGAGGGCTTACCGAACGGCGGCACGCGACTCACCGAGACCGCCTACTGGCACCCCCGCGGAGTCTGGGGGTTGCTGTACTGGTACGCCATGATTCCCGCACACCTGTTCCTGTTCCGGGTGATGACGCGCGCCATGGTTAACCGGGCCGAGTCGCAGGCGAGCCTTCCGCCGCCGGTGAACGCGAGCAACAAGCGCGAGGCGCCTGGCAACGCTGCGACATGACCGCTCCGCGCCACGGCGGCTGGTACGAGCGACACGTGCTGCCGTATCTCGTCGACTTCGCGTGCGGTCTGCGGGCGGTCCAGCGACAGCGATGCAAGGTGGTGCCGTCGGCGCGGGGCAGGGTGCTCGAGATCGGGATCGGCACCGGCCTCAATCTCGCGCACTACGACCCGTCTCGAATCGAAGGTGTCGTCGGTGTCGATCCGGGCCTGGAGATGCACCCGCTCGCCCGCAGGCGCGCCCGTCAGGCCGGACTGAAGGTGGAACTCGTCGGTCTTTCCGCCGAGACGCTGCCGTTCGACTCTGGCACCTTCGACACCGTCCTCGTCACCTACGCGTTATGCACGATCCCCGATCCCGTGGCGGCGCTGAAGGAAATGCGCAGAGTCCTGAAACCCGGCGGCATCCTGATCTTCTGTGAGCACGGACTCGCGCCCGATGCCTCCGTACGGCGTTGGCAGCATCGGCTCACGCCGCTGTGGTCCACGCTGGCCGGCGGATGCCACCTTGACCGTGACATCCCGGCGCTGCTGACGCAGGCGGGATTTCGATCGAGCGACCTGCAAACGATGTATCTGCCGGGACCCCGTCCGCTGACGTTCAACTACTGGGGCACGGCTGTAGCGTCCTGAAGTGCCGCGAGGCGAGGCTTCACGCTTCAGACGTCGAGAGCCACTGGCGGATCTCGTTCTGGGTCGGAATGCGACCGCTGCTGACGACCTTGTCGTTGATGACGAGTCCGGGCGTCGACAGCACGTCATAGGCGAGGATCGCGTCGATGTCGGTGACCTTGGTGAACTCGACGTCAATGCCAGCGCTCGCGGCTGCCTCGCGTGCGACCGCCTCGAGCTTTCGACAGTTGGCACAGCCGGTCCCGAGAATCTTCACTGTCGTCATGCGTGTTTACCTTTCAGGGAGGTTTCACGGGAGCGGCGACCGTTCAACGCCGCCAGGACACCCGCCAGGAGAGCCGCAAGCGCGATCAGTCCCAGTGCGATCAGCGCGACGCTGACGCCGTCGATCCAGGCCCCGTAGAGCAGCCCGGCCACTGTGCTGAAGACCGCCACCAGAGCCACATAGGCCGCGGTCTTGGTACGCCCGATCACGGCGGCCACCATCAGCATGCTCTGCAGGCTCAGCTCCGGGTCGGCCATCAGGTAGGCCAGAAGCGGCCCCTTGTGCATGCCGAGGTCGAGGAACATCTGCGCCACCGGAACCTCCACCAGCGTCGGGAAGTACATGAACACGCCGAAGACGACCGCGGTGGCGTTCGCGATCAGCGTGTTCTGACCGGCAAGGGCCTCGATCCACGTCGGCTGGATCAGCTGTCGAATCACACCGACGGCGAAAACGCCGATCAACAGCAGCGGAAAGATCTGCTTCACGAAGCGCCATGATTCCCATAGCCACGACTGGAGCTGTTCCGCCTCCAGGCGCTTCGCGTAATGCGCCACGGCCCAGAGCGCCGCGGCGACAGCAAACGGCCGGCCGGTCACGCCGATCTCGACACGGGCGCCGTCGGTGGCCAGGCGCAGCGAGGCCACCAGGAGTGTGACGGCGGCGACGCTCAACGCGCATCCAGGTCCAGCGGTTCGCCCCCTCGCTGATGTTCTCGAAGCCTTTCCACGCGGAAAAGCCCACGAGTGCCAGCAGCACGATGAGCAGGGAGCCCTGCACGCTGACCCCTTCTTCGCCGCGGCTTGCATCGAAGGGCACCCACTGGTTGAGGGTGGTCTGCCAGGCGTCGGCGGCCGCCAGCGGCACGTCGATCGAAATGATCGTGGCCGTCAGCGGCCACAGCTTCAGCGTGCCCGCGATCAGCACGGCCACCAGTGCGAACAGCAAGCCGGTTGCATGGGGATGGAGGCGGCTCTGTCCCGCGAACAGGGCGTCGGTTTTCCGGTCGTGGCGGGCGTCATCGCGCCAGAACAGCATCGCCATCAGCAGGCCGATGCCGATGCCGAACAGCAGGCAAAGCGCAAAGCGCGCGAAGGCGAATTCCGCACCGAGGATGGTGCCGGTGTAGGCGAGGGCAAGCACGTTGCCGGCCGGCGCGAAGAACAGGAACGTGATGGCGGGGCCCAGCCCTGCGCCTTTCTTGTAGATGCCGGCGAAGAGCGGAACGATGGTGCAGGAGCAGACCGCCAGTAACGATCCGGCGGCGGCCGCTGCTGGATAGGAGACCCTCGCTGGCGTGTTGCGGCCCAGCCAGCGCGTGATGCTGCCCTTGGGTATCAGTGCCGCCATGGCACCGGCAATGAAGAACGCGGGCAACAGGCACAGCAGCACATGCGCGGCCAGATAGGCGGCCAGGTTGCCTGCACCGCTGGTCGCGAGGTGCAGAACGGTGTCCATAACGGTTCGCTTAGTGCAGCCTCATTCGCCCTCAGCCTAATCCGTGTGCGGCCCTTGACGTCCGCCTGGGTCAAGCGGGCGTCTGATCGGCTCAGGGCAGATGGCAAGAAGGCCGAGAACGGCTGGTGGCGCGCCCCGCGTGCGGCGTCTCGAGGTGGCGGCCGCGATCCGGGCGTGTCCGCACGTTTGACGCCGGACAAGCTTGCCTGCATCAGCCGCAAGTCCGCAGCGTTCGCGCCTAAATTGTTCTGTATGCCACGTAGTAACGAGGAATGCCTTCGATGAACGGTGTGAAGTCGGACCAGGTCCGCAATGCGGTACGGGAGCAGTACCGACAGGTCGCAGAGACTGAGAACTGCGCATGCGGGCCGTCGTGCTGCGGGACCCTATCGCCGCAGTCGGTGTCACAGGCCCTTGGGTACTCCCCTGAAGACATTCAGGCAGTGCCGATGGGTGCCAACATGGGCCTCGGTTGCGGCAACCCTCAAGCCATCGCCGACCTGAAGCCGGGCGAAGCGGTCCTGGACCTGGGCAGCGGCGGTGGGTTTGACTGCTTTCTGGCTGCCAGGCAGGTCGGTGAAACCGGCCATGTGATCGGCGTCGACATGACCCCGGCAATGGTGTTGAAGGCCCGCGTCAATGCCGAGAAGGGTGGCTTCCGCAACGTCGAGTTTCGCCTCGGCGAAATCGAACACCTGCCGGTGGCCGACCGCAGCGTCGACGTCATTCTGTCCAATTGCGTCATCAATCTTTCTCCCGACAAGGAGCGCGTGTTCGCCGACTGTTTTCGGGTCCTGAAGCCCGGAGGTCGCCTCGCGATCTCCGACGTCGTCGCCTTCGCGGACCTCCCGGCACATGTCCAGGAGGACATGGCGCTGCTTACCAGGTGCATGGCGGGAGCTGCACTGATCTCCGACCTGGAAGAGATGCTGAAGGAAGCTGGCTTCCAGCACATTCGCATCCGGCCCAAAGAGGAGAGTAAGACGTTCATCCGCGACTGGGCGCCGGGGCTTCCGGTTACGGACTACGTCGTTGCGGCCACCCTCGAGGCAACCCGGCCGGCGGCGTAACGGCAGCCGGGCCAGATCAGCGGCGGTCGCTGCCGTCGATCGTCAGGGCAGCCGGTTCAGCGCAGTTCCTGAAGGTGCTTGCGACGCCGTTCCTCGAACACGAACTCTTCGAGCTCGGGGTCGAGCGCGCTGCGCGACGACACGATGCCGACGGGCATGTCATTGTCGACGACAGGCAGGTGCCGGAACTTGTTCTCGTGCATCAGCAGCATCGCGACGCCGTAGGTCTTGTCCGGCGCGATGGTCTTGGGATGGCGCGTCATCACCTCGGACAGTGTCGTCTTGGTCGAGTCCAGGCCGAGTGCGACAACACGAAACACGATGTCGCGTTCGGTGAAGATGCCGACCAGCTTCTGATCATCGACGACCAGCACCGCGCCGACGCCGCGTTTGGCCATCGCCTCGGCCGCCTTCCGGACCGTCATGGTCGGTTCCGCAAGCAGGAGCTTGCGTTTGTCCATGATCTCTTTGACCGGTGTGCTGAACATGCTGTCTCCCGGGTAGCGCCAAGTTTCGCGTACCGCGTTCTGTCGTGGAGGCAAGCTAGCCGCACCGGCGCTGGATTCATTGATGCGCATCAACTCACGGGGTTGCCTACCCCCTTCGGTTGAAACTAATCAGCGTGGTGTCGGCGGGACGTCTGGAACAATCGCTTCTCATTCAGTGATGGTGCGCGTGCGCCAGTGCATGCCCGAGCCCGCGCTGGATCAGCCAGCGGTTGAGTGGATAGGCCGCGACGCCGGCGATCGCCAGCGAGGTTGCGAGGGCACCCCAGAAGACTCCGGAAGTCAGTGGTGCATCCATCGCGCCGGGAATCATCAGCATCAGCAGGTTGTCGACGGTCTCCATCAGCGCAATCGAAGCCGTGTCGGCCACCAGGGCGACGCGCGCGGTGGCACGCAGGGGCATGCCGGAGCGCAGCAGCGGAACGGCAGTGAAGGCGTAGCCGGAGATGAAGGCCAGCGTGACCGCCAGCGCGATCGTCGCTCCATTCGACCAGCCCAGCCCGGTGCCGATCATCATGCCGAGCACCTCGCCGATCGCACAGCCGGTCAGGCAGTGCAGCGTGGCGTCGAAGGCGATGCGATTCAGGGACCGTGTTGCCGGGACGGGTCTCGAAGAGTGATGGGCATGCTGTGCGTGATCCATGGGGGCCTCCGAAAATTGACGGAGGCAGTGTCAACCTTGACGCCATGGCAAGGTCAAGCCGGGTTGCGGCGGCCGCGTAATCGGGCGCGGGCCGACGCCGGGGGGCACAGTTTCCCCGTGCGGCCCATCGACGCAACGCCGGGGTGTGGGAGTCCGGCGTGTGGCGCTCGCTCACTCAGGCGGGCCGCTGGAAGCGGCGGCCGCGCCAGGTATCGCGTCGCTACGCAGTTGTCTTGCTACGCACGCCGCAGGTATTGATGCCAAACACGGCGTACGGCGGGCACCAGCCGATGAGGCCGGTGGCCAGCAGCACGATGCCTAGCCAGCCCCACCAGCCCACGGTGCCTGTCGCGGCCAGCGCGATCAGCAGGAGCCCGGCCAGGATGCGGACGGTGCGGTCGATTCCTCCAACATTCTTTGTCATCTTCAATCTCCATTGGATAAGTGGCTGGAAGCCGCAGGCCTCCACAGGCGGCATTTGACCCGCGATGGCCCGACCGGTCTGTAACCTAGGTCACGGAAGCTCCCAGGCATCGCAGGGCGGCACTGTCGACGATGCGGATCCGCTCGCGGCCGAGTTCGATCCAGCCGTCGCGCTCGAAGCGGCGCAGCAGCCGGGTGACGATCTCGCGCACTGTCCCCAGTTCGTCGGCCAATGCCTGGTGCGTCACGGACAGGTCCGGGCCGCGCCCCAGCAGCGCCGCGGCAAGACGCTGATCGAGGCGCCGGAACGCAATGGCGTCGATCAGGCTGGCGAGGTCAGCCATGCGGTCGGCGAACATGCCCATCACGAAATTACGGAACGCGGGCAGGGCCAGCCATTGCTCGAACACGGGCGGGGGAATCAGCACCAGACGCGTCGCCTTGGCCGCAATCGCCGTCGCTGCCATCGGCTGGCTCCGGAACAGGCTCGCCGAGGAGGCAAGGCACAGCTCTCCCGGCACCACGCGATAGAGCTCGAGCTGCCGACCCTCGGACGAACTCCGAAACACCCGCACCTCGCCGTCCAGCAACAGTGGGAAGCCCGCGCACTTCCCATCCTCGCTGAAAAGAACGGTTCCCGGCTCGACCGTCATGGCGGCCGCGCCTGACGTAGCCAAAGCGGATGCCAGCCCGAGGCCGGCCAGCTCCGGATACCGCTGCAGAACCTCGTTGTCGATCGAATCCGGCATGACAAGCTTCCTTTTCCCGCACGCGCCACGTCGGGCGCAGTACGCACGCGGTCCGATCATAGGCGACGCCGAAGTCACGGACGCGCCCGTGATCCATGCGCGACGCGCGGTTGAGCGAGGCGCGCCGCACCGGCATTGGACGGAGGGCGGGGCCACTGCAAAGGCAACACGGCACGGCTTGAGGCGCGTCAACGCGGCGCCGCCGGAAGCTCCCATCCTGTAGCGAGAGGGCTGCCCGCGACGGCAGCAATCCGCGCGGCCCGCACGCAGCCCCGGCAGGGAGCCTGCAATGCCCCAACCCGCGCTGAAACTCGTTTCCAACGCCGCGCCGCCGCACGCGCCGAAGAAAGCCATCGAGCCGCCGTCCGAGCAGTACCTGGCGGAACCGATGCCGTTGGCGAACTACGACCGCGCCATCCGCGCCGCGGTGGCACGAGCCAGCCGCGGCATCGCCTGGCCGTCGCTGGTGTCCGCCTGGGCGGATTGGTATTTTCATCTGGCGGCCGCGCCCGGCAAGCAGATGGAGCTGGCCAGCAAGGCGCAGCGCAAGGCGGCCCGCTTTGCGCTGTACGCCCTGGAGTGCGCGCAGGGCGACAGTGCACCCTGCATCGAACCCTTGCCGCAGGACCGGCGCTTCGCCAATCCGGCCTGGCAGGAGTTTCCGTTCAACCTGATGCATCAGTCGTTCCTGCTGTTGCAGCAGTGGATGTGGAATGCGACCAACCACGTCCGCGGCGTCAGCCGCCATCACGAGCGCATGGTCACGTTCACCGCGCGCCAGGCGCTCGACGTGGCGAGCCCCACCAACTTCCTGTGGACCAACCCCGAGGTGCTGGCGCGGACGATGGAAACCGGCGGCCAGAACCTGGTCCAGGGCATGAGCGACTGGTGGGCCGACCTGCTGTCGCAGGCGTCGGGCAAGCCGCGCGCTGACGGCGTGGCTTTCGTTCCCGGGCAGCAGGTGGCCGTCACGCCGGGCAAGGTCGTGATGCGCAACGACCTGATCGAACTGATGCAGTACACGCCGACGACCGATGCGGTCCACCCCGAGCCCGTGCTGATCATTCCTTCGCCGATCCTGAAGTACTACATCCTTGACCTGTCGCCGCATAACTCGCTGGTGAAGTACCTCGTCTCCAAGGGCCATACGGTGTTCATGCTGTCGTGGCGCAATCCCGACGCGCGCGACCGCGAGTACGGCGTTGATCACTACCTGCGACTCGGCATCCGTGCCGCCATTGAAGCGGCCGGGTCGATCACGAAGCAGAAGATGCATGGGGTCGGCTACTGCCTGGGCGGCACCTTCCTGGCGGCCCTGGCTGCCGCGATGGCGGGCGTCGGCGACGACCGCCTGGCTTCGCTGACCTTGCTTGCCACCGAAGTGGACTTCACGGAGGCCGGCGAGCTGGCGATCTTCATCGACGACAGCCAGCTTGCGTATCTCGAAGACCTGACGTGGGAGCAGGGCTACCTCGACGGCAAGCAGATGTCGGGTGCGTTCACGCTGCTGAACTCGAATGACCTGATCTGGTCGCGCATCGTGCGCCAGTACCTGATGGCCGAGCCGCAGAAGGTCACGGACCTGACGTCATGGAACGTCGATGCAACACGGCTGCCGCACCGGATGCATACCGAGTACCTCCGCAACCTGTACCTGAACAACGACCTGGCATCGGGCCGGATGCGCTACGACGGCAGAACCATCGCGCTGTCGGACATACGGGCGCCGATCTTCCTCGTCGGTACCGAGCGCGATCACGTCGCGCCATGGAAATCCGTCTACATGCTGAAACTGTATGCCGACGCCGACGTCACGTTCTGCCTTACCAGCGGGGGCCACAACGTCGGGATAGTCAATCCGCCTGATGCCGAAGCGCCGCCGCGGCACTACCGGATCGGCACGAAGACGTCTGCAGACCGTTATGTCGACCCGGATCAGTGGTTTTCGCGCAATGCGCCGCTCGACGGTTCGTGGTGGCCGGCATGGCAGACCTGGCTCGCCGAGCGGTCCGGCAAGCCCGCCAAGCCGCCGTCAATGGGCAATGCAGACTTCGCCGCGATGGGCGACGCGCCGGGAACGTACGTGCTGATGAAGTGATCTTCAGCACCTGACCGTTTGCAGGTTCAAGACCCGGCACGAGTGGCGTTCCGGGGCAGTGCAGGTTCTCAAGAGAGATGCAAACTTTCTCGTCTAGCTGCAGATTCTTCGGCTAGGCGAGGAAGCAAACTGCACGAGGAAGAGGGGCTGGGCGCACCGCGTCTAGCCCCTTGTGCTTTGCGAGCCGAGCGCGGCCGGTAGCAGCCAAAGCAATCGCAAGCGACAATCACCAAGACCCGGCGCAGCAGTTGGGCTGCGGATACGTCAGAACACGAAGGCAACCGGCGACTCCAATTCAAAACGTTATGCGAAATCTAATCAGAAGTTTCCAGTCTTACTGGCTGGCTGATGCCAGTTTCGTCACCTTGCTGATCATGCTCGTTGCCGCGGTATTCGTGCTCCCGGTAATCATGGAAATCAGTGGTCGCGGAGTTCTGCTGTTCAACATACTTCTGCTGAGCGTGTTTTTTTCAGGGATATTTTCGACGCGCAGCGTGGGGCTCATATCCGTCTCCGCAATTCTGTTCAGCATTCACCTGACGCTGCGACTCATTCGTTTCGGAGAAAACCCGTATTCATTCTTTGTTCTGGAGAATGTCATCGGCATTGCCAATGCGTTGGTATTCATTTTTATCAACCTCCGGCTGCTGTTTCGCGACCAGATCGTGAACGCCTACCGGATCGTCGGAGCGGTCAATGTCTACCTCCTGCTGGCTCTCATGGGAGCGCTGACTCTGGAAGTGATTCATGCCGCTACCGGCGCTTCCATAGGCGGCAATGTCGTGCTGAGTGGAACGGACGACGACTATGTTCACTTCATCTATTTCAGCCTGGCTTCACTGACTACCGTGGGCTTCGGAGACATTTATGCGGTGAGTACTTCCGCCAAGATGCTGGCCACTTTCCTATCCACTTTGGGCGTCCTGTTTCCGGCCATAGTCATCGCCCGCCTGGTCGGACTGGCTTCCAGCCGGGGTTGATCGGCGTTTGCTACCGCTCTGGGCAAAGCAGCAACAAAAAACGCCGACCCGGAGGTCGGCGTTTTCGTGTGATGCCACTGCGCCTAGCGAATCATCGCGATCCAGGGCAGGCCGATCACCAGCAGCGCGACGAAGAAGATCACGCCGAAGATCGCGCCGAGGCGCCAGTAGTCCTTCGACGGGATGTAGCCGCTGCCGTAGTACACGGGGCTCGGGCCGGTCGCGTACGGCGTCAGGATGCCCATGATGCCGAGCGTCAGCGCGAGCAGCAGCGCGAAGGTCTCCATCGGCATTTCGGGAATGCCAAGTCCGACGGCGAGCATGACCGGCAGCATCGCCGTGACGTGCGCGGTGATGCTGGCGAACAGGTAGTGCGTGAAGAAGAACACCGCCACCAGCACCAGCATCGCCATCGTCGGCGACACACCGCTCATCTGCGCACCGATCGTCTCGGCGAACCACTTGACGAAGCCGACCCGGGCCAGCCCGTCGGCCAGTGCGACCAGCGTGGCAAACCACACCAGCGTGTTCCACGCCGACTTGTTGGACAGGATGTCGTCCCAGGTGACGACCCGGCCGATGACCATCATCGCGATGATCGCGATGGCCACGGTCGTGGCGTTGATGAAGGCACCGCCGAAGATCCACAGTGACAGCGCCAGGAGCACGAGCGCGGCGAGGCCCACTTCGCGGGTCGTGAGGCCACCCATCTTCTTGAGTTCGCTGGCCGCCCAGTTCGGCACCTCGTCGCCGCTCTTGACGGTCGGCGGGTACAGCACGTAGGTCAGCAGCGGGATCGCCAGCAGCAGCAGGATGCCGACCGGCGCGAACGCCATGAACCACTCGGTCCAGCTGAACGACACCTTGGCCGTCTTGCTGATCAGTTCGATCGCCAGCAGGTTTGGCGCTAGCGCGGTGATGAACATCGAACTTGTCACGCACGTGACCGCGATCGCGGTCCACATCAGGTAGCCACCGATACGGCGTGAAGAAGGATCGTTGGGCTTGCTGTCATACAACGCCGGCAGGTTGCGGATCACCGGGAACACCGTGCCACCGCTGCGCGCGGTGTTCGATGGTGTGAAAGGCGCCAGCAGCAGGTCCGCGAACGCTACCGCATAGCCCAGCGTCAGCGTGCGGCGCCCCATGACTTTGACGAGGCCCAGCGAAATGCGCCGTCCCAGCCCGGTCTTCTCGTAGCCGAGCGCAAACATGAACGCGGCGAAGATCAGCCAGACCGTCGAGTTCGAGAACCCCGACAGCGCCCAGCTCAGACCCGCACTGGCGGGCTTGAAGCCGGCCTTGGCGAGGTCCGCAGGCCCGAACAGGACGTACGGCGCAAGGACGGTGACCAGCGCCACGCCGATCAGGCCGATCGCCGCACCCGGCAGCGGCTCAAGCATCAGCCCGACGATGACGCCGGCAAAGATGGCAAAGAAGTACCAGGCGTGTTGTGCCAGACCTTCCGGAGCGGGGAACGCTGCAATGATCAGTGCAACAGCGATCGGCGCCAGTGCCTTCCAGGGGAAGGCGTGTCCGCCTTTCTTGGCGGCGAGTGCCGATGGTGCAGTGACCGGCAGGCTGCCGGGGTTGACCGCGGTTGTCATGAATTCCTCCGTTCCTCGTGAATAGGTCGGGCCGGAATTCCACAGCGCGGTCGGCATTCCGGACCGGGTATGCAGGAATTGTCATCCTGGTGACAGTAGCCATCATGACGCTGCTCAAGCTGGTCAGCGCACGGTCATCGCGTTTCGTGATGGGATGAAGATCACTCGGTGCTCGGTCCGTCTACGATGCAGCCTCCTCTTCACTGTGACGTTCCACGATGAATACAAGCATTCCGGAATCCGACATCACGCTGCGCGATGGCCGCGCCGTTCACGTTCGTGCGATGCATCCGACGGATGAAGCGGAACTCTTGCAGGTCTTCGACCGCGCCAGCGACGACGCGCGCTACATGCGCTTCATGCGAGTCGTGCGCGAACCGAACCTCGAACGCCTGCGCAAGACCCTGGCCACATTCCCCGAAGGCGGGATCAGTCTGGTGGCAACCATTCCGGCTGCCGACGGCATCGACATCGTGGGAAGCGCGATTGCGATCATCGAAAGAAGCGATCCGGGCAGCTGCGAATTCGCGATCAATGTCGACTCCGCCTTTGGCGGTGCCGGGCTCGCAACCGCGCTGATGAGGACGCTGATCGACGCCGCCAGGGGCCGCGGCCTGAAGGTGATGGAAGGCTTTGTCCTGGCCGAGAACCAGTCGATGCTGCGACTGGCCAAGCGGCTCGGATTCAGCATCGCGCCTGATCCGGAGGATCGGGCAGTGCGCCTCTGTCGCTTGCAGTTGGTCGGCTGATAGGTCGAGTCGCAGGGGCCCAGGGCATCAGTCTCGGCCTTCCTTGCGTCGCCTCGGCTGGCGTAGGCTTTCCGCGTGAACGTCGCGACCCCGATTGGACTTGCTGCCGACGAGGCTTCCGCCGCGCCCGAAGTCGAAGTCGTCATCGAAATTCCGAAGGGCTCCTTCATCAAGCGCGGGTCCACGGGCCACGTTGATTTTGTCTCGCCCTTGCCGTGTCCGTTCAACTACGGTTCGGTGCCGAACTTCGTCGGACTCGAGGGCGATCTGCTGGATGCGCTGGTACTGGGGCCGCGCCTGCGAGTCGGGATCCTGTTGCGCGTCAAGGCCTGGGGGGCGGTCACGCTGACGGACCGCGGCATGTCGGACGACAAGCTCGTCTGCAGCACTTACCCGCCGAGCGACGCCGAGCGGCAGAACGTGCTGCGGTTCTTCAACTTCTACGCAAAGTGCAAGGGGCTGTTGAATATTCTGCGACGTCGACCGGGCCGCAATGCTTGCGAAGGGTGGCTGGAAGCCGCGCAGGCCCTGACCCGCGCCCAGCCACGGGATGAAGGCTGGCGCGGACCGCCTGTGCCGTTCTGATCCCGGGGTAACCCACGAGGCAGGGGCGGGGATCAGTCTCGCGCAGCGCGCTGCCCTGGCGTAGGCTCCGATAGCTTATGGACGCGCCCGCGACTCGCCCGACCAATCGCCTTGCCCGCGAGACCAGCCCCTACCTGCTGCAGCACGCGGGGAACCCGGTCGACTGGTATCCGTGGGGCGACGAGGCGTTTGCGAAGGCGCGCGCCGAAGACAAGCCGATCCTGTTGTCGGTCGGCTACGCGACCTGTCATTGGTGTCACGTGATGGAGCGCGAGAGCTTCGAGGACGAGGCGATCGCGCGCCAGCTCGGCGCCGGCTTCGTCGCGATCAAGGTCGATCGCGAGGAACTGCCTGATGTCGACCACGTCTACATGAGCGCGCTGCAGGCAATGACGGGGCGCGGCGGCTGGCCGATGAACATGTTCCTGACGCCACAGCTGAAACCCTTCTTCGGCGGCTCCTACTTCCCGCCGACCCGGCGTCACGGTTTGCTGAGCTTCTCCGAAGTTCTCGCCGCGGTCAGTGAAGCATGGACGACCCGCCGCTCGGAGATCGAAGAGCAGGCTGAATCGGTGCTCACGCACGTCCGCGATGGCACGGTCCCGGCAGCACACCGGCCGTCGGGACGGCTGCACGATCGGGCGGTGGCGCAGCTGGCGCGCAGCTTCGATGAAGCGCATGGCGGCTTCGGTTCCGCTCCGAAGTTTCCGCAAGCGCCGCTGCTGCAGTACCTGCTGACGCTGGCCGCGACCGGCGACGATCGCGCGCGCACGATGCTGGTCAGCACGTTGCAGCAGATGGCCGCCGGTGGAATGCTCGACCATGTCGGCGGCGGTTTCGCGCGCTATTCGACCGACCAGCGCTGGCATGTGCCGCATTTCGAGAAGATGCTGTACGACAACGCGCAGCTCGCGCGCCTTTACGCCGGTGCGTACCGGCTCACGGGTGACGAGCGCCTGCGCTTCGTCGTCGAAGACACGCTCGCGTGGCTGCGCCGCGAGATGCATCCGGCCGCGGCGCCGGCCGCGTTCGGCTCCGCGCAGGACGCCGATTCCGAGGGTATCGAAGGCAAGTTCTACGTCTGGACGGCCGCCGAGTTCGGCACGGTCCTCGGTGTGGACGCCGACCCCGCCGCGCAGCTGTACGGTGTGACCGAACTCGGTAACTGGGAGCACGGGCTCAATGTGCTGGAGCGGCGCGATCCGGACTCGGTGCAGTCGGCGCTCGGGCTCGATGCCGACTCATGGCGGCAGTGGGAGCAGTCGGTGCGGGAGCGGCTGTACGCGGTCCGCTCGCAGCGCATCTGGCCGATCACTGACGACAAGGTGCTCGCGGACTGGAACGGCATGGCGCTGCGTGCGTGTTCAGAAGCGGGCCGCCTGCTCGGCCGTGCCGATTTCATCGAGACCGCACGCAACCTTGCGAGTTTTCTTCTGAACACGATGGTGAGTGAAGGCCGGCTGCGCCACGCCTGGCGCGACGGCACGTTGCGTGCCGAGAGTTATCTTGCCGATCACGCGCAGGTCGGTCTGGGCCTGCTTGAACTGCACGCAGCGACCGGCGAACTTCAGTGGCTGAAATCCGCATACGACCTGGCCGAGCACATGGTCGAGCAGTTCCATGTCGAGGGCGAAGGTTTCTACGACGGCGCGCCTGGCCACCTGCCGCTGCGCGCGCGCGATCTCTACGACGGCGCGGTGCCGTCCGCCACGGCCGCCGCGTGCGAACTGCTGGTGCGGCTGGCCGGCACGTACGACCGCGGTGACTGGGCCGACATCGTGCAGGCGTCGATCGAGAGGCAGGGCGCACTGCTCGAGGCGGCCCCGGCCGCAGTGCCGTCGATGCTGCTGGTGCAGCTTCTGAGCGAGCACGGGGCGGAGCTGCTGCTGCCGGCCGGCAATGGTCCGCTTTCTGCCGTGCGTACCGACTTTGTCCCTCTGGCGACTTTCGTCAGCGCGGCGCCCGATGCCGTTCCGCTCACGGTTGGACGCGATGCCGAGCATGCCTACCTGTGCCAGCATGGAGCCTGCCAGTTGCCGGCCGCCGCGCCCGCGCAGCTCCGCAGTCAGCTCGCCCGGCTGCATTCGCTGCAACCCCAGGAAAGCCCGCCCGGTCACTCCAGGGAGGATGTCCCATGAAAGGTGTCGCGCAGATCCTGAGGGGAAAGCCGAGTAACACGGTTCACTCGATCGGTCCGAATGACACCGTGTACGACGCGGTCAGCAAGATGGCCGAACATGGCATCGGCGGCCTGCTGGTGATGGAAGGAGAAAAGATCCTCGGCATCATCACCGAGCGCGACTACGCGCGGAAGATCGCGCTGGCCGGCCGCACTTCGAAGGAGACGCCGGTGTCCGCCATCATGACCACGGAGGTGCTCTGCGTCGGTCCGCAGCAGACTACCGAGGAGTGCATGGCGATCATGACCGAGAGCCGCGTGCGCCACCTGCCCGTGCTGGACAAGGGCAAGCTGATCGGCCTGGTTTCGATCGGCGACCTCGTGAAGGACATCATCTCCGAGCAGCAGTTCATCATCGAGCAACTCGAGCACTACATCGCCGGCGATCGCGGTTGAGCTGTGCGCGGCCGCCTTGGAGCGGCCGCTGCCAGCGTAGACGGTGCTTGGTTTCAGGCCGAGGGTGGAGGAAGGCCCCGCGCAGCCTCGATCCGTTCGACGCGATCGTCAAGTTCGCCGATGAATGCCGCCAGTGAATTGCTGGCCTGATCGACGTGCGCGCGCAGCGACTGCTCCAGTCCATCAAGGCGCTGTACCAGTGCGTCCTGCCGGGTTGCAGCCTGCGCCTCAACGCGTCGCAACTCCTGGTCCAGGCGTTCGCCCAGCGCAGTGAAGCGCGACGCTTCAGCTTGATCGGCCAGTGCCCGCTGCGCCGTCAACTCCTTGGCTGCACGCCGGGTCTCGACCAGCACCGTCGCCTGCTGGATGACGAGCAGGAAGAGAAACATCGCCGCAATCAGTATGGTGAAGCCGAGTAGCAGCAGACCGAGGGGCGCCTGCGCCGTCCAGAACCCGAAGGAGAGTGTGGTCGGCGCGGTGATCACGCTCCAGTTGAGGGCGACAAACCCCGCAAATATCGCCAGCACCACGATGATCAGCACGGTGCGCAGATTCATGAGGAACTCCTTCGCATCGCCCCCAACACTTTGCCGCGGCTGATCAGGCGTCGTACTTGAAGGACAGGGACACCCGTGCGCGGTAAGCCACGACCTTACCGCCCTCCATTTTCAGGTCGAGTTTGCTGACTTCGGCGACGCGAAGGTCGCGCAGTGACTTGGCTGCCGTCTCGACGGCGTTCTTCGCCGCAGCCTCCCACGAAATCGGGCTGGTGCCAATGATCTCAGTGACGCGATAGACGCCGGACTCGGCTTTCTTCTTGGCCATGATTTGAGCTCCTTTCAGAAGTCAGAGGCGCAGGACAAATTCGTTGTGCCCCGGGGAAATCATCATAGTCGCGCCGTTGCGCGCCGTGTCCTTAATTCGCGCGACGAAGATGGGTTCGGCCAGTGGCTGGTTTCGGGGCTTTCAGCCAGGCAGAACTTTGTCCGCGTTGCGGCGGGTCCTGGCCAGGATGGCTGCGACCAGTGATGGCTGAACGCTGGCATGCCGAAGCCGCTACGCGCTCACATCGCCGTCGTACAGCGCAAAGTGCGCTCTTTCCAGTACATCCCATTCAGTCGCTCGGCCAGGCGCTCCACCGAACCGAACTCGCCGCCCTTGAACGTCATGAACGCCACTGGCCGCGAGCCGTCGCCTTCTTCCCGGTTGAGGGTGAGGCATTCGAGATCGGGCGCGTACTTCTTGGCCAGCGCACGCAGCTCGTCGTCAGTGGCTTCTTTCGGGACATTCTGGAGCCAAAGCGTGGACATGGTTTCCTCCTGATCGGGTGGTGAATTCGGTATAAAACAGCGTCAACCCGACGCTTAAGTGCGGAGCGCTCGATTCGTGCTCACGCCGCAGCCTCAGTACCGGGTGTCGCCTGCAATTCCTTATAGCGCTCAATCGCGGCGCGCGCGTTGAACAGCATGCGCTCGCGCCCGAGTCGATCGGCCAGCCCTGAGTGTCTGACCATTTCGAGTACGCCGGGGTTCAGGCCGACCAGCCAAAGGGTGATGCCGCGCTCGCTGACACGCTTCTCGCCTGCGACCACTGCCTGCAGTGCCGAGTACTCCAGGTCGGGGACGCGGCTCATGTCGAGCGCCACTACGCGCGGCTGATGCTGGGCGACCAGTGCCTGCATCTGATCCCCGACGTCCTGGGCGTTGCCGAAGAACAGGCGCCCCTCCGGCCGCAGGATCAGCAGGCCTTCGAAAGTCTCATCGTCCGGGTGGTCGGGGGAGAGCGGGCGCAGCACGTCCGCCCCGCGCTTGCGGCCAATGACCGAGACGCGCGGATGCGCTGTCTGGCTGGCCAGGCCGATCATCGACACGATGATCGCGATGACGATGCCCTTCAATGTGCCGAAGACCAGCACGCCGAGACACGCGATCAGTGCCCAGCGGAACTCCATCGTGCGCACGCTGCGGATCGCGCGGAACTCGGCCGGCTGGATCAGGCCTACCGAATAGACGATGACGAGCGCCGCCAGGGTCGCGTTCGGCAGCAGACCGAGGATCGGTGCCAGCAGCAGCATGGTGGCGAGCGCCGTGGCGCCGGTAACCAGTGAGGCCTTCTGCGATTGTCCGCCCGCGGAGCGCACGACGGCGGTTTGCGAGGTGCCGCCACCGGCTGGCATCCCTCCGAGAAGGGCGCCACCGAGATTCGCCGCGCCGGTGGCCACGAGCTCACGGTTGGCGTTGATCGGCGGATCGGTCGGGCGCGCAAACGCGCGGCCGGCAGCAATCGTTTCGGTGAAGCTCATCAGCGCCATGCCCAGCGCTGCGGGCGCAAGTTCGGCGACGAGCGCGAGGTCAGGCAGGGTGATCGACGGCAGGCCCTGAGGAATGTTGCCGACAATCGAAACACCCATCGCTTTCAGCCCGAAGAACCAGGCTGCGGCGATGCCGCCCGCGACGGCGACCAGCGGCGCCGGAGAGTGCGGCCACAGGCGCTCCATGCCGATCAGCACGACGAAGGTGGCGATGGCGACTGCCAGCGTGATCATCGAGGTCTGTGGCAGATGCTGTGCGACGCTGAGGACATCGAGAAAGAAACCCTGCTTGGTGATGTGGATCCCGAGCAGCTTCGGAACTTGGTCGAGCACGATGACGAGGCCGATGCCGGCCTTGAAGCCGGTCAGCACCGGCGCGGAGATGAAGTTAGCGACGAAACCCAGCCGCAGCAGCCTTGCGGCGAGCAGCATCACGCCCACCAGCGCGGTCAGCGTGGCGGTCGCCGTGATGAGTTTCGCGGGGTCGCCGTCCGGCACCGTGAGCCCGAGCTGGGTGCCGGCCAGGATCGCCAGCGTGGTGGTCGAACTGACGCTGAGCACGCGCGAGGTTCCCAGCAACGCGTAGATCACCATCGGGATGAACGCGGTGTACAGGCCGACCTCGACCGGAAGTCCGGCCACGGTGGCGTAGGCCATCGCCTTCGGCAGCACGACGGCAGCGGCCGTCAGTCCGGCGACGATGTCGAAGCGCAGGCCCGGGCCGCCCGTATCGGCGGCGGTCTTGACGACAGTGCCGTGGGTCATTGGACGGGCTCCCAACAGTAAGGGCGAGGGTCCATCTCAGAAGGTCACGCCGATCATGCTGACGACGATCTGCTCGCTCGATCCCGGATTGAACCAGTACCCGCCGACCGTCACGCGGCGCCATTTGAACTGCACGAAGGGCCCGCGCTGGATGTCGCGGTCGCTGTCGTAGGCGTTGGTGCGCTGGCCAGCCACGCCAAGCCGCAGCCACTCGAACGGGCTGTAGCCAAGCTCGCTCCATGCATAGAGGTAGCTGTCCCTCACGTCGACACTGCTGCGCACGTATTCACCTTCAAGGTAGAAGTCGAGCGACTTCCAGCCGAGGCTCGCTTCCAGGCCGGGCACGAATCCGCGGGTGTCGCCCCAGACGCCGCCCAGCAATGGCGTCAGTTCCCAGGTGAAGCCCTCTCCGCCGGAAAACGTCCAGCCGACGAATACGGAGCGGGCGCCGATCGATTCGTAGCTGTAGCGCGCCTCGAGGTGCAACGGGCCGCGGTCAGCGACCGCGATCGCCGAGGTGTAGTTCTCGCCACCACGGACGAACGTGGGATACGCGGTGACGCCGAACTCCCACGCCGGCCGCTCTGGTGGCGAGGCGCGGCGGCCGCGTGCCGGCCACTTCGTCAGCGCGGGCCGCCGTAACGGCAGCCACGGCGAGCACCAGCATGGCGAGCCGTGCAGTCCTCATCCGCCGAGCGCTATCACTGCGGCGACGATCGCCGTGCCCAACCCGGCCATCATCAGGCCGACTTTCCAGCTGCCGTAACCGGCGTATCGGCCGAGAGCGAGGCCGCCGAAAAACAGCATTGTGAGTGCGATCACGCGCGAGACATTCTTCGCGCTGCCGACGTCGTCGATCAGCACGAAGGGCAGGACCACTGGAAACGTCGCGACCACCACCCAGAGGAATACCGCCAGCGCGGCCAGGTAGTCGTCGAACTTCAGCTTCGGTCGCGCCGGTACCGACGCCAACGCGAGGACGCGCGCGCGGATCGCCTCGACCTCGGTTTCCGAGACGAGTCCGGCGGCGATTTTCGACAACGAACTCTGGATCAACGTCCGTCCCGCTGCGGCGTCCGGGGCGGTTCGCACTGCTTTGACCAGCGTGACTAGCCGGCCGCGTTCGGCGACGGTGCGCACCAGGTACATGACCGCATCGACAAGGCCCCAGGCGAGGTTGCAGCCGATAGCAGCGGCAAGCAATGCGCGGATGTCCTCGCGCCCTGACTCGGTCACTGATATGGCGCCGACGAACGTGAGCGCCATGAACAGACCGAACAGCATCTCCGACACGCGATCCACCGGACTCAGCAGCGGTTCGCGCTTTGCCGCTGAGGGCAGGGGCTCGACGTTCACTTCAGTGCCTCACGCTGTCTGGAAGGGGTCCGGTGGAATCTGCGTCACTCGGGAGGATCATCGGCGTCGCAGCGGCCATCGCAGCGCGACGCGCGCGCAAGGGCGCCCGGTCAGCGCGCTTCAGAACCGCTCCGGCACGAACTTGAACGGATAGTCGATCGCCTTGTACTTGCCGATCTTGCGCTTGGGCAGCTTGACCTTCTCCCGCTTGGGCTCCTTGTATGGCACCTGCTTGAGAATGTGGCTGATCACGTTGAGCCGCACGCGCTTCTTGTCTTCCGAGCGGGCGACGTACCAGGGCGCCGTTCCCGTGTCGGTTGCCTTGAACATCTCGTCGCGGGCGCGCGTGTAATCGTCCCAGCGGTCGTAGGACTTGATGTCCATCGGCGAGAGCTTCCAGATCTTGCGGCCGTCGTCGATGCGCGAGGTGAGGCGCCGTGTCTGCTCCTCGGGACTCACTTCCAGCCAGTATTTGAGCAGGATGATCCCGGACTTGATCATCAGCTGTTCGAAGAGCGGAATGGTTTGCAGGAAACCCTGTGCCTGTTCCTCGGTGCAGAAGCCCATGACACGCTCGACGCCGGCGCGGTTGTACCAGCTGCGATCCCAGATCACGATCTCGCCGGCCGCCGGCAGGTGAGGCAGGTAGCGCTGCCCGTACATCTGCGTCTTCTCGCGCTCCGTCGGCGAGGGCAGGGCGATGACGCGAAACACACGCGGGCTGACGCGCTCGGTGAGCGCCTTGATGGTGCCGCCCTTGCCGGCGCCATCGCGGCCTTCGAAGACGATGCAGACCTTCAGTCCCTTCTCCTTGACCCATTCCTGCAGCTTCACCAGTTCGACGTGCAGCTTCTTCAGTTCGCGCTCGTAGTCCTTGCTGGATAACCGGTCATTGCCCGCGGCGACAGCCGACGGGACCACGGCGTCTTTCTTGTCCTTTCCCTTCGCCGGGCTCTTGCCAGGCCCGGTGGTACGAGCCGGAACCTTCCGGTTCGCGTTCTTCTTTGCCATCGCGATCTCCCTGTCAGCTCTTCTCTGTCTGTCGGTATTGTGAAGCTCTCATCTTGATGGGGCCTGAAGGCCGGCGCCGGTCCCCGTCACTGCTCTCCGATCCGGGTGCCCATGGGGCGGAAGTCGACCCGGCGCCCGTAAGCCTCGCTGTCCGAGCGGGCGGCTTCAGCCGCGAGCTGAACCGCCTCCGAATACGCCAGTGGCGTCTTCATCCGTGCGACCTCGAGCAACTTCGTCTGCTCGTTCACCTGAACACTGTACTTCGCAAGGTTGTACAGGACGTACATCACGAAGAGGTTGTCCGGGTCTTCGTACTCGCCCTGCTCGCTGCGGAAATCCCGGGACAGCACCGACGGAAACCGGTTGGGCAGGTCCTTGAAGGCGACCTTGGGCTCATCGTGCGGATCGATGTAGGTCGAGCCTGGGTACTTCTTGTACAGAACCGCATCCAGCCGGTATCCGCGCGCGTTCCATTGCTCCAGCAATTTCATCGCCATTTCGGTCGGGATGTTGGCATTAGCCGCGGCGACGATGCGACGCCCGGAAAGAATCGGCGCGCTTGTGACATCGAGCTCCGCATATCCAGCGCCGTACCGGAATGCAGAGCCGATCGTCTTGGCGCAATTCAGCCGCAGATAGTCGTACTTGACCTCGCGGTCGTGGTACTCGGTGTTTCGTGCCCGCTTGTGATAGTCGTCGTTGAGGTGCTTCATGAAGCCGGCGACCGCCTGTTTCTCAGGTTCCGCGACGCCGTAGACCCGCACGCCGATGACCGATCGCTTGTAGATCTCGCCGAAGTCCAGGCCGAAAGACGCGGTGTCGCCTAGCGACGAGGTCGTCTTGAATAGATATTCCGACTTGGGTATCGAGACCATCAGGTCGGCCGTGTAACGGCCCTTCGCATGCTTGCGCGATCGGTCGGCGTAGAAATTGGCCGAGTACACGGTCTCGACCTCGGTATCGGGACCGCGGATCGCCAGTGCCAGGTGCCCGGCGGAGCCCCCGTTCGAGGTGCCGTAGCTGATCAGGAGTTCGAGGTCGTAGGGGTCCTGCCGAAGGACGGAGGCGAACTCCTCGATGTTCGCGGGTTCCGCGCCGCCTTTGGTTCCGAAGTCCGCCGCTGCCGGACCTGCGGCGACCGCCAGGCAAGCGAACACCAGGCCGAGCACGGCACTGCGTCGTCTCCCGGTCCGGCCGGACTTCATTGCGTGCTTGCGGTCCCGGCTGCGGATGGAGGAGCTACGGACGCAGCGACCGTGGCCGGTTCCACCTGCCATCCGCCGCCGAGCGCCTTGTAAAGCTGGACCACGCTGACCGACTCGTCGCGACGCGCCACGACGAGGTCGCGCTCGGCATCGAACAGTTGCCGCTCGGTATCCAGCACCTCGAGGTAACTGGCCACCCCACCTTCGTATCTCAGCTTCGCAATCTCACTCGCATCCAGCAGTGCTTTGACGAGCAATTCCTGCTGCAAGCGGAACTCCTGCCGTTTGCGGACATCAATGAGTGCATCCGAGACTTCTCGGAACGCCTGCAGCAGCGTCTGCTGATACAGCAGGGCCACCTCCTGGGCACGGGCTTCGTTGAAGTCGACATTGGCCCGCAGGCGCCCCGCGTTGAAGATCGGCAGCGTGATGGCGGGCAGCGCACTGAACACGCCGTACGGACCGAAATTCGCGCCGCTGATGGTCGAACTTCCGGCGCCGGCGAAGCCGGAGATCGTGACCTGCGGATACAGCAGCGACTTGGCGACGCCGATCTGGGCGTTGGCGGCGACGAGTTGCTGCTCGGCGGCGCGGATGTCCGGTCGCCGCGTCAGCAGTTCGGTGGGTAATCCCGGCGGCAGTGAAGGCGCGGCAATCTGCTGGTCGAGCGGGCGACCGCGCTTGACGGGTCCCGGGTTCTGGCCCAGCAGGATGTTGATGAAGTTTTCTGTCTGCTCGATCTGGCGCTCGACCTCGGGAATCGTCTTCGTTGCCGTGTACAGCAGTGTCTCGGCCTGGCGCAGGTCGAGTATGCCCGCGACGCCGCCGTCCAGCCGGGCCTGCACCAGATCGAGCGACTGTTTGCGGGAGGTGACCGTACGTTTCGAGATTTCGAGCGTGAGGTCAAGGGCTCGAAGGGTGAGATAAGCGCGGGCGACATCGGACACAAGCGTGGCAATCACCGCGTATTGCGCGTCCTCCGTGGCCAGCAGTTCGGCCTGGGCGGCTTCTGAGCTCCGACGGTAACGGCCCCAGAAATCCAGTTCCCAGCCGACGCCGAAACCGGCCTGAGGCTGGAACACGCTGTCCGGCGACGGTCGCTCCGAGCCCGTGTAGGAGTTGTAGGGGCCGGTGACGCTGCCGTCCACCGTCGGGAACATCGGCGAACGCGCAATCGTCACCTGACTCTGCGCCTGCAGGATGCGCGACGCCGCCACGCGGACATCGTAGTTCTGCAACAGTGCGGTGCGGATCAGTGCCTGCAGATCCGGATCTTGAAAGACGCTGGCCCACGCCAGATCGCCGAACGTGGGTGCACTGGCGGCGGTCGGCAGCGCGTCGGCCGCGCGATAGCCCGGCGGCACGGAAACGCCCGGTCGCTGGTAGTCGGGACCGACCGTGCAGCCGGTGGCAATGATCGCGGCCGCGCAGGCCAGCAGAGCGTGTCTTGTGCTCATTCACTCGGCTCCCTGTTCTTTCGGGGCGACGGGCGGCACCGCTGGCTGCTTCTTGCCTCGGCGCCCCAGTCCTTCGACGAACGTGTAGTTGCCCGGAATGATGAAGACGCCCAGCGCGGTCGCGACCAGCATGCCCCAGAAGACACCGGTGCCCATCACGTTCTGCGCGCCGGCGCCGGCGCCGGTGGCCAGCATCAGCGGCACGACGCCGAGGATGAAGGCGAACGCGGTCATCAAAATCGGCCGGAAACGCAGCCGCGCCGACTCCAGCGCCGCCTCCTCGAGCGAAGAGCCTTCTTCGTGCTTGGCCTTGGCAAACTCGACGATCAGGATCGCGTTCTTCGCCGCGAGGCCGATCAGCATCACGAGGCCGATCTGCACGTATACGTTGTTGTCGAAGCCCATCAGCCAGACGCCGAAGAACGCGCCCAGCACGACCAGCGGCGAGCCGAGCAGCACCGCCCACGGCAGCCGCCAGCTCTCGTACAGCGCCGCCAGCAGCAGGAACACGCAG
The DNA here is from genome assembly GCA_963766365.1 of uncultured beta proteobacterium. Classification (GTDB taxonomy): domain Bacteria; phylum Pseudomonadota; class Gammaproteobacteria; order Burkholderiales; family Burkholderiaceae_F; genus JALORV01. Next base: position 138,870 of record CAVXZK010000011.1, read on the forward strand.
ACGATCGCCATGATGAAGGTCGGCGCCGCGGCCGGGGCGATCTTCTCCTGGTAGGACATCGACGAGAAAGCGAAGCCCATCTCCGAGGGCATCGTTTCGGCGAAGACCTGTTCCAGCGCCGCGAGCGCCTGTCCGGAGGTGTAGCCGGGCGCGGCGGAGCCCTGGATCTCGACCGAGCGCTGCAGGTTGAAGCGGGTCGTCAGCTCGGCACCGCTGATGTCGCTAATGGTGACCAGCGTGGCGAGCGGCACCATCTCGTTGGTCGTCTTCGAGCGGACGTAGATCTTGCCGATGTCCTCCGCCTTCAGCCGCTGCGTCGCGTCGGACTGCACGTAGACGCGATACAGCCGCCCGAAGCGGTTGAAGTCATTGACGTAGGAGCCGCCCAGCGTGGTCGAAAGGGCCTGAAACACCTCGTTGACCGGCACGCCCAGCGTGCGCGCCTTTTCGCGGTCGAGATCGACCCTGACCTGCGGGTAGGTCGGGTCGAACGAGGTGAATACGGTGCCGAGCTCCGGTCGCTGCCGCGCGGCAGTGAGGAACTTCTGCGACTGTTCGCCGAGCTGCTCGATCGTCAGCGAGCCGCTGCGGTCCTGCAGCAAGAAGTTGAAGCCCGATGCGGCTCCGAATCCGGACAAAGTCGGGATGTTGAAGGGGAAGATGACGGCTTCGGGAATCGCCGCGAACTGCGGCCGCAGTCCGCCCATGATGCCGTTCACGTGCAGCGCCGCGGTCTTGCGATCCGCCCATGGCTTCATGCGCACGAAGATGGTGCCGTAGTTCGGCTGGAAGGTGCTGGTCACTGCGCCGTAGCCACCGACAGTCTGGTAGGAGTCGAGTCCGTCGGTCTTGGCCAGGATGTCCTCGATTTTCTTCAGCACGAGGCTGGTGCGCTCCAGCGACGCCCCGGCCGGCAGCTGGACATTGACGCCAAAGATGCCCTGGTCCTCGTCCGGGATGAAGCCGGCCGGCAGCACGCGTGCGAAAAGACTCGCCCCGAGCGCCACTGCCACAACAATCCCAATGGTCAGCAGTGAACGGCGTACGAGCAGGCGCGACACGTTCACATAACCCTTGGTGCCGACGTCAAACGCCTTGTTGAACCCCTTGAAGAAGATCCCCAACGGGCCGCGCATCGGCCTCGGGGACTTCAGCATCATCGCGCACAGCGCGGGCGTCAGCGACAGCGCGTTGAAGGCCGACAGCAGCACCGAGATCGCGATGGTCAGCGCGAACTGCTTGTACATGCTGCCGACCAGTCCGCCGAGCATGGCGACAGGGACGAACACGGCTGAGAGGATGAGCGCGATGCCGATGACCGGCGCCGTCACTTCTTTCATCGCCTTGATCGTCGCCTCCTTGGGGCTCATGCCGTGCTCGAGGTGGTGGATCACCGCCTCGACGACGACGATCGCGTCGTCCACCACGATGCCGATGGCCAGCACCAGGCCGAACATCGACAGCGTGTTGACCGAGAACCCGAGTAACGGGAAGAAGATGAAGGTGCCGATCAGCGACACCGGGATCGTGATCAACGGGATGATCGTTGCGCGGATGTTCTGCAGGAAGATGAAGACCACCAGCGTCACCAGGATCAGCGCCTCGACGAACGTATGCACGATGCTTTCGATCGACGCCTCCACGGCCGGCGTGGTGTCGTAGACGATCTTGTAGTCCATGCCGGGCGGGAAAATGGCCTTCGCCTTTTCCATCGTCGCGTAGATCGTCTCGGCGGCAGCGAGCTGGTTGGCGCCGGGCAGCAGGTAGACCGCCATCGCACCGGCCGGCTTGCCGTTCAGCCGCCCGAAGGAGTTGTAGTCCTGGGAGCCGAGTTCGGCGCGGCCGATGTCCTTGATGCGGACCACCGCGCCGGTTTCACTCTGCCGGACGATGATGTTCTCGAACTCCTCCGGCGTGACGAGTCGGCCGGGCGCGCTCACCGTGTTCGTGAACTGCTGGTCTGCCGGCGTCGGCGCGGCGCCGACCTTGCCGGTGGGCGCCTGCAGGTTCTGCTCCTTGATCGCGTTGATCACGTCTGCCGGAGTCAGGCCAAGCTTGGCGAGGCGGTCGGGTCGGAACCAGATCCGCATGCCGTAATCGGTGCCCCCGAACAGATCCACCTGCGCGATGCCCGGAATCCGCAGCAGCTGGTCGCGCAGATTGATACCGGCGTAGTTGATCAGGAAGTTGGCGTCATACGCGTCCGACGGCGAGTAGATCGAGATCACCATCAGGATGCTGGGGCTCTGCTTCTTGACGGTCACCCCCTGCTGCGTGACCTCGACTGGCAGGCGCGCCTGTGCCGCCGAGACGCGGTTCTGCGTCAGGACGTTGGCCGTGTCCTGGTCGGTGCCGACTTCGAAGTTGACGTCGAGCTGCATGCGGCCGTCGCTGGTGTTGGACGACTTCATGTAGATCAGCCGGTCGACGCCGTTGACCTCCTGCTCGATGGGGGTCGCCACTGATTGCTCGACCGCCTCGGCCGACGCGCCCGGGTAGTTCGCGGTCACGCGGATGTTCGGCGGCGCGAGGAACGGATACTGCTCGACCGACAGCCCGCTGATCGTGACCAGACCGAGCATCACGGTCAGGATCGCGATGACGATCGCGACGATCGGCCGGCGGATGAAAAAGTTGGCCATGGACTACTTCCCCCCGGCCTTGGCGGCGGGCTGCGGCGCGGCGGGCGGGCCTTTGCCCGGCGCGCCCGACGTTTGCGCGGGCGTGACCGCTGGCAGCTGCAGTCGGATTGACCTTCGAGCCCGGACGAGCCTTCTGGATGCCGTCGACGATCACCCGCTCACCGGGCTTGAGGCCGTCGCGAACGATGAGCAGGTCGCCGACCGTTTCGCCCGGCTGAATCGTGCGCAGCGCGACCATGTTGTCAGCACCGACCACGAGCACGCTCTTCATGCCCTGGATCTCCTGCACCGCTCGCTTCGGAATCAGGATGGCGTCCTTGGCCATCTCGACCACCGCGCGCACGCGACCGAACTGCCCGGGGCGCAGTTGTCCTTCGGGGTTCGGAAACTCGGCGGCGAAGTTCAGCGTGCCGGTTTTCTGGTCCACCGCCCGGTCAACGATGACGACCTTGCCCTTGTGTGGAAACACGCTGCCGTCGGCGAGGATCAGCTCGAGCGCCGACGAGTCGTTCCCGCGTTCCTTCCTCTGGGCGAAGAAGCGCAGGTACTCCGCTTCGCTGATGGTCGTGTTGACGCGAATGGGGTCGATGCTCGACACGGTATCGAGCAGCGTGGCCTCGCCCTTGCCGACCAGGTTGCCCGGTGCCACCAAACGCTTGCCGATCAGGCCCCTGATCGGCGATTTGATCGAGGTGTAGCTCAGGTCGAGTTCTGCTGCGACGACACCGGACTTGGCCGAGGAAACAGCCGCCTGCGCGGAAAGCAGATTCGCGGCCGCGTTGTCGTAGTCCTGCTGGGGCACCGCGCGCCGTTCGGCCAGGGGCTTCAGGCGCCGTTCGTCGGTTTCCGCCTTGCCGAGGCGCGCCATTGCAATTTCGAGCTCGGCCTTGGCCTGCGCCAGCTTCGCCTCGAATTCGCGCCGGTCGAGCGTGAACAGCAGCTGGTCTTTCTTGACGATCGTGCCCTCGGTGAAGTGCTGCGCTTCGAGGAAGGCCTGCACGCGGGCGCGGATTTCCACCGTTTCCCGCGCGTCGGTCTCGGCCACGAATTCGCTGTAGATCGGCACCGTCTTCTGGACGACTTCCGTGACGACAACCGCCGGCGGGGGCGGGGCGGCCGCCTGCTTCGCCTTGTCGCCGTCCTTGCCGCTGTCGCAGGCCGACAGGGAAGAAGCCAACACTGCGGCACCGAGTGTCGTCACCCCCGCGGCCCACGAACGGCCCGTCATTAACCACCGCACCATCTCACTCTCCTTACGACGGGATCCAGGACCCACGATCAATCCGAAATACGGTTTGCGCCCAGACGTCTTCGTTCGGACGTGTCAATCAACGAGAGGTTACATCGTGCCGCAGTGCCGCGTTCTCGGCTGCGCCGCAGCCGCGGTCAGGACCGCACAACGCTGTCACCGGGGCACCGGCGGCAGCAGGTACAGCGTCATTGCAAAGATCAAGTACACCATCAACAGCAGCACACCGACGAACCAGGCCGAGCGCCCGCTGTTGGTGACGAGCGCCGCCGTGATGGTGGCGATGAAGATCATCACCACGGCGCCGGGCCACAACTGCAGGTCCATCGGCGTCGGGCCGATCACGTAGCTCAGCAGCACCAGCACCGGCGCCACGAACAGCGCGATCTGCGACGCGCTCCCCAGCGCGATGCCGACGCTCAGGTCCAGTCGGTTCTTGCGCGCACCGGAGAACGCCGAGGCCATCTCCGCGGCGCCGCCCACCAGTGCCACGACGATGAAGCCGACGAACGCAGGGGTCATGCCGAACGCTTCCGCCGCCTTCTGCACCGACTCGACGAAGATCTCGCTCACCAGCGCCACCAGGACGGTGACGCCGGCCAGCGTGGCCAGCGCCAGCCCGATCGGCCACGGCGTTTCGTCTCTGGCGTGTTCCGCGCTGGCGAATAATTCGCGGTGGGTCTTCAGTGAAAACAGCATGCCCAGTGCGTAGGCAGCGATCAGCAGCACCGCAAGGCCGACGCTGAGCGTCTTGCGTAAAAGCCGCCCGCGCTGAAGGGTCAATGCCGGAGACTGCCGAAGGAATCAGCAGCGCGACCGTGGCCAGGAACAGCAGGCCTGCCTGCATGCGGGCGCTGACGCGGTTGTATTCCTGCACGTGGTGCTTCAGTCCCCCGAGCAGAAACGAGGCGCCCAGCATGAACAGCGTGTTGGTAACGATCGCGCCCGCGATCGATGCCTTCACCAGCATGTACTCGCCGGCACGCAGCGCGGTGAGGGCGATGACGAGTTCGGTCAGGTTGCCGAGCGTCGCATTGAGCAGGCCGCCGGCGGCATCGCCCGTCTTCGCTGCAACCGACTCGGTGGCGTGGCTTAGCAGTGTGGCGAGCGGCACGATCGCGAGCACGGACAACACGAAGAGCAGGGTGTGCACCTCGGGCTCGAGCTTTGCCGCCGCGAACACCGCCGGCACGAAAGCCAGCAGCCAGAGCAGCGGGTTGTGACGGATTTCCCGTATCAGGAGGTTCAAGGCGTTCTCATTGGGGTTCGGTCTTGAACCTTGCGCCGAGGAGTCTGGCGAAGATGGCGAAGAAGAACCCGGTGGAAAGTCCGCACATCAGGATGCCCGTCAGGCCCTCCAGCGGCCCGAGCATGCGCCACGGTTGCGGCAGCACCAGATCGCCGTAACCGACCGTTGCATAAGTGACGCCGGAGAAATAGAACGCGGACTCGGCATCCGGCAGGCATCCGGCCCACAGAAAGAACAACGCCCAGACCGCAATCTCGATCAGGTGGATCAGGATCAGTACCCAGGTCAGACGAATCAGCAGCCACGTCACGGGCCAGAAACCCGTCGGTGGCTGGGTATGTACCCTCAACGCGGCCTTGTACAGTGTGGCGAGTCCGACGGCATGCACGGCCACCGTGACGGCCACCAGCGCACAGGCGATCAGAGCGATGCTCAACATGTGCACCGGCGGGCGGCGTGGCGCGTGGCGTCACTGGGTTGCCCGTCGCCGTCAAAACGTCCGCCCGGTGGCTTTGGAGAGCGATGACAACCCTGGCTCGAGCTCCTCAGCCGCCCCACGGCTGAAATACAGATGACCAATGCAGCGACGCTGACCTTCCACACGGTCACCAACGGAAAGCCGCCGCAATCTGCGGGCCGTTGAAATCCAGTTGCTCAATGGGCTTGCCTGATTTCATCTCGTAGTCGAGGTAGCGCCACGAAGCGATCACGTCCCCCCAGCCGAACTGGTAGCCGACACCAGCCGATGCCTGGAAGGTGAGCTTCGATTCACCGGTGCCGATGTCCAGGTAAAAGGGAGCGAACCACTTGCCGTTCGCATCGAGTCCGGCCCGGCCCTTGACGCCAACGATGGCGTCCCAGTTCTGCTCCTTCAGTTCGCGCCTACCCGAGCGGTCGGGCAGGGCAAACTGGCCAATGTTGCCGGTCAGCGCGTAATCCACCTTCGGCCGTATATCGAGCACGCGGGTGCCTGCAAGCGCATCGAGCCTGAAGCCCGGATCGTCGATCAGCGCATACGTCCCGGCCAACGACCAGGCCCACAGCTTCAGATCGAAGCTGAGATTGACGTTCACGTCGGCGGGGATGCCCACTCGTCCGATGCTCAGTGCCTTCGACTTGTCTTGAGTCTCTCCAACGTCCATGTAGGCGAGGTCGGTGTAAACGCCCCACCGGCCGCGGCGCGCCTCGAACGAACCCATGAAGCCAAATTTCAGGTCCTCGAGGACTTCGCCGAAGTCGACTGCCAAGTCCTTGCTCGCTCCGGTCGCCGGAAACGTCACCTGGCCGCCGATATCGGCCATGAACAAGTACACGCTGGCCTCGAACTTCCAGACGTCGGCCGGCTGCGCGACAGCCGTTCCGGTCAGCAGCAGTACGAGAGCCGGGACGCCGGCGACGAGTGCTTTGAACGTCTTCTTCATTAGCACCCTCTTTGACCGCCTTGCGAAGGCAAGGCGAACGGAAAGGCCAAACCGCGCAGGGATTACGGCCTTTCGGTTCGCTTCACGGGTTGGACTATTTCTTCGGCGTTGCCGCCTTGGCCGCCGGTGTCACCGATATCGCGAGCGCCTCGGTGTAGGTCGCCTGGATCTGGTCGCCGACGGCGATCCGCTTGAATTGCTCGGGGTCGCGCGACTTCAGTTCAACCGTCCGCTCCGGACCCTTCACGGTGATGGTCTGCGTCGCTGTGTCGAGCTTGATGACGTCGCCGACGACCGTGACCTGGCGTCCGGCCACGCCCGCCGGAGTCGCACCGGGCTTCGCGCCGACGACGCCGCCTTTCTCGGTCTTTTCAACCTTCATGCCGCCGCCTTTCTTCAGCTCGAGCACGAGGGATTCGACATAGGCAACATTGACCGTGTCGCCGACCTTCAGCTGATCAAAGTTCTTGACCTCCGGCCCGGCGGTGATCTTTACCTCTTCACCTGTCTGTCGCTTGACGGTGAAGGTGCGGTTGGCCTTGTCGATCGCCGTGATGACTGCGCTGCCCTCGATGGCCTGCGCCATCTCGACTCTGCCCGGAGCGCTCGTCACCGTGGCACCGCTGGTCTGAGCGCAGGCCGGCTGAACCAGCGCGAAGGTTGAAAGGATGGCTGCAAGAAGAATCGAAATACGCATGGTGTTGCTCCGTTCTTTTGAAAGAGGTTGAAGAGTCACTCGGGCTTGACCGGTTTCCAGCCCTTGCCCGGGTCGAACGCCTTGATCGTGGGTGCCAGCTTCGCCGTGGTCGGTCCGAGGTCCCGTTCGTACACGGCGCCGTTATGGTTGACGATGAATGTCATCACGCCGCTTTCGCCGTAATCCGCGGGGTACGCGATCATCGCGAAGCCGGCAATCATGCGGCCGTTGATCACGTAGTTGTAGGCGCCGCCCGGCGCGTTGTTGCCCTGTTGCGTCAGGATGCGGAAGTAGTAGCCGCGGTACGGGTCGCCCGCCACTTTGCCCTTGATGTACGACGACGCTTCCGCAATCAGCGGCCCGAACGGACTGGCTTCGTCGCCCTTGACTGGGTCCGACGTCCAGTACAGGCCATCCTGCTTGCCCGGCGTGCTCATGACCTTCTGCGCGTACTGCAGCACGCCGTCGCCATCGCGATCTCTGGACGCAAATTCTCGCTGCGCATCGACGAAAGCTCGCAATACGTAGATGGCATTGCGTTCGTTGCCGCCGATGCGACGGTTGATCAGTTCCTCGATGCCGAGATCTGTCGCGAAGCTCCAGCGGTCGCCGGTCTTCACCAGCGGGATCGGGAACGGCCAGGCCTGGTCGCCAATGACCAGCACACGGCGGTCCGCGCTCGGCTCCTTGAGGACGCGCAACGTCTGCATTGCCTCGACGATCTTCGCGCGATTCGCCGTTGCCGTCGCACGGTCCGGCTCGATGAGTGTGTCCTTGTGCGCGTCGCCGAAGATCGCGAGCAGTTGCGGCTCGGAGTCGGCCTTCAGCGCCGCCTCCAGCGCATCGACCGCCGCTTCGGGGGTGGCGAAGGTCTGCGGCGCGACTGCGATCGCCGCCAGCGGTGCGGCGAGCAGCAACGCGAGCACGGCCCGCGTCAGGTACGACGAGATCGAATTGCTCTTCATGAATGAGGCCCCGTTTGCGATTGAAGGAGATGTGGACATGGCATCGCTCCTGGGTCAGCGCCGACCGCCGCCGCCGCGGCCACCACCACCACCCCCACGGGACGCTCCGCCGCCGCCACGCGACGCCCCGCTGCTCGCGCTCGAACGCGACGCGCCACCGCTGCCGCTGTACCCGCCGCCGCCGTACGACGAGCTTCGGCTCGACGCGCCGCGCGAGCTATCCGCAGTCGTCTGCCGACCGGAGTTGTAGCCGCCCATGGCGCTGTCGCCGCGACCGCCGCCCGCCGGCTGCGTGGACGGCCGCGCTGAACCACCGCCACCGCCGGCACTGTCGCGGCCACCACCGGCGCCGCCTGCACCGCCGACGCTGTCGCGACCACCGCCGGCACCGCCGCCGCGGTCCGCACCGCCTGCGCCGCCAGCGCCTGCGCTGTCTCGGCCACCGCCAGTACCGCCACCGCGGTCCGCACCGCCGCGGTCGGCCCCTCCTGCCGGCTGCGTCGACGCACGCGCCCCCCCGCCAGCCGAGGCACCCGCTCCGCCGCGCGCATCACCCGCACGGTTGGACGGCGACGACTTGCCGACGGAACTGCTGACCTGCCCCGGCTGCTTGTTTGATTTCCACTGCGAGCTGCCACCGCCCTGGCCACTCCCGCGATTGGCCGTGTTACCACCGGTGTTCACCGTGTTGCCGCCGCGAGTGACGTTGGTGTTGTTGTTGACGTTGATGTTCGCTTCACCACCGCCGTAGCCGTAGCGATTGCCGCTCCACGCCGCGCCGATCGCGGCACCCCAGACGACCCCGGCCGCCAAGGCGGCCCCCGGCGCATAGGGGTAGTAATAAGCCGGATAGGGTGCCGGGTAGTAGCCGTAGACCGGCGCTGCGCTGTAGACCACAACCGTGGATGGGTTGTACTGCGGCACGTAGATCACCTGCGGATTGGCCGGCTCGATGATGATGACTTCCTGCTGGGTCTTCACGACCTGCTTGTCGTCGGTCTTCAAGTTGCCCGCCGCTTTCGCCTTGCGGCGAAAGACCTGGACCGCCTCGATCACGGCGCCCTGGTCGGCGACGACGGCTTCGCCGAGCGCGCTGGTCCAGTCGAGATCGTTGCTCATCTTCTTGACGACGTCGGGGTAGTTGAGCAGCGACTTGACCGGGTCGTCCCACTTTTCGTCGATCGGCAGCTTCGGGTCGGACTTGCGCTTGTCGAGCCAGCGGTCGGCCTGCACGATCTGCAGCGGGCTGGTCGAGGCCGGCAGGACGATCGCGACCAGGTCGTCCGGATAGAGCGCGATCGGCCCGACGAGTTTCTCGAGTTCCTCGGTGGAAGACGCTGGTGCCGCACCGCCCGCCGCCGCTGGCGCCTGCGCGAGGGCCGACGCGGAAAAGACGATCCCTATCGCGACGGCCATGAGGGCGACCCAACCGGCCTTCACCCGGCGACCGACAGATTTGATTCGACTCGGGTTCATATCTCTCCATTCCATGAATGCACTGTGACTTCCTGCTTGGCCAATCATTCGACGGCTCATTTGACGGTATACCCCCGGCCCTCGAGGCACGCCGCACGCGCCTTGGCGAAAGCGGCCTGCTGCTGCTGCGTCGCTGCCTGCTGCTGCTGCCCGGCTGCGGCGTTCTGCCGACGGCTTTGCGAGCGCGCAACCGCCGCACCGGCTGCCGCACCCGCGCCTGCATCGCCTGCAATTCCACCGACCACGGCACCACGTGCGGCGCCGCGCGCACCCGCACCCGGCGTCGTGCCCGTCGCGGTGGTTGGCGGCTGGGCCGCCGGAGGGGGCTTCGCGGGCTCGAAGCCCGTCTGCTGCAAGGCCCACTGGTGGCAGGCCGACTCGTCCTTCTTCTGCTTATCGGCGGACTGTCCCTTGGCGGGGTAAACGTACTGCTGAGCAAGTGCGCCGCCTGCGAGCAACGCAGCGCACGCGCAAGTGGCAGCGAGAGTCGTGTTCGATGGTTTCATGTGACCTCGTGGTTCAGTTGGTTTGAGCGAGCTGCGTTCGCCTCGGGCGAGTCCGCCTCGTTCCTGTCGACGACAATTCTTCTTTGGGGTCAGCTTTCGATCAATTGGAAGAAGGTGCGCGACAGCATGCCGCCGGAAAGCACACGAGCCTTGAACCCGTTCTGCTGCAGGATGCGCGCCGCAAAGTAGGCGCGCCCACCGGAACGACAGATCGTCAGGATCTCCCGGTCGCGCGGCAACTCTCCCAGGCGCGCCCGGAGTTGAGGGAGCGGAATGTTAACCGCACCCGGCAACTGTTCCACCGCGAGTTCGATCGGTCCGCGCACGTCGAGCAGGAATGCGCCATCGACCTGATCCCAGTGACTGACCGGCATGTCGTCGCGCAGCACACCGGCGGCGACCATGCCGGCGAAGTTCACCGGATCCTTGGCGCTGCCGAACTGCGGTGCGTAACAGAGCTCCGCTTCCTCCAGGTCGTACACTGTGGCGCCCATCTGGATCGCCATCGCGATCGTGCTGATGCGCTTGTCGACGCCGTCCTCGCCGAGCCCCTGCGCGCCGAGCACACGGCCGTCCGACTTCCGGAAGATGACCTTCAGTGCAATCGGCCGGGCGCCGGGGTAGTAGCCCGCGTGCGAGTTCGGATACAGGTAGACCTTTTCGTAGTCGGTGTCGTCGCGGCGCTTGAGCGACTTCTCGTTGACGCCGGTCCACGCCGCTGCCGCACCGAACATGCCGATGATCGCAGTGCCCTGCGTGCCGCGAAAGCGCGAGTCGCGCCCGGCGATCACATCGGCGGCGATGCGGCCCTGCCGGTTCGCCGGCCCGGCCAGTGCGACCAGGCTCGCCTCGCCGGTGACGGTGTCCTTCACTTCGACAGCGTCGCCGACCGCGAAGATGTCCGGATTGCTGGTGCGCATCTGCGCGTCCACGCGGATACCACCGCGTTCGCCGAGCTGCAGGCCGGCGCTCTTCGCTAGGTCCGTATCCGGCCTGACGCCCAGCGCGAGGATCACGACGTCGGCCGGATACACCTGGCCTGACTGCGTGCGCACCCTCAACGCGCCGTCGCCCTTCTCGAAGGCGGCCACGCCATCGTTGAGCGCGAGCTTGACCCCGTGCCGTTCCAGATGGCCTTCGACCACGCGTGCCATCTCCGCATCGAGCGGCGCCAGGATCTGGTCGGCCATCTCGACAAGGGTCACCTCGAATCCTCGATGGATCAGGTTCTCGGCGGTTTCGACGCCGATGAAGCCGCCGCCGACGACCACCGCGCGGGTTTTCGGGCGAACCGTCTGGAAACCCGAGTACCGATACATGCCGGCGAGAAACTCCGAGCCCTTTTCGAGCCACTCGCGGATCGCGCGCGCATCGGGCACGGTCCGCAACTGAAAGATTCCCGGCAGGTCGATGTCGGGCAGAGGCGGGCGAATCGACTTGGCGCCAGGTGAAAGCACGAGCTTGTCGTAGGACTCGGTCTTCACTTCGCCGGTCGCGACATTGCGCAGATCGATGGTCTTCTTGCCAGCCGAGATACTGATCGCCTCGCACCCTGTTCTCGTCTCGACATTGAAGAATCCGCGGAACATCTCGGCATTCGCCACGAGCAGGCTCGATTCGTTTTCAATGACGCCGCCGACGTGGTACGGCAAGCCACAGTTCGCGTACGAGATGTACGGCCCACGCTCCACCATCAGGATCTCGGCCTTCTCGTCGAGCCGGCGCAGGCGCGCTGCGCAGGACGCTCCTCCGGCCACTCCGCCGACGATGATGACTTTCATGTGCGCTCCTCTTTCTGCCTTACCTGTGTAACGAATGCATTCCGTGATCGCGATGAGAGCGGACGTCTGGCTCAAGGTCCGAGCAGGCTCGCGATCCGCCGCGAGCGAAGTACAGCATCGCCGAACTCGATGAATCCCCGTGCGTCGTCGGGCGGCAGGGCGATGCCCGTCACTTCGTCCGTCCCGTGACGCGGCGCCCAGATACTGCGTTCCGACAACACATAGACGCCGTAAGCGGCGCGCAGGCCACTCGCACGGCGCGCTTCGATCTCGCGCTGCATCGCATGTGCCGCGAGCGCCGCGTTCGTCACGACGGCCACCTCGATCAGGGCTTCGCGGTAATTGCGATGGCGCACGATGTCGGGGCCGAGCGCCGCGGTCATCCGCCTGGCCGATGCCTCGACGACGACCAGCAGGCGGTCGACCATCCCGCGAATCGCGTGCTTTGAGGCGAGCGCGAGGTAGCCGGACGGGTCCAGGAAGACGTCGACCGCGGCTGTCACCGCGCCGCAGGCGCTGTGGCCCAGCACGACAATGAGCTTGAGGCTGTCGCCAAGATGATCGATCGCGTAGTTCAGGCTGCCGCGCACGTCGTCGCCGAGCGTGTTTCCGGCGACGCGCACGACGAAGAGATCGTTGGGACCTTCGTTGAAAATCAATTCGATTGGAACACGTGCATCGGCGCAGCCGAGGACCGCCGCAAACGGTCGCTGCTGCAGCGCTCCCGCTCCGGTCGGCAGCAGGCCCAGATCGTGCGGATCGATCGGGATGATTCGACGCGAGGTCCCGGTTTCTTCTTTGAGATGGGTGAAGAGTTCCGCGAACGAACGGTTGCCATCATTCAGCCGCAGTCGAGCCGCCTCGGAGTCGCTGGGCCGCTCGCGCAGCGAAGCTTCGGCGCCGTCGTAGCGGTAGGCGATCTCGACTGTCTTCATGGGGTGCGCGCCCTATCGGTGATCCGGAAGAGGCGCTACCGGCACTGCAGCGGCGGGTGAACGCGCCGACTGGAGTGCGCTCTTGGCGAGTTCGGGCTTGATGCTGGAGACTGCATCGAAGTGCGACAGATGCAACTTCCCGGTCAGTTCCTGCAGGAAGTGCGATCGCTTCAGCCGATCCATCACCGGCCCCTTCACCGCGGATAGATGCAAGGTGATTCCGCCTTCCGCGAGCCGCTTGTTGATGGCCGAGAGACTTTCGAGTGCCGACAAATCGATCGTATTCACTGCGAGGCACTCGAGGATCACATGACGGATCGTCGGGTTGGCCGCCACCGATTCGTTGACCAGTTCCTCGATGAAGCGGGCGTTCGGAAAGTAGAGACTCGCGTCCACACGCAGCGACAAGATCTCGGGATCCGTCACCGTCTCGTGGCGCTCGACGTTGCGGAAGTGCGAGGTCCCCGGGATCTGTCCGATGATCGCGACGTGCGGACGCGACGTGGCGTACAGATGCAGGAAGATCGAAAGCCCGACGCCCGCGATCAGCCCCGACTCGACGCCGTCCAGCCAGGTTACGAGGATCGTCGCCACCATTGCCGCAAACTCGGCGCGGGAATATTCCCAGGTGTGCCTCAGCGCGCCGAAGTCCACGAGGGACAGCACCGCGACGATGATGATGGCGGCGAGCGCCGTCTTCGGCATGTAGAAGAGCAGCGGCGTGAGGAACAGTGTCGCGAGCCCCACGCCGATCGCCGCGAATGCGCCCGCAGCCGGCGTCTGGGCGCCGGCCTCGAAGTTCACCACCGAGCGCGACAGCGCGCCGGTAACGGGAAAGCCGCCGGAGACGGCCGAGCCGATGTCGGCGACGCCCAGCGCGATGAGCTCCTGGTCCGGGTCGACGCGCTGGCGGCGCTTGGCGGCCAGCGTGAGCGCGACAGAGATCGACTCCACGTAGCCGACGATGCAGATCAGCAGCGACGGCACCAGGAGCTTGGTCCACAGCGAAGCGTCGAACGGCGGCAGCGCGAGGCTTCGGCAGGCCGGCCGGCACCTCGCCGAGGATGCCCACGCCGCGTGCATCGAGACCAAGTAGCCCCACGGTTGCGCGTGCAGGCGACGATCGCCATCGCGGGCGCGGCCTTCGCGACGATGTCCGCGGGCCTGTCGCCGAGGCCGAAGCGCACCATCAGCGGCTTCAGGCCTCGCTTCGCCCATAGCAGGAAGACCACCGTCGCGATGCCCACCGCGGCCGTGACGGGCTTCACGTCGCCGAGATGAGGCAGCAGTGACTCGAGGATCTCCAGCAGGCTCTCGCCGTGCATCTTGACGCCGAGCAGTGGCCCAATCTGCCCGGCCGCGATCTGCACCGCTGCCGCCGTGATGAACCCCGAGACGACGGGGTGGCTCAGGAAGTTCGCAAGGAATCCGAGCCGCAGGAGCCCCATGGCGACCATCATGACGCCGGTCAGCAGTGCGATCGCGACGGCCGCGCCGACGTGCTCCGGCGTCCCCTGCGCCGCAATCTGGGCGGCTGCCGCGCCCGTCATCAGGCTCGCCACCGCAACCGGACCCACGGCCAGCGCGCGCGAAGTGCCGAAGATCGCGTACAGCAGCAACGGCGCCATCGAGGCGTAGAGCCCGAGCTGCGGCGGCAGTCCGACCAGCAGCGCATACGCGAGCGACTGCGGAATCAGCATCATCGACACGATCGCGGCGGCGACGAGATCGCCGACCAGCGTCTGGCCCGAATACTCCGCGCCCCATTCCAGGATCGGGAGTCGCCGGCGCAGCAGGCCAGCAAGGCTGCTCGCGGACTTCACGACCTTGCCTCCGCTCGATTCACGAGGTCGTGTCGCTTCAGGAAGAAGATTTCCTTGAGCCGGTCGCGCCCGAACACGCGCCCCAGTTCCCTGAAGGCGAAGAACGGGAACAGCGACACGAAGAGCATCAGCGTGTTGGCCAGGACGTCGAAGCCTCCCTGTTCGGCGATCTCGTGCAGCCCCGCCGCAAGGCCTCCGCCCTTCCACAGTCCGACGACCGTATGCTCGGCGATGGTGAAGGCGGCGCAGAACAGGCAGAACACGGCGGTCTTGTACAGACTGCTGTAGATCAGCGGCTTGTCCTCGAGGCTGCGGCCGAGGCGGAAGATCCTGCCGATCAGGATGACCTTGCCGAGAATGAAGGCTTCGATCAGCGGGAACCAGTAGTTCGTGTAGGCGATGTCGTACGAGGCGAGGATCAGACGCCGATACCACACAAAGGCGGCAAAGACGATCGCCAGGTAGGCGACGATCAACGCATACTCGATCAGCTCGTGCCTGGCCTTTTGCTTCAGCGTTTCAGATTTCATTTCATGACTGCCTGCGCGATTCAGCGCGCCGAGGGCGTGTCGCCCCCGCGTCTGGATGGATCCGCGTCCGGGTTATCCGCCACCCAGCCCATGAAGATCTTGTAGCCGAGCGTGAGCAAGGTGGCGCCGACGAACATGCCGAGGATTCCCGCGGTCGCCATGCCGCCGAGCGCGCCGAGCAGGATCACCACCATCGGCGCCTTGACGCCGCGGCCGAGCATCAGCGGCTTGAGGACGTTGTCGGCCATCCCGGCAACTAGCAGCAGAACAGTGAAGGCAATAGCCTCGACGTTGCCATAGGTTCCCGTCCACCAGATGTAACCGATCGCTGGAATGGTGACGATCAGCGCCGGTATCTGGGCAATCCCGAGCACCAGCACGATGAGCGCCAGCAAGCCCGGCCAGGGGATGCCAGCGACCAGCAGGCAGAGGCCGACGATGATCGCCTGGATGAACGCCACACCTATGACGCCCTGGGCGACGGCGCGAATCGTCGCGGTGGACAGCCTGGCGAGTTCCTCTCCGCGCGCCGGGCCGAGGATGCGCCGGAAGATCGCAAGGCTCGCGCGCGCACCTTCTTCGCCGAAGGCCATGATGATGCCGGCGATGATGAAGGCCGCGAGAAACAGCAGCAGGCCGACGCCGATGCCCCCGACGAAACTGAGCGCCGCCTTCGCCACGTCGCCGAGTTGCGGTTGCAGGCTTTGCACCAGCGCCGGCAGATCGGTGTGCGCCTGGGACCACATGGCGTGCAGCCGCGGGCCAACGACCGGCCAGGTGGCCACGGACTCGTTCGGCGCCGGGACTACAAGTGAGTTCGACTGAACGTTCCGAATGAACTGATGCACCGAATCGCCGAGCGAAGTCATCAACACGGCAGACGGCGCGACGATCAGTGCCAGGCCCAGGATCGCGATCAGCGTCGCCGCCAGCCCGTGGCGGCCACCGAGCTTGCGGGCCACGGCATCGTGCAGCGGATACAGCGTCACCGCAAGGATCAGCGACCAGAGCAGCAGAGTCAGGAAGGGCGAGAGCGCCCGGTAGCAGAAGAAGGCCAGGACGAGCACCAGGCCGATGCGGACGAAGGCGTCCATGACGCGAGCAACGATTCGATGCTCGAGTTCGATTTGGGGTTTGTTATCAGCACTCATGTCCCACTCCCTGGCCGAACCATCCCGTTGGCACGCCCTCTACTTCGCCTTCCGGGCAGCTTGCGCCTCCAGCAGTTCGCCGTACTGGTTCTCCAGCACCTTCAGCGCGGTAAGGAGCGCGCCGAAGTTGCGCCAGACCTCGTCGTCCGCGGGCGCGGAGAGCCAGCTCGAGTAGCCGAGCCACGACGAGTCATACACCCTGACGTTCTTGAAGCCGAGCTCGCCCAGCACCACGGCGGTACTGCGCCGCCCGGCCGCCGCTCTGGCAGTAGACGTAGGTCTCCTTGGCGGGATCGAGCTTCGCGTAGAGCGCGGCGAGCTGGTCGCGGGGCTTGAGCGCCATGCCCGCGGAGTCCTTGACCGCGCCGCTCTTCAGCTTGGCACGCGCTTCCGGGTCGACCCAGTTCTGCTCGAACGGCACGTTGATGGCGCCCGGAACGTGCCCGCCGCGGATCGCGCGGATGTCCTCGCCGCGGTACTCCTTCGCGGAGCGCACGTCGATAATCTGCACGTCGCTGCGTTTGAGGGCCGCGACGACCGCCTTGGATTCGACGATCACGCCGGGCTGCGGCACGAGCTTGAGCGCCACCGGCTTCACCTTGACCGGCTCTGGTCGAGACCGGCTGCCTGGCTGCCCGCCACGCGTCGATGCCGTCGTGGAACACGCGCGCATGGGTCGCGCCGAAGTAGCGCAGCGTCACCAGCGCAAAGTAGGCTGACGGGACGCCGCGGTCGCCGTAGACGACGATCTCGCGCGCCGGATCGATGCCGGCGGCGCCGAGCACCTTCTCGATGTCGGCGATCGGCAGGTAGTCCTCGGTGTACTCGTTGCGCAGGGTCACGCTCGGATCGTCGACGTTGACGGCGCCCGGGATGTGGCCCTTCGCGTAGGACTCTGCGTCGCGCACATCCCACAGCAGCGCGCCGCGCGCGACCGCCTGGCGCACGACATCGAGGTCGACGATCGACTGCGCCATCGTCGCGCTGGCAGCCAGAGCCAGCGCAATCATCAACAGGAACTTCTTCATTGCAGCCTCCATCTCCCTCTGCCAATTGACCTGAGCCCGGACGACCGTGCTCAGTTCCACGCCCCGGAGGGTCGTTCGAAGCAAGTCAGCTCTCCTGTTTCTTCCCCGTGGAGTCGACCTCAAGAGGCAGCCCGGCTCGCTTCCAGGCCCGCATTCCACCCTGCAGCTCGCAGGCGTTTCCGAAGCCGTGCCTTTGCAACAGGCGCACCGCCACCTTGCTGCGGCCGCCGGAGCGGCACATCGCGACGATCGGGCGCGTACCGTCAAGGCGCAGCGCGGCGATGCGCGAGCCAAGTTGGGTGACCGGCACGTTCAGCGCGCCGTCAATGTGCCCCGCTCGCCACTCGTCGCCACTGCGCACATCGATGAGCTGTGCCGTCTGTGCCTCAGCCCTTCGCATCTCATCAAGCTGCTGCGGGGAAATTCCCGGCACCTTGCCAAACGGCAACCACCAGAACATTCCCATTGCGGCTCACCTGTTCGTGTGACAGTGCGTCGTGCCCGGCAGAAGGCACGACGCTCTGCGCAAAGGCAGCACGGCTAGCGTTTCCGAACTGCGCTACCGGCTACTTCCACCGCTACAGGACGTAATTCGCGCTCGTGTCCGCGCCGTAGCCGCAGGCCTGATAGGTGCAGTGCAGGTCGTCGCGAATGATGGCCGCCCATCCGCCGCAGCGGCCGGTATCGAGCGTCAGGTCCTTGCTCAGCACCTTGGTCTCGAAGGTCCAGCCCTTCGGCAGGTTCTTCAGCTTGCTGCCGACCGTATCGAGGTTGTCGGGCGTCAGGCTCGGATCGACCGCCTTCGTGTATTCCTGCAGGACCCAGACCGGACCATTGGGCTCGCGCAGCAGATGCACGGGTTTGCCCGCCTTGAAGGTCCAGATGGTGTCGCGCCGGATCAAGCACGGCAAATAGGCGTTCTCGAACTGGGCGACCATCTCGGCCCCGGTCATGTCGCCGACCCAGTTCATATCGACACCATGAAAGCTGACCGTGTCTCCGGCGGCGACGTCGATCTCGTCCATCATCCAGAAGCGCCCGTGGTTGACGACGCACATGTCGACTTCGAGTTCTTGCGCCAATTTCTTGGTGTCGATCTTCTTGTAGTCGTCCGGGCCGACGGGCAAGGCATTCGCCGAGTAGACGTGAGCCCGCTGCAGCCTGCCGGTGCCGACGAAGGCGCCCATGCCGTGGAACGCGGCACCGCGGGTGTTGGTTGCGCGAAATCTGCGCGTAGGACCAATTTTCAGTTTCATTCTGGACTCCTATTAATTAGAGACAAGGCGAACGCGGCGAGCCGGCCCTGCCGCCGCGGACCTCGTCAGCTTCCAACTTGGGTTTCGCTGCTCTTGCCCTGACGGTTTCATCGGGCACCGGCCATGTCCGTCTGCTGCGCATTGTCAAAGGACGCGCACAAGGACTCTTTACAAATTCGGACAGACTTTTCACTATTTCGGACAGAGCCGGTTTTCCCGGTTGCGAAATGTCAACCCGAGACGCTTGCCTTGATTAACTGGTAGCCCCTGTAGGTTCGGATGGACTCACGAGTCGACCGCTTTGCGCCGCTTCGACTGAAGGCGCCACCGGCCACGCCGCTGGACCCGATGATTCGTGTCGGGGCCATTGCGGCGGTGCCCGGCGTGATCCGCAGCCTGGGTGCCGATCCCGCGCAGGTGCTGGCGGAAGCGGGTTTCAAGCCTTCGCTGTTTGACGATCCGAACAAACCGATCTCCTTTGCCACACGAAGCCGCCTGATCGCCCGCTGCGCCGCGCTAACGGGATGCCCTCATTTCGGCCTGCTGGTCGGCGCGCAGGGTGGCTTGCATTCGCTCGGCCTGGTGGGACTGCTCGCGGAGTACTCGCCCGATGTCCGCACCGCGCTGCACAGTCTGGTGCGCTTCTTCCACCACCACCTGCGGGGCGCATCGATCGACGTGGTTGTCGACGGCGAGCTTGCGATCCTCGACTACACGATCTATCAGCCCGGTACCGAAGCGACGGGCCAGATCGGTGCCGCCGCCATGGCGGGAGCGGTCAACATCATGCGCGGCCTGTGCGGCGCGGACTGGAATCCCAGCGAAGTGATGCTGGCGCATCGTAGACCCGCCGACGTCGAACCGTACCGGCGGATTTTCCGTGCCCCGATTCGTTTCGACGCCGAGCAGAACGCGCTCATCTTCCCGGCATCGTGGCTCAGCCATCGGCTGGCCGAACGCGAGCCGGCCATTCGTCGCCTGCTCAAGGAGAAGATCGACGCGCTTGAGGCACAGTTCCGGCACGATTTTCCAGAACAGGTCAGGCGCGTCCTGCGCATTGCACTGCTGAGCGACCGCACGAGTATTGAAGACATCTCGGCTCTCTTCTCGATGCAGCCCCGCACGCTGAACCGGCGCCTGAACGCCTTCGGACTCAGCTTTCAGGATCTTGTGGACGAAGGCCGTTACGAGATCGCGCGCCAGGCGCTCCTCGACACCGACATGAACGTGGCCCATGTCGCGGCGCTGCTCGACTATGCCGACGCGAGTTCGTTCGTGCGTGCCTTCCAGCGATGGAGCGGGAAGACTCCCAGCCAATGGCGGAACGACCAGAAAAGGCAAGAGCAGCGTGAGAGTGGAAATCAAGCGACCGCGCGCGATGCAGGTGTGGAGCGCACCGACGAGTAGCCTGTTGCTCTGAGGGCTGTCCCGATTCACTTTGGAAATGCGAAAAGTCCCACTTCAAGCCAGGCCCGCCATACGAGGGGCAGCCGCGAAGCCCAGGTCCAACGGGTCGACGGTGCGCATGGGCACCGTTCTGGTCATTCCCGCGCTACTGAAGAGCCTTGGTGCCGACCCCGAGAAGGTGCTGGCCGAAGCGGGCGTCGACCTCAAGCTGTTCGATGACCCCGAACACCGCATCTCGCTCGCCGCACACAACCGCATCGTCCAGCACTGCGCGGACCGAACCCGTTGCCCGCACTTCGGCCTGCTGGTCGGCCAGCAGGATGGACTGCAATCGCTCGGGCTAATGGGCCTGCTGGTGAAGTACTCGCTCGACGTACAAACGGCGCTGGACTGCCTCGTGCGACATCTGCGGGTTCACGTCCGCGGCGCCCGAGCGAATCTGATCGTTGAAGCAAAGTGGGCGATCCTCACTTGGGAAATCCACGAGCCGGGGGTCGAGGCCATCGATCAGGTCGGCGACGGCGCAGTCGCCGTCTACTACAACATCCTCGGTGAACTGTGCGGCCCCGATTGGAAACCGAGCGAGGCTTGGTTTGCGCATCGCCGGCCTGCGGATATCACACCGTTCCGCGAGTTCTTCCGGGCTCCGTTGCGGTTCGACGCTGAGCAGTTCGCGCTGGTGTTCCCGGCCGCGCTGTTGCAACGCCCTCTGCCCGAAGTCGACGCGCAGTTGCGCCGTCTGCTGCAAACCGAGATCGATGTACTCCAGGAGCAGTATCAGGACGACTTTCCGCAGCAGGTACGAAGCGTGCTGCGCACAGCGCTACTGACGGGTCACCTCAAGGCCGACGAGGTGGCCGGCGTCTTCGGGATGCACTGCCGCACGCTGCATCGCCGCCTCAGCGAATGCGGCACCGGATTCCAGCAACTCGTGGACGAGAGTCGCTTCGCATTCGCCCAGCAGCTGCTGCAGGATTCGTCGATGGATCTCGGCGAAATCTCCCAGTTGCTCGGCTACGCGGCCCCGGGTGTTTTCACTCGGGCGTTTCAGCGCTGGAGCGGAACGACACCGGCCGCTTGGCGGGCGGAACGCAGGGTGCCGATGCGTCGCGCGTAGGGACGCCCGGCCGGAACGGGTTCCTAGCGCAGTGCACGCAGAACCGGCATGAACACCAGAAAAGTCAGCGCGAAAATGAGCGCGATGCCGGTGAGGTTGAGCCATAGCCCGGCTTTCATCATCTGAGGCATGCGTACTAGTCCGGTGCCGAATACGATGGCGTTGGGTGGTGTGCCGACCGGCATCATGAAGGCGCAGCTTGCGGCGATGGTCGCCGGCACCAGCAATACGCCGGCCGGAACGCCGAGCACTGGTGCCAGCGCAGCCAGAATCGGCAGCATCGTGGCAACCTGCGCCGTGTTCGAGGTCAGCTCGGACATGAACACCATGATCGCGATGATCGCGAGCAGGATTGCCCAGAAGGGCCAGCCGGCGAAACCGGCGGCGAGGCTGCCGATGAAGCCGGGTACGCCGTTGACTTCGGTCGCCGAGGCCAGTGCCAGGCCGCCGCCGAAGAGCACCAGCACGCCCCACGGCAGGCGGACCGCGGTGGACCAGTCCATCAGCGACTCGCCCTTTTCGCGATTCACCGAGATCAGGAAGAGGGTGATCGCGGCGATGATCGCAACGCCGGCATCGGACAGTCCGCCGAGCGGGTGGATGCCGCCGATCTCCCAGTCCTTCAGCAGCGGCGCCGTCATCCACAGCACGACGGCCATGCCGAACACCGCGAGCGTGGCGCGTTCGCCGCGGCTCAGCGGGCCGAGCTTCGACCACTGTTCTCTTACGTAGTCGCGGCCGCCCTCGATCTCCTTCATGCGCGTCGGAAAGAGCACGTAGGTGTTCAGCAGCCAGGCCAGCGGCAGGAACGTCAGCATCGCCGGCACGCCGATCATCATCCAGTCCAGGAACGTGACCTGGATTCCGGACATCTGCTCGACGAAGCGCACCAGGATCCCGTTCGGCGGCGAACCGATGATGGTTCCAAGGCCGCCGATCGACGCCGCATAGGCCACACCCAGCAGCGCCGACAACGCGAAGTTGCGCATGTCCCGGTCGTCGTCGGGAATGCCGCCGTGTTCGGTGAGTCCCTTGCCGGTCCGGCTTCGCGGCGCGACGTCGACGACGGAGAGCACGATCGGCACCATCATCGCGGCCGTGGCGGTGTTCGAGACCCACATGCTGAGGAAGGCGGTCGCGCCCATCGTTCCGGCGATGATGGCTTTCGGTCGCGTGCCGACGAGCCGCAGCGTGAAGAAAGCGATGCGGCGGTCGAGGCCGCAGCGCGCGATCGCCAGCGCGATCACGAATCCGCCAAGGAAGAGATAGATCACGTCCGCGCCGTAGTTCGCGGTCGTCTTGCCCAGCGGCATGATGCCGGCGAGCGGGAAGAGGGCGATCGGCAGCAGCGACGTGACTTCGATCTCGACTGCTTCGGTCATCCACCAGGTGGCCATCCACCCCATCGCGGCGAGCGTCGCGCGGCCGGCGTGGCCGAAGGCGACGCTGGTGCCGTCAGCCGCGCGGTACTCGTGAGGCAGTGTGAAATACAGCAGCAGCGCGAGGAGAGGCCCCGCGACCAGCCCGATGCGCTTGACGCGCCGTTGCAGATCAGTCGCGCGACCGACTCTGCCGATCGCGCTGCTCGCCTCCCCCACCGGTCACTCCAGCAGGAACGAGAAATCGTCCGCGGAAGTGAGTTCGCGCGGCTCCTGCGTTGCGCGAAAGATTCGGCACTGCGCCTCTCCAAGCAGCTTCATGGACTTGTCTTCAACCCGCAGCCCGGTTCCTTCGCGCAGCCCGACGACCCACGAGTCGGGATGCAGGACGCCGAATTCGCGGATGCGCTCCTCGCGCGTCTCGCCCTTGAATTCCGGCGGGTTGCCGTGCAGGTAGTGCGGATTGATCTGGAACGGCACCAGTGCCAGCGCGTCGAAGCCGCCCGGATCGCAGATCGGCATGTCGTTGGTCGTCATGATCGTGGGGCAGGCGATGTTCGAACCGGCGCTCCAGCCGATGTACGGCACGCCGTCCAGCACGCGCTGCCGGATCGTCGGCAGCACCAGGCGGTGCGCGCGCAGCTCGCGCAGCAGGTTCCAGGTGTTGCCGCCGCCGACGACGATGGCCTGCGCACTGCGGATCGCAGCGACCAGGTCGTGGGCCCGGTGCAGCCCGGTGACGCTGGCGCCCAGCTTGGCAAAGACCGGGCTCACTTGCTCGACATAGTCGTAGTGCGTCTTCGTCACTCCGGCGTAAGGGACGAACAGCACCTCGTTCACCGACGCCGGCAGGAAGTCGCGCAGCCAGGCGGCGGCGTGCTCGAGGTAGCCGAGTCCTTCGGTCCTGGAATTGCTGAGCAGCAGCAGCTTCATGTTTCACCTCGCCCCGAAGGAGTTCGCAGTTGAACAGAATATGCACGCCGTCACCGCCGCCTTCGACCGCAGCCGATGACCGCCTCTCTGGCATTTTCGGCAGCTGACGGCGTGGCAGCGTGCCTTCGATCAATTCCGTTCCAGTTGTGCCGCCTTTCACACGTCAGGATGGAAAGGAGGCGCGATTTCGCCAGGGGGACGCTCGCGGCTGACAGCGTCCAGGTTCCAGCGTGATCCGTCGCCGCCGGCTGTGTACCTTTCCGGAGGCAGAGCTTCATCGTCGAGGAAGGGGGAGAATTGCATGCGCGACGCGCCGGTAGGCAGCGCGTCGAATGCCCAACCAGCTATCTGGAGAACCGTTTATGCGTTCAGATATGTTGCACAGCGTACTTCCACGCACGATGGCGGCGCTCGCCGCTGCCACGACCCTGCTTCTCGTCCCGGCTTCGCCGGCGATAGCGGCGTCGGCTGCCGAGCTCAGCCGCGACGCCAACAAGGCGCTCCAAGGCCTCTACGCCAAGGTTCCAGCCGCCAAGGCCATCGGTGCCAAGGCGCAAGCGGTTCTAGTGTTTCCGAAGATCACAAAAGCCGGCCTGGGCATCGGCGGTCAGTATGGTGACGGCGCATTGATCAAGGGCGGCAAGGTCGTGGGCTACTACAACACGACAGGCATTTCGAGCGGCCTGCAGGCCGGAGCGCAGCAATACGGCTATGCGATGTTCTTCATGAACGAGGCCGCTCTGAAGGCGCTCGACAGCGCCGCCGGCTTCGAAGTCGGCGCCGGTCCGAGCATCGTGGTGCTGGATGAAGGTAAGGCCAAGTCGACGACCACGACGACGATGAAGGATGACATCTACGCGTTCATCTTCAGCCAGGGCGGCCTGATGGCCGGCCTCGGCCTGCAGGGCAACAAGATCACGAAGATCAATCCGAAGTAATTGACAATGCCCCGGCCCGGCTGGCCCGCGCGCACCCGGAAGCTGCGGCAGCATTGCTTCCGGTGCGCGACGCTATCGACGCTGATCGTCCGCGTGCTGGCCCGCAGTCATGGCGAGGGTCGGCTCACGTTGCGGGCAGCCAAGTCCGGATCTCGATCCGTCGTCTGCGGAAAGGCTAATCGGGCGGCAGACCCAGCACCTCGAACGAGCGCTCCAGTTGGACGCTCATCGGCACCCCGAGCCGCACGCCTGACGGCAGGCGGCGCATGAACCATTTGTCGTAGATCCAGCGGATCTCGCGCGTTTCGGCCAACCGGCGGAAGCTTGCATCGACGACTTCAGCCAGCGGCGCATCGTCGCGCGCAAACATGATCCCGTAGGGCTCATAGGAGAGCAGTTCGCCGACGACGGCGTACTGCCGCTGCAGCCCGTTTTCGGCCAGGTAGGCGATGATCAGGATGTCGTCGGCGGCCAGCGCCTCGGCGCGGCCATCGGCGAGCAAGGCCAGCGCCTGCGCATGATCGTCGACTTCGATGACGCTGAACGCGGACGCGGCCCGGGCGGCGAGCTGTCGCATCACGTCGGCATTGGTTGTGCCGCGCGCCACGACGACTTGGCGGCCCGCGAGATCGCGCAGCGAACGGACCGGTCCCCCATGGCGGACCAGCAGGCGCGTACCCGAAACAAAGGTCAGCGGCGAAAAGGCGACGCGCGTGCGCCGGTCGGCGGTGTTCGTGCTGGCGCCGCATTCCAGGTCGATCCGCCCGTCGAACACCTGATCGATCCGGTCGGACGGCGTCACGCGCCGGTACTCGGTGCGCAACGAGGCCACGCCGATCTCGCTGGCAATGTCCTCGACGATCGCCTCGCACAGGTCGATCGAGTAGCCCCACGGTTGCCCTGCGCGGGCTTCGTAGGAGAACGGAATCGCCTGGGCCCGGTAGCCGATACGAACGACACCCGAGGCCTTGATGCGCTTGAGTACGCCGGTCAGCGTCCGGGCTGGGGGCTCGTCGATCTGAGCGCTGGCGTCGCTGACCCCCAGCAGAGTCGCGAGCGCGATGAGGCTGCACGCCAAGGCGCGGGTTGAAACTGCCGCTGCTGACCTGGACACCGGGTGCATGGGTCTCTCGCCTGGTGCTGTGCGGATCAGGTCGCGGCGGCCCCGGCGGTACGGCCGTCGCCTTCCGCAACCGGCTCGCCCAGCTGCCCTTCCCACTTGGCGACGACCGAGGTGGCGATGCTGTTGCCGATGACGTTGGTCGCCGTGCGACCCATGTCGAGGAACTGGTCGATGCCCATGATCAGCAGCAGTCCGGCCTCGGGCAGCCCGAAGTTTGGCAATACGGCAGCCACCACCACGAGCGATGCCCGCGGGACGCCCGCCACCCCCTTGCTGCTGACCATCATCACCAGCAGCAGTGTGAGCTGCTGCCCGAACGACATCTCGATCCCGTAGGCCTGAGCGATGAACAGCGCCGCGAACGACTGGTACACCATCGAGCCGTCGAGGTTGAACGAGTAGCCGAGCGGCAGCACGAACGAGGTCACTCGGTCGTTGACGCCGAACTTGTGCAACTGCTCCATCAGCTTCGGGTAAGCCGCTTCGCTGCTCGCCGTCGTGAAGGCCACCAGCAGCGGCTCCTTGACCAACCCCATCAGGCGGAGCACGCGCGGCCCGAGAAACACGAATCCGGCGCCGATCAGCAACGCCCACAGAACGAGGAGCGCGACATAGAAGGATCCGATGAACTTGCCGTAGGTGACGAGGATCCCAAGACCCTGCACGGTGATTGCGGCGGCCACCGCGCCGAACACCCCGGCCGGAGCAAACCACATCACGAAGTCGGTGACCTTCAGCATGACGGGCACCAGATCGGTGATGAAGGCCGTCACCGTCTTGGCTGGCGCGGTCTTCAGTGACGCGATCGCGAAGCCGAAGAAGCACGAGAACACGAGGATCTGCAGGATCTCGTTGGTCGCCATCGCCTGGAAGAAGCTGGCGGGAAAAACGTGCGCGATGAACTCGCGCAGGCCGAGCCCGCCGGTCTTCAGGTTGGTCGCCATGTCCTTTTCGGGCAGCGGCAGCCCGAGGTCGAGCCCCGGGTGGAACAGGTTGGCGAAGAACATGCCGAGCAGCAGGGACACCAGTGATGCCGTAATGAACCACCCCAGCGCCTTGCCGCCGATGCGCCCGACGGCCTTGGCGTCGCCCATGCCGGTGATGCCCGCCACGACGGTGGCGAACACCAGCGGCGCGATGATCATCTTGATCAGCCGCAGGAAGACGTCGGAGAGGATCGAGAAGTAGCCGGCGATGGATGCTGCCGTCGCCGTGTCGGGAGAAAACTCGTGGGCGGCCCAGCCGGCCAGCACGCCGGCCGCGGCTGCGACGAGGATCCAGGTGGCGAGCCGGGAACCCTTCGACGCCCCTTCCTGCGCTGCCCCGGCCGCCGGTTTCATCAGAAGATCACCTTCGCGATGAACAGGCCCGTGGTCACCGCAACGGCTGTCGCAACGATGCCCGGGATCATGAACGAGTGGTTCAGCACGTACTTGCCGATCTTCGTCGTGCCCGACAGGTCAAAGTTGATCGCCGCGATCAGCGAACCGTAGGTCGGGATGAAGAAGTATCCATTGACCGACGGGAACATGGCAATCAGAAACTGTGGCGGGATGCCGAGCGCGATGCCGAGCGGCATCAGCGCACGGGTGGTCGCCGCCTGGCTGTACAGCAGCACGGACGCGAAGAACAGGCCAAACGCGAAGGTCCATGGAGCGGCCTTGGCCCAGTCACCGATCGCCGGCACGATCACGTCCTTGTTGGCGGCGATGAAGCTGTCGCCCAACCATGCCAGGCCGAAGATGCCGATCACCGCGACCACGCCGGCGCGCAGCGTCGCCGTCTTCGGGATCTCGTCGACCGGAACCTTGGTGATCAGCAGCATGATTGCCGCCACCGACATCATCACGATCTCGATGACGATCGGCATGCCGATCGCGCTCTTGGCGCCTGGCAGGGTGCGCAGACTCGGGAAGAAGCCGAACATCACGACCAGCGCGACTCCGATCAGGAAAAGGAACGCGGAGGGCTTGGCCGAGGCTTTCAGCGGTGTCTTCTCATCCAGTGCCTTCGGCGCCGGGATCGAGCCGGCCTTCAGGCGGGCCTGGTATTCGGGATCGTCCTTCAGGTCCTTGCCGATGAACATCGAGACGATGGCGGCGGCGATCACGCCGGTCAGCGTGGCGGGTACGCACACCATCAGGATCTCGGGCAGACCCCACTGGGTCAGGCCCTTTTCTGTAAAGAGACCAATCATCGCTGCGGTCGCGGCGGCTACCGGGCTGGCGGTAATCGCCTGCTGCGAGGCGATGGTGGCGACCGCCATCGGTCGCTCGGGCCGGATGCCGCTGCCGTGCGCGGTCTCGTAGATGACCGGCAGCAGCGGATAGACGATGTGGCCGGTGCCGGCGACAAACGTGAAGCTCCAGGTCGTCAAGGGCGCCACGATCGTCACGTACTTCGGATTGGCGCGGATGATGCGCTCGGCGATGCGCACCAGGAAGTCGATGCCGCCCGCTGCATCCATCACGCTGGCGGCCATGATGACCGCCAGGATGATCAACATCACGTCGATCGGCGGCGAGGTCGGCGCAATGCCGAATGCCACCACTAGGATCAACAGGCCGACCGCGCCCCACAGGCCGAGGCCGACGCCGCTGAAGCGCGAGCCCATCCAGATCGCGGCCAGTACGACCACGAACTGCAGAACAATCGTGAGTGTCATGGTTCCCCTCCCCGGGGGAAACGGCGCTACCGGCCGTTATTGTTCGAATTTCGGTGCGATCAGGTTTTCAAATGAGAACACCTCGTCCCATTTCTCCTGGGTCAGCAGCTTGCGCTCCTTGACGACGATGTCGTGCAGGCTCTTGCCCGTCTCGTAGCCTTCCTTGGCGATCTCGGCGCACTGTTTGTAGCCAAGCGAGGGCTTCAGCACGGTGACGATGCCGAGCGAGTTCAGCACCATTTGCTTCGTGCGTTCCGCGTTCGCGGTGATGCCCTGGATGCAGTTCACGCGCAGGCTGTTGACGGCGTTCTCCATCGTCGAGATCGACGTGAAGAGCGCGAACGTGATTACCGGTTCCATCACGTTGAGCTGCAGCTGCCCGGCGGAGGCGGCCAGCGTCACCGTCAGGTCGAGGCCGATGACGAGGAAGCCGGTCTGGTTGACGACCTCCGGGATTACCGGATTGACCTTGCCCGGCATGATCGACGAGCCGGGCTGCATCTGCGGCAGGTGGATCTCGTTGAAACCACAGCGCGGGCCGGAAGCCAGCAGCCGGATGTCGTTGCAGATCTTCGTCAGTTTCGACGACGTGCGCTTCAGCACGCCCGACAGCAGCACGTAGGCACCGGTGTCCGACGTCGCCTCGATGAGATCGCCCGCCAGGATGAACTTGAATCCCGTCAGCTCGGACAGGTACTTGGTCGCCAGTTCCGGATAACCGGGGTGCGCCGTGACCGTGGTGCCGATCGCGGTCGCGCCGAGGTTGATCTCGTGCAGGAACTGCCTCACTTCGGCGATCCGCTGAACTTCCTCGCCGATCGTTGTGCCCCAGCCGTGGAATTCCTGGCCGAGCGACATCGGCACCGCATCCTGCAGGTGGGTGCGGCCCATCTTCAGGACCTTGTCGAACTCTTTGCCCTTGGCGAAGAACGCTTCCTGCAGCTTCGTCAGGGCCTCCATGTAGCTGCCGAGCCGCAGGATCAGTGCCAGGCGAAAGGCGGTCGGGTACATGTCGTTGGTCGACTGCCCGAAGTTCACATGGTCGTTCGGGTTGACGACCTGGTACTCGCCTTTCTTGTGTCCGAGGCTTTCCAGCGCGACGTTGGCGATCACCTCGTTGGCGTTCATGTTGGTCGAGGTGCCGGCGCCGCCCTGGATGAAGTCGGTGACGAACTGGTCGCGCAGCTCACCGGCAATCAGCCGGTCGCACGCTGCCGCGATCGCGTTGGCTACCTTTGGATCCAGCACGCCGAGATCGCGATTGGCAAGCGCGGCGGCCTTCTTGGCGTACCCGAATGCCTTGACGAAGTAGGGCTCCGTCGACATCGGGATGCCGGTGATGTGGAAATTCTCCTTGCCGCGCAGCGTCTGCACGCCGTAGTAGGCGTTGTCGGGCAACTCCTTCTGACCGAGGAAGTCCTTTTCGATTCGTGCCATTGCGATTCCCCTTGGGTTATCGCAGGCCCGGTGGTCGTCTACTTCATCCCTTCGGCAACCATCTTCCTGCGAATGAAAGCAATCTGCGTCTGCAGCGGCAGGTCCTTCGGGCAGACGTCGTGACAGCCCAGCAGTGACATGCAGCCGAACACGCCGTCGTCGTCGCCGATGACGTCGTAATAGTCGGCGTCGGTGCGTGTATCGCGCGGGTCGAGGCGGAAGCGGGCGATCTTGTTGATGCCGACCGCGCCGACGAACTCCTCGCGCATGCGCGCCGTGCCGCAGGCCGACACACAGCAGCCGCACTCGATGCAGCGGTCGAGCTCGAAGATCTGCTCGGCGAGGTCGGGATCCATCCGCTCCTCGAGGCGGGTCAGGTCGACCTCCTGCTGCCTGATGTGGCACCACGCCTCGAGTCGTTCGCTCATCGCGCGCATCCACTTGCCGGTATTCACCGACAGGTCACCGATCAGCTCGAACACCGGAAGCGGTGCCAGCGTGATCCTCGGGGCCCACGTCCTTCGCCAGCGTCCGGCAGGCGAGGCCGGGACGGCCGTTGATGACCATCGCGCAGCTGCCGCAGATGCCGGCGCGGCAGACGAAATCGAACTGCAGTGAGGGATCGAGCTTCTCGCGGATCTCGTTCAAGGCGATGAAGAGCGTCATGCCGTCGGTCTGCTCAAGCTCGTAGGTCTGCAGGTGCGGCACGCTCGCCGGATCCGCCGGATTGAACCGCATGACGTTGAACCGCAGCATCTGGCCGTTGCGCACCCCGGCGGGCGCGGCGCCGGTCGACTTCGTCGTGCTGTCCGGCGCGCCCGCGGCCTGGTACGGCATGACGTTGATGACGGTTCCGCCGTCGGTGGTCTTGGTCATGCTGTCCTCCGCATCGGCGAGGCCGTCATCGGTTCGTCGATCCTCTCGTTCTTGCCGCGCAGTCGCTGCGGCAGCAGGTGTTCATACTCCAGAAGCGCTTTCTGCCGCTCGAAGCGGTCGGTGACGCGTTCCTTGGTGGCGTCGACTTCGGCCTGGCGTCCCGGCGTGTCCGGGTGATCCACATAGTCCTTGGCGCCGTAACCGCGCCATCCCGGCGGCAATTCCATGCGCTTGATGTCCAGCGCCTCGTACCCGAGGGTGGGCAGCGTGTCGGAGTCGTTCTTCCAGGTCGCCAGCGTGCGCTTCAGCCATTCAGCGTCATTACGGCGCGGGTAGTCCTCGCGGAAGTGCGCGCCGCGGCTTTCGGTGCGCACCAGGGCGCCGTAGGCCACCGTCAACGCCAGCTTGAGCATCATCTTCGTGCGGTACGCGGTCACCAGTTCCGGATTCGGGCCTGCCGTACTGGCCCGCAATCCGATGTTGCGGCTGCGCACCAGCAGCTTCTGCAGTTCGTCGACCGCCTGCTCGAGGTCGGAGCCCTTGCGGAAGATGCCGACCTTCGCGGTCATGATCTCCTGCATGCGCGCCTTGATCGCGCTCGCGTCCTCGGTGCCCTTGCCGAGCAGGATGCCGGACAGCTTGGCCTGCTCGCGCTGCACGAAGTCCTTGATGACGCCGGTCGGGATGTGAACGTCGTTCTCGGCCTTGTCGCAGAAGTCCGCGATGAACTCGCCGACGATCATGCCGGCGACGACGGTCTCGGCAACCGAGTTGCCGCCCAACCGGTTGAAGCCGTGCATGTCCCAGCACGCCGCTTCGCCAGCGGAGAACAAACCCTTCAGCGTCCGGCTTTCGCCGGTATGGTTGGTGCGCACGCCGCCCATCGTGTAGTGCTGGGCGGGCCGCACCGGGATCATGTCCCTGGTCGGATCGACACCGAGGAAGTACTTGCAGATGTCGAACACCTCGCGCAGGTTGTGCTTGATGTGCTTCTCGCCGAGCAGCGTGATGTCGAGCCAGATGTGTTCACCGAAGCGCGACTTCACGCCCTTGCCCTTGCCGATGTGCTCTTCCATGCGGCGCGACACGACGTCGCGCGACGCGAGTTCCTTCTTCTCCGGCTCGTAGTCCGGCATGAAGCGGTGGCCATCGACGTCCTTGAGCAGGCCGCCGTCGCCGCGGCAGCCCTCGGTGACGAGGATGCCGGCGGGGAAGATCCCGGTCGGGTGGAACTGGACCGCTTCCATGTTGCCGAGTGCGGCGATGCCGGTTTCCAGTGCGATCGCGTGGCCGATGCCCTCGCAGATCACCGCGTTGGTCGTGACTCGATACAGGCGTCCCGCGCCTCCGGTGGCAATGGCGGTGGCCTTGGCCACGTACGCGGTCAGCTCACCGGTGATCAGGTTGCGCACCACCGCGCCGTAGCAGCGCCCGGCCTCATGGATCAACGCCAGCGCTTCGGTGCGTTCGTGCACCGGGATCGAGGCTGCAATCGCCTGGTCGCTGACGGCCTGCAGCATCGCGTGGCCGGTGGCATCGGCGACGTAACAGGTGCGCCATTTCTTGGTTCCGCCGAAGTCGCGCTGCGCGACCAGTCCGTGCGCTTCGTCGCGCTCGGTGATCGTGACTTTCTGGCTGTTGATGACGACCTGGCGGTCGCCCTTGCGCACGCGGCTCCACGGCACACCCCAGGCCGCCAGTTCACGCACGGCCTTCGGTGCCGTGTTGACGAACATGCGTACCACGTCCTGGTCGGCGCCCCAGTCGGAACCGCGCACGGTGTCTTCGAAGTGCACGTCCTCGTTGTCGCCCTGGCCCTTGATGACGTTGCCGAGGCTTGCCTGCATGCCCCCCTGTGCGGCCTTGCTGTGCGAACGCTTGACAGGCACCAGCGACAGGATGACCGAGTCGTGCCCCCGGCGCTTGGCGGCGATTGCCATGCGCAGGCCGGCAAGTCCGCCGCCGATGACCAATACGTCGGTGTAGACGACCTTCATCGCGTTTCTCCCTTCAGCCAGGAGGGCCACCAGGCTGGCGGCGCCGATTGCGGTGGCGTCTGCAACCACGCCGGCACATAGCGCTGTCCCGGATTGAAGCGATGGTCGTAGCCGATCTTCATGTAAGCGGCCAGCGTTGCCAGCCCGAGGATGATGAAGAACGCCGACAGCACCCACTTGAGCAGCTTCAGGTTCTTGCGCGTGGCATTGGGGTCCCTGCCCGCGAACCAGCCCCACTTCACGCAGAGTCGATACAGGCCGATGCCGCCATGCAGTTCGACCGCGAACAGCAGAATGAGGTAGAGCGGCCACCAGCGGCCGGTCCAGACGCGGTCGGCCGACTCGAACGGGCCGATCATCCCGGGGTGCATCAGCATCTGGTACAGGTGCACCGACGCCAGGAAGAACATCGCGAAGCCGGTGACGACCTGCCACCACCAGAGTGTCGTGTCCTCGTGATGCATCATGCCCATGTGGTCGCGGTAGACGCGGTACTGGGCGTAGTTGATCGGGAATTTCCGCACTGCCAACGCGGCGTGCAGGATGAACAGCGTGAACACCACCGCCACGACCCCTGACACGATGACCGGATAGGCGGTGCCGAAGAAGAAGTAGCCCTCGAACATCTTCGTGATGACCCACATCGCGTCGTAGCCGAGCAGGATCGACGACACGAAAAACATGTGGCCCCACATGAAGAGCGCCAGGATCAGGCCGGAGGCGCTTTGAGCGAAATCGAGCCGGGCGGGCCATCGGCTCTTGCGCGGACGAGCGACTCCGCCCATCGCAGCTGCGAGGTTGGCTTGTACGTTCATCATGGGTTCGCGCAGCGAGCGCGCCGTCGGGTGGATCTGCCGGCAGTGTCGTCCGTCGTTGCGCATCGTGGTTGACAGCCATCAAGTTGCGGAACGATCTTGCCGGCCCCATGAGGGCGTCGCGGGTATGCCGCTTTGTGGAACGGGCTTGCGCAATCCGGATCGGTTGACCGGGATCAACGGCGGCGGGAAGTGCGGTGGGAGCATCCCCGCCTAGAGGGCAATCTGCCTGCTTACGCCGAGCGAGTACGACCGATGTACACGATCTCCCGCCGCGAATCCTTTTCCGACACCACCTTCCTCTGGGACGTGATGGCGCCCGATGTAGCGAGATCGGCCGAGCCGGGGCACTTCGTAATGCTGCGACTTCATGAGGGCAGCGAACGCATCCCGCTGACGGTCGCCGACTACGACCGCGACGCCGGCACCGTCACTCTCGTCGTGCAGGCGCTCGGCAAGACGACGCTCGAAATGCGCGATCACTATAAGGAAGGCGACACATTTACCGACTTTGTCGGCCCGCTCGGGTTGCCGCAGCACGTCGGCCAGTTCGGCCACGTGGTGCTGGTCGGCGGTGGCCTCGGGGTGGCGCCGGTGTTTCCGCAATTGCGGGCCTTCAAGGCCGCCGGCAACCGCACGACCGGGATCATCGGTTTCCGCAACAAGGACCTGGTGTTCTGGGAAGACAAGTTCGGCGCCGAGTGCGACAACCTGATCGTCTGCACCGACGACGGCAGTTACGGCAAGCCGGGCTTCGTCACCGCGGCGCTGAAGGAAGTGCTGGAGAAGGACAAGCCGGATCTCGTCGTCGCGATCGGCCCGTTGCCGATGATGTACGCCTGCGTCGAGACCACGCGGCCGTTCGGCGTGAAGACGATGGTGTCATTGAACGCGATCATGGTCGATGGCACCGGCATGTGTGGTTCATGCCGCGTGACCGTCGGCAATGAAATCAAGTTCGCCTGCGTCGACGGCCCGGACTTCGATGGGCATCAGGTCGACTTCAAGGAACTGATGCTGCGGCAGAAGCGCTTCAGGGGCGAGGAGGCCGCTGCCAACAGCGACTACGCGCACGTCTGTGAAGTCGACAAGCAACTCTTCGCCGAAGGCAAGCGCAACTACAAGAAATTCAAGGACCTGCCGCCGCACGCAGTGAAGATGCCGGAGCGCGACGCTTTGGAGCGGTCGCGCAACTTCAAGGAAGTGAACCTCGGCTATTCGATGTCCGACGCGCTGGCCGAGGCCGAGCGCTGCATCATGTGCACCAAGCCAACCTGCATCGAGGGCTGCCCGGTCGGCATCGACATCCCGCGCTTCATCCGCCACCTGCTGGTGCGTGACCTCGACGGCGCGCTCGGCGTGATCAATGAATCCAACCTGTTCCCGTCGGTGTGCGGTCGGGTGTGTCCGCAGGAGTCGCAGTGCGAGGCGCAGTGCCAGGTCGGCCGCAACAAGAAGACGCCGATGGAGTCGGTGGCGATTGGCCGGCTAGAGCGCTTCATCGGCGACAACGCACACGCGCCGAAAGCGGCGCCGCCACAGTTCGAAAAGCCCTTCGGCAAGGTCGCGATCGTTGGCTCCGGTCCATCGGGCCTCGCGGTGGCCGCGGACCTTGCGAAGTGTGGCGCCGAGGTGACCGTCTATGAAGCACTGCACGTAGTCGGCGGCGTCCTGCAGTACGGCATTCCGTCGTTCCGGCTGCCGCGCGAAATCATCAGCCGCGAGGTCGACAATCTCAAGGGGCTCGGCGTGAAGTTCGAGACCAACAAGGTGATCGGCAAGACGTTCTCGATCCCGCAGCTGCTTGGCGAGATGGGTTTCGACGCGGCGTTCGTCGGCGCCGGCGCGGGTGCGCCGGCATTCCTCGGGATTCCCGGTGAATACGCGGGACAGGTCTACTCGGCGAACGAGTTCCTGACGCGCGTGAATCTGATGGGCGGCGACAAGTTTCCGTACCTGGATACGCCGATCACGCTCGGCAAGAGTGTCGTCGTCATCGGTGCTGGCAACACCGCGATGGACTGCCTGAGGGTCGCCAAGCGGCTCGGCACACCGACCGTGCGATGCGTGTACCGGCGCTCCGAAGCGGAAGCGCCGGCGCGGATCGAGGAACTGCGCCACGCGAAGGAGGAGGGGATCGACTTCTTCTTCCTGCATGGACCGGTCGAGATCCTCGTCGACGGCGACGGCAACGTGCGCGGCATGAAGGTGCAGAAGATGGCGCTCGGCGAACCCGACGAGAAGGGCCGCCGGCAGCCGATCCCGCAGGACGAGTTCGTCGAACTCGACTGCGACACAGTGATCTACGCGCTCGGCACCAAGGCGAATCCGATCGTTACCAAGTCGACGCCTGGGCTGGAACTGAACAAGTGGGGCTACATCGTCGCCGATCCGATGACGCAGGCCACCAGTGTGCCGGGAGTGTTCGCCGGCGGCGACATTGTCACCGGCGGTGCGACGGTGATCCTGGCGATGGGCGCTGGCCGCCGCGCTGCGCGCGCGATTGGTGCCTGGCTAGCCAGCGACAAGACCAAGTGGCCGATCACGCAGGCAGACGCCGATGCGTTCGTGCCGCCGACCGCGGTCGCTTCCGTACCTACCGAGCCTGCCACTGCCGAGGCCAAGCCATGAGTGTCTGCCCGCGCTGCCATCGTCCCCTCGAAGGTGAGGAGTCCTATATCTGCTGTGCCGGCATGGAACTGCGCTGGCGCTGCACTGACTGCCACAAGGTCGCCGAAGGCTTCGCCTTCCCGTACGGCCTGTGTCCGTACTGCAAGGGCAGGCTCGAGATGCTAGACCGCGGCGCGATCGAAGACGACCGCGCGCTCGACGCGGTGCGCAAGGCCTTCGAGATCGAACTCGGTGGCCACGCGTTCTATCAGCGCGCTGCCAGCGAGTCCAAGGATCCGGTGCTGCAGGATCTGTTCGGTCGTTTCGCCGAGATGGAGCGGGAGCACATGGAAACGCTTTCGAAGCGCTACCACGCCGAGCTTCCGGCGCCCTCGACCGATTACCAGCTGGACCGCGCAGCGATCTTCGCCGGCATAGATCGCAGGCCCGAGGACCCAGCCAACCTGTTCCGCATCGCCATTGCCTTTGAGGAGCGGGCCGTCGAGTTCTTCACCCGCGAGGGCGAGCGCGCGCCCGCGGGATCGGCCGAACGCGAGCTCTATCGCGAACTGGCTGCGGAGGAACGGGAACACGTCGAGTTGCTGACCACCGAATTCCGTCGCTGGGAGACTGGCAAGGTCGGAATCCTTTAGCAGGAAGGGCCATGATCAAGAACCCTTATGTGCTCGACGGCAACGAAGCCGCTGCCCGCATCGCTCACCTGCTGAGCGAGGTGATCGCGATCTACCCGATCACGCCGTCATCGACAATGGGCGAACTGGCGGATGCCTGGTCGGCCGCCGGGACGAAGAACCTGTGGGGGCAGGTTCCGGAGGTCATCGAAATGCAGAGCGAGGCCGGCGCTGCAGGCGCG
Organism: uncultured beta proteobacterium; assembly: GCA_963766365.1. Taxonomy (GTDB): domain Bacteria; phylum Pseudomonadota; class Gammaproteobacteria; order Burkholderiales; family Burkholderiaceae_F; genus JALORV01. The sequence goes on from CAVXZK010000011.1 coordinate 175,750, forward strand.
GTGCACGGTTCGCTGCAGGCCGGCGCGCTAACCACGACCTTCACCGCGTCACAGGGACTGCTGCTGAAGCTGCCCAACATGTTCAAGATCGCCGGCGAACTGACGCCGGCGGTCTTCCACATTGCCGCGCGCACCCTGGCGACGCACGCGCTTTCCATCTTCGGCGACCACAGCGATGTGATGAGCGCGCGCACCACCGGCTTTGCGCTGCTCGCCTCGTCCAGCGTCCAGGAAGCACAGGACATGGCGATGATCGCGCACATGGCCACGCTCAAGGCACGCGTGCCGTTCCTGCACTTCTTCGACGGCTTTCGTACCAGTCACGAAGTCAACAAGATCGACCTGCTGATGGAGGACGATGCGCGGCAGCTGATCGACGACGACCTGGTGCACGCGCATCGTGCGCGGGCGCTGAACCCTGACGCACCGGTGATCCGTGGCACCGCGCAGAACCCGGACGTCTTCTTCCAGGCACGCGAGGCCTGCAATCCGTTCTACATGGCCGTGCCCGGGGTGGTGCGCGAGTCGATGGAGCGCTTTGCGCAGGTTACCGGCCGGAAATACAGCCTGTTCTGGTACAGCGGTGCGCCGGACGCCGAGCGCGTGGTCGTGCAGATGGGCTCCGGCGTCGGTGCCACGCGCGAGGCGGTGGCCAAGCTCGGCGCCGCGGGCGAGAAGGTGGGCCTGGTTACCGTGCGGCTGTACCGGCCGTTCGATGTGCAAGCTTTCGTGGCGACGCTGCCGAAGACGGTGCGCTCGATTGCGGTGCTCGACCGCACCAAGGAACCCGGCGCGATCGGCGAGCCGCTATACCAGGACGTCGTGACCGCCCTGGTCGAAGGCTGGCCGCAGGACAGTCCGATGCCGCGCGTGATCGGCGGCCGTTACGGGCTGTCGTCCAAGGAGTACACCCCGGCGATGGCGAAGGCCGTGCTCGACGAACTGAAGCAGCCGCAGCCGAAGCGCCATTTCACCGCCGGCATCCTCGATGACGTCACCGGCCTGTCGCTGAAGTGGGACCCGGACTTCGTCACTGAAGCCAAAGGCGTCACTCGCGCAGTGTTCTACGGCCTCGGCGCGGACGGCACGGTGGGTGCCACGAAGAACACCGTCAAGATCATCGGTGAGAACACGCCGCTGCACGCGCAGGGCTACTTTGTCTACGACAGCAAGAAGTCCGGGGCGATCACCGTGTCCCACCTGCGCTTCGGTCCGGAGCCGATCGAGTCGACGTACCTGATCGGGCAAGCGGACTTCATCGCCTGCCATCAGTTCGAGTTCATGGAGAAGCTCGACGTCCTGGAACTCGCGCGGCCCGGTGCGACCTTCCTGCTGAATAGTCCCTACGGCGCGGACGAAGTGTGGAGCAAGCTGCCGCGCGAGGCGCAGCAGTCGATCCTCGACCGCAACCTCAAGTTCTACGTGGTGGATGCGCTGGCTGTGGCCAGGCACGCCGGCCTGGCGGGCCGCATCAACACGGTGACGCAGGCCTGCTTCTTCGCGATCTCCGGCATCCTGCCCCGCGACGAGGCCATCGCGAAAATCAAGGACGCGATTCGCAAGACCTATGGCAAGCGCGGCGAGACCGTGCTGGCGCGCAATTTCGCCGCCGTCGATACGTCGCTCGCGGCGATGGCCGAAGTGAAGGTGCCCGACCGCGCCGAGTCGCTGATGTCGCGCCGTCCGATCGTGCCGAAGGCGGCGCCGGACTTCGTGCAGCGCGTGACGGCCATGATGCTCGACGGCAAGGGCGACCTGCTGCCGGTGTCGGCGATGCCGGTCGACGGCACCTTCCCGACCGGAACCACGCAATGGGAAAAGCGCAGCATTGCGCAGGAGATCCCGATCTGGGACGAGAAGCTCTGCACGCAGTGCGCGATCTGCCCGCTGGTCTGCCCGCATGCGGCTATTCGCCAGACAGTCCTTACGCCGGAGGAGATGAAGCGGGCTCCCGCCACGTTCAAGGCGGTGCCGTGGTCACGCAAGGACGGCAGCGGGCTCGAAGACATGCTGTACAGCCTGCAGATCGCGCCCGAGGACTGCACCGGCTGCGGCGCGTGCGTGGACGTCTGTCCCACGCGCAGCAAGCAGGTCGTCAAGCACAAGGCGATCAACATGGCGGCCAAGCTCGAGCACCTCGAGGTCGAACGTGCCAATTACGAGTTCTTCTTGAGCCTGCCTGAAGTGCGGCCGTCGTTCGACAAGATCGATGGCCTGCGCGGCTCGCAGTTGCGCCAGCCGCTCTTCGAATACTCGGGCGCGTGCTCGGGTTGCGGTGAGACGCCGTACCTCAAACTGCTGTCGCAGCTGTACGGCGACCATCTCGTGATCGCCAACGCTACCGGCTGTTCGTCGATCTACGGCGGCAACCTGCCAACCACGCCTTATTCGAAAAACGCGGAAGGGCAGGGACCGACCTGGGCCAACAGCCTGTTCGAGGACAACGCGGAGTTTGGGCTTGGCATGCGGCTGGCACTCGATGCGCAGCAGACCCTCGCGCAAATGCTGGTGACCCAGCTGCGCGACCGAATCGGCCTGGAACTCGCCGATGCGTTGCTTCGTAGCCCGCAGGGCAACGACGAGCAGATCAAGGAGCAGCGACAGCGGGTGAAGCAGCTGAAGCGGATCCTGGCGGATCTCCGCTCGCCCGAGGCGGCGCGGCTGCTGGCAGTGGCCGACAGCCTGGTCGTGCGCAGCGTCTGGATCGTCGGTGGCGATGGCTGGGCTTACGACATCGGCTATGGCGGCCTCGACCACGTGCTCGCCTCCGGTCGTAACGTCAACATCCTGGTGCTCGACACCGAGGTCTACAGCAACACCGGCGGGCAGGCGTCGAAGTCGACGCCGCGCGGCGCGGTGGCGAAGTTCGCCGCGGCCGGCAAGCCGATCGGCAAGAAGGACCTGGGCATGATCGCGATGGCCTACGGCAACGTGTACGTCGCGCAGGTGGCCATGGGTGCCAACCCGGTGCACACGGTGCGCACCTTCCAGGAAGCGGCCGCGTGGAACGGGCCGTCACTGATCATTGCCTACAGCCACTGCATCGCGCACGGCATCGACATGACTACAGGCTTCAGCCATCAGCGCGACGCGGTGAAGAGCGGCTACCTGACGCTGTACCACTATGACCCGCGGCTCGGCATGGGCGGGGCCGACCAGCCGTTGAAGCTCGACTCGCGCAAGCCCACGATCCCGCTTGACCAGTTCACGATGAAGGAAGGCCGCTTCGCGATGCTGGCTCAGGCTGATCCGGCGCGCGCCAAGGCGCTCGGCAAGCAGGCGCAGGCGGAAGCAGAGGCACGCTGGCAGTTCTATGAACAGGTGGCCGGGGTCCACCGGGTCGTGGCCGAGGCGACGACATCGGGCGATGGCGTGGCAGCGGACCCCGCGGTCGAGTCCAAGGATCCTGCGAAGTCGCAAACTCAGGAGGCCCAATCATGAGCATCGACCTGAGCACCCGGTACCTGGGCATGGGGCTGAAGCACCCGATCGTTGCGTCCGCTTCGCCGCTGACCGGATCGATCGACAGTCTGAGGCGCCTCGAGGACGCGGGCATTGCTGCGGTCGTCCTCCCGTCGCTGTTCGAGGAGCAGATCGAACATGACGAGATGGCAACGCATAACCTCATGCTGTACGGTGCGGAACTGTCGCCGGAGGCGAGCGGCTTCTTCCCGGAGCAGCAGCAGTACAACACCGGGCCGGACCGCTACCTGAAGCTGATCGCCGACTCCAAGAAGGCGCTGTCGGTGCCGGTGATTGCCAGCCTGAACGGCTATACGCCAGGCGGCTGGACAGCGATAGCACGCCAGCTGGAGCAGGCCGGCGCGGATGCGATCGAGCTGAACGTGTATTTCCTCGCCACGAAGCTCGATGACAGCAGCGCGGCCGTCGAGTCGCGCTACATCGACCTCGTGAAGTCGGTGGCGGGCCAGGTAAAGGTCCCGGTCGCCGTCAAGGTGGCTCCGTACTTCAGCGCCATGGCCAACATGGCGAGCCGCATGGCACACGCCGGCGCCTCGGGCCTCGTGCTGTTCAACCGTTTCCTTCAGCCCGATATCGAGCTGGACGAGCTACAGGTTGCACCCCACCTCGTGCTTTCGACGTCCGACGAGCTGCGCCTTGCGCTGCGCTGGATCGCGATCCTGCGCGGCCGTGTCAACGCGAGCCTCGCGGCCACCGGAGGCGCCCACACGCCGGAAGACGTGCTGAAGCTGCTGCTGGCCGGGGCCGACTGCGTGATGGTGGCCAGCAGCCTTCTACGCAAGGGGCCGGCGCACATTGGCACGCTGGTCCAGGGCCTCGGCGCCTGGCTAACCGAGCGAGACTATGACTCGGTCGAGCAGATGAAGGGATCACTCAGCCAGCAGGCCTGCCCCGATCCGGACGCATTCGAGCGCGCTAACTACATGAAGGCGCTCAAGTCCTACACCAGCGAATTTGCCTAGACCATTCCAGGAGGACCCCATGGCCCTGTTCATCAACGACGACTGCACCGGTTGTGATGCCTGCAAGCCCGCCTGTCCGAACGAGGCGATCAGCGTTGCAAGTCCGATCTACGTGATCGACCCGGACAAGTGCACGGAGTGCGTTGGCGCGCATGACTCGCCGCAATGCATCGATGTCTGCCCGGCCGACTGCATCGTTCCTGACCCGAAGCACAAGGAAACGCCGGAGCAGCTCAAGGCCAAGTACGAGCGACTGCACAGCTAAGCGAGCCTGCGGTCGCTTGATACGTATCAAGCCGCATGCCGTGCCGCCCCGTAGCGTGCCGGGTTGAGTTCGGCCGCCGGGTATCGGAACACGGGCCCGGGCGAGTTGACAATGAATCAATGACGCAACGCGCCGCGCACAGCAGGCGACAGGAGCCAAGAACATGACGCAAAAAAAGGCCCGTCACGCGTCAGCGCCGTTGCCCAAATGGTTTCCGCGAGGCACCGCCGTACTGCGCGACCCCACGCTCAACAAGGGAACGGCATTTACCGAAGTGGAACGCGAGGTGCTCGGGCTGCGCGGGCTGCTGCCGGCACACGTATCGACCCCGGAGGAACAGGTCACGCGAGTCCTGGAGAACTTCCGTCGCCTGCAGACCAACCTCAGCAAGTACATCATGCTCGAGGCGCTGCAGGACCGGAACGAGATGCTGTTCTATCGCGTGATCCTCGAGAATCCCGACGAGATGATGCCGATCATCTACACACCGACCGTCGGCCTGGCGTGCCAGCAGTTCGGCCACATCTACCGTCGGCCGAGGGGGCTGTTCGTCAGCGCGGCAGACCGCGGCCGCGTGCAGAGTGTGCTGCGCAACTGGCCGGACCATGAGGCGGCGATCATCGTCGTCACCGATGGCGAACGTATCCTTGGCCTGGGCGATCTCGGGGCCAACGGCATGGGCATCCCGATCGGCAAGCTGGCGCTGTACACGGCGCTCGCCGGAGTGCATCCGCGGTGCTGCCTGCCGGTGATGCTCGACGTCGGCACCAACAACGAGGCGCTGCTCGCCGATCCGCTGTACCTCGGGCTGCGCCGCAAGCGCCTGGCCGAAGGTGAGTTCGACGAACTGGTCGAGGAGTTCATCGACGCCACGCAAGTCGTGTTCCCGGGCGTGCTGGTCCAATTTGAGGACTTCGCCAACCACAATGCGTTCCGGCTGCTGAAGAAGTATCGCGACCGCATCTGCTCGTTCAACGACGACATCCAGGGCACGGCGAGCGTTACGGTCGCGGGCATCTTCTCGGCGCTGCGAGTGACCAAGAAGAAGATGCGCGAGCAGACGTTTCTGTGCCTGGGCGCGGGCGAGGCGGCGACCGGAATATCCGATCTGCTCGTGGCGGCGATGCGTGCCGACGGCTTGAGCGAGAGCGCTGCCCGCGCCCGCTGCTGGCTGGTCGATTCCAAGGGGCTCGTCGTGGCCGAGCGCAAGGATCTCGCCGAGCACAAGAAGCCGTACGCGCATGCGCACGCGCCGGTGGGCGACTTCATCGGTGCGGTGAAGGCGCTGAAGCCCACGGCAATCATCGGCGTCGGCGCGACGCCGAACACCTTTACGCGTGAGGTCATCGAGGCGATGACCCAACTGAACGAACGACCCATTGTCTTTGCGCTTTCCAATCCGACCTCGCGCGCCGAGTGCACTGCCGAGCAGGCCTACCAGTGGTCCGGCGGCAAGGCGCTGTTCGCTTCCGGCAGCCCGTTTGATCCGGTCGACCTTAACGGCAAACGCTACGTGCCGCGGCAGGGCAACAACTCCTATGTCTTCCCGGGCGTGGGCATGGGTGCGATCGCCGTCGGCGCCTCGCGCGTGACGGATGACATGTTCATGGCGGCCGCGCGTGCACTGGCGGAAACCGTGATGACGTCGGACCTGGACCAGGGCAGCCTCTATCCGCCGCTGCAGTCGATCCGCTCGGCATCGCTCGCCATCGCGACGGCCGTCGCGGAGGTCGCCTTCCGAGATGGACTCGCTGGCGTCGATCGGCCGGGTGACCTCGTCGAATACATCCGCGGCCACATGTACCAGCCCGAGTACCCGAGCTACGTGTCATGACAGATAGACGCCGCGCAGGAGGCCCTCCGCAATGAATCCCTATGTCGTCTTCCTGATCTACATGATCGCGATCCTGGGACTGGTCGCCTTGATGCTGGCGCTGAACCGTCTGCTTGGGCCGAAGCCGGTCGACTCGGACGTCAAGCTCGAGCCATTCGAGTGCGGGGCCACGGCGGTCGACCCGCGCAACGTCAAGGCGGTGCCGGCGAAGTACTACGCGGTGGCGATCGTGTTCATCCTGTTCGATCTCGAGACCGTATTTCTCTTCATCTGGGCGCTGGGTGCCCAGCCGGTCACGGGAACGATGCTGGTCACTTTCGTGATCTTCATGGCGCTGCTGGTGTTGATCCTGCTCTACGTCTACCGCGCACGGCTGCTGGAAGGGGTGACCGAGTGAGCGCGACGCGTCCGACGATCCCGATTGCTGCCGCCGGCGGCGGCAAGAGCGCCGCGTTCGAGTATCTGACGACCAAGAAGGACGAGCTGTGCGGCTGGGCGCGCAAGTTCTCGCTGTTCCCGTATCCCTTTGTGACGGCCTGCTGCGCGATGGAGTTCATGTCGGTGAGCTCGTCGCCTTACGACACCGACCGCTTCGGCGCCGCGCTGCCGCGCTTCTCGCCGCGGCAATCGGACCTGCTGATGGTGGTGGGTACGGTGACGCACAAGCAGGCGCCGATCCTGCTCAAGGTCTACGAGCAGATGTGCGAGCCGAAGTGGGTGATGGCCTTCGGCGTCTGCGCCACGAGCGGCGGCTTCTACCAGAACTATGCGGCTGTGGCCGGCATTGACCGCATCATCCCGGTGGATGTGTACGTCCCGGGTTGCCCGCCGCGGCCCGAGACCGTCATCGACGGAATCATGCAGCTGCAGGACAAGATCGCGCGCCAGAAGCACGCGATCATCACGAAGGACTTCTGATGAGCGCAGCGATCTTCGATTCGATCCGCTCACAGATGGGCAGTCTCGCGGCGGACAGCACCGTCTCGCACGGCACGCTGGTCCTTCCGATCGAGCCGGGGGCGCTGACGGGCCTGGTGCAGACGCTCAAGAGCACGTTCCGCTTCGACATGCTGCTGGACGTCACCGCGATCGACTGGCCGGCGCGGCAGCCGCGCTTCGACGTCGTCTGGCACTTCTATTCGACCACGCACAAGGTGCGTGTTCGCCTCCGGACGCAGGTCGGCGAGAGCGATCCGATGGTCGCCTCGCTGACGCCGCTCTATGGATCTGCCGCGTTCCTCGAGCGTGAGTGCCACGAGATGTACGGCATCCGCTTCAGCGGCAACAAGGACCTGCGGCCGATCCTGCTGTACGAGGGGTTTGTCGGCTACCCGTTGCGCAAGGACTATCCGAAGCTTGGCGAGCAGCCTCTGGTGAATTACCGCGAGGGCTTCGACATTGCCGACAGGACGGGGAACTGAAATGACGGACCCCACGCTCACTTCGTTCACTGCCCCCCGCGGGGGCGCTCATTGCCCTTCGGGGCGGCCGGTCGGGCACTGACATGGACATGAAGATCCCCAATCCGATCAGGCCGGCGTTCGACACGCCGCAGCGCGATGACACCGTCATCGTCAACATCGGCCCGTCGCACCCGGCCACGCACGGCACGATCCAGATCATCGCCGAGCTGGATGGCGAGAAGATCCTGCGCACCGATGTGCACTGTGGCTACCTGCACCGCGGGTTCGAGAAGGAGTGCGAGGACCACACCTGGCACAACCTGATTCCTTATGTCGATCGCCTGAACTACTGCTCGGCGCTGATCAACGACTTCGCCTATTGCGACGCGGTCGAGCAGCTGATGGGCGTGGAGATCACGCCGCGCACCAAGTACCTGCGCACGCTGCTCGCCGAGTATTCGCGACTGGCCGACCATTTGACCTGCATCGCGGCCACGTTGATGGAGCTCGGTGCGATGACCGCGTTCCTGTACCTGGTGATGATCCGCGACTACATCTACGAACACATCGCGGACCTGACCGGTGCTCGCGTGACCTACAGCTTTGGCCGCATCGGCGGCCTGGCGCGCGACCTTCCCGACGGCTGGCTCAAGCGGCTCGAGCAGATCCTGACCCAGTACGAGGAGTTCATCGGCCGCGTGCATGGCCTGGTCGATCGCAACCGCATCTTCATTGACCGCACCCGCGATGTCGGCGTCCTGACGACGGCCGACGCCATCGACCTCGGCTTCACCGGTCCGATCCTGCGCTCGACCGGCGCGCCGCGCGACCTGCGCAAGGACACGCCGTACCTGGCCTACGCCGAGCTCGACTTCGAAGTGCCGGTCGGCATCAAGGGTGACAACTACGACCGCTACTACGTCCGCATGCGTGAAATGGACGAATCGGTGCACATGATCCGCCAGCTGATCGACATGCTGCCAGCGGGTCCGATCAACGTCGACGATCGCCGTTGCACGCTGCCGCCCAAGCCGCTCGTCTACAACGAGATCGAGTCGCTGATCAACCACTTCAAGCTGATCATGGACGGCCCTCGCGTGCCGGCCGGAGAGATCTACGTGGCGCACGAGGGCGCCAACGGGGAACTCGGCTTCTACCTCGTCAGTGACGGCACCGGCACGCCCTACAAGGTGCACGTCCGTTCGCCGTCGTTCGTGCACATGGGAGGCGCGTCGCGCATGCTCGACGGCTACCAGCTGGCCGACCTGATCCCGACCTTCGGTTCGATCAACATGATTGGCGGGGAGTGCGATCGATGAACGCCGCACGGCCGCTCCGAAGGCGTTCGCTCCCTCTCAGGGGGCAAGCATGAGCTTGATGCAACACCTGCTGCCCGAGTTCGAGCAACTCAAGAAGCGCTATCCGGCGGGCTTCGAGTCGTCACTGACGCTGCCCTGCCTGCGGCGCATCCAGAAGGAGCGCGGCTATGTCGCCGACGAGGACATCGACTGGCTCACCGAGTACCTCGGCGTGCCGCGGATCCAGATCGAAGAGGTGCTGTCGTTCTACACGCAGTACCGCCGCGCCCCGATCGGGCGCTGGCACGTGCAGACGTGCCGCAACGTCTCGTGCTCGATGCGCGGCGCCGAGCGGCTGATCGATCACCTGGCCCGGCGGCTCGGCATCCAGCCCGGGCAGACGACACCGGACGGGCGTTTCACGCTCTCGCACGTCGAGTGCCTCGGTTCGTGTGGCACGGCGCCCGTGGTCATGGTGAACGACACCTATCACGAGAACATGAGTGCGGAGAAGGTCGACGCGCTGCTGGAGCAACTGAAATGACGGGACGCAAGCTGCTGATGTCGTTCCCGGTCACGCCGACCTCGCATCTGCTGTCGGAGGTGCGCGCGCGCGGAGGCTACGAGACGCTGAAGAAAGTGCTGGCGTCGCTGACGCCGGAGCAGGTGACCAAGGAGGTCACCGCCGCCGGCATCCTCGGGCACGGTGGCGCGGCTTTCCCCGTTGGCCGCAAGTGGTCGGTCGTGCACTTGAACGACGGCCAGCCGCACTACCTGTGCGCAAACGCGGACGAGGGCGAGCCGGGAACCTTCAAAGATCGCTGGATCCTCGAGAACTCGCCGCACCAGCTGGTCGAGTCGATGCTGATCGCGGCGTATGCGCTGCAGGTGCGCAACGCCTTTGTCTACATCCGCGGCGAGTTCGACCTGCCGTACCGTCGGCTGCAGGGCGCGGTGGACGAAGCGTACGACGCCGGGTTGCTCGGCGAACGGATCCTGGGAAGCGACTTCGCGTGTGACCTCGTCGTCTACCGCGGCGCTGGCTCCTATGTCTGCGGCGAGGCCTCGGCGCTGATCACGTCGATCGAAGGCAAGAAGGGCTACCCCCGCAACCGACCGCCACGACTGACCGTGCGTGGTCTGTACCAGCGGCCGACCGTCATTAACAATGTCGAGACGCTGTCGAACGTCGAAATCATCGTGCGCCTGGGCGCCGAGGAGTTCCGCAAGGTCGGCCTCCCGAAGAGCCCGGGTACGCAACTCGTGTCGATCTCGGGCCACGTGGAGAAGCCCGGGGTGTACGAGGTCGAATACGGTTATCCGCTCGCCAAGTTCATCTACGAGGACTGCGGCGGAGTGCTCGGCGGCAAGGCACTGAAATGCATCATCCCCGGCGGCATCTCGACCAAGGTGCTGACCGCGGCCGATATCGCGACGGTCACCTATGACCACAAGGCGATGGAGGCGGTCGGCTCGCAGGTCGGGTCCGGTGGCATGGTCGTGATCGCCGAGGGCACCTGCATGGTGCGCCTGCTGCAGGTGATGCTGCGCTTCTATCACCACGAATCGTGCGGGCAGTGCACGCCGTGCCGCGAGGGCATGGGCTGGCTGCACCGGACCATCGATCGCATCGTCGCCGGGAAGGGGCGGCCCGAGGACATCGACACACTGGTGCGCATCTCCGAGGCCAACGACGGCACGACGATCTGTGGCATGGGCGACGCCGCGGGCTACGCGACGGTCGGCATCATCGCCAAGTACCGCGACGAGTTCGAGTACTACATCGCCAATGGTCGGTCGAAGAACGGTGGCCGGCTCGAGGTCGACGCCGTGGAGCGGGAGGTCGCGCATGCCTGATTTCTTCATCAACGGGCAGCCGGTCTCCGCAGCCAAGGGCCAGACGGTCATGCAGGCCGCGGAGGCGAACGGTTTCTTCATCCCGACCTTCTGCTGGCATCCGCATCTCTCGGTGTCGGGCAACTGCCGCATCTGCGTCGTCGAAGTGGAGGGCGAGGGCGGCGGTGGCAGCTGGATGGAGATTGCCTGCAACATGCCGGTGACCGAAGGCATGCGCGTGCTGACGGATTCCGAGGCGGTGCGTGCGCGGCGGCGCGAGACGCTGCAGTTCATCCTCCTGAACCACCCGGTCGACTGCGGCATCTGCGACAAGGCCGGCGAATGCACGCTGCAGGACCACCATTACGAGCTCAACGGGCTACCTTCGGTCTCGACGATTCCGAAGGTACATGCGACCAAGTACTTCGACCTTTCGAGCCGCATCGTCCTCGACAACGAACGCTGCATCGTCTGCTCGCGCTGCGTGCGCTTCACGCGGGAGATTTCGAAGTCGAACGCGCTGGGCATCCAGAACCGTGGCGACAGCTCGTTGGTGCGCCCGGTCGAGAACAGCAACTTCGAGGCGGATCCGTATTCGGACAACGTCATCGACATCTGTCCGGTCGGCGCCTTGCTGTCGAAGCAGTTCCTGCACAAGGCGCGCGTCTGGTACCTGAAGGCGACGCCGTCGGTCTGCCCGGGCTGCAGCCGCGGCTGCACGGTGGATCTGTGGCACCGCAAGGCGGAGTGGAAGCTGAATGCGCTGGATCCGCGCGAGAACACCGCCATCGCGCGCGTGACCCCGCGCGAGAACCCGGCCGTCAACGGGCCGTGGATCTGCAACAAGGGGCGCGACCTGGCGCAGATCTTCGAGCGCCCCCGTGCGCAGCAGGCGCTGCTGAAGGGCCAGCCGGCCCCGCTCACCGATGCGATCGCAGCGGCGCGCCGGCTGATCGGTGAGGCCAGGCGCCCGGTCGCACTGGTCTCGAACTGGGGTTCGAACGAGGAACTGGCGGCATTCAAGGCCGCGCTCGGCGACCGATTCGAGTGCATCGTCAAGTCGGACTGGCACGCCCTGCCGGGCGAGCGCCTCGAAGACGACCTGCTGATCCGCGCCGACAAGAACCCCAACACGCGCATGGCGCAGGAGCTGTTCGGAGACCAGCCGCGCCTGGTGCCGGTCGATGCGGATCTGGTGCTGGTATGGGGCGAGGGTGCGAGCTTCGCCAACCTGCCGCGCGGGGTGAAGGTCGTGCTCCTGGGCTCGTATCTCGCGCCTGAAAACGGCCACGCGGAGGTCTTCATCCCGGTCAGCCTCCAGACCGAGCGTGCGGGGCATTACACGAACTTTGCGGGTGTCGTCAGCCGCTTCGAGCCGATCGTCCGCAAGAAGGACGGCGTCGCTCACGCCGAGCAGCTGTTTGCGCAGCTGGCGGCCACCGCCGAGGCGATCGCATGATCCAGGACCTCGTCATCTCGATCGTCTTCATCACCTACGCCATCTCGGTGCTGATGGGCTTCGGCACGATTCTCACCTGGGTCGAGCGCAAGCAGGCCGCCGTCATGTCGGACCGCATCGGCGCGAACCGCGCCTACCTGCGGATCCCGTTCACGCAGGTGAAGCTGGTCTGGTGGGGACTGTTCCACGGCATGGCCGACGGCCTGAAGATGATCCTCAAGGAGGACTTCAAGCCCAAGACCTACGACTGGTACGCCTACGCGGTGGCCCCGTGGGTCGTGTTCACGCCGGTGCTGCTGGTGTTCGCGGTCATTCCGTTCGGCGGCCAGCTGGTTCCGGGCGAGCTGATCCCGCCACTGGCGGGCTGGTTCGGCGATCGCAGTTATGCCATGCAGATCGCACAGCTCGATGCCGGGCTGCTGATGGTCTTCGCCTTCGGCGGCATGACGATCATCGGCGCGATGCTGGCGGGCTGGTCGTCGTCGAACAAGTTCTCCCTGCTCGGGGCGCTGCGGGCCGGCAGCCAGATGATCTCGTACGAGGTCATCATGGGCCTCACGGTTCTGGGGCTGATCGTCATCTTCGGCACGGTCGACCTCAACTCGATCGTGCAGCAGCAGTCGGGCATCGTGGCCGGGGTCCTGCCGGCATGGGGCATCGTGCTGCAGCCGTTCGCGGCGATCCTCTTCATGACCGCGGCGATCGCGGAGAACAAGCGCATTCCGTTCGACCTGCCCGAGGCGGAGTCCGAACTGATCGCCGGCTACTTCACCGAATACTCGGCCATGAAGATGGGACTCTTCATGTTCGCCGAGTTCATCGAGATCGCGATCATCGGTGCGCTGTTCACGACGCTGTTCCTCGGCGGCTACAACCTGCCCTACATGACCGACTCCGGTTTCGCGTTCCCGGGCGGGCACACGATCGCGATGTCCCATGGCGCCGTGGTCGTCACGCAGCTCGTCGTATTCCTCGCCAAGGTGTTCGTCGTCTGCAGCTTCCAGATCCTGGTGCGGTGGTCGCTGCCGCGCTTCCGCTACGACCAGGTCCTGCGGTTCGCATGGAAATTCATGCTGCCGCTGGCCCTCATCAATTTCGTCTTCACAGTGTTCGCGCTGTGGGCGCTGGGGGCCTGAGATGGAACGCTCGACCTACGTTCGCAAGAAGTACTGGAACGAGCCCACGATGTCGTGGTGGGAGAAGGCCTACCTGTTCGAGATCGTGCGCGGCCTCATCATCACCGGCGGCGTCTTCACCCGCAACATGCTGCGCTGGATGACCGGGCGCAAGGGTGCATTGACGACCTACTACCCGGAAGAGAAGCGCTGGGACTATGCCAAGGGCAACCGCGGCAAGCATGTGCTGACGCAGCGCGAGGACGGCTCCGGCCGCCCGCAGTGCATCGCCTGCAACATGTGCGCCACCGTCTGCCCGGCGAAGGTCATCGAGATCGAGGCCGGCTTCGACCCGAAGGATGCGGTGCATCCCAAGTACCCGGCGCGCTTCGAGATCGACTACTCGCGATGCGTCTTCTGCGGCCTGTGTGTCGAAGCCTGTCCGGAGGACGCGATCCGCATGGTCGAGGACGTCCCGCACCTGCCCTCTGCAGACAGGAATCGCATGTGGCTCGGCAAGGAGGAACTGCTGACGTGGCGGCCGCAGAGCGACGTCGCCAAGCATTACCCGGCCACCGCCCCGACGCCGGAGGAGCATCATTGATGGAAGCCCTGCTCTCCAACCTCGAAACGCTCCTTCTCGTGGTGTTCGCTGCCTGCGCGCTGGTCGGCGCGGTGCTGGTCCTGGTGCTGCGCGAGCCGATGCGCGTGGCGATGGCGCTGATCTCGACGATGGTGTTCCTCGGTGGCGTTTACGGCCTGCTCGGCGTGCACTTCATCGCGGCCTTCCAGGTGCTGATCTACGTCGGCGCCGTCATGGTGTTCATCGTCTACGTGATCATGCTGCTCGATCCGCGCGATTCTGCGGTCAAGCGCCGCTTTTCGGCCCTGCTGGTACCGGGCGTGATCGCCTGCGGCCTCTTCATCGTCGCGCTGGGCGGCCTGGTGTGGGACGGCGCCGGCCGGGTGCCGCGCGCCGCTGGTGGCGCCGGCTTCACGCTGGCGCAGTTCTCTTCGCAGTTCCTCAACGAGTACTGGCTCGAATTCGAGCTGACGTCGGTCCTGCTGCTCGCGGCGATCGTCGCGGCGATCGCGGTCATCCAGGTCAGCCGGAGACATCATGGATAAGGTGCAGATGCTGATCGGCCTCGCGATCGCGCTGTTCGCGATCGGACTCACGGGCGTGATCATCCGGCGCAACGTGCTGGTGATGCTGATGTGCATGGAACTGATGCTCAATGGCGTCATCCTGAGCCTGGTCACGTTCGCCTACCAGCTCGGCTCCGCGGTCGGTGCGGTCCTCGTGTTCCTGATCTTCGTTGTGGCGACGGCGGAGATCGCGATCGCGATCCCGATCGTGCTGCTGCTGGTGCGCCACAAGGGGACGCTCGACCTCGACGCCTACGCCGACCTCAAGGGATGAGGGGAAACGGCTCATGACCACCAATCTGCTGCTCCCCATCGTCCTGCTGCCTCTGCTCGGCTTCCTGATCAACGGCCTCGCCGGCAATCGCACCGGCAAGGGCTTCGTCAGCCTCGTGGCCTGCGGTCTGCCGATCGTGGCTTTCATCATCGCGATCAACGCGACGATGCAGCTGATGGCCACCGGCGGACCGCTGGTGCAGACCGTGTTTACCTGGGCACAGTTTGCCGACCGCCCGTTCGAGATCGCGTTCTATTTCGACCGGCTGACCGCGGTGATGACGCTGATCGTTACCGGCGTGGGCTCGCTGATCCACGTCTACTCGACCGGCTACATGCACGACGACAAGAGCTACGCGCGCTACTTCGCGTACCTCAACCTGTTCCTGTTCTTCATGCTGATGCTGGTGCTCGGCCGCTCGCTGCTGGTGCTGTTTGTCGGCTGGGAAGGCGTGGGCCTCGCGTCGTACCTGCTGATCGGCTTTTGGTTCGAGGACCCGGAGAAGGCTGCCGCCGGCAAGAAGGCGTTCATCACCAACCGCGTTGGCGACGCCGGCTTCCTGATCGGCATGTTCCTGCTGTATCGCGCGCTCGGCACGCTGCAGATGGACCAGATCAACGCCGCGTTCCTCGCCGGTCCGGTGGCGGTGTCGGCGAGCCTCGTCGGCGTGTTCCTGTTCATCGGCGCGACGGGCAAGTCGGCGCAGATCCCGCTGCATGTCTGGCTGCCGGATGCGATGGCCGGCCCGACGCCGGTGTCCGCACTGATCCATGCGGCAACAATGGTGACGGCGGGTGTGTATCTCGTCGCACGGCTGCACGGCATTTTCCTGCATGCGCCGGAGGCCTCGGCGCTGGTGGCGACGATCGGCGTGGCGACGGCGTTCTTCGCGGCGACGATCGCGGTCGTACAGACCGACATCAAGAAGGTGCTGGCGTACTCGACGATTTCGCAGCTCGGCTTCATGTTCCTCGCGGCGGGCGTCGGTGCCTACGGCGTCGCGGTGTTCCACCTGTACACGCACGCATTCTTCAAGGCCTGCCTGTTCCTCGGCGCCGGCAGCGTCATCCATGCCATGTCGGGCGAGCAGGACATCCGCAAGATGGGCGGGCTGGCGAAGAAGATTCCGATCACTTTCGCGACCTTTGCGATTGCGACCGCCGCAATCGCCGGGCTGCCACCGCTGGCCGGCTTCTTCTCCAAGGACGAGATCCTGTGGTTCGCGCTGGCGAGCGAACGGGGCGGCGCCCCGTGGCTGCTGGTCGTCGCGGCGGCGACGGCACTGATGACCGCCTTCTACATGTTCCGCCTGCTGTGGCTGACTTTCTTCGGCACGCCGCGCATGGACGAGAAGACCGCGCACCACATTCACGAGTCGCCCTGGTCGATGGCCGGCGTGCTCGTGGTGCTCGCCGTTCTGTCGGCGATTGGCGGCTTCTTCTCGATCCCGCATTTCCTCGAGGGCCAGCTGCCGCTGCCGCCGGTGAAACCGGAGCTGAAGTCGTTCCACACGGTCCTGCTCGTGCTCTCGGTCGTCATCGCGGCGCTGGGGCTGGCGGGCGCGGCGTGGTTCTACGCGCGCAATGGCGCGCGGGCCGAGCGGGCACGGTTGCAGATGCAGCCACTGCACCGCCTGCTGTCGGGCAAGTACTACATCGACGAGCTGTACGAGACGCTCATCGGCCGGCCGATCCGCTGGATTTCCGACCGCGTGTTCCTGCGCATTGGTGACCGACTGCTGCTCGACGGCACGCTGAACGGCATGGCGAGCGTCGCACGCGGTGCGGCCGGTCAGCTGGCGCGCGTGCAGACGGGCAACCTGCACTTCTACGCGTTCCTGGTCCTCGCCGGACTTGTCGCCTTACTGCTGTGGAGCTGGGGCCATGTCTGAGCCGGCCGTGCTGAACCTGATCCTGTTCCTGCCGGTCATCGGCATGGCGCTGCTGCCGCTTGCGCGCAGTGACGGCATGGTGCGCCAGGTGACCTTCTGGGTGATGGTCGTCCAGTTCATCCTCACGCTGTGGCTGTACGTGAAGTTCCAGGCGGGCGTGCCCGAACTGCAGTTCGAGACGCGGCTGCCGTGGATCGCCCAGTGGGGCGTGCACTACCACATCGGCCTCGACGGCTTCAACGTGCTGCTGGTGTTGCTGACGGCCTTCCTCGGCCCGCTGGTGGTGGCCGGCGCCTTCAGTGCGATCACCAAGGACGTGAAGCTGTTCTACGCGATGGTGTTCCTGATCCAGTTCACGATGCTGGGCACCTTCCTCGCGCAGGATCTGTTCCTGTTCTACGTGTTCTGGGAAGCCATGCTGATCCCGATGTTCCTGATCATCGGCATCTGGGGCGGCGAGCGGCGCATCTACGCGACCGTCAAGTTCGTTCTGTACACGGCGTTCGGCTCGATCTTGATGCTCGCGGCGATCATCTATCTCGTGTATTCGCTGCAGCAGGGCTCCGGCGTGTCGTCCTTCTCGTTCGCCGACTTGTACCGTCACAAGCTGCCGGTCGAGGTGCAGGGCTGGCTGCTGGCGGCCTTCGCGCTGTCGTTCGCGATCAAGGTGCCGATCGTGCCGTTGCACACCTGGCTGCCGGACGCGCACGTCGAGGCGCCGACGGCCGGCTCGGTGATCCTGGCCGGCGTGTTGCTGAAAATGGGGACCTACGGCTTCATCAAGCTGGGCTTCCCGCTGTTTCCGGAAGCGGCACGGGCGGCCACCAACTGGGTGATGCTGGCGGCGGTTGTCAGCATCGTCTACGGTGCCTGCCTGGCGCTGGTGCAGACCGACATCAAGAAGATCATCGCGTACTCGTCGATCAGTCACCTGGGCTACGTGATGCTGGGGCTGGCAAGCCTGGACCTGATCGGCATTCAGGGCGCGATTATCCAGATGGTGAGCCACGGCCTGACCGCGGCCGGCCTGTTCCTGATGGTCGGAATGATCTACGAGCGCTGCCACACACGCGAACTCGCGGCCTACGGCGGACTCGCGAAGATCCTGCCGGTCTACTCGGTGTTCTTCATGATCCTGACGCTCGCGGCGATCGGGCTGCCGACGACCAGCGGCTTCACCGGCGAATTCCTGGTGCTCCTGGGCGCGTTCAACTCGGCCTGGCCGATCTACCAGGCCGGCAACTCGGTGCCGCTGGTGATGACGGTCATCGCCGTCACGGGCGTGGTGCTCGGCGCGATGTACATGCTCTGGTTCGCCCAGCGCTTCCTGTTCGGCGCCGTGAAGGCGCCGCACGCGCCGCTCGTGGACCTCAATGGCCGTGAGCGCGCGATCCTGGTGACGCTGGTGATTGCGGTGTTCTGGCTCGGCCTGTTCCCGAACGAGGCGTTGCGCAAGACGGAAGTGGCGGCACTGCAGTACCAGAAGTGGGTCGAAGTCGCCGGCCAGCCCGCGGCCACGGCGCGCGCCTCTTCAATGTCGGTCCAGGAGGCCACGCGATGAACTGGTCCTTCATGATCGTGGCGATGCTGCCGGAGCACCTGTTGCTCGCCGGCATCGTCGTGCTGATCACCCTCGATGTGCTCGAGGTCGGCGAGAAGCACGCCGCGACCGTCGCGATGGGCGCCGTGATGGCGTCGGCGCTGATCGCGGTGTTCCTCGCGATCGTCCAGTTCCAGGGTTCGCCGTTCCCGGGTCACTTCTCGGTCGACCAGCCGACGATGGTCGCCAAGGCCGTCGTGCTGGCGCTCGCTCTGCCGATCCTGCAGCTGTCGCGCGACGAGTTCGGCCACGACGAGCGCTTCTACATCTTGCTGCTGTCGTCGCTGTACGGCGTGCTGCTGGTGAGCTCGTCCGACGGCTTCCTGACGATGTTCCTCGGCCTCGAGATCATGTCGATGCCGGTGTACGTGCTCGTGCTGCTGGCCTACAAGCGTCACGAGGCGGCCGAGGCGGCGCTGAAGTACCTGGTGCTCGGCGGGGCCGCGACCGCAATGTTCCTGATGGGCGCCTCGCTGGTCTACGGCTCGACCGGATCACTGGCGCTCGATGCGTTCGTCAAGGCGGCACAGGCCGGGGATACCCTGGCCAGCGTGGCCGTGATCCTGGTGCTGGTGGCGTTCTTCCTGAAGGCGGCGGTCGTGCCGTTCCATGCCTGGGCGCCCGACGCCTACGAGGCGGCCAGCGTGCCGGTCACCGGCTTCATGGCGGTGCTGATCAAGGCCGGTGTGTTGCTCGCCGTGGTACGGCTGGTGGGCCAGGCGAAGCTCGGCAGTCCACTGGTTGAACTGATCGCGATCCTGCCTCTGATCTCGATGGTCTGGGGCAATCTCGCAGCGATGCGGCAGACCAGTTTCCGACGCATGATCGCCTACTCATCGATCGCGCACGCCGGCTACCTGTTCTATGCGTTCCTTGGCGATGGCCCGACGCGCATGCAGGCGGTGATCTTCTATCTGCTGGCGTACGGACTGATGAACGCGCTGGCGTTCGCTTCGCTGCCGGCCGGTCCCAACGACGAGCGGCGCGATCGGCTCGATGCACTCAGGGGCCTGTACCAGCGCCAGCCGTACGCAGCGATCCTGCTCGGGATCGCGCTGCTGTCGCTGGCCGGCATTCCGCCTTTCCCCGGCTTCGTCGCGAAGTTCCTGATCTTCAAGAATGTCATTGCGGCGGGCTACACGACCTACGCCGTGCTCGGCCTGATCGGCAGCTACCTCGGCATCTACTTCTATCTGCGGGTGATCCAGCTGATGTTCATGGGCTCGCAGCCGGAGAGCGCCCCGTCGCAGGGCCGCATCGCCGTTACGGCAGGTGTGCTGTGCCTGGTGCCGACCGTGGCGCTGACAGTGTTTCCCGGAGTGTTCATCGGGCTGCTCGGTCGCTGAGCGCATTCATCGCGCGGCCCTGACGACGGCTCGTCGGGCCGCGCCATTTTTCCTCGTCTGAAGGCAGCATCGCGCGCTAGGATGGGCGCATGGTCAAACTCGCACCAACGATTCCTCGTGTTCGGCTGTCGTCGCCTGCGACGCGCGACGCGTTGAGCAGTGGTCCGTGCGAAACCGGGACTTCACGCAGTGGATGAGACCGGCCCGACACCGGAGCTTCGCGCGGCGCCCGCCGACATCGGCGCTGGCGATCCCGAAGCGGCCGCCGGCGCGATTCCGAACCTGATCGCCGGCCTGGTCGAGACCGAGACCTGGCGCAACGCCGCCACGGTCCTCATGGGGCTGCTGCTGATCGGACTGGGCTACTGGACCTACTCCGGGGTGCGTGCTGCCCTCGCTGAAACGCGCGTCGAGAGCCTCGAGGCGTTGCTGGGAACGGTCGTCAAGGGTCTGGATGTGTGGGCCTACGAGCATATGGCCGAGGCGCAACGCGCGGCGCGCAACCCGACAGTAGTGACCCAGGCAACCAAGTTCATCAATGGCCGCCGCGATACCTTGACCGAGCCGGGCCGCTGCACCCAGGAAGCCGAGCTTCTGAGTGCCGAGGTCCAGGCGCGCCTTTCGACGTCAGGCGTGGTGGCATTCCGCATCCTCGATCGTGATGGGCGGGTGCTGTCGTCCAAGGACCCCCAGCGCTGTGGCCAGCGCATCCGGTCCGGCGTCTTTCGTGACCGCCTGGACCGTGTCTTCGAGGGCAAGCCGCAGTTCGTACGTCCGTATCCCGACGAAGCGGAGTTGTCGGTACGCGACGGCGACAGCGCGCCCCGGCCGGTCGCGTGGTTCATCGCGCCGATACGCATCGGCGACGGGCCGCCGGTGGCGGCACTCGCGATGGGCGTGGCGACCGATCGCGAACTGGAAACGATCTTCGCGGCGGCCCGCCCGGGGGAAACCGGCGAGGCCTATGCGTTCGGCGACAGCGGTCTCATGCTGAGCTCCAGTCGCGAGGTCGAGTCCCTTGCGATCGACGGCGCTTCGCAGGTTCGGGGAGAGGCCGGCGAGCCGATCTATGTGCGTGATCCGGGAGGGCCACTGTCGGGCGGCCATGTGCCGCAACTGCAGCCGATCGCGCGACCGCTGACCCAGGCGGCAGCGTTGGCCATCGCTGCGCGCGACAAGAAGGCCGAGGTCGATCGCCGGGGGGCGCTGGCCACGCCGTACCGTGGTTACCGCGGCACCGAAGTGATCGGCGCGTGGCAATGGCTGCCCGCCTACGACTTTGGCGTCGCTGCAGAGATAGCCGCCGACGAGGCATTGGCGACACTCCGCTACCTGACGATCAGCTTCTCGGTCATCGGCGGCATCGTCGCGCTGACGCTGGTCGCAGCCTTCATGTCGGCGTTCCTGCTGGCACGGCTCAGCCGCCAGTTCGGGAGGGTGCAGCGACTCGGGGCCTACACGCTCGAGCGCAAGGTGAGCGAGGGAGGCATGGCGACGATCTACCTGGCGCGCCACGCGCTGCTCAAGCGTCCGACCGCGATCAAGATTCTGAAGAAGCACGTCGCGACCGACGAGTTCGTCCATCGCTTTGAGCGCGAGGTCCAGCTTGCCAGTCAGTTGCTGCACCCGAACACGGTCGAGATCTACGACTTCGGGCGGACTCGCGAGGGCCAGCCGTACTACGTGATGGAGTACCTCGATGGCGTGACGCTGGCGGAACTGGTGGAGCACTCCGGACGGGTACCTCCCGGCCGTGCGATCCACATCCTGCGCCAGGTGGCCGCCGCACTGCGCGAGGCGCACGCGCGTGGCATGGTGCATCGCGACGTGAAGCCGGAGAACGTGATGTTGTGCCGGCGGGGTGAGGATGACGTGGTCAAGCTGCTCGACTTCGGACTGGTGAAGAATCTCGAGCGCGCCGACACGCGCGACATCACCAAGCAACTGAAGATCGTCGGGACACCGCGCTACATGGCACCCGAGCGCCTGATCAATCCGTCGGACGTCGATGCACGCTCGGACATCTATGCGCTCGGCGCGGTCGCCTACTTCCTGCTCACTGGCAAGCCGATCTTCGAGGGCGACGACAGCCTGCAGATCAGCAATCAGGTGCTGCATGCGCCGGCGCCGCGCGTGCGCGATGCCGGCGTCGTCGTGCCCGAGGGGATCGACAACCTGATTGCCGCCTGCCTCGAGAAGAACCGCAACCAGCGCCCGCCGAACGCCGAGGCCGTGGTCGAAGCACTGGACCGGCTGGCGAGCCGGCTGGCGTGGACGCAGGGCGATGCGGCGGCCTGGTGGTCGGAGTATCGGAAGTCGCGACGTCCGGCCGGCGAAGGCGGGGCGTCCGCAGGGCTGCGGGCGACGCTGGCGGGCTGAGTCGGTGCGCCACCACTCGCCTCGATCGGGACCGCGCATCGGAGTCCGACAGGCGAGCATCGGGCACGTGCGCGGAAACCGGCCCGTCGTCAGCGCCGGGCGCGCAGCCGGATTGCCATCCCGAAGAAAGCCATCGAGCTGAGCGCCACCGCGGCCAGCAGCAGCGCGACGCTGTCGTAGTCGTGCAGGATGATCAGGGCGAACGCTGCGACCAGCGGGCCCGCCGCCTTGGAGATCAGCACCGGAGCGGCCAGCGCACCGTTGACGGCGCCGTAGTGATCGCGCCCATACAACTCGACCGGAATGGTGCCGCGCACGATCGTCATCACCCCGTTGCCCGCTCCGTACAGGACAGCGAAAGCGACGAAGTTCCACACCGACGTTCCGGCGATCACCAGCAGCAGCAGCGACGCCGGCAGCAGGCCCATCGCGATCAGGCCGACGTGCGACGGCGAGGTGCGGCCGGCAAAGGCCATCTCGGTGAGGCGGCCCAGCACCTGCATTGGTCCGATCAGCGCGCCGAATGCGGCCGCCTGGGTCGCGGTCAGGCCTTTGGCGGCGAGCATCGCCAGCAGGTGCACCGAGGTGGCTGAAAACACCAGGGTGTTGGCGGTGAACGCGGCCGCAAGCCAGTGAAAGGTCGGGTCGCGCACGGCTTGCCGCAGGGACCGCGCTTGCTGTAGCGGCTGCGGCTCGGCCGCAGGCGCAACGCCGGCCGAGGGCAAGGCGAAGAGGTGCAGGGGCAGACAGACGACCAAATTGATAGCGCCGAAAATTACTGCCGTCTCGCGCCAGCCCACCGCGTTGATCAACGCCTGCCCGAGGGGCCAGAACACCGTGCTCGCGAACCCGCCGAACAGCGTGAGGACCGTGATGGCGCGACGATGGTGGCGCGTGAAAGCCCCCGTCAGCACGGCGAACGCCGGTTCGTACAGCGTGCACGCCATGGCCACGCCGAGAAGCGCCCACGCTCCATACAGCTGCGCCAGCGACGTCACCTGGCCGAGGCCTGCCAGCGATGCGGCCGCCAGCAACGATCCCGCGGCCATCAGTGCCCGGCCGCCGCGCCGGTCGATCAGTTGCCCGACCACGGGCGCCAGCAGGCCCGACAGCAGCAGCGCCACCGTGAACGCGCCGACCACCGCCGTCTTGCTGGCATCGAGCGCCGCCTGCAGCGGCTCCATGATCAGTGGAAACAGATAGAAGATCGTGCCCCAGGCCGTGATCTGGGTCACGCCGAGCGCCAGCACGGCGCCCCAGGGCTCGCCCTGGCGATGCGGACGGGTCCGCGTGGTCATGCGGAGGGGAAGGCCGAGGCCATACGCACGGCCGCAGCGTAACCGCCGTCGATCCGGAGGGCGCGATGCTGCAGTGCGTCCAGGTGCGGGCTAAGGCGCGCCGCGGGCCGCAGGGACCTGGACGTCAGGCGCCGGCCTTGTGCGCCACAGGCAAGTAGGTGTCGAGAAGTTGCAGGCGGGTGGCCTGCAGGCGCTCGGCGACGACAGCGAGCAGTCGGTGCATCAGCTTGAAGCCGAATGCCGGCTCGCGCTCGCACAGCGCGAGCAGGTCACCGCCGTCGAGAGCCAGCGCTTCGACCTGCTCCAGCGCGCGCGCCTGGAAGTACTTGCCCTGTCCCATCAGCACCGCAGACCAGCCGAATTCATCGCCAGCGCTCAGCGTATGCACGCGGTGTGCCACGCCCTCCGAAACGATCTCGAGGCCCACTCGGCCGGAGACCAGCAGGAAGAAGTCATGGCAGTCGTCACCCTCGCGGAAGATGACATCATTGCGCGCGTAGCCCACGGTGCGCGCCAGTGTCGCAAGCTTCTCGATCGCCGGGCCACCCATGCCGGTCGTGAACGGGTGGCGAGCCAGCAGGGTCTGGGTCGAGGTTCCGGCAGTCATCAGGGCTCCTTCGGCAAGCGGTGCCGGGCCGTCGCCCGGGATGAGGGCATAGGCTGCGCTCGCCCCCACGTCAAGGCGTTGACGGCCGTCAAGGCGCCGCAAGCAGGGCCCTCTAAGGTCGCCGGACGCGCTATGCATTGAAATGCCCAACACGGGGAAGGGTTGCAGCGGCATGACCGTGGTTCGCTCCAGCAAAGGGCTCGACCTGCCGCTCGCCGGTGCTCCTCAGGGCGCGGTCGAGCCGGCGCGAGCCGTCTCGACGGTCGCGCTGCTCGGGCCCGATTACCCTGGGCTGAAACCCGCAATCAAGGTGGAGGTGGGTGATCGCGTGGCGCTGGGTCAGACGCTGGTCGAGGACAAGCAGCGCCCCGGCGTGCGCTACACCGCGCCGGCCAGTGGCACGGTCATGGCGATCAATCGTGGCGAGCGACGTGCGTTGGTGTCGATCGTCATTGCCGTCGACGACCGCGTGGAGCCGCAGCGTCTCGAAAGCTTCCGCGGTGCGGGCATGCGGCTCGACGCTGACGCGGTGCGCGCGCTGCTGCTCGAATCCGGCCTGTGGACCGCCTTGCGCAGCCGCCCGTTCTCTCGGGTCGCATCGCCGACCGCGCAACCGGCCGCGCTCTTCGTTACGGCGACGGATACGCGTCCTCATGCCGTGCCGCCGGCTGCCGTCATCGCGGCACGCGCGGACGACTTTCGAGCGGGCCTCGAGGCGCTCGCGACACTGGGGCCGCGCGTCTTTGTCTGTGTGGCGGAGGGCCAGCGCGTCACGGCACCGTCGGGAGTGGAGATCGTTGAATTCTCGGGACCTCATCCGAGCGGCAATGCCGGATGGCACGTGCACCAGTTGATGCCGGTGAGCGTGCATCGCAGCGTATGGACGATCGGCTATCAGGACGTCATCGCGGTCGGTCGCCTCGCGACGACGGGCCAGCTTGACGTGGAACGCGTGATCTCGCTGGGCGGACCCGGTGTGCGCCGGCCACGGCTCCTGCGGTCGCGAGTCGGCGCCTCGCTCGATGAACTGCTGGAAGGCGAACTGCTGCCGGGCGCGCAGCGGATCATCTCCGGATCGGTGCTGGACGGGCGGGCCCGCACTTCGCCGGCGGACGCCTTCCTCGGCCGGCATCACCTGCAGGTTGCGGTGCTGCCCGAGGCCGGCGACCGCGAGATGTTCGGCTACATCATGCCGGGCAGCGAGAAGTTTTCGGTCACCGGGACCGTGCTTGGAGCCTTCCGCAAGGCACACCGCTTTGCCTTCAGCACGAGCACCAATGGCTCGCCACGCGCGATGGTGCCGATCGGCAGCTACGAGCGCGTGATGCCCTTCGATATGCTGCCGACCTTCCTGCTGCGGGCGCTGATCATCCGCGACGACCAGCGCGCGGCGGAACTCGGCGCGCTCGAACTCGACGAGGACGACGTGGCGCTGTGCACCTACGTGTGCCCGGGCAAGACCGAGTACGGACCGCTGTTGCGGGCGGCGCTCGACCGCATCGAGAAGGAGCACTGATGCGCTGGTTGCGTGAGCAGCTCGACCGCGTGGCGCCGACCTTCGAGAAGGGCGGCAAGCTGCATCGCTGGCACCCGCTGTGGGAGGCGATGGACACGTTCTTCTACTCGCCTTCGTCGGTGACGACGACCGGTGCGCATGTCCGCGATGCGATCGATCTCAAGCGCATGATGATGACGGTGGTCATCGCGACCCTGCCGTGCGTGTTCATGGCGATGCTCAACACCGGGCTGCAGGCCAACCTCGGCATCGATCCGGCCAGGGTGGCCCAGCTCGACGGCTGGCGCTACGACGTGATCCGGGCGCTCGGAGTGGGCTTTTCGCCCTCGAGCCCCGTGGCCAACCTCGTGCACGGCGCGCTCTATTTCCTGCCCCTTTACATCGTCACGATGGTCGTGGGCCTCAGCTGGGAGGTGATGTTCGCGATCGTCCGCAAGGTGGAGGTTAATGAGGGCTTCTTCGTCACCGGCATCCTGTTCCCGCTGATCCTGCCGCCGACCACGCCGCTGTGGCAGGCCGCGCTCGGCATCAGCTTCGGCGTGGTCATAGCGAAGGAAGTATTCGGTGGCACCGGGATGAACTTCATCAACCCGGCGCTGGCGGCGCGGGCGTTCCTGTTCTTCGCGTATCCCGCCGAGATCTCGGGGGACAAGGTCTGGAGCGCCGTGCCACAGGGCGCGGCAGTCGATGGCTACTCGGGTGCCACGCTGCTGGGGCAGATGCGTGTGATGACCGAGCCGTTCGAGCAGGCGGGCTTCTCGTGGCTGAACGCGTTTATCGGGTTCGAGCCCGGGTCGATGGGCGAGACTTCCGCGCTCGCCTGCCTGATCGGGGCGATCATCATCGCCGTCACCAAGGTGGGTTCGTGGCGCACGATGCTCGCGATGACGTTCGGCACGATCGCGATGGCGCTGCTGTTCAACGGGATCGGCTCGTCGACCAACCCCTGGTTCGGTGTGCCGTTCTGGTGGCACATGGTGCTGGGAGGATGGGCCTTCGGCATGGCCTTCATGGCGACCGACCCAGTGACCTCGCCGTTCAGCGAGAAAGGCAAGTGGATCTACGGCTTCATGATCGGCGCGCTGGTCGTGCTGATACGCATCGTCAACCCGGCGTACCCGGAATCGGTGATGCTGGTGATCCTGTTCATGAACGTGATGGCGCCGGTCATTGACCATTTCTTCGTCAAGGCCAACATCACCCGGAGGAAGCGCCGTGCCGAAGCGTGACAGCACGCGCTACACGATCCTGTTCGCAACGGTGGTGTGCGTCGTCTGCGCACTGCTGGTGTCAGTGGCGGCCGTCAGCCTGCAGCCGCGACAGGCCGCCGCTGCACGGCTTTACATGGAAAAGAACGTGCTGCTCGCGGCTGGACTGCTCGAGCCCGGCACGGAAGTGACCGCGCAGGAAGTCAACCGGGTGTTCGAAGAGAGCATCCGCGTGCGGCTGGTGGATCTTGCGACGGGCGAACTGGTGCCGGAAGACAAGGTGGATGCGCGCGGCTACGACCAGCGCAAGGCGCGGGGTGATCCGGCGACCAGCCGCGTGGCTCCGCCCAACAACGCCGGCATCGGACGCCTGCCGAACCTTGGCGTCGTCTACTTCATCATGAAGGGCGACGCGGTGGACCAGGTCGTGATCGCCGTCGAAGGCCTGGGCATGTGGGGGACCATCTACGGCTTCCTTTCTCTCGATCGCGACACCAACACGATTCGGGGTCTGACGTACTACGACCAGAAGGAAACGCCGGGGCTGGGCGGCGAGATCGGCAATCCGAAGTGGCAGGCGCTGTGGCGCGGCCGCAAGAGTTACGACGACAAGTGGAATGCCCGTATCACCGTCATCAAGGGTGAGGCCGGGGCGCCGGAGGTCGATCCACTGCGCGTCGATGGCCTGTCGGGCGCCACGGTCACCAGCAACGCGATCACGCGGCTGATGCAGTTCTGGCTGTCGGACAACGGCTACGGCAAGTTCCTCAGGCGCTTCCGGGAGGGCACCAAGACATGAGCGCGATTGGAACGCTACTGGGCCGCGAGGAGCGCAAGGTCCTGTTCGACCCGCTGATCCTCAACAACCCGATCGGCGTGCAGGTCCTTGGAATCTGCTCGGCGCTGGCCGTGACGACGCGCATGGACAAGGCGCTCGTCATGGGCATCGGTGTGACGCTGGTCGCGGCGCTGGCCAACCTCGCGGTGAGTCTGGTGCGCAGCTACACGCCAGGAAGCATCCGCATCATCGTGCAGCTTTCGATCATCGCTTCGCTGGTCATCGTGTTCGACCAGGTCCTGAAGGCGACGCTGTACGAACTCTCGCTCGAACTGTCGGTGTTCGTAGGGCTCATCATCACCAACTGCATCGTGATGGGGCGGGCGGAGGGCTTCGCGATGCAGAATTCGCCGCTGCGCTCGCTTCTCGATGGCATTGGTAATGGCCTTGGATATGCACTGGTGCTGCTGCTGGTCGGATTCGCGCGCGAACTCCTCGGTGCGGGCAAGGTCTTCGGTATCACCGTCCTGCCGCTGGTCAAGGATGGCGGCTGGTATGTGCCGAACGGCCTGATGCTGCTTGCCCCGTCGGCCCTGTTTGTCATTGCGCTGTTGATCTGGGCGCTGCGGACGTGGAAGCCGCAACTGCAAGAGAAAGACTGATGGAGCACTTCGCCAATCTCGCAGTCCGCTCGATCTTCCTCGAGAACATGGCGCTCGCCTATTTCCTGGGCATGTGCTCGTTCCTGGCCTGTTCCAAGAAGGTGGAAACGGCGATCGGCCTGGGGGCGGCGGTGGTGTTCGTGCAGTCGCTGACGGTGCCGCTCAACAACCTTCTGCTGCACTACCTGCTGGCCGAAGGTGCTCTCACCTGGATCAGCCCGGCGCTCGCGGATGTCAACCTGAGCTTCCTGTCCTTCATCCTCTTCATCGGCACTATCGCGGCCGCGGTCCAGATCGTCGAGATGACGGTGGACCGCTACGCGCCGAAGCTGTACACGACGCTCGGCGTCTTCCTCCCGCTGATTGCGGTGAACTGCGTGATTCTCGGCGGATCCCTGTTCATGCAGGAACGCGACTATGGCTTCGCGGAAAGCGTGGTGTTCGGAGTGGGGTCGGGACTGGGATTCGCGATCGCGATCGTGGCGCTGGCGGCGATCCGCGAGAAGATGACGTATTCGCATGTTCCCGATGGACTCAAGGGCCTTGGCATCACGTTCATTTCGGCCGGACTGATGTCGCTCGCGTTCATGATGTTCTCGGGCATCCAGCTCTAGGCGGACGGAACGCGGCCATGCTCGACATCATCCTTGCCGTCGTCATGTTCACCGGAGTGGTGCTGCTGCTGGTGGGCGTGCTACTCGGTGCCCGCAGGAAGCTGGTCGCTGCCGGCGAAGTCTCTATCGTTGTCAATGAAGATGAGTCGAAGGCTCTGAAGGTCGCTGCGGGCAGCACCCTGCTGGGCGCACTTGCAGACAACAAGATCTTCATTCCGTCGGCGTGCGGCGGGAAGGGTGCCTGCGGCGTCTGCGACGTCGTCATCAAGGAGGGTGGCGGCGACCTGCTGCCGACCGAGACCGGCTTCATCTCGCCGCGCGAGGCGCGTCACGGACATCGCCTGGCGTGCCAGGTCAAGGTCAAGACCAACATGAGGATCGAGGTCGCGCCTGAGGTCTTCAGCGTGCGCAAGTGGAAGTGTCGCGTGGTGTCCAACCGCAACGTCGCGACCTTCATCAAGGAACTGAAGCTGGCGCTGCCCGAGGGCGAAGACGTGCCGTTCCGCGCGGGCGGCTACGTGCAGCTCGAATGCCCGCCACACGCCATCGACTTCAAGACCTTCGACATCGAGCAGGACTTCCGCGAAGCGTGGGACAAGTTCGACCTGTGGCGCTTCCGCTCGGTGTGCAATTCCGAAGTGACGCGCGCCTACTCGATGGCGAACTACCCGCTTGAAAAGGGCATCCTGCTGTTCACCATCCGCATTGCGTTTCCGCCGGACTACCGGCTGGACATCCCGCCGGGAATCATGAGCTCGTGGGTGTTCAACCTGAAGCCTGGCGACGAAGTGACGGTATCCGGTCCGTTCGGCGAGTTCTTCGCCCGTGATACGAATGCGGAGATGTGCTTTGTCGGCGGCGGCGCTGGCATGGCGCCGATGCGATCGCACATCTTCGACCAGCTGCTGCGCCTGCACTCCAAGCGCAAGATGACCTACTGGTACGGCGCGCGCAGCATGCGTGAAGCGTTCTACGTCGAGGAGTTCGACAAGCTGGCGGCGGAGAACCCGAACTTCACCTGGCACCTGGCGCTGTCCGAACCCTTGCCCGAGGACAACTGGGCCGGGCCCACCGGCTTCATCCACAACGTGCTGTACGAGAACTACCTCAAGGACCATCCGGCGCCCGAGGATGTCGAGTACTACATGTGCGGCCCGGGGCCGATGACCAAGGCAGTGATTGCGATGCTGCTCAACCTCGGCGTCGATCGCGAAAACATCATGCTCGACGACTTCGGTTGATCGGGCAGAGGAGGAGACAATGCTGCAAGTGACCGTCGAGGAGGTCGTCCGGACCAAGGCGAGCGATGAACTGGTCTCGGTGCCAGCGTCGTCCACGGTTGCCGAGGCAGTCGGGGTGATGGCCGCACGGCATGTGGGTGCGGTGCTGATCAAGACCGAGGACGGCCTGGTGGGTGGCATCTTCACTGAGCGGGACGTGCTCGTGCGCGTGGTCAACGCGAACCTGGATCCGAAGAAGACGCCGATCTCGATGGTGATGACGCGCGATGTGCGCTTCGTCACGCCCGGCACGACGATCGAGGCAGCGCTGAGCCTGATGCACGTGAACCGGCATCGCCATTTGCTCGTCATTGACGGCCCCAAGGTGTTTGGGCTGGTCTCGATCGGCGATCTGGTGCGGCAACTGATAGAGCGCGGTGAAGGGCGATTCGAAGCGGCAGTGCGTGGGGCGGCCCCCCGCATCGACAGCTGAGCGACTTGCAGGAGAACACGACATGGACGCCATTCTTTCACCCCGCCGCCGCACCTTGGTGCTCGGCTTTGGGGCTCTCGCACTCGCGGGATGCAGTCGAACGCCGACAGCGTCGAAGGCACCCGGCTATACACAGTTCAGCGGAGCGACGATGGGGTCGACCTACACGGTGCGACTGAAGGCGCTCGGGCACGACGAAGCGGCCCTGCGCGTTGCGGTTCAGTCGGCGCTCGACGAGGTTGACCAGCGCATGTCGATGTACCGGCCCGACTCCGAGCTCTCGGCCTTCAATCGCGCTGCCGGCGGTACCACGGTCAGACTGTCGGACCCGATGTATTCGGTACTGGTGGCGGCGGACCAGACCAGCCGCTGGTCGAGCGGCGCGTTCGACGTCACGGTCGCACCGCTGGTCGAGCACTGGGGCTTCGGAACGCGCGCGGTGCGCGAGGTGCCTGCCGCGGCTGTAGTGACCGCAGAACGGGGCCGCGTCGACTGGCGCAGCCTTTCCCTTGACGATGCACGACTCAGCGTGACGAAGCGGCAGGCGGGCGTGCAGATCGACCTGGGAGGCATCGCCAAAGGTTACGGCGTCGATCGCGCGGCGATGGCGCTCGAAGCGCGCGGGGTCACCGACTACATGCTGGAAGTCGGCGGCGAGGTGCGTACGCGCGGCGTCAACGCGGCCGGCGCGGCGTGGCGCATCGGCATCGAGGAGCCCGACGCCTCACCGCAGCGGGCGCGCTGGGTGGTTCCATTGACCGGACGCGCGATGGCGACGTCGGGTGACTACCGCAACTACTTCGTTGAGGCCGGCCAGCGCTACTCGCACGAGATCGACCCGGCGAGCGGTGCCCCGATCCGGCACAGCCTGTGCTCGGTCACCGTCGTGGCCGGCGACTGCATGCAGGCGGACGCGCTAGCCACCGCGCTGATCGTGCTCGGCGCGGAACGGGGGCGGACGCTCGCGGAAGCGACCGGCATCGCTGCACAGTTCATCGAGCGGGTGCCGGGCGGCGGCTTCCGCGATTCCACGACTTCATCCTTCGCGGCACTGGGGGCCGCGCGCGCATGATCGGCGCCGATTCCTTCTGGCTCGTCCTCGTCGCGGCGGTGGCGATCGTTGGCCTGGCGGTGCTCGGCATGGCGCTCGGCGTGATGACGACCGGGCGCTGCCTGCGCGGCTCCTGCGGCGGCCCTGAAGTCCGACTGGCCGATGGTCGTTCGCTCAGTTGTGCCGAGTGCCCGAATCGCAAGCGGGCCCAGGCCCCCTCGGTAGAGCAGGATCCCTCAGGGCGTTGACGCCTTCACGCAGGGTTTCAGTGTCGTCACGCCGCGTCCGGGGATGATGTCGCCGATGCGCCGGCACGATTGCCGAATGCACAGCTCGTAGTCGTCACCGAACTCCGAACGCGCGAGTTCGACGGAGCGACGCCAGCGATCGGCCGGGCGGTAGCTCCAGCCGTTCCCGTCCTTCACCGCATCGGCCGGAGGCTCCATGCCGGCGCCGGAGCCGCGGATGCGCGCGCGCGTCAGCAGCAGCCAGTCGGCGGCTACGACGTAATCCTCTTCCCAGAGCGTCTTCTCGACCGTGTGCTGCCATCGCAGCGTGAATTCGTTCGCCGGCAGCGATACCACCTGAGCGCCCACGCTGATGCAGAGCGCTGCCGCGATCATGAGGCCGGTAGCGGTGGCTTCGGACGCCTCAGGCCCCGCGTACGCACGACGTGCCAGACGATCAACGCC
Organism: uncultured beta proteobacterium; assembly: GCA_963766365.1. Lineage (GTDB taxonomy): Bacteria > Pseudomonadota > Gammaproteobacteria > Burkholderiales > Burkholderiaceae_F > JALORV01. Next base: position 208,183 of record CAVXZK010000011.1, read on the forward strand.
ACCGCACTGGCGATGCCGATTTCATCGGTGAGCGGAAGTGCAGCCACCATGAGCGCCGCCGCGGTGAACGCGATGGCCCGTTCGAGCCAGTTCAGCGGAGCGAGCCAGAAGCCGATGGAGGCACCGCCCCACAGCACGATGGCGAGGATGGCCTTGAACAGAACATAGCCAAGGTCGAACCACGAGTACTCACCCTGCAGCATCAATGCCGGCGCATACACCGCCATGTACGGGATGATGAATCCGGCAATCGCGATCCGCATCGCCTGCAAGCCGATCTTCATGCCGGATTCACGCGCGATGGGTGCTGCCGCAAAGGCGGCCAGTGCGACCGGCGGGGTCAGATCGGCCATGATTCCGAAATAGAAGACGAACATGTGCGAGACGATCAGCGGCACGCCGAGTTCGAGCAGCGCCGGCGCCGCGAGTGAACTGGTGATGATGTAGTTCGGTATCGTCGGAATGCCCATGCCGAGCACGAGACAGACGAACATGGTCAGCGCCAGGCTGAGGAACAGGCTCGTCTCGCCCATCTGAATGATGTAGCCGGCGAAATTGGTGGCCGCGCCGGTGAGCGTCAGGACGCCGATGATGACGCCGACGAGCGCACAGGCCACGCCGACCGGCAGCGCATGCCGGGCGCCGTTCGCCATCGCCTCGATCGCGTCCTTCAGCGTGGCGCGACCACCCTTCACGGCGAAGAGCGCAATCGCCATCACGGCGATCAGTACCATGATCGCGCCGATGCCGAACTTGAAGAACGCCGAGCAGGCGACGCCGAGGAGAATCCAGAAGAGTATCCGGATGCCGATCGGGCCGAATCGCGCCGCCAGCGTGAAGCCGAAGATCAGGACCACGGTCAGCGCCAGCGAGACCATGCCGGAAAACAGCGGCGTGTAGCCGGAAAACAGCAGGAACACCAGCATCGCCAGCGGCAACACCAGGTACCAGCGCTCGGTCACCGCGCGCCAGGGATCAGGGCACTCCTCCTTCGGAATGCCGCGCAGGCCGGCGCGGCCCGCCTCCAGGTGGACCATGACGAACGCCGTCATGAAATACAGCAGCGCCGGTATCGTGGCCGCCTTGCAGATGTCGACGTACGGGACGTTGATCGTCTCGGACATGATGAAGGCGACCGCTCCCATCACCGGCGGCATGATCTGGCCGCCCATGCTCGACGTCGCTTCAACGCCGCCGGCAAAGGCCGGCCTGTAGCCGAAGCGCTTCATCAGCGGGATCGTGAACTGGCCCGTGGTGACGACATTGGCGACGCCCGAGCCGTTGATGGTGCCCATCAGCGCAGACGAAACGACCGCGACCTTGGCGGGCCCGCCCTGCCGGTGGCCGAACAGGCCCAGGGCAAAGTCGGTGAAAAGCTTGATCATCCCCGCCTGTTCGAGGAAGGAGCCGAACAGGATGAACAGGAAGATGTAGGACGACGAGACGTAGGTCGGCGTCCCGTAGATGCCCTCGGTGCCGAAGCCAAGCTGGCCGACGACCTGGTCGAGCCCGTACCCGCGATGGGTGAGCGGCGCCGGCAGGTACTGACCGAACAGTCCGTAGGCGAGGAAGGCTGCACAGATCAGGGGCAGCGCTATGCCCATCACCCGGCGCGCGGCCTCGAAGACCAGGGCGATCGTGATGACGCCGATCACCATGTCCCATTGGGTCAGCTCGCCGGCACGCTGGATCAGCTCCGCCTCGAAGATCCAGTGGTAGAAGCTGATGACAAAGCCTACGCCACCGACGATCCAGCCGATCCAGCGCTGTTTCAGGGGTGGCATCAACAGGAAGGTCATCAGCAACAGGAACCCCACGTGCACCGCGCGGACCACGGTGCTGGAGATCGGGCTGAACGCGGCGGTGATGACCTGGAAGGTCGAGAACGCGATCGCCACCGCGAACACGGCCTTCGTGAAGCGGACCGTCCCGTGTTGCAGGTCGGCGTCAGCATTGGCTACCGCGTGGGTCATCGCAGCATTTCCCGCAAAAGAAAATGGCACAGCCAGTGCTGTGCCATTGGTTAGGTCCTCGTCGTCGGCCTACTTGAGTAGCCCGGCCTCTCGGTAATAGCGCTCGGCGCCCGGGTGCAGCGGCACCGGGACGTTCTTCGGCGCATCGACCGCGGTGATGGTCTTGGCGGCAGAGTGTGCGGCGGCCATCTGATCCAGGTTGGTGAAGAGCGCCTTCGTCATCGCGTAGACAGTTTCGGCGGGAACGCTCTCGCTCGTCACCAGGAAATTACGAATCGCCACCGTCGGCACCGCGTCGGTCTGGCCGGTGTAGGTGTTCGCCGGGATGGAAGCGGGCAGGTAGGCCGGATCGCCGATCTTCGAGACCACCTCGAGCGGAATCGAGACCACGGTGATCTTCACCGAGGTGGCCAGGTCGCGGATCGACGCGACGCCGAGACCGGCCGACTGCAGTGTGACGTCGAGCTGGCGGTTCTTGATCAGCTCCACCGATTCGCCGAACGGCAGGTACTCGACCTTGGCGAAGTCCTTGTAAGTGAGGCCCGCCGCCTTGAGGATCGCTCGTGCGTTCAGTTCGGTGCCGGACCGCGGCGCGCCCACCGAGATGCGCTTGCCCTTGAGGTCAGCCAGCGTCTTGATGCCCGAGTCGGCACTGGCCACGATCTGGATGTAGTTCGGGTAGATGCCGGCGACCGTTCGCAGGCCCTTGAGCGGCGTCTTGAAGCCGGCGTCTTCCTCGCCTTTCCATGCATCCGAGAGCGCATCGCCCAATGTGAACGCGATCTCTCCGCGACCCGCTTGGATCAGGTTGAGGTTCTCCACCGACGCCTTGGTCGACTGAACACTGGTCTTCGTGTCGGGGATGGCCTTGCCGTAAATCTGGCCCAGCGCCACGCCGAGGGGGTAGTACACGCCACTCTGACCGCCGGTCAGCACGTTGATGAATTTCTGCTGCGCTGATGCGGCCGGGCACAGGGCGAGCAGGGCGGCGCCAAAAAGGGTAGTGCAGACAATCCGAAAGTCTGGGTAACGCACTGTGGTCTCCTTTAGGGAATGGAAGTGCCTCTGGTCGCCCCGATGCGATGCCCAGGGCCGGACTTGTTTGGTGGCCAAAAGTATACGGGGCCGTGTCCCGAGGACGGGTGCAGACTCAGTGTCAGGGGCTACCCGCCCGGATGCCGGTAGTGCATCCAGGCATTGGCGAAGAAGACCAGGACCAGGACGCCGGAAGTCCAGCTGACGAGGTTCAGCAGCCGCGCACGTGGCGGCGCCATCAGGGCGACGATTACCGTGGCCGTCATGCCGATCGCCGCGAAAGCGGACAGGGCGTGCGCTACGGACACGTGCGAAAGCAGCGGGCCGGGGAGATACAGCACGTCGTCCACTGCTAGGATCACTAGGTTGAAAAGGTTGCTGCCCACCAGATTGCCCACCGCAAGGTCGATCGACTTCATGCGCCAGGCCGCGAAGGTCACGGCCATCTCCGGCAAGCTGGTCGTCAGGGCGACCAGCGACGTGCCGACAAACCCATCGGACCATCCCATGAGTCTCGCAATCTCGATGGCGAGGTGCGGCAACGCGATGCCCGCAGCGACGACGACGAGCGCCGCGGCTGCATATCGCAGGATTGCCCGGCGCAAGGCGTGCCCCGATGATCTGTGCGGGTCGGAGTCATCCCTTTTGGTGTGCGCACGCTCGTGCTGGAACACGGTTCGCATTGCGAACAGGTAGAGGATCGCAACCACCGGTGTTACCGCGCTGATGTGCAGCAGGCTCGTGCCGAACGTTCGTCCCACCACGATTTCGGCACCCACCAGCGCGAGCATCAGCGCCGCGAAGGCCGCGCCGACGATGTGGTCTCGGCTTGCCGCCGTGAACACGGACGATGGACGCTGCGCCATGTCGAGCAGCGCTATAAGCACGAGATTGAAGACACAGCTGCCGAGGACGTCGCCGACGGCCACTCCGGGGGCCTTGGCGGCCGTGACTGCCGAGACGCCGGTGACGAGCTCCGGGAGCGACGTCACTGAAGCCACGAGGACCGTGCCGATCCAGGTCGAGCCCAGTCCGGTCAGCCGCGCGATGTCTTCGCCGTAACGGCACAACCGCGTGCCAGCGAGCAGAATCGCCAGCGCACATAGCGAGAACAAGACCGCGACGGTCATCAAGGTCTAAGCGGCAGCAGGCCAACTCGGCGGTGAGCAGAATCTACTCGAAGCCAATGCCCGCGCGAACGAATGGCGCTCTAAGCGATGTGAGGGCTAGGCTACCTGGGGATTACCCGGCGCCCATCAGCAGGTTCGGCAGCCACAGGCTGATGGCCGGCACGTAGGTGATGAGGATCAGGAAGGCGATCATCACCAGGATCCACGGCGCGGCCGCCTTGGTCGTTTCGGTGAGCCCCATCCCCGAAATCCCGGACGCCACATAGAGGTTCAGTCCCACCGGTGGCGTGATCATGCCGATCTCCATGTTGACGGTCATGATGACGCCAAGGTGGATCGGGTCGATGCCGAGCTTCATCGCGACCGGGAAGAGAATTGGCGCGGTGATCAGCAGGATCGACGACGGCTCCATGAAGTTGCCGGCGATCAGCAGCAGGATGTTGACCACCACCAGGAACATCCATGGTTCCAGTCCCATCTCGTTGATCCACGCCGCCAGGCTCTGCGGGATCTGCTCGCTGGTCAGCAGGAACGAGAACAACACCGCGTTGGTGATGATGTACAGGATCATCGCCGAGAGGTTGGCGCTGTCGAGCAGCACCTTGGGCACCTGCTTCAGCGACAGGTCCTTGTAGATGACCACGGAGACAAAGAAAGCGTAGACCGCGCTCATCGCGGCGGCTTCCGTCGGCGTGAAGATGCCGGAGTAGATGCCGCCGATGACGACGACGATCAGCAGCAGCCCCCACACGCTCTCGCGGAATGCCGTCACGACCTCCTTGAGGCTCGCCCGTTTCATGCGCGGGTAGCCACGCTTCTTCGCCACGGCCCACGTCACGACCAGTAGTGTCAACGCAAGCAGGATGCCCGGGACGATGCCGGCAATGAACAGCCGGCCGATCGACGAGTTGGTGGAGACCGCGTAGATCACCATCACGATCGACGGCGGAATCAGGATGCCCAGAGCGCCGGAGGTCGCGATGACGCCGGTGCCGAACTTCTTCGGGTAACCCTGCTTGACCATCGCCGGCAGGATGATCGACCCAATGGCAACGACTGTCGCCGGCGACGACCCCGACACCGCAGCGAACAGCGCACAGGCGACGACTCCGCCCAGCGCCAGGCCGCCGTGCAGGTGGCCGACCAGCGCAGTGGCGAAGCGGATCATGCGTTTTGCTACGCCGCCGTGGGTGAGGAACGTGCCGGCGAGGATGAAGAACGGGATCGCCATGATCTCGAACTTCTCGATGCCGGTGAACAGCTTCAGTGCCACCGATTCCAGTGGCACGTCGGTCATCGTAAAGAGGAAGGTGAGAACGGTCAGGCCGAGCGAAATCGAGATCGGCATGCCCGTCAGCATCAGGGCGATCAGCAGTGCGAAGATGACGACGCCGCTCATTTGCGCGCTCCCGGTGCGTTGATGTCGTCATCCTTGGGATGCAGGTCGGACGGCATTGCCGCCCATTCGAATTCGGCCTCCTTGTCCAGCCCCTCGACGTGGCCATGGTCGGCATGCGGCAGGTGGCCGGTCTTGATGAAGCCCCAGCACACCTGCAGGAAGCGGTAACACATCAGGTAGGAGCCGAGCGGGATGCAGGCGTACACCAGCCACTTCGGCAGCTCGAGGTCGGCCGACACCTGTTCGGTGTGCATCAGCTCCCACACGAAGTGGGCACCGAACGAGCCGATGATGAAGGTGAAGAGCGCGCCGCCCAGCAGGCCGAAGATGATGAACTTGGCCCGCACGTTGGGCTTGAGCACGTTGATCAGCACGTCGACGCCGACGTGGATGCCGGTGCGCACGCCGTAGGCCGCACCGAACTTGGCCATCCACACGAACATGAAGATGCACAGTTCCTGCGCCCAGGACAGGTCAATCTTCAGCAGGGCATCCTGGAAACCGCCAGTGGCGAAACCCGTCGAATAGCGGTGCACCACCGCCGCGAAGATGATGACGGTCGCCGCCCCGATCAGGAACGTGATGAGCCATTCCTCGAGGTGATCGAGGACGCGGTTGACCATGGGTCTCCTCCTTTGAGTCCGCTCGCGTGATGGCCGGCGGCCGAAGTTCTTCTGCGTTCTTGCTTCGTGATCGTCGCCGGCTCGGTTCCGCGGGTGAGGCGGAGGCCCCGGTGGCTTCAGGCTTAGGGATAACCCGGGCGCTCGAAGCCTAGGGATAATACTGATACGCGGAACGCCTGCAACGCCTTTTCGGCGGTTTGGGCGTAGGCCGCACACGCCGCGGTGCAGGCGGTGTCTGGGCTGTCCGCCACGGAAGCGTGGCGCGCAGGACGGGCGTCTGGGTCTGCCCGGGCGCTAGCCCAGGGGCCGCTATTGGAGGCGCGGGCCGCGTGGGACCCGGGCGCCTCGGGGAGATTAGCTGGCGCCCATCAGGAGGTTCGGCAGCCACAGGCTGATGATCGGGACGTAGGTGATCAGCATCAGGAACGCGATCATCACCAGAATCCAGGGAGCGGCCGCCTTGGTCGTCTCGGTCAGGCCCATGCCTGAGATGCCCGACGCGACGTACAGGTTCAGGCCGACCGGTGGCGTGATCATGCCGATCTCCATGTTGACCGTCATCAGCACGCCCAGATGGATCGGATCGATGCCGAGCTTCATCGCGACCGGGAAGAGAATTGGCGCGGTGATCAGCAGGATCGACGACGGCTCCATGAAGTTACCGGCGATCAGCAGCAGGATGTTGACCACCACCAGGAACATCCACGGTGAAAGCCCCATCTCGTTGATCCACTCAGCCAGGCTTTGCGGGATCTGCTCGCTGGTCAGCAGGAACGAGAACAGCACCGCGTTGGTGATGATGTACAGGATCATCGCCGAGAGGTTGGCGCTGTCGAGCAATACCTTGGGCACCTGCTTGAACGTCAGGTCCTTGTAGACGAACACCGAGACGAAGAACGCATACATCGCGCTCATCGCGGCGGCTTCCGTCGGCGTGAAGATGCCGGAATAGATACCGCCGATGACGACGACGATCAGCAGCAGGCCCCAGATGCTTTCGCGGAACGACGCCCAGACCTCCTTGAGGCTCGCCCGCTTCATGCGCGGATAGTTGCGCTTCTTGGCCACGGCCCAGGTCACGCCGAGCAGGATCAGCGCGAGCAGGATGCCGGGGACGATGCCGGCGATGAACAGCCGCCCGATCGACGAGTTGGTCGACACCGCATAGATCACCATCACGATCGACGGCGGAACCAGGATGCCCAGCGCGCCCGACGTGGCGACGACGCCGGTGCCGAACTTCTTCGGGTAACCCTGCTTGACCATCGCCGGCAGGATGATCGACCCAATGGCAACGACTGTTGCCGGCGACGACCCCGACACCGCAGCGAACAGCGCACAGGCGACGACTCCACCCAGCGCCAGGCCGCCGTGCAGGTGGCCGACCAGCGCAGTGGCGAAGCGGATCATGCGTTTTGCTACGCCGCCGTGGGTGAGGAACGTGCCGGCGAGGATGAAGAACGGGATCGCCATGATCTCGAACTTCTCGATGCCGGTGAACAACTTCAGCGCCACGGCTTCCAGTGGCACGTCGGTCATCGTAAAGAGGAAGGTGAGAACGGTCAGGCCGAGCGAAATCGAGATCGGCATGCCCGTCAGCATCAGGGCGATCAGCAGTGCGAAGATGACGACGCCGCTCATTTGCGCGCTCCCGGTGCGTTGATGTCGTCATCCTTGGGATGCAGGTCGGACGGCATTGCCGCCCATTCGAATTCGGCCTCCTTGTCCAGCCCCTCGACGTGGCCATGGTCGGCATGCGGCAGGTGGCCGGTCTTGATGAAGCCCCAGCACACCTGCAGGAAGCGGTAACACATCAGGTAGGAGCCGAGCGGGATGCAGGCGTACACCAGCCACTTCGGCAGCTCGAGGTCGGCCGACACCTGTTCGGTGTGCATCAGTTCCCACACGAAGTGGGCACCGAACGAGCCGATGATGAAGGTGAAGAGCGCGCCGCCCAGCAGGCCGAAGATGATGAACTTGGCCCGCACGTTGGGCTTGAGCACGTTGATCAGCACGTCGACGCCGACGTGGATGCCGGTGCGCACGCCGTAGGCCGCACCGAACTTGGCCATCCACACGAACATGAAGATGCACAGTTCCTGCGCCCAGGACAGGTCAATCTTCAGCAGGGCATCCTGGAAACCGCCAGTGGCGAAACCCGTCGAATAGCGGTGCACCACCGCCGCGAAGATGATGACGGTCGCCGCCCCGATCAGGAACGTGATGAGCCATTCCTCGAGGTGATCGAGGACGCGGTTGACCATGGGTCTCCTCCCCGTCTTGTTATGGCGGGACTATATAAAAACGATGCCCGCTATAACGCGGGCATCGGGGAACTACCTAGATAAGAACGATGCCCACTGACGCACAGACATCGGGAAACTACCTAGAGGCGATCAGCCGGGCTTGAAACCCGTCTCCTTGTATACCGCTTCGATCGTTTCCTTGCCGATGCGGCTTTCCATCTCCTTGTGCACCGGTACCAGCGCCTTCTTCCAGGCTGCGCGTTCTTCCGGCGTCGGCACGTAGACCGCGCTCTTGCCGGAGGCCTTAACCTTGGCCATGGAGTCTTCGTTTTCCTTCTTGGCGATGTCGTTGGCGTACGTCGTCGCTTCCGCCATTGCCGCCTCGAGCCCGGCACGGACGTCGGGGGGCAGGCCGTCCCAGAACTTCTTGTTGGTGATGACCGCATATCCGAGATAGCCGTGGTCGGTCATCGCCACGTGCTTCTGCACCTCGTGCATCTTCTGCGTGTACAGGTTCGAAGGCGGATTCTCGGTGCCGTCGACCACGCCCGTCTGCAGCGCTTGGTAGACCTCGGAAAAGGCCATCGTCTGCGGCAGGGCACCCAGCGCCTTCATCTGCGCGCCCAGCACCTGCGACGACTGGATGCGCATCTTCTTGCCCCTCAGGTCCGTGGGCAGCTTGATCGGCGTGTTGGCGCTCATCACCTTGAAGCCGTTGTCCCAGTACGCCAGGCCGGTGATGCCCTTGCTTTCAAGTTTCTTGAAGAGCGCCTTGCCAGTTGGCCCTTCCGTGACCTTGTGCAGTTCTGCGTAGTTGTCAAAGATGTACGGCAGGTCGAATACTTCGAATTCGCGCGCACCCAGCGGCCCGAACTTCGCCAGCGACGGCGCCAGTAACTGCACCGAGCCCAGCGACAGCGCTTCCATTTCCTCGCCGTCCTTGTACAGCGTCGAGTTCGGATAGACCTCGACCTTGACCTTGCCCGGCAGGCGCTTTTCGGCGAGTTCCTTGAACTTCTCCGCGCCCTTGCCTTTCGGCGTGTCGACCGCCACGACGTGGCTGAACTTGATGACGATCGGCGCTTGCGCCCCGGCGGTCAGGGGCAGTGCTGCAGTGGCGGCGAGAGCGCCGACGGTCGCGAGAGCGTCGCGACGGGTGTAGTGACCCATGGTTGTCTCCTCGGTTGAGTCCTGGTTTCGCCCCGACCCCAGCGGATTCGACGGCGTCCTGAAGCAGTGCTTCTACGCATATCTTGCGCCAAGTCCTTGATCAGACGCAAAGGCCTCAACTCAGGGCCCCGAAAACGATCCGGCCCACTGCAGTCGCCGGGGGATTCCCGCCGCATCGGCCGGCGGCCGGCGTGCTTGTGGCCGGCCCGTTTCTGGAGCGCCGAACGCCCCTTCGGCCATCCCTGCTTTTTTGTCCGGCGTGCCTGAACAATCTTCACGCAACAAATGCGTCACTGCCGTCCCGTTGTTTGCGCACGGTCAAAGCGAAGGTAGCTACGTATAGGAACAATCCCTACCCAAGACGGGGTAGACCGCAGGGATGCGGCGGGACCTCGACGATTTCGAAGTGAGTGTTCAGGAGTGATTGGTTCCGTGCCCGCCAAGGTTGAATGAAGCAAGAAGGGACGGAGCGGTTGCGATCTACGTGCAGGACTGGTCCTTGATTGGAGGAGGGGCTATGAGGAAATCACTATTTGTGCTGGGGGCGGCGTTCGCGTTTGCTCTCAGCCTTGCCGGTTGCGGCGGCGATGACGGCGCAGCCGGACCGCCGGGACCGCAGGGTGTACCGGGTGCAGCGGGCACCCCGGGCGCTACGGGACCCGCGGGTCCTCCGGGAGCGGCAGCGATCGTGCTGACGCCGACGACTCCGGCAGCGGACTTCGCAGCGCTCGACCTGAGTGGTTCGAGCGTTACGAGCGTGACAATCGCGAGTCCTCCAGTGGTCAACTTCAAGCTGGCGACGAGTCAGGGCGTGCCGATCGTCGGCTTCGGTAGCAACAACAAGTGCTACCCGCGGAACAACACGACGACGCCGTACGCCGCAAATTGCTACCCTAATCTGTCGTTCACGATCGCGAAACTCGTTCCCGGCTCCGGTGGAACACCGAGCAAGTGGGTCAATTACATTGTGACGACGGTTCCGACGGTTGCCACCAACGGCACGGTCGGTTCGCCGACCCTGCAGCGCCCGGGCACGGATAACTTCGGGACGCTCGTCGACAAGGGCGACGGTAACTACACGTATACCTTTTACAAGGACTATGACCCCGCCGGGATTGCCGGTCTAGTCGCCGGAATCACGCCATCGAGTGGCAACAAAGCTGACCTCGGAGAACTGTCGTACGACGCCGGCGCCACGCACCGGGTGGTGATGACGCTTTCAGGCAGCGCGCCGGGAACTGGCTCCAACAATTCCACCGGCCTAAGCGCAGGCTATCCGGCGTCCGTCTCGCTGGGCAGGCCGGTTAACCTCATCCACGACTTCGTACCAGCCACTGGCCAGGCCCCGGCGGCAAACGCGAACCGGAAGATGGTCGCGAACGCGAACTGCGAGTCCTGCCACAGCACGCTGGGTGGACTGCCGGGCGGCGACGGCTCTTCGCTCGATTTCCACGGTGGTTCGCGCAACAACATCGAGTACTGCGTGATCTGCCATACGGAGCAGCGCAAGTTTCAGCGCACCGAAGCGACGTACAACGCGACGACACGCGCATTCACGAGCAGCACGTATGTTGTTGACGGCCGTGCGATCGGCAACGCCATGAACTTCGTGCACAAGATTCACGTCGCCGGTTCGATGACGAGAACCGGCTACGACTACGCCGGTGTACTCTTCGATCAGGGCGGCTATTCGCAGGACATCCGCAACTGCGACAAGTGCCATGACTCGTCCAATCCGGCGACGCCGCAGGCGAGCCTGTGGAAGACCGAGGCCAACCGGACCGGTTGCGGCTCCTGCCATGACGGCATCAACTTCGACACAGGTATTGGACTGACGCTGGGAGACAAGCGCCTGGGCCTGACAACGTCCACCGGCTTCTTCGGCGCGGCGCACCCGGCCAACTCGACCGACGGGACCTGCCTGAATTCCTCGTGCCACAACCCTGGCGCCAGTGGCGATCCGGACCTGGTCCATAAGCCGGTCACGCCGCCCGACAGGAACAGCTCCTTCCACGTGGCGGGCGGCAACACGCGCACCAATGCGGCGTGGGTCGCTTCCAACCCGAAACGACTTCCTGCTGGCGCCATCGCGGTCACCTACGACGTCAAGGAAGTGCGTCTCAACGGTTCGCGCAATCCGCAGATCGTCTTCCGCGTCAAGTTCAACGACGTCGTCACGCCGGTCCTCGACTTCGCCACGGCGCCGAACAACCCAGTGAGCGGTCGGCCGGAGATGTTCGCCGGCTTCATGGGAGCTCCGAGCGCCCAGTTCGTCTGGTCAGTTCCGCAGGACGACGTGGCAGCCAACGTTGCCGACTTCAACGGGTCAGCGAGTTCCTACATTCGCAGTGCCTGGGATGGGTCGGACGTCAATACGACGTGGGCGGCCGGTTCTGGGGCAGACGCGGGCTACTACGTGGTGACGAAGCTCAATGCCACGGTTCCAACCGACGCGGCGATGCTCTACGGCGGCATTGGTTACTCGTATCAGATCACGACGACTCTGCCGCTGACGCAGACCAACGTGCCGGGGTATCCAGTTCCGGACGGCTCGGGACTTACGAACGGCCTGGGACTCACCGGCGGACTCATCGTCGTCGCGCCAAATGCCGACAAGCTCGGGACGGGCTTCACGGCGCGCCGCGCCATCGTCGATGACAAGCGGTGCCAGGACTGCCACCAGGAGCTCGGCACCTTCACGGAGGCAGTGTTCCATGGCGGGCAGCGCAACAACGGCTCGACCTGCTCGTGGTGCCATACGCCTAACCGGTCACGCAACGGCTGGTCGGTGGATGCTTCCGCCTTTGTCCATGCCATACACGCCGGAGACAAGCGCAACGTCCCATACAACTACTACGGCGTTGACTGGTCGAAGATCAAGTATCCAGGCGTGCTGGCGCGCTGCGAGCAGTGCCACGTTCCGGGTTCGTATGATTTCTCGAGCACCGCATCGGCGGATGCTGCCGGCCTCGGCGCTGACCAGACCGACAAGCGGCTGGTCCGCACGACCGCAACCGGCACGCTAGTGGCCGGGAGCGTGGGCCTCTCGCCGTGGGCGCCGCCGGCTATCGACTACGGCACGCAGGGTGCTTCGAGCAATCTCGTTACATCGCCAACGGTGACCGCCTGCTCGTCGTGCCACGACTCCAGCCTGGCCATCAGCCACATGGAGGTAAACGGCGGTACGTTCTACAAGGATCGGACCACGGCGCTCGGCCGCACGGAGCAGTGCTTCGTCTGCCATGCGGTTGGCAGAACCGCAGATATCAGGGCGTCTCATGCGCGCTGACCGCTAGCGCTTGACACAGGCATCCGCCCGGCAGTGGACACACTGCCGGGCGGTTTTTTGTGGAAAGTTGCCAATGGGCGAGGTAAGTTACAGGTGAAGAAGGCAGACAGAAGCTGCGAGAGCTTCAGGAGGTGAAGTTGAAATTCGTGCGAAGTCCGTGGGGTTCTGCGGTCGGCTTGATCGCCCTTGTAGCACTGTTGTCGACGGCGTGGCCGGTGTTCCCGCAGACGCAATCATCCGGCGCTCCGCAATCGGCACCGGCACCGGCAAAGAAGCCCGCGCCGAAGCCGCAGAAGAAGATCGACATCAACAATGCGACACTGTCCGAACTGCGAAAGCTGCCGCTCGGTGACGCCGAGGCGAAGCAGGTCATCGCGCACCGGCCTTACAAGGCGAAGGGAGAGCTGATGACGAAAGCCGGGCTGCCGGAGGGCGTTTACTTCACCATAAAGGATCGGGTTCAGCTGCAGGAACCTCGCAAGGCTGCACCAAAGAAGTGATGGAGACGTCGATGAAGCGATGGATCGGTATCGGTTGGCTAAGTGCTCTCGTTGTCGTGGTGCTTGCAGCCTGCGGCGGTGGTAACGACGGCGGGGCGCCGGCCACGGGCGGGGGCGCAGTGCCACCTCCACCACCCAGCGGCCAGCTAGGCGCGGCGCTCACCGCGGCGGCGGCCGTTCCGGGCAACGACTCGTCCACCAACTCGTCGTCGGCTTTCACGGTGCTGCAGGCCAACGGTGTCCCGGCCGTCACAGTGAACAGCGCGCCAGTCGTGAACTTCACGGTCTTCTCGGATGGTCAGGTGAAGCAGGGCCTGACCCTCGCCGACATGAGTTTCGCCATTGCCAAGCTCGTGCCTGGCACCGGCGGTGAGATCGACCAGTGGCAGAGCTACGTCTACCGCATTGAGACGGCAGCGACGGGTGTAGGGCCGGGCGGAAGTCTGACGCCCCCCGCGACCGCGGCGCAGGCCACGACCGACCCGAAGCCGGCGGGCCAGGCTAATCAACTCGTCTACCACGCCGAGGGCTACTACACCTACACCTTCAGCACCAACATCACCGACCCGGCGAACACCAACGGCATCGTGTTCGAGCCGAGCCGCACACACCGGATCGCGATCCAGCTGCGGTACAGGAATGCGGCCGGCGCGACGGTTCTCGTCAATCCGTACATCGACGTGACCTTTGACGCGAACGGCCGATCGGTGATCGTGACCGACCCGAGCCAGACCCGCGTGATGGCCGATGTCAGTTCGTGCAACGGCTGCCACGAGAAGCTGGCGCTGCATGGCGGCGGACGGGTGGACACCCAGTACTGCGTGATGTGCCACAACCCCGGCACGACGGATGCCAACAGCGGCAACGTGCTGACGATGCAGACGATGACGCACAAGATCCACGCGGGCCGGCTGCTGGCGAGTATCGACCCGGCGATCGGCGGCGGACCGTACGTGATCTGGGGCTACCCTCCGGACAAACCCACCAAGCACGACTACTCCGAAGTCGGCTTCCCGCAGGATCTGCGTAACTGCACGGTGTGCCACACCGGGGCGAACCCCAAGACGCCGCAGGGGGATAACTGGAAGACCCGCACCAGCAAGGAGGCCTGCTTCACCTGCCACGTCAGCGGGACGGGCTCCAATTTCGACGTCACGCACACGGACTTCGCGCTGGCAATCCTGGGCCCGACCGGCAAGCCGCAGGACATTCCTAACGGCAGTTGCGCCGAGTGCCACCGCGCAGGGACTTCGGTGTCACCCGAGCGCGTGCACTGGAACCAGAACGAGGAGAACTCAGCCAAGTACCAAGTGCAGATCGAGAGCGCAACGTTCGATGCGGCGGGCCGCAAGGTTACCGTCAGGTACTCGGTGGTCGATACGACCAACAGCAACGCACCGTGGAACCTGGTGACTTCGGATTGCACGGGCACGGGCGCCGCCGTCGCGTGCAGCAACTCGACGCAGTTCGGCAACCTTCGTTTCTACCTGGCCTACGCCAACATGGTCGGGCAGCCGGCCGGTGTGACCGAGTTCACCGCTTACAACAATGGCGGGAGCGGAGCCAATGCGTACTTCTACAAGGGCACCAACGACGGCGGCAACCGCTACACGATCGACATTCCGTTGCCGGCGGACACGGCCACCGCGGTCGCACAGGGCACGGCGCGCGTCGTCGGCGTCGGCCAGATCAAGGAGCCCAAGCTCGAGGTGAAATCGGCGCTCGATCCCCGGCCCGAGGTCACGCCGCGCACGCTGATCAACGTCATAGCCCGGCACACGAGCGCCGACGTCGCGCTCAGCGGGCCGCTGAATCCGCGGCGGCAGGTGGTCTCCAACGAGAAATGCAACGTCTGCCACGGTGCTCTCGGCACGACGTCGGGCTCGAACACGCTGGCAGAGGCGTTCCACGGCGGGGCGCGCAACACGGTGGAAGCCTGCGCGTTGTGCCACGACCAGAACCGCTATTCGTCGACGGTGATGACCAGCGGAATGGCGCTGAGCGAGAACTACTCGTTCAAGCGCATGATTCACGGCATCCACGGCAACTCGAAACGGACGTATCCATTCACGCACGGCAACAACGTCATCGGCGCGTTCGGCAAGGATGGCTTGCTGAAGGAGGCGGCGAATCCGGCGGATCCAGCGGGTTTCATTGCCCTGAGCAGTTCGTCGAGCGTCTCGGCGCCGCCGGGGACGCTGCTGCAGCCGTGGTCGACAGGGACGGTGGTTCCGGCCGGCACCCCGCTGGGAGCCTCGGGCAGCGCCGTGGAGAACTACGCGGCTGAAGTCGCGTATCCCCAGCTGGGCCTGAATTGCGACAGCTGCCACGTCAACAAGTCGTGGAGCAGCGACGTCAATCCGATCGGCAGTGTCGTGACGAAACCGATAGACGCGGCCACCCTGAAGGCCGGCACCGATCCGCGGGCCTGGCGTGTGATCTCGCCGAAGGCGGCGAGTTGCACGTCATGCCATGACTCGCCAACGGCTATCAGTCACGTGATCGCCAGCGGCGGCTCGGCCTTCGGCACCCTGACGCAGGCTCAGTCGTTCCAGGTGCCGGAGACCTGTGCCGAGTGCCATGCGGCCGGGCGGCCGCTCGGCGTCGATGTCGTGCACGGACAGAAGTGATGTCGTGAGTTGAGGCACGGATCGGCGGTGCGCCGGGTGGCCCTGGAGCGCGCCACGGTTCCGTGAGACGGGTTTCGGGAGGGGGTTCGAATGCGGATTCGTAGCGTGCTGCTGGCGGCCTGTTTGGGCCTGCTTGGCTGGGGCAGTCCCGGTTGGGCGGCGGACAATGACGGCCCGTCGGCGAAATGCATGATGTGCCATCAGGCCGACCACGAGAAGATGGCCCGTACGCCCCATGCGGTCGCGGCCGACTCCCGCAACTTCGGCTGCATCGGCTGCCACGGCGGCAGCTCCGAGCACGCCGATAACCCCACCGAGAAGAAGCCGGACCAGGTCTTCAAGGGCAAGAATGCGGTGACGGGCGCGGCGGCGAGCGAGGCCTGCCTCGCATGCCACACGACGGCCAGCACCAAGCAGATGCTGCTCTGGGCCGGCAGTGCGCATCCGCAGGCGGATGTGGCCTGCACCAACTGCCACACCCTCCACGTCAACAAGGACAAGCTCTTCAACAAGGCCGAACAGCCATCGGTGTGCTTCGCCTGCCACAAGGATGTACGCGTCGCCGCCAACAAGCCATGGCGGCACCCAGTGCAGGAAGGCAAGGTCACCTGCTCGGACTGCCACTCGGTGCACGGCTCGGCCGGCCCCAAGCTTGCGAAGCGCGACACCGTCAACATGACCTGCTACACGTGCCACGCCGAAAAGCGCGGCCCGTTCGTGCAGAACCACCAGCCGGTGCAGGACAACTGCGCGAGCTGTCACAACCCGCACGGCAGCAACATCAACGCGATGCTCCACTCGCGCGACCCGATCCTCTGCAACCAGTGCCACACGCCGCATACCGCCGGCGGCATGGGGGCTGTCCGCGGGCAGCCCGGGGTGCTCCCGCCGGCGGTGCCACCGCAGACGGTATCGGCCGTGACGCCTTTGTCCAGCGGCATCAACACCGTCAACATCTGGCAGGGGCGGAGCTGCCTGAACTGCCACACGCAGATCCACGGCTCGAACAACCCGGCCAGGCGCGCGCCTGTGCCGGCCAACCTGTTCCGCTGAGCATCGGAGTCCGCCATGACGCAGCAAGTGAGAGTCCGCGAGTTCAGCCGCAGCGCGCTGGCGCTGGCCGTCTGCGCCGCCTTCGCCGGCGCGCAGGCACAGGATAAGAAAGAAGAGGCCGAGAGCCCCATCGAGACCGTCGCCTCAATGGAAGCAGGGGTCGCCGGGGTCAGCGGCGACTCGAAGGACCGGGCTTTCTGGGGCCAGTACAACGGCATGCGCTACCAGGATGCGTACGGCATCCTGAATTTCGACTACAGCCGGCTGGACACCTCGACCGGCACCTGGCTCGATGTCACCGGCAGCAATCTCGGGCTGCAGACGCGCGACCTGGGCGTCTTCTGGTCGCGGCAGGGCAACTGGACGCTCGGGGGCAGCTATAGCGAGTTGTGGAGCGTCAATCCGTACACAGTGAACAGCGGCGTAGCGGGACTAGGAACGACGACACCCACCGCAACGTATCTGACGGGCGGCGCGGGCTCGGGGTATGACCATGACCCGTCGACCAAGCGGCAGGCCCTCGGGGTGTTCGGATCGAAGTGGCTCGGCGGAACGTTCCAGCTCGAAGGCAGCGTCAATACCGAGAAGAAGACCGGCAACCAGTTGTTCGGCATCGGCAATAACTGCCCGTCGACAGCGTCGTCCGGGTGCAGCTTCACGCCTGGCTCGCAGTCCGGTTTCGGCGTCCTCTACACCCCGCTGCCGATCGACTACAACCACACGCAGGTCGAGGCGCGACTGAACTACGCCGGCTCGAGCCTGCAACTGAGCGGCGGCTACTACGGGTCGTTCTTCTCCAACAACAACGGCGCGCTGACGCCCGGCGTGCCGTCGACACTCAATAACGCGCTCGGGGCGCCGTTGCCGGCCGGGCCGGGGGTGCAGTCGTACCTGGGCCAGCCCGTTGCCTCATCGCCAGAGAGCCAGTTCAATTACTTCGACCTGACCGGCGCGTACACGTTTTCGCCAATCATCCGCACCAATTTCAAGCTGGCGTACTCGCAGGGCAAGCAGGATCAGGACTTTGCGGGTGCGGGGCTGACCGGCGCGCCCGCCGGCGTGGGCAGCCTCGATGGCGAAGTCACCAGCACGCTGGCACAGGCCCGGGTCGTAGCCAATCCGATCGCGAACCTGTCGATCAACGCCGAGTACCGCTACCAGAACAACGCGGACGAAACGCCGATCGTGCTCTACAACCAGGTCGGCACGACAAGCTACTCGAACCAGCGGGTCTCCCGCGAGAACAACAGCGCCAAGCTCGAGGCGGCCTACCGCTTCCCTTGGGCAATCCAGGGCCTGGCCGGGGTCGGCTGGACGTCGGTGAACCGCGGCACGTTCACGCCGACAGCGTCTTACACCGGCGTCAGCGCGCTGCGCGAAGAGACGGACGAAACCAGCTGGTGGCTCGAGGTTCGTCGCAGCATGACGGAGACAATCAGCGGGTCGCTGCGTTACACCGGCGCCAGCCGTGACGGCTCGGACTGGCTGGCGCCCGCGACCGGTGGAGTGGGCCTCGTCGCGGCGGACCCGGCGACACTGGGTCCGAACGCGATCTACATGCCGACGCTCGCTGACCGCGACCGCAACGCCATCCGGCTGCTGCTCAACTGGATGGCAACAGACGCGCTGAGTGTGCAGTTCGCAATCGACTACGGCCGCGACGACTACAAGCTGCCGACCGAGTATGCGCTGCAGGAATCGAAGTTCGACCTGTACACGCTCGACGTGAACTACGCATTGTCGGACTCGTGGAACCTCAACGGCTTCCTCTCCACGGGCTCGCAGAAGATCAACCAGGCGCGCCCCGGCGGCTACATCCTCGCCTTCGACGAAACCTCGTTCAACGCGGGCGTCGGCTTCGACGGCAAGGTGGGCGAGAAGATGCGCCTTGGCGGCTCGCTGGCGTGGGTCAGCAACGAGGACGCGTATGCGCAGTCGGTCGGGCCGACCACCACCGCGGGCAACGCCGCCTTGCTCGCGGCGTCCGGCGGCCTGCCGGAAGTCACATTCCGCCGCATGGACCTGAGGCTCTTCGGAACGTTTGCCTTCAGCGATCGGTCCACGATCCGCGCCGACGTCGCCTACCAGAAACTCACGTACAACGACTGGGGCTGGGCGTACGGCGGCACGCCGTTCCTGTACAGCGACAACTCCACCGTGTACCTGCAGCCGGACCAGAACGTCGGCTACATCGGCGTGAGCTACATCTACTACCTCAAGTAGACGGCGCGCATCGCCGTCACCCGGCGGTGCGGATCCGGAGAGGGTTACTACCGAGGCCGCGCACTGCGCGGCCTCGTCTTTTGATGCATCGCACTCAGCGGGTTGACCTAGCTCCAATCCGCCTGTAACGCAACTTGTAACGCCGGACGCCCTCCCGTACTCTCCGCGCCGCAACAACGAAGTGCGCCAGTCCTTTCAATGATCGAGGCCGTCGACCTGACCTGTGAACGCGGAGAGCGGCTGCTCTTTTCCGGCCTGTCGTTCTCCGCCGAAAACGGCACGCTGCTGCGCATCGCGGGGCCCAACGGCACTGGCAAGACCAGCCTCTTGCGCATGATGTGCGGGCTTCTCGAGCCCACCGGCGGCGAGATCCGCTGGAAGGGCGGAAACATCCGCAAGCTGCGCGAGGAGTACTGGAAGGACCTCGCCTACATCGGCCACCTGAACGGCGTGAAGGACGACCTGACGGTGCGCGAGAACCTGCGCGTTTCGGTGCGCGTGGCCGGACGTTCGGCCGCTGAGGCGCAGCTCGCGCAGGGGCTCGATGCGGTCGGGCTCGCCGGTTTCGAGGACACGATGGCGCGCTTCCTGTCGCAGGGACAGCGCCGCCGCGTGGCACTGGCCCGGCTCTACGTCAGCGAGGCCGTGCCCCTGTGGATCCTGGATGAACCATTCACCGCGCTCGACGTGCGCGGCGTCGCCCACCTCAGTGCGTTGATCGCCCGCCATATCGAAAATGGCGGCACCGTGGTGCTGACGACGCACCAGGAAGTACCGGTGGATGCGGCGCGTCGCAAGCGTGTTGACCTGGGCAGTCCGACTGCCGCGCCCGTCGCCGAGGCCGAGGATGCTGCGTGCTGAACGTCCTCCTCAATGTGATCCGTCGCGACCTGCTGCTCGCGGCGCGGCAGAAAGCCGACGTCCTCAACACGTTGTTCTTCTTCGTGGTCGTCGTGACGATCGTGCCGCTCGGCATCGGTCCGGAGCCCAATTTGCTGCGGTCGATCGCGCCGGGCGTGGTCTGGGTTGCGGCGTTGCTGGCGGCGATCCTCTCGCTGCCGCGGCTGTTCGCCAACGATTTCGCCGATGGCACGCTGGAGCAGATGCTGCTGTCCGCGGAGCCCTTGACACTGATCGTGCTGGGCAAGGCGGCCGCGCACTGGCTGGTCACGGGGCTGCCGCTGACGCTGATGTCGATCGTCTTCGGCGTCGCGTTCGACATCGGCATTGAAGAGACCGGCGTGATGATCGTTTCGCTGCTGCTGGGCACGCCGGTATTGAGCCTGATCGGGGCGGTCGGCGCGGCGCTGACGCTCGGTTTGCGCGGGGGTGGGGTGCTAACATCGCTGCTCGTCCTGCCGCTCTTCATCCCGGTGCTGATCTTCGGGTCCGGCGCAGTAGGTGCGGCGGCATCCGGCGTCGGTTACGCCGCGTATCTCCTCCTCCTGGGTGCCTTCCTGCTGTTCGCTCTGGTGCTGACGCCGTGGCTCGTCGGCATCGCGCTGCGGATCTCGGTGGAGTAGGCGGGTATCTCATTCGCAGGCTGACCAAACGATGACGACAACCACCGCGGCGCGCTTCAACCTCTTCTGGTTCTCCTCGCCGCAGACGTTCTATCCGCTGGCGGGGCGGCTGATCCCGTGGTTCATCGGGTTCGCCGTTGTCCTCACGCTGATCGGCCTGTACATCAGCTTCGCCGTGGCGCCGACCGACGCGACGCAGGGCGAGAGCTACCGCATCATCTTCATCCACGTGCCGGCCGCGTGGATGTCGATGTTCCTTTACGTGGTGATGGCGTTCTGGGCGGCGATGGGACTCGCCTTCAACACGCGGCTCTCCTCGATGATGGCCACCGCGATCGCGCCGACCGGCGCGCTGATGACCTTCCTCGCGCTGTGGACCGGCGCGCTGTGGGGCCGGCCCACCTGGGGCGCCTACTGGGTGTGGGACGCACGGCTGACGTCGGAACTGATCCTGCTGTTCCTCTACCTCGGCTTCATAGCGCTGCAGGCCGCGATCGACGACCGGCGCCGCGCCGACAAGGCGGGCGCGGTGCTGGCGATCATCGGCGTCATCAACGTGCCGATCATCTACTTCTCGGTGAAGTGGTGGAATACGCTGCACCAAGGTGCCTCGGTGAGCGTCAAGGGCTCCTCCATGGCCACGACGATGTTGTGGGGAATGCTGATCATGGCGCTCGCCTTCTGGATGTACTCTATCGCCGCCGTTCTGTACCGGGTGCGCACGCTAATCCTTGAACGGGAGAGGCGCGCCGACTGGGTCCGGGAACTTGCAGCGCAAGGGAGACTCAAGTGACCTGGGGAAGCTGGGACGCGTTCTGGTCGATGGGCGGCTACGGGCTCTACGTCTGGGGCTCGTACGCCATGGTCGTGGCCGTGGTCGCGATCGAGATCTGGCAACTGAAGTCGCGTCGCCGCGCCGCCGATAACGAGGTGAAGCGCGAGCACGCACGCGCACGGAGTTCTGCATGAAACCAAGACACAAGCGAATCGCATTGATCGTGGGCGGACTGGCCGGACTCGGCATCGCCGCGGCCCTGGTGCTGTCGGCGTTCCAGGAGAACCTCGTGTTCTTCTACAGCCCGACGCAGGTGGCCAACAAGGAAGTGCCGCAAGGCAAAGCGTTCCGCATCGGCGGCCTGGTGGAACAAGGCAGCCTCAAGCGCGGCGGCGACGGCCTGACCGTGAGTTTCAACGTCACCGACACGGCGAAGGTGATCCCGGTGACCTACTCGGGCATCCTTCCGGACCTCTTCAAGGAAGGCAAGGGCGTTGTCGCGCAGGGCCGCCTCGGACCTGACGGGACGTTCCGCGCACACGAGGTGCTCGCCAAGCACGATGAAAATTACATGCCGCCTGAGGCTGCACACGCGGTGGAGCAGGCGCACAAGGCGCAGAAAACCGTGAAGGTGAGCCCGTGATCCCCGAGATTGGCCACTTTGCCCTGATCCTCGCACTGCTGATCTCGGTCGCGCAGGCCGTGCTGCCGATTGCCGGCGCGGCGCGCGGCGACCGCGTCTGGATGTCGGTCGCGCGCCCGGCGGCTCGCGGCACCGCGTTCTTCGTGACGCTCGCGTACCTGTGCCTCGCGGCGTCGTTCATCAACAACGACTTCTCGGTGCTGAACGTTGCGACGAACTCGAACTCGCAGCTGCCGCTGCAGTACCGCATCGCCGCCAGCTGGGGCTCGCACGAAGGATCGTTGCTGTTGTGGGTGCTGATGCTGGCGTGGTGGACGCTTGCGGTGGCGACTTTCTCGAAGCATATGCCGGATGACATGTTGGCGCGGGTCATCGGCGTGCAGGGCCTGGTGTCGGTCGGATTCCTGCTCTTCATGCTGACGACCTCGGATCCGTTCGATCGCCTGTTCCCGCCGGCGCCGGATGGCCGCGACCTGAATCCGTTGCTGCAGGACCCGGGCATGGTGTTCCACCCGCCGATGCTCTACATGGGCTACGTCGGCTTCTCGGTGGCGTTCGCCTTCGCGATTGCGGCGCTGCTCGGCGGCAAGCTAGATGCGACGTGGGCGCGCTGGTCGCGTCCGTGGACAACGATGGCCTGGTGCTTCCTCACGCTCGGCATCGCGCTCGGCAGCTGGTGGGCGTACTACGAACTCGGCTGGGGCGGCTGGTGGTTCTGGGACCCGGTCGAGAACGCCTCGTTCATGCCGTGGCTGGTCGGCACCGCGCTGATCCACTCGCTTGCGGTCACCGAGAAGCGCGGCAGCTTCAAGAGCTGGACCGTGCTGCTGGCGATCTCGACGTTCTCGCTGTCGCTGCTCGGCACCTTCCTCGTGCGCTCGGGCGTGCTGACGTCGGTGCACGCGTTTGCAACCGACCCGAAGCGCGGCGTTTTCATCCTCGGCTTCCTCGTCATCGTCATCGGCTGCTCGCTGGCGCTGTTCGCCTGGCGCGCGCCGAAGGTGGGCCTCGGCGGCAAGTTCGACACCGTGTCGCGCGAGTCCTTCCTGCTGATGAACAACGTGCTGCTGGCCGTAGCCTGCGCCTCGGTGCTGCTGGGCACGCTGTATCCGCTGTTCCTCGACGCGCTCAACCTCGGCAAGATCTCGGTGGGCCCGCCGTACTTCGACTCGGTGTTCGTGCCCATCATGGCGCCGCTGGTGTTCCTGATGGGCATCGGTCCGATCGCCCGCTGGAAAAAGGCCGAGTTGCCCGATCTCGCGGTGCGGCTGAAATGGGCGCTGGGCGTGAGCCTCGCGACCGCACTGATCGTTCCCTTCATCGCGGGTCGCTGGACGCCGATGATCGCGTTCGGCCTGTTCCTCGCGTTCTGGGTCATCGCGTCGGCCGCGGTCGGCATCAAGGAGCGCGTGCGGCACATCAAGGGTGGACTCTGGGCGCGGCTGGCCGCGCAGGGACGAGCCTACTGGGGCATGCAGCTCGCGCACCTCGGCGTCGCGGTGTTCATCATCGGCGTCACGCTGGTCAAGGGCTACGAGGTCGAGCGCGACGTCAGGATGGACATCGGCGACTCGGTCGCGGTCGGAAACTACAGCTTCAAGTTCGAGGGCACGCGCGAAGTGCAGGGTCCGAACTTCAGGGGCGCGCGCGGCACCGTCGAGGTGACGAAGAACGGCAAGTACGTGGAACACCTTTATCCGGAGAAGCGCATCTACAACGTGCAACAGATGCCGATGACCGAGGCGGCGATCGACTCGAGCGTGCTCGGCGACATTTACGTCTCGCTCGGCGAGCCGGTCGCCAACGGGGCGTGGAGCGTGCGCGTCTACTCCAAACCGTTCGTTACATGGATCTGGGGCGGCTGCGTGCTGATGGCGCTCGGTGGCCTGACGGCGCTGCTCGATCGTCGTTACCGGCTGCTGGCGCGGCGCGACGAAACCGTGCGTGGCACCCAGGCGGCGGTCTAGTCATGCGCAAGGCGCTCATCTACCTGCTGCCGCTTGCGGTCTTCCTGATCGTCGCGGTGTTCCTGCTGCGCGGGCTGTGGCTCAATCCACGCGAGGTGCCATCCCCGTTCATCGACAAGCCGGCGCCGATGTTCTCGCTGGCGCAACTGGCGCAGCCGGAGGCAAAGTTCTC
The DNA here is from genome assembly GCA_963766365.1 of uncultured beta proteobacterium. GTDB lineage: Bacteria > Pseudomonadota > Gammaproteobacteria > Burkholderiales > Burkholderiaceae_F > JALORV01. The sequence continues at coordinate 232,534 of CAVXZK010000011.1, forward strand.
GCCTGCTGACATGAAGGGGCAGGTCTGGCTGCTGAACGTCTGGGCTTCGTGGTGCGTCGCCTGCCGCCAGGAGCACCCGCTGCTGGTCGAGCTGTCGCGCAAGAAATCCGTGCCGATCATCGGCTTGAACTACAAGGACAAGCCGGACGCGGCCAAGGGCTGGCTGGCCCAGTGGGGTGACCCCTACGACCTCTCGGTAAAGGACATCGATGGCCGTATCGGCATCGAGTACGGCGTCTACGGCGTGCCGGAAACCTTCGTCATCGACAAGAACGGCGTGATCCGCTTCAAGCAGATCGGCCCGATCACCGAGGAGATCTGGCAGAAGAAGATGCTGCCGCTGCTCGACGAACTGCGGAAGACAGGGGCCGCGGCATCATGAGAAAGATTCTCGCCTTCCTGCTCCTCGGATGCCTGCCGTTGCTGGCGCACTCGTCGACCGAGCCGACGATGCTCGATCCGGTCTCGCAGAAACGCCTCGTCGATCTCTCGGCGCAGCTGCGCTGCCTGGTGTGCCAGAACCAGTCGATCGCCGAATCGAACGCCGAACTGGCGGTCGACCTGCGCAATCAGATCAACGAGCAGATCAAGCTCGGCCGCTCCGACAAGGAGATCGTCGACTTCATGGTGACGCGCTACGGCGACTTCGTGCTGTACCGGCCGCCGTTCAAGGCGACGACGGCGCTGCTGTGGATCGGACCGATCGCGCTGCTGCTGCTCGCCGTGCTGGTCTTCTACCGCACGCTGGTGAGCCGCCGCGCGCGTGTCGATGAACGTCCGCTCACCGATGCTGAGCGCGCCGAGGCGCAACGCATGCTTGCTTCCACCGCACAGAACAAGAACCCATCGTGACTGCCTTCATTGCCATCGCCACCGTCATGGTGGTCATTGCCCTGGCGTGGCTACTGTGGCCGCTGCTGCGCGCCGGGCGCCGCGCCACGGTCGAGCGCCACATCGCCAACGCGACGATCTACCGCGACCAGTTCGCCGACCTCGATGCGGACCTCCGGCGCGGCACGCTCTCCGAGTCGCAGTACGCCGAGGCGAAAGCCGAACTGGAAAGGCGCCTGCTGGACGAAGGCCGCGCCGAAGGGCCGGTGAACACCGGTGCGCCAGTGACCGCGAGCCGGACGACAGCCATCGTCGTCGCGCTCGCCGTTCCGCTGCTGGCGGGGCTGCTGTACTGGAAGCTCGGCGCGCCCGATGCCTTCTCGCCGCTGGCCACTCGGGTCGACGACGCGCACAAGATGACGGCGGGGCAGGTCGAGGAGATGGTGCAGCAACTCGCCGCCAAGCTGGAGAAAGAGCCCGACAACATCGAAGGCCGGGTGCTGCTCGCCAAGACCTACTACACGATGCGCAAGTTTTCTGAGGCGGCGGTGGTCTACGAAAGGCTGAACAAGCTCGTGCCCAACGAGCCTGACCTGATGACGGACTATGCCGACGCGCTGGCAATGAGTCACGGGCGCAGCCTCGAGGGCAAGCCGCTCGAACTGGTGAACGCCGCGCTGAAGGTCGATCCGACGCACTGGAAGGCGCTGGCGATGGCCGGCACGGCAGCGTTCAACCGCAAGGACTACAAGGTGGCCGTCGAGTACTGGGAGAAGCTGCGAGCGACGCAGCCCGCGGATTCCCAGATCGGTCAGCAGATCACCGCCAGCATCAACGAGGCGCGGCAGCTCGGCGGCATGTCGCCGGCCACGGAAATGGCGGCGGCGCCGAAGGGCGCGCCGGCGAAGGCCGCTCCGCCCGTCGCGGCGGCGCCAGCAGCGGCTGCGACAACGAAGGCCGCCGCGGCGTCCATTGGGACGACCATCGGCGGCACGGTGAACTTGTCCGATGCAGTCAAGGCCAAGGTGGCGCCGACCGACACGGTGTTCATTTTCGCTCGCGCGGCAGAAGGCTCGCGCATGCCGCTCGCCCTGACCAGCGTGAAAGTCTCCGAGCTTCCGGCGAAGTTCACGCTCGATGACACGATGGGAATGTCTCCGGACATGAAGCTGTCGTCGGTGCCATCGCTGATCGTCGGCGCGCGGGTGTCTAAGTCCGGCAGGCCGATGCCGTCGAGCGGCGATCTCGAAGGACTTTCCAAGCCCGTCGCGCTCGGCACCAAGGACGTGGCTGTCACGATCGATCGCGTCCTGCCCTGACCTGTCGCCCGCGCCGCTACCTCCGTCGAGGTATCCCGACTGGGCGTCCGGTCGCGTTTGATGGCAGTCAATCGTCCGGCTAGACCCGCTCCGCACACTTGACCCCGATACGTTCCAAGTCGTTTCGGGGGAAACATGAAGAAGAAAACGACGCTCCTGCGCGCGGTGCAGGCAGCTGCATTGGCAACATTCCTGCTCGCGCCGGCGTGGGCGCAACAGGCTGCGGCACCCGCCAAGCCTGCGGCAAAGGCCACACCGGCCGCGGCCAAGCCGGCGAAGCTCGATGCTTCGGGCTGTTTCGGCTGCCACGCACCGGTCAAGGAGTTCCACGACGCCGGCAAGCACAAGGGCCTGGCGTGCACTTCGTGCCATAGCGGCATCGAGAGTCACCTCGGCAATCCGTCGACGCGCCCGACGACGTCGACCGATCCGGCAACCTGCGGCGGTTGCCACAAGAACCAGTTCGACACCGCCTACCAGATGGACTGGAATCGCACGGGTCGCTTCGAGAAGAAGCAGATGACCGGGCCGTCGCCCAATCCGGCGTTCGACCTGCTGATGACGCCGCACGGCTTCACACGCGAGCACAACCTGCCGCGCTCGCATGCGTTCATGGTGCTGGACCAGTTTGTCGTCGACCGCGGTTTCGGCGGGCGTTTCTCGCCGAAGGAAAGCTGGCGCTATCTCGCGAAGCCCGGCGGCAACTTCAAGGTCTGGGACGTCATCCAGGACAACTACCCCGAAAACACGGACCACAAGCCGTTCAAGCCGGGCACCGCTGCAGCGGCGAACCCGGTGTGCGTCTCCTGCAAGACGCAGGACCACATTCTCGACTGGGCCTACATGGGCGACCCGGTGCCGGGGGCCAGGTGGAGCCGCTCGTCGAAGGTGGTCGAGTTCGTCAAGTCAGTGAATCACGCGAACAACTGCATCTTCTGCCACGACCCGCACGCCGCCAAGCCGCGCGTGGTGCGCGATGCGCTGATCCAGGCGTTGACCCGCAAGGACTTCCCGACGCTGTACTCGGAGGACGCGAACAAGACCAAGTTCGAAGTCAAGGACATGGGCGTGCGCGGCTTCAACCGCAAGATCGCGATGCTCGAGAAGTACGACAGCAAACTGCAGTGCGCGCAGTGCCACGTCGAATACAACTGCAACCCGGGCATCGATCCGAAGACCGGTGCAGCGATCGGCATGGCGGATCAGCGCACCAACGTGTTCCCGCTGGTGGCTGTCACCAACATCACCAAGTTCTATGACAGCATCAACTTCCGCGACTTCCGTCACTTCCAGACCGGCGCGTTGCTGACGAAGATGCAGCACCCGGACGCCGAGGTGTTCTGGAACTCGAAGCACGACAAGGCCGGTGTGCAGTGCGCGTCGTGCCACATGCCGAAGGTCACGGATCCGAAGACCAAGAAGACCTTCACGTCGCACTGGCAGACTAATCCGAAGCACTACGTCAAAGAGACCTGCCTGACCTGCCACACGGACTGGAAGGAGGAGCAGGCCAAGTATGTGATGGAGTCGATGGCCTCGCACTATGCAGGCAAGGTGCGGCATGCCGAGTTCTGGCTGACGCAGCTGATCAATACCTTCGGCGAAGTGCAGGGCGCGGGACTGGACGACGCGACGCTGAACTCGGCGCGCGCCAAGCACACCGAGGCCCATGCGAACTGGGAATGGTGGACGGCTTCCAATGGCTCGGCCTTCCATAACCTGGACCAGGCCAAGGAGTCGCTGGCGAAGTCGGCTGCCGCATCCCAGGAGGGGATCAAGATCCTGCGTGATGCGGTTGTGGCGAAGCGCAAGGCCGCCGCACCCGCTGCGGCACCGCCTGCACCGGCAAAGTAGGGCACCTGCCACGTCAAGGGGCGGAGGCGACTCCGCCCCTTTTTGTTGGCCGGACCGGACCGCGTCCGGTTCCTGGCAATCGATAATCCGCGACGTGACTTCCACTTCGATGGTGTTCTGGGGCCTGGCACTGCTGCTGACCGCTGCAGCGCTCGGGTTCGTGCTGCAGGGTCTGCTCCGCGGAGGCGGCACTCGCCGCAGAGCTGTGGTCTGGGTGATCGCAGCCGCCGTGCCGCTCGCGGCGGCGGCCCTGTACTACGCCTTCGGTACGCCGCAGGCCGTGGACGCTTCTTCGGAGCTCGGACCGGACATCGCGCCGACGACCGCGGCTGATTACGTCACGCGCCTGGAAGCCCACCTGAAGCGCCAGCCGCGCGACGCGCGCGGCTGGGTGCTTCTCGGGCGCGCGCACGCCGAAGCCAACCGTTTCGACGCCGCCGCCGTCGCGTTCGTGCAGGCGATGGCGGTTTCGCCCGACAAGGTGGCCAAGGATCCGGCGGTCCTGTGCGAGTACGCCGACGTGCTGGCAATACAGCAGGAGGGCCGCCTGAGCGGCAAACCGCTGCAACTGGTCACGCGGGCGCTCGAACTCAACAGCCGGCACCCGATGGCGCTGGAGATGGCCGGCAGCGCCGCCTACGAAGAGGGGCGCTATGACGACGCAACGCGGTATTGGGGAGAACTGCTGCCTCAACTGCGACCGGGCACGCGCCGGCACGCCGAACTGACGGCCGCGATTGAACGAGCGCGGCTGCAGGCGCAATCATCGCCGCAGCGCTAGGCGTCGACGCCGGCATTTTTGGAGCGCCCGTCTTGCGATCGGGCGCCCTGCGAGTCGGTCATCGACTTTCCTGACTGCCTTGCCTACAGTGTCGCGTCGTCGAAGGCGAAGTCGACCTGGCCACAACGGTCGGACCGGCGAGTGCTCGGACAGCAGGCGACAGGACTGACCAACGATGCCGCGATCAAGGAAGAACGCCAGTGCCGATGCAGGTTCCCTGAGCTCGCGGCCGAGCCGTTCGGGACACATCTCGTCGGCGGCGCGCGCATCGCTCGAGCGACTGGTCGATGCCGGACTGCGCCTGCACGGGGAGCGCAGTGTCCCCGAACTGTGCCGACTTCTGATCAAGGAGGCCCGCGCCCTCTGCGGCGCTCGCCGCGTGCTCCTGGTGCTGGAAACGCCCCGGGGCCTTGAAATCGCGGACTCGCTGCTGCCGAAGGGGGAGGCGGCCACCGAGCTTCTGCAGGCCATCGCCCCCTGGCTCGAAGAAGCGCGTCGCAGCCGCGCTGCCGCCCTCCGGCATGGACCCGAAGGTGTCAGGGAACAGGACCAGCGCAGCTGCCTGGTCGCGCCCCTGGTGGCAGGCAAAGAGTTGCTGGGCTTTTTATACGCGGACACCGAAGGCCTGCATGGGCGCTTCAACGACACCGATCGGGATTTGCTTGCAATCCTGGTGTCGCAGGCGGCTGTGGCAGTGGCCAATGCGCGCCTTGCGGAGGCGCTCGAGCGCACGGTCGCCGAGCGTACGGCGCAACTTGAGCAGCGTGCCGGCGAGCTGGCGGTCATCAACAGCGTGCAGGAGGGCATCGCCGCCGGATTGAACTACCAGGCCATCATCGATCTCGTCGGCGACCAGCTGCGCGCGTTGTTCGCCACCGGCAACCTGAGCATCTCCGCGGTCGACGAGCCGGCCGGACGGTTGCATATGTTGTATGCGTACGAGCACGGCGTGCGCCTGCGGCCGCAGTCTTTCGATCTCAGCGCAGTGGCCGCCGGCCGGCGCTGGTTCAAGGCAGCCAAGGCGCGTCAGGCGGTCGTATGGACCAGCCGTGCCGACTACCGGGCCTGGGAGTTGTTCGTCGTGCCGGACACCGACATGAGTCGTTCCGGAGTCGCTGTTCCGATCTTCGCCGGCGAGCACCTGTCCGGCTTCATCGTGCTGGAGAACCACGAACGCGACGCGGCGTATGGCGAGGCCGACTTGCGCCTGCTGTCCACTGTAGCCTCGAGCACGGGTGTGGCGCTGGAAAACGCGCGCCTGCTGGAGGAAACCCAGCGCCGCGCGCGCGAAGCGTCGGCACTGTCTGACGTCGGCCGGGACCTGTCCTCGACGCTGGACCTGAGTACGGTGATGAATGGCATTGCCGCCCATGCCAGGGAGCTGCTTGCGGTGGACAACAGCGCCATCTTCCTGCCGGATGCGAGTGGCAGCTCGTATCGAGCCATCGTCGCGCTGGGCGACAACGCGGAATCGGTCAAGGCGTCACTCATTGAGCCGGGCCGAGGCATCATCGGCGGCCTGCTGCAAACCGGTCGACCGGAGTTGATCAACAGGACCGCGGCAGATCCGCGCGCCGTGAAGGCCTCTGGCACCGACCGCGGCGACGATGAGCGTTTGATGGCGGTCCCGCTGCTGTCAGGCGACCAAGTCCAGGGCGCGATGGCCGTGTGGCGCATGGGCGGCAGCCCGTTCGAAGCGCGCGAGCTGGAGTTCCTGATCGGGCTGTCGAGGCAGGCTTCGGTGGCGCTGCGAAATGCGCAACTGTTCAACGAGACGACGGAAGCGCTGGAGCGGCAGACGGCGACGGCGGCGGTTCTGCGCGTCCTGGGCACCTCCATGAACGACACCCAGCCGGTGTTCGACGCCATCATCAGCAATTGCAGCAACCTGTTCCAGGGCAGCCGCGTCGTGCTCTTCCTGACCGAGGGAGAACAGTTTCGTGCCCATGCAAGCAACGGCAAGCTGACCGGCTTGGCACGCCCGATCAATCGCGAGAGCGCCGTCGGGGCCTGCATTGCGGACAGGCAAATGATCCATCTGCCGGATCTGGAGCAGGGCGCGGAGCAATACCCCAGCGTGCGCCAGATGGGACTGAAGGACGGTTTTCTCTCGGGACTCTATGCGCCGCTGCTTCGCGGCGGCCAGTCGGTCGGGGCGCTCGTCGTCCTTCGGCGAGAACTGGGCGCCTTCGACGACAAGGACATCAGCCTGCTGAGGACGTTCACCGATCAGGCCGTGATCGCCATCGAGAACGTGCGCCTGTTCAACGAAACCGAGGAGGCGCTGGAGCGGCAGACGGCGACCGCCGACATCCTGCGTGTCATCAGCGGCTCAGTCACGGACACGCGTCCGGTCTTTGACGCGATCGTGCAGAGCTGCCGGAGGCTCTTTGCCGGCCGGGCGGTCGCCGTGGTCATGCCCAGGGGTGACATGATCGAATCGGCGGCGTACGCCAGTGACAACCCGGACGATGATGCCGGCAACATCCTGAAGGCCTGGCCGCTCGACCGCGGCAGCGGCGCCGGCACCTGCATCCTCGATTCACGCGTCGTCGCCGTCGCCGATACCGCTGAAGCGGCGAAGCAGTTTGCCCGCATGCCCCAGCTGGCGACGGCACTCGGCTACCGCTCCTGCCTGTTCATTCCACTGCTGCGGGAAGGCCGCGCGATCGGTTGCCTAACGATCCTGCGCGCCGTCGCCGGTGCATTCGACGACCAGGAAGTCGGCCTGGCGCAGACCTTCGCCGACCAGGCGGTGATCGCGATCGAGAATGCGCGGCTGTTCAACGAGACGAAGGAGGCGCTGGAACAGCAGACGGCCACCGCCGAGGTGCTGCAGGTCATCAGCAGCTCGGTGGCGGACGCCGCGCCGGTGTTCGAGAAGATCCTCGACAGCTGCGAGCGGCTGTTTGGCACCGACCAGCTGAACCTGTTCGTCGTCGGCGACGATGGCATCGTGCGATCGGCCGCTCGACGAGGATCGATCGTGGAACACACCACGCATGCCGACGGCTTGCCGCTCGACAAGAGCCTGACGGGCTACGTCCTTCGCAAGGGCCGAAACTTGCACGTGCCCAGCGCCGCGAGCGTTGCGGACATGCCTCCGCACCTGAAGGAGCTCATCAACCGAGCGGGCGATCTTTCAGCGGTGTATGTGCCGCTGCTATGGGAGGAGCGCGGGATCGGGTCGCTGTGCGTGATGCGCCAGCCGCCACGGCCCTTCAGCGACAAGGAACAGGCTCTGCTGAAGACCTTCGCCGACCAGGCGGTGATCGCGATCCAGAACGCACGCCTGTTCAAGGAAACGCAGGAGGCGCTGGAGCGGCAGACGGCGACGGCCGAAGTGCTGCGCGTGATCAGCGAATCGCCAACCGACGTGCAGCCGGTCATGGAGGCCGTGGCGCGCCGAGCCGGGGTGCTGTGTCGGGCAGACGGCAGTCGTGTCTGGCGCGTTGTCGAAGGGCAACTGCGCGCTATGAACAGCTACGGCCCGGCGTACGAGGCCATGGCGAGCCTGGAGGTCCTGCCGCTATCGAAGACTTCGGTGGCGGGGCGATGCGTGCTCGAGCGTCGGACCATTCATGTTGACGATGTTGTCGCAGTCATCAACTCGGAATATCCGGACATACGCGCGATCCAGCAGCGCTACGGCTTTCGCACCGTATTGAATGTGCCACTGCTGCGCGAGGGGGAAGCACTAGGTGTGATCTCCCTGTTGCGCCATCAGGTCCGTCCCTTTTCGCCCACCGAGATCGGACTGGTGCAGACGTTTGCCGACCAGGCGGTGATAGCGATCGAGAACGTGCGCCTGTTCAATGAAACCAGGGAAGCGCTCGAGCAGCAGACCGCCACGGCCGAGGTGCTCCAGGTCATCAGCGGGTCGATGGCCGATCCGAAGCCGGTCTTCGACAAGATTCTGGACAGCTGCAAGCATCTGTTCGGCAGCGACGACACGGCGGTGCTCCTCGTCGACGAGCAGGACCAAGTCCACCTTGGAGCCTATGTCGGCAAGGCGCGCGACGCTGTGGCCGCTACCTTCCCGGCGCCGGTCGCGAAGTCTCCCGCGGGCCGCGCGATTCGCGAGCGGCGGGTGACCCACTATCCCGACGTTGCCAACGATTCTGGAGTCACTCGCGCAGTGCGCAACGTTGCAAAGTTGGCCGGATACAAGGCGATGGCCTATGCGCCGATGCTGTGGAACGAGCGCGGCATTGGCGCGATCGGTGTTTCGCGTGCCATCGGCGGATTTACCGCAAAGGAGCTTGCGCTGCTTCAAACCTTTGCCGACCAGGCGGTGATCGCGATCCAGAACGCACGCCTGTTCAACGAGACCAAGGAGGCGCTGGAGCGCCAGACAGCGACAGGAGAGATTCTTGCGTCGATGAGCGGGTCGATGACCGATACCCAGCCGGTGTTCGACGCCATCGCGCGCAACCTGTTGCGGCTGTTCGGTACCGGGTTTGCGATCGTTGCTTTGGCACGCGACGGAAAGGTGGAACTCGCGGGAATTCAGGGGGCGCCCGGCTTCGAGAAGCTGGCGGCGAGCTATCCACTACCGCTCGACCAATCAACCCACGTGGGCAAGACGATTCTCGCTGGAGCGGTTTCGCAACTCGTACCGATCGTCGGTAATCCGGCGGCGCCACCGCGGACCGAACAGTTCGCGCGTGACTTCGGATTCAACGCCCAGATCGCGGCGCCGATGGTCCGCGAGGGCAAGGTCATCGGCGCCATCGTCACTGCGCAACGAGATGCCGTGCCCTTCGACGAAAAGCAGGTTGCGCTCATCATGTCGTTTGCCGACCAGGCTGTGATCGCGGTCGAGAACGTGCGCCTGTTCAACGAGACGCAGGATGCGCTGGAGCGGCAGACCGCTACCGCCGAGGTGCTGCGAGTGATCAGCGGGTCCGTCGCTGACGCCAGACCGGTGTTCGAAAAGATCATGGACAGCTGCAAACGGCTGATACCTTGCGACGGCGGGGCCGTGCTGGTGGTCGATGACCAGCAGCAGGTCGAAGTCGGCGCAGTCCACGGCGACAGCGACGGAATGTTCACGCGCGGCTACCCGCGTCCGATCGAGCGGACGGTGCTCGGGCTGGCGTTCGATTCGCGGCGCCCCCTGTACTACCCCGAAGCGCGAACCGGCGACGGCGTACCCGAACTCGCCCGGCGCTTCGCGACAAAGGCCGGCTTCGATTCGTTGCTGATCGCACCGATGATCTGGGAGGGACGGCGCATCGGCAGCATTTCGATCGCCAGGCAAGCCGCCTTCGCGTTCTCGGAAAAGGACATCGACCTGCTGCAGTCCTTCGCCGATCAGGGCGTGATAGCGATTCAGAACGCGCGGCTGTTCAAAGAGACGAACGAGGCGCTGAAGCGGCAGACGGCGTCGGCCGAGATCCTCAGTGTGATCAGCAGTTCGGTGGCGGACGCGGCGCCGGTGTTCGAGAAGATCCTGGAAAGCTGCAGGAAGCTCTTTGCAGGCAGCGCCAACGGGATACTGCTGATCGACGAGCACGGCGGTGCGCGCGTCGCCGCGCACGACGGCCCGGAGCGAGAGCGGGTGACCGAGTTGGTCGCGGCGGGATTCGCCGACGGACTGGTCCAGGTGGAGGCGCTGCAGAACCGTCAACCGCTGCACTATGTCGATGCCCTCTCGGAGGAAGCTCGTGGTCCGGTGGGGCGGATCGCAAAGCGGCTTGGCATCGGCTCCTACTCGCAGGTCGCAGCGCCGATGATGTGGCAGGACCGCCCGGTCGGCTGGCTGTATGGGATACGCCAGCCCGCCACCGGCTTCAGCGAGGTTGAGGTCGCGCAGATGAAGACCTTCGCCGATCAGGCCGTGATCGCAATCCAGAACGCGCGGATGTTCAACGAGACCCAGGAGTCGCTCGCGCGGCAGACGGCTGCCTCCGACGTGCTGCAGGTGATCAGCGAATCACCCACCGACGTGCAGCCGGTGTTCGAAATCATTGCCGAGCGCGCGGCGGCGTTGACGGCCGCCCGCTACTGCCTGGTCACGCGGCTCGACGGCGATCAGTTGCACCTGGTCAGCCTGCACGGCGTGAACGCCGCCGGCACGTCAGCGCTGCGCGCTGCCTGGCCCCAGAATTTGACGACGAGTACCGCGATTTCTGCGCGCGCGATACGCGAGCGCGGCGTGGTCAACGTGGCCGACCTTCTTGCGTTGTCCGACGAGGAGTACGCGCCGGAGATGAAACAGGCCTGCGAACGGGCCGGGTTCCGCAGTGGTCTCGCGGTGCCGATGATGCGCGACCAGCAGGTGATCGGCGCGATCACGGTGAACCGCGCTGAAACGGGTCTCTACGCCGCCAAGGAAGTGGCGCTGCTGCAGACCTTCGCGCGCCAGGCCGTGGTGGCTGTCGAGAACGTGCGACTGTTCAACGAGACCAAGGAAGCGTTGGAGCGGCAAACTGCTTCTGCCGAAATCCTGCGCGTGATCAGCAGCTCGATGGCCGACGCGAACCCCGTGTTCGACAAGATTCTTGAGAGTGCCGCGCGGCTGACCAACTCGGACTTCGGCATGGTGATGCGCTACGCAGCGGGCCAGTACAGCGCGATCGCGACGACGCTGGTGCCGGATCCGGTGTTCGAGCAGTTCATGCGCGCTTCTCGACCGTGGGGCCCGACCACAGGGCTGGGCCGGATCGCGTCGACCCTGAGGCCCGTGAACATTCCCGACCTGCTCGACTATGAGGCCTACCGGCAGGGCGACCCCCACGCCGTGGCGGCGGTGAAGCTGGGCAACGTGCGCTCCTGGCTCGGGGTGCCGATGCTGCGCCATGGCGAGCTGATCGGTGCGATCCTCGTGTACCGCAAGGAGCTGAAGCCCTTCGACGATCGCCAGACATCGCTGCTGCAGACCTTCGCCGACCAGGCTGTTGTCGCGATCGAGAATGCGCGGTTGTTCAACGAGTCCCAGGAGGCGCGTGCCGCCGCCGAGGCGGCCAACGAGGCAAAGAGTTCGTTCCTGGCGACGATGAGCCACGAGATCCGCACGCCGATGAACGCGGTGATCGGCATGAGCGGCCTTCTGCTCGACACCCCGCTCAATGACGAACAGCGCGACTACGCGGCGACCATCCGCGACTCCGGCGACACGCTGCTCACCATCATCAATGACATCCTCGACTTCTCGAAGATCGAGGCCGGCCGCATGGACATCGAGGCGCAGCCGTTCGACCTGCGCGAGTGCGTCGAGTCGGCGCTCGACCTGGTGGCACCGCGGGCGATCGAGAAGCACCTCGAGACCGCGTACTTCTTCGAGGGCGACGTGCCGGCCGCGATCCGCGGCGACGTAACGCGCTTGCGGCAGATCCTGCTCAACCTGCTGGCGAACGCGGTCAAGTTCACCGAGGCCGGCGAAGTGGTACTGACGGTCAGTGCCGGCGCGGTGACCGACGGCGCCGTTGAGCTCACCTTCGCCGTGCGCGACACGGGCATCGGCCTGACATCCGAAGGCAAGGGGCGGCTGTTCCAGTCGTTTTCGCAGGCCGACTCGTCGACGACCCGCAAGTACGGCGGAACGGGACTCGGGCTCGCGATCAGCCGGCGGCTGGCCGAACTGATGGGCGGGCGGATGTGGGCGGAAAGCGAAGGTCTGGGCAAGGGCTCGTCGTTCATCTTCACGTTGCATGCGCCGATTGCCGACCTGCCGCCGGCGCGCGCCCGCGACTTCGTCGGCGTGCAGCCAGAACTGTCGGGGCGCCGCGTGCTGGTGGTCGACGACAACGCCACCAACCGGCGCGTGCTAAGCCTGCAGACGGCCAAGTGGGGCATGCAGGTGCGCGAAGCCGAAACGCCGGCCGAAGCGCTGCGCGGCCTCGACGGCGGCGAGGCCTACGATCTCGCGATCCTCGACATGCACATGCCAGAGATGGACGGAGTCGAACTCGCGCAGAAGGTGCGCCAGCGGCGCCCGGAGCTGCCGCTGGTGCTGTTTTCCTCGCTCGGCCGGCGCGAGGCGGGCGACGCCGAGGGCCTGTTCAACGCCTACCTGGCGAAGCCGGTGCGGCAGTCGCAGCTCTTCGACACGCTGGTCAGCCTGCTGGCCTACGGCGCCCCGCGCGGGGCTCCGGTAACAGCGGCGAAGCCGAAGATCGACACCGACCTCGGCGCACGCCATCCGCTGCGCATCCTCGTCGCCGAGGACAACGCGGTGAACCAGAAGCTCGCGCTGCGCATCCTGCAGCAGATGGGCTACCGCGCGGACCTGGCGTCGAATGGCATCGAGGCGATCGAGTCGGTCGAGCGTCAGACCTACGACGTCGTGCTGATGGACGTGCAGATGCCCGAGATGGACGGGCTCGAGGCCTCGCGGCGCATTACCGCGAAGTGGTCGGCGGATGCGCGGCCGCGCATCGTCGCGATGACAGCCAACGCGATGGCAGGCGACCGCGAGATGTGCCTGGCCGCCGGCATGGACGACTACATCACCAAGCCGATCCGCGTCGACCAGCTGGTCGAGGCGCTCAACCACGTGTCGGCACGCAAGGGGATCTGACATGACGTCGTCCGCTATCGACCTGGCCCGCTATGCCGAGCTGCAGGACACTGCCGGGGCCGACTTCGTCGTGGAACTCGTCGACACGTTCCTGCAGGAAGCGCCGGGGATGCTGGCCGAACTGCGCGCCGCCCGCGTTGCCGCGGATGCCGACCGCTTCCGGCGCGCGGCGCACTCGCTCAAGTCGAACAGCCACACCTTCGGCGCACTGGCCCTGGGCGCACTTGCCCGCGACCTGGAACTGGCCGGCATGAGCGCCGACGCCTCGCAGGAGGCCGTGCGCCTCGACGCACTCGAGGCCGAGTACGCGCGCACGGCTGCCGCCCTGAAAGCGCTGCGCCATGGCTGAACGCGGCGCGCGCCTGCTGGTCGTCGACGACAACAAGGTCAACCGGCTGCTGCTTGCACGCACGCTGGAACTGCAGGGGCACAGTGTGGCCCTCGCGGAGAACGGTCGCGTCGCGCTGGAAATGCTGCGGCGCGAGCCCTTCGACCTGCTGTTGCTCGACATCGAGATGCCCGAGATGGACGGCCTGCAGGTCATGGAGCAGCTGAAGTCCGACCTGCAGTTGCGCGACCTGCCGGTCATCGTGACCTCGGCCATCGAGGGGCTCGACAACGTCGTGCGCTGCATCGAGCTGGGCGCCGAGGATTACCTGCACAAGCCGGTCAATCCGGTGCTGCTGAAGGCGCGTCTTGGGGCCAGCCTTGAGAAGAAGCGCCTGCGCGACCAGCAGAAGGAACTGGTACGCCGTTTTGCGACGCGCGAAGTCGCGCAGGATCTCGATGCCTCGGGTTTCGCGCTTGGGGGACACCGCGTGCAGGCGACTGCGATGTTCTCCGACATCCGTGGTTTCACGGCGATGGCGGAACAGCTGCCTCCAGAGGAGACGATCGAACTGCTGAACACTTACTACACGCTGATGTTCGATGCGATCAGCGGGCAGGGCGGCGTCGTCAACCAAATGGTGGGCGACGGACTGATGGCGATCTTCGGGGCGCCGCTGCCACTGGCCGACCCGTGCGGCGCCGCGGTCAAGGCTGCGCTGGAGATGATCGAAATGATCGATCTGTACAACCGCGAGCCCGATCGAATCGGCAAGCCGCCGATCGAGATCGGCATCGGCATTGCGTCGGGCGACCTGATCGCCGGCTATACGGGCACGCAACAGCGCGCGACCTACACCTGCGTCGGTGACGCCGTGAACGTGGCGGCCCGACTCGAAGCGCAAACGAAGGTCGTGGGCCACGCGGTCCTGGTCGACGGCGCTACGCGAAGTGGGCTTGCGCAGCGGTGCTGCTTCGAACCCCTGGGAGCGCTGTCGCTCAAGGGAAAAGGCCAGGCGGTTGAAGTATTTGCGGTGCAACTCGGACAGAAGGTTGTATAGCCGCCGGTACCACGGTCTCCCGCACCAGGAACGGCGGGCGAGTCAGGTCCGTTGCGATTCCGCAACTGAGGTTCAGCTCATCCCGCTGGCAGGCTCGCTCGCCGGCGCGCATGCGAGATACCTCGCCTGTGCCGGTCATCATTCGCAACCACTCCCGAAGGTAGTTGCCTGCCTGGGTTGCCGGTCTCGTCGAACTTGGCACCGCCTCGCACCGGTGAGGAGGGAAGCACGCGCCTCGCTCCGGTGAGAGGGGTCAGAGCGTAGGGCTTCCTTGAATGCTGAGCGTTCGGGTAGTAGCCCATACGCCCTTGTGGGTAATGGACAAAGTGCGGTCCCGCCACGAAGCTCGCCGGCCATGTGTGCCGCTGCGGTTCGACGATTTTGATAGCCCGCCCGACGATTCGAGCGGCCCGTGACTTGGTGCAGGGCTCACGGGCTTGAGCGGGCGCAGCTCAGGAGCGGGCGCTGTTGATGCCGGGTCGCCTGCTTCGGCTGCCGCGCTCCAGCGCCGTGCGCCGTCGGTGTTGCCGGCCGGCAACGGTGCCTGCCATACGCCCCCGAGTACGAAGGTTCGTTGCGCAGACCGGCTCGCCGGGACGCAACGCGAGCGTATGTTCTTTTGAGTGATTGTTGGATGCCAGTCCTGGCTCGACATTTTGGGGAGGAGAAGATGAAAGCTTTGTTTGCGGTGCGTCCGATCGCCGCAGCCATTTGTGCGGCGGCCCTGTTGCCGCTGCCGTCGATGGCCACTGACGGTTACTTCGCTCATGGCTACGGAATGCGCGCGAAGGGCATGGGTGGTGCGAGCTACGGGCTCGCGTTTGACGCCTTTGGCGGAGCGAACAATCCCGCCAGCATGGCGTTTGTCGGCACGCGGGTCGACGTCGGCATCGACTGGTTCAGTCCGCAGCGCAGTGCCTCGCGCAGTGGCGCGGCGCCGGGACTCAATGGATCGGCGGACAGCGACAGCACGAACTTCTTCATTCCGGAGTTCGGCTACAACTACGCGTTCCGTCCCGACCTCGCGTTCGGGGTGTCGGTGTACGGCAACGGCGGCATGAACACCGACTATCCGGGCAACCAGCTCAACTGCGGCATGGGTGCGAATACCGCCAACCTGCTGTGCGGCGCGGGCAAGCTCGGGGTCGACCTGTCGCAGCTGATGGTTGCGCCGACGGTGGCGTGGCAGTTCATGCCGAAGCAGTCGATCGGCATCGCGCCGATCTTCGGGTTCCAACGCTTCAGCGTGGAAGGTCTGCAGGCCTTCGACAACGCACCCGGGTTCCCGCCGTTCACCTCGGCGCCAGGGTATGTGACGAACAACGGTTACGACACCTCCACCGGTTGGGGCGTGCGCATCGGCTATCAGGGTGAGTTCGACGGCTTCCGCATCGGTGCCGTGTACTCGTCGAAGATGTCGATGAGCAACTTCGACAGCTACAAGGGCCTGTTCGCCGAACAGGGTGGTTTCGACATCCCGGCGAGCTACGGACTGGGTGTCGCCTATACGGGACTGCCGCAATGGACCTTCGCGTTCGACTGGGTCTACATCGATTACGGCGGTGTCCCGTCAATCGCGAACCAGGCGATGACCGGGGCGCCGCTCGGCGCCAACAATGGACCGGGCTTTGGCTGGCAGTCGGTCAACGTGTTCAAGGTCGGGATCGAGTATCAGCTCAATCCGGCGTGGACGCTGCGTGCGGGATACAACTACACCGATGATCCGATCGATTCGGCCAACGTGACTTTCAACATCATCGCGCCGGGCGTGGTCCAGAATCACATCACGCTCGGCTTTTCCTACAACATGCCGGATAAGTCGAGCATCACGGTGGCCTACATGCATGCGTTCGACAATTCCGTCAGCGGATCGTCGCTGTTCAACTCCGTGCTCGGACCCGGCGCCGGCGGCACCGAGACGATCTCGATGTATCAGAACAGCCTCGGCATCGCCTGGAGCAAGCAGTTCTGACTGTCGTCCCCGCCAAGCAAAACGGCCACCGCTTCGGTGGCCGTTTTCATTTGAGTGTGCGCGGCCTGGGTTGCGCGATCACCGCATCAGTGCGGATGATGCAGCGGACGCAGATGCGCGAACCTGCGTTCGAGCCACTCCATGCCGTGCGCGGCCGCGAACAGGAACACGGCGAACGCCAGCGTCCACCAGCCCATGCCAATACCAGTCAGGGCCGGCAAGGTCACCTCTCCCTGGCTGGAAGCCGCGATCCAGGACTCGATGCCCGGCGTGAGTTCGGCGTAGGCCATGACGCCCGCGAGCATGCCGAGCGCGAACAGCATGGCGTCCTTCTTGCCGGTCGCAATGCCTGCTACCGAAGTTCCTGGGCAGTAGCCGCCGATAACGAAGCCCACGCCGAAGATCAGGCCGCCAAGCATCTGTGCCGGGTACGACGTCGGCTCGATGTAAAGGTCGGTGAGCGCGATCCATCCTGCCGATGACAGCAGGAAGAGCCCCGCCATGGTCGTCACGATCGCCGTGAACATGACCTTCACCACGGCCTTGTCATGCAGGTAGAACACCGCAGTCAGCTTGCGCGCGCTGCTGAAGCCGGCGCGCTCGAGGCAGAAGCCGAAACCGAAGCCGAGCAGCACCGCGATCGCGAGGTCCGTCACGACGCTGAATTCGAAGTTGTAGGCGAGGGGCAGCATCAGATCCACTCCTTGCGGACGAAGTACGCGAGCACGTAGGCCGACAGGAAAACGGCGCCCATGAACACGAGGCTACCGGCATTCAGCATCGATCCGCCGCTCAGCGCCTGGCCGCTGGTGCAACCCTTGGCGATCTTGGCGCCGTAGGCCGCGATGAAGCCGCCGCTGAAGGCAAGGATCAGGCGGGTGCGGTCGGAGATCCGCGGTCCGCGCTCGATCGACAAGCCCACGCGACGGCCTAGAAGGCCCGACACGAGTGCGCCAATGAAGGCGCCGATCAACAGGAAGATCGTCCACGACAGAAGCGGGTCGCCCTCGTTCCAATAGCGCGAGTGCACCGGGTTGGCGGCGACGTGTTCGGGCGAGAAGAGTCCCGCGAACCACGCGGCCGCGGACGAGTAGGCACCCGTTGCGCCCAACCCGCGGCCCGTCACCGCGAAAGTCGCCAGCAGCACGAGGCCGAGCAGGAAGCCGACAAAGTAGGGATTCCAGTACGCCCCTGCTGCAGACCGTTGGCTGCCCAAAGCACGCCGGCCCGGCAGCGGATGGGTGATTGCACCTGACATTTACGTTCTCCAGATTGCAGGGAAATGGATGGTTCGCTTCCCGAATGTCCTGTGGGCTCGGGCGTGCGACTTGCATCACGCCGCCGCGGAGCCACAAGCTGAAGGCTAGGGCGCTTTGTGCGGTGCGCCATTGCTCTTCGTCAACCGGGGCAAATATACCCTACGGGGTACGGCAATGCCGCCGAGCGTGTTGCCGGTCATCGAGCCGCGCTGGCAAAAAGAGAGCGGGTCCTGTGGACCCGCTCCCCCGACACCGGATTGCCTGGAGGGGCCGGTGTCGGCTACTTCGCGGTGACCTTGAAGTTGCCCGCCTTGTCGATCTCGATCTCGGCGTTCAGGAACCCGGACTTGTAGCCCGCATCCTTCAGCTTGTGATACGCCATCTCGGCGCGGATGCCCGTGCTGCAATGGGCGATGACGCGCTTGTCCTTGGGCACTTCGCTCATGCGGGCGAGCAGATCTTCGTCCGGGATCAACAGCGCGCCCTTGATCATTCCGGTGTTCGCTTCATCCTGGTTGCGCACGTCGAGGATCAGCACGTCAGCGGGCGTATTGCGCGCCAGCTTGTTGAACTCGTCGACGGCGATCGCGCCCGGACGCGGCTTCGGCGCATACGCGACCTGGGTCAGCGCCGGCACGCCGGATTCGATCGCATAACCAGCCGCCTGCCAGCCGAGCAGGCCGCCTTCGACGACCTGCACGTTGGTCTGGCCGGACTTGATCAGTTCGCGTGCAACCGCTTTCGACTCGGGTCCGCCGCGTCCGTCATAGACGATGATCGGCGCCTGCAACTTGGCCGGCGGGAAGGTCTTGAGCTGCGACTTGACCGTGGCAGCCGGCATACCGACGGCGCCCTTGATGTGCCCGCTCTTCGCTTCGTCGGGTGAGCGAACGTCGACGATGACGGCCGGGATGTCCTTGTCGACGTAGGCTTCCTTGACGAACTGCGGCCGGGTCGCCAGGTAATCCTTAGTCTGCCATTCGGGAACGCCCTCGTGATAGACCTTGGTGTTCTTGTAGCCCAGCGCGATCGCCTTGCGCTGTGACAGCGGGCTCATCTGGCAGGTCACGCCCTGGCAGAAGAACACCAGCGGCATGTTCTTGTCGGCCGGCAGGCGATTGACCACCTTGTCCCAGCTCGGATAGGGGATGTTCACCGATCCCGGGATCGTGCCCTGCTGGAAGCGTGGCAGCGGCCGCGAGTCGATCAGCATGAAGCTGCCGGTGCCCTGGTCGACCAGCTTGCGCACATAGGCGTAGTCGACGAGGTCTTCCTTCGCAACTTTGGCCGCGCCCTTGAAGCGGATCTCGGTGGCCCACTTCTGCCCGTCCTTCTCGACGTAGGCAATGCGCGCCTCGTGGCCCTTCTTGATTTCGCGAAGCTGTTCCGGCGTCTTGGCAACGCCAGCGTCAAAGACTTTCAGTGTCTTCGGGTCGAAGCGGACGATCTCTCGGTTTGCATCGATTCCGAGCTGGATCGCCTGCGACTTGAACGCGACGTTCTCGAAGTAGCCGGCCACCTGTCCCGGCGCCGGCTTGTGGCAGTTGTTGCAGACGGCCGGCTGGGTCGGTTTCGATGCCGGAGCCTGCGCCCAAGCGCCGACCGCTGCCAGGGCGAGCGCCAGCGTCGGCGCATACAGAATGCATTTCTTCATTTCGACTTCCTCGTCGGTTGATCAGAAAACATTGCACAGGCCTCCGCTAGAGTTTTGCGGCGGCGCTGACGACCTCACTTGCCTGCCCAGCGTTGACCAGCACCCAGCGCAGCGCGAATCCGCCGGCGAGTACCAGGACCGCAGGCACGACGGTGTGCGGGATGCGATGTGACAGCTCCAGTGCCTGCAGCACGATCGGAGTCAGGATCCCGATGGCGACCACGCCCACCCAGAACACCAGGCCGTAGGAGCCGCTGAACAGCAGCCTGGCCGCCTCGATGTGTGACAGCGTCGATGTCGCCAGCGACAGCAGCAGCAGCGCGATCAGGACGAGTTCGATTACCAGGAACGCGATGTCGGCGCGGATGACCGTGTCGATCGTCCGCTTCGCCGGTGGCTCGGCACCCAGAGGTTGCGTCATCGCCGCGAGCGCGCCGCCGATCAGGCTGCGCGGAGCGGGTCGGCCCGGGAACACGACCGTGGCCAAGTGCACCGCCGCCGCGGCCGCCGACAGGCCGGAGAACAGGAACAGCAGCGGCAGCACCGCCGAGTTCCACAGGGGGCGCGCGACCATCGTGTTGAGCAGGATGCCGGTGTAGATGCCGACGGCGATGCCGAAGGCGATATTGGCCATCCCCAGCCAGCGCATTCGGACGGGACTCTTGACGAAGAAGTCGGAGGCCTTCTGCAGCAGCGGCACGCGCACGCCCAGCCACGGCCAGGATTCCGGCAGCCTGATCAGGGCCGAGACCAGCAGAAGGCCGTAGACGATCAGCAACACCCACGAGCCCCAGGACATCGGCGACAGCGGCTGGAACGTGATGTAGATGGCCCAGACGTAGAGCGGATGCGCCAGGTCGAGCAGCAGCGCCAGCATGCCGAGGTTCAGCAGCATGAAGCCGAGCAGCGGCGTCTGGATCGAGAAGAACGACTTGGTGTCTTCGCCCCTGGCAGTACGCAGCATCGCGACACCCGCCAGGACCATCATGCCGGCGACCAGGCCGCCGACGAACAGGTACAGCGGAATCTCCCAGCCCCAGACATGCAGCGCAGGGTCGATGCCCGGGTTGCTGCGAGTACTCGTGATTTCCAGCATGGCTCGCGTTCCTTACGTCAGATAGAAGACCCGCGGCCGCGTTCCGGCCTCGGGCAGCAGCGTGTGCCACTTGCGGGTGCGCAGCAGCGAGGCGACCGTGCTCTTCGGATCGTCGAGGTCGCCGAAGTGCATGCAGTGCGTCGGGCACACCGACACGCAGGCCGGATCCTTGCCGTCCTTGATGCGGTGGTCGCAGAACGTGCACTTGTCGACATAGCCCTTGGGGTGCACGTAGCGGGCGCCGTACGGGCACGCGGAGATGCACGCCTTGCAGCCGATGCAGCGATTGGCCGTGACCTTGACAATGCCCAGGTCCGACACGTGGCTGGCCCCGGTCGGGCAGCAGGTCACGCACGGCGGGTTCTCGCAGTGGTTGCAGCGCTCACTGCGGATTTCCATCGACAGGTTCGGGAACTCGCCTCTTACCTCGGTCGTGATCCAGTCACGGCTGAAGCCGATCGGCACATCGTTCTCCGTCTCGCAGGCAACGACGCAGTCCATGCAGCCGACGCACTTGCGGGTATCGATCACCATTCCGTAGCGCGCCATCTCAGGCCTCCTTCACGAAGGTGACGAAGTTCGCGTGGATACTGGTGCCGCCCATCAGCGGATCGGTCTCGTACTTCGTATTGATCTGCGCAGCGCTGGCGCCGCGCTGGAAGGCGCTGGTGGCCATCGAGTTGCGCTGGCCGAAGCCGTAGACCATGTAGACGGTGTCGGGCCGGATGCGCTGCGTGGCCTTGACCTTGATGCGATTGGTCTCGATGCCGTCCTGGTTCTTCAGCTTCACGTACTGCCCGGTCTTGACGCCGAGCTTCGCCGCGGTCGCGGCATTGACCCAGATTTCGTTCTCGCGCATCAGGCCGGTGAGCAACGGGTTCGACTGCGTGCGGCTGAACGTGTGGACTGGAGCGCGCCCGGTGACCAGGTGGAAGTAGCCTGAGGGTGGTTCCGCGCGCCTGGTGTATTTCGGCACCGGGTCGAAACCTTTCTTTGCCAGCTGATCGGACCAGAACTCCACCTTGCCGGAAGGTGTTTCGAACTGCAGTTCGAGACCTTCCTCCACGGTGATCGGCTGCTTCTCGCCCATGATCACGCCCTCGGTCTCGAGCCTGGCGAAACTGAAGCCGCCTTTCTCGACCCGATAGGCGAGGTACTCCTTCATGTCCTTGAACGGCATGCACTCGGGAATGCCGAGCTTGCCGGCCAGTTCCTTCGCAATCCACCACATGGGCTTCTGCTCGGCGGGAGGGGCCACCACCGGCTGCCGCAGCGACATCCAGCCGCGCCGTCCCCAGCCGACCTGCAGTTCGTCATGGCGTTCGAGGAAGACGGACTCGGGCAGCACGACATCGGCGTAGCCGGCGATCTCGCTCGGCATCGTGTCGATGACGACGAGCAGGTCGAGCGCCTGGATCGCCTTCAGCGTCTCGGCCTCGTTCGGCAGCGCGTTCATGATGTTCGTCGAGTAGACGAACCAGCCCTTGATCGGATAGGGCTTGCCGCTGATAGTTGCCTCGCGCAGGCCCGTGGTGACCGCCTCGTCGGCAAACGGATAGCGTTCGCCACCCGGGTTGTCGGCCATCGGTTTGTCCGACTTCGGGTACTTGGGCAGCGGGTAGGACGGTACTGACATCCCTGCCTGCACGAACAATCCACCCTTGCGGCCCCAGTTGCCGAGCAGCGCATTGAGCAGCGCGTTGGCGCGGCTGCGCTGCGTGTCGTCGCCATACCAATTGACGCGCCGGCCGGGGTGCACGAGCGCCGCCGGACGCCGCGCAGCGAATTCCCGCGCGGTGACGCGGATCATGTTGGCGTCGATGCCGGTTTCCTCGGCCGCCCACTCGGGCGTGTACTGTTTGATCTCGTTGGCAAACTTCTCGAAGCCGGTGCCGTAGCGCTCGACGAACGTGCGGTCGTAACGGCCCTCTGTGACGAGCACGTTCATCCAGGCCAGCAGCAGCGCGAGGTCCGTGCCTGGCTTGATCGGCAGCCAGTACTTGGCCTTGCTGGCGGCGGTGGAGTAGCGCGGATCGACCACGATGATCGGGATGCGGCGCTCGACCGCCCGGGCGAACTCCTGCACCTGCAGGTTGTGCATGTTTTCGCCCAGGTGCGAGCCGATCAGCACCAGGCAGTCGGTGTTTTCGATGTCGGTCGGCTCGGGCGAGCCGAGTCCGGTGCCGAACGTCAGCAGGTAGCCGATATCGCGCGGACCACGGCACTGTGCAAACGACGGCGCTCCGAAGTTGATGCAGCCGTAGCTTTTCAGCACGTGCAGCATGAAGCGTGCGCCGATGCCGTGGTTGAACCCGGCGATCGACTCGGGCCCGTACTCGGCCTTGATCTTCTGCATCTTCTGGGCGACGACATCGAGCGCCTCGCCCCAGGTGACCGACTTCCACTGCTCCTTGCCCCGCTCGCCAACACGGATCAGCGGGGTACGCAGCCGGTCGGGATCATTGACGGTGCCGACCGCGCCGGTGCCGCGTGGGCACAGTCGGCCGCGGCTCTGTGGGTCGATCGGGTTGCCCTCAAACTTCCAGAGCTTGCCGTCGCGTACGTACGCAATGCCGCCGCAGCGCCAGAAGCACATCTCGCAGAACGTCCGGACGGTCTTGACCTCTCCGGTCGTGGTTCCGGCGGCCTGGGCGGCGCGGGATATCGGGTCTAGCGGGGTGGCGGCGCCGGCCAGGGCGGTGGCCGAGGAGATCTGGAGAAAGCGTCTTCTGGAGACGGCGATGGTCATTCGATGCTTCCCTACCCGGTAGGGTATTAGATGCATCGAATTGTGCAGCGCACCAGCCCGCTTCAGTTGATAGGGGTCAAGAACGCTTCCGCGCCCGAGTCATTCCTCGAAAGGCGATGGTTACCAGATGTATTGCGGGCGCCGCGTCAGAGCAGGCCGCTGCCGGAAAGCGACTCGAACATGACGCGGGTCAACTCCGTCAGCTGGGAAGTGACGTCACCACCGGTCGGGCTGGTGGCCCGACCCGACCACATCAGCTTGCCGGTTGCCACGTCAACGATGGCGGTGTCGGCCGCGTAGGCCTCCGATACCGTGGCGCCGCCTATCGGCATCGAAATTCCGCCCGCGGCGCCGCCGCGATAGCTGCCTCCGCCTACGCCGATACCGATGGTCGGTCCCGGGCTCACAGTGGGGATAGACGTGCTCAGCGTGGTGCGAGAGACGGCGCGCGCGTTCGCCTTCTTCGCCGCGGCGTCGATTGCCTCGTTGGTCGGCGCCGTGCCCGTGTTCGCGACCGCAAATTTCACGGGCTGCACACCGCGCGCGGCGAGCTGGGCGGCGATCTGGTCTTCGCAGACCGCCTGCACGGTGAAGTCGCGCGCCTGGCACGCCACCATCACCGTCTGGTCACGCAGGCTGACGCTGCGGAATTCGGGATTCGACCACTGTGCTTCCATCTTTGTGGTCGCGCAGCCCGCCAGGAGCAGGGCGCAGAGCGGTCCCGTGGTAAGAAAGAGTCGTCGGCGTGCGTGCATGTCGTTTCCGGCCTGATTGAGCAGCCCGCATTGTGCTTGCCGACCGGGGTGCTGCCAATCCTGTGGAAGCCTGGAGGACGCCCGTGTCGTGCCGCGGCGTACCGCTTTGGCAAGCAACAAGCCCGTATTCCGAACGAAGGCCCGAGGTGGCCGTCGCTACACTACCCGCCCAACAGTAGGGAAACCGGCGAGGTGAGCGAGCCTCGTTCGAAAGCGCGCCACGACAACTTCGGGAGTAGCGACATGGCGACCTATACGGCGCTGGCAGCAACCACCTCGGCGCTCATGCGCATGCTGTCGGAAGGGTTTCCGGCGAATCTCGGCGTCGGTGGCGTCGAGGCGTTCGATCCAGTGTTCAACGCCGACGACGGCCAGCCGCGCGTCTTGCTGTGGCTGTATCGCTTTGTTCCGGTGCCTGCGATGCGTAACCGTCCGATGCCCGGAGCCCCTAAGCCGGAAATACGTCCGGGCGTGCGCCCCTCTGCAGTCGCGGTCGACCTGCATTACCTGCTGTGGGCCCAGGGCGTATCGCCGGCGGTTCAGCAAACGCTGATTGGCTGGGCCTTGCGCCGACTATCTGACCGGCCGATCCTGACCAACGAAAAGCTCAACCAGGGCGGTGCGGCGGTGTTCAAGCCGACCGAAGATGTGGCACTGCTGGTCGAAGACTTGCCGCTCGCGGACTTGCTGGCCTTAGCCAGGCCGCTGGGTGCGGTTCCGCCATTTGTGCTGCCGATACACGCGCGCAGCGTCCACCTCGAAGGCGAATAATCCGGCTTGCCGGTGCTGTTGTCGCGTCGGCGTCAGTCCTGCACCCACGGCAGGCCGTGCTTGCGCCAGCCGTCGATTTCGCCGCGGTGCCCAGCGTGGTTGCGCTGCCCTTCGAATCCTTCAAGCACGTTGTACACGCGCTGGTAGCCGGCTTCGGTGGCGGCGTCGGCTGCCGCGTCGGATCGCACGGCACTGCGGCACAGCAGCAGCACGGGTTCATCGGGAGACGCAACGCGTGACAGCGCACCCAGGAATGCGGCGAGCGGCTGGGGGTCGTATCCGCGCCACTCGACATGGAGCGAGCCTGGAACCGACCCGACGAACTTGAGCTCGGGAGACGTCCGGATATCGACGAGCTTGGCCTTGCCCTGAGTTGCCAGGGTCCAGGCCTCGACCGGGGTCACAGCGCCCGCGTAGGGCAAGTCAAGCTCGATCTTGCGAGTATGGGCCAGGTCGAAGATCGCCTCAGCGGGCAACTCGGCAACTCTTTCGGCCGCGTGGCGGTGCAGTGTCGTGGTCAGTGTGGTCATGTCAGTGCCGGGCGAGATTCGAACCGTCGGAGCGCCGAGCTTAGCCACAGGTTCGCGCCTTGAACTGGGATTCCGCTTATATGCTTATACGTTGAACGCAGTCCGGCCAAGGCTGGCGGACGAGCCCGCCGAGGTGGCTCGGCTCCTCTCGCCTTCGGTCGCGGCGCCGCTAGAATGCCGCGTGTTCCGGCCACCCTAGGTCAACCGAAGGGGGATTCGGACCGTTGAATCGCCGCCTCAGGCAGTCCGTTTGACCACACATTCAGGGAGTCTTATCCAATGCAGAAACTGCTCGCTACCGCCATCGTCTCCGCTTTTGCTCTGATCCAGGCTCCGGCCATCGCGCAGGAGAAGAAGGCCGAGCCCGCCAAGTCGGAAGCCAAGAAGACCGAGCCGGCGAAGCCGGAAGCGAAGAAGGAAGCGGCCAAGCAGGCGGAAACGAAAAAGGAAGAGCAGAAGAAGCCGAAGAAGGGCGGCTGCTGATCCAGCGGCAGCTTTTTTCTTTGCTGGCGGGTCCGGGCCTCGGGGCGCGGACCCGCTTTCTATTGGGCGTCACGTTCTGCACGACATCGGCGCCTAGCCGCGTTGCGCGGGATGGCCGACCTGGCCAATCCTTCAGTGCACGCTGCTTTTCAGCCTCGCGAGCTTTGCTGAGTAGAACTCTCGGTCGCTTCGAGTCGCGCTGGACTCCAGTGCATGCTTTAGATAGAAACTGGCCTGCTCGTGTTCGCCGAGCAGATATAGCGAAACGCCAAGCCAGTAGCTGACTTCGGTCGAGTAGCCACTGCGCGCCGCCTCGCGGGCAAACAGGTCCCGTGCGGCCCGGTAGTCCATGCGCTGAATGGCGGCCATGCCGAGGTTGTACAGGTGCAGCGGCGGTTCCGGTTCGAGCCGCGCCAGTTCAGCCCGCAGTGCCGTGGCCTCCGCCTCGCGACCGTCACCGGCATAGATCTCGGCGAGATTCGCCATCGCACGGGTGTGCTTCGGATCGCGCTCTAGTACCTGCCTGAATGACGCCTCCGCCAGCCCTTTGTGGCCGCGCCTCGTGTAGACAATGCCCAACGTGTTGTAGGCCGGCAGGAAGTCGGGGCTGCGCTGCAACGCGGCCCGGGCCCACGCGTAGGCGTCGTCGAGCTGGCCGCGCACCAAGGCCTCAACCGCGCGGTTGTTCATGAACATCGCGACGATCGTCTGCTCCGGGATCTCTGAGGCGCGCAGGTTCTGGGCCTCATGACTCGGCAGGAAGTCGATGGTGATTGCGCGCGCAGTTCGGCTTGCCCGATCCTGCAGCTTCGGTCCCAGTGTGATGTTGACGTGCCCGGCGCGCAGCAGCAGGTTGCCGTTGCGGCTCCACGTTTCCTCGACGTAGGCACTCTGGTAGCGGACCTGCAGGCCCAGTTCCTTTGCAAACGCAGCCGTCATCAAGACCAATGACAGGCAGTTACCGGCGCGCGCATCGAAGGCCTCGGCCGCGGTGCGCGTCCTTGAAGAATCGTATTCGAGCTTCAACTGGCCACGGCTATAGAGAGCGGCCACGAGTCCGCCCTGCAGGCCGTTGCTCTTTGCCTGCGACGCAATTTCCGTCCTCAGGTACTGCTTCATCGGTTCACTGACGGCAAAGATCTCCTTCGCGTCGATCGTCACCGCGGAAGGAGCGAACAACTCATCGTGCAGCAGTGTCTCGATGCGGGGCGGTGGCGGCGGTGCGGTCGCGCAGCCGGCGAGTGCGATGAGAAGCGCAAGCGGTGCGGTCAGTGCCCGGCAAGCAGCAAACAGTCTGCCGCGCAAAGCGGCCACCGGCGTCCGAGCTTCGATGTGCAGCATGTGTCGCATTTCCTAGCCAAATCATCCTACTCCGGTGTCGAGCCGACGCACAGCCGATTCGTCGCATTCCTCGGGTCCCCTATCCAGGGGCCGGTTGCCGTCCCAACCGAGTGTGGATGGCCGTCCTTTCCGCTGAAACAAACGCATAACCGAACCATACGCACCTGAAACAGCGCGGGTACCTGCGCTTCCCAGAATGCGGCCTGGCCCGAAGCAATCGCTTCGGGGATCGCATTCCGAAGGAGCACAAGGTGCCTGGTTGTGTGTTGTCTACAGTGCCGCGGGACCGCGTCTCGGTCAGCGCGAAGCGGGCCGGAGGTGCGCAATGAACCCGGTGGCCCTGCGCTGCCTGCTGGCGGCCACGGCGCTGATGGCCCTGGTGATGGGCACGCGCACCGCGGTGGGTCTGTTCGTGTCGCCGCTGAATACGTCGACCGGCATTGGCCTTGCGGGGCTGGGCTTCGCACTCGCGGTGGGCCAGTTGGCCCAGGGGCTGGCGCAGCCGCCCCTGGGCTGGCTCGCCGACCGGTATGGCGCCCGCCGACTGATGGTCGTGGGCGCCTGGCTGCTCTGCGCCGCGACGTTGACGCTGGCCATCGCCAACTCGATTGCAGCGTTCGCGCTGGCATTCGTGGTGGTCGCGGTGGCCGGCAGCGCCATCGGCAGCAATTCCCTGCTGTTTGCCGAGGTGGGACGTCGTGTCCCGGTCGAGCACCGCGCGATGGCGTTCGCGATTGTCAGTGCCGGGGGCTCCGCCGGCCAGCTGTTGATATCGCCGGGAACTCAGGCGGTCATAGAGAACTGGGGCGTCGTCGTCGCGCTCGGCGCGACGGCCGCACTTGGCCTGGTCGCGCTGCCACTGTCGCGCGCCTTCGGGCCCCGCTCCGACCACCCAGCCGCGGAGCGAGCGCCGTCCCGGTCGGGTCGACTGCACGATGTTCTGAGGAACTCGAGCTTCTGGCTGTCGGCGGGAAGCTTCGGCATCTGTGGCTTCCATGTCGGCTACCTGACGATCCACATGCCGGGTGTCATCGAGCGATGCGGACTGAGTCCGTCGCTCGCCGGCGTCTGGCTCGCAGTACTCGGTGCCGCGAACATTGTCGGCAGTCTGCTCGCAGGAGTCTCGCTTCGCCATCTGTCGGCGCAACGGTTCCTGATCATCGTGTTTGCCGTGCGGGCGACGTCGGTCGCGTCCTTGCTCGTGCTGCCGGTGAGTCCGGTGACGATGCTTGCCTTTGCGGTACTGATGGGCCTGAGCTACATGGCTTTGCTTCCGGCAATCTCGCAGCAGCTGGCCGAAAGCTTCGGACTTGAACGTCTGGCGACCGTGTTCGGCATGGTGGCGGTGGTGCACCAGTTCGGCAGCTTTGCTGGCGCCTGGCTCGGCGGCGTGGTCGCGGAGGCGACCGGCGGCGACACATTGCTCTGGGCCATCGACATCGGCCTCGCACTGACAGCCATCGCGCTGCAGTGGCGCCTGGGGCGGGAGCCGTCAGTCCGCTGGAACCCGCGTCTGCGGATGGCTTGAGCGACTGGCGGCTATCCGAGCGACAAGTCGATACGCACGAGCGGAAGCCGACGTGATCGCAGGACGGCTCGACCAGGACGAATCAGTCCTCGGCAAAGCTGTAGGGGCCGCCGGCCTTGAGCGCTCTCTTGTAGGCGGGCCGCGCATGGATCCGCTTCAGAAATCCCATCAGTTTCGGCCGGCTTTCATCCAGTCCAGCGCGCTGCGCCGCGGCTTCTATCGGGAAACTCATCTGGATGTCGGCAGCACTGAACTCGCTGCCAGCGAACCACTTGTTGTGCGCGAGCTCTGATTCCATGAAATCCCACTGCCGCTTGAGGTTTGGCTCAACTGTCATCGCCTGCACCTTGGCGGATATCGTGCGCGCTATAGGCTTCACGAAGAACGGCATCGGAGATTGCGCGACTTTCTCGCAGATGAGCTTGATCAGCAGCGGCGGCATGGCGGATCCCTCTGCGAAGTGCATCCAGTAGCGCCAGCGCAGCCGCTCTGGAGTGCCGGCGGCGGGAGCGAGGCGGCCGTCGCCGAAACGCTCGACGAGATACTCGAGAATCGCGCCGGACTCGGCAACCGTGATGTCGCCATCCGTGATCACCGGCGACTTGCCCAGGGGGTGCACCTTCCTGAGCGCCGGCGGCGCCAGCATGGTCCGGGGATCGCGCTCGTACTTCGTGATCTGGTATTCGACGCCGAGTTCCTCGAGCAGCCAGAGCACGCGCTGCGACCGGGAGTTATTCAAGTGGTGAACGGTGATCATGGATGGCCGGCACGAGTGCAAGGCGGCCATTGTCGCCCAAGCCGGCGCGCCGTCGACGGCTCGTCATGCGCACCCGCGTCGATCATCCGAGTCGCGCTCAAGTCGGCGTCCGCATCGAGGCGAGGCCCGGTGCGGGGTCAGCTTCTCGCTCGCGGCGCCTGCAGATCGCGGAATCACTTCATTCGCGAGCGGAGTGCACGCATGGCGCCTGCAATCATGAACCGACCCCGCCCGAGGTGGTGAAACGTCTGCAGGCGCTTCGGACTCGGGTCACGCCACGCCTTGGTCATCTGCAGTACAAACAGGTTGTAGGGCGCCACCATGCGCGTGTCGACCACCTTGCATTCGAGATTGACCGGGCACTCGGCCACGAGCGGTGACTGGACGTGCCGGGCCGGCAGCGGGGTGATCCCGAAAGCGGCGAACTTGTCCGTCGTGCGCCCTGAGCAGTTGCCACAGCGCACCTTCTCGGAGATGAGCCGGACCGTGGGAACGTTGATCACGCACTCTTTGCTGGCCTGGAGAAGGCCGAAGCTGTGATTGCGGTTGCTGACTACGCAACCGACCAGCGGCGGCTCGAATTCCATCATCGTGTGCCACGACATCGGCATGACATTGACCTGCCCTTTGTGCGCGGTCGTCAGCAGCACGACGGGACCGGGCTCGAGCAGGCGATAAACATCAGCGAGGGGAAGGGGTTTCTTCATCAGGCGCTCCCGCTGTTGGTCCGCGTGCGTGGAATTGCACCGCAGACGGAGTGTCCTGCCTTTGGCCAGGCGTGGCCCGCCCGATGCAGCGCGCCATGTGCGGCTACCGCGCGGTCAGCACTTCCGGATTGACGACATTGATCGGTGCGCCCGCGGCATAGGCGACGATCTGGTCGAAGACATCAGAAAACTGCAGGTCGTATTCGTCGCGGGTCACGTAGCCGATGTGCGGAGTGCAGATGACGTTGTCCATCGTCAGCAGCGGGTGAGTCGGAGCGCGCAACGGCTCCTCCTCGAAGACATCGACCGCGGCGAAACCCGGACGACCGGCACGCAGCGCGGCCACCAGCGCGCCCGGTTCCACCAGCTGGGCACGACTGGTGTTGACAAAAATGGCAGTGGACTTCATCGCAGCGAGGTCGGCCGCCTTCACGATGCCCCGGGTCGCATCGACCAGCCGCATGTGCAGGGTCAACACATCGCTGCGCGCCAGCAAGTCGGCCTTGCCGGGAGCGACCTCGTAGCCGTCAGCCCGCGCGCGCTCGCGTGAGGCTTCGCGGGCCCATACCAGCACCTCCATGCCGAAGGCCCGTCCATAACCCGCGACCGTCGCGCCGATGCGGCCGTAGCCATACACGCCAAGGCACTTGCCGCGAAGCGTGTCGCCGACGCCGATCTGCCAGACACCCGCCCGCAGCGCCGCGACCTGCTGCGGCAAGCGGCGCGCCGCGGCCAGCACCAGCGCCCACGTCAGCTCGGCGGCGGCGTGTGACGGCGTGCCCGGATGCTGATCCGACGAAACGATCACACCATGGCGGGTGCAGGCGGGCACGTCGATGTGGGGATAGACGCTGCGCTGACTGATCAGCCGCAACTTGCCCAGGCGCTCGATCAGCGGCGCGCGGATCTGGGTGCGCTCGCGGATCAGGACGAGCACTTCCGTGTCCTTCAGCCGCTCGGCGAGTGCGTCCACGTCCTGCACGTGGTCGTTCCAGACCGTCACGTCGTGGCCCGCCAGCTTGCAGAAGCACGGCAGCGTACGCAGGGTGTCAAAGTAGTCGTCGAGTATGGTGATCTTCATGGGGCCGGGCCGCGGGAATGCACGCGCCCCGCGCGGTCGGCCGACCGCGCGGGGATCCTGGGCAGCATATCGAATGCGGTGCGTTCTGCGTCAGGCCGCTTGGAGCAGTTCCGTGCGGAGCGCCGCGGTACCCGGCTGGCGATCCAGGAACTGGACGATCTGCTGGTTGACCACCTCGGTGTGCGTGAGCGGGCCCATGTGGTCCATGCCGGCAAGGACCTCATGTCGGGCGCGCGGTAGCGCCACGCGTAGCAGTTCGGCAATGCGGCGTGGCGCCGGACGTGATTGGGCGCCCGTCATGCAGAGGATCGGCATGTCGAGCGTCGACAGGACGCTTCGTGTCAGGGAGTCGCCGAACAGTGCGTTGAAGTGACCGATGACGGACCCGATGCGCGCAGCGATGAGCTGCTGTGGCACCGGGGCCAGGCGGTCCCACGCGCCTTCACCCGACCAGAAATCGACGAAGCGTTGCGCGGCGCGCGCGCTGTGGCCGAGTTCGAACCAGTTCCTGATCGATTGAGCCGCGATCAGGACTTCCGTGATCACGCGGTCGCGAGGCTGGTAGTCCAGCAGCAGCCGGAACAGCACGGGCTCATAGACGGTTACGCTCGCAACGCGCTCCGGCATCATCGCCGCAAGTTTCAGCGCCACGGCGCCCCCGTAGGAGTGGCCGACCAGGTGCACCGTCCCGGCGGTCCCGACGATCGGTTCCACTAGCGCAACTTCGTCTTCAAGTCGCATCGGTCGCCCCTCGGTCCAGGCAGGGGTCGATCCATGCCCATGCACGTCCACCGCTTGCAGGCGGTAGCGCGACTGCAGTGTGGTCGTCAGCCCATCCCATTGACGGCCAGAGCTTCCGCTTGAGTGCAGCAGCACTACCGTCGGTCCGTGTCCGACGCTGCGGACATGAGGCTTCTTCGTTTCCATGGCTTGTCTCCTTGGGGACGACCGGGACACGGTGGCAACTTTCAGTGCCCACCGCCGCCCGGTCGAGTTAGGTTGGCTTGTGCGCGTAGGCGGTGATCGATGCAACGCGCAGCGAGGTCCCGAACTTGCGTTCCACGGACGTGCCGCGGAAGCATTCGTAGCGGCCTGCCACGCGAACGCTGTCGAAGCCCGTGATCTGCAGCGCATGAAGCAGGTCGCTTTCAGTCAGGGCTCCGCCGACGCAGGCCGCCCAGATCACTGGATCGCGACGTGAACTTGCATCGAGGTCGCGTTCCAGCACGACGTCGGCGAGATAGAGCGCGCCGCCGGGCCGCAGCACGCGCAGCGCCTCGTCCAGCACCTTGAGCTTGTCCTCGGCCAGATTCAGGACTCCGTTGGACAGCACCACATCCGCGCTGGCATCGTCTACCGGCAAGGCGTCGAACGAGCCGGCGCGCACCTCGATACGGGCGGGCAGGCCGCTCTCGAACGCCGCGCGCCGCGCCGCCCGTTGCATCGCCGGAGTGACGTCGACGCCAATGGCGTGCCCCATGGCTCCGGCACGGCGTGCCGCGATCAGCAGATCGGTGCCCGCGCCGCAGGCGTGATCCACGACGGTGGCGCCGGTCGGGATCTCGCCGGCGGCAAGCGGATTGCCGACGCCCGCGAAGCGGGAAGTCGCCCACGCCGGCAGGGATTCCAGCTCCGCGTGGTCGTAGCCGAGGTGCCGGACCGCGTAGTCAGCGCCGACATTGAAGTGGAAATAGTCGGCGGGTGTATCGGCGACACGTTCGTACATCTCGACGACGTGGCGCCGCAGACTCACGGAATCGAAATCGACCGGGCAGGCGAGGCTCATGGCGTGACCTCAGTGCGCCGCGACCGGGCCGATTGACGCCAGCGCGGCATGGATGCGCGCGCCCTGCTCGGCGGTGATCATCGACCCCAGCACCTCGAGGAAGCGCTGGTCCTGCACGCCCGAGAAGATGAACTGCCAGCGGTACGCCTTGAGCACCGTGGCGCGGAGTGCCTGCTGCTCGGTGATCGCAAACGTGCGGCCAGCCTGCAGGAGGAAGTAGTCGGCGTCGGCCGCGGCCTGGGCCTGGACGATGCCGTCCACTGCTGCCACCAGCTCAATCAGATCGGTCACCGCCTGGTCGCGCTGCGCGGCGGTCAGGCGTGCGTCTTCGCGTTTCCACTCGAGTTCGTCCAGGATGGCGTGCTGTGACTCTTCCTTCCAGTGGAACAGGAAGACGTCCTTCCACAGCGCCGACAGTTCGGCATCGGGATCGATGCTGGCGCGGTAGTGCGCCTGCGTGAACAGTTCGATGTCCAGGGTCAGTCCAAGCACCGCCCAGGTCGACTTGCTCAGCACCGCGGCGGCGACGTCGTTGGGTTGTGGCTTGAACTCGTACCCGGCCGGCATCCCTTCGGCTGCCATGCGTTCGAGGCGCCGGAACATCTCCTGGTGCTTCAGCTCCTCGTCGGTGAAGCGGACCAGCGCTTCGAGAGCGACCTGGTCGCCGAGCCAGTGTTCCTTGCTGATCTCCAGGACCTTGGCGCCAATGAAGCGCTCAACCAGGCCGAAGACATTGGCATAGGTCCGTCCCTGGATCTGGCTCAGGAAGCGGCGCTCGGCCGACGTGACGAAGTCGAGCTGATTGACCAGTGACAGGCCGTCCGGAAGAAACTTCTTGCCGAAGTCGAAAGCGCGACCGCGAATGACATCGCGATCGATATCCCATCGGATGCGCTTGGAGACCTCGACGGTCTTTGCGTAGCGGTCCCGGCCTCCGATGGTTATCGGGGTAAAGGCAGGGGCAGAGGTTGATTCGACGACGGCTTCAGCGACAGCTTCCACGGTGTAGCTCCTTGCAGTTGGGTGGTTGGTAAAGAGGGCGGGTCAGATCGCCAGGAACTTGAGGCGCATCAGCGCGTGAGCGCGGGTCGGATCAGTTGCTCCGGAGAGCTCCATCGCGACCGAGCGCAGTTCGCTCACGTCCATCCCGAGGTCACGCAGCGTCCGCGCATCCAGCGCCCGCAGCGCACGAACGGTCTCGCGCTCGCTGCGGATCTGCTTCCACCGGACGATGACGCTGCGGACGGCATCGCTCATAGCCGTCACCAGCGCCGCGATGAACTCGGCGAGCGCGGCGTGGCGCTCGGCTCGGACTGCGAAGGCGAGCTGCATCGCGTCGGGAGTCGGCGATACCGGGAGCGAGCTGGTTGCTGCATCGCCGAATCCGGTGGACGCCGCCGCACGCCGGGCCCAGGCCGCCAGCTCGTCGCTGGTGGCGCTTGCCTTGTACTGGGCATCGTTGCTGGCCTGAGCGCCGCGTTCCGCGACGGAGTAGCTGCGCTTGACGCGGCCTACGGAAATCAGCGGCAGGGCAGCGTGGGTCTTTGCTGCAGGTGCACTCGTGTGCTGGCTCATCTTCACTCTCCCGGTGGGGCCGCTTTGACGCGGCGTGTTCGATGGCCTGCACTCTAGGCAGCGGGTGTATTTGCGAGCTTTCAGTCGTGCATCGTTGTGTATCGCTCGGTTACGCGCGTCGGCATGAGGTATGGTGCGTTGCCGGCTTGCGTTTCTATAATCCGCGCCCAGCGAAACCGAAGGCAGGCGAAAACGTGTCAGGTGCCCGGATACTGGTGGTCGACGACGACGCCGACGTGCGGCAGATGCTCGTCGACTATCTCGGCACGCATGGCTACGAGGTAGACGCCGCAGCCAATGGCACGCAGATGCGTGCCGCAATCGAACGGCAGGTTCCCGATGTCGTGCTGCTCGATGTCGGATTGCCCGGCGAGGACGGGCTGACGCTGGCGCGCTATCTGCGCGAGCACCACCGGGTCGGGATCATCATGGTGACCGCGGCCGACGGCGTCGTCGATCGCGTCGTCGGCCTCGAAATGGGCGCGGACGACTATGTTGCCAAGCCGTTCGATCCTCGCGAGCTGCGGGCGCGGTTGAAAAGCGTGCTGCGGCGGCTGCATGGCGAGGCCGCCCCGACACAGGCCACCGAACGCACGAGGCCGCGCATCGGCCGCTGCACGCTCGATCTCGACGCCCGCCGCCTGCTCGGGGCTGACGGCACCGACATCGCGATCACGGCGATGGAATTCGACCTGCTGAAGACCTTCATCGAGCACCCGAACAAGGTTCTGACACGTGACCGCCTCCTGACCCTGACGCGCAACCGCGAATGGGAGCCTTTCGACCGCTCGATCGACATCCGCATCGCCCGTCTGCGGCGCAAGGTCGAGGTCGATCCGGACAATCCGCTGGCGATCCAGACGATCCGGGGGGCGGGTTACATGTTCGTACCGCCGGTCGACTGAACCGCCCGAGCGGCTTCGGTATCACTGCGTTTCGCTGTGTTTCAGTCGTGTAACAGCTGAGGCCATCGCTCCTCGGGCTCAATACACTCCGATTCAGGCCAACACCGGCTCGCCCGCCGCCCGATCGATGCCGAACGACGCTCCGCAATTTGCCGCCGATGATCCTGCCGCACCGACGCTGCCGGCGACCGGTGCGCCACAGGGCGACGATCAGCTGCGCGAAGTCCTGGCGCGCACTACCGCAGCCGCGCTGGCTGTGTCGGGTGCCGAGCCGGGGCGCGTCTTCGCTGACCTGGCCCGGGGACTCGCCCGCGTACTGAACACCGAGGCTGCACTGATCGCCGAGTTCGTCGACAGTTCGAAGGTCACGATGCGGACGTTGGCGCTGGTGTTCGAAGACCGGCTGCTGCGCAACGTCGAGTACGACGTCACCCAGACACCGTGCCGGCATATCGTCGGGCGGGCGTCGCGCTTCGTCTCGCAGGGAGTGAATCCGGAGTTCTCCCCGGGAACGCTGTTTTCGGCGCAGGGTTTCGACGCGTATGCCGGCTACTCGATCCTCAATGCTGCCGGCGAGCAACTGGGCATCATCGTCGCGCTCGATCGCAAGCCGATCGCCAACCAGGAGCTGACCGAGGCGCTGCTCAAGATCTTCGCGGTACGGGCGGCGGCTGAGATGGAGCGGCTGCGCGCCGAGGCGGCACTCGAACGGTCTGAGACGAGCTACCGCGCCATCTTCGAGGCGGCCGAGGACTGCATCTTCGTTCACGACTGGGATACCGGGGCGATTGTCGACGTCAATCCCACCGCGTGCCGGACCTATGGCTGGCCGCGCGAGGAGATGCTGCGGCTCAGCGTTGGCGACTTCAGCTCGAACGAGCCACCGTACGTGCTCGACACGGCGATTGGCCATCTCGAGGCGGCGAAGCGTGGCGAGGTCGCGCGCTTCGAATGGCACCGCCGCAGTCGCGACGGCAGCCTGCACTGGGACGAGGTTGTGCTTAAGGCCGCCGAGATTGGCGGCCAGCGTCGCGTTCTCGCCATCACGCGTGAGATCAGCGACCGCAAGCGAGCTGAACTGGCCCTGCGGGCGAGCGAGGAGCAATACCGCGCCATGTTCGAGGCCGCCACTGACTCGCTGCAGCTGCTGGATGCGCAACACCGCGTGGTCGACGTGAACCCGGCGTACGAGCGCATGTACGGCAAGCGCCGCGACGAGGTGATAGGCAGGACACTGACGGAGCTAGTGCCGGCGCGGCTCCGGCAGGAACGCCGGGCGCTGGTCGAGCGGGCACTTGCCGGCGAGGCTGCCGAACTGCTGACGACCGGGTTCCGTGGCGACGGGACGCCGTTCGACCTCGAGGTTCGCGTGATTCCGTTCCAGCATCGTGGCGAGCTCCATGTTCTTGGCATCGCACGCGACATCACCGGGCGCAAGAAAGCCGAAGAGGCGATGCGGGCGAGCGAGGAGCAGTACCGCGCGATCTTCAACGCGTCGGCCGACGCGCTCGTACTTCGCGATGCCGACTTCCGCATCGTCGACGTCAACGCGACCTATGAACGCATGAGCGGCTGGTCGCGCGACGAGGTGCTGGGTTTGAACCGTGTCGTCGCCAACCCGGCCGATGTTGCCCCGAGGATTCAGGCGCTGCACGAGCGCGCGCTTGCCGGCGAGACGATCGCGCTCGAGGTGCCGCTGGTGCGGCGTGATGGCACGCGTTACGAGCTCGAACTGCGGGGGGTTCCGATCCAGCACCGCGGCCAGCCGCATGTGCTGTACATGGGACGTGACGTCACCGAGCGCAAGCGTGCAGAGGAGGCCCTGCGTGCCAGCGAGGAGCAGTACCGCGCGATCTTCAATGCGTCAGCGGATGCCTTGGTGCTGTGGGACAACCAGTACCGCCGCGTCGACGTCAATCCGGCCTACCAGGCGATGTACGGTTGGGCGCGCGAGGAAGTCATCGGCAAGGGCTACGAAGACCCGCGATTCCCGCCGGAGTACGCGAAAACACGGCTGGAGCTGGTGCGGCGTGCGTTGGGCGGCGAGGACTGCCAGGCAGAGCTCGAGGCGATTCGCAGCGACGGCACTCGCATCCGGACCGAGGTGCATGCGATCCCGTTTCGCCACCGCGGCGAGCCGCACGTGCTCGCGATTGCGCGCGACATCACCGAGCGGAAACAATCCGAGGAGGCTTTGCGCGCCAGCGAGGAGCAGTACCGCTCGATCTTCAATGCCTCGGCCGATGCGATGCTGCTGCGCGATGACCGCATGACGATCGTCGATGCCAACCCGGCCTTCCTGGCGTTGTGCGGGCTGCCGCGCGAGCAGGTCGTGGGCAAGAACCACGCGCCGTTCGTGACAGAGTCTTTCGAAGCCGATGCGGCACGGATGCTGGGCGAGGCGATGGCCGGTAGCCGTGGCACGCTGCAGGCACAGACCCGTTCGTTCGACGGTACCCTGCTCGACGTCGAGGTGCGTGCGATACCGATGCTGTACCGCGGCCGCCGGCATGTGCTGGCGATCGCACGCAACATCACCGGGGAAAAACGCGCCGAGGCCGAGCGCCACCGCTTCGAGGCCCGTCTGCGCCAAGCGCAGAAGATGGAGGCCATCGGCCAGCTCACCGGCGGCATCGCACACGACTTCAACAACATCCTCGCGAGCGTGATGGGCTACGTCGTGCTGACCGAGGAGCGGGTGATCGACGCCGGTGACGCCAAGAGTGTCGAGTACCTGGACCAGGCGCTAGCGTCATGCCGCCGCGCGCGCGACCTGATCCAGCAGATGCTGACCTTCTCACGCGGCGGACGCGGCGAGCCGCGCGCGCTGTCGCTGGCAACAGTCGTGCGCGATGCGATGCCGATGCTGCGCTCGTCGCTGCCGTCAACGCTGGGAATCGAGATCGAGGCCGACGACACCGTACCTGCCGTCCTGATCGACGAGGTGCAGGCGCATCAGGTGCTGCTCAACCTCGCGATCAATGCGCGTGACGCAATGCCGGACGGTGGCGCGCTGCGCATTTCGGTCGCTCGCACGGAGTTGCAGGACGCCGTCTGCACCAGCTGCCGCGCGGCCGTCAACGGCTCCTACGTTGAATTGTGCGTCGCCGACCGTGGCAAGGGCATCGACCCCGGACTGCTGGAGCGCATCTTCGACCCGTTCTTCTCGACCAAGGCGCCGGGCAAGGGCAGCGGCATGGGGCTGTCGATGGTGCATGGCATCGTGCACGAGCACGGGGGCCACGTGATCGTCGAGTCCGACTGGGGCAAGGGCACGCGCTTCCGGATTCTCTTGCCTGAGCATGCAGCCGTACCGACGCCGGCCGAGCGGCCCGCCGTGCGGCGCAGCGCGCGCGAGACGCTGCAGGGGCGGGTGCTGCTGGTCGACGACGAGCCCAGCGTGCTGGCGGTGATGCGCGAGACGCTGCTCTCGTGGGGCCTGCACGTGGAAGCCTGTGGATCGGCTGACGCCGCCGAGCGGATATTCGAACGTGCGCCGGGCGAGATCGATCTGCTCGTGACCGACTACGCGATGCCGGGCGCGACGGGCATCGAACTCGCGGCGCGGCTTCGGCAGCGGCACGCGGACCTGCCCTGGCTCCTGTGCACGGGCTTTGCAGACGCCGACACCATCGCACGCGCGCGTCGGTGGGATGCACACGCGGTCCTGAAGAAGCCGATCGAGCGCGAGGACCTGCGGGCCGCGGTGCAGGGCGCACTGGTTCGTCATGTGCGGGAGGCCCCGGCGATGCCGCCGGTCGCGTTCTCCGAATTCGAGGCCGCCGCCTTGGCCGAAGGCTTTAACGAGGTACTTGAGCGGCGCTGGGATGCCAATGAAGTGCTCGATCTGCACCGGCACCCGTTTGCACTCAAGGCGCTGGTGGTCCAGGGGGAACTCTGGCTGACGCGCGGCGATGTAACGCAGCACTTGCGACCGGGCGACCGGTTCGAGCTGGCCCGCAACGAACTGCACGCCGAACGCTACGGGGGCGAGGGGGCGATCTTCTGGATCGCGCGGCGGCACGCGGCCTAGTTCGCTTTCAGCCGTTACGGATGCTCCGTCGTACGGTGTGTTTTGTCCCTGCGATTTTGAGATCTGCCGCTTTTCCAGAGTCGAACAAGCCGAATCGCGATGTCTTCTCGCGCGTGGCGCGTTCTTCTGAACAGTAAACAAGGTATCCACGCTGGCTGGCGTGATAGTCGAGCACAGTGTCGCCGGCCTGGATTCGCACTCGGTAACCGGGCACCGGAGCCATCGTGTACATCA
The DNA here is from genome assembly GCA_963766365.1 of uncultured beta proteobacterium. Lineage (GTDB taxonomy): Bacteria > Pseudomonadota > Gammaproteobacteria > Burkholderiales > Burkholderiaceae_F > JALORV01. The sequence goes on from CAVXZK010000011.1 coordinate 272,447, forward strand.
CACCGGGCTGAGGGCAACCGAGACTGCCATCCGGCCATGTGACGGCTTCGCTGCTGGTGACTTGCAGTGCCGAAGCGTTGAGCCCTGTCCTGCGTGCGGCGTCGTCCACTGCGGCGCGGATGATCGACTGCAGGTCGGTGTCGTTGGCCGCGCTTAGGTGGTTGGGCGGCGTCGGCACTGCCTGCCATGTGGTCGAACCAGTGATAGTCCGCTCATTCGCCGCCTGCAGCGCCTGCAGAGTCGCAGGGTCGCCAACGCCGCCACCCAAGACGATCGCCAGGCTCAAGAAAGAAATGGATGCTGACCCGATCAGAAGTGACCTCCGGGTTTGCGTTGTCCTCGCGACACACTGGGTTCATACCGGTGGCGGCGGAAAAAGTGAAGCCCCGATATAGGGGCTTCATGCCAGCATACGACAGGCTCTCCTTGACTCGATCGAATGCCCGTCAGGGCACTCGATCGATCGTTTACGTTGGACTCACTACGGCGTGCGGAACAGCAGCGCTTCCGTCGGCTGGGTCGCGCCGCCACGGTTGCCTGGGCCACGATCGCCGTTGGTAATGAGCATCAGCCCCAACTCCGGCGAATTGCCGGGGAAGAGGCCAAAGTCGTACACCGCCAGGCCGCTCGGATTGGTGGAGTTCGCAGGCACATCACTCGGCACACCATAGAACCGCTCACCCAGCGGAGTGACCGTAAGGCCGGTGACCTGGTCTCCGGGGCCGCCGAAGTAGAAGTCCTGCGCCACAACGGCCATGTTGACCTGCGTCGCCAGCAAGTTTGCCGCGTTCATCCCGATCTGTTCACCGCAGATGTACAGCACCGTGTTCCCGGTATTCGTGGAATGCTCGGCGAAGAAGAACGCGCTGGCGGCGCCGGTGGTGAGATTCACCACCCAGCTCAACTGGCGTCCGTCAGTGATCGTGCCGAGGCCCGAGGCATCGCGATTGAGCACTACATAGTCGTCGATGCCGTCGCGGTTCGTATCCAGCCTCACTTGATGGCTCACCGGTAGCAGATGCTGTTGCCGTTCCCAGGTATTCACGGCGAACGCCCAGAGGAAGGACGGATTGGCCGAGCAGAAGCCCGCCGGCACTGGGAAGGTGTTGATCCCCACCGCGCGGATATCGGGTGTCGGCGATTGACCCCCTTGGGTTCCTTGGGGCTGGTTGGGGCTGAACGCCAGCAGCGCATAGGCATCGTTCTGCGCGGTGCCGACGCCGGTGTTGTTCAGGCCGATCACTTGCGGGAAAGGCCCTGGAAGCGCGGCCGTGGTGGACTGTATCCGCGCCGCCTTGCGCGGCAGCACGTGCCAGGCGAGCCGGATCGGTTGCTTCCCATCGTCCAGCACCAGGTAGCCGTCGTACTCGTTCGTGGTCAACGTGAGCGGATCGGCCCCGCTGCTGCCCGAGTTCATGAAGTTGCCGCGTAGCAGCGAGCCGTTAATCGTCAGTGTCACGTCGAAACTGGTGAGCGTTCCCTTCCCCGGCTTGACGGAGACATTCGGCGGCGCGCTCATCGTCACCGCGCCGTTCGCAACATCATCAGCGAAGCGGAACGTCGGTGTCACCGCGTAGGTGTGGGCTTTGTTGTCGAGATTGCGGATCTGCACGGTCTTGGTGATGCTCACCGTTCCGTCTGCAACGTCGACGAAGCCAAAGCTCAGCGCACCGGCGGGTACGTCTTTGTCCCAGGCGGCAATCGGCGCCGTCACTGCACGGTTGACGCGTACTTCGCCGCCACCGATCCGGCTGATCGGGGCCAGCGCGCCGGTCAACGGGTTATTGACGATGTTGATTTGGCCGGTGTTCATCAGCAGCGCCTTGACCTCGAGCGGCGACAGGCCGTGGCCGAGAGCGTTCCCGGGCGGCGTTCCCTTCGCGGTGGCCTTGGTTCCGCCATGGGCCTGCAGCACAAGCGCGGCCGAACCGGCGACCATGGGTGCGGCGCCCGATGTTCCACCGAACGGTCCCTCACCGGTGCCGGTGCCAGCAATCGCGGAAATCGATGCGCCTGGTGCGCCGATTTCCGGTTTGATCAGCGTCGTGTCCTCATGCTGCGGGCCGCGCGACGAACTGCCGACCATCGAGCCAGCCAACGCAACGCCGACTTTGGGATCGAACCTCACTACGGTGTTGGGCAGGCCGGTTCTCAGGCGGTTGGCTACAGCCTGGCTGACCATGTAACCGGGTATGTTGATCGGGCGATCACCGCCGTCGCCGCCTTCAAACGGGTCGCCTGGAGCGATGAGGCCGATGATGCCGATCAAGCCGCCGGCGTCGGCGACGTTCTTGACCTTGAGTGTGAAGTTGCATGCGCCCCGGTCCACCAGAACGATTTTTCCGACCAGCGAACCCGCCGGAAACACTGCGCAGCCATTTAGATTGCCACCCGCGCCGTTGCCGTATTGAAGCGGTGCCTGGATCGGTGCCGTGAGCGGCGCCGACCATGGCTGGAAGACCGCCGGGAAACTGCCCACGATCGACGCTGGAGCGATGATCTGCATCAACGGCAGGAAAGCGGTTGGAACGGCAGTCTGCGCGACTGCCAGCGCAGACTTCGTTGCGGCAGGCGTTCCATGGACGTAGGGTTTGTCCGATCCGTTGCCAGCCGAGGCGACCGTCAGGATGCCCAGTCCCGTGGCATTTTCGACCGCCAAGGAAAGATCGTCGTCGAAGGGTTGGCCGTAGTCGGACCCAAGCGACATGTTGATGATGTCGACCCGGTCACTGAACTTGCCGTCGCCATTCGGGTCCGCGGCGAAATCCATGCCCTGGATCAGCGCGATGCCAGAACAGGATGTAGAAACCGACGAACAGACCTTGACGGCATAAAGGCTCGCGCCGGGCGCAACCCCGCCCTTGCCCGCAATGATGTGGGCGACGTGTGTGCCATGCCCGCCGCCAACGCCGGCATCCAATGGATCGGGATCCGGTGCCTCCGGCGTATTTGGCCACGTGGGCCCAGTGAAGTCGTAGCCGCCCACGACCTTCGCCGTGGGGAAGCTGCCGGGCTCGATGATCTCCGGATTGTTCGCTGCGAAATCGGCGGGATTGCCGGAGCCGAAGAGACCTGCATGGAGGTAATCGATCCCGCTGTCGAGCACGGCCACTTTGATGCCGCGGCCATCGACGCCCTTGGCTTGCACCGCGGTCGCGCCGATGTATGGGACCGTAGTCGATAAATGCAGCTGATAGTTGCCCACAGGTGCAATGCGCACCACGCGCGGATCATTGGCCAGGGCAGGCAACGCCGCTGCATCGACTTCAACGAAGACGGCGTTCATGATTGCCTGCACCTGAGCCACCACACGCGCATTCGGGTCGAGAGCGCGGACGCTCGACAAGAAAGCATCCTGCTGCGCTTTGGCGCTCCACTTGGCCTGCGCAGTGTCTGCGCCTTTGACGAACGCGCTCGCGGACGAGTCGGCGGATAGGCGGACGATGACCCTCTTTGCCCCGGAAGCGCCGACCAGGCTGCGATCAAGGACACTGCGGGACACACCGCCAGCCATGACTGGCTGAGTCAGTTTCTGTGACGCAATCGCGCTGGGCAGGTTGCGTGGCTCTAGTCGCACCGCCCGGTCTTTCTGGGCGAATGCGGACCCGGCGCTGCCGAAGACCAGTGTCATCGCCACCGTCGCGTGCATCAAGTAGTTTCTTGCTTTCATTTTCGTCCTCTCCTTGCCAACTTAGATTTGCACTTCACTACATTCTCGAAATGCACAGAACTGACTTGCGAATGATGGTCGAACGACAAGATTCAAGCGTCAGCTCACAGCTAGTCGCTGCAATGCTTTCCATGTCGATTTGTTAGCCCCCAGCTCACACCGGTGATTCACTTGGGCGCGGATCGGTCGCGCAAGATGCACGGCCAGCGGAGATCGCGCTCTTCTCAAATTGGTGCGGTGGCGAAAGCTATCCCATCGACGACGCCACGGCAACAACTTGATCGCGTCCGTACGGGACAAGGCCCAAGCCTTTGCGGATGACGCACCGCCGCACACGCCGTTGTGCGGGTGAACTTCAGCGTCCTGCAGTCACGGCGCAAACCCATGCGTCCTTGATGCGCATCTAGCCCCGCCGGCAGGGCCCCGGATATAAACATTCGAGGGGTTCCGGCGCGCGTCTGTGCATCCTGCCGTTCGCCGGCTTGGCGTCCCCTGGGGACGACACGTTGCAGGTGTCCATGCCGCCCGCGTTTGGGAAATTCGATGCTGGCTCGGCGCTGCAGCAGCATGAACTGCTGGTGGCGGGCCTGTTGCGGCCGGCAGCGTATCCGCAGCCCGTCACGCGTGTGGAACGAATCGACACTCACGTGTCGACGGTCCTGTTGGCGGGCGACTACGCATACAAGCTGCGCAAGCCGGTGGACCTCGGCTTCCTGGATTTCTCGACGCTCGAGCGGCGCCAGCGCGACTGCGAAGAGGAACTCCGGTTGAATCGGCGCACTGCGTCTCAGCTCTACCTGGATGTGGTTCCCATCATCGGCACACCGTCTGCGCCGCGCATCGGTGTCTTCGGCTCGGCTGAGCCCACGATTGAAGTTGCGGTGCGTATGCGCCGCTTCGACACGCGGCTGACGTTTGATCGCCTCGCGGAGCGCAGCGAGCTGACGCCTGCGCTGATCGACCGTCTGGCCGAAGCGGTCGCGGCGCTTCATGCTGGTGCGACTGCCGTTCCGGCGGAGGGTGGAGCGCCGGAGACGGTGGCGCGCTGGATCGGCGACAACTTCATCGCGATGCGCGACCACGTGCAGTCGCCGGCTGATCGTTCTCGCCTGGATGAACTCGACGACTGGACGCGGCGCGAACTCATCGCGAAGAGCGATCTGCTGTCCCAGCGCGCGGTGCACGGCCGCATCCGCGAGTGCCACGGCGACCTGCACCTTGGCAACGTCGTGCTGCTGGATGGCGCGCCGACGCTCTTCGACGCGATTGAATTCAACCCGGAGCTGCGCTGCATCGATGTCATCAGCGATGTCGCGTTCACCTTCATGGACCTGTCGGACCACGGTCTCGATGGACTGGCGTGGCGTTTCCTGAGCCGCTACCTGGAGATCAGCGGCGACTACGACGGCATCGCGTTGTTGCGGCTCTATGCGGTCTACCGGGCACTCGTCCGTGCGAAAGTGGCACTGATCCGGCTGCGCCAGCCTGAGGTGAAACATCAGGTGCGGTTGCGCGAACACGCGTCGTTCGAGCACTACCTGGCACTGGCGGAACGTCTGCAACGGCCGGCAGACCCCGTACTTATCGCGATGACCGGGTTATCCGGATCCGGCAAGTCAACGGTGGCGCAGACTCTCGCGGCCGAGCTCGGCGCGGTACGACTCCGATCCGACGTCGAGCGCAAGCGCCTGCACGGACTGGGTCCGGCGGATGACTCGCGCGGCCGCATCTACGGCGCGGACGCCACGCGGCTGACCTACGATCATCTCGCGCTGCTTGCGGCAACGGTGCTGCGTGCCGGTGTGTCGGTGGTGGTCGATGCCGCCTCGCTGCACCGCAGGGAACGCCAACGCTTCATCGATGTTTCACTGGCAGTGAACGCGCGTGCGGCCATCGTAATGTGCACTGCGCCGCTGGTGACGCTGCTGGAGCGTGTGCGTACCCGTGCACTTGCGGCGACGGATCCTTCGGAAGCCACCGAGGCCGTTCTGGAGCGTCAGATCGGCTGGCAGGAACCGCTGGACGCGGCGGAACAGACGCGGGCCAGCGTCATCGATACCTCAGGCGACATCGCATCTGTCACGCGCAGAGCCGTTGAAGTCGCTGCGATGCTCCGTCGCTCGTCATCGGCCGACGCGCCGGCCAGCCACGGCGTGCGCTCCGCCAGCTAGCGCGTTGGCGCCGCGGTTTGCCGCGAGCGCTCCAAAGTTTGCCGAAACCAGGTCGCACTGGGGATCGGCGCAACGCCCGGGCAGCGCACCCAGTACGGCTCGCTGCTGATGCTGCTGCGCGTGGCGACCGCGTCGATGAATTCATCGGCGCTGCGTGGCGGGTGCCTTCTTTCGACCTCGGCGAGCTTGCGTGCCAGGTGAGCGCGGGCCTCCACCGCCGTGTGCCAGCTTCCATTGCGATAGAAGTCGCAGCCCGACTGCTCCATCGCTGCAAGCAGGGTCTGGATCTCTTCCGTGGCAGGGCGGGTCGGCTGGGCGGACGCGTGCATTGCCAGCACCGCAGCGATCGCGCCTGCCGCCATGAAATTCAGCATGCGCTGCAGCCGGAAGATCATTTGCCTTGAATCGGCTCTCATGGTCACGCCAGGGCCACCGTACACGCGCAGGACGTGGGTCCGATCGGCAGATTCGGTCGCGATGTGACGGCGGTCAAGCGTCGGCGTTGAGCACGCGGTGCCAGGCGGCTAGCATCAAAGTGGCAAGACTCAAACTGCGCGCGATGTGGATTCGCCTACGCTGGTCTGACCGCCTGCTGGCACCCGTGCCCAGGTTTGCAGCCTGCGTTTTTGCGGCACTGGCCGTCGGTTGCGCGAGCCCGCCACCCACCCGTTCCGTGGTGGAAGGGCGCATTCCCGACCTCGCGGTTGCCGTCGGCGATACGCTGTACGTGCGGTACCCCGACCAGGGCGAGCCTCTGGTTCTCGCGGCGCAGTGGCCGGACGCCGAGCCGGGCGCACCCGCCTCGAGCTATCGTGCAGCGCGACTTGAAGTGCAAGCCGAACCCATCGACATGGAGGCGCTGTCGATCAAGGGACGGCGCGTGACGATGCTTCCGACCACCGCGTGGGATGCACTGCTCAAGCAGGTGCTGCTGGGATTGGCGCCGAGCGAGCCCGATGAGGCGGCACTGGCGGTGGTGCAGGGCGCCGACGTTGTGTTCACGCGCGCGGGAGGCGAACTCAAGGTCTACCGGCACGAGCAGAAGCCGGTTGCGCTGCGCGTCACCCGCATGGTGACGGAGGAGCAGCTGTCGCGCCGTGTCAGTGAGAGCCTGGAGCAGCGTCACGGCAGGGAGGGCCTGGTCCTGTTCGATACCGGAGCGAGCTCCGCGGGCCGGGCCCTGATCCTGGTCGACATCGAACGGCGGCAGTCCGTGCTGGTGATGCCTGGCTCAGCGCCCGCCGCTGCGGCCGGACCGGCCGACCCGGAGGAGGCGTTGTCGCTGACGGAAGCGCTGGTGCTGCGCAGTCATGTGATTGTGCCGCTGACACAGCCGTTGACGGCGGTGGCACGCCTGACGTGGCTGACTTTGCAGACCGCAACCGGTCTGGTGCCGCACCCGCGCGCGGCGCCGCAGAAGCCATTGCCTGCCGCGGGCAAGGGAAGTGCCATGGACCTTGAAGAATTCGAGGGCCAGCTTGATGAGCGGTTTGGCGCGCGTCGAACCCCGGCCCGCCTGCAGCTGCTGATCGACGGAGACGCCTACTTCCCGGCGCTGGTACAGGCGATCCAGGATGCGCGCGAATCGGTGCTGATCCGCCTGTACATCTTCGACACCGACCCGTACGCGCTGCAGCTGGCCGATCTGCTGAAGGAGCGATCGAAGACGATCCGGGTGCAGGTGCTGCTCGATCACCTCGGCTCGCTCTCTGCAGCGCGTATCGCCGGCAGGCTGCCGTATGGGGGCGGTTATCCCTATGCGGGAGCACCGCGCTCGATCGTCGAGTACCTGCAGGCGGACTCCAAGGTGACAGTGCGGACGGTCGCCAACCCGTGGATGACCTCCGACCATACGAAGTCGATCATCGTCGACGGCCAGCGCGCCTTCCTGGGCGGGATGAACATCGGCCAGGAGTATCGGTACGAGTGGCACGACGTGATGGTCGAGGTCGAAGGTCCCGTCGTGGCGCAGCTTGCGCGGGACTTCGAGCTGGCGTGGGCACAGGCTGCGATCGGCGGTGATCTCGCCAAGTTGACGCGGTCGATGGAGGCCCTTCCCAAGCCCACCGCGCCACCGCCGGGGGCGATCGGCGTGCGAACGCTGTACACGCGCACCGCGAATCCGGAGATCCTGATCGCGCAACTCGCGGCGATCCGTGCTGCGCGCAGCTACATCTTCGTCGAGCAACCTTATGTTTCCGACGACGAAATGATCGCCGCGCTGGTTGATGCGCGTCGCCGCGGGGTCGATGTCCGCGTGGTGTTGCCGACCGCGGGTGACTCTGGTTTCATGAATGCAGCCAATCTCGTCGCGACCAACGTATTCCTTCGCAACGGCGTGCGCGTGTACGCCTATCCTGGAATGACGCACGTTAAGGCGGCAATCTACGACGGCTGGGCCTGCCTGGGCTCCGCCAACTTCGACAAGCTCTCGCTGCGGATCAACCGCGAGCTCGACATCGCGACCTCGGATCCGGTATTCGTCTCAACCCTGCGACGTGACCTCTTCGAGCGCGACTTCGCGAAGTCGCGCGAAGTCACCGAGCCGCGCTCGGTCGGCTGGTCGACGTATATCTCCAGCTTTATTGCGAACCAGCTGTGACGGGGGCCGAGGCCCGCACGGGGCGGACGGTCGGGAGCCAAAGAAAAGGCCCTTTCCGAAGGGACAGAACCTCTTTTGGACGCGGCGCAGGTTATGGAGTGATGGAGATCGTCTGCGCCTCGTTCCTGCGCTGGCCGTTGCTGTCGAGAAGCAGCAGCCCCGACTGGATTGGCGAAGCGGCGACGCCGCCGACCACACCAACAACCGGCAACGCGCTGCTTCCTTCAGATGCCACAGCCACAGCTAGCGCGACTGGCATCAACGCCCGAACCCTTGATCAGTTGTGACGACCCGTACGGTCGCCTGACCCAGCGCGGTGGGTTAGTAACTGCGTCTGCATCGCAGTCACGCGCGGCGACGCACGCCGGCAACGAGCGACGCGACTGCCAGCAGCAGAGCCGGCACCGCCGGCTCGGGCACCGAACTGCGTGCCACGATGATGTTGTCCATGCCCACCGGATTGCCGCCGAAGGCGAGGAACGGATTCGTCAGCCGTATGTACAGACGATCCAGCAGCAGACCGGACTGGTCGTTAAGGACGGTGCGGAACGCGCCGAAAGTGTTTCGTACGGTTCGACGTCGGCTCGTTCGGTCAGTTGTGAAGACCGGGCATTTCGAAACGGACCGCGTCAAGTTCGCTGATCAGTGCGGCAGCCTGCTCGGTTCCGAGCTCCACCAGCGGCGGCCGCACGCGGGACCAGGTTTCGTCGCCACTCCAGTGAGCGATGGCGCGCTTCAGCGCGGCGATCATCGGGCGTTTCTGGAATATCGCACGCACAGTGTCGAGACCCGCCTGCAAGCCGTCGGCCTCGGGCGTCTGCCAGTGCCGCAGCAGCCGGTGAATTGCTGCTGGATTCACGTTTGCGGTGGCGCTAATGCAGCCGACACCACCGGCACGCAGGTTAGGCAGCAGGAACGATTCGCTGCCGGCGAAGACGTCGAAGCCCGAACCGGCAAAGCGCGAGACGAGGCCTTGGGTGTTGCTCCAGTCACCCGAAGAATCCTTGATCCCGGCTACGGTGCCGGGGTAGGACTTCAGCAGTCGCTCAATCAACTCGAAGCTGATGCCCACCTGCGCCACCGGAGGGATGTGATACAGGTAGATGCGCAGCCGTGCGTCGCCCACGGCGTCGATGATCGTCGCGAAGTTCCGATACAGGCCTTCGTCGGTGACTCCCTTGTAGTAGAACGGCGGCAGCATCAGGCATCCGGCGACGCCGTTGTTCACGGCGCGTGCGGTCAGGCGGATCGAATCGGTGATCGCGCAGCATCCTGTGCCGGGCATCATCTGCTGCGTCGGTATTCCGCCCTCGACGAGGTAATCCAGCAGCGCGATGCGCTCGTCGACCGACAGCGAGTTGGCTTCGGAATTGGTGCCGAACACCGCGAGGCCCGAGCCCTGCGACAGCAACCACCGGCAATGCCTGAGCAGGCGCTCCGGATCGGGCTTGAGCGATGCGTCGAACGGTGTGACGACTGGGGCGAGCAGGCCGCGGATTCGTTCTGTCATTGCGCTGAGCCAGTAGGCGGTAGTTGACGCCCATCCTAACGCGGCCGTCGGGCTGTCACTCGCGGCGGCGGCCGACGCGGCATGTGCCTTTCCAACGTATATGGTCCGGGAACGTCACCGGACAACCGGAGGTGCCGCCTCCTGGAACGTCGCACGGGCCCGGCCTCGGGCGGATTGAACGAGCCCCGGTGACTCAGGAACGAGCGGCCGCTTCGTACCAGTCCTTCGAGGCATTCACCCAGCGCACGACGAGCAGCATCACCGGCACCTCGATCAGGACGCCGACCACCGTGGCCAGTGCGGCGCCGGAGTTGAAGCCGAACAGGCTGATCGCAGCGGCGACAGCCAGTTCGAAGAAGTTCGATGCGCCGATCAGCGCCGATGGACAGGCCACGGTGTGTTTCTCGCCCAGGGCGCGATTTGCCAGGTAGGCGACACCGGCATTGAAAAACACCTGAATCAGGATCGGCACGGCCAGCAGTGCAATCACGAGTGGCTGCTTCAGGATCTGCTCGCCCTGGAACGCGAACAGCAGCACTAAAGTGGCCAGCAGCGCGACGATCGACCACGGTGCGAGTGACTGAAGCAGCCGGTCAAGCGCGGGCTGGTCGCCGCGGCGCAGGACCATCGCGCGGATCAGCTGCGCGACGATCACCGGCACGATGATGTACAGCACCACGGAGGTCAGCAGCGTGTCCCACGGGACGGTGATCGAGGCCACGCCCAGCAGCAGTGCCACGATCGGCGCGAACGCGAAGATCATGATCGTGTCGTTCAGCGCCACCTGCGTCAGCGTGAAGTAGGGGTCGCCGTTGGTCAGGCGGCTCCAGACGAACACCATCGCCGTGCAGGGAGCAGCGGCGAGCAGGATCAGCCCGGCGACGTAGCTGTCGAGCTGGTCGGCAGGCAGCCACGGTGCGAACAGCTGCTTGATGAAGATCCAGGCGAGCAGCGCCATCGAAAACGGCTTGACCAGCCAGTTGATGGCGAGCGTGACGCCTATGCCGCGCGCGTGGTCCCTGACCTGACCCAGCGCTGCAAAGTCGATCCGCAGCAGCATCGGGATGATCATCACCCAGATCAGCACCCCGACCGGCAGGTTGACGCGGGCCAGTTCCATCGCGCCGATCGCCTGGATCGGTCCCGGAAAGAGCTGTCCGAGCACGATGCCGGCGACGATGCACAACGCGACCCACAGAGTCAGGTAGCGTTCAAAGACCGTCATGCTCGCCGCGAGCGGCGCAGCAGATACTTGGCTGCTCATGCGGCGTGATTCGCGGACTGGGTGGATTCCGGAATCATTGCCGCCCGATCTCTGTGAGTCGTTTTGTCAGTGCCACCCGGTCGAGTTTCGCGAGCGGCAGGCTCAGGAACAACTGGATCCGGTTGTGCAGGCGGTTGTAGGCGTGGAAAAAAGCCTTGCGCTTTTCGTCGTCGCTGCCCTCGACGGCGGCGGGATCCTCGACGCCCCAGTGTGCCGTGATCGGCTGGCCGGGCCAGATGGGACAGACCTCTCCGGCGGCGTTGTCGCAGACCGTGAACACGAAATCGAGCCCAGGCGCGCCGGGTGCGGCAAATTCGTCCCAGCTCTTGCTGCGCAGCCCCTCGACCGGCAGGCGGTTCTTCTGCAAGAGTTCGATCGCAAACGGATTGACGCGCCCGTTGGGCTGCGAGCCGGCCGAATACGCCTTGAAGCGCGGGGCACCCATCGCGTTCATCATCACTTCGGCCAGAATCGATCGGGCCGAGTTGCCGGTACACAGGAAGAGCACGTTGAAGGGGCGCTCGGAGCTCACGTCAGACAGTCCTCGTGGTCATCGTCTTGGTCATGCAGATGCTGCTGCCAGGACACAGGTGGGTGAATTCATGACTGGCCTGCACGGTGGCAGGTGCATCGGTGCGCGCGATGTCGCGATAGCCCAGCGCGCGAAAGAACGGCGCTGCCGTCTGTGTTAGCAGCGTGAGCGAAGCGAGCCCGTCACGGCGCGCGATGCCTTCGGCGGCCTGGACCAGCGCACGGCCGACGCCTGACTGGCGGCAGGCCGGATCGACGACCAGCGATCGCAGCAGCCCGTGATCACCGTGGCGCTCGACCGCAACCGCGCCGACGATGGTGCTCGCGCCGTCTGCAACGAGGAAGTCCCGGACGGAGGTCGCGGATAGATCGCTTGTAGGCAACTCATCCGCCGACAGCATTGCCCGGATCCGCGGCCAGTCCGCCTCGAGCGCGGGCCGCACGCGGGCGGTCGAGTGCATGGGTCACCCGCAGCAGGAAGCCGCAGCCTTCATCGGAAGGTTGACGGACGCCTTCGCCGGTGGGCAGCAGCCCGCCTGGGCCTTCTCGCTGGCTGCCTCCCCATCGAAGGTCGGGACGCTGCCCAGGCTGTGAAAGGTCTCCCAGGCGATGCCGGTGGGATCGGTGACCCAGTACTTGTTGGAAAGCGCATAGCAGCAGCCGATGTTCTTCTCGGCATGCGCCGCGACCTCGGCCTGCTGCAGTTGTCCGTGCAGGATCTCCAGTTCCTCGTCGGAGTCGGTCTGCAAGCCCAGGTGATTGATGCCGGCCTTGCCACCGCGCTGCGAGATCGCGAAGTTGACGCGCGGGTCCTCGAGCATCCACTTGGCATAGTCACCCTTGACGACCGCCGGCTCGGTACCGAACAGCGTCGAGTAGAAGCGGATGCTGTGGTTCAGGTCCTCGACGGACACATGGACGTGAAATCGTTTCATGCCTTGACTCCCTTCAGGGCGCGGCCGGCGCCTCGGCGCGCACGGCTCGGTTGAGATGGTTTGCAGGCCGTCGCCGGCGAACATGAACCGCAGTCGACCGCACAGCAGTTCTCGGTCAGGAACGCGAGCAATCCGTTCATCGCATCGAAGTCCGCCGAATAGAAAATGAAACGGCCGTCCTGGCGGGACAGCACCAGACCCGCGTGGCTCAGTTCTTTCAGGTGAAAGCTGAGAGTTGCCGGTGAGATCCCCAATGCAACGGCAATCTCGCCGGCTGCCATGCCGCTCGGACCCTGCTGGACCAGGAGCCGGAACACCGCGAGCCGGGTGTCCTGAGCCAGCGCGGCGAGCGCGCGGACCGTTTCCTTTGTTTTCATTTTTAAATGATTATCGAAATATATTCCGGTGTCAAGCGGCACGGGTCTTTACGGTGTGCACGCCTTCGGGCGAGTCCGCAGGTGACCGATAGACTGCGCGTAAACGGGAGGGGGAAGGTGCGAGCAGTCAGGGTCCGCGGAATCAATCGGCTCGTCGCTGCAGTGCTCGCCGTCGTGTGGGCGGCTGCAGGTGCGATCGGCGTGATTGCGGCATTCCGCTACGGCCATGCGCTGGCAGGCGTCGCCGCGTTGCTCGCGTTTACCTATGCGGCGGCTTGGGCACTCGTGGCACGTCGCGCTCGACTTGTTTCCTGGACAGAGTTGCTCAGGCCCTGGCGCGCGCTGTGAGCAGCGCAGGTCGGCCACAGAGGCGATCGAGCGCCGCTCTCTGGTGACCTGGACAAGTAAAGTCTGTCGGAACCGCCGAAGGCAACGGCTTGATCTACCGAGGCAGCGGGGTCAAACGAAAGTCCGTCAGGCTCACTCAATCGGCAGAACGCGACCCCCCTGTGCGCGCCGGCTGACGCGATTTCGGCGCCCGAAAGCTAGCCTCGGCCGAGTTTCACATCGACAGCGGACAGTCATTGGTTGAGCCCGGCGCCGCGCGAACTGGAATTCAAAGTTGCTATCTAGTCTTCACGCGTGCGCTCCGGCGACTCCGCAGGTGACGGTCCAATTCTGGTCGCAAGGAAAGCAAATGTCGCAAAGATGCCGACCAATACCCACCAGAAGATCGGTGAGGAGAGTTGGACACCTCCAGTACCCAATGAAACATTGAGCGACAAGTGGGCAAGGATCGTGGCGCAGAATCGACTCGCCGGTGCGATTGAAGATAAATGCCAGGAAGAAGCCGAAGAACGCAATGAAGACGCAGAAAGGGCACCGGCGGAATGAGCTGGTACTGCGGGGTGCCCGGGAAGTAAAACGCGGCAACATGCCACAGGCTCCAAAGGACTGCCATCAACCAGGCTGCTTTCAATGCACCCAGTCGCTTTCCGAGCCGAGGCAGTAGAAAACCACGCCAGCCAAGCTCCTCGCCAACGGCACCGGTGATGATCTGGAAGATGATCATCATCGGAATCGCGCTTGAAGGTGTAAACGGCCGGCTTTCGCCAGCCGCGCGTCCGCTCCACACGGCCATCGCCGTGGCCAGCGCCGGGATCGCCGCGCCGAGTATCAGCCAGCGAGCCGAGCCACGCCCCAAGCGGAGACGCCCGACTTCCTGCTTTACCCCTGCGATGCCGGTCCACAACAAAGTCACGACCAGCGCGATAGAGTTGGTGCCCAGACCGTGGGCAGCAACCAAGCGAAGAGGACCATAAGTCCTCCTTGCTCTGCCGCCGGGCGCAGGATGAGGCACAGCGCCCAGGTGACTGCGAACACACCGGTCAAGAATACGAAGATCGGTTTCATGCCGACGTATGGCACCGAGCGGGGTCGGAGAAGATGTCCGAAAGCGACGTGGACGCAAGCGTCGCGACATTCACCTCCAAATCCTCCTGCGTCCCGATGTGAAGGCCACTCAATGCTGCCCCAAATGAGCTGCGGCCGGTCTACCCTCATGAGCGTAGTCAATGTGAGGTCATAGGCCAACACGCTCTGCACAGCTTTACGGGCGTGGCGTGGTCCTTCCGTCCTCGTTATCGGACTTTGCTAGTCGAACGGCCGCCAGGAACGGAGAGTAATCCGCCAGATCCTGGTGGACGATGACCTGTCCGTTGACGATGCGCAGGATGGTGATGAAAGGCATGTTCATCTCGTCGCCGCCGTGCGGCCGTCTCCGAGCGCCAAGCTCCAGTCGAGCGTGCCTTCGAAGACGGCGTACTCGCCGTGAGGAGAACGATCGAGATTTCTTGAAGTCCATGTAGGCGATCGCAGCGTGGCTCTCCCTGCGCCGAAAGTTATTCATTACTGCGGTCTTGCCTGCCATGTCGACGGTCCCAAAGACCAACTGCGCGGTCGGATCGACAAATTTCGCTTCGTTCGCAAGCAGCGGCTCGAGCCGACTCCAGTTACGCGCAATGTAGGCGTCGGAGGAGCAGGGCCATACCAGCTGAGTCCGCCACACTGGGCGACAGTGAAAGGCAGTTGCCGCTTGAAGGCATGTTCCTCGGCAGCGTAAGGGTCTGGGCTTGGTCCTGGCGGCGGTGTGCGCGACTTCTTGGCGATCGCAGAGGCACCATTTGCGCACGTCATACTGCGACTGTCTCAAAGGCGAGAATCGAGGGCCGAGAGGCACTCGAAGACTGCACCGATAGACGTGTCATCGACTTGCGGCTGACACGTCGACTAGCGGAGTCGGGCACGTTGGATTCCGCTGCTTCTTCAGATGGCCAAGCGGAGCAAACGTCCGGCTGGCCGACAAGTCGTCGCATCAAGCGGCGTGCAACTCCTCACGAAGAATCTTACGTAACGCCGCTGGAGTGCTCAGCCAACGTCCGGTGCCTCGCGAGCAGTTCATCGTTTGAACCAGCCCGGATCGGACGAAAGTGCTCAAGGATGTCGCGTCGCTGGTGATTCGGTCTGCCTTTCGAAGAGACGACCGCGGTGTCGCCCGATGAAATTTTACGCATGGTATTGCTCCACTCTGCGGCCGCTGCTGAATAGACGCACTCGGTCGCCGGGAGGGACCGCTATACCCAGGGTCGGTGACGAAGCGTTGCCGCTTCGGCGTCGGATCTCGATTGTGTGGCCAACGTCCATACGCCTGTTCCGCGTCCGCGAAGCTGACGCCGTGCTTGCGTAGATTTGCCCGCGCCTTTGCCGGATCGAACTCGATGTCCACATCGCCATTATGCATATGCTATGCATATAGTCAAGGACCGGTTTCGGGCACATCATGGGGCATCAAAGCGGCCGCTTTACGTTGGCGCTGGCCTCGCGACAGCTGGCCGCGTGACGCCTATCAGACCGTCTCGACGCCGATGACGAGACGCTGTCCCAGCAGGCTGATTGCCTTGGCAATGCGCGGCAGCTTGGATCCGTAGTGCGGGTCCAGCAGCGACGGACTTCCTTCTCGTCGACGCCGAGCCGCTTAGCTAACTGCACCTTACTGATGCCCGCCTGGCGCATAGCAACGTACAGAGCTGCCTTGCCACGGTTTCAGCCGGCGGGCAACCCAATGCTCTCGGCGCCTGCGGAAAGTCGACCCCCGAAGTATGTCGCGAATACCTCGTCCATCGCGTCGGCGGCCTGCTCCAGCGCGTCTTCGACGGTGCGCGTCACAAGCTCCGGCAGGTCGCGGCAGGTCACGACGTAGCCGCCTTCCTCGGCGGGTGTGAGAAGCACTGGGTACTGAACGCGGTTCATACAACTCCTCGCAAATCCTGACCCTGATTCCCAGCTGGGCCGCGTGCAAGGTTCCCGTCTTCAACTCGTCCTGAGGTTACGAACGACCGTGAACGTGCTTCCAAAGTAAAGGGTCTGGTGGCTACCCTTTCCGCGCGCCGCGTCAGAACGACCGGGCCACGAGCACGGCCGAGGCCTTCACCTTACGGACGAACTCATTGCCGGTCACGCATCATTGTCGGACGAAAACGTCCGAGTGTAAAGAGGCTCGATTTGCAGGGGCGACGTCCGCTCTTGGGCATTCAGGGTCGAGACCCTACGACCGGATTTGGCCGGGTCGAGCCTCGTAAGACATTGCCGACTTCAACGCTTTCTGCGGACGGCCATCGAACATGCGGCATGCTGACATCGTTTGGCAGTGACTACGCCGCGAGAGTGTTGGGGACGATTTTTGCGGCGAACCTCGAAGGGTTTGAGCGATCTACCTATACGGCAGCTTTGCGGAGCGCGTACCAAATTCTGAGTACGACTCTGTCAGGGAAGTCGTCGCTCAGTTCTACCCCAACCGGCTCCTCAGGGAGCACAAGTAGAAATGCACCCGGGCCGGACGGCTGACTAAGCGGCTGTGTTCAGTGGCGGGCCGCCCTCAGCGCTTGCTGTCACGTTTTGCCTGGTTGCGACGACCACGAGCCGCGACGTGCGCGTGCACTTTCTGCTGGCCGGCTAGTTTCGGCTGCATAGCATGCCGTGCGACGCGGGCGCTTTCACTCGTCCCGCCGAGCCTGCCTGCTGCCACCGGCCCCCGTGCCGGCGCCTTCGGACTGCGCGCGCTCGTACCGGCCTTTGGCGCCTCTAGCTGCATGCGCCGCTTTGTCTGTAGCGCTTGCTTTGCCGCCGCGCCGGCGGCCTGCTTCGCGGAGCGCGCCGCTGCTTCTTCGACCTGGGTCAGGCGCCGGGTGAAGCGCTCGAGCACGTCGGCGAAGACCTGCGACTTTTGTGCAGTTCGCGCGTTGGCCGCATCGCTGCGGCCATCCTTGGTGCCAACGCGCTCACGCGTGGCGAGCCTTTGCCGACGCAGCAGATCCTGGTACTTGTCACGCATCGTGCGAGCCCGCTTAACTTTGGCACGCAGTTGCGTCGGGAGCATGGCCTTGACCGCATCCCCGCGGCTGGCGACAAAAACTTCGAGTTCGGAAGCGGTGAGTAGTTTGCGGGCCTGAATGAGTGTCGTGGCCACGGCGTGCTCCCATGATGGGGTGGATGCGGCGCAACTTATCACGTACTTCGATGCGATGCCGCGGCGCGCGACATCGGTTTACGCGCGACGCCGTCAGTTCATGGCGCTCGATCGCGGCCCCCGACGTGCTCCGCCGCCGTGCGTCGCGCCTCGACCAGTTCAATCAACTGCTGCCGAAACACCGCCGGATACGGCGCCCTCGTCTTGCCCATTGCGAACTCCTCCTACGAGATGAGGCGTCCACGAAAGTGGGTTAGCTTCAAGTCCACACCCGTCCGCTATCAGGCAAGTTGAGGGCTGGGCTGACGTGGCCGCTCGTGGCCGCAACCTGGCAGCGGGGATGTGTCCGCTGGGTAACGCCTTGCACCCCCAACGCGTAGCGTCGTCAGTCCCGTTCGCCACCGAAGATGCCCAGCAGCGCCAGCAAGCTCTGGAATACGTTGTACAGGCTCAGGTAGACACCCAGCGTTGCTGTGATGTAGTTGGTTTCGTCACCGTCCCGTACCCGCTTCAGGTCGTACAGGATGAAGGCCGAGAAGATGCCAATCGCCAGCACCATCAGCGTCAGCATCAGCGGTCCGGACTGGATGAAGAAATTGGCGATCATTGCAACGAGCAGCATGACAGCGCCGACGAAGAGCCATTTGCCCATCGTTGACAGATCGCGCTTAATGATGCTCGACAGTGTGGCCATCCCGAAGAAGACCGCTCCGGTTCCGGCGAAGGCCACCATGATCAGGTTGCCGCCGTTGGCCAGTCCAAGCACCGCACCCAGCAGGCGCGAAAGCATCAGACCCATGAACAGGGTGAAGGCCAACAACATCGGCACGCCGGCCGCAGAGTTCTTGGTCTTCTCAATGGCGAACATGAAGCCGAAGGCACCCGCCAAAAAGACGATCAGGCCAATCCCGGGTGTCATCGACCGCGCGATCCCGGTCGACAGGCCAATCCACGCGCCGAGAACGGTGGGAACCATCGAGAGCGCTAGTAGCCAGTAGGTATTGCGCAGGACTCGGTTGCGGCCCTGAGCCAACTCTACAGAGGCGGAAGGGCGTGAGGCGGTCTGCACGATCTGATTCATGGGTTCTCCAAGCACGGGGAATAGCGACAACACAATGGTCCCACAACGTCCGTTTCCGGGTGAATTGGCGGGTTACCCGTATCGGCTGGTCCTGGCCGCCAGCTGCGGTCGTCAGTCCGTACCCCGTAAGGC
The DNA here is from genome assembly GCA_963766365.1 of uncultured beta proteobacterium. GTDB lineage: Bacteria > Pseudomonadota > Gammaproteobacteria > Burkholderiales > Burkholderiaceae_F > JALORV01. The sequence continues at coordinate 291,245 of CAVXZK010000011.1, forward strand.
TTGGTACGCGGCCTGCGCCGTCCGCATCATCGAAGGGTGAAGGCTTCCCAGCTTCGGGTTCTGGCCGTGTGGTGCCTGCGCAGGCACCGCGAAAAAGCTTTCATTCCAAGGAAGTTCTACCAACTGCCTGAAGTCGAACTTGGTGTCGAACGAGAGTCCGGCGCCGCCGTACGCGGCTGGGTTACCGTGCTTCGTGATCGCGAACTCGCCCTTGTGGACTCGGTTCAGGTTTTGAGAGGTGCCGTACGCGACAGTCACCGAAACCCCGTCCTCCCGCTCCGTGATGCCGCACACCAGCGCGGGCCGCGGCTTCGGACCGGGGTTGCGCTGCGGAAGGTTCGGGAAACGGCACCAGACAATGTCGCCCGGCGCCGGGGGCTTCCACCGGGCCGCCATCAAAACAGCGATTGCTTCTTCACGACCCGGCCCTTGGGCAACGCCGCGCCGGCAATCTTTCCAAGCGCCTTGACATCCCGCGCCGACAGCGGCCCATCATCGGCTTCGTACGCCGGCAACTCCTCTTTGGCCATGCGCGACAGTGCCATGTGCACGATCTCCGTCTCCGAGAGGTCGAAGCGCGCAGCCATGGCTTTCACGGTCTGGCGAGTCACGCCAAACTGCGTGTCGCGTGTTCGGAACTTCAGCAACAGGCTGGAGGGGGTCGCTGGCATGGTGGCTCCAATACGTATATGTAAAGTATATACACAGAAACCAAAACCAGCAACTGTCTGTCGCCAGACCGCGCGCCGCGCTGTGCACCCAATCGAAGAGGCTGATCACACGCGTCTGAAAGTCCCGCTCAGATCATCCCGAACTACGCACTAAGTGCCAAATGAGTCCGCTGTTGGGCAGATCGTGCGGTGCAACTGAATGGCAGCAGATGGCCGCGCGCGGAAGAAAAGCACTGGCGGGATCATGCCGTGGCCAGGTTCTGGGGCACAGACTGGTTCTGCCCCCAATAAATGGCCACGGCATCGGCGTCGGCCGCAGTAGCTCGGCAGAACGCGACCCTTCAGAGTCACTCGTGAACCATGATTGATAGCCGCAAACCTGTCGCTCGTACCCGGATGGTCGACATCTTCAAGGACGCCCGCGAGCGCGCCGGCCAGGTACACAGCCACCCTGAGCGACTGCAGTTGATGCGCGAGGTCTGGCTGGCCTCGGTCGCGATCATGGCGCCGATACCGCCAATACCGCCAGATGCGACGGGTAGCCCGGGCTACTCGAGCAAGGACATAGCCCAGCGCTGAACTGGCGTTGCCGGGCCCGGGCACTATCATTTGCCGAAGATGAAGCTCGGCGTCGACATTACACCAGCGTCGCTGGCCTGCTTGGCGCTGGTGGTCGGCTACCTGCTGATCGACCGCGTCAAGCTACTGGCCAGCTACAGCATTCCCGCCGCCGTCGTCGGCGGGTTGCTGTTCGCGCTAGCGTTGACGCTGGCGCGCGTGGGCGGTGTCGAGGTGGCCTTCGACAACGCGCTGCTGACCCCGCTGAACGTGGCCTTCTTCACCTCGGTCGGCCTGGCCGCCGATGCGCGCGCCCTGGTGCGCGGGCGGCCGCACCCTGCTGGTGTTCTTCATCGTCGTCGCCTGCGGGCTGTTGATGCAGAACGCCATTGGCCTGTCGATGGCCCTACTGTTCGACCTCAATCCAGTCAATGGCCTGCTCACCGGCTCAATCACGCTGTCCGGCGGGCACGGTACCGGCGCTGCCTGGGCCGGCAAGTTCTTTGAGGAGCGCAATGTCCAAGGCGCGGTGGAACTGGCGGTGGCCGCCGCCACCTTCGGCCTGGTGGCCGGCGGCGTGGCCGGCGGTCCCCTGGCCGCTGGCTAATCCGCCGCCATGGGCTGAAGGGCAGCGACGAGGTGCACACGCAGGCCGAGGCTACCGCCGGCGAGGACATCGCCGAGCGCACGCTGATAGAGACCCTGCTTCTGATGATGGCCTCGATGGCGCTGGGATTCGCGCTGTACGCATGGATCGGCGATGCGCGCATCACGCTGCCGTCCTTCATCTGGGCTCTGCTGGTGGGCGTGGTGCTGCGAACCTGCTGTCGCTGACCGGCCTGTACCGCATCGACGACTGCGCGCTCGAGCTGCTGGGCGGCCTGTCGCTGTCGCTGTTCCTGGCCATGATCATCATGACCTTGCGCCTGTGGGAACTGGTCGACCTGGCCGGGCCGGTGCTGGCCATCCTGCTGGTGCAGTTGGCGGCCATGCTGTGCTTCGTGGTGTTCGTCACCTTCCGCGTGATGGGTCGCAACTACGACGCCGCGCTTCTGGCCACCGGCCACCTCGGCTTCGCGATGGGCTCGACCGCCACGGCGATGGTCAACGTGCAGGCGGTAGCGGCGCGCTTCGGCCATTCGGCGCTGGCCTTTTTGGTGATTCCGGTGATGGGTGCGTTCCTGATCGACATCGCCAACGCGCTGATCATCCAGGTCTTTCTGCTGCTGCCATGGTTCAGCTGGTGAACGCGCTGCGCCGCTTGGCCGCGGCCTCGATACTGCTCGGGCTGTTCGGCCTGGCCGGCTGCGACCACCAGCCCGAAGCGCCGGCCGTGCGCGAGGCGATGCAGCAGCAGATTGACGCTGCGCTGGGCAGCGGCGTGCTGCAGATAGAGAAGTTCCGCCGCGCCGGCTCGCAGCGCCTCACCGGCCAACCCGGGCGACTGGTGTATTTCAACGCCGAGATGAAGCTGCTGCGCGACTACGACTTCACGCAGTGGGACACGCACAACCTAGCCACGCTGGCCAGCCTGCTCGGCGCTGGTGCGCAGGGCGTGTTCGGGCTCAATGCCGATGGCAACCGCGCCGGCGACCTGATCGGCGTGTACGGCAGCGCCGCCTTCGCCGCCGAGCCGGGCAAGTCCTGGACGCTGCTGCCCTCGGCGCTGCTGCTGGAGATGACCGAGCTCGATCAGCCGGCAGCGGCCGGTGCCGCGGTGCGTCCGCGCCCGCGCGAAGGCCCGCTGCCCACGCCAGCCGAGCTGGCGTTGGAGAGCCTGGGTTCGCTGCTGGATGCCGCACCGGGACAGACCATGCTGACGCAGGCACAGCGTCAGGCCATCGTGACTCAGGAGATCGAGACCGCCTACCGCACCGCGCAGGCGAGGCTGGCGCGCGCTGCCGACACCCTGGTTCTGCGGGCGGGCCCGGCGACGGCGCCTATGCCGAAGTGGCGCAATCGCTGATCGCACGCGCACGCAAGGCGGGTATCGCGCTGCAGGCGCTGGACAGCGAGGGCAGCGTGGCCAACGTCGGCCTGCTGGCCGA